>NZ_JBQENB010000001.1:0-133086 GCF_052044215.1 Leifsonia sp. 22587
GGGCGTCGATGACGCCCGGGACTCAGCTGCGCACTCGGGAATGCCGTCCCGGATCGATGTGTTCACATGGGTATAGCCAGGCAATGGAGCCGCGTCCCCTGTACATCAGCATCTCTGGAGCATCCATGTCCCTCGCATCCGCCCCCGTCCGCACCGCCGAGACCTCCGTCCCGCTGCTGCCCGTGCTCGCCGAGCGCTGGAGCCCGCGGGCCTTCGACCCCGTCGCCCCCGTCGACGAGGACAAGCTCACCGCCGCCCTCGAGGCCGCGCGCTGGTCGCCGTCCGCCGCCAACACGCAGCCGTGGCGCTTCATCGTCGCCCGTCGGGGGTCCGAGGCGTTCGACGCCATCGTCGCGAACCTGATGGGCTTCAACCAGGTGTGGGCCGGGAGCGCCGGCGTCCTCATCGTCGCCGTCGCCGAGTTGGTGGACGCCGAGGGCAAGGAGCGCCGCTGGGCCACCTACGACCTCGGTCAGGCTGTCGCGCACCTGAGCATCCAGGCCCACCACGACGGCCTGCACGTGCACCAGATGGGCGGCTTCGACGTCGACGGCCTGCGCCGCGCGTTCGAGATCGACGAGAGCTTCGAGCCCGTCTCGGTCACCGCCCTCGGCACCGTCGGGGACGCGGAGTCGCTGCCCGAGCCGCTCCGCCAGCGCGAGCAGGCCCCGCGCACCCGCCTGCCGCTCGCGGACATCGTCGTCGTCAACGACTGACGCAGCGCACGAAATCGCTCGAAGGGGCGGTCGCCGATCCGGCGGCCGCCCCTTCGTCGTGTGAACGGCATGTGTCCCGGGTGTAAAAGTTCGTAACATTCACGGAGGGCCGCGGCGGGCCCTCGACCGGGGGACAAAATCGGGGCAGTCCGGGCGTGTCATGGATGCGCGCCCCGGCACCCGCCGCAGTGCCGCAAAGATCGGTTGATCGGCCCTTTCTCATCGGCCCCGCCGGCCCTGAGCGTTCTCTCACCGCTCCCAGCCGGCTGTCCGCCTGACGACGGACCCGCGCCTCCAGAGCGCTCCGCGACACGCCGGAACGGCCCCGTCGACCCCCTCTTGCGGGTCACTCGAACCCTCACGTAGAACTGACCTCACCCGAACCCCGACCAGATCCCCAGTGCTGCGGATGCCACCCCCACCACAGTGAGAGGTCCCGTCCGTGTTCATCTTCCTTCTTCAACTCCGCCACATGCTCGGCGGCCATCCCGAGTTCTATCTCTTCGCCGTCTACTCGGCCCTGATCTGGGTCATCTGGATCGTCAAGGTGCTCATGTCGCGCCGCTACCGGGCCTACACCGGGGAGTTCCACGGCACGACCAGCGTCGTCGTGCCCGTGGTCGACGAGCCCCTCGACCTGTTCCGCGACGTGCTCGGCCGGATGGTCGAGCAGCGTCCGGGCGAGATCATCGTCGTCATCAACGGCGCCCCCAACCCCGAGCTGGCGGAGGTCTGCGAGGAGTTCGCCCCGCTCGTGCGGTGGGTCCACACGCCCATCCCGGGCAAGCGCAACGCGGTCATGATCGGGACGAAGATGTCGACCGGCGAGATCACGGTGCTGGTGGACTCGGACACCATCTGGACCGAGGGCACCCTGGCCGAGCTGGTCAAGCCGTTCGCCGACCAGCGCGTCGGCGGCGTCACGACCAAGCAGCGCATCCTGGAGCCGGCCCGCAGCTGGATCACCCGCTGGGCGGACTGGCTGGAGAACTCCCGCGCGCTCTACTCGATGCCCGCGCAGAGCGTCGTCGGCCAGATCGGCTGCCTTCCCGGCCGGACCATCGCGTTCCGCCGCTCGATCCTGATGCGGGTCATGGACAAGTTCATGACCGAGAAATTCCTCGGCGTGTTCCTCGAGGTCTCCGACGACCGCACGCTGACGAACCTCACGCTGAAGGAGGGCTACCGCACCGTCTACCAGCACACCAGCCTCGTCTACACGGATGCCCCGCTCAAGGTGAAGAAGCTCTTCAAGCAGCAGCTCCGCTGGGCGCGCGGCAGCCAGTACAACACGCTGCGCATGCTTCCGTGGATGCTCGGCCACGCGCCGGTGCTGGCGTTCTTCTTCGTGATGGACATCATCCTGCCGTTCATGCTCGCGGGCGTCATCGGCGGCTGGATCTACCGCTCGATCACCGGCGGCGGCTACAACTTCTACGAGGGCTTCCTGAAGTCCTACGGGATCGAGGGCGGCATCCTCACCGTCGTGGCGCTGATGGTCGCGTCGTCGGTGATCAGCATGTCGATCCGCCAGATCCGCCACCTCTCCGAGAAGCCGAGCGACTTCTTCCGTCTGCCGGTGTTCATCATCGTGTCGACCTTCTTCCTGATGCCGATCCGCCTGATCGGGTTCTTCCGGATGGCGCACGCCAGTGGATGGGGTACCCGCGCCGGCGCCTACGCCGGCGGCCCCGGCGAGATCAGCTCCGAGGAGGAGATCGCGCAGCACACCACCGCGGCCGCTCCGTCGGGCCACGTGGCCCCCGCGCTCCCGGACTCCGTCGGCGGCATGACCACCGCGACCGCGCTGGCCACCCGCACGCAGCTGGCCACCCGGGCCGAGGCCAAGGCGGCAGCAGCCGCTCCCGCCCCCAAGCCCGCAAAGAGCCGTCGTCGCAAGCTCAACCCTTACGCCGCCATCCCCTACCTGATCGGCATCGCGATCCTGACCCTGGAGGCTCTCTTCCTTGTCTGACCAGACCGCTCCCTCGCGGACCGCCGCCTGGTGGTCCCAGTCCAAGTCCCGCTCGCAGGCCACGGCGGCCGCGGCCATCGTGCTCACCGCCGTGCTGGTCGGAATCTCGGCCTACGTCTGGGTGTCGCCGACCGGCGCCCCGCTCCGCAAGGCGGTCGACCAGGCCACCGCCGTGATCAACCCGATCGCGGCCCAGAACGCCGAGCTGAAGCGCAACCTCGACCGTGCCACGGAGACCATCGCGTCCCAGAAGGGCAAGCTCACCGCTCTGCAGAAGGCCTCCCTCGCGGCTCAGGCCGCGGCGGCGAAGCAGCTCGCCACCGCCCAGCAGAAGGCGTCCGCGGCCGAGGGGCAGCTCGCCAGCGTGCAGGCGCAGCTCTCCGCCGCGCAGGCGAAGAGCGCCTCCGGATCGGCGTCCGCCGCGGGCTCGCACACCTCGACGGGATCCGGCAGCAAGGGCGGCGGGTCGGGCTCCGGCTCCTCCGCGGCCCCGATCACCGCCCCGTCGCGCGCCGCACTCGTCAACCCGGACAAGCGCTACTTCGGCATGTACACCGAGCAGGCGCCGTTCAACTGGGCGACGTTCGACGCGACCAGCGCGAAGGTCGGCGTCGCGCCCAACATGGTCGGCTACTTCAGCGGCTGGGACGAGAACTTCCGCGCCAACGCGGTCACCCGCGCCTGGCAGCAGGGCCGGATGCCCCTGCTGACCTGGGAGTCGCGGCCGATCGGCGACGCGAACAACGTCGTCGACTCTCCCGCCTACTCCCTCCCGAAGATCATCGGCGGCGACTTCGACGCCTACCTGCACCAGTACGCGAAGGACATCGTCGCGACCGGCCTGCCCCTCGCCATCCGCCTCGACCACGAGATGAACGGCAACTGGTACCCCTGGTCGGAGTCCGACGGCAACGGCGGCACGATCAACGGCAACAACGCGGGCGACTACGTGAAGATGTGGCGGCACGTCCACGACATCTTCCAGCAGGAGGGCGCCAATGACCTGGTGATCTGGGACTGGTCGCCGAACATCGTCAACAAGCTCTCGCCGTCCCTCCGCTCGGACACCTACCTCCGCTCGCTCTACCCGGGCGACGAGTACGTGGACTGGGTGGGCGTGTCGGGCTACCTGCGGCCGCCGTACTCGGCGAACCAGGCGTTCACCTTCGACTACACCTACAAGACCACCCTCGACATGCTGCGAGCGATCACCGACAAGCCGATCCTGCTGTCCGAGGTCGGCGCCTCGGAGATCGGCGGGCACAAGGCCGCCTGGGTGACCTCGTTCTTCGAGGCGCTGGGCGAACCGGAGAACTCGGATGTGATCGGGTTCAGCTGGTTCAACCTCGCCATCACCAGTTACGTGCAGGGCGAGCGCGCCACGAACGACTGGCGCATCGACTCCCGCTCCGACTCGCTCTCCGCCTTCATCGCCGGGCTCACGCGTCCCGAGGACGACTTCGAGCTCACCCCGGCCCCCTGACCTTCCGCAGACCACCAGAAAGGACGATCCCATGACCGCTCCGAAGAAGACCGCAGACCAGCCCGCCCCGCGCATCAGCGTGATCGGCACCGGCTACCTGGGCGCCACGCACGCCGCCGCCATGGCCGAACTCGGGTTCGACGTCGTCGGCGTCGACACCGACCCGCGCAAGGTGGAGGAGCTGAAGGAGGGGCGCGCACCCTTCTTCGAGCCGGGCCTGCCCGAGCTCATCCGCCGGAACGTGGCCGCCGGCCGCCTCACCTTCACCACGGACCTCGCCGAGGCGGTGGCCGTGTCGGATGTGCACTTCATCTGCGTCGGCACGCCCCAGCAGTCGGGTTCCTTCGCCGCCAACCTCTCGTACGTGGAGGCTGCTGCGCGCGGGATCGCCGAGAACCTCACCCACGACGGCCTGATCGTCGGGAAGTCGACGGTGCCGGTCGGGACCGGCGCGCGGCTCCGCGCGATCGTGGCGGATGCGGTGCCCGCGGGCATCGACGTCGAGCTGGTGTGGAACCCCGAGTTCCTCCGCGAGGGCAAGGCGGTGGAGGACACCCTGTCGCCCGACCGCCTCGTGTTCGGCGGCACCTCGGCCCGCTCGGAAGCCACCCTCCGCCGCATCTACCAGAAGCCGATCGCCGAGGGCTCGCCGGTGCTGGTCGCCGACCTCCCGACCGCCGAGCTGGTGAAGGTCAGCGCCAACGCGTTCCTCGCCACCAAGATCTCGTTCATCAACGCGATCGCGGAGGTCTGCGACGCGGCGGGGGCGGATGTGTCGCTCCTGGCGGACGCGCTGGGCCACGACAAGCGGATCGGGCGGCAGTTCCTCAACGCCGGCCTCGGCTTCGGCGGCGGCTGCCTCCCGAAGGACATCCGCGCCCTCATGCACCGCTCGAACGAGCTCGGCGCCCACGCCGCGGTCGGCTTGCTGCAGCAGGTGGACGAGATCAACATGGGCCGCCGCCAGCGGGTCATGGACCTGGCCCTCAAGGCGCTCGGCGGCTCCGTGCTCAACCGCCGGATCGGCGTGCTCGGCGCCGCGTTCAAGCCGCACACGGACGACGTGCGCGACTCGCCCGCGCTCAACGTGGCGGCGGCCCTCCACCTGCGCGGCGCCCAGGTCGTCGTGTACGACCCGCAGGCGCGGGAGACCGCGCAGCGGCTCTTCCCGACGCTCGGCTACGCCGACTCGATGGAGGAGGCGCTGACCGGCGCCGACCTGACGGTCGTACTGACCGAGTGGGACGAGTTCACGTCCGCCGACCCGGCCGCCCTCGCATCCATCGTCCGCAACCGCACCGTCATCGACGGCCGCAACTGCCTCGACGCCGGGACGTGGAGCCGTGCCGGATGGTCGCTCTACGCCATGGGCACCGTCCCCGAGGTCGCGCCCCTGGCCGACGACCTCGCCGCCCTGGCCCCCGTCCGCTGACCCCGCTACCCCTTTCGTCGAGGTGCACGTTGTTGCGCAGTCGCACGGCGTGTCGACCACAACAACGTGCACCTCGGCGGAGAAGACAAGGAGAGAAGACATGACCAGTTACGTGACGAAGGCGGTCATCCCGGCGGCGGGACTCGGCACCCGCTTCCTCCCGGCGACCAAGGCGATGCCCAAGGAGATGCTCCCGGTGGTCGACAAGCCGGCGATCCAGTACGTCGTCGAGGAGGCCGTCACCTCCGGCCTCCACGACGTGCTGCTGGTGACCGGCCGCAACAAGAACGCGCTCGAGAACCACTTCGACCGCAACGCCGAGCTCGAGGACGCCCTGGCGAAGAAGGGCGACCACGACCGCCTGCTCAAGGTCAGCTACTCCACGTCGCTCGCCGACATGCACTACGTGCGGCAGGGCGACCCGAAGGGCCTCGGCCACGCCGTTCTGCGCGCCAAGATGCACATCGGGCACGAGCCGTTCGCGGTGCTGCTCGGCGACGACATCATCGACGCCCGGGACCCGCTGCTCGGCCGGATGCTGGAGGTGCAGCACGCGCTCAACACGACCGTCGTCGCCCTGATGGAGGTGCCGCCGGAGTCCATCCACCTGTACGGCGCCGCCGCGGTGGTCGAGACGGACGACGACGACGTGGTGCGGATCACCGGCCTGGTCGAGAAGCCGAGCCGCGAGAACGCGCCGTCGAACTACGCCGTGATCGGCCGCTACGTTCTGCGCCCGGAGATCTTCGACATCCTGGAGAAGACCGAGCCGGGCAAGGGCGGCGAGATCCAGCTGACCGACGCGCTGCAGGGCCTCGCGACTGCGCCCGCCTGGACCGGCGGCGTCCACGGGGTCATCTTCCGCGGTCGCCGCTACGACACGGGGGACCGGCTGGACTACCTGAAGGCGATCGTTCAGCTGGCGGTCGCGCGCGAGGACCTCGGGCCGGAGCTGCTGCCCTGGCTGAAGGAGTTCGCCACGACGGCCGGTCCCGCGGAGACCGCGCCCATCCCGACGCTGCCGGCGATGCCGTCGCTGGTCCCGGCCGCGGAGACCCCCGTCAAGCCGGCGCCGAAGCGCGTGGCGCCCGCCAAGGCGCCCGCACCGATCCCGGCAGAGCCGGAGCGCGAGCTGGAGGCCGCGGTCGGCGCCTGAGGCCCGGTCCGTGCGGGAGGCGCACCCCGACCCCCAACGCGCCTCCCGTGCGGATCGACGGCGGCGACCGCCCGTCGGTCAGTCGAGGCCGAGCCGCTTCAGCGTGTGCTTCTCGCTGTGGCCGGCGTCGGTCTCGATCTCGTCGATCGCGATCGGGATGCTGGGCCCGACGGCCAGCCAGACGAAGCCGTCGCGGTGCACCAGCGGCACGAGGTCGGTGGTCCCGTCGCGGAGCAGCGTCCGCACCCGCTTCAGCAGCGCGTAACCCTCGGCCGGCTTGGTCACGTAGGTCTTGCGGCGGTAGTGGATGACGTGGGCGACGGTCTTGGCGCTCAGCCCGGCGACCTCGGCGTCGGGCAGCACCTCCGCATCCACGGTTCGGGTGTCGGTCATGGAACGCACGGTACGCCGCGTGCGCCTCCCCCGACAGGCGGCGATGCGGCTCTCGTCGCGTCCCTCAGCGGGACGATTTGTGCCAAATCGAGGTTATGCCGCCGCGAAAACCGCGATTTGGCACAAATCTCGGCACGGAGAGCGGAGGGTGCGGCGAGGAGCCTACGGTGCGGAGGCCGGGGCGGGCTCGGCGCGGTACGACGCCAGGAACGTTCCGGCGTACAGCGCAGCCGCGACCAGGAAGCCCGTCGCCATGGCGTACGACGCCCAGTCGCTGCCGAGCGTGATGGTGAGCACGCCCGCAAGGAACGTGAGCACGATCACCACCAGCGCCCAGAGGGCGAGCCGCTGGCCGACGCCGGCCGCCCGCGCGGCCAGGAGCGCCCGGATGGCGACCACGATCAGCCCGACCGCGACCAGCACGTGCAGGATGACGATGATCGTGTCGATGACGCCAACCAGGGCGCTGTCGGGCTCGCCGATGAGGTTGGCCGCCATCCCCAGCAGGTACTGGACGGCGAGTGCGACGAGCGCCTCGCGGGACCGGCGGAGGAGGTTCGTGGCGGCGGGGCTCACCGCTGTGGCGGATGCGGACATGGGCACTCCTCGAGGAGAGACGGTCAGGGCGTCGGCGCCATTCTGCTCTTCCGTGCGTCGCCACAACAGCCGGCGTATCGCGGACGCCCCGCGCCGAGGCGTCAGGCGCCGAAGATCGCCCGGAGCTCCTCGATCGGCGCCTTGGGGCGGCGGTCCTCGAAGACCAGCCCGTTGGTCTCCTGGCCGGTGTCGGCGAGCTGCGTGTAGCAGTAGCCCGCCAGCGGCGCGGCGGACCGCACCGCTCCGACCAGGGCCCGCAGCCGCTCCACGAGGTCGTCCGCGCTGGTCGCGGTCGAGTAGCCCCAGGCGTCCTCCGGGCCGTTCTCGGTGTACGAGATGCCGCCGAACTCGGTGAGCATGATCGGCGCGTCCGTCCGCTGGGCCGCATCCACGATCAGGCGCCGGCCGGGCAGCGTGAACGAGGCCGAGAGGATGCCCTCCCGGGTCGCATAGCGCTCGGCGACCCGGCCCGCGTCGTAGTCGTAGTCGTGGATCGAGAGGATGTCCGAGTCCGCGTGCTCCCAGCCGTCGTTCGAGATCACGGGGCGGCTCGGGTCCAGGGTCTTGGTCAGCTGCACGAGCGTCTTCGCGTACGAGACCATCCGCTCGTCGTGGGCGATGTGCTGGACGCCCCAGCTCTCGTTGAGCGGCACCCAGGTGACGATCGAGGGATGCGAGCGGTCGCGGTCGAGGATCGCCGACCACTCGGCGACGCTGCGGCGCACGGCCTCCGGGGTGAACGCGTACGCCGCGGGGGCCTCGGACCAGACCAGCAGTCCCAGCCGGTCGGCCCAGTAGAGGAAGCGCGGGTCTTCGTACTTCTGGTGCAGCCGCGTGGCGTTGAAGCCCAGGTCGAGGATGAGCTGCGCCTCCGCGCGGAGGGCGTCCGCGCTCGGGGCGGCGGAGTGCGACGCCGGCCAGTACCCCTGGTTCAGCACCGACCGCAGGTAGAGGGGCCGGTCGTTGAGCAGGAAGCGCCCGCCCTCGACGCCGACCGAGCGCAGCCCGAAGTACGAGCGCACCACGTCCTCGGCGGCTCCGGGCACCCGGAGGCTGACCGTCGCGTCGAGGAGCGTCGGGCGCGACGGGGACCAGAGCAGCTCCTCGTACGCCTGACCGTTGGTCTGCCGCTGGATGCGGAACGGGACCTCGATCTCGCGGCCGGAGACGGAGGTATCCAGCGTCGCCAGCTCGTCGGAGCCCACGGCGACCTGGATGCGGACGCTCGTCCCCGCGGGCGCGGGCCGGCTCAGCCGCACCTGCGCGGTCACCTCGCCACGCGGGACGTCGGTGACCCAATGGAGCTGCTCGACCCGGACGGCGGGAGCGGCCTCCACCCAGACCGGCTGCCAGATGCCGGTCGTGCGGTGGTACCAGATGGAGTGCGGATGGTGCCGCCAGTCCTGCTTGCCGCGCGGCTGCGCCACGTCGGCGGGGTCGTCCTCGGCCCGGACCGTGATGGAGACGTCGCCGTCGCCGACCAGGTCGGTGATGTCGAGCGTGAACGGGGTCGACCCGCCCTCGTGGCGGCCGGCCGAGCGGCCGTCCACCCACACCTCGCAGTCGTGGTCGACCGCGCCGAGGTGGAGGAGGATGCGCTCGCCTGCCGGCAGGTCGTCGCGCACGACGGTCCGCTGGTACCAGACGACGCGGTGGAAGCCGGTGTCGCCGACGCCGGACGCCTCCGACTCGAAGGGGAACGGCACCTGGATGACGCCGGGCAGTGAGCCCCGCGACTCCCAGTGCTCGCGGCGGCCCCGGTCGTCGTCGTCGAAGGCGAAGGTCCAGGCGCCGGACAGGTCGAGCCAGTCGGCCCGGACGAGCTGCGGGCGCGGGTAGCGTCCGTCCTGTGCGGTGGCCGCCCCTACGCGGCGTTCCTCGGTGAGCATCCACTTAGCATGCACGATTCGTGCAGCGCTGTAAAGCCGGTAAAGGTACCGGAACGGCCCGTCAGGGGATCGCGGGCGCGCTCTCCCGGGAGACCAGTGAGAACGGCGCCAGCTCGTGGCGGCCCATGCCGTCGTATCCGGAGATCCGCTCGAGGAGCATGTCGACGGCCCGCGAGGCGAGGCCGCGCATGTCCGGTGCGACCGAGGTGATGGACGGATACGTGACGGCGGTCATCGGCGTGTTGTCCCAGCCGGTGACCGCGACGTCCTCCGGCACCCGAAGGCCCCGCTCCTGCAGGGCGCGGAGGGCGCCGATCGCCGCCAGGTCGTCGCGGCACACCAGCCCGTCGAACCGGAGGCCGCCGTCGAGGGCGGCGCCCACGGCGCGCACGGCGTTGCCCGCGGTCACGGCCTGGCTGGAGATGAGGAGGGCCGGATCGGGCGTGATCCCGGCATCCTCGAGCGCCTGCTGGTAGCCCGCGATGCGCAGCTCGGAGGTGCGCGTCCGCCGGGGGCTCTCGTGGCCGGCGAAGGCGATCCGGCGGCGGCCCTGCGCCAGCAGGTGCTGGGTGGCGGTCCGGGCCGCCTCGACATTGTCGATCATGATGCGGTCCACCGTCAGCGGCGCCGCGTTCTCGCCCAGCACGACCAGGGGGATGTCGGAGCGCGACTGTGCCAGCTCGGCCGAGTTCATGACGCTCGGCTGGAAGAGCATGCCGTCGACGAGGCCCGATTCGCTCGCCGTCACGACCGCGCGCTCGCCCTCGATCGTGCCCTCCGTCTGCTCCAGCAGCACGCGGTAGCCGCGCCGCTCCGCCTCGTCGGCGACGACCCGGGCGAGCTCCGCGAAGTAGGGCAGCGTCACGTCGGCGAAGGCGAGCGCCAGCAGCCCCGTGCGACCGGTCGCCAGCCGTCGGCCCATGATGTTGGGCCGGTACCCGAGCTCGTCGATCGCACGCTGCACGCGCTCCCGCATCTGCGGACTGACGTGCGCATAATTGCGGACGACGTTCGACACGGTCTTCATGGAGACGCCGGCGTGCTCCGCCACGTCCTGAAGCCTGACCGCCATCGCGCATCCTCTCGCGTCATGATGCGGTTTCCCGCGGGGTCACTCTACAGCGCGGCGCGCATACCGGTCACGCCTGGTTGACACCGGATGTCCAGCGCTGTAAATTCACGGAACATGCCGGGTGTCTCGGCTCCAGCACCAACCGATCACGTTCCCGCCCCGGCGGGGCCCCCGCGTGAGCGGCTCACTCAAGGGAGAGATCACATGAAGAAGCGATTCGCCGCACGCGCGATCGCCGTCGCGGTCACCGCGGGCCTCGGGCTCGCGCTGACGGCCTGCGGAAGCAGCTCCGGGTCAGGAGGAGCCGAAGTCTCCTCCGGCGACTACACCGGACCGAAGGTCACCATCAGCTTCTGGAACGGATGGACCGGTGGCGCAGCCCCCGTGCTCGTTCCGAAGCTCGTCGACAAGTTCAACTCCGAGCACAAGAACATCGTGGTGAAGGACGTCCCGATGGAGTGGGCGGACATCGCCCGCAAGATGCCGCTCGCGGTCAAGGCCGGCAAGGGCCCGGACGTCGCGGTCGGCCACGGCGACGACATCGCGACCTATGCGGCCCAGGGCCTCGTGCTCAAGGCCGACAGCATCGTGAAGTCGCTCGGCTACAAGGCCAGCGACTTCCCGGAGGGGCTGCTGGACGCCGGCAAGTACAACGGCGGCCAGTACGCGGTGCCGTGGAGCGTCACGCCGCTCGGCCTCTACGTCAACAAGGACGTGCTGCAGTCGGCCGGCGTGGACCCGAACTCCATCCCGCAGGACAAGGAGTCGTACCTCGCCGCGCTCGACAAGCTGAAGGCAGCGGGCGTCCAGGGCGAGTGGGTGGACGGCTACGTCTTCACGGGCACGTTCGAGTTCGAGAGCCTGCTCTGGCAGTACGGCGGCGACCTGTTCAACAAGGACGCGACCAAGGCGACGTTCAACTCCGACGCCGGCGTCAAGGCGCTGACCTGGATGACCGACCTCATCAAGAAGGGCTACAGCCCCGCCGATGTCGCCCAGGACGGCAACATCAACGCCCTCATCGCCGGCAAGACCGCGTTCAACTGGAACGGCGTCTGGCAGACGACGAACACCGCGTTCGACAAGCTGAAGTGGCAGGCGGTCGCCGTGCCGCAGATCGGCGACGAGAAGGCCGTCTGGTCGTCCTCCACCCACTGGATGTTCATGAACAACAAGGGCCAGGACAAGAACAAGACCGCGGCCGCGGCGACGTTCGTGAAGTGGATGAACGACAACTCGGCGGACTGGCCGAAGACCGGTGAGCTGCCCGCCAAGAACTCGGTGCGCAACGACCCGAAGCTGGTGCAGACCTACCCGAACCTGAAGCCGTTCCTCGACGAGCTGCCCTACGCGCACTACGAGCCGATCGCCGCGGGCATCACCACGGTGGAGGCCACGATCACCACCGCGGTGAACGAGGCGATCACCGGCAAGAAGGACCCGAAGCAGGCGCTCGACGACGCGGCGGCCAAGGCCGACACGCTGCTCAAGCAGAACAAAGAGAAGTACGGTGACTGAGACCGCTTCGATCGTGGTGCCCCGGGAAGCCGGGGCACCACGCCTGCTCCGCCAGGGGCGCAACGCGGGCCGCCGGCCCGGCGCCCCGCGACGCACAGGCGTCGCCTACCTGTTCCTGGCGCCGTTCCTGGTGCTGTTCGTGGTGTTCGTCCTGGCACCGGCGGTCTTCGGCCTCTGGATCAGCCTCACCAACTGGAGCCCGTTCCGCGCCACCCAGAAGTTCATCGGGCTGCAGAACTACATCGACCTGTTCACCCCCGGCAGCGCGACCTCGGGCGACTTCTGGCAGTCGATGCTGGCGACCCTGATCTTCACGCTGGCCAGCGTCCCGTTCCTGCTGATCATCCCGCTGCTCATCGCCGTGCTGCTCAACCAGAGGATCCGGGCCGGATCGTTCTTCCGCGGCGTCTTCTTCGCCCCGTACGTGCTGGGCGTCGCCGTCATCGGCGTGATCTGGAAGTACCTCCTCGACACCCAGTCCGGCATCGTCAACCACCTGCTCGGCATGATCGGGCTCTCGGACAACATCCCGTGGACGGTCGACGTGCCCTGGGTGTGGGTCACCCTGGCGGGCGTCACGGTCTGGTGGACCATGGGGTTCAACACCGTCATCATCCTCGCCGGGCTCAAGGGCATCAGTCCCGACCTCTACGAGGCGGCGGCGCTCGACGGGGCCGGAGCGGTCCGTCAGTTCTTCAGCGTCACCCTCCCGGGCCTGCGCCAGGTGATGACCTTCGTCATTACGATCACCATCCTCGCGAGCGCCAACATGTTCGGCCAGTCGTTCCTCATCACCAAGGGCGGGCCGGGCAACACCACCCGCACGGCGATCATGTACATCGCCGACCAGGGTCTGTCGCAGAACAACATGGCCGCGGCCTCCGCGATGAGCTACGTGCTCTTCGCCTTCCTCGCGATCATCAGCATCGTCAACTTCCGGCTCCAGCGGGAGCGGGCGGAGAAGAGCGCCTCATGACCACCACGACCGCCCCTGAGACGACCGCGACCCAGCGGCCGGCCGCCCGCCGCAAGCAGAGCCCGCAGCGCGCCCTCCGGAAGAGCGTGCTGTACGCCGTGCTGATCGTGCTCGCGCTGGTCGTCATCCTGCCGCTGCTGTGGATCCTGATCACGTCGTTCAAGACCGACGGCGACGCCATCCGCAACCCGTACTCCGCCATCCCGAACCCGTTCTCGACGGAGGCGTACACCACGCTCGCGAGCGGGCAGCAGCCGGTGTTCCGCTGGTTCCTGAACAGCCTCGCCGCGGCGGCGCTGCAGACGGTCATCATCCTGGTCACGGCCTCCATGGCCGCCTACGCGCTCGCCCGCCTGGAGTTCTGGGGCAAGCGGATCGTGTTCGGGCTGATCGTCGCGACGCTTCTGGTGCCGCCGGTGATCTTCCTGATCCCGAACTACCTGATCGTGCAGAACCTCGGCTGGCTCGACACCATCTGGGCCATCACCATCCCCGGGGCCGCCAGCGCGTTCGGCGTGTTCTTCCTCCGCCAGTTCTTCGTCGGGCTCCCCGCGGAGATCGAGGAGGCGGCGCGCATCGACGGTGCGGGCGACTTCCGCATCTTCCTGCAGATCGTCCTCCCGCTGGCCCGCCCGGCGCTCGCCACGCTCGCCGTGCTCAGCTTCCTGGCCAACTGGAACGACTTCCTGTGGCCGGTCTACGTGCTCCTCAGCCCGGAGAACCTCACGCTGCAGCCGGGTCTGTCGCAGCTCCAGGGGGCGTACTCCACCCACTACGCCATCGTGATGGCCGGCGCGGTGATCGCCTCGGTGCCGGTGCTCATCCTGTTCTTCTTCGCGCAGAAGCAGATCGTGGAGAGCGTCGCCACCAGCGGGGTCAAGGGATGACGGCTCGCCGGCGCATGCTCGGAGCGGCGACGGCGGCGGCGGGCCTGGTCGCCCTCGCCGCCGCGCTCACGGGCTGCTCGTCCGGCTCGGCGCCGAGCGGAGAGCCGTCGTCGTCGATCGCCCCGTTCCAGATCGACAGTGACTTCCCCGATCCCGGGGCGCTGGTGGTCGGCGACCGGGTCTACGCCTATGCGACGAACACCCGCGCCGTGAATGTGCAGGTGGCGTCCAGCACCGACATGAAGCACTGGACGGTCTCCGACCAGGATGCGCTACCCCAGCTGCCGTCATGGGCCCTGCCCGGCAAGACGTGGGCGCCCGGACCGGCCGAGCTCGCGGACGGCCGCTTCGCCCTGTACTTCACGGCGTCGGATGCGGCCAGCAAGTTCCAGTGCATCGGCGTCGCGTTCTCCGACAAGCCGGAGGGCCCGTTCACGTCGACCGCCGACAAGCCGCTCGTGTGCCCGGTCGACGAGGGCGGAGCGATCGATGCGAGCGTGACGGCGGATGCGGACGGCCAGCGGTACCTCGTCTGGAAGAACGACGGCAACTGCTGCGGCTACGACACGTGGATCTCCGCGCAGCCGCTGTCCGCCGACGGCGCGTCCCTCGCCGGCGAGCCCACCCGGCTGATCAAGCAGACGGAGTCGTGGGAGGGCAAGCTCGTCGAGGCCCCGGTCATCGTCCGGCACGGCGACGAGTACGTGCTGCTCTACTCCGCCAACGACTACGCCAACTCCTCGTACGTGACCGGAGCGGCCACCGCGAAGAGCCTGCTCGGGCCGTACACGAAGTCGAAGCAGCCGCTCCTGTCGACCCCGGGGACCAAGGGACGGTATCTCGGACCGGGCGGCGAGGATCTCGTGACCTTCCAGGGCAAGGACTGGATGCTGTTCCACTCGTGGGACGAGGCGTTCGCCTACCGGGGAATGCACGCCGTCCCGGTGACGTGGAAGAACGGCCTTCCGGAGCTCGCATCGTGAGCGTGTCGTCGCTTCGCGTGACGCGGCACTGGGGTCCGGTGTGGGACGGCTACTTCGCCGACCCGTTCGTCCTCCGGCTCGCGGACGGCGGCTACGTCGCCTACGGCACGCACCCGGAGAGCGACGGCGACCGAGTCTTCGAGGCGCTCGTCTCGCCCGACCTGGAGCACTGGGAGAGCGCCGGACCGGTGCTCGAGCGACTCCCCGGCCGCTTCGGCGACGACTACTGGGCGCCCGAAGTGGCGGAGGCCGACGGCGCGTTCTGGATGTACTACTCCGTCGGGCGCGGCATCGAGGGTCACCACCTCCGCGTCGCGCGTGCGGAGTCCGCGACCGGGCCGTTCCACGACCTCGGCGTCGACCTGACGCCCGACGAGCTCTTCGCGATCGACGCGCATCCGTTCCGCGACCACGACGGCCGCTGGTACCTGTTCTTCGCCCGGGACGTGCTCGACCACGAGCGCCCGGGAACCCACCTGGCCGTCGCACCGCTCGACGCGGGCATGACGTCGCTTGCGGCTGCGCCCACGGCGGTGCTCGCCCCGGACGCCGACTGGCAGCTCTACGAGCGCGACCGGCTCATCCACGGACGCCGCTTCGACTGGCACACCCTCGAGGGTCCTGCGGTGCTGCACCGGGACGACCGGTACTGGCTGACGTACTCCGGCGGCGCGTGGACCGGCCCCGGCTATGCCGTCGGGGTCGCGGTCGCCGCGCATCCCCTCGGCCCCTGGACCCACGTCGATCAGCCCCCGCTGCTGAAGAGCGGCGGCGACCTCCGCGGGCCCGGACACAACTCGCTCACGACCGGGCCCGACGGCGGCGACGTGATCGCGTTCCACTCGTGGAACGCGGAGTCGACGGCCCGGCAGCTCCACCTCGGCACGCTGCGAATCGAGCAGCACGCGCGCGACGGACGGCTCGCGCAGACCATCACCTGAGAGGAACGACGACCATGGACGACGCGGTTCCGCACGTCACCCCCACCCTCCCGGACACCACCGGCCTCGACCCGGAGCTCCGGAACGCCGTCGAGACGATCTACACCGACGGGATCGTCGGCAAGAAGGGCGCCTTCTCCGCCGAGTGGGCCGACCGGCTCCGCGAGGACATCGAGGTCGCCTTCGAGGAGGCCCTCGGCCGGCCGGGCGGCGCGGTCGGCCGCGGGACCAAGCGCTACTACGTCGAGATCCATCCCGAGCAGATGCGGGGATGGCTGGAGCTGGTCGATCACCCGTGGGTGCGTGGCGTCTGCGAGGCGGTGCTCGGACCGGACTACCAGATCGTCGAGCTCGGCTTCGACGTTCCCGGGCCCGGCGCGAAGGACCAGCCGTGGCACCGCGACTTCCCGATGCCCGACGAGACCATCCAGACCGGCCGGCTGACGTCGCTCGCCTTCAACCTCACCGCGGTCGACACCGCCGAGGACATGGGCCCGTTCGAGATCGCGCCCGGCACGCAGTGGGACCTGCCGGTCGGCTTCGAGCACGACATGTTCCCGAAGCCGGAGCTCTACCCCCGGTTCCTGGAGCGTGCCGTGCGCAAGTACCCGCAGCGCGGTGACGTCTCCGCGCGCTCGGCGCTCACGCTGCACCGCGGCACGCAGAACACGTCCGACCTCTCGCGCCCGGTCCTGGTGCTGGGTGTGGATGCGCCCGGCGCGGGGAACGCGGAGCACCACGACATGGCGGTCACCCACGGTTTCTACGAGTCGCTGCCCGAGCGCGTCCGTCGCCATCTGGTGTGCCCGGTGGTGGATGAGCTCACCCCGATCACGCAGAAGCACACGATCGAGGGCCTCATGATGGGCGACGCCTGACGGAGCCGAGCGTTCGCCGTTAAACCACGATGCCGGGCTGTGGGAAGACTAGGGTTTCTTCCTACGGCCCGGCATACGTTCGGGGTTACGCAAGATGGATATTCGGGTTCCTCCTGCGCTCTTTGAGACTACACGAAAAGTCCGCGTTGTGTAGGTCAAATGGAGGACAATTTTGTACCCCGACACCTACCCAGTGTGGGGGGTAAGCGGTTCAGGCGTCCCGCAGCTCCTGCGTCAGCGCCGCCACGAACGCGTCGATGTCGTCCTCCGTGGTGTCGAAGGCGCACATCCACCGCACCTCGTTGTTGGCCGCATCCCAGTCGTAGAACCGGAAGTGCTGCCGCAGGCGGTCGGCGACGCCGGACGGCAGCGTCGCGAAGACGCCGTTCGCCTCAGTCTTCTGGCTGAACCCGACACCCTGGATGCTGCCGTCGGCGATGCCCGCCTCGAGGGCCGTGCGGAGGCGGGTGGCCATCGCGTTGGCGTGCGAGGCCGAGCGCAGGTAGAGGTCGTCCGTGAGCAGGGCGATCAGCTGCGCCGAGATGAAGCGCATCTTGGAGGCGAGCTGCATGTTCAGCTTGCGGAGGTAGATCAGGCCCTCGGAGGCCTCCGGGTTGAGCACGACGACGGCCTCGCCGTAGAGCATGCCGTTCTTGGTGCCGCCGAAGCTCAGCACATCCACCCCGGCGTCGGTCGTGAAGGCGCGCAGCGGCAGGCCGAGGGTCGCCGCGGCGTTGGAGATGCGGGAACCGTCCATGTGCAGCTTCATGCCGCGGGCGTGGACGTGGTCCGCGATCGCCCGGATCTCGTCGACCGTGTAGGCGGTGCCGAGCTCGGTGGTCTGCGTGATGGAGACGACCAGCGGCTGTGCACGGTGCTCGTCGCCCCATCCCCAAGCCTCCCGGTCGATCAGCTCGGGCGTCAGCTTGCCGTCGGGGGTCTCGACGGGCAGCAGCTTGATGCCGGCGACCTTCTCGGGCGCTCCCGCCTCGTCGGTGTGGATGTGCGCGGTCTTGGCGCAGACGACGGCGCCCCAGCGGGGCAGCATCGACTGCAGGCCGACCACATTCGCGCCCGTGCCGTTGAACACCGGGTACACCTCGACGCCGGCACCGAAATGGTCGGCGAACACCTCGTGCAGGCGGGCCGTGTAGACGTCCTCGCCGTAGGCGATCTGGTGGCCGTTGTTGGCGGCGGCGATCGCGTCGAGGATCTCGGGATGCACGCCCGCGTAGTTGTCGGAGGCGAAGCCGCGCAGGGTCAGGTCGTGGAGTTGAAGCGTCACCCGTCCATCCTTTCAGGCTCGAGGGGGATGCGTCGGCCGTTGACCGCCGCCGCGTCCTGCTCCCACAGGCGCACGACCTCGTCTCCGAGCCGTGGCTCGAGGCCCTCGAGAGTCTTCACGACGAAGACGGTCGCCGCGGACCGGGGCGCCTGCTTGGCGAAGCCCTGCGCGATGGCGCGCACCCAGGCGTCGGCCGCCGCCTTCGCCGCGGCGTAGTTCGCGCCGCCCGGGTACGGCTTGTCGACGGCGGTCGACGAGACGATGGCCAGCCGGCCCGCGGGGGAGGCGGCGAGGTCGTCGAAGAAGATGCGGGTGGTGTTCCGGAGGGTACGGAAGCCCCGCTCCAGGAACTCCCAGTCCTCGTCGCTCTGGCCGGCGATCCCGCCGCCGCCGCGCCAGCCGCCGACGAGGTGGATGAGGCCGTCGATGTGCCCGAACTTCAGGTGGATGCGCATGGCCAGCTCGGCCACCGCATCCCTGTCGGACAGATCGCACGGTCGCGTGTCGACGCCGGGGACCGCCGCGGCCAGCGCATCCAGCGCCTCCTGCCGGGTTCCGACCGCCAGCACGGTCGCGCCGGCCGCCACCAGCGCGCGGGCGACCGCCTCGCCCGACGCGCTCGCGGCGCCCGCGATCAGGACGAGACGGCCGCGGACGGTGTCCGCGCCGAGCGGCCCGGCCTCCGAAGAGGGCCGGGCCGCCTGGTCCGCCGTGGGGGCGTCGGTCATGCCGCGTCGGTCGTTCCGGTGATGCCGGCGGTGGACTCGATGACTCCTGCCATCTTCTTGTTCAGCGCTTCGTAGAACATCGAGAGCGGGAACTCGTCGTCCAGCACCTGGTCGGTGTAGCCCTTCGGCGGTCCGGCCAGCACCTCGTCCGACAGCCCGCGCGCCCAGTTGGAGGCGGGGTGCGGGGTGAGGGTCTCGGTGAGCATCTCGTAGGCGGCCAGCCAGTGCGCCACCTTCGGGCGGTCGATCGAACGCCAGTAGAGGTCGTTGATCCGGTCGCTCAGCGCGACGACCACGTCGGGGACGTTCTCCCAGTCGATGGTGAGCTGGGTGTCCGTCCAGTGCAGCACGTTGTGCTGGTGCATCCACGCGAACAGCAGCTGGCCGCCGAGCCCGTCGTAGTTGCGCACGCGGCTGCCGGTGATGGCGAACCGGAAGATCCGGTCGAAGATCACCGCGTACTGCACCAGGTGGGCGTGGTCGCGGATCGCCCGCTGCGCGTCCGACAGCTCCGACTCCGGCAGGGCTCCGAGCTCGCGCTCCAGCTTCACCGACTCGCGGAACGCCGTCAGGTCGCAGCGCAGCTCCTCCAGCGAGTAGAGGAAGAACGGCATCCGCTGCTTGATCATGAACGGGTCGAACGGCAGGTCGCCGCGCATGTGGCTGCGGTCGTGGATGATGTCCCACATCACGAAGGTGTCCTCCGTGAGGTGCTGGTCGCCCAGCATCGCGGCCGCGTCCGCGGGCAGCTCCAGCTTCGTGATCTCCGCGGCCGCCCGGACGACGCGGCGGTAGCGTGCCGCCTCGCGGTCCTGGAAGATCGCGCCCCAGGTGAAGGACGGAATCTCGCGCATGGCGACGGTCTCGGGGAACAGCACGGCCGAGTTGGTGTCGTAGCCCGGCGTGAAGTCGACGAAGCGCAGCGCGACGAACAGCTTGTTGCCGTAGTCGCCGGCCTCCAGCTCCGCGATGAAGTCGGGCCAGATGACCTCGACCAGCAGCGCCTCGACGAGCCGGTTCGGGCTGCCGTTCTGCGTGTACATCGGGAAGACGACCAGGTGGCCGAGCCCGTCCACGCGGTGCTGCTGCGGCTGGAACTCGTTGAGCGCGTCGAGGAAGTCGGGCACGCCGAATCCCTCGTCCGCCCAGCGGCCGAAATCGCGCTGCAGCGCGGCGAGGTAGGACGCGTCGTGCGGGAACGCCGGTGCGAGTGCGGCGATCGAGTCGACGATGGTGCGGACGTGCTCGGCGGCGGCGGGCCGGTCGGCCTCGTTCTCGACGGAGCCGTCCTTGACCTGCAGCGCCTGCAGGGCGATGGCCGCATCCTTCAGGCGCAGCCAGGCGGGATCGTTCGCGACCTCGCGGACCGGTCGGCCGTCCTCGACGACCTCGGGCTCCCCGACAATCGCGTCTGCGGTGAAGTGCTGGACGAATTGAGACATGACGAACCTCCCGTCGCTGGTCGGCCGCTCGCACGCGGCAGTGGTGTGAATGGAACGAGCCTATCCGGGGATCGCAAGCGTTTTGTTGTCCATTCCGGCGGAAAAGTGCGCGATCTGCGCTGAAGGCGCAGCTAATCGCTAGCGTGCGGCCTGATCGGCGGCTGTCCACACAGGCGTGCACAACGATTCGAGGCGGTCGCAGGCATCGAGCAGACCGCGCGGCTCGGTCCCGGCCGCGGCGACGATGTCGTCGAGCGCCCGAAGACCGACCCGGTCGAGCAGCCGCTTCTCGTTCGTCACCCAGACACCGCTCGCCGCGGCCGACGCGTGCGCGGTCTGGAGCGCGGCGACCGTGAGGGTCGCGAGGCACTGGGCCGACCGCCCGGAGGCGGCGTGGCTCCGCGCGTACGCGGCGTGCAGGCGAGCCGTACCGGCCCAGACGGCGGGTGCCCGTTCTCGGAGCCGCGGCGGGTACGAGGGGCGTGGCAGCTCGCCGGCGAGCACCCGGGCGATCGCGAGTTCGGCCAGGAGGATGTACCCGGGGATTCCGGCCAGGTGGAAGGACAAGGGCTCGATGTGCATCCGTCCCTCCTCGGCGTCGGCCAGTTCCCGCTCGACCACGTCGAGGTCGCGCCAGTGCAGGTCGACGGGCACGCCGCCGACGCGCAGCCAGGCGCCGCCGTTGAACACGCCCCCACCCCAGGCGCCGAGCTCGGACACCTCGCCGGGGTAACCGAGCGCCCGGACGGCGTCCGGGTCGAAGGTGCCGCGGTAGTAGACCCCGAGGTCCCAGTCGCTGTCCGGGCGTTCGTCGCCCGTCGCGCGGGAACCGCCGAGAGCCACAGCCTGCACGCCGTCGAGGGCGGCCAGCTGCGTCACGAGTCGCTCGATCGCCTCATCCATCCCGCGATGGTAACGGCATCCCGCGATGGTAACGGCCCGTCGCGCGTCGGCAGGAGGCGGGGCGCGCCGGCGCCGACACTGCGATGATGGAGGCATGGGCAGGACGGTTCGCGGGGCGCGGGTGCTGGTGACGGGTGCGGCCTCGGGGATGGGGCGGCTCTATGCGGAGCGCGCCGTGCTCGAAGGGGCGCGCGCCGTCGTGCTGTGGGACCGGGACGAGGCCGCGCTGATGGACCTCACGCACCGGCTGCGCCGTGAGGTGCTCGCGGGGCGCACCTCCGCCGCGTGGGGCGCACCGCCGCGCTCGCCGAGCTCGGCCGGCGGCGCACCGGCCACCAGCGTGCTCCCGTACGTCGTCGACCTGACCGAGCTCGGAGCGATCGCGCAGAGCGCGCAGGCCGTCCGCAAGGAGCTGGGCGGGATCGACGTGCTCATCAACAACGCCGGGATCGTGCGCGGCAAGTACTTCTGGGAGCACGACAACGGCGAGGACACCCGTCCCACCATGCAGGTGAACGCGCTCGCTCCCATGTACGTGACCCGCGAGTTCCTGCCCGGGATGCAGCAGAGCGCCCGGGAGGCGCGGATCGTGAACATCGCGTCCGCCGCGGGCACCCTGTCCAACCCGCGCATGAGCGTCTACGCGGCGAGCAAGTGGGCGGTCATCGGCTGGAGCGACAGCCTCCGCCTCGAACTGGTGCAGCAGGGCTACGAGCACGTGAAGGTGACGACGGTCGCGCCGAGCTACATCGACACCGGGATGTTCGCGGGCGCGCGCGGGCCGCTGCTCACGCCGCTCATGACTCCCGAGTACGTGGTCGACCGCGTGTGGCGCGCGATGCTGGCCGGACGTCCCATGCTGATGCTGCCGTGGACGGTGGGGCTGGCGAAGACGCTGCGCGGCATCCTGCCCACACGCGCGTGGGATGCGGTGGCCGGGCGGGTGTTCGGCGTCTACGACTCGATGGAGGAGTTCACCGGGCGGCAATAGCGTGCCGGTACTCCCGTTTCTGTGAGAACTCACATACAGTGCTCCCCAACGAGCGATCGAAGGAGCACACCGTGAGCGATCCGTCGTGGACCCAGGTGGTCAAGACCGTCGAACCGGAGCAACCGGAGCTGAAACGCGCCCTCGGGCCCGGCCTCCTCCTGCTCTTCATCGTCGGCGACATCCTCGGCACCGGCGTCTACGCCCTGACCGGGCAGGTGGCCGCCGAGGTGGGCGGCGCAGCGTGGCTGCCGTTCCTGCTCGCGTTCGGCGTCGCCACGGTGACCGCGTTCTCGTACCTGGAGCTGGTGACCAAGTACCCGCAGGCGGCGGGCGCAGCGCTCTACACGCACAAGGCGTTCGGCATCCACTTCCTCACCTTCATCGTGTGCTTCGTCGTCATGACGTCGGGCATCACATCGGCCTCGACCGCATCGCGCGCGTTCGCCGTGAACCTGACGGTCGCGTTCGGGCTCTCGGACGACAACCTGACCACCCTGCTCATCGCGCTCGCGTTCATCGTGCTGATCATGCTCGTGAACCTCCGCGGGGTGAGCGAGAGCGTCTGGCTCAACGTCGTGCTGACGCTCGTCGAACTGTCCGGCCTCCTGCTGGTGATCTTCATCGGGCTGTGGGCGATCGCCGGAGGCAACGCCGACTGGTCGCGCGTCGTCGCGTTCGAGACGCCGCAGGACAAGGGCGTGCTCCTCGCGGTCAGCACCGCGACCTCGCTGGCGTTCTTCGCAATGGTCGGGTTCGAGGACTCCGTGAACATGGCGGAGGAGACGAAGGATCCGAGCCGGATCTTCCCGAAGATGATGCTTAGCGGGCTCGGCATCGCCGCCGTCATCTACGTGCTGGTGTCCATCACCGTCGTGGCGCTCGTGCCGATCGGCGAGCTGGCCGGCAGCGAGACCCCGCTCGTCGCGGCGGTCGAGGCGGCCGCCCCCGGATTCCCGATCAACGACCTCCTCCCGTTCATCTCGATGTTCGCCGTGGCCAACACGGCGCTGATCAACATGATGATGGCGAGCCGCCTGCTCTACGGCATGAGCCGGCAGAACGTCCTCCCGCCGTTCCTCGCCAAGGTGTCGCCGAAGCGGCGCACGCCGTGGACGGCCATCCTGTTCACCTCGGCGCTCGCCGTGGCCCTCATCGGCTACGTGTCGCTCGACCCGAAGGGGTCGATCGTGGCGCTGCTCGGAGGCACGACGTCGCTGCTGCTGCTGGCGGTCTTCGCGATAGTGAACGTCACCGTGCTGGTGCTGCGGAGGCAGCCGGTGGATCACAAGCACTTCCGCTCGCCGAGCGTGCTTCCGGTGATCGGCGCCATCACCTGCGTGTACCTGGTGCTGCCGTGGACCTCCGGCCGCCCGGCCGGTCAGTACACGATCGCGCTGGGGCTCCTGGCGATCGGTGTGCTGCT
Source organism: Leifsonia sp. 22587 (assembly GCF_052044215.1). NCBI lineage: Bacteria > Bacillati > Actinomycetota > Actinomycetes > Micrococcales > Microbacteriaceae > Leifsonia > Leifsonia sp. 22587. The sequence goes on from NZ_JBQENB010000001.1 coordinate 23,669, forward strand.
CTGGGTCGTCGAGCGGATCTACTCCGCGGTGGCGCGGAAGCGCACGGCGGGCGTCCCGAAGTAGGTCACCGGGTGGGCCCGGGACCGGGGTCGCCGCGCTCGACGATGGCGGCGGGGTCCAGGTCGTCCTCCGGCGGCACGGGGACATCGCCGACATCGTCCGGGCCGCCGGTGCCCGGGCGGACGCTCGCGCCGGTCGAGTCCGCCTGCTTGGCCTCTGTCTCGCGTTCGCTGGACGGGCTGTAGGAGCGGTCCTTCGCTGTCTGGTCGGCGTCGCTCTGGTGCTCGTCGGGCGCATCCGGTGTGGCGTTCATTGCGCGGACGGTACGCGCACATGGCTCCCGGCTTAAGCCCCTGACCACCGGCGGCGACGGGTGTTCCGTGGGGAGCACACGAATGGAGGTCATGGATGTCTTTCCCTGAGCAACAGCAGCAGCCGCCCGGCGAGACCGAGGCGATGGAACCGCGCCCCGACCACGGCGAGGAGAGCTATCGCGGCAGCGGCAAGCTGACCGGCAAGATCGCGCTCATCACCGGCGCGGACAGCGGCATCGGCAAAGCCGTCGCCATCGCGTACGCGCGGGAGGGCGCCGACGTGGCGATCTCGTATCTGTCGGAGGACGAGGACGCGGAGGACACGGCCAAGTGGGTTCGTGAGGCGGGGCGGAAGGCGCTGCTCCTGCGCGGCGACGTCTCTGATCCGGCCCATTGCCGCGAGATCGTCCGGAGGACCGTGGAGGAGCTCGGCGGCATCGACGTGCTCGTCAGCAACGCCGCCTTCCAGATGAACCACGAGTCGCTGGAGGAGATCCCGGACGACGAGTGGGATCACACGATCGCGACGAACCTGTCGGCGTTCTTCCACCTCGCGAAGGCGTCGGTTCCGCACATGAAGCCCGGAGCGAGCATCATCGGGTCGTCGTCGGTGAACTCCGACATGCCGTCACCCACGCTGCTCCCGTACGCGGCCACCAAGGCGGCCATCGCGAACATGACCGCGTCGCTCGCGCAGCTGCTCGGCGAGAAGGGCATCCGCGCCAACAGTGTGGCCCCGGGGCCGATCTGGACGCCGCTCATCCCGTCGACCATGCCGGAGGAGAAGGTGAGCCAGTTCGGGAGCGACACCCCGCTGGGGCGCGCCGGGCAGCCGGCCGAGCTGGCACCGGTCTACGTGCTGCTGGCCGGCGACGACGGCTCGTACATCTCGGGCGCGCGCGTCGCGGTCACGGGCGGGCGGCCCATCCTGTAACCGTCCGTACGGCGCCTCGGCACACGGAACGGCGCCCGGTGCGTGATGCACCGGGCGCCGTCTTCGTCGTGATTCTCCGTCGTGGGGGAGCGGTCAGACCGTCTCGCCGCGGTCGACCTCGCCGCGCCAGGCGCCGGTCTCGGTGCCCTGCGACTCGATGAACTTCTTGAAGTTCTCGAGGTCCTTCTTGACCGCGTGGTCGTCGAGGCCGAAGACCGAACCGATCTTCTCCAGGGCGTCCGAGGGCGCCCACTCGAGCTGGACCGTCACCTTGGTCTCGGCGTCCGAGAGGCGGTGGAAGGTGACGACGCCGGCGTGCTCGGTGTCGCCGGCCACGGACTTCCACGCAACGCGCTCGTCCGGGAGCTGCTCGGTGATGACGGTGTCGAACTGACGCTCAGCACCGCCGATCTTGACCCGCCAGTGGTTGGTCGTGTCGTCCACCTGGGTGATCTCCTCCACCTCGTCGAGGAAGTGGGGGAAGGACTCGAACTGGGTCCACTGGTTGTAGGCGGTGGTCACGGGCACGTTCACGTCGATGGACTGGGTCACTGCAGCCATATCGGCTCCTTTCGTCGTCTGTTCGTCTCTGTCCTCCGCGACGGTAGGCCGGGCCCGGATTCGATATAGGGCCTCGACTTCACAGGGAGTTCGTGCGATGGCAAGCGCCCTGCAAGGTCTTGCCAGCGCCGGAGATGGGGGTAGGCGTGGAGGGGAACAGACCGCAGACGGAAGGAGCGGATCATGGCCGACCGGCCCATCCAGATCGACGTGCAGAAGTACCTGGGCGGCGTGGACTACCCCGCGAGCAAGGCCGACCTGGTCGGCAAAGCCCAGGGTCAGGGAGCCCCGAAGGAGGTCATCGACGCCCTCGAGAGCCTGCCGGACCGCCGGTTCGAGAGCCCGGTGCAGGTGACGGAGGGCATCAGCGGGAGCTGAGGCTCGGGGCGCAGCAGCCGTGCCGTACGGCGGTCGGTTTCAGCTGCGCGTGCCGCTGGTGCGACCGCTCCAAGAGAGGGAGTGGCGCGCCTGTTCCGCCGTGAGGGCGGTCTCGCCTCCGCAGTTGGTGCACTGGTTCACGTAGCGCGTCGACACGGGGAACAGCGGAATGAAGAACAGCGTGAAGCGGTTCGAGCGCTTCACGACGTTCTGGGGCGCGTCCACGCCGCAGTAACCGCACACGAAGCGGACGACGTTGATGATCGTCTCGTGCAGGCTGGAACCGAATATCAGGAGCATGCGTCGGGCCTTCCTCTGGGCAGCCGCTCCATCTAGCAGCGCTGTTCCCCATCGGGGTAAGCCCTTGACCGGGCCGGGGAACGGCGCTCAGAAGGTGGCGCCGGGCACGCCCGAGATCACGAGGGCGGCGCCGCCGACCCAGACGCCGACCGCGAGCAGGATGCCGACGATCGGCACCCAGAAGCTGATCCGGCGCAGCACGAGCAGGACGACCGCGGCGATGATCGCGACGACAGTCACCGCCGCCGGCCCGATCAGCGCCACGAAGAATCCGATGCCCATCCGTTCGGTGTCGCACACGGTCGACCCGCCGCAGGGGTCGCTCGCGAACACCAGGAAGAACGCCGCGAACGTCAGGATGCCGGCGAGGACGACGCCGACGACCATCAGGACGATCGACGTGACGAGGTCCCAGACGATGACCGGGCGACGCGTCGTCGTCCCGGGCGGAAGCGTGGTCACGAGCGGATGCTCCTCAGCCGAAGATCATCGGACGGTCGTCGTCGTCCTCGGCCGCGGGAGGCGATGCGAGTTCGACGAGCACGGGTACGTGATCGCTGGGCGCGGTTCCCTTGCGCTCGTTGCGGTGGATGCTCGCACCCACCACGCGGTCGGCGAACGCGCGCGATCCCAGGATGAAGTCGATCCGGAGGCCCTCGTTCCGCGGGAAGCGCAGCTGCTTGTAGTCCCAGTAGGTGTAGCCGTCCGGAACGATCGGGCGCACCACATCCGTCAGGCCGGCCTTCTCGAACGCCGCAAAAGCCGTCCGCTCCGGCGGCGAGATGTGAGTGGACAGGCCGGGCACGAGGCTGGGATCGCCGACATCCGAGTCGAGGGGGGCGACGTTCCAGTCGCCCATCAGCGCCAGCTGAAGCTCGGGGTCATCGGTGAGCCAGCGCTGCGTGTCGGCCGCGAGGGCGGCCAGCCAGTCGAGCTTGTACACGTAGTGCGGGTCGGACAGGGAGCGGCCGTTGGGCACGTACAGGCTCCACAGCCGGAGGCCGTCGACGGTCGCGCCGATCGCGCGCGCCTCCTTCGGGAGGTCGGGGCCGTCGTGGTCCTTGAGGAATCCCGGCATGTCGGGGAAGCCGATCGTCACATCCTCGATCGGCAGACGGCTGGCGATCGCGACGCCGTTCCACTGGTTGAGACCGTGCAGCACGACCTCATAGCCCGCCGCCTCGAACTCGGCGTAGGGGAACTGCTCGGGCTTGCACTTGATCTCCTGCATGGCGAGCACATCCACGTCTTCGCGGACCATCCAGTCGACGACCCGGACGACGCGGGTGCGGATCGAGTTCACATTCCAGGTGGCGACGCGCATGCCCCGATCGTATCGGCCCCCGCCGACGTCGCCGGAGCCGGGAGCCGCGGCTGTGGACGGCGGGCGGCCTGTGCACAACTCCCGGTCGCACGCCCCTTCCCCTCTAGAATCGGGGATGTGACCGACGCACGACAGCAGCTCATCGACTACATCGCCGCCGAGGCCGTCTTCCACGGCGACTTCACCCTGACCAGCGGCAAGAAGGCGAGCTACTACGTCGACCTCCGCAAGGTGAGCCTCGACCACCGCGTCGCGCCGCTGATCGGCCAGGTCATGATCGACCTCATCCGTGATGTCCCGGACGTGGTCGCCGTCGGTGGGATGACGATGGGCGCCGACCCGGTCGCCGCGGCCATCCTGCATCAGGGCGCCGCCCAGGGTCTGTCGTACGACGCCTTCGTCGTGCGCAAGGAGCCGAAGGACCACGGCCGCGGCAAGCAGGTGGAAGGGCCCGACCTGCAGGGCAAGCGCGTGATCGTGCTCGAGGACACCTCGACCACCGGCGGCTCCCCGCTCAAGGCGATCGAAGCGCTCACCAAGGTCGGCGCCGAGATCGCGGCCGTCGCCGTGGTCGTGGACCGCGACACGGGCGCCCGCGAGGTCATCGAGGGCGCCGGCTACCCGTACTTCGCCGCCATCGGCCTGAAGGACCTGGGGCTGGCGTAGTGTCCGACGAACGCGGGAGGGGCGCGGGGGACGACGCCCACCTCGACGACGAGCGCCCGGGTGACGAGCGCCTCGGCGACGAGCGTCCCGGCGACGAGCGCCCCGGTCACGACGACGCGGCACCCGCGGAGCCCGAGTTCGGGAGCTCGGAGTGGCTGCTCCAGCAGCTGACCGGTGGCCGCCACGTCGACCGGCCCGTGGATGCGGACACCGCAGAGCCGGACGCGAACGGGCCCGAGGCCCCCGCGGAACAGCCCTCCGTCGACCAGCCGGCGTCGTCGGTCTCCGAACCCTTCGAGGATCTCCTCGGGCCGGGAGAGCAGCCCACCGCTGTCGCTGAGGAGCCCGCCACCGAGTTCCCGGTCGCGTTCTCGTGGAACCTGAAGCCGGGCGAGGGCTACGACCCGCTGGTGGGAGAGCCCGCGGCGGAGTCCGCTCCGGCCGCCGCGGAGTCCACTCCCGTCGTCCCGGCCGCCGAGCCGGCACCCGAAGCTTTCTCGCTCGCCGAACCGACGCCCACTCCTCCCACCGGCTGGGCAACGGGCATCCCCGCCGACGACGAAGACGTCCGCGAGGAGGACGTCCGTGACGAGGAAGTCCGCGACGAGGACGCCGACGGCGAGCCCGCGGACGAGCGATCCGACGCACCCACCCCGACGTCGGAGACACCCGTCGCCGCCGGCTCCTGGATCATCGAGACGCCCGCGCCGGCGCCCGCGGCTCCGGAGCCGACGCGCACCATCTTCGATCCGCCTGCGCCGCGCGCGGACTCGGACGACACGTCCGAGAGCCACGGGCTGGCCGCCCTGCTCGGATTCGGCGCGCCGGAGGCGGACACGCCCACGGGCCGCTCCATCATCGGTGACACGACCAGCGTCATCCCGATCCTTCCGGCGGACCTGAGCCGCCCACCGGCGAGCGACCCCGTCGAGGAACCGCCCGCCGCGCCGGATCGTTCCGTCGCCGACACGCCCACCCAGCAGCTCGACGCAGCGGCGATGGCAGCGCTCCTGCGCCACGACGAGCGAGACGATGTCCTCCCGTCGGAGCTCGCCATCCCCGCCGCGGAGGCCGAGCTCGCGATGGGCGGCGTGCCGTCCCCCGCCACGAGCCCGATCGACGCCGCCAGCATCGCCGCCGCGTCCGAGCCGGAACCGTTCGCGCCCGCCACGGAGGCGGCCGAGACCCCGGAGGATGTGGATGCCGCCGATGACGGCGAGCAGACGCCGTCGGACGGGATCGCCGCGCTGTTCGGAGAGGTCGCCGTCCCGGTGGAGGACGTCGCCGCCCCTGCGGAGATCGACGAGCCCGCCGCCGAGGAGCCAGAACTCGCCGCGGAGCCGGAGCCCGAGCCGGGGCCCGAGCCGGAAAGGTGGCCTGCGCCGAGGCCGGAGCCCTCGCCGGACCCGGAGCCCGAACCCGAGCCCGCCGCCGACCTCGAGGGCCCTCAGCTCACCGCGACCATGCCCTTCTCGCGCATCGCCCCGGACGCCGAAGAGCAGCCGGACGGTCGCGCAGACGTCCTGTCCCCGCCGACGTTCACCCCGCTGGCGACGCAGCCGATCGCCCCCGCGAGTGCGACTCCGCCGGTGGCTGCCGCGACGGCGACCTCCGCGACCGCGCCGGGTGAGCCCGGTGACCCGGGCGCACCCTCCGGCCCGACCGGCCCGACTGGCCCCGGTGGCCCGACCGGCCCCGGAGGCCCCGGAATCTGGGCATCGCGCAACAACCGCATCCTGCTGCTCGCGCTCGCCGGTCTCGCCGTCGTGCTGGTGCTCGTCGGGCTGTTCGCGCTGGGCACCCGCATCCCGTCGCTCGTCGGTGCGCCCGCGCCCGCCGCGCAGCCCACCGGCTCGGCGAAGCCGTCCGCTCCGTCTCCGACGCCGACCCCGACTCCCACGCCGGTCCCGACCGTCACCCCGAAGCCCGCTGCGGCGGTCGGCCCGGGCACGCACCCGTGGGATGCGCTCGGCGGCGGCGAGTGCATCCAGCCGTTCACGTCCGTGTGGGCCGAGGAGTTCACCGTCGTCGACTGCGCCGCCCCGCACACCGCGCAGCTGCTCTACACGAACGTGCTCTCCGCCGATCCGGCAGCGCCGTATCCCGGGGCGGATGCGCTGGCCCAGCAGATCCCGGGCCTGTGCACCGCCTCCGGCGTCGTCGACCTCGGTGCGGCCGGCGCCTACCCGGACCTCCAGGTCACCGGCTCCTTCCCGGCCACGGAAGAGCAGTGGAAGAACGGCCAGCGCTCGTACTACTGCTTCGCGAACCGGTCGAGCGGCCAGCCGCTCACGTCGTCCGTCGCCGGTCCCGGCCCGTCCGCCTGACCGGGCCCGAGGCCGCGAAGCCGCGCCGCGACCCTCAGAGCTCGGTCTCGACGGGCTCCCGCACGACCAGCTCGTCGACGCCGCGCAGCACCTCGTCCGGGCGGAACGGGTAGCGCTCGATCTCGCTGTGGTCGCTGATCCCGGTGAGCACCAGGATGGTGTGCAGGCCGGCCTCGATGCCCGCGACGACGTCCGTGTCCATCCGGTCGCCGATCATCGCGGTGTTCTCGGAGTGCGCGCCGATGCGGTTCATCGCCGAGCGGAACATCATCGGGTTCGGCTTGCCGACCACGTACGGGTCGCGGCCGGTGGCCTTGGTGATCATCGCGGTCACCGCACCGGTCGCCGGCAGCGGTCCCTCGGCGCTCGGGCCGGTGGCGTCGGGGTTCGTGGAGATGAACCGTGCGCCCTTGCCGATCAGCCGGATGGCCTTCGTGATCGCGTCGAAGGAGTAGCTGCGCGTCTCGCCGACGACCACGTAGTCGGGGTTCGTGTCCGTCATGATGAAGCCGGCCTCGTGGAGCGCCGTGGTGAGTCCCGCCTCGCCGATCACATACGCGCTCCCGCCGGGCATCTGCGACTTCAGGAAGTCCGCGGTCGCCAGGGCCGAGGTCCAGATCGACTCCTCGGGAACGTCGAGGCCCGAGGTGCGCAGCCGCGCCGCGAGGTCGCGCGGCGTGAAGATGGAGTTGTTCGTCAGCACCAGGAACGGCGTCCCCTGGTCCCGCCACTGCTGGATGAGGTCCGACGCGCCGGGCAGGGCCTGGTTCTCGTGGACGAGCACGCCGTCCATGTCGGTGAGCCAGCACTCGATCTCGTCGCGACGCGTCACGCGGACTCCTTCCACGGGGGATTCGATGCGTCCAGCTTAGGGGCCGGGGCGACGCTGCGGTGAGGCACCGCATCCGGTGGTGGATACGCTTGTGCGGTGGACGACACGCCCAACCCGACGCACGAGCTGACGACGCACGGTGTCGGACCGTGGCCGGGCGAGTGGCCGGACGACCCGCGCTACGACCCGGAGCTGCTGCGACACGGGGACACCCGCAACGTCATCGACCGCTACCGGTACTGGCGCATGGAGGCGATCGTCGCCGACCTCGACGAGCACCGCCACCCCTTCCACGTGGCGATCGAGAACTGGCAGCACGACATGAACATCGGCTCGATCGTGCGCAGCGCGAACGCGTTCGCCGCCGACACCGTCCACATCATCGGGCGTCGGCGCTGGAACAAGCGCGGCGCGATGGTCACCGACCGTTACCAGCACGTCGTGCACCACGAGGATGTGGAGTCCTTCGTCGCGTGGGCACGCGCACAGGGGGTGCCGGTGATCGCGATCGACAACGTCCCCGGCTCGGTCGGCATCGAGACGTTCGCGCTCCCGCGGGAGTGCGTCCTGCTCTTCGGTCAGGAGGGTCCCGGACTCTCGGAGGCGGCGCTGGATGCGGCGGACGCGGTGGTCGAGATCGCCCAGTTCGGCTCCACCCGCTCGATCAACGCCTCCGCGGCCGCGGCGATCGCGATGCACACGTGGATCACGCAGCACGTCCCGTTCGCCTGACAGCCGTGGTCAGCGGTTGACCCTCCGCCAGACGAGCTTCAGCCCCGACCAGTCGGTGTCGATCGCGGCGACCTTCACATCCACGAGTCCGCGCTCCAGCGCCGCATCCCGGATCACGTTCTCGTTCAGGTCGCTCACGTGCCCCGCGGCCTTGCGCGGCCAGGCCGCCCAGATCATCCCGTCGGGCCGGATGCGCTCGCCGAGGGCGTCGAGCTCGGCGAGGAACTCCGCCGCCGAGCGGTAGAACGCCAGCACGAGTCCCGCCGGGCCGTCGTCGGCCCAGTCGACGGACGCCGGATCATCGAGGGGGATGCGCCACCCGGCGTCGGCGTGGAGCACGGACACCCGCATGCCGGGTTTCACACCGAGCTTCTTCCACAGCGGTGTGCCGGAGTATCCGGCGGCAGTGCTCACCGGCGCCAGCCCGCGTCGTCGGCGATGCGCCGGATCGCCTCCGCGTCGAGGTCGTAGACGGTCTCGCCGTCGTCCTTCGCCGGTGCGGCGATCATGTGCGCCCGCATCGGGCCATCCGCGGGCAGCTGGATCCAGGCGAACCCGGCGCCGCGCACGGCACGCTCCCGCGGCGGCGGCCAGAGCACGTCCGTCGTGTTGGCGACCGCCGGCGCCACGACCACCGGGATGCCCGTGCCGCCCGCCTCGGTGACCAGGCCGTGATGGAAGTGCCCGGCGAGGATGAGCCGGACGCCGCCTCCCGCGCACATCTCCAGCAGCGGCTCGGGCTCGACCAGCCGGAGCGGCTCGAACAGCACCGTGGTCGGCGGGACGGGTGGATGGTGCAGCACGACGACCGTGCCGTGCTCGGCCGACGTCGACAGGGTCTCGCGGAGCCGGTCGAGCTGCGCTTCCGTCACCTTGCCGTACCCGGCTCCCGGCACGGAGGTGTCGACCGTGACGATCCGGAACCCGCGCACCGAGACCTCGGTCTCGCGGTCGCCGAGCACCTGCTCGAACCCGTCGCGGAGGTCGTGGTTGCCCATCGCGTAGACGACGACCGCTCCGCGTTCCGCGGCCCACGGGTCCAGCGTCGCCTTCAGCCGCCGGTACGACGCGGCGCTGCCGTCCTCGGAGAGGTCGCCTGAGACGACCACCGCATCCACCTCGGTGAGCGACGCGGCGCGCGCCAGAACGCGGTCGAGCGCGCCCAGGGTGTCGACGATGCCGTAGTGCAGCCGCCCGTCGCCGAACAGGTGCGTGTCGGAGAGGTGGAGGATGCGCAGCGAATCGGTCACGCCGCCACCCTAGCGCCGGCCACCGTCGTCGCCCGGGCGCCGCCCGTCACTCGGTGTCGAGCGCCTGGATCAGCGCGTCCACCGCCGTCACCAGGTTGTGCAGCGCCTGTCGTTCGATGGAGTCCTCCGGCAGCTTCTGGATGTCGTAGCTCGCGGCGCTGGCCGCCTGTCGCGCCTGGGAAAGCGCCGCCTGGACTTCGAGATCGGCCATGGTCGTCCTCCTGAAGGTCGAGTGCTGGTGGGCGCCACACTAGCGCCAGGCGATGGGCGCCCACCAGAGTCTCCGGGACCTCTCCGGGACGGGGTCCGGCCGTCAGCCGATCAGCGACGGCCGGAGGTCGCGCAGGGTGCGGAAGTGCGTCATCCGCGTGACCCCGATGGCGGCGATCAGCAGGGCGATCAGCATCCACAGCGCCAGCACGCCGGCGTCCGCCCAGGCGGTCGCCGGGTTGCCGCCGTACATGAGCTGACGGATGCCGTCCACGGCGTACGACATCGGCAGCGCGTGGTGCAGGGCCGCGAGCGGACCAGGCAGCGTCTGCCAGGGGAACGTGCCGCCGGCGGTCACCAGCTGCAGCACCATCAGGACCAGGCCGAGGAACTGCCCGACGCTCCCCAGCCAGACGTTGAGCGCCAGGATGATGGCCGCGAACGTGACCGAGGCGAGCGCCATCATCCCGAACATCCCTGCGGGGTTGTCGATGCGGAACCCGAGAGCCCCCGCGACGATCGCGAACAGGCCGACCATCTGGATCGCGCCGAGCAGGCCCGGGGTGAGCCAGCCGGCGAGGGTGATCTTGAGCGGCGAGTGCAGCGCCGTGATGGCCCGGCGCGAGACCGGCTTCACGATCAGGAACAGAGCGTAGATGCCGATCCAGCCCGCCAGTGCGACGAAGAACGGGGCCAGTCCGGCGCCGTACGTGCCGGCGGAGGTGATCGAGTCGTTCTTGAGGTTCACCGGATCGGAGATCGTCGACGCCTGCTTCTTCTGCAGGGCGGGGGAGTTGTCCGGGATGCGGTCCACACCCGACTTCAGCCCATCCGCCAGCTGCGTCGTGCCGTCGTGCAACGTCGTCAGGCCGTCCCGGAGCTGTGCGGCCCCGGTCGCGGCGCTCGAGGCGCCAGAGGCCAGCTGCGATGCGCCCGCGGCCGCCTGCTGCGAGCCGGAGGCGACCTGCGACGCCCCTCCGGCGACCTGGTCCGCGCCCGCCGACAGCTGGTTGATCTGCCCGACGGCGGTCTGGATCTGCTCGTTGCCGGACGTCACCTTCGTGTCGAGGTCGCCGAGCACGGCCTTCACCTGGTCCAGCTGCTCCGGCGTGGCGCCCGCGGCGGTGAGGCGGTTCAGCAGGTCCTGCTGGGCAGCCGGCGCGGCCGCTGCGATCTGCGTCGCGGCCGCCGCGGCGTCGTTCGCCTTCGCGGCGAGCTGCCGATTGCCCGCTGCCACCTGTGCCGCGCCGTCGCTGACCTGCTGGGCGCCGGAGGCGAGCTCGCCGAGCTTTCCCGCCAGTTCCTGCGATCCGGACGCGAGCTGTGCGGTTCCATCGGCCAGCTGTGACGCGCCCGACTGCGCGGTCGCACTGCCGTCGACCAGCTTGTCCGCGCCGTCGGCAGCGGTCACGAGGTTCGAGCGGATGTCGGCGAGGCCGACGAGGAACTGCTTCGCCGCCTCCTCGTTCACCTGCTTGACGATGGAGGTGCGGATCTTCTCGGCAGCCTGCGTGCCGATGGTCGACGCCAGGTAGCTGTTGGTGTCGTTCGTGGTCAGGGTCACGACCGCGCGGTGCGGGTCGGTGCCCGACGCGGACGCCAGCGCCGAGGAGAAGTCCTTCGGGAACGTGATGCTGAAGTCGTACTTCGAGTCGTCCACGCCGCTGGCCGCGGAGCCCTCGGCGACGCGGTGCCACTGGAACGAGCCGTCCTCGATGAGCTGATCGGCCACCTGGTCGCCGTAGTTCACGGTGGCGCCGTCGACCGCGGCGCCCGTGTCGTCGACGACGATCGCGGCGGGGATGCGGTCGAGGTTGGCGTACGGGTTCTGGTTCGCCCACAGGTACAGCCCGCCGTACAGCACGGGAACGCACATCAGGGCGATGAGCGCCACGATGGACATGGGGCTGGCGGTCAGGCGGCGGAACTCCGCCGCGATCATCTGCGGGATCTTCATGCGCCTTCTTCAATCGGCTGGGTCATGATCAGGTCCGGGAGATCGTCGGTGTCGTCCCGGCCGGGGTCTTCGTCAAAGGTCTGCTGGTCGGTCTCGTCGATGCGCGAGACCAGGGATGCCGCGGCGATCGCGGCGGCGGAGGCGTCACCCGCCACCACGAGCACGGCGATGCCGCGCCCGGCGAGCTCGCGCGCGAAGCGCCACCACTCGACGGGGTCGCCGCCGTGCCGGTCGGGCGAGACGAGCACGAGGCCGTCCACCCCCGCGCGCAGCAGCGCCAGCTCGGCGAGCAGGCGGATGCGCACCGTCGGCGGAACCGTCCCGATCGACTGCCGCGCCCATTCGGAGGCGTCCAGTTCGCGCAGGCAGCGGTTGACCGCGACGGGATGCGACGCGCGGCCCGCGAACATCAGCTCCTCGGCGACGATGCCCGCGACGGTCACATCGGCGGCCGGCTCCGACACGTCCGGCGCGTCGATCAGGGCGATCCGCCGCCGCATGGTGCGGAAGTCGGTGGTGCCATCGATCGTCACGGTTCCCGCGTCGGGGCGCATCCGTCCGGAGGCGATGAGGCCGAGAACGGTGGGCCGCTGCTCCGTCTCGGCACGGGCGAGCGAGGCGCGCCCGGTCTCGAACGAAGCGGACGTGGGCGGCAGGGCGGCGCCCTTCGCGACGCGGTCGAGGACGACCTTCATCGGCGTGCCCCTTCCGCCGTGGTGGAAGCGGTGGATGCGGGGGATGCTGTGGTTCCGGCGGCGCCGAAGGCCAGCTCCGGCGTCGCGGCGATCAGCGCTCCGGCGTCCGTCCATCCCATCCCCGCGGCGCCCAGCCCGGCCAGCATAACGAGGCGGTGACCCGCCTCGGGGCTGAGCCGCGCGCGGGTCGCCTCGTCGAGCACGGACACGGCGGCGTTCTCGATCAGGCGGGTGACCGTCTCGCGGTCGAGGTCGGTGCGGATGCGCCCCGACTCCATCCCGCGGCGGACCGTCTCGCGCAACCGCTCGCGGGCGGGGTCGAGCGCGGTGCCGACCAGCTCGCGGTGCGGTCCGCGGACCGCCAGAGCCGCGCTCACCCGGACGTGCTCGACCTCGGCCCACAGTGTGGCGCCGAAGAGGGCGATCTCGACCAGCGGGTCGGGATGCGACACCGGGTCGAGCAGGGCGGCCAGGCGACGTGCGCCTCGCGTGAACACCTCGACGAGGAGCTCGTCGCGGGTCGCGAAGTGTCCGTACACCGCGCGGCGGCTGAGGCCGGCGCGCGCGGCGATGTTCTCGAGGGAGGCGTCGATGTCCTCGTTCAGCGCGACCGCGGCGGCGGCGAGGATCGCCTCGCGGTTGGCGGTCGCGTCGCGGCGCGGTGCGCGGGTGGAGGGGGTGGGCATGCCACCAGTGTACTCCCTTCTTGCACACGTGTGTGCAACTTAGTGTCTCGCGATAGGATCGAGTGCGACGGTCGTCCGGGTGGCGCCGACGCGTTCCATCCACCGAGAGGACATCCACGTGCCCGCGATCGTGATCATCGGCGCCCAGTGGGGCGACGAAGGCAAAGGCAAGGCGACCGACGTCCTGGGGAGCCGCATCGACTACGTGGTCAAGTTCAACGGCGGCAACAACGCCGGCCACACCGTCGTCGTCGGCGACGAGAAGTACGCCCTGCACCTGCTGCCGTCCGGCATCCTCACCGAGGGCGTCACCCCGGTCATCGCCAACGGCGTCGTCGTCGACATCGAGGTGCTGTTCGAGGAGCTGGATGCGCTGATCGCGCGCGGCGTCGACGTCTCCCGCCTCAAGGTCAGCTCGAACGCGCACGTCATCACCTCGTACCACCGCACGATCGACAAGGTCACGGAGCGCTTCCTCGGCAAGCGCCAGATCGGCACCACCGGCCGCGGCATCGGCCCGACCTACGCCGACAAGATCAACCGGGTGGGCATCCGCATCCAGGACCTCTTCGACGAGAACATCCTGCGGCAGAAGGTCGAGGGCGCCCTCGACCAGAAGAACCACCTGCTCGTGAAGGTCTACAACCGCCGCGCGATCACGGTCGACGAGGTCGTCGAGCAGTTGCTCGAGTACGCCGAGCGCCTGCGCCCGATGGTGGTCGACAGCTCCCTGCTGCTCAACCAGGCGCTTGAGGACGGCAAGTACGTGCTCTTCGAGGGCGGCCAGGCGACGATGCTGGATGTCGACCACGGCACCTACCCGTTCGTCACCTCCTCCAACTCCACCGCCGGCGGCGCCGCGACCGGTTCGGGCATCGGACCCAACCGCATCGACCGCGTGATCGGCATCGTGAAGGCGTACACCACCCGCGTCGGTGCCGGTCCGTTCCCGACCGAGCTCTTCGACGAGTGGGGCGAGTTCCTGCGCGAGCGCGGCTTCGAGTTCGGAACCACCACCGGCCGCCCGCGCCGCACCGGCTGGTACGACGCCCCGGTCGCCCGCTACACGGCGCGCGTCAACGGCGTCACCGACTTCGTGCTCACCAAGCTGGACACGCTGACCGGCATCGAGCGCATCCCCGTCGCGGTCGCCTACGACGTCGACGGCGTGCGCCACGACGAGGTCCCGGCCTCGCAGAGCGACTTCCACCATGCGGCGCCGATCTACGAGGAGTTCCCCGGCTGGACCGAGGACATCAGCGGCGCTCGCACCTTCGAGGACCTGCCGAAGAACGCCCAGGACTACGTGCTCGCCCTCGAGCGCATGTCCGGCGCCCGCATCTCCGCGATCGGCGTGGGCCCGGCCCGCGACCAGATCGTGGTGCGCCACGACCTGATCGACTGAGGCCGACGGGCTCGGGCCGCTCCGGCCTCAGAACCAGGTGCTGAGGCGCGGGGGCACCGCCGTGCGGAACAGCCGGTCGAGCGCCTCGGCGTCGCCCTGGATGCGGCCGGCCAGCGCGAGCGCGCGGGCCGTGTCGTGGCCGAGGTACACGCTGCCCAGCGAGGCGACCGGCAGGGTCACGTCCGCGTCGTCCTCGGTGGTGGCGACCTCGGCGCGGCGGTCCGTCACCGTCAGGCGGTAGCGGCCGCCGGCCATGCCGAGGTCGTCGGCCACCTCGAGCGCGATCGAGCCGTCGCGCTCGTATGTCCGCGCCTGCAGCGCCGCCGGGACGTCGAGGATGCGCACCCACAGGTGGTCCTCGACCGCGGTGACCTGGGCGCCGCGGATGTCGGAGACCAGCGCGGGCAGCGGCTCGTCGACGCCGCGCGTCCAGACCTTCACGCTGGCCACCAGGTCGAGCTCCAGCAGGTAGCGCCACAGGGCGGTGAGCGCCTCGTCGGTGGCCGCCGCCAGGTAGCTGACGTCCACCGTGTGGCGCGTGAAGTCGTCGTCGCCCTTGACCGTGTACGAGACGAAGCCCTCGGGCTCGCCGGACGGCGAGTCGTAGCGCACCAGGCGGTACTGGTCCGCTTCGGTGTTGCCCTTCAGCGGTCCGGTCAGGCGGTGCGCCAGGTAGGTCTCCAGGCCGATCTCGCCGTGCCGGCCCGCCATCACGCGGTCGAGCACGCGCTCGGCGGTGTCCCGGTACTCCTCGGGGTCGGTGAACGACAGGCGCCCGGTGGTCTCGGCGCCCGCCCAGCGGACGCGCTTCGTGTCGACCGTCCAGGCCGTCGCGTACGTCGCGGGACCGAAGCCCCAGCGTCCGTAGATCACCGACTCGGACACGGTGAGGATGGCGAGCGGAACCCCGAGCGCGTGCGCGGTGCGCAGTTCGCCGCCGAGCAGGGCGCGCGCGATGCCGCGACGGCGGTGCGTCGGCGCCACGGTGACGGAGCTGATCGCCCAGGCGTCGACGCGGGCGCCGCCCGGGACGGTGAGCGGCGCGACCCACGAGTTGACCGTGCCGACCGGTTCCCGCGTCGGGATCGCGTCGTCGTAGACGCCGGTGGTGCGGCGGCCGCCGAGGTAGCCGCGCGCCTCCTCCAGCACCTCCTCCTTGGGGCGCCCGCTGTGGAAGCCCCGGAAGTCGGCGCGGATCCAGCCGTCGAAGGCGGCCGCGTCGGTCGTGTCGACCAGCGCGAGGCGCAGGCCGCCCGCGGAGAGGTCACGTTCGGAGGTGGGATCGATGGGCTGGGTGCGGTAGTCCATCCCTTCACCGTATCGGCCGCGGGGCGGCCGCGGCAGGTCCGGCCGTCCGATACCGTTGGAGCATGAAGGTGCGGGGACTCATCCAGACCAGTCTGACGAGCGAACTCACCGCCGAGGCGGACGATGCGGAGTCGGCCCGCGCGCTGATCGAAGCGCAGGTGCCCGACGGATTCGACCTCCTCCAGGTGCACAACGCCATGCCGCGAGGCGGGCGGGTCATCGCGACCGCCGTCATCCGCGAGTCGGCGGTCCAGGAGCTCGAGGCGGAGGGCGCGGACTATGCAGCTGCCCGCGATGCCCTCCGCGCCAAGGTGCCGGCCGACCACCGGCTGCTCTCCATCGTCGTCGCCGCGTAGGCGCGCCGGGTGACCGGCGCGCCTACGCGGTCAGACGTCGCGCCGACGCACCAGCACCAGCCCGGCGACGAGCGGCACGACCGCCCAGCCGACCACGATGAGGAGGCTCTGCCACGGGGGCATCGCGCCCTCGGCTCGGGGCATCACGACACCCGTCGCCGCGTTGCTCAGCAGGTAGTCCTGCGCGTGGGCCAGCCACTCGGCCTGGGTGACCCCGATGACGATCTGGACCACGATGGTCAGCACGAAGAGCACCCCGACGCAGATGGAGATCGCGGCGGCGGTGGACCGGACGATCGCGCCGACGGCGAGCCCGAAGACCGCGGTCAGAGCCAGGCACCCGGCCGTGCCGAGGAGCGACCAGAGCGGGACGGAGAGGTCGGGGAAGGCGATCGACGCGCCGCGCGCGACCAGGATCGCGTATGAGGCCGCCCATGAGAGCACAGCCGTCACGGCGCCGAGAACGAACGACGCCGAGCCGACGATGATGGCCTTGCCTCCGAGCAGGGAGACGCGGCCGGGGACAGCGGCGAACGAGGAGCGGATCATGCCGGTCCCGAACTCCGAGGTGATCGAGATCACGCCCAACACCACGACGATCAGCTGGAGGAAGGCGAGGGCGATGCCGACCGGGAGGGCGACGGTGCTCGTGCCGTCGTGATTCCGCGGGTCGTCGAGGACGTCGCCGCCGAGGGAGAACGCCAGGAGTGCGCTGATCGCCACGCCGAGGACGACGAGGCTGGTGGCGACCCACCACGTCGACCGCAGCGATCGCAGCTTGACCCACTCCGACGACAGGATGCCGCCGAAGCTGACTCCGCCGCTGCGCGGTCGGATGCGTTCCTGTGCAGGTGCCGCGACACTGCCGCTCATCGTGCGATCTCCGTCCGGTACTCGACGGCGTCTTTCGTCAGATCCAGGTACGCCTCCTCGAGGGACGCGCGGACCGGGGTCAGCTCGTGCACCGGGATGCCCGCCGACGCGGCGGCGTCGCCGATCACCTGTGCTCCGACACCGCGCACCTCCACCGTGTCGTCGCCGACGGGTGTCACCGTCACATCCGGGGACTGGATCGCGGCCGTCAGCGCGCCGACGCGTGGGCTGCGCACCCGGACGTAGTCACCGGAAGCCGAGCCGACGATCTCGCTGATCGGCGCATCCGCCAGCACCCGGCCGCGGCCGAGCACGATCACGTGGTCCGCCGTCTGCGCCATCTCGCTCATCAGGTGCGACGAGAGCAGCACGGTGCGGCCCTCGTGCGCGAGCTGCCGGGTGAACTCCCGCACCCAGCGGACCCCCTCGGGGTCGAGTCCGTTCACCGGCTCGTCGAGGATGAGGACGCCCGGATCACCGAGCATGGCGGTCGCGATGCCCAGCCGCTGACCCATGCCCAGCGAGTAGCCGCCGACGCGCTTGTCGGCGACCGATTCGAGGCCTGTCATCCCGATGACCTCGTCGACGCGGCGACGTGGGATGCGGTTCGTCGCGGCGAGGGCGACCAGATGATTCCGGGCGCTGCGCCCGGGGTGGGCCGCCTTCGCGTCGAGCAGGGCGCCGACCGTGCGCAAGGGCGCGTCCAGGTCGGCGTAGCGGCGTCCCTCGACGAGTGCCGAGCCGGCATCCGGCCGGTCGAAGCCCATGATCATGCGCATCGTCGTCGACTTGCCCGCCCCGTTCGGACCGAGGAACCCGGTGACCGCGCCCGCCTGGATCGTCGCCGAGACGTCGTCCACCGCGCGCCGATCCCCGTAGCGTTTCGACAATCGATCCAGTGTGATCACGCGCGGTCCTCCGTCGCCGTCGCCTGCGGTCGATCCGCGGGCTGTGCTTGTTAAGACGGCGGCGTGGGCGCGTCGTGACGGGATTGCGACGAGAGTCTCAGAGCAGGGCGAATGGCTGGCAGGAGGCCTGCTCGAGCAGCGGCCACAGGCGCGCTCCCAGCCGCGGCGACCGCGACGCCCGGGTGGCGGGTGCATGGACCGGGGCGCCCTTGGTCCAGAGCGCGGGGCCGAGGTAGTCGCCGCCCTCGATATCCGCGTCGAGCACGGCCCGGACCGGCACGTGGGCGCCGTCGTCCTTGCCCTGCGTCCAGGCCGCCTGGAGGTTGTCGGCGAAGCGCTTCAGCCGTGTCGGCTGGTTGACCCCGCGGATGCCCGGCGTGCGACCCGAGGTCGAGTACCCGGGGTGCACCACGATGCTGCGCACCGGCGTCCCCGAGGCGCGGAGGCGCCGGTCCAGTTCGAAGCCGAAGGCCTGAGACGCGATCTTCGACCCCGCGTACGCCCGCCACGACGAGTACGACCGTTCCAGCTGCAGGTCGTCGAGGCGGAGGCGGCCGAGACGGCTGGCCAGCGAGCCGAGGGTCACGACGCGCGGGTCCGGAGCGGAGGTGAGCGCGGGCAGGGCGCGCGCAACCAGGCGGAAGTGGCCGAGGACGTTCGTGGAGAGCACGAGCTCGTTGCCCTCGTCATCGGTCCGCCGCGACCGGGGAGGGTGCACGATCCCCGCGTTCAGCACCAGCGCATCCACCGCGCCGTGCTCGAGGATCGCCTCCGCGGCTGCGTCGATGGAACGGCGATCGGTCACGTCGAGCGGCATCGCCTCGACGCTCGCGCGGGTGACCCGGCGGCGGATCGCCGAGACGGCGGCCTCCGCGCGCTCGGGGTCGCGGCAGGCCAGCACGACGTGCGCTCCGGCGCGCGCGAGCTGCTCCGCGGTGAAGTAACCGACGCCCGCGTTCGCGCCGGTGATGACGACCGTGCGGCCGCTCGCGTCCGGCAGGGACGCCGCATCCCAGCCCACCGGCTCAGCGACCGTTCTCGCCGGCGATGCGCTCGTGGTGGTGGATGACCTCGGCGACGATGAAGGTCAGGAACTTCTCCGCGAACGCGGGGTCGAGGTGGCTCTCCTCCGCCAGCGCACGCAGCCGCTGGATCTGCTCCTTCTCGCGCTCCGGGTCGGCCGGGGGAAGTCCGTGCTCCGCCTTCAGCGCGCCCACCTGCTGGGTGAACTTGAACCGCTCCGCGAGCATGTGGATGACCGCCGCGTCGATGTTGTCGATGCTCTGACGGATGCTGTGCAGCTGCGCCAGCGCATCCTCCATCTCGCGCTCCCGGTTCTCTCCCATGCCTCGACCCTACTGGACCGGCGGGCCGGTCACAGGCTTGGTGACGGCTCCGCCAGCACCCGGGAGAGCACCGGCCGCGTCGCGCGCAGCGCACCCCAGACCAGGCCGATGCCCGCCGCGAGACAGCCTGCGATCGTCGCGAGCGTGAACGGCGACAGGAGCAGGCTCAGACCGGTCAGCGGGAAGAGGACGACGGCGGCGGTCACGGCGGAACCGATCGACGTGATCCGCAGCGGCCACAGCACGGCGCGGCTGCGGGCGGCGTTCATCTCGGCGACGGGCATCCCGATCCGGTCCAGGCTGACGTAGAGGTCGCGCCGGTCGAGGATCGCCGCGGCCTGGTTGACGCCGACCGAGCACGCGACCATGAGGAAGGAGACGACCAGGGTGATGATCACGCCCGTGCGGAGGTCGGCGACGAGCTGGCGGGTCTCGGCGTCCGCCGACCCGGCTGCCGCATCCATGACCGCCAGGCCGACGCCGGCCACGACTGCGACGAAGCTCGTCATGGTCACACCCGAGACCTGGCGCCAGGCCGCCTTGGGCGATTCCAGGATGCTGCGGGCGGCGAGCAGGCGGCGTGCGGTCGTGGCCCGCCGCGCCTGCCGGGAGGCGAGCATCCTCAGCAGCCACGGGCCGACGAGGTGCGAGACGGTGAGGCTGCCCGCGAAGGCGATGGTGAGCACGACCAGCACCACGCCGAGGTCGGGCACGACCTGGACCAGCGCCATCAGCCCGACGATCGCGGCCAGGGCCAGCACCGTGGCGATCACCCTGACCCAATGGATGCGCGGAGCCTGCTGCCGCGTGCGGATGCCCAGCGGTGAGAGCACGACACGACGAAGCCCGACGACGGCGCTGACGGCCGAGAGCACGACCACGCCCGCGACCATCGCGAGAATGCCGACCGGAGCGAGCAGCGACGACGGGCCGAGCGGCGCGCCGCGGAAGGGGATGAGCGCCACCAGCGGGGAGCCTGCGACGGCGAGCACCACGCCCAGCACGGCACCCGCCAGGGCGAGGCGGGCCGACTCGATGACGGCCAGGCTCTTCACCATCCGGGGGGTGGCCCCGAGCAGCCGCAGACCGGCGAGCCGGTCGTCGCGTCGGCGTGCCGACAGCCGGGCCGCCGAGCCACCGAGCGCGAGGAGCGGCGCCACCAGCAGCGATAGCGCGACGACGGCCAGCGCCTGGTAGAGCCCCGCGCGGTCGTCCGTCCACGAGAAGAAGGCCTGGGCCCCTCCGGCGACGATGATCAGGAGGGCGGTGACGACGGCGAAGGCGGTCAGCGGCAGCGCGACCGTCGAGCGGTCGGAGCCGCTGCGCCGGGCGAACAGCCAGGCGAGACGGAGGGTGGTCATCGCGCGCTCACCCCGTCCACGATCCGCCCGTCCGCGAGGCGCACGGTGCGCGCGCAGCGCGCGGCGACGGACTCGTCGTGGGTGACGACCACCAGCGACCGCCCCCGTCCCGTGGTGGAGCGGATGAGCGCATCCATCACCTCCGCGGAGGTCACCGAGTCGAGTGCTCCGGTCGGTTCGTCCGCGAACACGACCGACGCGCCGGTGGTCTGCGCGCGGGCGATCGCCACGCGCTGCGCCTGGCCGCCGGAGAGCTCGCCGATGCGGCGCGACTCGAGACCGGCGAGGCCGAGGTCGGCCAGCCAGCCGGCCGCCGTCGATTCGGCCGAGCGGCGATCGGATCCGGTCAGCATGAGGGGAAGCGCCACGTTCTCGACCGCGGTCAGCTCCGGCAGCAGAAGTCCCTGCTGGAAGACGAAACCGAACTCCTCCCGTCTGAGGCGCGACCTGCCGGCCTCGTCCATCCCGGTGACGTCGAACCGGCCGGAGCCGGTGGTGAGGACCACGGCTCCGCTGTCCGGACGGACGATCCCGGCCAGGCAGTGCAGCAGCGTCGTCTTGCCCGAGCCGGACGCGCCCATGATGGCGACGGACTCGCCGGCGGCGACGCGGACATCCACCCCGGCGAGGGCGGTGGAGGGACCGTAGCTCTTGACGAGGCCGGTCGCGACGAGGGCGGGTGCGGAGGCGGGCGCGGAGGCGGGGGATGGTGCTGTGTTCATGCCCTCAGCCTGGCGGCGGGGCCGCGGGCGGACATCGTCCGGTGGAGGCATCCCCGGGGGACGGCGTCATCCTCGGGATGTGGTCCCGCGGTACCAGGGCTCAGCCGGTGGCGACGCGTCCGACCTTCTCGGTCTTGTCCCAGCGCGCCTCGGTGCCCGCGAGCTCCTTCAGATAGGAGTCGAAGGTGATCGCGCACAGCAGCGAGCCGTAGCCCGCGAGGTAGATCAGGGCGGGGGACAGCCAGCGGCCCGCACGCGTCTTCTCGGCCTTGCGCGCCAGCCACGCCACCACCATCGAGAACGGGATCCAGATGTAGATGGCCAGCGTGATGGCGAACAGGGCCGGTCCGTCGAGCGTGACGCCGAAGAGCCCGGGCAGCCAGACCAGCATCACGGGCGGGAACAGCGCCGTGACCATCACCAGCATGTTGATGATCCCGGGGAACAGCAGCACGTGACCCAGTTCGCGCTTGGTCGTCGCCCCGTCGGTCTGCGAGCCCAGGATCAGCACGAAGAGGTACGCAAGGGCCGCCGAGATCCACAGGACGCGGAACACCCCGGTCGCCACCTCGTTCGAGAGGAGCAGCAGCCCGGCCAGCCCGATCGACGACAGGATCATGATCAGCGGCAGCAGCCAGAGCGAGAACCAGACGATCCCGAAGCTGATGCCGCCGAGGTGGTGCCGGCGGCTCGGGCGGAACCAGACCTTCGCGTAGCGCGCGGTCACCGACACGTTGCCGCGCGCCCAGCGCAGCCGCTGCTTCCAGAGTCCGTCGATGGCGCGCGGCTCCTCCGCGAGCACGTGCGCGTGCGGCTCGAAGACCACCTTCCGGCCCTGCAGCTGCGTCTCGAACGTGGTGATGGTGTCCTCGGCGAGAGTGGAGGTGTCGATCCGGCCGCCGATGGCGAGCAGGTTCTCACGGGTGTGCAGCTGCGCGCCGCCCGCGAGGCAGGCCTGCGCGCCGAGCACGTTCTGCGCGCGGCGCGCGGCCGGCTGCGAGAGCACGTACTCGGTGCTGATGAACTTGGTCAGCCAGTTGCGGTCCTCGCTGCCCTCGTGGATGTACGCCGACACCGCGCCGACCTCCGGGTCCGCGAGGTGACGGGTCATGCGGCGCAGCGAGGTGGGCGTGTAGATCACGTCGGCGTCCATGATGAGGAGCGCCTCCATCCAGTCGTCCTCGAGCACCTTGGCGATGCCGTGGTTGAGGGTGTGCGCCTTGCCCTGGCCGCCCTGTTCGCGGCGCAGCAGGTGGACGTTGCCCGGGTAGCGGGATGCGCGGTCGCGCACGACATCAGGGGTGTCGTCGGTGCTCGCGTCGTCGACGACGTAGATGCGGAGCGCCTCCAGCGGGTAGTCCAGCTTCATCAGCCGGTCGATGGATGCGCCGATCACCGCGCCCTCGTTCCAGGCCGGGACGACGATGGCGACCCGCGGCAGGTACGGTGCGGCCTTCTTGTAGTGGTTGATCCACGCGTGGAACGGGATGACCACGAACGTCGCCGCGGCCGCGACCACCGGGATGAGCCCGGAGAGCGCGAGGATCAGGCAGACGACGACGCCGATCCACTGCAGCACGCTGAGAACGTCCAACCCCAAGACCTCCCTGTTCTACCCTGCACCCTACCGCGGCCGCCCCGGTCCCGAGACGGCAACAGGCCCCGGCGATGCCGGGGCCTGTTCGCGGACGGAAGGCTGTCCGCGGCTATCGCCGGGCGCCGGGAAGGGTCCCGCCCGCGGCGAGGCGCATCAGGTCGGAGCCGAGGTCGATGCCGAGCTCGTTCCCTCCGGCCGAGCCGAACTCGTGCTGGTAGCTGTCCCACGACGTGTCGGTGATCTTGGACTCGACCTCCGACTCCATCAGCACGACCAGCTCGCGGGCCGCGCGGTCGATCCGCTTGCCGAGCGACTTGTCCTGCCAGTCCTCGGTCGACGCGAACACCGAGGTCGGCGCGGTCATCGTGCGGAGGAAGGCGAACAGGGACCGCATCTCGCCGTCGACCACGAGCGCGTGCCGGGCCGTGCCGGCGGTCGCGCCGAGCACGACCGGCTTCGCGATCAGCAGGTCGTTGTCGAGCACCTGGAAGAACGAGGTGAACAGCCCGCTCGGACCGGCCTTGTAGACCGGCGCGGTCGCGATGATCCCGTCCGCCGACTTGAGCGCCTCGATCGCCTTGGTGAACTTCGGCCCGAGGTGACCGGAGGCCAGGGCTGCGCCGAGCTCGGGCAGCACCTCACGCAGGTCGAGGTTGAGCGTCTCCACGGTGCGCCCGTCGCGCTGGGCGGCGGCCTCGACCCGCAGGGCGAGCCGGTCGGCGAGCATCTTGGTGGACGACGGGTCGCTGACGCCCGCGTTCACCACGACGACGCGGAACGGTCGCGGGGATGTGGTCATGATCTTCCTTCTCTCAGGTGCGCTGTTCTCACGGCCGCCGTCAGAGCGACGGGTAGCTGGCCTGGAACTGCTCCTCGGTGTCCTGGTAGGGGGACGCGCCGGTGACGTTGTCCCCGCGGTTGGCGTTCGGCCGCGGCTGGCGCGGGTCGGCGTCGCCGTACTTGGCCTTGATGAGCGACTCGTGCGTCGGGGCGTCGGGCGTCTCCGGGTCCTTGCGGGCCTCGGTCTCCTTGCGGAGCACGGGGATGACGTGCTCGCCGAGCAGGTCGAGCTGCTCCAGGACCGTCTTGAGCGGCAGGCCTGCGTGGTCCATCAGGAACAGCTGGCGCTGGTAGTCGCCGGCCCACTCGCGGAAGGTCAGCGTCTTGTCGATGACCTCCTGGGGGCTGCCGACGGTCAGCGGGGTGGCGTCCGTGAACTCCTCCATCGTCGGGCCGTTGCCGTACACCGGCGCCTCGTTGAAGTACGGACGGAACTGGTTCTTCGCGTCCTGCGAGTTCTTCGCGATGAACGCCTGGCCGCCGAGGCCGACGATCGCCTGCTTGGCGGTGCCGTGGCCGTAGTGCTCGAAGCGCTCGCGGTAGAAGGCGATCAGGCGCTGGAAGTGCTCCTTGGGCCAGAAGATGTTGTTGGCGAAGAAGCCGTTGCCGTAGAAGGCGGCCTGCTCGGCGATCTCCGGGGTGCGGATGCTGGCGTGCCAGACGAACGGCGGCACGTCGTCGAGGGGGCGCGGCGTGGAGGTGAAGCCCTGCAGCGGGGTGCGGAAGCGTCCCTCCCAGTCCACGACGTCCTCACGCCACAGCCGGTGCAGGAGGTTGTAGTTCTCCAGCGCGAGCGGGAGGCTCTGGCGGATGTCCTGGCCGAACCACGGGTACACCGGGCCGGTGTTGCCGCGCCCGACCATCAGGTCCATGCGGCCCTTGGAGAGGTGCTGCAGCATCGCGTACTCCTCGGCGATGCGCACCGGGTCGTTCGTGGTGATCAGCGTGGTGGACGTGGTGACCGTGAGGCGCTCGGTGAGCGCGGCGATGTGGGCCAGCAGCGTGGTGGGGGACGAGGAGAAGAACGGCGGGTTGTGATGCTCGCCGATGGCGAAGACGTCCAGCCCGACCTCCTCCGCGTGCTTCGCGATCTTCACGATCGCGTCGATGCGCTCCGCCTCGCTCGGCGTCTGCCCGGACACGGGGTCGCGGGTGATGTCGCTGACGGAGAAGATTCCGTACTGCATGGCTGGCTCCTCTTTTCGGTCTTGCCGTTCTATGCAAATGCATACAACGTGGAGGCGCGGGAAGTATTCCCGCCTCCATGATGGCTGCTGGGAGGCGGCTCGGCGAGGCTCCGCGGATGGCCGGATCTCATCCATTCGTGTCCCATTTCCGCGCGCGGAGGGTCGGCGGCACCCGCTAGCGTCGAGGGGTGAAGGTCGCTCTGCAGTTCGCCGCGATGGGGCTCGTCTGGGGCGCCAGCTTCCTGTTCATGAAGGTCGCTCTCACGGGCGTGAGCTTCGGGCAGGTCGCCTGGGCGCGCCTGGTCTTCGGAGCGATCACCCTCGGCATCATCGCGCTCGTGATGCGCGCCCGTCTCCCGCGTGAGCCGATCGTCTGGCTGCACTTCACCGTCGTCGCCATCACGTACTGCGTCATCCCGTTCCTCCTGTTCGCGTGGGCGGAGCAGTACGTGTCGTCGAGCCTGGCGAGCATCTACAACGCGGTGACGCCCATTACCACCGCGATCCTGGTCACGGCCGCGTTCCGGGTCGAGAAGCTGAACCGCGACCAGGTGCTGGGCGTGCTCATCGGCATCCTGGGCGTGGTCATCGTCGTCGGACCGTGGGCGGTGGATGCGCTCGCCGGCAGCCTCTGGGGCCAGCTCGCCTGCCTCGGCGCGGTCACGTGCTACGGCTTCAGCTTCGGCTACATCCGCCGCTTCATCAGCCCGCGCGCGATCTCCGCGACCACGAGCGCTCTCCTCAACATCGGGTTGGCCGCGGTGATCATGATCCTGCTGACGCCGGTCGTCGCCTGGCATCCGATCGCGTTCAGCTGGCCGGTGCTGCTGTCGCTGCTGGCGCTCGGCGCGCTCGGGACGGGCGTCGTCTACATCTGGAACATGAACGTCCTCCGCGCCTGGGGACCCACCACCACGTCGGGCGTCACCTACGTGACGCCGGTCGTCGGAGTCGCGCTCGGCATCCTCGTGCTCGGCGAGCACCTGACGTGGAACGAGCCGGTCGGCGCGGTGGTCGTGCTCGCGGGCATCCTGCTCACGCAGCAACGGGTGCGGCTGTTCACGCGGCGGCAGGCCGAGCTCGCGGCGCAGGAGGCGGCGACCCGCTAGGCGGTGCACGTCCGTCGGACGCGCCCGTACCTGGGGTGTCTCTGGGAATCGGACGCATCCGGCCACCCCGCATCAGAAAGCGGGCATTAGTGCGTCTCTAAGTCCGAGGGACATCCGCCGTTTCCGTTCCAGAGGTGACGTGCGCGCAGGATCCCGAGACTCTTTCGACTCGAAGGTATGGAGCACACATGTACAACTCAACGGGCGTCGTCGTCGGCGTGGGAGCGGCTGGTACGCAGGCCCTCGCGATGACAGGATCCAGCGTCGGCTGGCTGGGATACTCCCTCGCCGCGGCGGCGATCGTCATCGGCGGGCTGATGACCCTGCGCACCTACCTGCTGAAGCGCCGCCAGGAGGTCGCCGGAGACGCGGACTGATGCGCGCCGGATCACCGGCGACGGAGGCCTCGACGCTGTGACCGTCGTCACGATGGTCATCAACGTCCTCGCGGCGCTGGTGATCACGCTCTCGCTGGTCTACTTCCTGTGGGTCACCTTCGCGGGCTTCCACGAGCTCCGGCGACGCAGGCTCACTGTCGGTGTGCAGGGGGACGCCACGTACGGCCGGCCCTTCGTCGATGAGCCGGCGACGTTCGACACGTACGTGCTGATCCCGTGCCTCAATGAGGAAGCGGTGATCGGCGCGACGGTCGCCGCGCTCAACGGCGGTCGGCGGAACACCACCATCGTTGTCGACGACGGCTCCGACGATCGCACGGCGGCCATCGCCGAGGATGCCGGCGACTCCAGCACCATCGTCCACCGACGTACGGCCCCTCACGCACGACAGGGAAAAGGCGAGGCTCTCAACGACGCGTTCCAGCTGGTACGAAAGCTCGTCGCCGAGCGGGGGCAGGATCCGTCCCGGGTCCTGGTCGTCGTGATGGATGCGGACGGGCGGCTGTCCGACGGGGCTTTCCGTGAGATCCTCCCCGTCTTCGAGGACCCCGAAGTGGGCGGCCTGCAGGTCGCCGTGCGCATCCGGAACCGGGAGACCAACTTCCTGACCCGCTTCCAGGACTTCCAGTTCTGGTCGCTGGCGGCGCTCGCCCAATACGGCCGCCGCAAGACGGGCACCGTGAGCCTCGGGGGGAACGGGCAGGTCACCCGGTTCACGGCGCTCGACCGCATCGGCGACAAGCCGTGGTCGAGCTCCCTGACGGAGGACCTCGATCTGGCCATCACTCTGGCCCAGGAGGGCTGGGCGCTCGAGACGGTTCCCACGGCATCCGTCGATCAGCAGGGGGTGACCGAGCTCCGGCGGCTGTTCGTGCAGCGGCGGCGCTGGTACCAGGGTCACATGATGACGACCAAGCGCCTCGGCGAGATCTGGTCGAACCCGCGGCTCACGAATGTCCGTGCGCTCGAACTGAGCGCTTACCTGCTTGTTCCGTGGCTGTTCGATCTCCCGTGGTCGCTGCTGTGGCATTGGAACATCGTGCAGACGTTGCTGCGCCTGGATGCGATCTTCGCCTACGTCGACGGCTTCCTCAGCCTGTGCATCGGGTTGCTTGTCGGATACGTTCTCGCCTTCGGTCCTACGATCCTCTCCGTCGTCGTGTTCCTCCGTCGCGATCGGCGGCACTCGCTGATCTCGGCGCTCGTCCTCGGGCACTCGTTCCTGGTGATGAACTACCTGGCGTTCGCCTGCGCGTGGGGCGCCTTGTGGCGGATCATCACGGGCAAGCGCGGATGGGACAAGACGAAGCGGGTCGCCGAGGGCGCTGCGCCGCCGGCTCTCGAGGCTCAGGAGGCTGCGTCGTCCTGAGTGACGGCAAGCCTGCGGAGGAAGTCGACGAGGGCGGTCAACGCCTCCTGCGCCTCGTCGAATCGCAGGTGGAACTGGTACTCGTGGGGCAGGGGCGGCTCGTGGTCGGCCGGCCAGAAGAGCTTGGTCACGTCCACGCCGGCTGCCCGCAGGGCGGCCGCCATCGGCAGCGACTGCGACGCCGTGAGCCCGTCGCCGTTTCCTCCGGAGATGAAGGTGGGCGGAAAGTCGCCGGTGACCGCGTGGATGGTCGACATCGTCCGGCCGGCTGCCGAGTCCGACCAGTCCTTCGTTCCGCTGTACGCCCACATCGCGGTCTTGAACCCCCAGCCGAGGAGTCCGGTCAGGTCGGCGAGCGCCTGCAAATCGTAGACGCCGCAGAACAGGACGACGCCGGCCAGGTGCGACGGTTCGAGGGCCGGCCGGATGCCCACCTGCCGCGCGTACGCGGGGTCGCTCGTGATCGCGGCGAGCTGGCTCGCGAGCTGGGCCCCCGCGGAGTCTCCGGCCAGGATGATGCGGGCGGGGTCGATGCCGAGTTCCGCCGCGTTGTCGACGAGGTGGGCGAGCGCGGAGTTGAGCTGCCGGAGCGCCGTGGGGTAGGCCGCCTCGGGCGCGATCGTGTAGTCGGGCGCGACCGCCGTGAACCCCTCGGCGGCGAGGATGTGGAGGTACGGCGTCACGTCCGCGGCCACGCCGGACAGCCAAGCGCCACCGTGGATCCAGACCACGGTGGGCAACGGTCCCTCGGCCGCCGCCGGGCGGAAGATGTCGAAGGTGGTGTCGCGCGATCCGGACGCGTACGCCACGCGGGTGCGAGCGGTCACCCCGTCCGGCACGAACGGCTCCATCTCGGCCACCGTCTCGGCGGCGCCCTTCGTGAACACGCGGCGGATGATGAGCGCCGCGGGCCACGGCGTCGCTCGCAGAGCGGCGAATACTGCGGATCCGAGGAGCGCGACGCCGGCGATCCAAGTCACCACGCGCCGCGCTCTCGTCATGCCCTCACCGTAGCGGCATGCGGCGGCGACGCCTCATCAGCCTCGGCGCTCGACACGCCGAAGCGACGTCGGTATCGCGGTCGCGCCCGCGCCCGTCAGGCGACGGTCGGGCCGAAGTGCTCCGGAAGCGTCGAGCGGTGCACGCCGTGCAGCTCCTCGAGGCCGATCGTGAAGACGTCCTGCACCTCGAGCACCGGCTGGGCGCCGACCTCGGCGTCCGTGACGCCGATGCGGAGGGCGGGGATGCCGCGTCCCTCGCACAGGCCGCGGAACTTCACGTCGTCCTCGCGCGGGACGGTGACGATCACGCGGGCGGTCGACTCCGAGAACAGGGCGGTCGCCGCATCCACACCGTCGCGCTCCTGGATCTCGGTGAGCCAGACCCGCGCTCC
Organism: Leifsonia sp. 22587; assembly: GCF_052044215.1. NCBI lineage: Bacteria > Bacillati > Actinomycetota > Actinomycetes > Micrococcales > Microbacteriaceae > Leifsonia > Leifsonia sp. 22587. The sequence continues at coordinate 53,008 of NZ_JBQENB010000001.1, forward strand.
CACGCCGAAGCGCATGACGCTCTCGGCGAGGGCCTGGGCGAGGCCGCCGTCGGCGAGATCGTGCGCGGAGGAGACGAGACCCTCGAGCGAGGCCGCGTGCAAAGCCTCGGCGAGCGAGCGCTCCGCATCCAGGTCGACCGCGGGCGGACGTCCGCCGAGGTGACCGTGGATGGTGCCCGCCCACGCCGAGCCGTCGAGCTCCTCGCGGGTGGTGCCGAGCAGGTAGATGTTCTCGCCCTCGTCCTGCCAGCCGGCGGGGATGCGACGGGCCACGTCGTCGATGACGCCGAGCACGCCGACGACCGGGGTCGGGAAGATCGGGGTGTCGCCGGTCTGGTTGTAGAAGGAGACATTGCCGCCGGTGACCGGGATCTCGAGCTCGAGACACGCGTCCGAAAGGCCCTCGACCGCCTGCGAGAACTGCCACATGACCTCGGGGTTCTCCGGGCTGCCGAAGTTGAGGCAGTCCGTGACCGCGACCGGCACGGCACCGGATGCGGCGACGTTGCGGTACGCCTCCGCGAGCGCCAGCTTGGCGCCCTGCTTCGGGTCCAGCTGGCAGTAGCGCCCGTTGGCGTCGGTCGCGATGGCGAAGCCGAGGCCGGACTCCTCGTCGACGCGGATCATGCCCGCGTCGTCGGGGAAGGCGAGCGCGGTGTTGCCGCCGACGAAGTAGTCGTACTGGTCGGTGATCCAGCCCTTGTCGGCCAGGTTCGCGCTGCCGAGGAGGGCCAGGGTCTGCTCGCGGAGCTCGTCGCCGGTGGTCGGGCGGGGGAGCGCCGAGGCGGTGTCGTCCTGCAGGGCGTCGATCCAGGTCGGGTAGGCGACGGGTCGCTCGTAGACCGGGCCGTCGACCGCGACGGTTCGCGGGTCGACGTTGACGATCTCCTCGCCCTTCCAGTTGATGACGAGGCGGCCGGTCTCGGTGACCTCGCCCAGCACGCTGGTCTCGACATCCCACTTGGCGGTCACGGCGAGGAACGCGTCGAGCAGTTCCGGCTTCACGACGGCCATCATGCGCTCCTGGCTCTCCGACATGAGGATCTCCTCGGCCGTGAGGCTCGGGTCGCGCAGCAGCACCTTGTCCAGCTCGATGAACATCCCGCCGTCGCCGTTGGAGGCGAGCTCGCTGGTCGCGCACGAGATGCCGGCGGCGCCGAGGTCCTGGATGCCCTCCACGAGCTTGTCGCGGAACAGCTCCAGGCAGCACTCGATGAGCACCTTCTCGGCGAACGGGTCGCCGACCTGGACGGCCGGGCGCTTGGTCGGTCCGCCTGCGGAGAACGTGTCGGAGGCGAGGATGCTCGCTCCGCCGATGCCGTCGCCGCCGGTGCGCGCACCGAAGAGCACCACCTTGTTGCCCGCGCCGGAGGCGTTGGCCAGGTGCAGGTCCTCGTGGCGGAGCACGCCGACGGAGAGCGCGTTGACGAGGGGGTTTCCCTGGTACACCGGGTCGAAGTAGGTCTCGCCGCCGATGTTGGGCAGGCCCAGGCAGTTGCCGTAGAACGAGATGCCCGACACGACGCCGTGCACGACGCGGGCGGTGTCCGGGCTGTCGATCGCGCCGAACCGCAGCTGGTCCATGACCGCGACGGGTCGCGCGCCCATCGAGATGATGTCGCGGACGATGCCGCCGACGCCGGTCGCGGCGCCCTGGAACGGCTCGATGTAGGAGGGGTGGTTGTGCGACTCCACCTTGAAGGTGACCGCCCAGCCCTCGCCGACATCCACCACGCCGGCGTTCTCGCCCATGCCGACCATGAGGTTCTTCTTCATGGCCGGGCTGACCTTCTGCCCGAACTGCCGCAGGTAGATCTTGGACGACTTGTAGGAGCAGTGCTCCGACCACATCACCGAGTACATCGCCAGCTCGCCGCTGGTGGGGCGGCGGCCGAGGATCTCGCGGATGCGGGCGTACTCGTCCTCCTTGAGCCCGAGAGCCGCGAACGGCTGCTCCCGCTCCGGGGTCTCGATCGCGTTCGCGACGGTGTCGACGACGTGGGCGGTTGCGGTGTCGGTCACGCGGGCACTCCTGGAAGGGAAGGGACGGACGGAGAGAAGGGGATCAGGCCTCGACGAGCGCCGAGCGGATGACGGAGGTGAAGAAGGTGAGGCCGTCGGTGCCCGAGCGCATGGCGTCGTGGGTGTCGGGGCCGAAGCCCGGCTCGACCGCGTGCTCGGGGTGCGGCATGAGGCCGACCACGTTGCCGCGCTCGTTGCGCACGCCCGCGATGTCGTCGAGCGAGCCGTTCGGGTTCACGCCCGCGTAGCGGAAGACGACGAGGCCCTCGCCCTCGAGCCGCTTCAGCTCCTCGGCCGAGGCGATGAAGCCGCCCTCGCCGTTCTTCAGCGGGATGACGATCTCCTGGCCCTGCTCGAAGCCGTTCGTCCACGGCGTCTGCGTGTTCTCGACGGTCAGGTGCTGGTCGCGGCGGATGAAGGTGCCGTGGTCGTTGCGGATCAGGCCGCCCGCGACCAGGTGCGCCTCGGCCAGCATCTGGAAGCCGTTGCAGATGCCGAGCACAGGCATCCCCTTCTGCGCTGCATCCACGACCTCGGTCATGATCGGCGAGAGGGAGGCGATGGCGCCGCAGCGCAGGTAGTCGCCGTAGCTGAAGCCGCCGGGGAGCACGAGGGCGTCCACGCCCTGGAGGTCGTGCTCGCCGTGCCACAACGCGACCGGCTCGGCGCCGGCGAGGCGAACGGCGCGGAGCGCGTCGCGGTCGTCGAGCGAGCCCGGGAAGGTGATGACGCCGATGCGCATCAGGCGTCCACCTCGGCCGGGTAGTGGATGCCCACGACGTCTTCGATCACCGAGTTGGAGAGGATCTCGCCCGCGATCTCCTCGACCGTGGCGCGCACGGCGTCGTCGATCGGGCCGTCGACGGTCAGTTCGAAGCGCTTGCCGACGCGCACACCGCTGACGACGCCGCGTCCGGTGCGGGCCAGGGCTCCGGCGACCGCCTTCCCCTGCGGGTCGAGCAGCTCGGCCTTGGGCATCACTTCTACAACGATGGTCGGCACGGGGATACTCCGCTCACTCGGGCGACAAGGGTGGGGGTTCGCCGACGATTCTACCGTGCGCGGCCGACAGCAGGTTCCGGGGCGGCGACCGCGGCCGCATAGGCGATCGCGCGCTCCTCGAGCTCGTCGCGGAGCCGGCGGAACAGCGCCGCGGACGCGTCCCCCGGCCAGTCCGGATCGAGCGCGGAGCCGGGGAGGCCGGGGTCGCGGTACGGGATGACGCGCCACTCGTCGAGCGCGCGCATCCACAGGGCGAAAGCCTGCGCGTCGTCGGCGGGCGGCCGCGCGTCGCCGAAGCGCGAGAGGAACGACTCGTGCGCGCGACGGATGGACGGGAGGTCGTACCAGCGGGCGAGGCCCGCGGCCAGATCGCCGCGTGGGGACGCGTCGGCGAACAGCACGACCTCCGCCTCGGCGGCGATCTCCCGGGCGGCCGCGGCCAGCTCGTCCTCGAGGGATGCGGGCGCGATCCAGAGGCCGTCGGCGACCGAACCGCAGCCGAGCGCGCTGAGCCGGCGGCGGAGACGATCACGGCTGCCGCGGCTGCGCTCGGGGAAGGAGAAGGAGAGCAGACACCACGCCGTCGCCTCCGAGCGCTCGCCGAAGATGCGCGCGTCCCCGCTCTCGAGCATCGGGATGGCGGCCTCATCGAGCGCATAGCCCGCGACGCCGTCGCGCGGCTCCCGGCGCAGGACGCCGCGCGTGCACAGCCGCGCGAGACTGGAGCGGGCGGTCGCGGGAGGCACGTCCAGCGCATCCATCAGCCGCACCGCGCCCGCGGCGCTCATCCACCCGCCGGCCGGTCGCAGCACGTTGCCGACCACGGTCCGGAGCAGCGCGGTGGCGCTGCCGCTGCTCGCCTCGAGGTCGTCGCGTCTGGCGGCGGCTTCAGTCATGCGTCAGTTCGCCGAGGGCGTCGCGCACCGCGGCCATCCCGACGCAGAGCTCCTCGAAGCCGGTGCTCAGCGGCGACAGGCCGATGCGCAGCCCGTCCGGGTCGCGGTAGTCGGGGATGACGTCACGCTGCCAGAGCAGGGCCGTGACGTCGCGCATCGCCGGGTGGCTGAGGGTGATGTGGCCGCCGCGCCGTTCCGCATCCCGCGGGCTGGCGAGTGCCACCCCGAGCGGTGTCAGCCATTCCTCGGCAAGCGCGATCGCAAACTCCGTCAACGCGACGGACTTCGCCCGCACGGCGTCGATGCCGGCCTCACCGATCATGGCGATCGTGTCGCGCATGGCCAGCATGCCGACGATCGGCGGCGTGCCGCTGAGGAAGCGGCGGACGCCCTCGGCCGGCTGGTACTCCGGACCCATCAGGAAGACGTCGCGCACGCCCATCCACCCCTGGATGGGCTGGGTCAGCCGCGGGATCAGGCGCGCGTTCACGTAGCCGAACGCGGGCGAACCGGGTCCGCCGTTCAGGTACTTGTAGGTGCAGCCGACCGCGAGGTCGACGTCCGCGGCGTCGAGCTCGACCGGGACGGAGCCGGCGGAGTGGCAGAGGTCCCAGAGCACGAGCGCGCCCGCGTCGTGCACGATCCGGGTGATGGCGGGGAGGTCGGCCAGGAAGCCCGACCGGTAGGCGACGTGGCTCAGCACGACGAGGGCCGTCCGGGGGCCGACCGCCGCGGCCACCTGTTCGGGCGTGACGCCGGCCTCGGTGTCGGCCTCGATCCACACCAGGCTGAGGCCGCGCTCGCGGGCGATCCCGTCCAGGAGGTAGCGGTCGGTCGGGAAGTTGTCGGTGTCGAGCACGATCTCGCTGCGCTCGGGCAGCGCATCCACCGCCGCCCGGGCGAGCTTGTAGAGCAGCACGGTGGTCGAGTCGCCGATGAACGTCTGGCCGGGCGCGGCGCCGAGGGCGACCCGGCCGAGGTCGTCCCCGATGACGAACGGGAGGTCCATCCACTCCTCGTCCCAGCCGCGGATCAGGCGGTCGCCCCAGCCGTCGAGGAGGAAGCGGTGGATGCGCTCCACGCTTGCGCGCGTCGGGCGGCCCAGCGAGTTGCCGTCGAAGTACGCGGTGACCTGCGCGCTGCCGTCGTCGATGCCGGCGAATCGGTCGCGGAACGCGGCGAGCGGGTCCGCGGCGTCGAGGGCCCGGGCGGCGGTCAGCGGGTCGGGCGACAGGGTGGACGGAAGGGCGGTGTCGAAGTCGGTCATGCGTGGTCCTCGGTGGAGCGGGTGGCGTGGGAATCCGTGTCGTGGGGATTCGTGTCGTGGGCGGATGCGGCGAGCCGGGCGACGGCGAGCCCGCGGGCATCGGCGAGCCAATCGGGGAGGGCGTCGGTGAGATCCTCGGGAGGCGGCGACGGCACGAGGGCGACGCGCGGGCCGATCGTCGGCGCTGTGCCTTCGGGCGTGGGCCGGCCGCCGGCGATGGAGCGCAGCACCGCCTCGGCGGGGACGCCGGCGTCCAGCATGCCGCGCAGCTCGCGGGCGTTCACGCCGACCGGGAGCGGGCCGTTGCCGAGGTCGGTCCCGTAGAGCACGGTGCCGCCCGCGCGGGCGAAGCGGCCGAGGTTGTCGGAGGCGATGCGGTGGTGCTCGGTGGGGTCGCCCCAGCCGTGGATGTCGAGCGTGCTGACCCAGCTCATGCCGCGGCGGACGCACTCGGCGATCAGGGCGTCGTCGAGGCGCTCGGTGAACGGCGTGTGCGCCAGCTGGTCGGCTCCCGCGGCCACGGCTCGCGCGGTCTGCCCCGCGCCCTCCACGTGGACGGTCACCGGAACGCCCTGCGCGTGGGATTCGCTCACAATTCCGCGCAGGATGCGGTCGTCCACAGTTTCGCCCGCGACCGTGTTGAGGGTCACCTTGATGCGGGAGGCTCCCAGCATGACATTCGCACGAACCGCCAGCCGAGCCTCCCGTTCGCCGCCGACCTCCGTCGAGGAGCCCGGCGGTCCCCACCCGGCGTTGACCGGGTAACCGCCCACGCAGGTGAGCAGGGAGCCCACGATGGCGACCGCCGGCCGCGTCAGGTCGTCGGTGAGCCACCCGGCTGCAACGGCGGGGATCCAGCCCAGGTCGATCGCGTGCGTGATGCCACCGGAGAGCAGGGCGTGCTGGTCGGTGAGCCCGAGGTGCGTGTGGTGATCGGTGAGGCGGGGGAACAGTGTCCCGGCGATGCGGTGGTGACGGGTGCGCGCGTGCGCGGGGACGTCCGTCACCGGGTGGAGGCGCTCGCCGTCGCTGCGGAAGGTGGTCTCGCCGAGGAATCGGCGGCCGTTCCAGACGGCGTCGACCGTGAGGTACAGGTCGCCGGCGGCCGCCCCTGACCGGTCGGGTAGGTCGGGCACGTGGGTCACGCGGGTGCTCCGATCTCGGTGCGGACGGCGTAGAGCTCGGGGAAGAAGGTGAGGTCGAGCGCCTTCTGCAGGAACCCGGCGCCGCTGGAACCTCCCGTGCCGGCCTTCATACCGATGGTGCGCTGCACCGTCTTCAGGTGGCGGAAGCGCCAGAGCTGGAAGTTGTCCTCCAGGTCGACGAACTCCTCGCAGGCCTCGTACTCGCGCCAGTGGTCCGTGGCGTGCTCGTAGATGTCGCGGAACACGGTCACCAGCTCGGGAGTGAACACGTGGGCCTGCGTCACGTCGCGGCCGAGCAGCGCCTCGGGGACGGCGAAGCCGGCACGAGCGAGGTAACGGAGGAACTCGTCGTAGATGCTCGGCGCCTCCAGCAGCGCGGACAGCAATGCGTGCGCGGCGGGGTCGCTCTCGAAGACGCTCAGCATGCGGCGGTTCTTGTTGCCCAGCACGAACTCCACGGCGCGGTACTGGTACGACTGGAAGCCGGACGAGTTGCCGAGGAAGCCACGGAACTCGGCGTACTCGGTCGGCGTGAGCGTCGCCAGCACCGACCACTGCTCGGTCAGCGTGCGCTGGATGTGCTTCACTCGGGCGATCCGCTTGAGGGCGGGGGAGAGGTCGTCGGCCCGCAGCAGGTCGCGGGCGGACTCCAGCTCGTGCAGCACGAGCTTGAGCCACAGTTCGGTGGTCTGGTGCTGGATGATGAACAGCAGCTCGTCGTGGTGCGCCGGCCGGCTCACCGGGCGCTGCGCGCTCAGGAGGGTGTCGAGGTCCAGGTACGACCCGTACGACATCCGTTCCCGGAAGTCGGTGACGATGTCGGGATCGAACTCTCGGGTGTTGTCGCCGTCGGCCATGCTGCAATTCTGCGCCGGTCGTCGGATAAGTGCAACAGTGGATGGGATCGCGCGGCAGTGCCGTCCGTCCTCCCGCCGTTCACCCTGCCGTTACCCGGCGTTGCGTGGCTCGTCGCACCCCGCTCCTAGCCTGGCGGGACGCCGACGTGGAACGACGCGCGTGCGCGGCGTGGCCACCGTGTCCGCCGCGTCGTCCACCGCACAGGGAGGCACCGGATGGGCAGGCACTACGATCTCGCGGTGGTCGGCGCCGGCATCGTCGGCCTCGGTCACGCCGTCGCGGCCCTCCGCCGCGGGCTCACGGTCGCCGTCGTCGAGCGGGCGTCCACGGTCAACGGAGCGTCGCTCCGGAACTCTGGTCACCTCTGCGTCACCGGTCAGGACGGCGAGGCCCGCGCCTACGCCGAACTCGCCCGCGAGCTCTGGCTGACCCTCGCCCCGGAGGCCGGCTTCTGGCTGCGCGAGTCCGGCACGGTCGTGGTCGCGCGGAACGCCGACGAGCTGGCGGTGCTGGAGGAGTTCCGCGAGCGCCGTGGCGGCCACGACGTGCGACTCCTCGGACCGGCGCAGGTGCGCGAGAGCGCACCGCTGGCCGACGGTGTGGCGATCGGGGGAGCGTTCCTCCCGTCCGACCTGCAGGTCGATCCGCGCGAGGCCGCCCCGGCGATCGCCCGCTGGCTCGACGCGCACGGGGTCGACCTCTTCTGGCACACGACAGCGCTCGCCGTCGAGCCGGGCACCGTCCACACGAGCCGCGGCCGGGTCGCCGCCGACGCGGTCGTCGTCGCCGTTGACGCGGATGTCGACCAGCTGTTCCCCGGCATGGCGGATGCGCACGGCATCCAGCGCCGCGGCCTCGACATGCTGCTTGTGGATGCGGCACTCGACGCTCCGCTCTCCGCGCCCCTCCTGACAGGCTGGTCGCTCGTCCAGCAGACCGCGTTCTCGCGCACCCCGGGCGCCGGCGCCCTGCGTGACCGCCTGGTGGCGGAGCAGCCGGCCCTGGCGGCCCTGGGCGCGGAGGTTTCCTTCGTCCAGCGCCCGGACGGCTCGCTCCTCATCGGATCGACGGCTCGCCAGGGCGAAGACGCCTCGCCCTTCCAGCCGGAGGCGGCCTTCGAGGCACTCCTCGACCAGACGCGCGACCTGTTCGGCGCCGTGCCGCTGCGGGTCCGCGAACGCTGGCAGGGCGTGCACGCGGCGGCGCCCGACGACTTCCTCGTCGCGGCGCCGGCCCCGGATGTGCGGGTCGTCTCCGTCACGGCGGCCATCGGGATGACGACGGGGCTCGGTCTCGCCGACCGCGTCGTCGACGAGCTGTTCTCGGACGCGCCCGGCTCCCTCCTCCCCGCCGGCGCCACGCGCGCCCGTTAGTCCCGACCGCGACGAAAGGCACCACCATGACCCCCGACGGACGCATCACCAGCGAGTTCGACGACGTGACGATCGACGACGCCGCAGCCTCGCGCCACGCGGACGCGACCGGCGCGGACGACGAGGAGTGGGACGAGTTCGACGACGGGCCCGACGAGTTCCCCGAGGGCGACGACCGCGACGAGGACGACCTCGCCGACCTCGAGCTGGTGGTGCTCGGCCTGACCGGCACCACGCTGCTCGACGACGGCGCCGGAGCGCCGCGCGCGCTCCCCGGGGCGGAGGACCTCATCCACAGGCTGCGGGCCACCGGTGTGAAGGTCGCGATCGTGAGCGGCTCCCCGCGTCCGGCCGTCGACCTCCTCCTGGACGCCGTGGGCTGGACCGGGACCGCCGATGCGGTGCTCACTCCGGAGGACTCCGGCCGGGCGCAGCCCTTCCCCGACCTCCCGCTGACCGCGCTGCTGCGCACCGGCGCCTCCAGCGTCGAGGGGATGGTCGTGGTCGACGACACGGCGGACGGCATCGCCGCGGGGATCGCCGCCGGCGCAGGGCTCGTCGTCGGTGTGCTGACAGGTGCGGACGGCGAGGACGAGCTCCTCGAGGCCGGCGCGGACGCGGTGCTGCCGAGCGTCGCCGACCTGCCCGAGCTGCTCGGCTACGAGCACACGGATGCCGACCGCTCCGCCGGCGACGCAGCCGACCGTCGAGCCGAGGGGGCCGGCGCCCGGTGACGATCAAAGCGGTCACCCCGCGCGTCGTCGCACCGCCGGCACGCCTGGGGATGGGGGTGAGCGTGTACCCGTCGGCCACCGCGATGGTGTGGCCGGGTGAGGGGCACACGCACGAGGCGGTCGCCGTCCCCGGTGTCCGGCTCGCCCCGGGCGACGTGCTCGCCCAGGTGGAGCTCGCGACGGTGTGCGGCTCCGACATCCACACGGTCCTCGGTCACCGGCAGGCGCCCGCGCCGCTCGTGCTCGGGCACGAGCAGGTCGGCCGCGTCATCGCGCTCGGCCGCGGCGGCGCCAAGACGACCGACGGCCATCGGGTGGAGCTGGGGGAGCGCGTCGTCTGGTCGGTGGCCGTCCCGTGCGGGCGCTGCGCGCGCTGCCGCCGCGGCCTGCCGCAGAGGTGCTCGAACCTGCAGAAGTACGGCCACGAGCGGATGCGCAGGGGCTGGGAGCTGTCGGGCGGGTTCGCGACGCACGCGCACATCCTGGACGGCACGCCGCTGGTGCGGGTGCCGGAGGACATCCCTGCCGTGGTGCTCGCGCCGGCCTCCTGCGCGACGGCGACGGTCGCCGCCGCCGTGGAGGCCGCCGGGGCGATCGTGCCGCTCGACGGCGCACTCGTGCTCATCGCCGGGGCCGGGATGATGGGACTCACCGCCGCCGCGATGGCCACGGATGCGGGCGCGCGGGTCGTGGTGAGCGACCCCATCCCGCAACGCCGGGAGGCGGCGCTCGCGTTCGGCGCGGTGGGCGTGGCCGACCCCAGCCCGGGCGCGGACCACGCCACCTCACTGCCGACAGTGCTGGCGAAGGCTGGCGGCCGCGGCGCGGCTCCGGTCGCCGCCCTGGAGCTCTCCGGGAACCCGGCGGCCGTGCGGACCCTGCTCGACGGCCTGGATATCGGCGGAGTCCTCGTCCTGGTCGGTTCCGTCTCGCCCGGGCCGGACCTCGCGGTCGCCCCCGAGCAGCTCGTGCGCCGCCTGCTCACGATCCGCGGCGTCCACAACTACGCACCGCGGCACCTGGAGCAGGCCGTGCGGTTCCTCGCCTCCGCCTGGCAGCGGTACCCGTTCGCCGAGCAGGTGGGTGAGACGTTCCCGCTCGCCGAGGTGGATCGGGCGCTCGCGTCCGCCGCGTACCCCCGCGTGGCGGTGCGGCCGTAGCCTGGGTGGATGCTCGACCGCTTCTTCGACCTGATCCGGGAGGTCCCGGCCCCGGACGACGCCGAGCTGCTGTTCGGCTTCGACGAGCTCGGCCGGCTCCGCGAACGCAACCTGCGCCGCTACCTGGAGACGCCGCACGCGCCCATCCTGCTGCTCGGCGAGGCTCCCGGCTGGCGCGGGATGACCGTCACCGGCGTGCCCTTCACCTCGGTGCGCGAGGTGGAGGCCGGCGTGCTGCCGGGGCTCGAGCTGCCGGCTCAGCCGCAGGCGCCCTGGGAGGCGTCGAGCCGCGTCTTCTGGGAGACGATGAGTGCCTGGCGCGGTCCGCTGCCGCTCTCCTGGCCGGTGTACCCGCACCATCCGTTCGTCGCGGGACGGCCGCTCACCAATCGGACCCCGCGCTCGTCCGAGGTGCGCGCCGGCGCCCCGGTGGCCGAGGAGCTGATCCGCGCGCTCGGCATCGAGACCATCGTCGCCGTAGGGCGCAAGGCGCAGGGTGCGCTCGCCGAGGCGGGGATCGAAGCACCCGCGGTGCGGCACCCCGCGCAGGGCGGCGCCCGCATGTTCACGGAGCAGTTGCTCGCCCTCAACCGGGCGATGCTCGACGGCTGACGACCGGTCGCAGCGCAGGTCGCCACGCCCGGCTAGAGCGCCTGAGCGTCCCGGTGCTCCGCCGTCTTGTCGAGGTACACGGCGGCGTTCCGGCGGATGCCGTCCAGCTCGTCGTCGGTGAGCTCGCGCCGCACCTTCGCGGGGACGCCCGCCACGAGCGACCGCGGCGGGATGACCGCGCCCTGCGTGACGACGGCCCCGGCGGCGATGAGCGAGCCGCTGCCGACGGTCGCTCCGTTCATCACGGTCGCGCTCATCCCGACCAGGACGTCGTCCTCGATCGTGCACCCGTGCAGCACGGCGTTGTGCCCGACCGAGACCCGCTCGCCGACGGTCAGCGGGAAGCCGGGGTCGACGTGCGCGGAGACATTGTCCTGCAGGTTGGAGTCGCGGCCGATGCGGATCGGCGCGTTGTCCGCCCGCACCACCGCTCCGTACCAGACGCTCGCCCCGGGCTCGAGGGTGACCGCCCCGACCAGGGTCGCTCCGGGCGCCACCCAGGCGTCGGCGTCCACCTGCGGAGCCCGGTCGCCGGGCAGCGCGTAGAGCATCCGGTCAGTCCCGCTCTTCGTCCGCTTCGAGCGCCTCGTCCGCGTCGACGAAGGTGTCGTCGGTCTCGGTCGCCCGGATCGCCGCCTCGGCCTCCTCGGACTCCAGCGCTTCTGCCTCGCGTTCGCGTCGGTGTTTCGTCATCGCGCACCTCCACGAGGCAGCGTAGCGGCAGGATGCGGAGATCGGTTGACCTGCGTTGGTCGGAGCGGTATATTCCTTCTGGAATAATCAAACCGGAACACTCATGGCTGAATCACGCATCCTCACCCCTCTCGCGGTCGCCGCCCTCGCGCTGCTGGCCGAAGGTCCGTCGCATCCGTACGAGATGTACCAGACCCTCATGCTCCGCTCCGAGGACCGCCTGGTGAAGGTGCGGCCCGGCTCGCTCTACCACACGGTCGACCGCCTGGCGCGGCACGGCCTGGTGCGGGTGACCGGCACCGAGCGCGAAGGCAACCGGCCCGAGCGCACTACCTACGCGATCACCGAGGAGGGCACGCTCGCCCTGGGCGAGCGCATCGCCGAGATCATCGGCACCCCCGTGAATGAGTACCCGGAGTTCCCCCTTGCGCTGGGGGAGGCCCACAACCTGCCGGTCGAGACCGTCGTCGCGCTGCTCCGCAAGCGCATCGGACTCATCCGGGCCGACATCGCCGCCTACGACGAGGGGATCCGAACGATTCGGGCCAAGTCCGTCCCGGCGATGTACTGGGTGGATGTGCGCTATCAGCGCGCGATGGCGGAGGCCGATGTGGCCACGCTCGAAGCCCTCATCGACGACCTCGAGTCGGGAGCGATCTCCTGGGTCGAGGAGAAGCACTGAGCGACACCGCTCTCAACAGGAAGAACGTGACATGGAACGCGTACTGAAGCCGTGGCCTGCCCTCTGGGCGCTGGTCATCGGGTTCTTCATGATCCTGATCGACACCACCATCGTGTCGGTCGCCAACCCGTCGATCATGAAGGGTCTCGACCTCGGGACCGACTACAACGCCGTCATCTGGGTGACGAGCGCCTACCTGCTCGCCTATGCCGTGCCCCTGCTCATCACCGGTCGTCTCGGCGACCGCTTCGGGCCGAAGAACATCTACCTGATCGGTCTCGTGGTCTTCACGGGCGCCTCCGCCTGGTGCGGCTTCGCCGGGCACATCGGCATCCTGATCGCGGCCCGCGTCGTGCAGGGCCTCGGTGCGGCGCTCATGACGCCGCAGACGATGGCGGTCATCACGCGGATCTTCCCGCCGGACCGCCGTGGTGCGGCCATGGGTCTCTGGGGCGCGGTCGCCGGTGTGGCGACGCTGGTCGGCCCGCTGCTCGGCGGCATCCTCGTCGACACCCTCGGCTGGGAGTGGATCTTCTTCATCAACGTGCCGGTCGGCATCGTCGCGTTCATCCTCGCGGTACGGCTCGTGCCCAAGCTGCCGACGCACACCCACAGCTTCGACATCCTCGGCGTGGTCCTCTCGGCTGTCGGCATGTTCCTGCTGGTGTTCGGCATCCAGGAGGGCGGCACCTACGACTGGGGCGTCATCTGGGGCCCGATCTCGGTCTGGGGTCTGATCATCTCGGGAATCGTGGTGCTCGCCGCGTTCATCGTCTGGCAGGCCGTCAACAAGAAGGAGCCGCTGCTCCCGCTGCCGCTGTTCCGCGACCGCAACTTCTCGCTCGCGAACGGCGCCATCACGACCGTCGGCTTCGCGGTGACCTGCATGGCGCTGCCGCTCGTGTTCTACTTCCAGACCGTCCGGGGACTGACCCCGACCGAGTCGGCGCTGATGCTCGCCCCCACGGCCGTGCTGTCCGGTGTGCTGGCCCCGTTCGTCGGCCGCCTGATCGACCGGGTGAACCCGCGCAACATCACCACGCCTGCGCTGGTGCTGTTCTCCTTCTCGCTGTTCCTGTACTCGCGGATGCTGTCGCCGGACGTCAACATCTGGCTGCTGCTCATCCCAAGCTCGCTGCTGGGCATCGCGATGTCGGGCGTGTGGGGTCCGATCTCCACCACGGCGACGCGCAACCTGCCGATGAACCAGGCGGGCGCCGGCTCCGGCGTCTTCAACACGACGCGCCAGATCGGCGCGGTGCTCGGAAGCGCCTCGATCGCCGCCCTGATCGAGAGCCGGCTCGCCGTCGACCTGCCCAAGGCGCCGGGCGGAGCGGCCAACGCCGGCGCGGCGACCTCGGGCACCGAGCTGCCGCAGTTCCTGCACGCCGGCTTCACGCAGGCGATGTCGGAGGCGCTGCTGCTCCCCGCGGCGGTCGCCTTCCTCGGCGCGCTGATCGTGATCTGGTGGGAGCGGCCGAAGCCGCGCGCCTGGGGCGCCGGGGCGCCGGCGGGTGCGGGTGCCGCGGGTGCGGGCGGGGCTGGTGCCGCTGGTGCGGGTGCCGCTGGTGCTGGTGCTGGTGCGGGTGCAGGTGCGGCCGAGCCGGCCGGGGTCGGCGCGGTGCAGTCCGGCGCTGCGAGCACGGCCGACGAGGCGATCGCGCCGACGCATGGTGCGCACGCGGCACCGGTCCCCGTGGATGCGACGCCGCGCGGCTCGCACGCCGCCCCCGTCCCGCCCGCGACGGACGTCGCCCCCGGCGAGGAACCGCCTCACGGCGTCCACGCCGCGCCGGTCACCGACTGACGCCCGTCTCGCGCACGATGAGCGCCGTACCCATAGGGGTGCGGCGCTCTGCGCATCCCGGCCCTGCGTGGCGCCACCGGCACCCACGATTTGTGCCAAATGTAGGGAATGCGCCCCACGATTTGTGCCAAATCTTGCAACGTCCCGCGCGACCATTCGTGCCGAATGCGGCGCAAGGGCGCCGCGAAGGGACTATTCGTGCCGAATGTTGCGAGAGCGTGCGCTGACTATTCGTGCCGAATGTTGCGAAAGGCCGCCGCGGGGCGACGATTCGTGCCGAATGATGCGGAAGCGCGCTGCGACGATTCGTGCCGAATGTCGCAGAGAGCGGCGGCAGCGGAGGCGGCGCACCGCACCGCGCCGCGCGACCTACGGCTTCAGCCCCACCGCGGGCAGCAGCACCCCGTCGATCAGCGACAGCAGGAACTCGCGGTCGACCGGCTTCTGCAGGATGAGGACGCGGTACGCCGTCATCGAGGGCACGATCAGGGCGAGCGTGTCCACGTCCGTGTCCGCCGGGATCTCGCCGCGCTCGATCGCGCGGCGCATGAAGAGCCGGTTGAGGGACGCGCGCGGCTCCACGATCGCGGCGGTGACGGCGTCGACCAGCTGCGGGTCGCGGGCCAGCATCGACGTGATGCCGGCCATCACCTGGAGCTTCTTCTCGCCGTCCTGGATGGCGTGCGGGCGGATCATCGCGACGAGGTCCCCGCGCAGGGTGCCGGTGTCGGGCAGGTGCTCGAGGTCGATGTCGTTCTTCTTCATGCACGCGATCGCGTCGACGACGAGGTCGCCCTTGGACGCCCAGCGCCGGTAGACCGTCGCCTTGCCGGCCTTCGCCCGGGCGGCGACCATATCGATCGTCATCCCGTCGTAGCCGGTCTCGGCGAGCACCTCGAGCGCGGCGTCGAGGATGTCGGCGTCGCGCGTGTGGTCTCGCCGGCGGCCCAGGCGGGGGGCTGCGCCGTCGGTGTCGAGCTGCGTCATTGCGGCTCCTTCAGGTCTGGTCGATGCATCCAGACCATTGTAAGGTTAATTTTAGAACTCGGGAGATCCGAAACTCGCCAGTTTCGTATATGCTGACGCTCATGTCGCAGACTTCCTCCGTCACCGCGGTCTCACCCGAACCGTCCGGAACCGCGGTTCCGCACTCCCGGCGCTGGTGGACACTCGTCACCGTCGCCCTCGCCCAGCTCATGGTGGTGCTCGATTCCACCGTCGTGAACATCGCCCTCCCGTCCGCTCAGCAGGACCTCGGCTTCTCGAACGCCGACCGCCAGTGGATCGTCACCGCTTACTCGCTCGCCTTCGGCAGCCTCCTGCTGTTCGGCGGCCGCATCTCCGACCTCATCGGCCGCAAGCGCGCCTTCATCATGGGCCTCATCGGGTTCGCCGGCGCGTCGGCGCTGGGCGGCGCGGCGGGGACGTTCGGGATGCTCGTCGGCGCCCGCGCGCTGCAGGGCGCGTTCGGCGCGCTGCTGGCCCCCACCGCGCTGGCCGTGCTGACCACCACCTTCACCATCCCGAAGGAACGCGCCCGCGCCTTCGGCATCTTCGGTGCGATCGCGGGGGCGGGCGGCGCCGTCGGCCTGCTGCTCGGCGGGGTGCTCACGCAGCAGTTCAACTGGCGCTGGAACCTCTACATCAACGTTCCGATCGCCGTCATCGCGATCATCGGCGCCGCGCTGTTCGTCACCTCGGTGAAGCGCACCGGCCCGCGTCCGAGGCTCGACGTCCCGGGGACGCTGCTCGTCTCCGCCGCGCTCTTCTCGCTCGTCTACGGCTTCTCGAACGCCGAGACCGACGGCTGGGACTCGCCGCTCACCTGGGGCTTCCTCGGCGCCGCCGTCCTGCTCCTCGTGGTGTTCGTGCTCTGGCAGCGGCGCGCCGCGCATCCCCTGCTCCCGCTGCACATCGTGCTGGACCGCAACCGGGGCGCGTCGTACAGCTCCATCCTGATCGCCGGTTCCGGGATGTTCGGCATCTTCCTCTTCGTGACCTACTACCTGCAGACCACGCTGAAGTTCACGCCCATCCAGACCGGACTCGCGTTCCTGCCGATGATCGTGATGCTGGTGATCGCCGCCCAGTTCTCCACGAACGTCTTCGTCCCGCGGTTCGGGCCGAAGGTCATGGTGCCGATCGGCATGGTCATCGCAGGCTCCGGGATGGTGTACCTCACGCACCTCGGCGTCACCGCGAACTACGCCACCGACATCCTCCCGCCGCTGATGATCCTCGGCGCCGGGATGGGCTCGATCATGCCCGCCGCGATCCAGACCGCCACGCTCGGCGTCGACCGCCACTTCGCGGGCGTCGCCTCCGCGCTCGTGAACACCAGCCAGCAGGTCGGCGGCTCGATCGGCACCGCGCTGCTGAACACGCTGGCCGCGACCGCGGCGACGGACTACCTGGCCTCGCACCTGCCGCCGACTCCCGCGGTGATCCAGGATGCTGCCGTGCACAGCTACGCGACCGCGTACTGGTGGGGCGCCGCGTTCTTCGCCTTCGGCGCCGTGCTGTCGGCGCTGCTCTACCGTCGCCGCTCGCAGGGGCTGTCCCTGGCCACGAGCCGGACGCCGGCCCTGGGCGAGGCACCGGTCGGCGACGCGCCGCTGCCCGCGGCGCACTGACTCAGGCCGGGAGCGTCTCCGCCGCGGCTCCGGCTGCCGGCGCGGGCGCTCCCGGCTCCGCGACGACCCGCACGGCGTTCGCCCACGGGTCGTCGAACGTGACCGACCGCCCGTCGTCGCGGGCGGGGACGCCGTAGTGCCGCATCCGCTCGCTCAGCTGCCCGAGGTCGTCGGCCGACGGCACACGGATCTCGACCTCGCCGAGGCCCAGCGCGAGCCGGCGGGGACCGGCGCCGCGGCTGTTCCACGTGTTCATCGCCATGTGGTGGTGGTAGCCGCCGGCGCTCACGAACAGCGCGCTGCCACCGAGGCTCGCCGTGGTCTCGAAGCCGAGCCGGTCGACGTAGAACGCGCGCGCCGACTCCACGTCGCCGACCGACAGGTGGACGTGCCCGACCGTGGCGTCGCCGAACGGATCGATCCCGTCGGCGTCGGCCAGCGCGACGCCGCGCTCGGTGAGGTGCTCGGTCAGGAACCGGTTCGGGTCGAGGTAGAGCGTCGCCATCTCCACCTGGCCGTGGGTCCAGCTCCACAGGCTGCGGTCGCGGTCCCAGTACAGCTCGACGCCGTTCCCCTCCGGGTCGGTGAAGTAGAACGCGGTGCTCACGAGGTGGTCGGCGCTGCCGGTGAAGGTTCCCGGCGCACGGCGGGCGACCGAGTAGACGGCCGCGGCGAGCGCCTCCTGGGTGTCGAAGACGATCGCGGTGTGGAACAGCCCCGCCTCGCCGGGCGACGCGTGACGCAGCTCGGGTGCGTGCTCCAGGATGACCGCCGGTGTGGCGCCGCGACCGAGGATGACGCGGTCGCCCTCCGCCGCGAGCACGGTCAGCGTGACGGCGTCCCGGTAGTAGCGGGTCATGGCGTCGAGGTCGGCGACGCGGAGGGTCACGGCCCCCATGGCGGAGTCGGCGGGCAGCAGTTCGGGCATGGACCCTTCAACGCCCGGTGGATGCGGGAAATTTCACGTCTCGATCGCACCGCCGTTCTCGGCGAGGTAGCGACGCAGCGTCAGCGCCGGGTCGGCGGCCTGCTCGCGGCGGTAGCGGGCGAAGTCGAGCTGGTCGCGCAGGGACGAGCCGCCGCGCATCCGCTCGGCCTGGGCGCCCTCCACCGACTGGATGCGCGCCGCCTCCGCGAACAGCGCCTCGCGGTCTGCGGCCGCCAGCACCAGGACGCCGTCGTCGTCCGCGACGATCCAGTGCTCCGGGGTGACCGTCACCCCGTCGAGGAAGGCCGACCGCATCGCGGTTCCGGCCGGAGGCACCCGCCTCGGACCGAAAGGATGCGCGCCGCGGCTGAACACCGGCAGCCCGATCTCGCGCAGCTGTGCCGTGTCGCGGTGCCGGCCCCAGATGACCGCGCCGGCGAGGCCGGCGGTCGCCGCCTCCAGCAGCATCAGGTCGCCGACGCAGGCTTCGTCGTCACGACCGCCGTTGTCGACGACGAACACGGCCCCGGGAGGCGCGTCGTCGATGGTCTCGAGCAGCACATCCACGCTGCCGAGATGGGTGACGGGGGCGGCCGGTCCGGCGAACGGGCGCCCAGGGAACAGGGCGACGAGGCTGACGGGTGCCGTACCGACGGGGACGCCGAGGCGAACGGCGGCATCGGCGACGGCGGCCGTCGCGGGGAGGGTGAGCTGGTCCATGACGGGACGCTATACCGCCCGGCATGCCCGCGGAGGAATGGCCCCGCTCGCCGCCGTGCCGCGGCTACTCCCCGGTCAGCCGCTCCAGCAGCTCCCGGTACCGCGCCGCGGTGCGGTCGACCACGTCCTGCGGAAGCGCCGGCGGCTCGCCCGTCTTGTCCCAGTTCGCGGCGAGCCAGTCGCGCACGATCTGCTTGTCGAAGCTCGCCATCCGCTCCTCCGGCGTGGTCCCGGCCGCGTACGCGGCCGCATCCCAGTACCGGCTGGAGTCGCTGGTCAGCACCTCGTCCGCGAGCGTGATCTCGCCGGTCGCACGGTCGGCGCCGAACTCGAACTTGGTGTCGGCGATGATGACGCCGCGCGCCTCCGCGATCGCGGCTCCCCGCTCGTAGACGTGCAGGGACCGTCGCCGCAGCTCCTCGGCCACGTCGGCTCCGACGAGTTCGACGGTGCGCTCGAAGCTGATGTTCTCGTCGTGCTGACCGAGCGGGGCCTTCCAGGCCGGGGTGTAGATCGGCTCGGGCAGGCGGTCGCCGTTCCGCAGTCCGTCGGGCAGGGGGATGCCGCACACGCTCCGGCTCTGCTGGTACTCCGCCCATCCACTGCCGGTGAGGTAGCCGCGCACGACGCACTCGACCGGGAACATGTCGAGCGGCTTCACGAGCATCGAGCGGCCCGACACGGCGGCGGGGATCCGCTCGACCACGCGCTCGCCGACGAGGGTGTGGTCGGGCACGAGGTGGTTCGGGACGTCGTCCAGCTGGTCGAACCACCACAGGCTCAGGGTGGTGAGCAGCTCGCCCTTGTCCGGGATGCCCGGCTGAAGCACGTGGTCGAACGCGCTCACCCGGTCGCTCGCGACGACCAGCACACTGTCGGTGTCGGCGAGTCCCTCGGCGCCCTCGGGCACGTAGAGGTCGCGCACCTTGCCCGAGTAGACGTGGACCCATCCCGGAATCTCGCTCACCCGTCCATCGTAGGGGCGGGCGGCGAGACCGGGATGCGCGTCAGGCCAGCAGCTTCGCCTTCGCCGACGCGAACTCCTCGTCGGTGAGCACGCCCTGCGTGTGCAGGGTCGCCAGCTGCTGCAGCTTCGTCATCATGTCGTCTTCGGCGGGAGCCGCCGCCGGCGCCGGCTGCTGCGCCGCCTGCTGCGCTGCCGCCTGCTGCGCCATCTGCTGCATCTGCATCTGCTGTTGCTGCTGCTCGTACTGCTGCTGGTCGTACTGGCTCTGCGCCTTCTCCTGCTGGTGGCGCTGCACGCTTCCGGAGACCGCGGTCGCCGTACCGGCGACCACCGCCGTGCGCGCCGCCATCCCGATCAGTCCCGGGCGTCCCATCCGTCGCAGTGGCATGGTGTCCTCCTCAGCTCTCCGTGGTCTCGAGTTCTTCGTACGCCTCGGCCGCCACCGCGTTCAGCACGGGTGCGGGGATGCGCTCGCTGTGCAGCACGACGCCGCCGGACTCGAAGAAGCGGCTCGCCAGCTCCTTCGCCCAGAGGTGCTCGATCACGAGGATCGCGCCGGTCGTCCCGGGTTCGAGCAGCTCGGCGATCTGCTGCACGTCCTCGTCGCCGGCCAGGCCGCTGCCTTCAAGCGTGATGTCGGTCATCCCGATCTCGTCGCCGATCTCCTCCAGCTCGATGATGTCGATGCTCCCGTCGTCGTGACGTTCGACGAAGACGAGGTCGAGCAGGCGGACCGTACCGCTCGCGACCAGGTCGAGGATCGCCTGAACGACGCCCGCCGACGGGCGGTCCGTATCGAACGCGGCCACCATGAATTCCGCCGGACCGTACTCGAAGTCGGCCATGTCTGCCCCTTTCCCAAGCGGCCCTCGTCGTTTTTCACGGGCACCATACTGCGCGCCTCACCGGCCTGGCTACGCACCATTTCGCTGCCGGCGGCGGAGGTTGATGTGTCCGGTCACATCCGTAGGATGGAGGGGTGCCAACGGCCGCCCGGCCGCTGACGATGACCCGAGGAAGGGCCGCAATGGGCGAGAAGAACTGGGCAGGCAACTACGAGTACCGCGCGGCGAGGATCGCCCGCCCGACCACGCTGGAGGAGCTGAGCGACCTCGTCCTGGACTCCCCGGCCGTTCGCGCGCTCGGCAGCCGCCACTCGTTCAACGACCTTGCCGACACCGAGGGCGTGCTCATCAGCACGGCCGGCCTCCCGGGCGACGTGCGCATCGACGAGGCGGCGCGGACCGTCACCGTCGGCGGCGGCGTCCGCTACGGCGACCTGGCGCGCGAGCTGCAGGACGCGGGATGGGCCCTGCACAACCTCGCGTCCCTGCCGCACATCTCGGTGGCAGGCGCGATCGCCACGGCGACCCACGGCTCCGGCGACCGCAACGGCAACCTCGCGACCGCGGTCGCCGGGCTGCGCATCCTGAACGGCTCGGGCGAGCTCGTCGACCTGCGCCGCGGCGATGAGGGCTTCGAGGGCGCCGTGGTGGGCCTCGGGGCGCTGGGCGTCGTCACGGACGTCACCCTCGACATCCGTCCGACCTACGACGCGCGGCAGCGGCTCTTCGGCGGTGTGCCGTGGGAGGCGGTGCTCGGGCGGTTCGACGAAATCACGTCGGCGGCGTACAGCGTCAGCCTCTTCACGACCTGGGACGAGGAGGCGGTGTCGCTCGCGTGGCTCAAGGAACTGGCCGGAGCCGAGACGCTGATCGAGGACGACTTCTTCGGCGCCCCGGCGCTGACCGAGCCGCGGCACATGATCGCGACGATGGATGTGCGCAACACCACCGAGCAGCTGGGCGTGGTCGGCCCGTGGAGCGAGCGGCTCGCGCACTTCCGGTTCGCGTTCACGCCGTCGAACGGCGAGGAGATCCAGTCCGAGTACCTCGTGCCGCGGGCACGTGCCGTGGAGGCGATCGAGGCGGTGCGTGCGCTCGCGCCCCTGATCGCGCCGCTGCTGCAGATCAGCGAGATCCGCACCGTCGCGGCGGACGACCTCTGGCTGTCGAGCGCGTACGAGACGGACGTCGTGGGCCTGCACTTCACGTGGTTCCGCGACCAGGCCGGCGTGGAGGCGGTGCTCCCCGAGCTGGAGGCCGCTCTGCTGCCGCTGGGCGCGCGTCCGCACTGGGGCAAGCTCTACGTCGACCGCGACGGGATCGTCCCGTCCCTCTACCCGCGCCTCTCCGACTTCGCGGCTCTCGCGTCGCGCTTCGACCCCGCCGCCCGCTTCCGCAACCCCTTCCTCACCCGCCTGCTCCCTTAGGCCCGCTCCGCCCACCGTCGAGTACACGATTAGTGCACGCGACACGCCGCGAAGGCGTGCACAAATCGTGCACTCGACGGAGGGTGTCGAGGCGAGGGGGTCAGGAGACGCGGGCGGCGATGTCGGTGCGGTAGTGGGAGCCGGCGAGGTGGATGCGGCCGAGCGCCGTGTAGGCGCGGTCCCGCGCCTCGGCGAAGTCCGTTCCGCGGGCCACGACGGAGAGCACGCGGCCGCCCGTCGCGAGCAGCTCGCCCGTCGCCTCGTGGAGCACGGTCGCCGCGTGCGCGATGGTCACCTCGGGCACCGCGGCCGCCTCGCCGAGCCCGGTGATCGGGCGTCCGGTCTGGGGCGCCTCCGGGTAGCCCTCGCTGGCGAGGACGACCGTGACGGCGGTGTCGAGCGCGAACTCGGGTCGCGGCATCCCGCCGAGCCCGCCGGTGGCGGCGGCGTAGAGCAGCGTGGACAGCGGGGTCACCAGCCGCGGGAGCACCACCTGGGTCTCCGGGTCGCCGAAGCGCGCGTTGAACTCGATCACGCGGATGCCGCGGTCGGTCACGATCAGGCCGCAGTAGAGCAGCCCGATGAACGGGGTCTGCTCGGCGGCGAGGGTGCGGACGGTCGGAAGCGCGATCGTGTCGATGACCTCGTCGACGAAGCCCTCGGGCAGCCAGGGGAGAGGGGAGTACGCACCCATCCCGCCGGTGTTCGGGCCCGCGTCGCCGTCGAGCAGTCGCTTGTAGTCCTGCGCCGGCGAGAGCGGCAGCACGTCGTGACCGTCGCTGACCAGGAACAGCGACACCTCCTGGCCGTCCAGGAACTCCTCGATCAGCACGCCGCCGTGCCGCAGCCAGTGGGTCGCGTGCTCGACGGCCGCGGCGCGGTCGTCCGTGACGAGCACGCCCTTCCCTGCGGCGAGGCCGTCCGCCTTGACGACGTACGGCGCGCCCAGCTCGTCGAGCGCGCGCTCCGCCTCGGCCAGCGTCTCGGCGCGCACCGCACGGCCGGTCGGAACGCCCGCGGCGTCCATGATCCGCTTCGCGAACGCCTTCGACCCTTCGAGCTGCGCCGCGGCCTTGCCCGGTCCGAACACGGGGATGCCGCGGGTACGCAGTGGATCGGCCACCCCTGCGACGAGCGGAGCCTCCGGACCGATGACGACCAGGTCGATGCCGTGCTCGATCGCGTACTCGGTGACCGCCTCGCCGTCGAGCGGGTCCAGGCCCGTTTCGACCCGCACATCCTGCGCGATGCCCGCATTGCCGGGCGCCGCGACGATGTCGTGCCGCTCCTCCTCGCTGAGCAGCGCGGTGATGATGGCGTGCTCGCGGGCACCGGAACCGAGGACGAGAATCTTCACGCCACCATGCTAGAGGGAGCGGATGCCGCGGCTCAGCCGGGTGGAAGGATGGAACGCATGGCGAGAGCGAAGATCGCGGACGACGTGGGTGGACCGGCCGTCCGGGCCGCCGTCGCGGGGGGAGCGCCCCGTGACACGACGGCCACGGCCGTGCGGTACCTGCTGCAGCTGCTCGCGGAGCGGGCGCCGGGCAACACCGTCGAGGTGCGGGTGCCGCCGTTCGGTGCGGTGCAGTGCATCCCCGGTCCGCGTCACACCCGCGGGACCCCGCCGAACGTCGTCGAGATGGATGCGGCCACCTGGCTCGGTCTCGCCTCCGGGTCGTTCACCTGGGAGGAGGGCGTCGCCTCGGGCGCCGTCCACGCCTCCGGGCAGCGCGCTTCCCTCGAGGGCCTCGTGCCCTTGCGCTACTGACCGCCGTCGCCGTTCCCCAAGGTTCCGTCACCGACGGTCACCCAGCTTCGATCTGGGAGAATGGGAGTCATGAGCGACACCCCGCAGGACGAGCCGGTCGACGAGGTCGAAGAGACCGTCATCCCGGCCGAGGTGCGGGTGCGGCGCTCGCCGCGGTACTTCCGGTTCATGATCACGGGCGCCGTGCTGTTCGCCATCGTGGCGCTCATCCTCACCTTCGCCTTCCCGGAGAACCCGACGTACGACCGCGGAAGCGTCTTCGGCTTCCTGCTCGCGATCTGCGTCACCGTGGGCGTCGCCGTCGGCGCGGTCGTCGCGCTCATCCTCGACCGCACCACCGCGCGTCGAGCGCGCAGCGTCCAGGCGGATAGAATCGACGTGCGCGTCACCGAGCCCGGGTCGTCGCCTGCACGGCGCGAGGGCTCGCAGCCGGAGCCCGGCACACCGAGCACCACGCAGGGCAGCACGCAGAGCACCACCAGCGACACCGAGAGCTGAACATCCCGACTTCCTGAAAGGGGTCCGCTGTGGCCGGAGGCGACGGTCTTCTCAGTCACGAACTGCTTCCCGGCGAGAAGGGACCGCAGGACGCCTGCGGTGTCTTCGGCGTCTGGGCCCCCGGTGAGGAGGTCGCGAAGCTCAGCTATTTCGGGCTCTACGCGCTCCAGCACCGCGGCCAGGAGTCGGCGGGCATCGCGACGAGCGACGGCGACAAGATCCTGATCTACAAAGACATGGGTCTCGTCTCGCAGGTGTTCAACGAGAACGCGCTCAACTCGCTCCCCGGCCACATCGCCGTCGGCCACACGCGTTACTCGACGACCGGAGCGTCCAGCTGGCAGAACGCGCAGCCGACGCTCGGGTCCACGGCCAGCGGAACCGTCGCCCTCGGCCACAACGGCAACCTGACGAATACCGCCGAGCTGATGCAGCTCGTGCACGAGCGCTACCCGCAGCACGACGGAGAGCTCTCCCGCGGCAACACGACCGACACGGCCGTCGTCACGGCGCTCCTCACCGGCGACCTCGATCACACCCTCGAGTCGACCGCCCTCGAGGTGCTTCCGCGCCTGCGCGGCGCCTACTGCCTCGTCTTCATGGACGAGCACACGCTGTACGCGGCGCGCGACCCGCAGGGCGTGCGACCGCTGGTCCTCGGCCGGCTTGAGCGCGGCTGGGTCGTCGCCTCCGAGACCGCCGCCCTCGACATCGTCGGCGCCAGCTTCGTGCGCGAGGTCGAGCCGGGCGAACTGATCGCCATCGACGAGAACGGACTGCGCAGCCAGCGGTTCGCGACCGAGAAGCGCGCCGGATGCGTCTTCGAGTACGTCTACCTCGCGCGTCCCGACACCACCATCGCCGGCCGCGGCGTCTACGAGGCCCGCGTCGAGATGGGGCGCCAGCTGGCCCGCGAGCACGCCGTCGAGGCCGACCTCGTCATCCCGACCCCGGAGTCCGGCACGCCCGCCGCCATCGGCTACGCGCAGGCGTCCGGCATCCCGTTCGGACAGGGCCTGGTCAAGAACTCCTACGTCGGCCGCACGTTCATCCAGCCGTCGCAGACCATCCGCCAGCGCGGCATCAAGCTCAAGCTGAACCCGCTCAAGGAGGTCATCAAGGGCAAGCGCCTGGTGGTCGTCGACGACTCGATCGTCCGCGGCAACACCCAGCGCGCGCTGGTCTCGATGCTCCGTGAGGCGGGGGCAGCAGAGGTGCACGTCCGCATCTCCAGCCCGCCCATCACCTGGCCGTGCTTCTACGGCATCGACTTCGCGTCGCGCGCCGAGCTCATCGCGACCGGGCTCGGGGTCGAGGCGGTGCGCCAGTCCATCGGCGCGGACAGCCTCGGCTACCTCTCCGAAGACGGCATGATCGACGCGACCGAACAGCCGCGCGAGCGCCTCTGCACGGCGTGCTTCACGGGCAACTACCCGATCGAGCTGCCGGATGCGCACCACCTCGGCAAGAACCTGCTCGAGCGTCCGGCCGTCGCCGCGACGGACGACGGTTCCGACGCGACCTCCGACGGCTGCGAGCCGGGCCCGGACTCCGAGCTGGAGCCGCTGCTGTCGTTCGGCGACCCCGGCCGCCAGGAGTGAGGCGGGAGGCGCCCGCCTCCGCCGATACGATGGAGCGGTG
This sequence comes from Leifsonia sp. 22587, assembly GCF_052044215.1. Taxonomy (NCBI): domain Bacteria; kingdom Bacillati; phylum Actinomycetota; class Actinomycetes; order Micrococcales; family Microbacteriaceae; genus Leifsonia; species Leifsonia sp. 22587. Next base: position 78,689 of record NZ_JBQENB010000001.1, read on the forward strand.
ACCGACTCCACCGCCTCCTCGTCCGCCTCCTACGCCGCCGCCGGCGTCGACACCGCGGCCGGCGACCGGGCCGTCGAGCTCATGAAGGCCGCCGTCGGCCGCACCCACGGCCCCGAGGTGCTCGGTGGTGTCGGCGGGTTCGCCGGCCTCTTCGACGTGTCCTTCCTGCGCGACTTCCGCCGGCCGCTGCTCGCGACCTCCACCGACGGCGTCGGCACCAAGGTCGCCATCGCCCAGGCACTCGACAAGCACGACACGATCGGCCAGGACCTCGTGGGCATGGTCGTCGACGACATCGTCGTGGTGGGCGCGCGTCCCCTCTTCATGACCGACTACATCGCCTGCGGCAAGGTCGTCCCCGAGCGCATCGCCGCCATCGTCGCCGGTATCGCCGGCGCCTGCGCCGAGACCGGAACGGCCCTGGTCGGCGGCGAGACGGCCGAGCACCCCGGCCTGCTGGGAGCCGACGACTACGACGTCGCGGGCGCTGCGGTGGGAGCCGTGGAGGCCGACGACGTGCTCGGCGCCGAGCGCGTCCGCGACGGGGATGCGGTGCTGGCGATGGCGTCGTCGGGACTGCACTCGAACGGCTTCTCGCTGGTCCGCCACATCCTGGCCGCGCGCGGCATCGGGTTCACCGACCGCTCCGAGGAGTTCGGCGGCGTCGTGGGCGAGGCGCTGCTGGAGCCGACCCGGCTCTACACGGGCCCGCTGCTGCGGGTGCTGCAGGATGCATCCCTCAGCGGAGCGATCCACTCCCTCAGTCACGTCACCGGCGGCGGCATCGCCGCGAACCTCGCGCGGGTGCTCCCGGTCGGGTCGTGGGTGGAGGTCGACCGCTCGACCTGGTCGCCCACGCCGGTGTTCCGCATCCTGAGCGACCTGGCGGGCAGCAGCCTGGAGTCGAGCGAGGGCACCTGGAACCTCGGCATCGGCATGTTCGCCGTCGTCGCTCCGGAGGCGGCCGAGGCGGTCGCGGCCGCGCTCACCGCCGACGGCATCCCCACCTGGCGTGCCGGGACGGTGTCCACGGCCGCCCGCGACCTCACCGGCTTCGAGCAGGGCGCCAAGGGCGTCGACGGCGGCGCGGTGCGCCTCGTCGGCGGCTACGCCGCCTGAGCCCGCGTCACCCTTTTTGGTCGGAGCGCCGCGCCCGCGCCTGCCGCTAGAGTGGCGCGTGTGAGCCGACCGCACGCCAGCCTTCGCATGGCGGGTGCGGTGGCACTCGCGGCGGTCGGTGCGCTGCTGGGAGCGGCGCCCGCTGCGGCGGCCGGGCTTCCCGCGTCCCCTCCACCCGCGACCCCGGCGCCATCGGCGCCGTCACCGGCGCCTGCGTCCGCCGCTGGGCCTGCGGATGCGCTCGTGCCGTTGGTCGACTGCGTGCAGGATGCGCCGCTCGGCGCCGTCTCGTCCCGCACGGTCGTGCTCGGCTACCGCTCGACCGCGGCCAGCCCCGTGACCGTGCCCGCCGCATCCGGGACGAACGACCTCACCGCGGGCACCGCGGACCGCGGCCAGCCCTCCGCCTTCGCGCCGGGGGAGCACCACGGCGTCTGGCTGCTCACCCTCGACTCGGCCGCCGAACCGGAGCTCGCCTGGCGCCTCGGCGCCACGGAGGTGCGCTTCGACGGCGCTCCGGCCTGCACGGCGGCCACCGCGGTCGCCGTCAGCGCGCCGGAACGGATCAGCGCGGGCGACACGGTCTCCGTCTCCGCCGCGGTGACGCGGATGCTGCTCGCGCCGCCCTCCACGGGCGCGATCGCGTTCGCCCTGGACGGCGGCCCAGCGGTGACGGCTCCCGTCTCCGCCTCGGGCGTCGCCCGGGCGGACCTTCCGGTGGCGGCCGCGGGCGCGCACACGGTGACCGCGACCTACCTCCCGGCCGACGGCTCGGGGCTCCTCCCTTCCGGCGGCAGCGCGACCGTCACCGCGACAGCTCCGAGCGCGCCGCTCGAGGTCGCGGTGGGGTCGGTCGTGACCGGGAGCAGCAGTGTGCTGGTCACCGTCGCACGCGCCTCCGCGGAGGGGACGGCGTCGGCCGACCTGATGACCGCCGACGGAACCGCTACTGCCGGCGCGGACTATTCGCCCCTGGCGACCACCGTCGCGCTCGACGAGGGGCAGCCCACCGCGACGGTCCGCGTCGATCTGCCGCCGCGTCCCGCAGGATCGCCCGCCGCGACCTTCTTCGTGCTGCTGCAGCGCGCATCCACCGCCGTCACGACAGCGTCGGCCACCGTCCGCCTCCCCGCGGTCCCGGCCACGGTGCCGGCGGCGGCGGGGAACGGGGCAAGCCGGGCGGGCGCGTTGCCCGGTGCGTCCTCGGCGCTGCCGCCGGACGACCCCACCGCCGGTGCGCCCGCGACGGCGAGCACCGCACAGGACCTGGCCATGCTCGCCGGGGGCATCCTGCTCACCGCGGGCGGCATCCTGGGTGTGCTCGGGCTGGTGCGCGCGGTGGGGATGCGTGAAGCGCGGGCATGACGAACGTCACGTCCCGACGGTGACAGCTTTTCGGGGTGCCGGATCGCTGACGACCCAGCGGGCCTGGCTCTGGGGAGGGCTGGCTCAGGGGCGAAGGGCGGCGCTACGCGCGCTTCGGGGTGCCCGTCTCCTCGTCTTCGTCGTCGTACTCGTACTCGTCCTCCGACTCGGTCTCCTCGTCGGATTCGTACTCCGCCCACTTGGCGTACTGGTCGTCTTCGCTGTGGGAATGACCGGTCAGCTCACGCTCCAGGGCGTCGTAATTCACGGAAGGACTGAACGACTTCAACTGGCGAGCGATCTTGGTGTGCTTCGCCTTCTGACGGCCGCGCCCCATGCGTGACCCCCTTTTGGTCCCAGCCCGCGCGAGAGACTCGCCGGGGATCGAATAAGAACAGTGAAAACTAGCATCGAGTTTAGCATGCGGCCCTCATGGCACCCCGAGTCGCCGCACAGCGAGAAGTGGTGGGATGAGCGCGTGAGCACGACCAGGACCGACACCCAGGTGGTGGTGATCGGCGCAGGCCAGGCCGGCCTTGCCGTGGCGTATTACCTGAGGCGGTTCGAGCTGACTCCCGGGGTCGACTTCATCGTCTACGACCGGGGTCCGCGCACCGGTGGAGCGTGGCAGCACCGGTGGGATGCGCTCAAGCTCGGCAGCGCCCACCACGTGAACGACCTCCCCGGGATGTCGGAGCTGGGGCTCAGCTTCGACACGGCCGATCGGTCGCTCCCGGCCCGCGACATCGTGGCCGGCTACTACCGCCGCTACGAGGAGTACTTCGGGCTGGATGTGCAGCGCCCGGTCACCGTCACGAGCGTGTTCGACCGCGGTGCCGACCTCGTCGTCCAGCACACGGCAGGAGAGACGGGCACGCGCATCGTCGTGAACGCGACAGGCACCTGGGGCGCGCCGTTCGTGCCGTACTACCCGGGCATGAACGACTTCCGCGGCCGGCACGTGCACACGTCGAGCTACCTGTCGGCCGAAGAGTTCGCCGGGCAGTCCGTCGTGGTGGTCGGCGGCGGCACGAGCGCGATCGGCTTCCTGCTCGAACTAGAGGGCATCGCGTCCTCGCTGACCTGGGCGACCCGGCGCCCCGTGGATTTCCGGGACGAGTCCGAGTTGACGATCGAGGGCGGCGTCGCGGCCGTCGCGATGCAGGATGCCGCAGCCCGGGCCGGGCAGGCGCTCCCGTCGATCGTGAGCGGCACGGGCGTGCCGCGCACGCGACGCATCGCCGCGGGGATCGAGCGCGGTGTGCTGATCGAGCGGGAGATGTTCACCCGGATCGAGGAGGACGGCGTCCGCTGGCCGGACGGCTCGTTCACGCAGGCGGACGCGATCATCTGGGCGACCGGCTTCCGTCCGGAACTGCGTCATCTGGCGCCGCTTCGGCTGCGGGAGAAGTCGGGCGGACTGACCGTCGCGTCCGGCGCCTCCTGGCAGGACCCGCGCATATTCCTCGCCGGGTATGGGCCGCAGGCGTCCACGATCGGGGCCAACCGCGCCGGGCGCATCATCGCCCGCCAGATCATGGCGCAGCTGTAGGAGCCGGGCCGACGCGTCAGACCGTGATGTCGCGGCTCTCGCCCGCGAACCGCAACCCGCACACCCGTATCCCGCCCGTGGCCGGGTCCGCATCCACCTCGAGCACGCCCGCCGCTGCGCCCGGCCGGAGCCCCAGCCGCGCGCCGAGCACGGCCACGGCCGCCGCCGCGGACCACGCCTGCGGGCGGCACGCCGCGGGGTAGGGGATGGGCGACGTCGTCTCGTCCGCGCCGTCTCCCGCGTGCAGCTCCGGCATCCGGTAGCCGAAGCCGGCGGCGGCTGCGAGCAGCCCGTCGGACAGCACGGCGGCTTCCTCCCGGAATCCGTCGTCCGCGAGCGCGCGCACGACAATGGCGGTGTCGTGCGCCCACACGCTGCCGCCGTGGTAGCTGAGCGGCCAGTAGCCGGCGGAGTCCGTGGACATCGTCCGCAGACCGTAGCCGGACGAGAGCTCGGGGGAGACGAGACGGCGCACGACCAGGGCGGCCTGGTCCGCATTCAGGATGCCCGTCCCCAGCAGGTGCCCGATGTTGCTCGTGACGGTGTCCACGCGCCGCTTCGCCGCGTCCAGGGCCACGGCGGGGTAGGCGCCCGCCGGGTCGTCGATCCAGAAGGCGTCCGCGAACCGCTGCTTGAGCCCCGCCGCCCAGTCGCGCCACTGGTCGCCGCCCGGCCGGTCGAACGCGTCGAGCAGCTCCGCGCCGCCGATGGCCGCCTCGTAGGCGTAGCCCTGGACTTCGCACAGGGCGATCGGGCCCTCGGCGAGGCTGCCGTCGCGCCACTGGATCGAGTCGCCGGAGTCCTTCCAGCCCTGGTTGGCCAGTCCGTGGCCCGTGGTGTCGACGTACTCGAGGAAGCCGTCGTCGTCGCTGTCGCCGTAGTCCCGCATCCACGCCAGAGCCGCCTCCAAGTTGGGGAGGAGCGGCTCGATCTCGTGCCGGGGCATGCCCCACCGCCACGCGTCGTGCAGCAGGCAGACCCACAGCGCGGTCGCGTCGACCGTGCCGTAGTAGAGAGGCGGAAGGACGACACCCTCGCCCGGGATGGCGAGCGCGCCGGGCCGGAGCTCGTGCATGATCTTGCCCGGCTGTTCCGCGGTGTCCGGCACGACGCGGGTGCCCTGGTAGTGCGCGAGCACGCGCAGCGTCGAGGCGGCCAGCTCGTGCCCGAGGGGGAGGAGCAGGCGGGCGGCCCAGATCGAATCCCGCCCGAAGAGGGTGAAGAACCACGGGGCGCCGGCCGCCAGGAAGACGTCGTCCGGACGCTCGCGCGTCGACATGCGCAGTGCCTGCAGATCGGCCACCGCCTGCCGCAGCCAGGAGCCCAGGCGGGAGTCGTCGGTGCGGGCCTCGAACGCCGCCCACTCCTCGGAGGGGCGCGCGCCGGCGACCACCGCTGTCGGGTCGTCGACCTCGATGCGCCACTCGACGACGGCCTCGCCGTGGGCGGGTGCCTCCACCTCCCAGCGCAGCACAGAGACATCGCCGTCGACGGTCACGTGAGCCCGGGGTACGCGGACCGTCGCGGTGATGGGGCCGCTACGGAGCACCGCTCCGTCGGCGCTGGCGTCGACGCTCACCGGATGCTCGCTGCCGGTGAGACCCGCCTTGATCTGCTGCATGGGAGAGAAGTCGGCGTGCAGCGCCACCTCGATGGTGGTGCGGACCGGCGCGCCGAGCGCGTTCCGCAGGACGAGCCGTTCCTCCAGGGAGCCGGCGCCCACGATCCGGGTGCGGTCGACCCGCACGCGCGGATCGGCCGTGCGGTCGTCGATGCCGCGGGCGAGTCCCGTGAAGACGGCGGTGGCCGCATCCGGGCCGGCGGTCGCGATGTGTTCGGGCTCGGCGCCGCCGATGGTCAGGAGCACGCGATCGAGCACGCGGAGATCCGAGTGGTAGAAGCCGTGGATGCCGTGCCCGTCGATCCTCCCGTCCGGCGCGGACCAGGCCTGCGAGGGTGCGGTGAGCACCACGACGCTGTCGTGCAGGAGCGGCTGGAGGGGCTGGGTCATCGTGGCGGTGGTGCTTTCGTGCTCGGTGGTGGTGTCCGTCATGGTGGTGGCTGCCGTCATTCCTTCACGGCCCCCTCGCTCGCGTTCATGATCCGTCTCTGGAAGATGAAGAAGACCACGGCGACGGGGATCGTCATGACCGCGGCAGCGGCGAGTTTCAGCGGGTACTGCGTCCCCTGGCTGAGCTGCCCGCTGGCGAGGCCTGCGACGCCCTTCGTCAGGGTGGTCAGGGCCGGGCTCTGCGTGGAGACGATGAAGTGCGCCAGCTCGTTCCACGACCCCTGGAACGACAGGATGATGATCGTGATCAGCGCGGGCCGCGCCATCGGGAGCACGACCGACCAGAACACGCGGAACGTCCCCGCGCCGTCGATGCGCGCCTGCTCCTCGACGCTCGCCGGGATGGATTCGAAGAAGTTCTTCATGATGAAGACGCCCGCGGCGTCCGTCAGCAGGGGCACGATCATGCCCGTGTACGAGTCGTAGATGCCGAGCTGGTTGATCACCAGGAACTTCGGGATGAGCAGCACCACGGTCGGGACCGCCATGATGGCGACGAGAGCGGCGAACACGACCGAGCGGCCGCGGAAGTGCAGGCGCGCGAGCGCGTACCCGGCCAGCGAGTCGAAGAAGACCCGGCCCAGGGTCACCACGATGGTGACGACCGCCGAGTTGGCGAACCAGACGGGGAAGTCGGAGTTGAGGAACAGTTTCGCGTAGGCCGCCGTGGTGAAGGTCTGCGGAATGAGCGCGACCGGGTTCGAGGCCGCCTCCGCGTCCGTCTTGAACGACGTCGCCAGCTGGATGAGGAACGGCATGATGTAGACGATCGCCAGCACCACCAGCACCGCGTAGGTGACGGAGGTCGCGACCACGGTGCTCGTCGATCGTCGGCGGCCGACGGGCCGTGGGGAGGACGGCGGTGGCGAGACGGCGGCGCCGCGCTCGCTCTGCATCGCTGTGGTGCTCATCGGAGCGCTCCCTTCCGGTCGGAATCGTCGGTCTCGGGTGCGGCCGGCACGCTGCTCGGAGCGCTGCCGGCGGCCGTCCCCGCCGCCAGCGCCGGCTGGTAGAGCCGCATCCGGCGCTTCGAGACCTTCCGATCCCTGAGCACCCAGCGCTGGAAGATCGTGAAGACGACGATGATGACGAACAGGATGAACGCGATGGCCGCGCCCTGGCCCCACTCCTGGTTGACGAACGACGTCTGATAAGAGAGGTACGCGGGGGTGAGGGTGGTCTTGCCCGGCGCGCCGCGGGTGCCCGTGTAGATCTGGTCGAACACCTGCCAGCAACCGATCAGTCCGAGGGTCAGGACGGTGAACAGCGTCGGCCGGAGCTGCGGGAGGGTGATGCGCCAGAAGCGCTGCCAGCCGTTGGCGCCGTCCATCATCGCCGCCTCCGTCACGTCGCCGCCGAGGTTCTGCAGGGCCGCCAGGAAGAGCAGCATGAAGGTGCCGCTCGTGGTGAACACGGCCATGATGATGAACGCCGTCATCGCCACCGACGGGCCGCCGAGCCAGTCCCACCAGGAGACGCCGAGCGCGGTGTTCCGAGTCAGCGCGGCCGGTCCCTGCGTGACGCCGAAGAGCCGTAGGAAGTTGTGGATGATCCCGCTGGGATCGTTGAACCAGTTCGGGCCGTTGATCCCGAACCAGGAGAGCACCTTGTTGACGGCACCGCTGGTGCTGAACAGGAACAGCCAGAGCACCGTGATGGCGACCGAGCTCGTCACGGAAGGGAAGTAGAACGCCGTGCGGAAGAACCCCCGCCCACGGAGGATCGCGCGGCTGACCAGCACGGCGAGACCCAGCGACACCGCGGTCTGGATGGGGACGACCAGCACCACGTACCAGGCGTTGTTCTTGAGCGCGGTGCCGAAGTCCTGCTCGGCCAGCCCTCCTCCGCCGAGAAGCGTGGCGTAGTTGTCGAGGCCGACGAACTTCACGTCCGGCGAGAAGGGGCTGCCGCGGCCGCCCCAATCGGAGAAGCTGACCCAGAGGGCCATCAGCACCGGGACGACGAGGAAGACGCCGAGCAGCAGGATGACCGGGGCGGTGAACAACCACCCCGAGGCGGCCTCGCCGCGCCGGATTCCGGTGCGACGAGACCGACTCGCGGTTGCAGACATGACGGGCCTTTCCTCCGGTGGGCGCGTGCTACTTCAGCAGCGCTTCGAGGTTCTTCTGCGTGGTGTCGAGGATGGACTTCGGATCGCCGGTCGCCAGCGACTCGAGCTTGCTGTTGAGGTCGGTGACGACGTCGGCGGAGCCCTTCGCGGTCGGCACGCCCTTGGCGTAGTCGGCGGCGTCCAGGAACGGCACCAGGTCGGGGTTGTCCGACTTCCACTCGTCAGCGGCCGACTTGATGGACGGCATCGGGCCGAAGGCCTTCGAGAAGGCGAGCTGGTCCGACTTGCTGGTCAGCTTCTCGACCAGCTTCAGCGCGGCGGCCTGGTTGGGGCTGTCGGCGGCGATGCCCCAGCAGTTGGTGAACTGCAGCGTGCCCTGGCCGGCCGGTCCCTTCGGCAGCTCTGCGATCTTGTACTTGATGTTCGGGAAGTCGGACTTGAGGGCGCCGGTGATCCAGTTGCCCTCGATCGTCATCGCCGCGAGGCCCTTGCCGAACGCCTCGCCGCCCCAGCCGGCGCCGAGGTCCTTCGCGTACTTCAGCTCCCCGCCGTTCAGCATCCGCTTGACGAAGTCGAGCGCCTTCACGTTGGCCTCGCTGTTCGCGGTGGCCTTGGTGCTGTCCTCATTCATGAGGTTTCCGCCGGCCTGGACCATGAACGAGCCGATGCGGGCGTACTCGCCCGAGATGCCGAGCCCGACCTGGCTGCCCGTCGTGAGCTTCTTGGCGACGGCCTCGAGGTCGTCCCAGGTCTTCGGGATGTCGGCGTCGGTCAGCCCGGCGGCCGTCCAGGCGTCGGTGTTGATCACCAGCTGGAGCGTGGAGAAGTCCTTCGGCGCGCAGTAGAACTTGCCGTCGTAGGTGAAGGATTTGACCAGGCCCGGGTAGAAGTCGCTCTTGTTGCTCAGCTGGTCGCCGTAGGCGAGGAGCGACCCGTTGGACGCGTACCCGGCCAGCGCGTCGGTCGAGAGGTAGAAGACATCGGCCGGCTTCTTCGCGGCGAAGCCCTGCGAGAGCTGCTGGTTGAGGTCGCTCGCGACCACCAGGTTCGCTTTGGTGCCCGAGCTCTTGGACCAGTCGGACACTGCGGACTTCACCGCGGTGGTCTCGGCGTCGCCGGACGAGCCGATCATGACGGTCAGCGCCTTGTCGGACGAGGTGAGCTTGCCGGTGTCGGAACTGCTGCTGCCGCCGAAGCCGGAGCCGCACGCCGTGAGGGCGAGCGCGGTCGCCGCGGCGACGGCGCCGCCCGCGAGCCAGCGGTGTGTGATCTTGCGCATTCGTGTCTCCTTGGTATGAGTGTGCCCGCGAGAAGAGGCGCACACGGGAAGGGGCGGGAAGGTTGTGGACAACCCGTCGGATGGTGCGGTCTGTGAGCGGATCCCGGGCACGTCGGAGCCGGTGCCGGTGCTCCGCTGCGATGCGCGCATCCGACCTCCTCCGCTCCGTCGCCTGATTCGTCACTCCTGGTTTGATCGATCAAATCAACAGCCACTACGCTGAGTTTGAACGATCAAACCGGGATGCCTGTCACAGTAACCGCGCGCTTCCACAGGTGTCAAGCAGCCCACTAGGGTCGTATCCAGCCACGAGACGAGCCGGAGGGAGGCCAGGCGATGGGTGCGCAGCCGACCGTGACCGACGTCGCCGACGTCGCCGGAGTGTCCCGCCAGACCGTGTCGAACGTGCTCAACGCGCCGGAGCTCGTTCGCCCGGAGACGCGGGAGCGGGTGCAGGCCGCCATCCACTCGCTCGGCTACCGGCCGCACGCCTCCGCGCGCCGGCTCCGCACGCAGAAGAGCTCCACGATCGGCATCCGCCTCGACCCCATCACGCAGGACGGCATCTCGGGCAGCATCCTCGACCGCTTCCTGCACGCGCTCACCGAGCAGGCCGACCGCCAGGGTCTCCGGGTGCTGCTCTTCACCGCGACGGGGCCGGAGGACGAGATCGAGCAGTTCCGCCGGCTGTCGGATGCTGCGGACGTCGACGCCTTCGTGCTCACGTCGACGTTCCACGGCGACCCCCGCACGGAGTGGCTGATCGAGAACGGCCGGTCGTTCGTGACCTTCGGCCGCCCGTGGGGCATCGACGACATGACCGATCCCGAGCATCTGTGGGTGGATGTGGACGGTCGCGCCGGCGTGCGCGAGGCGACGGCGCATCTGCTCTCCCGCGGCGGTCCGCGCATCGGCTTCATCGGCTGGCCCAGCGGGTCCGGGACGGGCGACGACCGGCGCGCCGGCTGGCTGGAGGCGATGCGCGCGGGGAGCGGTCTGGCCGAGGAGGAGCTACGGCTGCTCGACGCGGCGGTGGAGGACGTCGTCCCGAACGGTGCGGACGCGGTGCGCCGCCTCGAGCAGCGCGCCGGCCGCCTCGACGGGGTCGTCTGCGTCTCCGACTCCCTCGCGCTCGGCGCCCTCACGGCGACGGCGGGCCGCATCCCCGTCGTCGGGTACGACGACACGCCGGTCGCCGAGGCGCTGGGCTTCTCGAGCGTCGCCCAGCAGCTCGACGAGGTCGCCGCCGGCGTGCTGGAACTGCTCACCGGCGCACACGGCGGCCGCGTCCAGCGCGGCGACCCGGTGACCGACCCGCGTCACCGCCTGGTGACGCCGCGCCTGGTGGTGCGCGACGGTCCGTCGCTCATCGGCGACCGCACGCTCTGAAATCCGCGTGTAACGCGCTGCGGAGACAATGGAGGCATGTCTCCACAAGAGCCTCTGCTGGATGCGCCACGAGCGCGTCGCCTCCCGATCACCGTGTCCATCACCCGCCGTGTCGACAGCACGCGCCTGGCCGAGGTCACCCACTGGGTGCAGGCCGGCGTGAACCTGGCCAACACGTATGACGGCTTCCTCGGCTCCGGCTGGGTGCGCGCCCACGCCGACTCCGACGAGTGGCACATGCTCTACCGCTTCGCGGACGCGGACACCCTGGAGGCCTGGGAGGCGTCGGACGACCGTGCCGACTGGCTCTACGCGGGTCGCGAGCTGGTGGAGGTGTCCCGCGTCGAGCGGAGGACCGGCATCGAGGGCTGGTTCGACCAGCCGCAGCCGGGCGTGCCCGCGGCGCCGCCGCGCTGGAAGCAGGCCGTGACGATCTGGCTCGGCTTCTTCCCGCTGTCGCTCGCCTTCACGTACCTCACCGTGACGTTCGTGCCGGGCTGGCACAGTCTGTGGCTGCTCGCGACGGTGCTGCTCAGCACGCTCTGCCTGACGCCCACCATGACGTACGTGCTGCTGCCGTTCGTCACCCGGCTGCTGCAGCCCTGGCTCCGCCGGTAGTTCACTCGGGGTTCTCCCTGACCCGACCCTGAACTCCGGGAATCCTGCCCGCGCACCCTTGCATCCCTCGTAATCGCGATATATCGTGAATCCGTCAACAGTCGCGATATAACGCGAGTCACCGACGGTCCCGGCATGGACCGGAGAAGCAAGGAGAACGAACCATGGCACAGGAGAAGTGGCTGATCCAGCCGGGCGAGAGCCGCACCATCGATGTGGAGCTCGTCCGCGCGCTGAAGGTCGGATTTATCGGCGGTCAGATCGACATCGTCGGGCACGACGAGCCCGGGGCGCGGATCGAGGTCCACTCGGTCGAAGGGCGTGACCTGAAGATCGTCATCGACGGCGACCGCCTCGAGATCGACCACCCGCAGCTGCGCTGGGACAACTTCATCGAGGTCTTCAAGTCCATGCGGTCCAGCGCCCGGGCCGACGTCAGCGTGCTCGTGCCGCGCGATGTCGAGCTCAAGTTCGGCGTCGTCTCCGCGACCGCCCTGGTCTCCGGACTGCACACGGACGCGCGGCTCAGCACCGTGTCCGGGGATGTCGTCGCCGACGGCCTCACCGGCGACATCGAGCTCAACTCCGTCAACGGCGAGCTCTCGGTGCGCGACCACACGGGCCGCATCTCCGCCCACACCGTCTCGGGCGACGTGACCGCGACCGGCGCCATCCGCCGCTTCTCGGCCGACGGCGTCTCCGGCGACGTCATGATCGACGTCACCGGCACCCCGGACGAGATCGCCGTGAACACGGTCTCCGGCGACACGACCATCCGCATCCCGGAGGCCGTCGGCGCGCGCTACCGCGTGAACACGGTGTCGGGGAAGGTGCAGCTCGACAACATGACCGTGGTCGGCGGGATGGGCAGGGGCTACACCGGCACCTCCGGCACGCTCAACGGCACCTGGGTCGAGATCAACGTCAACTCCGTTTCGGGCGATGCGGCAGTGCTGCGCAGTGCCGCGACGGCGCAGGGCGCGAATGCGCAGGAGGCGTCGGCGTGAGCCCCGTCTTCTCGCACGGCAGCCTCCGGCTGTACCTGCTGAGCCTCCTCGACGAGTCCCCACGGCACGGCTACGAGCTCATCCAGGCGCTCAGCGACCGCTTCGGCGGCACGTACAGCCCCAGTGCCGGGACGATCTACCCCCGCCTCGCCAAGCTCGAGGAGGAGGGGCTGGTCACCAAGACCACCGAGGGCCGCAAGACCGTCTACGCGATCACGGACGCCGGGCGCGCGGAGCTGGACGCCCGCCGCCCCGAGCTGGACGCGATCGAGGAGGAGGTCACCGACTCGGTCCGGCGGCTCGCCGACGAGGTGCGCGCGGGCGTGAACGACGCCATGCGCACGCTGCGTGCCGAGCTGGCGTCGGCCGCCCGGGAGGCCAAGCGGAACGCGTCGCGCGTCGACCCGCGCCAGGAGTCCCGGGACGCCGGCCGGGATGCACGCGCAGCCGGGATGACGGCGGTCCGGGATGCGGAGGCGGCGCTCAACGAGTTCCGTCAGCAGCTGCGAACGGACCTCCGCTCCGAGGCGGCGCGCGGCGCCCTCCCCGTCGACGTCGTCCCGCTCCTCAAGGGCGAACTGGACCGCGTCCGGCGCACCGTCGCCGAGGCGCTCAGCCGCCGCTGAGCGCGAGCGTTCGGCTTTGGGAAAGAGTCAGCGAATGCTCATCCGGCTCCCAGTGAGACCACTGCCGGTCGCCGTGCCGCGCCAATCCGCCACACCCGCCCCGTCTGCAGGGCAACGCCCAGTGTTTGCAGATCGGGAGGGTGCTGGGGGCGCGACGCGCCGACTTGACAGTGCATTGCCAGCGAGTATGCTCGCACCTCGTGACAAATGAGGGGAGATCCCCGAAGCGCTGGTTGATCGGCGACCCGCTTCCGAGTGAGAAGCTCGAAGGACAACTGCTCCCGAAGCACCTCGCCCTACCCATCTTCGCCTCGGATGCGCTCTCGAGCGTCGCCTACGCTCCGCAGGAGCTCCTGATGATCCTGCTGCTCGGCGGGCTGGCGTTCCTGACGTTCGCGCCGTGGGTGGCCGCGGCGGTGGTCGTCCTGCTCGTCACGGTCGTGCTCAGCTACCGGCAGCTCGTCAAGGCGTACCCGTCGGGCGGTGGCGATTACGAGGTCGCCCACAAGAACCTCGGCGAGAAGGCCGGGCTGGTCGTCGCGTCCGCGCTGCTGGTGGACTACGTGCTCACTGTCGCCGTGTCGGTCGCGTCCGGCGTCGACAACGTGATCTCGGCGCTCCCCTTCCTCGCCCCCTGGCGGGTCGAGCTCGCCATCCTCTGCGTCATCGTCATCGCCGCCGTCAACCTGCGCGGCGTGCGTGAGTCGTCGAAGGCGTTCGCGCTGCCGACCTACATCTTCATCGGCAGCATCGGCCTCATGGTCGTCACGGCGCTCATCCGCACCGCCTTCGGCGACGCTCCGGTGGCCGAGTCGGCCGGGTACCAGGTGCACGCGGACTCCCTCACCCAGGCGGCCGTCGTGCTCCTGCTGCTGCGCGCCTTCTCGAGTGGATGTTCGGCTCTGACCGGTGTCGAGGCGGTCGCCAACGGCGTCCCCGCGTTCCGCACGCCGAAGATCCGCAACGCCCGCATCACCCTGGGACTCATGGGCGGCATCGCCATCACCCTGTTCGCCGGACTCACCGCGACGGCCCTGATCAGCGGCGTCCACTACGCCGAGAACCCGTGCGACCTTCAAGGCTGGGCGCAGTGCGCGACGTCGCCGCAGCGCAGCCTGATCGCCCAGATCGCCGCCGCCACCTTCGGCAACAACACCTTCTTCTTCTTCCTGGTGCAGGCCGCGACCGCCGTCGTGCTGCTGCTGGCGGCCAACACCGCCTTCAACGGCTTCCCGCTTCTCGGCTCCGTGCTCGCCCGCGACTCCTACGCCCCGAAGGCGCTGAACACCCGCGGCGACCGCCTCGTGTACTCGAACGGCATGATCATCCTCGCGCTGGCGGCGACGGTGCTGCTGGTCGTGTACCAGGCGAACCTGACCCAGCTCATCCAGCTCTACATCATCGGGGTGTTCGTGTCGTTCACGCTCGGCCAGTCGGGCATGGTGAAGCACTGGATCTCGCTGCTGCGCGAGGGCGGCCAGACCGGGCGTGAACGCACCGGGATCATCCGCTCGCTCTGCATCAACGCGTTCGGCGCGTGCCTCACCGCGATCGTGCTCATCGTCGTGACGATCACCAAGTTCACGCACGGCGCGTACCTGGTCTTCATCTTCATGCCGATCCTCTGGTTCCTCATGCTCGGCGTGAACCGGTACTACCGCGACGTCGAGAAGGAGGTCGAGGTCGACCCGGTCACGACGTTCGGAAGCGTCGGCGACCACGCCATCGTCCTCATCGGCAAGATGCAGAAGCCGGCCCTCAAGGCGCTCGACTACGCCATCGCCGCCCGGCACGACTCCATCGAGGCCGTCCACGTCTCCATCGACGAGGAGGCGACGCAGAAGCTGCAGCGCCAGTGGATCGAGCAGAACATCCACGTGCCGCTCACCATCATCGAGTCGCCGTACCGTGAGTTCGGCATCCCCCTGGTGAAGTACCTCAAGCACCGGCGGGAGGAGCACGGCTCCGAGGTCGTGACGGTCTACCTGCCGCAGTACATCGTCGGCCACTGGTGGGAGTCGCTGCTGCACAATCACCGTGCCCGCCGCATCAGCAAGCAGCTCATGCTGTGCCACGGCGTGACCGTCGCCCTCGTGCCGTGGCTGCTCGACTCGTCGTCGCTCATCTACGGCCGCCGGTCCCGCCCGCTGCCCGGACAGGACCGCCGCGGCGAGCCGGTGCGCCCGGTCGCACGCCGGCCCCTCGTGCCCGCGTCGCGCGCGCACACGCGCATCCACATCCACCCGGTGCCGCTCACGATCGGCGACCCGGCCGAGAGCGCGGAGCAGGTGGCGGCGACCATCCCGGAGCCGCAGCCGCAGGGCGATGCGACGACGGGGGAGCAGGCGGAGAAGCGCGAGCCGGCGGGCGCCGGCGGCGGTCCGAAGGCGCGCGCGAAGCGCTAGGCGGCGGGGCCGCTAGGCGGCGGCGACGCCGCTAGCCGGCGGCGTGCGGGGCGAGCTCGACGATCGGTCCGTGCCCCGGCAGGATGCGGGCCGCGTCGCAGAGGACGAGCCTCCGGGCGCTCCGGGCCGCCTCGTCGGCGTCGTGCTGGAAGAACCCGGGCAGCTGCTGCAGCTCGCCCGACTCACGGAGCAGTGGATGACCGCTGACGACGGCATCGCCCGACAGCAGTGATTGCGATTCGGGCTCGAAGAAGCAGACGCTCCCGGTCGTGTGCCCGGGCGCCGGCACCAGCTGGAGCTCGTGGCCGGTGCTGAGCAGGATGCTTTCGCCCTCCAGGGCCACGGCATCCCGCACGCCGACGTCGCCCAGGCCGCCGGCGCGCACCGCGGCGACGGTCCACCGAACCGTTCCCCGCTTGAAGATCGAGGGGAGCAGGTCGGCCACGGTGACCTGCTCGGTGACGTCGCGGCGCACGTTGGGGAGCTCGGCGGGCGACGCGGCCACCACGACGCCCCGCTCGGCGGCGAGCCGTGCGCTCGCGCCCAGGTGGTCGGAGTGCCCGTGGGTGATCAGGATGCGGCGCAGGTCGGCCGGGTCGGCCCCCGCGAGGCGGATGGACTCCTCGACCAGCGGCAGGTCCGCGGGGTAGCCGCAGTCGACCAGTTCCACGGCGCCGGCGCCGTGAAAGACGGTCCAGTTGGAGAGCGGCCCTTCGACGAAGAGGATGCCGGGGGCCACGCGGACGGTCGAACGGATGCCACTCACACGGTCACTCTAGCGACGCGCTTGACCTTGACGTAACGTCAACTCCTAGCGTGGGTGCTGCATCGCACGAGAGGAGGGGACATGGACTGGTCCATCCAGGACATCGCCCGGATCGCCGGGACGACCAGCCGGACGCTGCGGCACTACGACGCGGTCGGGCTGCTCAAGCCCAGCCGTGTCGGGGGCAACGGCTACCGGTACTACGACCGCGACTCCCTCATGCGGCTGCAGCGCATCCTGCTGCTCCGCGACCTCGGCCTGGGCCTCGACGCCATCGGCCGGGTGCTCGACGACCGGACGGATGCGGCGCCCGCCCTGCGCGACCACCTCGCGTGGCTGCGCACGGAGCGGGAACGGCTGGCGCGGCAGATCGCGTCGGTCGAGTCGACGATCCACGCCGTGGAGGAAGGAGAGGAGATCATGGCCGAGCAGATGTTCGACGGCTTCGATCACACGCAGTACAAGGACGAGGTCGAGGAGCGCTGGGGGAAGGAGGCGTACGCCTCCTCCGACCGCTGGTGGCGCAGCAAGACGCCGGAGGAGCGCCGCGACTGGCAGGAGCGGCAGCAGCGTCTCGCCGCCGACTGGCAGGCGGCCGCCGCGGACGGGGTCGCACCCGACTCCGACCGGGCGCAGGAGCTGGCGCGACGTCACGCGGACTGGCTGGCCGACATCCCGGGCACGCCCGGCTACGGCACCGGCGCCCCGCTCGCCGCGTACCTGACCGGTCTCGGCGACATGTACGTCGCCGACCCCCGCTTCGCGGCCAACTACGGCGGGGAGGCCGGCGCGACGTTCGTCCGCGACGCCCTCCGCCACTACGCCCAGCACCTCGCCTGACCCGCGCCTCGGTCGCCCCGGTCTAGCGCGCTGAGCCCCCGTCGAGTACACGAAAAGTGCACGGTTTCGAGCTGAAACCGTGCACTTTTCGTGTACTCGACGGTTGGGCGCGAGGGCGCAGGCGCGAGGGCGCGCGAGGTCAGGGGTGGCGGGGGCGGCCGGTGAGGCGGTCGTCGAGCCAGTGGGCGGCGACGACGCGGGAGGGACGCGAGCGGCGCTCCGACGGAGGGTCCGCGGGCGCGCGGTCGGGCTGGGGGCCGTGGACGAAGGGGGAGTCCGGGCGGATGGCGCGGTCGTGCGCCGCCCGGTCGGATTCGAGCAGGATGCCGTCGCGCACGTCGAAACGGACGGCACCCTGCTCCTCCTCGAGGCCGGCCGACTGCTCGGCCGTTCCCTCGAGCTCGCTCTCCAGCGCCGCCGCAGCCGTTGCAGCGTCCTGCGGCAGGCGGATCGCGAAGAAGGGGAGGGTGATGCTGCAGAGCGGGCCGACCAGCAGCGCGAACGCGAGCGTCCCGACGCCGACGTTCCCGCCGAGCGCCCACCCGATGATCAGGACGGTCACCTCGATGGCGGTCCGCACCATCCAGATGGGCCGTCCGGTGCGGGCGTGCAGGCCCGTCATGAGGCCGTCGCGCGGGCCGGGTCCGAGGCGCGGGCCGATGTAGAGGCCGGTCGCGACGGCGAGCAGGAGCAGGCCGCCGACGAAGAACAGCACCTGCGCCCACAGTTCCGTCTGCTGCGGGAGGAGGTCGAGCCCCAGCTGCGCACTCGGGCCGACCAGCAGGACGTTGAGCACCGTGCCGAGTCCCGGCCGCTGGCGGAGCGGGATCCAGAAGGCGAGCACGACCAGCCCGACGATGTTTGTCACCAAGCCGAACGGGATGCCCGTCTTGAGGGAGAGACCTTGGGCGAGCACATCCCACGGCGACAGCCCGATGCCGGCGCGGACCATGAGCGCGATGGCGATGCCGTAGAGGAACAGGCCGATCAGCAGCTGCACGAGGCGCCGGGTGAGGAGGAGTCGGGTGGTCATGAGAACAATCCAATCGCGATGATTGGACTGGCGGCAAGATGCCAATTCGCCTAAAGTGGCCTGCATGTCGGATGCGCAGCTCACCGCCCGGTCTCTCGAACTCCTGCTCGGGACCTGGCGCACCTCCGCCGCGTCCTACGCCGCCCTCGCCGACCGCATCCGGCTGCTCGTGCTCGACGGGCGCATCCCGATCGGCACCCGTCTGCCCGCCGAGCGAGACCTCGCCGGAAGGCTGCAGCTGAGCCGCACCACCGTCGCCGCGGCCTACCGGCAGCTGCGGGAGGGCGGCTTCGTCGACAGCGTCCGCGGCTCCGGCAGCGTCACCCGCCTGCCCGGGCGCACGCTTCCGCTGCCCGCGACCGGCGGCGAGGGGATGCTCGACTTCACCAAGGCGTCGCTCCCCGCGGCCTCTCCGCTCGCCGCCGCGGCCCGGGCGGCCGCCGAGGAACTGCCGCGCTTCCTGCCCGACCCGGGCTACGACCCGGTCGGCCTGCCGCACCTGCGCGCCGAGATCGCCGAGCGGTACACCCGCCGGGGGCTGCCGACCGACCCCGGCCAGATTCTCGTCACCGTCGGCGCCCAGCAGGCCATCGCGCTGATCGCGCGCACCTTCCTGCAGCGCGGCGACCGGGTCGTGATCGAGGTGCCGACGTACCCGCACGCCATTGAGGCGATGCGGCTGGCCGGCGCGCGGCTCGTGCCCATCACGGTCACGGCGCCCGAAGAGGGCCCGCACCGGCTGGGGGAGGAGACGGACGGCTGGGATGCGGAGGGCATCGAGCAGACGTTCCGCCGGGCGAATCCCGCGCTGGCGTACCTGATCCCGGACTTCCACAACCCGACCGGCGCCTCGATGAGCCCGGAGACGCGTCGCCGGGTGCTCGCCGCGGCGGCCGGCCACGGCACGATCGTGGTCGCGGATGAGACGACCGCGGAGCTCGACATCGACCGGGTCGGCGAGTACCTGCCGCTCCCCGGCTACGCGGACCCCGCGACGCCGGCGGCCCCGATCGTGATGATCGGCTCGGCGAGCAAGACGCTGTGGGGCGGCCTCCGGATCGGCTGGATCCGCGCGGAGCGCTCGCACATCCAGCGCCTGATCGCCGCAAAGCCCGCGACCGACCTCGGAACGCCGGTCATCGAGCAGCTGGTCGTCGCGCAGCTTCTCCCGCAGCTCGCCGAGATCGCCGAGGAGCGCCGGGAGCAGCTGCGGCTCGGCCGCGCGGAGGTCCACCGGCTGGTCGCCGAGACCTTCCCGGAGTGGACCGTTCCGCCACAGCACGGCGGCCTCACCGCGTGGGTGGGCATCGGGGCGCCGGTGAGCTCGGCGCTGGCACTCGCGGCCCGCAGCCACGGCCTCCTGATCGCAGCCGGCCCCCGGTTCGGGCTCGACGGAGCGTTCGAGCGCTTCCTGCGCATCCCGATCACCTACACGCCGGAGGAGTACGACCGGGCGTTCACGGCGCTGTCGCGGGCGTGGGCGGTCGCGGCCAGCGAGCCGGCGCCGTACTTCGACCAGGGGGCGCTGCCGAGCGTGGTCTGACGCCGGCGGTGAACATCGCGGGGACGCCCCCGGGAGTACAGGGATGTCGTACCAGGGCATGAAGCGCTCGCCCAAGCACGGCTGACATACTTTCCGAGCGCCATCGTCGCCGCGCGTCCCGTCCGCCGTTCCTTAAGGGGAATTCCGTGCACTTCCTCGCCGTCCTCAGCATGAAGAACCGTGCCCTGATCGCGCTCGTCACGATCGTCGCAGCGGTCTTCGGCGGCCTCGCGCTCACCAACCTCAAGCAGGAGCTCATCCCCTCGATCTCCTTCCCGCAGCTCGTGGTGCTCTCCAGCTACCCCGGCGCATCGCCGGAGGTCGTCAACAACGACGTGAGCACCCCGGTGGAGGCGGCGATCCAGGGGGTCCCGGACCTCGACAGCACCTCGGCGGTCAGCAGCACGAACCAGTCGATCATCACGGCGAAGTTCACCTACGGCACCGACCTGGCGACCGCCGAGCAGAAGATCGACCAGGCGATCAACCGCATCAAGTCCACGCTGCCCTCGGGCGTCGAGCCGCAGGTCCTCTCGGGAAGCATCGACGACCTTCCGGTGATCCAGCTGGCGGTGACCGGCGGCACGGATCAGCGGGCGCTCGGGAACGACATCACCAAGCTTGTCCTGCCCGACATCAAAGACCTCAACGGCGTCAACGACGCCCAGCTCGTCGGCGAGGTCGGCCGTCGCATCACCATCACGCCGGACGCCGCGAAGCTCGCGGCCGCCGGCGTCTCGACGTCCGCAATCAAGGATGCGCTGCAGCAGAGCGGCGTGCTCATCCCGGGCGGCGACATCACCGAGGACGACAAGACGCTGTCCATCCAGTCGGGCAGCCAGCTGGGGTCGGTCGAGGACATCGCCGGACTGCCGCTGGTCCGCTCGGCGGGCGGCGCGGGGGCGTCGGGTGCGGGCGGAGCCGCGGGTGCGGCAGGAGCGGCGGGCGGCGCGGGGGCGTCGGGTGCGGGCGGAGCGTCGGGCGCGGCCGCCGGCAGCGCAGGTGCCGCCGCAGGCGCCGCAACCGGCGCGAACGCAGCGACCGCCGCAGCCGCGGCCACGCCGCCCCCCACCATCGGCGCGGTCGCGACGGTCGAGGAGACCGACGACCCGATCACGTCCCTCTCCCGTGTCGACGGCAAGCCGGCGCTGACCGTCGCCGTCACAAAGCTGCCGTCCGCCAACACCGTCGAGGTGTCGCACGAGGTCAGTAACCTCATCCCGGACCTCGAGAAGAAGCTCGGCTCCGGCGTCACCATCACCGTCGTCTTCGACCAGGCGCCGTTCATCACGCAGTCCATCAACTCGCTCACCGAGGAGGGGCTGCTCGGCCTCGCGATGG
This sequence comes from Leifsonia sp. 22587, assembly GCF_052044215.1. Taxonomy (NCBI): domain Bacteria; kingdom Bacillati; phylum Actinomycetota; class Actinomycetes; order Micrococcales; family Microbacteriaceae; genus Leifsonia; species Leifsonia sp. 22587. Next base: position 99,714 of record NZ_JBQENB010000001.1, read on the forward strand.
CGGTCATCGTCATCCTGGTGTTCCTGCTGTCGGTCCGGTCGACCCTCGTGACCGTCATCTCCATCCCGACGAGCGTGCTCATCACGTTCATCGTGATGTGGGCCTCCGGCTACACGCTCAACATCATCACGCTCGGCGCGCTCACGATCGCGATCGGCCGCGTCGTCGACGACTCGATCGTCGTCATCGAGAACATCAAACGGCAGCTCGTGGCGGGGTCCGATCGCGCGGTCGTGATCGTGCGCGCCGTGCGCGAGGTCGCAGGAGCGATCACCGCATCCACCATCACGACGGTCGCGGTGTTCCTGCCTCTCGCCTTCGTCGGGGATGTCACGGGCGAGCTGTTCCGGCCGTTCGCCGTCACGGTGACGATCGCCCTGCTCTCGTCGCTGCTGGTGGCGCTGACGATCGTCCCGGTGCTGGCGTACTGGTTCCTGCGAGCGCCGAAGGTGCACAAGCACGAGGGCGGCGACGACGTCGAGGCCGCCCACCTGACCGTCGAGGAGGCCGCGGCGTCGGGCGTGGACGAGCTCGAGCATCCCTCGCGCCTCCAGGCGGCCTACCTGCCGATCATCCGCTGGACGCTCAAGCACTCGGTGTGGACCATCGTCGCGGCCGCGCTCGTGCTGGTTCTGACCGTCCTCTCGTTCCCGCTGGTGAAGACGAACTTCCTCGGCTCGAGCGGGCAGAACTCGCTCACGGTCACGCAGACCCTGGATCCGGGCGCGAGCCTCCAGGCGAAGGACGACGCCGCGAAGGTCGTCGAGAAGAAGCTGCTCGACACGTCGGGCGTCAAGACCGTGCAGGTCTCGATCGGCTCCAGCGGATCGTCGCTGCGTGACGCCTTCACGGGCGGAAGCGGTGGCACCACCTTCTCGATCACGACCGACCCGGACGCCGACCAGGCGAAGCTGCAGAACACCATCTCGGACGAGCTCGCGGCGATCAAGGGCCAGGGCGAGATCACGCTATCGGCGTCGAGCGGGTTCGGCGGGTCGACCGACATCCAGGTCGACATCTCGGCCTCCAGCAACGCCGACCTGCAGAAGGCGACGGACTCGGTGGTCGCGGAGCTCGACAAGAAGTCGTCGCTCAAGCAGGTCACCAGCAACCTGAGCGCGTCGCTGCCGTATGTGGCCGTGGCGGTGGACCGCTCGAAGGCGGCCGCCGCCGGGCTCAGCGAAGTGGCCGTCGGCACGATTGTGTCGCAGGCCATGCAGCCGACGCAGGCCGGATCGGTCGCGATCGACAACACGACGCTCAAGATCTACCTGCAGAGCGCCAACCCGCCGACGACCGTAGCCGGGCTCGCGCAGCTGCCGATCCCGACCGCGGCCGGCGTCGTCCCGCTCGACACCCTCGCCTCCGTGAAGGAGGTCAAGGGACCGGCGACGGTCACCACCGAGCGCGGCCTGCGCACGGCCAGCGTGACCGCGACACCGGCGACGGACAACCTGACGACCGCGAACGCAGACGTCACTGCGAGCCTCAAGGCGGCCGACCTGCCCGAGGGTGCGACGGCGAAGATCGGCGGCGTCTCCGCCAGCCAGTCCGACGCGTTCCAGCAGCTCGGGATCGCGCTGCTCGCGGCCATCCTCATCGTGTACATCGTGATGGTGGCCACGTTCCGCTCGCTCCGTCAGCCGCTGCTGCTCCTGGTCTCGGTGCCGTTCGCGGCGACCGGCGCCATCCTGCTGCAGATCATCTCGGGCATCCCGCTGGGCGTGGCGTCGCTGATCGGCCTCCTGATGCTGATCGGCATCGTCGTGACCAACGCGATCGTTCTGATCGACCTCGTCAACCAGTACCGACGGCGGGGCCTCAGTGTGTCGGATGCGGTCGCCCACGGCGCCTCCCGCCGTCTGCGCCCGATCCTGATGACGGCGCTCGCGACGATCGCCGCCCTCACGCCGCTGGCCATCGGGCTGACCGGGCACGGCGGGTTCATCTCCCAGCCGCTCGCCATCGTGGTGATCGGCGGGCTGATCTCGTCGACTGTGCTGACGCTGGTGGTGCTGCCGACGCTGTACAACCTCGTCGAGGGGCGGCGCGAGCGGAAGGCGGCCCGGCGCGCGGCGAGGCTCGGCGGGGACGGCGACGGGACATCCGGAGGCGGCAGCGACGTGCCGCCGACCGGCCCCTCGGGTGGGGACGGCTCCTCCGGGCGGACCCCGGAGCCGCCGGTGTTCACCCGGCCGGCGGGCGGCTCGCAGATCTGAGCCGGACGTCGCGCGGCGTCTGAGATCCCGGACAGGCGACGCGCGACGGCCCGGCCTCTGGCGCCGGGGTCTGGATAGGGTCGCGGTATGAGCGAGCAGCCGCTGTCCGTCGATCCGCTGTGGCCCCGCGCGGGCGGGTGGGCGCCCCTGGGGCCGGACGGCGCGGACCTGACGCTGCTCGGCATCCCGACGCACGAGACGTCGCTCTCGCCGACGGGAGCGCAGGCGACGCCCGGTGCGGTGCGGGATGCGCTGCGCCGGTACTCGGCGTTCGTGCCGGGACTCGACGTGGAGGCGCTGCGCTTCGCCGACGCCGGCGATGTCGAGTCGCCCGATGCGCCCGGCGGCCGGGAGCGCGCGATCGACGCCATGGCGCACGCGGTCGGTCTGTCGCGGCTGACGGTCGCCGTGGGCGGGGACAATGCGCTCACCGTCCCTGCAGCGCTCGGCGCGTTCGGGCCGGACCTTGGCGCCGCCGGATTGATCACGCTGGATGCGCACCACGACCTCCGGGACGGGCGGTCGAACGGCTCACCCGTCCGGGAGCTGCTGGAGGCAGGGCTGGACGGGCGCCGGGTCGTGCAGATCGGTATCGCGGACTTCGCCAACTCGGCCGCCTACACCCGGCGCGCGGCCGAGCACGGTATCACCGTCATCCCGCGTGACGCCCTGCACACGCGCCCGCTCGACGACGTCGTGGCGGAAGCGTTGGAGATCGCCGGGGCCGCGGGCGGCCCGGTGCACGTGGACCTCGACGTAGACGTCTGCGACCGTTCCGTCGCGCCCGGCTGCCCGGCCTCCGTCCCCGGCGGCCTGGCGGCGTGGGAGCTGCGGCGCGTCGCCCGGCTGCTCGCCGCATCCCCCTCGGTCCGCTCGATCGACATCGCGGAGGTCGACGCGACCGCCGACGCCCCCGACCAGCGCACGGTGCGCCTCGCCGCGCTGCTCGTCCTCGAGGCCGCCGCCGGCCTCGCCTCCCGCTAACCCGCGCGCCGGTCCCCTCCGCCCCTCCGTCGAGTACACGAAAAGTGCACGCTCTCGCCGCGTGTCGCGTGCACTTTTCGTGTACTCGACGGAGGGCGGAGGCTCAGGAGGCGCGGACCGTGCGGGAGACGAGGGGGACGCCGGGACGGTAGGCCAGGTGCACGTGGCTGGGGGCGGCCAGGACCGCGAAGTCGGCCCGCGCGCCCGGGCGCAGGTGGCCGACGTCGTCGCGGCGGAGCGCGGCGGCGCCGCCCAGCGTCGCGGCCTCCAGCGCCTCGGCGGGAGTGAGGCCGAGCTCGCGCACGGCCAGCGCGATGCAGAACGGCATCGACGACGTGAACGACGACCCCGGGTTGCAGTCGCTCGCGATCGCCACCGTGGCGCCCGCATCCCGCAGCCGCCGCGCGGACGGGTACGGGTGCCGCGTCGAGAACTCGACGCCCGGCAGGAGCGTCGCGACCGTGGCGGAGGCCGCCAGGCGCTCGACGTCGTCGTCGGTCAGGTAGGTGCAGTGGTCGACGCTCGCCGCATCCACCTCGACCGCCAGCTGCACGCCGGCTCCCGGGCCGAGCTGCGACGCGTGGACGCGCACACCGAGTCCGCGCGACGCTCCAGCGGTCAGGATGCGGCGGCTCTGCTCCGTGGTGAAGGCGCCGGTCTCGCAGAAGACGTCGATCCAGGTGGCGTGCGGCGCGCAGGCGTCGAGCATCGGGCCGACCACCAGATCGACGTAGGCGTCGGGGTCGTCCGCGAACTCGGGAGGGACGACGTGCGCACCCAGGAAGGTCGTCTCATCCGTGACCTCGCGGGCGAGCCGCAGCAGACGCTCCTCGTCGGCGACGGTGAGCCCGTATCCGCTCTTCACCTCGAACGTCGTCGTGCCCTGGGCGTGAAGTTCCGCCACGAAACCCGCCAGGCGACGGCGTAGCGCAGCGTCGCTTGCCTCACGCGTCGCCGCGACGGTCGACCGTATGCCGCCCGCGGTATACGGCCGCCCAGCCATCCGGGCCTCGAACTCCGCCGAGCGGTCACCCGCGAAGACGAGGTGCGTGTGCGCGTCCACGAAGCCGGGGACGACCGCCGCTCCGTCCAGCTCCTCGACCGCGTCGGCGTCCTCCCGCGGCGCGGCGGACGCCGGCCCGGTCCACGCGACCCGACCGTCCACGGTGAGCAGGGCCGCGTCGGTCACGAGCCCGAGGGCCCCGTCGTGCGCCGGGTCGAACGTGACCAGCTCGCCGATGCCGGTGAAGAGCGTGGCGGTCATGGCCGGTCGGCTCCCTGCTCGCGCATCGGGATGCGCAGCCCGCGCTCCTCCGCGACCTCGACCGCGCGCTCGTAGCCCGCATCCACGTGCCGCATCACGCCCGTTCCGGGGTCGTTGACGAGCACGCGCTCGATCTTCTCGGCGGCGAGGGGCGTCCCGTCCGCGACCACCACCTGCCCGGCGTGGATGCTGCGCCCGATCCCGACGCCGCCACCGTGGTGCAGCGACACCCAGGTCGCACCGGATGCGGTGTTCAGGAGGGCGTTGAGCAGCGGCCAGTCCGCGATCGCGTCCGAGCCGTCGGCCATCGCCTCGGTCTCCCGGTACGGGGAGGCGACGGATCCCGAGTCGAGATGATCCCGCCCGATGACGACGGGCGCTGACAGCTCGCCGGACGCGACCATCTCGTTGAACCGCAGGCCGGCGAGGTGCCGCTCCTTGTATCCCAGCCAGCAGATGCGCGCGGGCAGGCCCTCGAAGTGCACCTTCTCGCCAGCCTGGGTGATCCAGCGTCGCAGGTGCTCGTCGTGCGGGAACAGCTCCAGCACGGCACGGTCGGTCGCCGCGATGTCGGCCGGGTCGCCGGACAGGGCCGCCCAGCGGAACGGGCCCTTGCCCTCCGCGAACAGCGGGCGGATGTACGCCGGCACGAAACCGGGGAAGTCGAACGCACGGTCGTAACCGCCGAGCTGCGCCTCGGTGCGGATGGAGTTGCCGTAGTCGAACACCTCGGCGCCCGCGTCGAGGAAGCCGACCATCGCCTCCACCTGCGCCGCCATCGACCGGCGCGCGTCGTCGGTGAACCGCTCGGGGTCGGCGGCCGCGCGCTCGCGCCACTCGTCGACGGTGTAGCCCACGGGCAGGTACGAGAGGGGGTCGTGGGCGCTGGTCTGGTCGGTCACGATGTCGATCGGGACGCCGCGCCGCAGCAGCTCCGGGAAGACCTCGGCGGCGTTGCCGACCACGCCGACGGAGAGCGCCCGGCGCTCGTCCTTGGCGGCGAGTGCCCGCGCGACGGCGTCGTCCAGGTCGTCGGCGAGCACGTCCAGGTAGCCGTGGTCGACGCGGCGCTGAAGGCGGGTGCGGTCCACATCCACGATCAGCACGGCGCCGCCGTTCATCGTGACGGCGAGCGGCTGAGCGCCGCCCATCCCGCCGCATCCGCCGGTCAGCGTGAGGGTGCCGGCGAGGGTCGCGTCGGCGTCGTCGCCGGGGACGCGCTGCGCCGCGAGCTTGCGGGCGACCGCGCCGAACGTCTCATACGTGCCCTGCAGGATGCCCTGCGAGCCGATGTAGATCCAGGATCCGGCGGTCATCTGGCCGTACATCGTGAGGCCGAGCGCCTCCAGCCGGCGGAACTCAGGCCACGTCGCCCAGTCGCCCACCAGGTTGGAGTTGGCGATCAGCACCCGCGGCGCCCACTCGTGCGTGCGGAAGACGCCGACCGGCTTGCCGGACTGCACCAGGAGCGTCTCATCCGCCTCCAGGTCGCGCAGGGTCGCGACGATCGCGTCGTAAGCCTCCCAGCTGCGCGCGGCGCGGCCGGTGCCGCCGTAGACGACCAGGTCGTCGGGGCGCTCGGCGACCTCCGGGTCGAGGTTGTTCATCAGCATGCGTAGCGGCGCCTCGGTCTGCCAGCTCTTGGCGCTGAGCTCGGTTCCGCGCGCCGCGCGCACCGGTCGTGCTCCATCCATCGTCTTACGTCCTTTCGGCGTTCGTGCTGTGCTCCCTCCGTCGAGTACACGAAAACTGCACGCTTTTCGGAGTGAAACCGTGCACAAATCGTGTACTCGACGGTGGGGAGGGGGGTCAGGGGAGGGGGGTCGGGAGGGCGGCGCGGAGGGCGCCGGAGCGGACGAGGTCGGTGGCGGCCTCGATCTCGGGGGAGAGGTGGCGGTCGGGGCCGGGGCCCGGGACGGCGGTGCGCAGGGTCGCGATGACGGCTCCGGTCGCGGGGCCGGGGCGCAGCGGGGCGCGCAGGTCGGCGCCGCGGGCGGCGGTCATCGCCTCGATCGCGATCACGCGCGTGAGCCCGTCGATCGCGCGTCGCAGCTTGCGGGCGGCCGCCCATCCCATCGACACGTGGTCCTCCTGCATGGCGGACGAGGGGATGCTGTCGACGGACGCCGGCGCGGCCAGCCGCTTCAGCTCGGAGACGATGCCCGCCGCGGTGTACTGGGCGATCATCAGCCCGGAGTCGACGCCCACCTCGTGCGCGAGGAACGGCGGCAGCCCCTGGTTGCGGGCCGGGTCGAGGAAGCGGTCGGTCCGGCGCTCCGACATGCTGGCGACGTCGGCGACCGCGATGGCGAGGAAGTCGAGCACGTAGGCGACCGGTGCGCCGTGGAAGTTGCCGTTCGACTCCACCCGTCCGTCCAGCGTGAGCACCGGATTGTCGACGGCCGACGCGAGCTCCCGCTCGGCGACGAGCTCGGCATGGGCGAGGGTGTCGCGGGCCGCGCCGTGCACCTGGGGAGCGCAGCGGAGGGAGTACGCGTCCTGCACCCGGGTGCACTCCGGCCCCTTGTGGCTGGCCACGATGGGCGAGCCGGCGAGCATGGTCCGGATGTTCGCCGCGGAGACCGCCTGGCCCGCCTGCGGCCGCAGCCGCTGCAGATCGTCCGCGAAGACGGCGTCGGTGCCGAGCAGCGCCTCGACGCTGAGCGCAGCGGCGATGTCGGCGTCGGTCAGCAGGCCGTGGAGGTCGTGGATCGCGAGGGCGAGCATCCCGAGCATCCCGTCGGTGCCGTTGATGAGCGCCAGGCCCTCCTTCTCGGCGAGGACGACGGGGTGGATGCCGGCGGCCGCGAGCGCGTCGGCGGCGTCCTGCAGTTCCCCGTCGACGCGCACGCGCCCCTCGCCCATGGCGGCCAGCGCGCAGTGCGCCAGGGGCGCGAGGTCGCCGGAGCAGCCGAGGGAGCCGTACTCGTGGACGACCGGGGTGATGCCGGCGTTCAGCAGGGCGGCGTAGGTCTCGACCGTCTGCGGCCGCGCGCCGGTCCGTCCGGTCATGAGGGTGGAGAGGCGCAGCAGCATGAGGGCGCGCACCACCTCCCGCTCCACCTCGGCGCCGGAGCCGGCGGCGTGCGATCGGACGAGACTGGCCTGCAGCTGAGCACGCCGGTCGGCCGGGATGAACGTGGTCGCGAGGGCGCCGAACCCGGTCGAGATGCCGTAGTGCGGCTCGGTGTCGTCCGCGAGGGCCTCGACGATCGCGCGGGAGGCGGCGACGCCCGCGAGAGCGTCCGGATCGAGCTCGACACGAGCGTCGTCCCGGGCAACGGCAACGACGTCGGCGATGGTCAGCGGTCCGGCGCCGACGGTGACGGAGGTCTGGGTCTGGAGCATGCTCCGATCATCGCGCCGAGGCGTCTGGGCGCGCCCCGGCTGTAGGCTGCTCGGTGTCCGGGATCCCAGACGCACGGCCCAGGATGCCCAAGCCCAGGATGCACAGCCGGGAGGATGCGATGAGCAAGGTGCCCGCAGCGGAGAACACGCTGCGCATCCTCGGCTACCTCGGCGCTCAGCGCGGCCCCGCCCCGGCGGCGGCGATCGCCTCCGCCCTCGGTCTTCCGCGCTCCACGGTCTACCACCTGCTCGCCGTGCTGACGGAGCACGGCTTCGTGCTGCACTTCCCCGAAGCGCGCCGCTACGGCTTGGGCGTCGCGGCCTACGAGCTGTCGAGCGGGTTCTCGCGGCAGCAGCCGCTGAGCCGCCTCGGGCGTCCCATCGTCGCGGCGCTCGTCGACGCGATCGGCGAGTCGGGTCACGTCGCCGTGCTCCACGGCCGCGACGTCGTCTACATCGTGGAGGAGCGTGCGCCCCGGCGCCCCCGGCTGGTGACGGATGTCGGCGTGCGCCTCCCGGCCCACCTCACGGCGAGTGGACGCGCGCTGCTCGCCACCCTTCCCCGGGAGCAGCTGCGCGCGCTCTACCCGGACTCCGGAGCGTTCGAGGACCGCACCGGCGCGGGCCCGCACTCCTACGCCGAGCTGCGCCGCGTCGTCACCGAGGCCCGCGAGCGCGGTTACGCGACCGAGGACGGCGAGGTCACGCCCGGGTTCGCGTCCGTCGCGGTCTCGGTGCGCGACCATGCCGGGTGGCCGGCGGCGGGTATCGCCGTCACCTTCCCGCGCGAGAACGTGGCACCCGAGGGGTGGGATGCGCTCGCCGCGCGGGTCCGCGACGCCGCGGCCGAGCTCTCGCGCCGCATCCGGGGCAGCTGATCCGGGAGCGGCGTCAGGACGCCGGGACCGGGAGCGCCTTCGCGTAGCAGACCGAGTAGGGATCGCCCACGTAGGGCCCGAAGTTCGGGATGCGCGCATACCCCGACCGCTCGTAGAGCGCGATCGCGGCGTGCTGCAGCGGGCCGGTCTCCAAGCGCAACTCCGCGACGCCTGCGTCGGCCGCCGCGCGCTCGATCGCGGACAGGAGCAGGCGGGCGAGGCCGCGCCCGCGCGCATCCTCGTGCACGAACATCCGCTTCAGCTCGGCCCGGGGAGCCGCGCTGTCCGACGCCTCGCCGACGACCAGCGCCGCGATGCCGAGCGCGCGGCCGTCCACCCGGGCGACGAACACGGTGACCCCCGCGCGCTCCAGTTCGGAGACGTCGAGGAGGTAGCAGCTCTCGGCCGGGTACAGCGAGAGGGCGTACTCGTCGCTGAGACGGAGCAGGTCCTCCACCTCGGGCTGTCGAGGCGGTTCCACGCGGACGTCGATCGGCATGCGTCGATGCTAGCCGCGCGGTGTGACGGCGGGGTTACACGGGCCGGTGGATGCGACGGGCGCGACCCGGCGTATCCACCGCCCCGAAGGCCTCAGGCCCGGCTCGGCGTGCGGTTCTCGGCGCTGACCATCCAGGCGAACTGCTCGAGCCGCTCGATGATCGCGTGCAGGAGGTCCGCGGAGGTCGGGTCCTCCTCGTCGACGTCGTCGTGCACGTCGCGCATGGTGCGGACGACCGCCTCCAGCCGCTCGGTGATGAGGTCGACGGTCTCGGTCGTGTCGACCTCGCCGTTCGGGAACTCCGGCAGGCTGGTCTGCTCGGCGACGGTCGCACTGCGGCCGTCGGGTGTCGCGTGCAGTGCGCGCAGGCGCTCGGCGACGTCATCGCTGAACTCGCGGGCGGCCTCGACGATCTCGTCGAGCTGCAGGTGGAGGTCGCGGAAGTTGCGTCCGACCACGTTCCAGTGCGCCTGCTTGCCCTGGAGGTGCAGCTCGATCAGGTCGACGTGCACGCGCTGGAGGTTCTGGGCGAGCTCGGCGGAGGCGACGAAGCCGTGCTCCGCGTGCTCGCGACGCGTCGGCGCGACGCCGACGGCGGCGGTGCGGCGCACTGCGGGCGTCTTCGGAGTGGTCTTCTTGGTGCTCGTCTTGGTCTGGCTAGCGGCCACGATGGGGTCCCTTCCGGTCGATGGACCTCACGCACGGTAGGCCGCCGGAGCGCATCGCGGAACCGGGTTGACTTCGGTGCGAAGCTCTTGGCACTCTCCGGGCCCGAGTGCTAAAATCTGTGGTCGAAAGCGGGAGGCATTCCGCCTCTCACCAGCTCAATTGAAGAAAGGGGTACATCCAATGGCCATGTCGTTCGATCCTTTCTCCCAGTTGGACCGGATCGCACAGAGCGTCTTCGACACGAGCCGTCAGCCGCGCATCATGCCGGTGGACCTGTTCCGCGAAGGCGACCGCTACATCCTCAACGCCGACCTCCCCGGCGCGGACCCGGCGTCGGTCGACGTGGACGTCGACGGCCACCTGCTGACCATCCGCGCGGTGCGCAGCGCCGCCGACCGCGACGGCGCCCGCTGGCTCGCGCAGGAGCGCCCGTACGGCGCCTACATGCGCCAGTTCACGATCGGCGACGACGTCGACAACGACGGCATCACCGCGTCGTACGACAACGGTGTGCTGAGCGTCGTGATCCCGATCGCCGAGCGGGCGAAGCCGCGCAAGATCGCGGTGGAGTCGCCCCGCGAGAACGGCGCGCGGGCGGTCTCGGCCGGCTGATCGGCCGTCCGGCAGCGGTGAGAGCCCGGGGGCGCTCCGTCAGGCGGCGGCGCGCCCCCGCGCCACCCACTCGAGACGCCGCAGGGCCTCGGCATTCCGGATGTGGAGCAGTGCGTCCGCGATCACACCGGGGATCCGCGTGACGATCCCGGTGTGCGGGTACTCGATCATCCGGACCACGCAGCCGCCGCTGCCGCGCGGCTTCACCTCGATGATGACGCGCTCGGACCCGAACGGGCGGGTCTTCGCCTCGAGCACCATCCGGTGGGGCGGATCCCACTCGTCGATGCGCGTCTCGTCGTTGAGCACCAGCGGCCAGATGCCGATCGAGTGATGGAGACGCGACCCGACGGCCGGGTAGCGGTCGTCGGCCGCGCGCAGCCGCGAGGCTCCGACGACCCACGTCGGGTACACCCACGCGTCGGCGAGGACGGAGAACACCTGCTCGGGCGAGCAGGCCATACGGCGGACGTTGACGGACATGATCACGGCTCCCGGGGGGTCGGCGGAAGGATGGCATCGGGGATGAGCGACGGACCGGACGGCGTGAACGTCTGGCCGGGTCCGGGGGCGAGGTCCGGCATCCTCGTCACGCCGAACTCGTGGCGCAGCGCGCTGCGGGCGGCGTAGTAGCCGCCGAGGCCGTGGACGCCGGGGCCCGGGGCGACGGACGCCGACGCGAGGTAGAGTCCGCGACCGGGCATCCGCCAGGGGTCGGAGCTGAGCACCGGGCGGGCGACGAGCTGCCCGAAGTCGGGCGAGCCCGCGGAGATGTCGCCGCCGATGTAGTTCGGGTTGTGCTGTTCCATCTGGACCGCCGTCATGGTCGAGGTCCCGATGATCAGATCGCGGAAGCCGGGAGCGAAGTGCTCGATCCGGCGGATGATCGCCTCCGTGCGGTCCACGGTGGAGCCGCGCGGGACGTGTGTGTACGCCCAGAGCACGTGCTTGCCGGCCGGCGCCCGGCTGGCATCGAACAGCGAGGGCTGCGAGAGCAGGACGTACGGCGGGTCGCTCTCCCGTCCGGCCGCCACCTCGTTCTCGGCACGTGCGACCTCCCGCCGGCTGCCGCCGAGGTGCACGGTCGCGGTCTCCGCCAGCTCCGGGTTGGTCCACGGCACCGGCCCGGAGAGGGCGAAGTCGGCCTTGAACACGCCGTTGCCGTCCCGGAACCGTCCGATGCGGCGCAGATAGCCGCCCGGCAGGCGGTCCTCGCCCAGCCGGGCCGCGTCCGCGACATGGGTGTCGAAGACGACGACGCGCGCGTCGGGCAGGTCGGCGAGCGACTCCACCGGGGTTCCCGTGACGACCTCGCCGCCGTGCGCCTCCAGGTCGGCGACCATCGCGTCGGCGATCGCCTGGCTGCCGCCGACCGGGATGGGCCAGCCGCGTGCGTGCGCGTAGGTGGCGAGGGTCAGCCCCGCCGCAGCGCCCGCTACGCTCGGCAGGGGAAGGGTGGTGTGCGCGAAGACACCGGCGAGCAGCGCACCCGGAGATTCCGTGCGGAACGGCAGGTCCCACCACGGGCCGCCTTCGGCAAGTGCCGTCAGCCCGAACCGCGCGGCGACGAGTGGATGGCGCGGCACCTGCAGCAGGGCCGAGCCGGTGAACTGCGCCACGGCGTCCGCCTGCCGCACCAGCGGCCCGAGGAGGGCGCGCCACGCGGGCCCGTCGACGCCCAGCGCATCCGCCGTCCGCTCCAGGTCCAGGTACGCCATCGCGACGCGGCCGCCTTCGAGCGGGTTGCCGTAGGACGCGGTGGGGACGATGAACGGCACGCGCCGGTCCAGGCCGAACTTCCGGAAGAAACCGGAGGCGAAGGCGAGGGGATGCACGGCCGAGCAGATGTCATGCCGGAACCCGGGGAGCGTCAGCTCCTCCGTCCTCAGCCCTCCGCCGATGGTGGCGTTGCGCTCGTAGACGCGCACCGAGAGACCGGCGCGGGCGAGCGTCACGGCCGCCGAGAGGCCGTTCGGGCCGGACCCGATGACGATCGCGTCCAGCCGGTCCGCGGAGGGGGAGGAGCTCATACCTCCCTGTATACCCCGGTGCCGCCGGTCCGCAGAGGGCGATGACCAGTGCACTCCCAGCATCCATCCGCTATCGTTGGGAGGTCGGCTCTTGACACTGCGCGATCTGCGCGGATGGGTTTGTCAGTCAAGTGGGCCGGTTCTGCACCCGATCAGCGGTGCGGATCACACAATCGTGAACGGCCCCGGACACAGTTCGCCCGGGAAACATCCGGTGCGCTTCGGCGCGCCGCCGCGCACTCGACCTGAACCCAGGAAGCACATCCATGCCCGGATACAACAACGACCGACGATCGCAGCCCTCCCGCGGCGGCGCCCCGAAGAGCGGAAGCCGCAGCCCCAAGCACCGCGGCTACCGCGCCGAGGAGCCCGCGGCGGGCAAGAAGGCCCGCTGGAACGCCGACGAGCGTGCCGCCCGCGGCCGTGCCACCTACGGCACGCGCGACGACAACGCCGGCGCCGGCCGACCCCGCGCCGAGCGCCCCAACTGGGAGCCCCGCGGCAAGGACGCCCGCCGCACCGACCGCGAGTGGGACGACCGCGCGCAGCGCCAGGAGCGTCCGCGCCGTTTCGACGACCGCGCCGAGCGCCCGCGTCGCGACGGGGATGAGCGTCCGCGCCGGTCGTTCGACGACCGCGCTGAGCGTCCGCGTCGTGAGTACGACGATCGTCCGCGCCGTTCGTTCGATGACCGGGCCGACCGCCCGCGTCGGTCGTTCGATGACCGGGCCGAGCGTCCGCGTCGTGACGGGGATGACCGTCCGCGCCGGTCGTTCGACGACCGGGCCGACCGTCCGCGCCGTTCCTTCGATGACCGTGCCGACCGTCCGCGTCGTGACGGCGATGACCGCCCGCGCCGTTCGTTCGATGACCGCGCCGACCGTCCGCGTCGCTCCTTCGACGACCGCGCCGAGCGTCCCCGTCGCGAGTACGACGACCGCCCGCGCCGTTCGTTCGACGACCGGGCCGAGCGTCCGCGCCGCGAGTCCTCCTTCTACCCGTCGCGCGACGAGAAGCCGGCCTTCGTGCCGACCGACGACGTCGTGCTCGAGCGTCTCGAGGCCGAGGCCATCCAGGCCGAGGACGTCGACGGCGTGACCTTCGCCGACCTGGGTCTGGGCGGCAACATCGTCCGCGCGCTCGCCGACCTCGGCGCCGAGAAGCCGTTCCCGATCCAGGCGGCGACCCTCCCGGACGTGCTCGCCGGCAAGGACGTGCTCGGCCGCGGCCGCACCGGCTCCGGCAAGACGATCGCCTTCGGCGCACCGCTCGCCGAGCGGCTCATGCAGCTGTGGGCGGAGTCCGGCAAGGCCGGCGGCAAGCGCCAGCTCGGCCGTGCGCCGCGCGCGCTCATCCTGGCGCCCACCCGCGAGCTCGCGCTGCAGATCGACCGCACCGTGCAGCCGATCGCCCGCAGCGTCGGCCTCTTCACCACGCAGATCTACGGCGGCGTGCCGCAGGGCCGTCAGGTGGGCGCGCTGCAGCGCGGCGTCGACATCGTGATCGGCACCCCGGGCCGCATCGAGGACCTCGTGGAGCAGGGCCGCCTCGACCTCAGCGAGGTGCAGATCACCGTCCTCGACGAGGCCGACCACATGTGCGACCTGGGCTTCCTCGAGCCGGTTCAGCGCATCCTGCGCCACACGGCCGAGGGCGGCCAGAAGCTGCTCTTCTCCGCCACCCTCGACTCCGGCGTCGCCCAGCTGGTGGACGAGTTCCTCGTCGACCCGGCCGTGCACGAGGTCGCCGGTGAGGACCAGGCATCCTCTACGATCGACCACCGCGTGCTCGTCATCGAGCACCGCGACAAGGGCGCCATCATCGAGCAGCTCGCCGACCGCGACGGCAAGACCCTCGTCTTCGCCCGCACCCGCGCCTTCGCCGAGATGCTCGCCGAGCAACTGGAGGACGCCGGCATCCCCGCCGTCAGCCTGCACGGCGACCTCAACCAGTCGCGCCGAACGCGCAACCTGGAGAAGCTGACCAGCGGACGGGTCAACGTGCTGGTGGCGACGGATGTCGCAGCCCGCGGCATCCACGTCGACGACATCGACCTGGTCATCCAGGCCGACGCCCCCGACGAGTACAAGACGTACCTGCACCGCTCCGGCCGCACCGGCCGCGCCGGCAAGCAGGGCACCGTCGTCACGCTGATCCCCAAGCAGCGCCAGCGCCGGATGAACGACCTGCTCGGCCGCGCCGAGATCGAGGCCGAGTTCGTCCCGGCCGCCCCCGGCGACGACGTGCTGCTCACGCTCGCGCAGTAACCACGTTCACGCGCACCGCCCATCCCCGGTCTCCGGGGGTGGGCGGTCGTGTTTTAACTGCATTGGCGGTCCCCTGCGGACCGCTTGCGGTCACCTGGCATTTCGGGCTGGCAGACGCCCGATATGTTTTGTTTGAACATGAGATTCGAACGAAAGGTGGCCCCCAATGGCCGTTATCAGCGTCACTCCGGAAGAGCTGAAGAGCCAGGCACAGGTGTACCTCGTCGCGAGGGACGAGATCGAGTCCGCGGTGCAGAAGGTGAACAGCATGAACAGCACCATCGCCGAGGAGTGGAAGGGCGCGGCGTTCGAGGCATACCTGAACCAGTACGACCAGCTCTACAAGAACGTCCAGCAGTTCGAGCAGCTGCTGCAGTCGATCAACGAGCAGCTGAACTCCTACGCCGACACCGTCGCGGAGCGCGATGCTCAGGATGCGCAGAGCTTCGGCTTCTGAGGTCGATGCTGCCGCGCGTCGTGCGCTGGGGGGTGTCATGGCCACGCTGCTCGGCGTGAGCCTCGTGCTGCTCGCCCAGAACTCCGCCCGGGCGGACACCGAGAGCGGCGGGAACGGTCCGGGCGGAGACGGTTCGGCCGGAGACGGACGCCTCCACCTGATCCCGGAAGTGATCACCAATTCAGGGCTGAGCGTCAGCGGTTCGAGCGACTTCCCGGTGCGGGCCGAGCTGTTCCTGCCGGAGCTGTCGGAGCGTGCGACGGCTCTGGCCGCTTCTCGGGCTTCCGTCGAGCACGCCGCCCGCTCGGTCGCCTTCGATGCTCGCCCGAATCCGCTCTTCTCGAAGAGCTACGCCGAGACGAGGCGGGCGCTGTTCGCTTCGCCCGCGCCGCAGCGGCCGTCCCTCGACAGCGCCGAGCGCACGGCTCGCGGCGGCGACGGCATGTGGCTGCTGCTCATGAGCATCGCCGCGCCGCCCGCGATCGGCCTGGCGATCCTCCTCGGGAGGAAGAACGCCACCAGACGAATGAGGAGAGATGCCGGACCTACACATTGACGTCAGCCTGGAACTGCGCGGCCGGCAGCTGGACCTCCGCGTCCCCACGGCCGTGACGCTCGGCCGCCTGACCGAACTGCTCGCGCAGGTGCTCCGGGAGCACCACATCGTCATGCCCCCGGAGTGGCGGCTCCGCCTGAAGGACAAGCCGATCGCGCTCGGCGATCACGACGTCATCGCCGACTTCCCGGTGGGCAACGGGGATGTGTTCGAGGTGGTGGCGGGGTGAAGGAGCTACTCAGCGTGCCGACGGAGCAAGGGGCTCGACAATGCCCGGTGCGCGCGTCGAGGGCAAGGGCCGCAACTTCCCGACCCGATTCGGGGCGATTCAACGGATCCGCGGTGGGGCGAGCGTTAGCAGTCCTGTTCGTACTCGGTGGCGCCATGGCAGTGATTTCCGGATGCTCATGGGCTGGAGGCAACTTGATGAATCAGCGGCAGGCGAATCTCACGAACCAGAAGAAGGCGGCGGTCGAATTCATCGACGGCTACCTGAACCCCGATCTGGAGACCATCACCTTCACGAGCGACGGCAGCGTCGACGGGAGTGGGAGTTGGGCCGCGAACGCGGTGATCACAGTGGGCGGTACGGAGTACCAAGCGATTCTCGGCGTCGGCAACGGTGCATCCGAGCCGCTTCCGCAGGCCACTCCTCGAGCGGGCGCTGACCCACGGCGTGTGAACGTCGTCTTCAGCGACGGTACGAGCGAGGAAGTTCGATGACGACGGCAGAGGAATACAAGGGCATCGCCAACGAGGCGTACAAGGTCGATCCGCTGACGCGGACTCCGCCCATCTCTGCTGGCTACCAATTCCCGCCGGGTGCGCCTGGGTGGCACGTCGTCGACACCTCCGCTGACCCTGTCACCGGGTTCCAGGCGATGACCGTCGCTCCACTGGTCGGCGGGAAGCCGGACCTCTCGCAGATCACCGTGTCGTATGCCGGGACGAACCCCTCTCACCGGGCGGATCTCAGTACGGACATGACATCGATCGTGGATTCGAAGCTGGCGAAGACGCAGGCGGAACAGGCCATGGCCTACGCCGAGAAGGTCAGGAGCACGTACGCGGCGTCGTCAGTGACCGTCACCGGGCACTCGCTCGGTGGCTACCTGGCGTTGCTGGTCGCGGCCGAGTTCCACCTGCCGGCGGTGACGTTCAACGGGCCCGACCCGTGGGACGTGCTCTCGCCGCAGGCGCGCGACTGGGTGAAGGTTCAGATCGCCGCGGGGAAGAACCCGTTGCACAACTATGTCAACGAGTGGGATGTGATCGGCAACTTCCACGGCAACGGCACGGGTGCGGGCGGATTACGTGAAGGCCGCACGTGGCCAGTGGTTCTTGAACTACCACAACCTCGACACCGGGTTCGGCTTTGCGAAGGACGGGTCGGTCATCGGTACCGGCGCTCAGGGTCGGACGATGCACGAGATCATGGACAACCTGTGCAGCCTCGTACCGCCTGGATACCGGCAGGGATTCACCGAGATGCTCACCGGCGCTGCCGAAAGCCTCCACGATCCGGCGATCGCGTCGGCCGTGGGCGGTGCCGTGTCGGGCGTGATGGTCCTCATCGACACGGTCGCAGCGATGGCGCTGGCGTCGCGGATCTTCAGCACGATGGACGTGCTCCGCACGATCAAGACGGTCAACAGCGGCCTGGTGCCACAGCTCGCGGACGGCCTCAACGAAGCGAAAGACGCGATGGGCGCGCTTCCGTACATCACCGAGAGGGACATCGAGCAGTGCGTGGCCGTTCACCGCTTGCAGGCGCACGCCAACATCGACGAACACGCGGTCGCCGCCGTCGACCGAAAGCTGGACGACCACGTACGAGTCGTCGACCGGCTCGCGAACGGAATCAGCAACGCGGTCGCCACGGCAGGTGCACAAGACCAACTCTGGGCGTCCTTGTACGCGGCGCGCTGACGGAAGGAGAACGACATGTCCGGTTCCGGAGCGAGGGCCGACCACGGGAGCCCCGATCTGGCGGACCTGCTCGCGGGGATCGCGAGCGGCCTCCACGGTGCGATCGACGACGCGCATCGCGGAATGGACGTGCTCCTCCACGACGCAGCGGTGAGGCTCCTCAACGCGCTGCTGCCGCCGATGGTCCACAGCAGGAACGCGCTCGTCCGCGCCGCGAACTGGGCTGCGCTCGAGGCCGACACGGCCCGGCTGCTCTTCGCCCTCGGCAACACGGTGATCCCGAACTCGGTACTGGCCGGACAGGTCGCCGAGAAGGTCGAACAAGGGATCGGCCGCATCGTGGCGGACCTCGACTACACCCACGGAGTGAACAGCATCACATGACGACCCACCATTCATTCGGAGGGCTGGAGCAGGCGCAGCAGGAAGAAACTGCTGCTGCGCGCCGGCGTCTCGACCAGGCGGAAGAGTTCGTCGCCGGCTACCGGTCACGGCTCGCGCGGATGCAGGAAGCCTTCTACGAGGTCGCTGCGCGGCACGGAGCTGAAACAGCACCCGGCTTCATCGCCGAACTCGAGCGTGTCGCCGAGGAAGGAGACCATCAGGTGCGCCGGGCGACACAGGTGATCGCAGGATTCCGAGCGGACCTCGACGAGCAGGCCGCGAGGCACGGGGACGAGCGGGAAGCGTTCCTCCGCGATCGCGAGGTTTAGGGGTCGCCGAGGGGTAGCGTCCGGAGATCAGGCGATCTCGTCGGTGGACGAGCGCGGCTTCTGTGTCGTCGCTCGTGGCCGGCGGCGCGGGAGCAGCCAGCTGACCAGCCCGCCGATCACGGAACCCGCTCCGAAGATGAGCGGCCACCGGGCATCGAAGCCGCCCTCGCCGGGTGCGGTCCCCGCCGGCGTCGCGTCCGTCGCCGTCACCGGGTTGGCGAACGCCTCGTAGATCTTCGCCTGGTCAGCGCCCGCGGCGCGGGTGTTGGCGAGCACGGTCGAGAACCGCTTGCTGAACTCGCCTCCCGCGGCTGCATCCGCAGTGCCGGTCTTGATCGTCTGGTTCATCGCGTCGAGCACGGCCTCGGTGTCCGTCTGCGTAGCCGTAACCCCTTCGACCAACGTGTCGAATTGTGCGGAGTTGTCCTCGATGAGCTGCGCGCTCGCGGCGACGCTCCGGGCGCCGTTGCGCGTGGACGCCACGAGATCCGAGAGAGCGGAGTAGAGGGCGGAACCCGTGCGCTCGTCCACGTAAAGCTCGGCGGTGCCCTCGGGTCCGCCATTCCACGGCACGGTGGTCAGCTGGACCACGGTGTTTTCCCCCTCCCGCCAGAGCGCCGGCGCAGCGCTGATGCTGGCGATCGCCGCTGCGTACCAGCCCTGCAACCGGCGGAGCGCCTCCGAGAAGTACGTCGGCGAGAGGTGGAGCGCCGCTGTCGTGTCGAGGTCGGCATCGGTGGCCTCGAGGTGTTCCCTCACCGCGTCGATCTGGGCGATGATCGCCGCGATGTTGTCACGGCCGAGTTCCTGGAAGTCCGCGACGTCCGCCTCGCTGAGGCGGCTCTCGATCGTGGACGCGTCGACCGTGCCGTAACGGTTGTAGACCGACTCGCTGCTCCGTCCCTCGAAGTCGCGCGTGGGCACCACCGCCGCGCTGAAGTCGTCCAGACTGTCGGACGGCGCGCCGAAGAGGAGAAGCAGCAGGTTGGCGGCCGTGCGGATGCCGCTCAGGTATGTCGAGATCCCTGCGAAATCCGACCCGCCGATCGCCTGCGTTGCCGCGTCTGCCGGGACCAGCAGATAGGTGTCGCTCCCGATGGTGTGCGAAGGGCCGACGACGTCGGAGGAGGTGGTGTCCTGCGCGATATAGGTCACGGTGGCACTACCCTCCACACCGGTCAGGTCGATCGTGTACTGGAGGGTGACAGAGATCGGTTCGCTGCCGCCCCTGTTGTCGACGGTGGCCGACGCGGACGCCGCGTCGATCGTCACGCACTCCGGGATCGTCTGCGGACACGATGGGGCAGGCATGACCGGCGAGACGCCGGCGGCCTCGGCCGGGAGGCCCCCGGGCAACGCCGCGCTCACGGTGTATCGAGTATCGGGAGGGACGTCGACCGGTACCGTCCGCGTCGCGGCGTGCGTGGCGACAGCCGCCCCGGTGGGCTGCAGCAGTGTGAGGGCCGGAGAGGCGACGCCGTGCGCGTGAGCGTATGCGCGGATGAGTTCGAGTTGACTCCGGTAGGGCGACGGGTCGAACCCTGAAGCGCCCTGAAGCTCGGCGAACAGTGCGTCGTACTGGACCGGATCGGTCGGGATGGTGGCCACGAGATCGCGGATCTTCTGCTCCTGGCGGAGGACAGCGTCCGAGGCCCCGCTGTCGCCGAAGCCGCCGGCGATCAACCGGGCGAGCGCCCGTCGCGCACCGTACGCCGGAAGCGCTGAGGGATCGATGCGGTAGGTGGACTCGTCGATCGCAGGATCTCCGGAGGGAACACCGAGAGCGGCGTTGTCGCCGGGCATGGTGAGCGCGAAGAACTGGGTGAGCAGGGACGTCTCGAGCGCTTCCAGGCGCCGAAGAGATTCGGTGAGATGGGATCGCTGGTGCTCCAGTGACGAGGTCAGCGCGTCGACTCGGGCGTTGTAGTCGGTCACGATGGTCTCGTAGTTCGCGACGGCCTGCTCGAGGTCGGCCAGCGCGCCGGTTCGGGTCCCGTCCGGGGCACGGGAGGAGAGCCCGTCGAATCCGGTCCAGGCGTCCTTCCCGGACAGCAGGTCGTCGATGTGGTCCGTGAAGGCCCGGTCGTAGTGGTCCTTGTCCGACGCGGCCTGCTCTGAAATGGCGGCGTTCCCGTTGACGACGTTGGTGTGGGCGATCTGCTCCTGGAGCAGGAAGTACTCGGACAGGTGTGGTTGCTGATCGCCGAGCGAGTCGGCGACGGAGGTCAGCGCTCCGGTGGTGCGGTCCGTGAAGCCGTTCTGGGCTGCGATCCATCCCGAGTTCAGCGCCGTCAAGAGGCGGGCGAGGCCCACGCTGCTGCCATGGCGCGCAGACGTCGTCCCAAGGGAGGGGGCGATCGACCCGTCCAGAATGTCGACCAGGCCGGAGTGCCGAGAGACGACCGAGCTCATGGCCGTCTGGGCATCCGAGATGTTCGCGGCGATGCTGGCGAAGTACATCTTCACGATCCGGGTGTTGAAGTCGCGCAGGATCGTGGCGAGCTGACCCTCCAGGCGCTCGCGGGAGAGTCGATCGCCTAGGACCACCTTGTAGTCGACGGCGGCCCTGGTCGGGGCGAGGTCCTCAAGCGTGAGGATGTCATGCGAGAACGACCGAGGCAGGACGATCATGGCGCTGACGGCCCGGCCGGCGTAGGCGCTCTCGGCCACCGCACGTGAGACCACCTGCCAGTTGTACTCGGTGTCGTTGGAGACCAGGCTCACGAACTCCTGGCCGAAATGGTAGGTCTCGCCGTTGAAGTCGGCGGACTGATCCTCGTTCACGAGCGCGATGGTCGGAGCTCCTGCCGGCGCGCCGCTGCCGTGAGGGTTCACCAGCGCGGTCGATCCCGCGAGGACGAGAGCCACAACGAGTGCACACAGGCTCACGATGGCCTTCCTGAGCATGCCTACCTCCCGCGCGAGTGGATGCGCCGATCCTGTCCTCGGCGCCGGGACGCGAGATCGTTCCCCGTCCCGAATATGACCCTAACAGACACGGAATCAAATATTTCGATAAGGTCATTTCAACGACAGAAGGGACAGGCAGATGAAGCTCTCCGACGGACGCGACGCACTCGAGTTCGAGCGCGCCGGCGACATTCTGCGCGTGAAGGTGGCAGGCGCCCAGATCGCGATGGCGTCGATGGAGGTCATCCGTCACCATGTCCGCATCGGCCCGGACACGTCCGACGAGTTCGCGGCGGTCGTCGAGTATGCGGTGCCACCGGGGGCCGTGACTCTGCGGCAGGCGACGCTGAGCGCACGCACCCGGTTGGCGAGGCTGCAGACGGCGCAGAGGCTCGCAACACTGGTCCCGCGGGCGGCGGGCTTCCGTGTGCCGTTCCTCCATCCGGAGAACATCCTGCTGACAGGAGCGGGTGCCCGTCCCGCCCACTCCGGCCTGGCGGGAATGCTCACACCGATGGATTCCGACGACGCGCGCTTCCTCGCGGGGTACAAAGCGCTCGTCCTCAGCGTGTTCCACCCGCGGCTGCCCTTCGAGCACCTGGTCGACGGCTCGGCGGTGCTCACCGACGCGCTCAGCATGACCATGTCGGGTCTCGGCACACCGGAGGAGATCGCGGCGTTCATCGACGCGGAGTGCCTTTCCGAGTCGTATCGCGCCGCCCGGCGGACGGCAACGGTGCCGCGTCTTCGGCACCGGCTGCTCACGGTGGGAGGGGTGGCAGCGATCGTCGGGGCGGCCGTTCTCGGCTGGTTCACCTATGTGTCGTACGTGCAGACGCTGCCGAGACAGGAGGCGATCATCGCCGCCCAGGCGGAGTTCCTCACCCGCGACTACGCCCGGGCGCTGGCGGAACTGCGCGACTACAGTCCCGACGACCTGCCGAAATCCGCCCGCTACATCCTCGCGGCGAGCTCCATCGAGCTTGCGGAACTGACCGGCACGCAGAAGCAGGCGGTGCTCGACAGCATCTCCACGAAGACCGACGACAACACGCTGGGCTATTGGATCCATCTCGCCCGGGGAGAACTCGACCGTGCCCTCAGCCTGGCGCAGAACCTCGGAGACGACCAGCTCACGTTGCTGGCCTACACGGAGCTCTACGAGGCGACGAAACTGGACGCGAGGATGGACGGCGCGACGAAGCAGAAGCGCCTCGAAGACTACAGCGCGAAGATCGACGACCTCACCGGGCGACTGGGGGTGGAGCGGTGAGCGCTCCGGCGGTCGACGACACGTTCGGCACATCCACCATGTCCGAGCCGAGTGATCGGTTGATCGACGATCGGCTGGAACCCGAGACGGTGCTTTTCGTCGTCCACATGCTCGGTGAACGGCTGATCAGCATCACTCTCACGGAGGATCGCCGCTCCGCCGTCCGCGACGGGCTCACGATCGGCGTGATCAACGACCGGCTGTTCGTCAACGGCGAGGCCGTCAGCCCCGGGATTCGACTGCTGGCGGGAATCGAACTGCTGATCGTGGATGCGCGCCTCGCGAGGACGACGCACCTGCAGTTGAACATGACGGAAGACACCGTCCTCGGGAAGTCGTCGGCCGCCACCGTGCGAACGTCGTCGAGCGGCGGCGTCGCCGTCGTCGTCCGGAACGATGCCCTCGTCGTGGACCCCGCAGGCGGCCTCGTCTATCTCAACGACCGGCGCATCACCGAGCCGGAGCTGCTCGGGCCGCTGAAACCGGGTGACCGCTTGCTCACACCGGAGGTCCTGCTCGAGAGGAGACCCTCGCAGTGGCGCCTCACGACCTTCGCGCCCGGCGTGGAGGTGAACGAGGCCGCCGTGCTCCGGCAGCCGAAGGCACCCGAGTTCCCTCCCGATTTCCCCGAGTACCGGCGGAGCCCGAGGATCTCTCTCGAGCTGCCGACCGAGAAGATCGAGCTGCGGAAGATCGAGCCACCCCAGAAGCCGGACAGGAACGGCATCCTCAAAGCGCTCCTGCCACCCCTGGGGATGGTCGCCGTCGGCGTGGTCACCACCGTGCTGTCCGGGCGGAATCCGCTGCTGATGCTCGGCATGGCCCTGATGAGCATCATTACTGCGGCATTCACCGTGTCGACCTTCGTGAGCGAGCGTCGGGCGAGACAGCGGCAGAAGGCGGTGAGACGGGAGAGCTATGAGCGGTACCTGCTCGATGCCGTCGCGTCCCTCGGGCGGCTCTCGGCACTCGAGAGACGGGTGCGTGACCACGCCCTGCCCGCGCCGGACGCAGCGATCGACCTCGTCGACGCGTATGACTCGCGCATCTACGAGAGGCTTCCGAACAACCGGGACTTCCTGGAGGTCTCACTGGGCACGGGAGACATCCCGTCGTCCCTGACGATCACCTCCGACGTCGACGAGCGCGACGACGACCACGACGCTCGAAGGGTCGCCGAACTGGTCGCACGCCATGCGACGCAGCGCCAGGTGCCGATGCCGCTGAGCCTGCGATCGCAGACGATCGGGCTGGTCGGGGGTCGTGACGCCGTGACGACCGCTGCGGCCGGCCTCCTGTTCCAGCTGGCCGTCTTCCACTCGTACCGCGATCTCCAGTTCCTCGCGCTGGTAGACGAGCCGTCGTACCGGGAGGAGTGGCTGCACTGGCGCTTCCTGCCGCACTTCACGTTGCACGACCTGAACCTCCGCGGGATCGTCCGCAACGCGAAGACGCGCGACATGGTCCTCGGCAGCTTCACCCGGATCCTCGCGAGGCGGCGGCAGGCGCTGCGGGAGTCGACTCGGGAGAAGCCGGTGTTCGCGCCGCATTATGTCCTCACGGTCCTCGACGACACCCATCTCGCCGGACACGCGATCAACGAGTACCTGGCGGAGGACATGAGCGCGCTGGGGGTGACCGTGATCTGGTGCACCGAGGACCGCACCATGCTGCCGGAGACCGTGACCGCGCTCATCGAGTACAGGAACCGCAGCGCCGGCACACTCGTCAACGACGGGCGCGTCCATGTGGCGCTGGGTTTCGTGCCATACGCGAGACCGCGAGGGTTGGAGCGGGCACTTCGGCGCCTGTCGAACCTGACGCACGTGGAGGTCGAGAAGAACGCGATCCCCACCGCTGTGAGCTTCCTCGAGATGTACCAGGTCGAAGAGGTCGAGCACCTCGAGGTGGGTCGGCGCTGGTCCGAGGCGGACACCTCCAAGACGCTCGCCGTGCCGCTCGGATTGCGGGGGAAGGACGACCTCGTCGAACTCAACCTCCACGAGCGAGCCCACGGCCCGCACGGTCTCGTCGCGGGAACGACGGGCTCGGGCAAATCGGAGATCGTGCAGTCGTACATCCTGTCGCTCGCGGTCAACTTCGCGCCCGAGGATGTGGGCTTCCTGCCGATCGACTTCAAGGGCGGCGGAATGGCCAACATGTTCGCCGGCCTGCCTCATCTGCTGGGATCCATCACCAATCTCGACGGCGCCGCTTCGGCGCGGGCTCTCGCGTCCATCCGCGCCGAACTTCAGAAGCGGCAGCGGCTGTTCGGCGAGTACGGCGTCAACCACATCAATGGGTACACGCGGCTCTACAAGCTTGGCCGGCAGGAGGGCGATCCGATCGAGAGGAAGAACTACCCGGCGAGACCCCTCCCGCATCTGTTCCTGATCTCCGACGAGTTCGCGGAGCTGAAGGCGAACCAACCGGAGTTCATGGAGGAGCTCGTCTCGACCGCGCGGATCGGGCGATCGCTCGGCGTTCACCTGATCCTGGCCACCCAGAAGCCGAGCGGAGTGGTGAACGACCAGATCTGGTCGAACAGCCGCTTCAAGCTGGCGTTGAAGGTCGCCGACGTGACCGACTCGAACGAGATCATCAAGACGCCGGATGCGGCCGGCATCGTCGAGCCGGGCCGGGCCTACCTGCACGTGGGCAACAACGAGATCTACGAGCTCTTCCAGTCCGCGTGGTCGGGGGCTGCCTACGATCCCGGCTCGGCGGACACGAGCGCGGTGGACGAACGCATCTACCGGGTCAACGACGTCGGGCAGTACGACCTGTGGACGCGCGACCTCTCGGGCGAAGAGACCATACGGGAGGCGCGTGGTGATCGCGTCAGCGAGCTGAGGGCGGTCGTCGCTCACCTCGCGGAGGTGGCACAGGGGGCCCAGGCCGTGCTGCCGGATAGGCCGTGGTTGCCGCCGTTGGATGGCCGGCTGACGACGCCAGCTGTAGGCGAAGGGCCCGGGGTGCCACTGGGCCGGCTGGACGTCCCGCGCCGGCAGTCGCAGGAGACCTACGTCTTCGCCCTCGAAGAGGCATCGCATCTGGCCGTCTTCGGAAGTCCCGGCTATGGTGCGTCCACGGTGCTGCAGACGCTCGTGATGAACCTGGCGCGCCAGCGGAGCCCGCTGCAGGTGCAGTTCACCCTTCTGGACTTCGGCAACAACGGTCTCCTGCCGCTGCAGCGTCTTCCGCACGTCGCCGATCTGGTGACGCTCGAGGAGCACGAGAAGCTGCGGAAGGCGCTGGACCGGATCGGCCGGGTGCTCGGCGAGCGCAAGCGGCAGCTCCGGACGGCGGGCGTGGCCAACGCCGCCCAGTTCGCCGCCAAGACGGGGGAGGAGCTGCCGGTCATCGTCACCGTCCTCGACGGCTACGACGCGATCGCACAGGACAAGCGCAAGGAGGCGATCGACGCACAACTGATCCAGCTCCTGCGTGAAGGGGCCGCACTCGGCGTCCACCTCGTCATGACGGCGAACCGCGCGAACTCCCTCCGGATGAACATGAGCAGCAACATCCCCACGAAGATGGCGCTCTATCTCAACGACGAGGCCGACGTCGCCGCGTTGTTCGGCCGGGAGCGCGTCGTGCAGGCGGAGATCCTCGGTCGAGGGCAGCTGCTGCTGGAGGCGCCGACCGCCATCCAGTTCTACCTGCCGGCCGAGGGCGCGAACGACACCGAGGTGCTGGATGCTCTCGACCGCGAGGTCGCGCGGCGGGACGCCGAGTGGACAGGCGAGCGGCCGGCGCGGATCCCGATGGTTCCCGACGAGTTGCCCCTGAGCGACTTCGGCGCCCTGCCGCAGGTCGCCGACTGGACCGCGCGTGCGGACCTGCCTCTGGCCATGTCATGCCAGACGACCGACGTCGTCGGACTCGTTCGCGGCGCCCAACCGTTCTTCCTCTGTGCGGCCGCCGATGAGGATCAGGAGGTGATCCTTCAACGAACGCTGCTGCACGCGCTCGCCGCGACCGGCGCTCGAACCGTGCTCGCCGACCACGGCCAGCGCTTCGAAGACCTGGCCGAGCTCGTGCACGATGTGGGAAGCGTGATCTGGCACGACAAGCCGGACGATGCTGCTCAGGACGCGGCTCTGCTCACCGAATACCTGCACCTCGGCGGGAGCCGGCAGCGGGGCGAGCCCCAGATGCTGGTGATCGCCGACCTAGCGCACTTCGTCCACACGACGAGGATCACACCGGACGTGTTCGTCTCGAGTTTGAGACCGGCGACCAGGGCCGGGCTGGATGTCGTGATCTTCTCGCCCCATGCCTACATCGCGAAGTCGTTCGATCCGGTGCCCAAGGGGCTCAGGGAACTGAAGTTCGGAGGTCTCATCGGAGCAAGGGCGTATGAGAGCCCACTGATCAGGACCGGGGGCCTCTCGACGGAACCGGACCTGCACCCCGACCAGGTTCACCTCGTGAGCAGAGGAGGATCGGCCTACGACAAGGTCAAGCTGCCGTCAGGCTGACGGCGCCGACAGCCCCGCCGCCCCCGGCTGCACGAGCGTGAACCGGCCGTCCTCGAAGGGCGCGACGCCCGCGGCGCCGGCGAAGGCGGCGAACGCGCGGGACGCGGCCTCGCGCTCCTCCGGCGGCATCGCGGCGAGGACTTGCGCGACGGCGTTGCGGCGGTGGGCGATCACGCGTTGCACCAGGCGCTCGCCCTCGTGCGTGAGGCTGAGGCGCACGTAGCGGCGGTCCGACGGATCCTCCCGCCGTTCGATGAGGCCGAGGCGGACGAGCTTCTCGCTGGTGCGCGTCGCGTTCGAGGCGTGGACGCCCAGCTCCACGGCCACGTCCCCCGGGTTCTGCGGACCGCGGGTCGCGATGAACACCAGAACGCGCAACTGCGGCGACGTGACGATGTGGTCGACCTCCATCACCGACTGCGCTGCCACGTGCATCAGCACGTCTGCCGCGCGCAGGGCGGACTCGATGGATTCCTCGTCGCTCACGACTCCATTTCTACCGTGAACGCGCGCAACGCGGACCGCCGGGATGCGCGATGCTCCCGGCAAGGCCGCGCAGCCGCGCCTCCCGTTCAGCTCCCGTCGTCGCCGTGGTCGCGGTCGTCCCGCCGCAAAGCGCCTTTGACCCGCTCCACCCCCTCCGTGACCAGCGACGTGGCCGAGTCCTTGATGGCGCCGAAGCCCTCGGGGTCGCCGCTGAGCAGCGCCTTCGCCGTGTTCTTGGCGAACTCGAACGTGATGTGCGGCGGAAGCGGCGGGACGTTCTTGCTGGTGTGCGCGTCGATCAGCGTGACTCCCCGATGGGCGAATGCCGCATCCCACGCCGCCGCCACGTCGTCGTCCTCGGTGACCGTGATGCCGTTGAAGCCCAGCAGTCGTGCCCACCCGGCGTAGTCCACCGACTCGACGTCCTGCGACGTCGACCACACCGGGTTGCCGTCCTCCGTCCGCATCTCCCAGGAGACCTGCGTCAGGTCGTCGTTGTGGAGCACGAGCACGATGAACGTCGGGTCCGACCAGCGCGAAAGGTACTTCTTGATGGTGATGAGCTCGTTCATCCCGAGCATCTGGAACGCGCCGTCGCCGATCGTGCACACCACGGCGCGGTCGGGGAACGCGAACTTGGCGGCCTCGGCGTACGGCATGGCCGCCAGCATGCTGGCGAGCCGTCCGGAGAGGTCCCCGAGCATCCCGTCGTGCAGCCGGATGTAGTGGCCGTACCAGTCGGCGGTCGTGCCCGCGTCCGCGGTGACGATCGCACCGGCGGGGAGGCGCTTGTTCAGCTCCTGGTAGACGCGGCGCGGATTGACGCCGTCGTCGTACGTCTGCTCCGCCTGCGCCGTCAGCTCGTCGTCCCACTTGGCCATGTCGGCGATGACCTTCTCCTGCCAGGAGCGGTCCTCCTTGCGGGTCAGCAGGGGCAGGAGGCCGTCCAGCGTGGCCTTCACGTCGGCCCAGATGCTGACCTCGGTCGGGTAGCGCATCCCGAGCTGCTCCGGGCGCAGGTCGATCTGCACGGCGCGCGCCTGCCCGGTCGCGGGCAGGAACTGCCCGTATGGGTAGTTCGTGCCGAGGAGCACGAGGGTGTCGCAGTCCTTCATCTGCTGGTAGCTCGCCCGCGAGCCGAGGAGCCCGAGCTGCTGCGTGTGGAACGGGACATCGGACGGCACCACCTGCTTGCCCCGCAGGCTGGTGATGACGCCGGCGCCGGCGAGCTCGGCCGCCTCCAGCACCTCCGCCGTCGCGCCGTTCGCGCCCGCTCCGACCAGGAAGGTGACGCGCTCGCCGGCGTTGATGACGTCCGCGGCCGCCTGCAGCTGCTCCAGTGGCGGAGCGATGCGGATGGACGGCGCGACCGCGCTGGACCGCGACTGCCACATCTCCGGGCCCGGCTCCACCATCTTCTGGCCCTGCACGTCGTGCGGCAGGATGATGACGCACGGCTGCAGACGGGTGATCGCGGTCCGGAACGCCGTGTCGACGACGGCCTGGGCCTGCGCGGGCGACACGATCGTCTGCACGTACGCCGCCACGTCGGAGAACGTCCGCTCGAGGTGGCTCTCCTGCTGGTTGAACGTCCCCAGCGAGTCGAGCCCCTGCTGGCCCACGATCGCGACCACCGGCTGATTGTCCATCTTGGCGTCGTAGAGGCCGTTGATCAGGTGGAAGCCGCCCGGGCTCGACGTGGCGATGCACACGCCCACCTCACCCGTGAACTTGGCGTGCGCCGTCGCCATGAAGGCGGCGATCTCCTCGTGCGTCGGCCGGATGTACTCGAGGCCCTCTCCGGCCCTCTCCGCTTTGCCGAGCGCGCCGTCGAACTCCCCGATGCCGTCCCCGGGGTACCCGAAGACGCGCCGGACGCCCCACTCCCGGATCCGCTCGATCACGAACTCGCTCACCGTCGCCATGCTGTCTCCTCCACGTCTTTCGTGTCCTCCGCCATCCAACGCTTCCGCGCCGCCCCGTCAACGGCCACGGGAGCGGCTCACTTCTTCGACTGCTCCTCGGCCGCCTCCCGGAAGCGCTGCCGCGGCTCGGGGAAGGCGCTGACGGGGGCGTCGTCGCGCGGCGTCAGCCCGTTGCCGATCCACCCGAGCACCAGCCGGAACCGGCGGCTCAGGCTCGGCAGCGCGATCGCGTGGTACACCTTGTCGACCGCCCAGGCCGGCAGCCCCCGCAGCGGGAGGCCGCGGAGCACCGCCGCCCCGCGCATTCCGCCGTAGCTGGCCAGCGTGCCGAGCGAGCGGTGCCGGTATTCGACGGGACCGCGCCCGTCGAGCGCGCGGCGGAGGTTGTCGGCCAGCACCCGCGCCTGCCGGATCGCGTTCTGCGCGTTCGGCGCGTAATACGCCGGCTGGTGCTCCGCGGTGAGGTCGGGGACCTGCGCGTCGTCGCCGAGCGCCCACACACCGTCGACCACCGTTCCGTCGTCGCGGACCGCCTGCATGGTCGCGGCGCACTGCACGTGACCTTTCTTCCCCAGCGGCACGCCGGCTCGCTCGAGCACCGGGTTCGGCGTGACGCCGGCCACCCAGACGATGGTGTCCGAGGGATGCGTCTCCCCGTTGCTGAGCACGACGTCGCCGCCCTCGCACGACTTCACCTCGGTGCGGAGGAGGACGCGGATGCCGCGCCGGCGCAGCAGCCGCAGCGTCCAGGCGGACAGCGGCTCGGTCAGCTCCGCGGCGATGCGGCCGGCGGCCTCGATCAGCAGCCAGCTCATCCGCTCGCCGTCGAGCTCGCGGTACCGCTCCAGCTCCGCCGTCGCGAGGCGCTGCAGCTCTGCGATCGCCTCGACGCCGGTGTACCCGCCCCCGACGAAGACGAAGGTCAGGGCGCGCTGTCGTTCCGCGCGGTCGCTCGTCGCGGCGGCGAAGCGGATGCGCTCCAGCACGTGGTCGCGCAGGAACGACGCCTCCTCGACGCTCGAGAATCCGATGGCGTTCTCCGCGAGGCCCGGGATGGGCAGCGTCTTCGTGACCGCGCCGAGGGCGAACACGATGTGGTCGTAGGAGAGGGAGCGTTGCGTGCCGTCGAGCGCGCGCACGACGGCCAGCTTCGCGTCCGGGTCGACCGACTCGACCGTCCCTGAGACGACGTCCGCGTGGCGGAGCGGCCGGCGGATCGGGACGACGCTGTCGCGCGCCTGCGTCTCGCCGCCCGCGACCTCGGGCAGCAGCGGCTTGTAGGTCAGGTACGGCTGCGGCTCGACGACGGTCAGGCGGAGCCGGTGCGCCGCGGCATCCCGGCGCAGGTCCCTGGCCAGCGTGAAACCGGCGAAGCCGGCTCCGAGGATGAGGATGTGCGGCTCGGTCATCGGTCACTCCCTCGCGATCACAGTCCCACGCTGCCGTGCATGATGCCGCCGTCGACGAAGACGGTCGTGGCCGTCATGTACTTCGCGGCGTCCGAGACGACGAACGCGACGACGTCGCCGATCTGCGAGGGCTCGGCGACCTCGCGCAGCGGGATGCTGTTCTCCAGCTTCTGCCGCAGCGAGTCGTCCTTCATGGTGGCGGCGTTGATCGGGGTGTTCACCGCGCCGGGCGCGACGCTCACGACGCGGACTCCCTGCGGCCCCAGCTCCACGCCGGCGGTCCGGGTCAGCATCCGCATCCCGCCCTTCGAGACGCAGTAGCTGAGGTTGCCGGGCATCGGCCAGTCCTCGTGCACCGAGGACACGTTGACCACGACGCCTCCGCCGCCCTGGGCGATGAACCGTTGCGCGGCGCGCTGCGTGCCGAAGACGGCGCTCTTGAGGTTGATCGACATGACCTCGTCGAAGGTCTTCTCGTCGACCTCCAGGAGGCTGTGCCGCTTCTCGATGCCGGCATTGTTGACGTAGGCGTCGAGCCGGCCGAACTCGTCGACGGCGGTCTGGATGAGCTTGTCGATGCCCGCCGTGGTCGACGCGTCCGCTTCGACGCCGATCGCCCGGCCTCCACCGGCGGTCACCTCCTTGACGAGGTCCGCCGTGTCCTCGGGATGGGCGACGTAGTCGATCACCACGGCCGCACCGGCTGCCGCGAGGGAGCGGACGATCGCTGCCCCGATCCCGCTGTTGCCGCCCGTGACGACCACGCTCTTGCCGCTGAGCTCCACCGGGTCCTCCTTCGCTCGACGCGTTCGACGCCGCGACGCCGTTCTCACGCCGTTCCGGCGCCGCGCTGATGACGCCCATTGAACGCTGGGCTCGCGCAAAGGGAATCGTTCGTGCGAAGGCTCGCAGGGGATCGCGGGCGAACATTCGGAAACGTGTACGCGCTGTCGAGGGACGGGTCTCCGGCTGGACGGGATGGCGAGTCACAGCCGCCTCGGAAGCCGTATTGTCATGATGGGCCAGACCCGTTTCAGCGAAGAAGAGGAGCGCCATGAGCTACGCCGTGACCAATCCCGCCACCGGCGAGACGGTCAAGACCTTCGACACCATCAGCGACGACGACCTGCAGGCCGCGATCGCGGCCGCCGACGACGCATTCCGGACGTGGTCGCGATCGACCACCGTGCAGGACCGCGCAGCGCTCGTCCGCCGGGTCGGGGAGCTGCACGTGGAGCGCCGCCAGCAGCTCGCCGACATCATCGTGCTCGAGATGGGCAAGCCGGTCGAGCAGGCACTGGCGGAGGTCGACTTCGCCGGCGCCATCTACGAGTACTACGCCGACCACGCGGACGACTTCCTGAAGGACGAGCCGATCCAGCTGCTCGACGGCGACGGCTCGGCCGTGGTCCGCCGCTCCGCCCTCGGCGTGCTGCTCGGGATCATGCCGTGGAACTTCCCCTACTACCAGGTGGCCCGCTTCGCCGGCCCGAACCTGGTGATCGGCAACACGATCCTGCTCAAGCACGCGGAGCAGTGCCCGGAGTCGGCGGCCGCCATCCAGCAGATCTTCCTCGACGCGGGCTTCCCCGAGGGCGCCTACGTCAACATCTACGCCAGCCACCCGCAGATCGAGACCGTGATCGCGGACCCGCGCGTGCAGGGCGTCTCGCTCACCGGCTCGGAGCGCGCCGGCGCCAAGGTGGCGGAGATCGCCGGGCGCAACCTCAAGAAGGTCGTGCTCGAGCTCGGCGGCTCGGACCCGTTCATCCTGCTCTCCACCGACGACCTGGATGCGGCGGTGCAGAACGCGGTGGATGCGCGCCTCGACAACAGCGGGCAGTCCTGCAACGCCGCGAAGCGCTTCGTGGTCATCGACGAGCTGTACCAGCCGTTCCTCGACAAGTTCACCGCCAAGCTGTCCGAGGTGGAGGCGAGCGACCCGACCAGCGAGGAGTCGGCGCTCGGCCCGCTCTCGTCGCTCAAGGCGGCCGAGAACCTGGACGAGCAGGTGAAGCGCGCGGTCGAGAACGGCGCGACGCTGGTCCGCGGAGGCGGCCGCAACGGCGCGTTCTTCGAGACGACGGTGCTCACCGACGTCACGCCGGACAACCCGGCCTCGAAGGAGGAGTTCTTCGGCCCCGTCGCGCAGGTGTTCCGCGCGAAGGACGAGGAGGATGCCGTCCGCATCGCGAATGACACCCCGTTCGGCCTGGGGTCGTACCTCTACACGACCGACAAGGAGCAGGCGGAGCGCGTCGCGAACCGCATCGAGGCCGGCATGGTGTTCGTCAACGTGGTGCTCGCCGACGGCGCCGAGCTGCCGTTCGGCGGTGTGAAGCGCTCCGGCTCGGGCCGCGAGCTCGGCCGCTTCGGCGCCGACGAGTTCGTCAACAAGAAGCTCATCCGCTCCTCCTGGTGACCCGGGGCTCCGCCCCACCGTCGAGTACACGAAAAC
>NZ_JBQENB010000001.1:133122-144583 GCF_052044215.1 Leifsonia sp. 22587
GTGCAGTTTTCGTGTACTCGACGGTGGGGGTGCTGAGGCCGGGTGGGTTACGGTGTTCGTGGAGGTGCCCGATGGGATACATGATGTACGACAGCAGCACGCAGATCTCCTTCGATGACCGCGTGCTGGCGCACCTCGAGGTCGTCATCGTCTCCAAGCTGCGGCGCAAGGAGTCCTTCGCGCTGAGCTGGCGCGAGTCGCCGGAGAACGGCGACGGCCGCACCACGATCTGGATCGACCCGTCCATCCCGCTCCGCTTCCGCTACAGCGGGTCGCGGCCCCCGACGATCGACCGCGAGTGGATCGAGCACCTGGCCGCGTCGGCCGCGAGCTCCTCCGGCCTGATCGCCCTCGACGAGGACGGCCAGCACGTCACCGGCACCACGCACGAGCGCGGGCTCTAGGGCCGCTCACTCCTCGAGCTGATCGAGCGTGTGCCGGGCGAGCGCGGCCATGCGCGGGTTGTCGTCGGACGACATCGCGAGCGCTGACGCCATCGCGACCGCCCAGCCGCGGGCGCGCCTCCAGGTCGCCCGGTCGGGGGATGCGGGCAGCGCCGCGCGGAACGCCTCCCGGGCGTCCCCGTCGAACGTCAGCCACGCCGTCGCCAGGTCGGTGGCGGGGTCGCCGCTCGTCACATCCCCGAAGTCGACCACGGCGGCCAGCGACCCCGAGTCGCCGATGAGCAGGTTGCCGGGATGGAGGTCTCCGTGCAGCAGCAGGGGCGGGCCGTCCCACACCGCCGCTTCCAGAGCCTCGCGCCAAGCCTGCTCGAGGTGGGCGACCTCCCGGCGTCCGGAGAGCGACCGCAGTCGCAGGCGCACGGCCTCGTCGCGCTCGGCCAGCGGCACGCCGCGCACGGGGTTCCTCGGCGCCTCGGGCGCGGGGACGGCCAGCTCGCCGACGAACCGTGCGAGCGGCTCCGCCAGCCCGGCACGTCCGGCCGCGTCGACGGAGGCGCCGTCGGTCCCCTCGAACCACTCGACCACGCTCCACGGCCAGGGGAACGCCTCCGAGGGCGACCCGACGCGCACCGGCGCGGGCACGGGGACGCCGACCCGCGCGGCGATCGCGGGGAGCATCCGCTGCTCGTGCTCGATCAGGTGCGCGGCGACTTCGCGGCGCGGAACGCGCACGGCCAAGCGGTCGCCGAGGCGGTAGAGCTGGTTGTCCCAGCCGTCCGAGACGAGTCGCAGCTCTCCCGGGAGGTCGGGATGCTGCTCCGCGAGCAGTCGACGGACGAGTCTCTCGTCCGTCACGATGTCGGCCGCAGGGGTGTCGCTCACCGGTCGAACCTAGCAGGATGCCCGCCGCGCCCAGGGCGGCCGGGACGCGGCTGATCGGCCGTCGTGGCCTCGTGGTTCGCAGCAAAGCTGCGTATCGTGGAGAACCACGCCGATTCCGTGCATCCCGCGCCAAACGTGTGCGGGATCTGTGTGAAAGCATGTCCGTCGGAGGTTCCATGACCAAGACGCCCGCCCCGTCCGCCGACCGCATGCACGCGGTCACCCCCGAGACCCGTGAGCTCGTCGACCTGGTGCTCGACTACTCGCGGCGCCGCATCCTGAGCGAGGACACCCCGCTCGACAAGCCGCTGCCCGAGTTCGAGCTGCGCCGGCTCGCCGGGCAGACCGTGTCGGAGACCGGGATCGGCGCCGAGCGCGCGCTCGCCCTCTTCGAGCACGTGCTCGCCCCCGCCTGCATCACCACCGACCACCCGCGGTACCTCTCGTTCATCCCGACCGCTCCGACCAAGGCTGCGACCGCGTTCGACCTGGTCGTGTCGGCCAGCGCCGTCTATGGCGGTTCGTGGCTCGAGGGGTCCGGAGCGGTCTACGCGGAGAACCAGGTGCTCGCCTGGCTGGCGGCCGAGTTCGGGCTTCCGGCCACGGCGGGCGGCGTCTTCGTGCAGGGCGGGACGCTCGGCAACCTGTCCGCGCTCGTCGCGGCTCGCGAGGCCGCCCGCACCGAGCGGGGCAACCCGTCCGGCCGCTGGGTGATCGTGTGCAGCGCCGAGGCGCACTCCTCCATATCGTCGGCCGCGCGGGTGATGGATGTGGACGTGGTCGCGGTCTCGCCGGGCGAGTCCGGCGTCCTCACCGGTGACGCGGTGCGCCCCGCTCTGGAGGAGTACGGCGACGCGGTCTTCGCGGTCGTCGCGACCGGCGGCTCGACGAACTTCGGAATCGTCGACGACATCGCCTCCGTCGCAGCGCTCAAGTCGGAGTTCTCGTTCTGGCTGCACGTCGACGGCGCCTACGGCCTCGCTGGGATGCTCTCCCCGCTCGCGCGTCATCGCTTCGCCGGCGTCGAGCACGCGGACTCCGTGATCGTCGACCCGCACAAGTGGCTGTTCGCTCCGTTCGACGCCTGCGCGCTGATCTACCGCGACCCGGAGGCCGGCCGCCGCGCGCACACGCAGCACGCCGAGTACCTCGACACGCTCACCGAGAACACCGAGTGGAGCCCGTCCGACTACGCGGCGCACCTGACGCGCCGGGCGCGCGGGCTGCCGTTCTGGTTCTCGCTGGCGTCGCACGGGGCCGCCGCGTACCGGGACGCCGTGACGGCATCCATCCGGCTGGCCGAGCAGATCGCCGACGAGATCGAGCGGCGCGACGGGTTCCGCCTGGTGCGGCGCCCGCAGCTCTCCGTGGTCGTCTTCGAGCGCGAGGGGTGGACGAAGGAGGACTACGCCGTGTGGTCCGCCCGCCTGCTGGACGAGCAGCGCGCGTTCGTCACGCCGAGCTCGCACGCCGGCCGGCCGAACACGCGCTTCGCCGTCCTGAACCCGCTGACGACCTTCGACGACCTGGTCGGCATCCTCGACACGATGGAGTGAACGGCAACGCATCAATCGGCAACGCAGAAGCCCCCGTGCCAGACGGCACGGGGGCTTCTACGTTCGAGAGGGAGGGTGTCAGACGATGTCGTCCGACTCGCCCGTCCGGCGCGTCACGCGCTCGCCCGTCGCAGGATCGACGGCCGAGCGGGTGGTGGCGACGGAGGTGCGACGCCGGGTGAGCAGCACGATCCCGATGATGATGCCGATGACGCCGGCGACCATCAGGATGTAGCCCACCAGGTGCAGGTCGATCCAGCCGACCTGGACGTTGAGTGCGAACGCGAGGATCGCGCCCACGACGACGAGGAAGATCCCTGCGCCGAGGCTCATGGCGTCTCCCGGCCTAGACTCGACGGCTTCCGGTGAGCAGTCGCACCAGCCAGACGATCACAGCCAGGACCAGCAGGATGATTCCGACCCAGAGCAGGAAGTTCAGGGACTGCACGAAGCCGCCGGTGAGCAGCAGGATGATGGCGATGATGGCAACGATGATGAGCAGGATGTTCATGGAGAAGTGTCCTTTCCTTGACGCGCTCCACACAACAACTACTTCAATTGCCTAGCAATCCCCTTGACTTCACGTTCGTTTGGGCCTAGCCGTGCGCTCGGACGCGATCCGGTCCACGGTTTGGCGCATCTTCGTGAGAAATCGGGTGACCGTCTCGGCCTCGTCGGCGCTCAACTCGGCGGTCGCGGCGGCGATCTGCTCCTGGGCGGCGGCCAGCAGAGGACCCGTGTCGCCGAGCGCGGCGCGCGTGGGCACCAGCTCCACCGAGCGCTTGTCGATGCGGCTCGGGCGCCGCTCCACGAAGCCCGCCTTCGTCAGCCGGTCGATGAGGAGGGTGGTGGATGCGCTCGACACCCCCAGATAGGCGCTGACGTCCTTGGCGAAGGTCGGACGCCCGGCGGCCGTGTTGTCGAGGATCAGGCGCAGGGCGAGCAGATCGTTCTCGCCGATCCCCATCGCCGACCCGGTGCGCCGCCGCATCGCCGCTTCGGCCGCACGGTAGACCTGCAGCGCCTCGAGCACACCCGTCTCGGGCCGAGGCTCCTCCGGTTCGTGCGTCACTCTTATCAGTCATGCCCAGGATGCGTCCGTATGCAACGGGGGTGGACCTGACTGTCGGCGGATTCACGGACACGGAATGGGCGCGTATGCTCGCGCGGTGGACGAACGAGTGCTCCTCGAGCGGTATGAGCTGCACGACCGGTTGGGTCGGGGCGGGATGGCGACGGTCTTCCGCGCGCTCGACCGGCGGCTGGACCGCGAGGTCGCGGTGAAGGTGTTCGCCAGCGGAACAGCGGTGGACGATGCGCGACGGCGCACCGAGGCGACCATGCTGGGGCGGCTGAGCCACCCGAATCTGGTCGCGCTGCACGATGCGCACCTCGCTGCGGACGGCGACACCACGCCCAGCTTCCTGGTGATGGAGCTCGTCGACGGCGAGGACCTCCGCACGCGCCTGGAGCACGGTCCGCTCGCCCCGCAGGAGGCCGTCGAGGTGGCGGTCGGCATCGCGGAGGCGCTCGTGGTCGTGCACGAAGCCGGCATGGTGCACCGCGATCTGAAGCCCGGCAACATCCTGCTCGCCGAGGCGAGCGTCCCCGGCGGGCAGACCGTCGTGAAGCTCGCCGACTTCGGGATCGCGCACCTCGTCGGCTCGGAGCGCATCACGACGATCGGCACGGTGATGGGGACGGCCGGATACCTCAGTCCGGAGCAGATCTTCGCCGGGGAACCCGGTCCGTCGTCCGACATCTACTCGCTGGGCCTCGTGATGCTGGAGGCGCTGACCGGGGTGCGCGAGTACCCCGGGACGCCGGTCGAGGCCGTGGCCGCACGGGCGGCGCGCGATCCGCGCATCCCCTCGTCGCTGCCGGAGGACTGGCGCGGGCTGCTGGGCGCCATGACCGCGCGCGATCCGCAGCTGCGGCCGACGGCGCTGGAGGTCGCGGTCATGGTGCGGGAGCTGGCGCCGCAGCTGGTGGGGTGGACGCCCGAAGCGCCGGAGGACGTGCCCACGGTCGCGATGCCCACGGTCGGGGCGGAGGCGGTCGGCGGTGCCGCGGTCGCGGCCGAGCGGTCCGGCGGCGCGGCCGCGCTCGGGGCTGAGCCCGAAGCGACCGACGCGACGCGCATCCTGCCCACGACCAGAGCGCGTCGCTCGCGGGCGTCGACGCGGCGCCGGCGCGGCATCGTCGCGACGGGGGCGGTCGCGGGGAGCATCCTGGTCGTCCTGG
The DNA here is from genome assembly GCF_052044215.1 of Leifsonia sp. 22587. Taxonomy (NCBI): domain Bacteria; kingdom Bacillati; phylum Actinomycetota; class Actinomycetes; order Micrococcales; family Microbacteriaceae; genus Leifsonia; species Leifsonia sp. 22587. The sequence goes on from NZ_JBQENB010000001.1 coordinate 138,209, forward strand.
CGACGCTCGGGCTCGGCAGCATGATGGCGCCGGCGTCGGAGAAGCCCCAGAGCGTCCCGGACACGCCCCGGCCGACGCCGACCGTCGTCGCGCCCGCGTCGACGGTCGCGCCGGTCGAGGCGCCGGCCACGCAGGAGCCGGTGCAACAGGAGCCGGTGCAGCAGCAGGCGCCTGCGAAGCAGGAACCGGCCAAGCAGGAGCCCGCCAAGCCCGGTCCCGGCGGCGGCCCGGGCAAGGGCGGCGGCAAGGGCGGCGGCCCGGACAAGGGCAAGGGCTGACCGCTTCCCGCTGAACCTGCGCACCGGCGAGCCGCGCCCGGGATCCCCGCGAACTTCCGCCGCCGCCGGTTCGCCGGTACTGTCCGGGGTATGCCCGAGCAACCGAGGACCGCCGCCATCGTCGTGAACCCGGTGAAGGTGGATGAGCCCGCGCTGCGCGAGGCGCTCGCCGCCGCCGAGCAGCGGTGGGGGTGGAACGAGACCATCTGGCTCGAGACGACCGAGGACGACCCGGGTGCGGGCCAGACCAAGGAGGCCCTCGAGCGCGGGGCCGACGTCGTGATCGCCGCGGGCGGCGACGGCACCGTCCGGACCGTCGCGGAGGCGCTGCGCGGGAGCGACGTCCCGATCGCCCTGCTCCCCTCGGGCACCGGCAACCTGCTCGCCCGGAACCTGAACCTGACCCTGGATGACGTGGAGAACGCCCTCGACTCCGCCTTCGACGGGGGCGACCGGTCCATCGACATGGGCGTGGTCGAGCTGCGCGACGGCGACGGTCCCACCCGCCGCCACGCATACCTGGTCATGGCGGGCGTCGGGATCGACGCGCGCATGATCGCGGCGACCGACGACGACCTGAAGGCGCGCCACGGGTGGCTGGCCTACGTGAAGGCCATCGGCACGGTGCTGCGCGACAAGAACCAGCTGCGCGTGCGCTACCAGCTCGACAAGACGGGGGTGCACTCCGCGCGCGCCCACACCGTCCTGATCGGGAACTGCGGGTCGCTGCCCGCGAACATCCTGCTGCTGCCGGATGCCGCGGTGGACGACGGCGAGTTCGACATCGTCGTCCTGCGGCCGGAGGGATTCATCGGCTGGCTGCAGATCGTCGTCAAGATCTTCTGGGAGAACGGCGTGCTGCGGCGCACCACGGTCGGCCGGCGCTTCATGGGCGCCGACCGGGAGGTGCGGGCGATGAACTACCTCAAGGGCCGCGAGTTCGTCATGCGGCTGAGCCGGGCGGAGGAGGTGGAGCTGGACGGCGACCTGTTCGGGCGCGCCTCCGCGCTCCGGACGTGGGTCGATCCGTCCAGCCTCACCGTCAAGGTTCCGCGCGAGGACTGAGCCTCAGGCGAGGACTGAGCCTCAGGCGCGAGCCAGCAGCTCCAGCGTGTCCACGACGCGGTTGGAGAAGCCCCACTCGTTGTCGTACCAGGCGACGACCTTGACGTGACGCCCATCCACCCGGGTTAGCGCCGAGTCGAAGATCGACGACGCGGGCTGTCCGGTGATGTCGCTCGACACGAGCGGGTCCTCCGAGTAGTCGAGGATGCCGCGCAGCGCGCCGTCGGCCGCCGTGCGGTACGCGGCGAGCACCTCGTCGCGGGTGACGTCGCGCGCGACCGTGGTGTTGAGCTCCACGATGGAGCCGACGGGGACCGGGACGCGGATGGAGTCGCCCGACAGCTTGCCGTCGAGCTGCGGCAGCACCAGGCCGATCGCCTTGGCGGCACCGGTCGTCGTCGGCACGATGTTGACCGCTGCCGCACGGGCGCGGCGGAGGTCGCGGTGCGGGCCGTCCTGCAGGTTCTGCTCCTGCGTGTACGCGTGGACGGTCGTCATGAAGCCGTGCTCGATGCCCGCGAGGTCGTCGAGCACCGCGGCGAGCGGAGCGAGCGCGTTCGTGGTGCAGGAGGCGTTGGAGACGATGACGTGGCGCTCCGGGTCGTAGGCGTCGGTGTTGACGCCGTACGCCAGGGTGACGTCCGCGCCGTCGGATGGGGCGCTGACCAGCACGCGGCGCGCGCCGGCGTCGAGGTGGGCGCGGGCGGCGTCTGCGGAGGTGAAGCGTCCGGTGGACTCGAGCACGACCTCCACGCCGAGCTCGCCCCACGGCAGGTCGGCGGGCTCGCGCTCGGCGAGCACGCGGATGCGGCGGCCGTCGACGACGAGCGTGTCCCCGTCGACCTCGACGGAGCGTCCGAGCCGGCCCAGCGAGCTGTCGAAGGCGAGGAGGTGGGCGAGGGTCGCCGGGGCGGTGAGGTCGTTCACGGCGACGACCTCGAGGTCGGTGTCGCGCTCGAGGAGGGCGCGGAGGGTGTTGCGGCCGATGCGGCCGAATCCGTTGATGGCGATGCGGGTCATGGGCGTTCCTTTCGTGTTGCCGCATCCATGCTCAAGGATGGGTGACGCGTCAGCCAGTGGCGTGGATGCCATGCTGCGCAAGTATTGCGCCAGACATTTCGCCAGGTGGCGCAAGGATCCCGCCAGCGCCGTGGCGGCGCCGGGCTCACGCCGAGAACGTGTTCCGGTACTCCGTGGGGGACGTGCCGAGGATGCGCTGGAAGTGCAGCCGCAGATTGGCGCCCGTGCCGAGTCCCACTCGGGCGGCGACCTGCTCGACGCCGAGATCGGTGCGCTCCAGCAGTTCGCGTGCCAGGTCGACCCGGGCGCGGAGCACCCACTGCATCGGCGTGTAGCCGGTGTCCTCGACGAAGCGCCGGGAGAACGTCCGGGCCGACACGTTGGCGTTGCGGGCCAGCTGCTCCAGGGTGAGCGGCTCGGCGAGGTGGGCCAGCGCCCACTCCCGGGTGCTGGCGAACACGTCGCCGAGCGGTTCCGGGACGCTGCGCGGCACGTACTGCGCCTGGCCCCCGCTGCGGTACGGGGCGGCGACGAGCCGCCGGGCCACGCGGTTCGACAGCCCGACGCCGTGGTCGCGGCGCACGAGGTGCAGGCAGAGGTCGATACCCGATGCGGCGCCCGCCGAGGTGAGGATGTCGCCCTCGTCGACGAACAGCACGTTCTCGTCGACCTGGACGAGTGGATGCCGCTCCGCCAGCGCCCGCGTGTAGTGCCAGTGCGTGGTCGCGCGCCTGCCGTCGAGCAGCCCGGTCGCGGCCAGGGCGAATGCCCCGGTGGAGATGGCGGCGAGCCGAGCGCCGCGTTCGTGCGCCGCCAGCAGGGCTCCGACGACGGAGGCGGGCGGCTCGGTGGTGGCGGGCGACCGGTAGCCCGGGACGAACACCGTGTCCGCCTCCTCCAGCGCCGACAGCCCCTCGGCAACGTGGTACGAGAGGCCGTCGCCGCCGGTCACCAGCCCCGGCGCCGCGCCGCACACCCGCACCTCGTACGGCATGCTCGGGCGGTGCGAGAAGACCTGCGCCGGGATGCCCACGTCGAGAGGCTTCGCGCCCTCCAGCACCAGCACGGCGACGCGGTGCGACGCGCTCATGACCGGGCGGAGACGATCTGCAGCAGGGCTGCACGCAGCGCGGCGGGGTCGGCGACCGCGGGGAACACGTCGTCCTCCAGCCCACGCACCCCCTCGAACGCTGAGCGGCCCGCGTCGGTGATCGCGAGCACGTGCCGGCGGCGGTCTCCCGGGTCGGGCGTGCGGGTGACCAGGCCCTCGCGGACCAGGCGGTCGACGGTGCGCGACATGGTCTGCGGTTCGACCTGCGCCATCCGCGCCAGGTCCGACTGCGAGTCGAAGCCCAGCTCCAGGAGGTGCAGCACGATCAGCCCGGCGTGCGTCAGGCCGCGCTGCTCCAGCGCCTCGGCCCACGCGCGCTCGACGGCGCGCGAGGCGGCGCCGAGCAGCCGGCCGAGCGGCCAGTTCTCGGGGCGGTGCTCCTCCGCCTCGGCCACGCGCGTGTCCATACCCTCATCGTACGGATGCGGGAGCCGCAACGGTGCGCGCTGCGCGCATCCTGCGCGGTCTCCCCGCTCGCGCTCAGTCGGTTCCGGAGTCGAACGCGGCGCCCTCGGAGCTGAGGTCGATCTCGCGGGAGAGCTCCTCATCCACCGTCTCGACGCCCTCGAGGATCGCGCGGGCGCGTCCCTCCTCGAGTTCGCCCACCAGCGCGCCGGTCGGGCCGCCGATGAGACCGGCGGCGGCGTACTGCTCGAGCCGCGACCGGGAGTCGGCGATGTCGAGGTTGCGCATGGTCAGCTGGCCGATGCGGTCGGCCGGGCCGAAGGCGGAGTTGCCGACGCGCTCCATCGACAGCTTCTCGGGGTGGTAGCTGAGCGCCGGACCCGTCGTGTCGAGGATGGTGTAGTCGTCGCCGCGGCGCAGGCGCAGCGTGACCTCGCCGCTGATCGCGGAGCCGACCCAGCGCTGCAGCGACTCGCGCAGCATGAGCGACTGCGGGTCGAGCCAGCGGCCCTCGTACATGAGGCGGCCGAGGCGGCGGCCCTCGTTGTGGTAGTTCGCGACCGTGTCCTCGTTGTGGATGGCGTTCAGCAGGCGCTCGTAGACGATGTGCAGCAGGGCCATGCCCGGCGCCTCGTAGATGCCGCGGCTCTTCGCCTCGATGATGCGGTTCTCGATCTGGTCGGAGGCGCCCAGGCCGTGGCGGCCGCCGATCGCGTTGGCCTCCAGCACGAGCGCCACCGGGTCGTCGAACTCGACGCCGTTGATGGCGACCGGGCGACCGGCCTCGAAGCGGACCGTCACCGTCTCGGGCGTGACCTCGACGTCGTCGCGCCAGGCGGCGACGCCCATGATCGGGTCGACGATGTCGAGACCGGCGTCCAGCTCCTCCAGGCGCTTCGCCTCGTGGGTGGCGCCCCAGATGTTCGCGTCGGTGGAGTACGCCTTCTCGCTCGGGTCGCGGTACGGGAAGCCGCGCGCGACGAGCCACTCGCTCATCTCGGTGCGGCCGCCGAGCTCCTCCACGAACGCGGTGTCGAGCCACGGCTTGTAGATGCGCAGCCGCGGGTTGGCGATCAGGCCGTACCGGTAGAACCGCTCGATGTCGTTGCCCTTGTAGGTGGAGCCGTCGCCCCAGATCTCGACGCCGTCCTCCATCATCGCGCGCACCAGCATGACGCCGGTGACCGCGCGGCCGAGCGGGGTCGTGTTGAAGTAGGTCTTGCCCGCCGAGCGGATGTGGAAGGCGCCGCACTGCAGCGCGATCAGTCCCTCCTCGACGAGGGCGCGCTTGGCGTCGACGAGCCGGGCGATCTCGGCGCCGTACTCCTTCGCGCGGCCGGGGACCGCGTCGATGTCGGGCTCGTCGTACTGGCCGATGTCGGCGGTGTACGTGCAGGGCACGGCGCCCTTCTCACGCATCCAGGCGACCGCGCAGGAGGTGTCGAGCCCTCCCGAGAACGCGATGCCGACTCGCTCACCGACGGGCAGACTGCTCAGAACCTTGGACACGGCGACCAGCTTACCGGGCGGGGTGCGCGGTCTCGGTGCCGCGGTGGCGCTGGGGCGGTGGCGTTGCGCGGGCGCCGTCGCGTCGCTGCCGTGGCGCCGCCGTGGCGACGCAGTCACCGGCGCACATTCGTGCCGAATGCGCGTCAACGGCCTCGCTGAAGCGACATTCGTGACGAATGTCCCCGGCGGTGCTCGCGGGACGTGCGGTGGTGGGTGCGGAGATTTGTGCCAAATCGTGGTTATGCGGCGCTCATAACCGCGATTTGGCACAAATCGTGAGGCGGCCCGGACCAGGGCGAGGGTCAGCCGCGGCCGTCGGGGGACGGGGTGGGGCACGCAGTGCCGGGCTGCGTCAGCAGCTCGAAGTGCCACGCCTCGTTGGCGTACGCCTGGCACAGTCCCCAGGCGTCGCCGAAGCGGTTGAGGAAGTCCATCGCGCCGGCGTCGGCGATGTCGACCGCCTCGCCGCGCACGTGAGTGGAGTCGCTCCCGCGCCGCACCCACTTCTCCGCCTCCTCCTCGCTGCCGTACTGCGCGACCGCCTGCGCGAACAGGTGCTCCTGGTACCGCTCCGACCTCCAGCCGTCGGCGATGGTGATGCGTGACCCGTCGCCGTCCTGCGCCATCGCCTTCTGCGCCTGCCGCAGCGCATCCAGCAGCCGCGGGTCGAGGCGGTTGACCGCCGGGAGGTCGCTGTCGAGGGGCAGGGAGGTTCCGTCGGGGATGTACCCGTCGTCGTCGGTCAGGCCGGAGACTGAGCCGGAGCCGGAGCCGAAGGCGTGCGAAGCGTCAGGCGCGGTCCCCGGCGCACCGATAGGCCGGGCGAGCGCACCCGCAGAGGCGGTGCATCCCACCAGGGTCGCGGCGAGCAGGAGGGACAGCGCGGCCCCGAGGAGGCGCGGGCGGTGTGCGTGCATGTCTCCACGCTCGCAGCGCGCGGCCGGGCGCCGCGTCCGCCGCGAGGCCCATCCCGGTCCGTCGCGCGAC
>NZ_JBQENB010000001.1:144593-174853 GCF_052044215.1 Leifsonia sp. 22587
CGGACCCCGAGCCCGCACCGGGCCACCCCGCGCCGCCGCGTGAAGATTTGTGCCAAATCGCGGTTATGCGACGCTCATAACCACGATTTGGCACAAATCGTGAAAGGTCATGCGCGACGGGGCCGCGCGACGGGCCACACGCGACGGGCCGCGCGAAGCGCCGGCCGCGACGGCGTCAGCCGAGCCGCGGCGTGCGCGGCGGCTCCGTGCGGCGGCGGCCGGTCGCCTCGAAGGCGGCGGCCAGCCGCAGCAGGGCCGCGTCGTCGTAGGCTCGGCCGGCGAACGTCAGGCCGACGGGCATCCGTGTGTCCGTCATCGTCCCCATCGGCACGGTGACCGTCGGGATGCCCAGGTGCCGCGGCACAAGGTTGCCGTTCGCGACCCAGACGCCGTTGCGCCAGCCGAGGTCGGCGGAGGCCGGGTTCACGTCCATGTCCGCCGGGGCGACGTCCGCGACCGCGGGGAACACCACGGCGTCGAGGCCGAGCCCGTCCATCCACTCCTCCAGGTCGACGCGGCGCGTCTCCTCCAGCCCGCGCAGACCGGACTCCAGCTCCGGGATGCTCTCGAGCGTCGTTCCGGGATGCGCACGCACCCAGGCGGGGTAGTCGGCGATGTCGTCCTCGAAACCGTCGTACCGGTCGGCGAGTGCGCCCTCCGGGTGCGGGAAGATCCGCGCGCCGTCGACGTCGGCCAGCGTCCGCAGCGCGGGGTCGCCGTTCGCGGCGAGGAAGTCGTCCCACGCCCACGCCGACAGGTCCACGATCTCGCGCCGCAGGTACGCAGGGCTCACGAGGCCTCGCGTCGCGATGGTCGGTGCGCCGGGACGGTCGCCCTCGTAGTTCGACACCGCCGGGAAGTCGACCTCGACGACGGTCGCGCCCGCGGCCTCCAGGTCGCGGCGCGCCGCCTCCCAGAGCGCGATCACGGAGTCGCGCGTCTCGATGCGCCGCCCCGTCAGGCCGCCGATGCCCGGGCGCTCGGCCGTGCCGGCGTCCGGGTCGGCGTTGATGTACATGCGCGGGATGCCGATCCGGCGTCCGCTGAGCGAGGCACCCTCCGCGAGCGCCGGGTACGACGACGGCCGCAGCTCGGAGGCGCGCGGGATCGGCACCCAGGGCTGGGCGCGCCAGAAGTCTCCGCGGGTCTCGGTGTCGTCGGCGACGATCACGTCGAGCACCTCGAGCAGGTCTGCCATGGTGCGCGTGTGCGGCACCACCACATCCATCGTCGGCACGAGTGGCCAGTTGCCGCGCACCGAGATGACGCCGCGCGACGGGGTGTAGGCGCACAGCGCGTTGTTGGATGCAGGCGCCCGGCCGGACGACCATGTCTCCTCGCCGAGACCGAAGACGGCGAAGCTGGCGGCGGTCGCCGTTCCGGACCCATTGGAGGATCCGGACCCGAACGCCGCCGTGAGGTAGTCCCCGTTGTACGGGGACTCGGCGCGACCGTAGACGCCGCGCTGCATCCCCCCGTTCGCCATGGGAGGCATGTTGGTGAGGCCGAGCAGGATGGCGCCGCCGGCGCGCAGGCGCTCGATGGTGAACGCGTCCCGTTGCGCGACGAGGTGCTCGAATGCGGGGGACCCCGCCGCGGCGGTGAGCCCCCGGGCGAGGTAGCTGTCCTTCGCCGTGTACGGGATGCCGTCCAGCGGTCCCAGGGTCGCTCCGGCCGCCCGGCGGGCGTCGGATGCGCGGGCCTCATCGATCGCGTCCGGGTTGCGCACGACGACCGCGTTGAGGCGCGGGCCCGCGGCGTCGTATGCGTCGATCCGCGCGAGGTACGCCGTCACGAGCTCCTCGCTCGTCGTCTCCCCGGCCTCCAGCGCTCGCCGCAGCTCGGCGATCGGTGCCTCCACCACGTCGAACGTCATCGGACCGCCTCCACCGCCGGCTGCTGCTGGGTGATGCAGTGGATGCCGCCGCCGCGGGCGAAGATCGGCCGCGAGTCGACCATCGTGACGCGACGGCCGGGGTAGGCGGCCTCGAGGATCTCGGTCGCCTCGGCGTCCGCGCGCTCCTCGCCGAAGCCGCATGCGACCACGCCGTCGTTCACCACGAGGTGGTTGACGTAGCTCCAGTCGACGAACCCCTCCTCGTCGCGGAGGGTGGCCGGCGCGGGCAGGTCGACGATCTCCCACGACCGTCCGGCCGCGTCGGTGGTCTCCGCGAGCCTGGCGTGCAGGTCGCGCGACACCTCGTAGTCGGGGTGCTCCGGGTCGCGCTGCGTGTGCAGCAGCAGCGTGCCGGGGGACGGGATGGTCGCCACGATGTCGACGTGGCCGTTGGTGCCGAAGTCGTCGTAGTCGCGGGTGAGCCCGCGCGGCAGCCAGATGGCGTGCGTGGCGCCGATGGTGCGCGCGAGCTCCGCCTCCACCCGCTCCTTGTCGGCGTAGCGGTTGCGGCGCGGGTCGAGCTGCACCGTCTCGGTGAGCAGCACGGTCCCCTCGCCGTCGACGTGGATGCCGCCGCCCTCGTTGACGAGCAGGGAGCTGACGAGCTCGGCGCCCGTCCGCTCGGCCACGAACCGGGCGATCTCGGCGGACTTCCGCCACTCCGCCCACTCCGGGTCGCCCCAGCCGTTGAAGGTCCAGTCGACGGCGCCGAGCACGCCGGGTCGCTCGTCGTCGACGACGAAGGTCGGGCCGAAGTCGCGCATCCAGAACTCGTCGAGCGGCGCCTCCACCTGGTCGACGTGCGAGCCGAGCATTCGACGGGCGCGCTCGCGTTCGATGGGGTCGACGACCATGGTCACAGGCTCGTATTCGGCGACGGCGTGGGCGACGGCCGTCCAGGCGGCGTAGGCCTCCTCGGCGGACGCGGCGTCGTCGCCGAGCGTCAGCCCGGCGCGCGGGAACGCCATCCACGTGCGCTCGTGCGGTGCGGTCTCGGCGGGCATGCGCCAGGTCATCGGGCCTCCATCGGTCGAAGACGACATCTGTTGATCGAATGATCAATAACTCACCCAGAAGGTACCTATACTGGGCGGACCATGTCAAGAGCACCCCGCCGACCGCCCGCGGAGCGCCGCGCCGAACTGGCGACCGCGGCCCGCGACCTGGCGCTGGCCGACGGGCTCGCGGCCGTCACGCTGCGCAGCGTCGCCGGACGTGCGGGCGTCACTCCCGCGCTGGTCGCGCACTACCACCCGGCGATGGATCAGCTGGTCGCCTCGGCGTTCACCGCCGTCGTCGGCGCCGAGCTCGCGGAGGTGCATTCGCTGCTCGCGCCCGCCGAGGGGGCCGTCGAGCGGTTGGCGCTTCTGCTGCGCACGCTGCTCGACGGAACACGCGACGACGTCACGCTGGTCTGGGTGGAGGCGTGGGCGCTGGGGCGTCGCAACGAGGCGCTCGCCGCGGCGGTGCGGGCCCAGATGGACGCCTGGCAGGAGCTCATCCTCGCCATCGTCACGGAGGGTGTCGATGCCGGAGACTTCTCGGCCGACGACCCGGCCCAGACGGCGTGGCAGCTGCTCGGCATGATCGACGGACTGAATGCGCAGGCCTTGGTCCGCTGGGGCGCCGGCGGCGACCGCGGCCCCGTGCTCGCGCACGCCGTGGAGGGGATGCTCGGCCTGCGCCGCGGGGCGCTCGATCGCGCGCTGACACCGTAGGCCGCGATCGAGTCGTGAGTGGACGCTCGAATCTCCGTCGAATGGCGACCATATGTCACCACTCGGCGGCCGCGGCCACGGCCGCCGGGCTCAGCTGATCCAGGCGAGCAGCTCCGCGCGGAACTCGTCGGGCTTCTCGATGTGGGCGGAGTGGCCGCAGTCGTCGAAGACGACCTCGCGCGTCGTGCCGCCGGCGTCCGCGTAGCGGCCGAGCACCGCGCGCGTCTGCGCCAGCATCGGCTGCGGCGGGGCGACCTCGTCGCCCGGCCAGCCCGGGATGATCCCGGCGGCGCCGAGCTGGTTGAGGTCGAAGAAGGACGCGTCGCCGACGATGGCGTCGACCGCGCCGTGGATCCACAGGATGGGCGGCTTCGCAGGTGCGTCCACGATCCCGGACGCGTCGAAGTACGTCGGCGCGAGGGTGTTCAGGATGCCGCGGGTCCCGGGCGCGAATCCGGGCCAGTGCTCCGACGCGCCGGCGTCGCCCGGGTAGTTGTCGGGGCCGGTCGCCGTGGAGAGCATCGACTCCACCCACAGGTCCTCGTACTCGGACTCGAAGCCCGGGGCGACGTACGAGGAGCGGTAGACCGCGCGCGGCGAGGTGGGCGCGTCCTCCGTCGTGTCGCCGGCGGCGAGTCTCGCCACGAAGTCGGGGTTCGCGCCGCCCCCGCCGGTGCCGGAGGCGTCCGGGTTCAGCAGCGAGCCGTCGGCCGCGGTGCCGCCGAAGCCGTACGGCGAGACGGGGGAGACCAGAGTGAGGGTGGACACCAGGTCCGGCCGGTCCAGCAGCAGCTGCATGACCACCCCGCCGCCGAGGCTCCAGCCGACGATGTGGGTCGCGCCCAGGCCGAGGGCGTCCGCCACGGCGGCCACGTCGTCGGAGAAGTCCCGCACGCCGCGGGTCGCATCCACCGGGAGGGTCTCGCTGTCGCCGAAACCGCGCAGGTCGACGGCCAGCGCACGGATGCCCGGCGGGAGGGCCAGCATGAGCGGCTGCCAGAACAGCGACGACGACACGTTCCCGTGCACGAACAGCACCGTCTGCAGCGCGTCGCCGTCGGCGGGCCGCTCCAGCACGTTGGCCGCGTAGCGGTCGGTGGCGATGCGGCGGGCGGTGATGCCCGGCAGCAGGGTTCCGGTCATGCGTGGGTCTCCTTCGGGTCGAGGACGGGCACGACCTGCCGCAGGCCGCCCTCCGTCATCAGGATCGTGTAGTGGTTGACGTCGTGGGCCTCGTGCGCGCGCAGATCCGGGAGGCGCCGGCCCCACTCCTCGACGACGGAGGTCTCGTAGAGGGGCGGCCCGTCGAGCAGGCCACGTGGCGCCCGCACGAAGTCGATGGGCAGCCGCAACCCGGCGAGGGCGTCGGCGTAGCCCGCCGATCCGTCCAGTTCGAGCGCGTTCACCGAGACTGCCGCCGGGTCGACGCTCGAGCGCAGCTCGGGCTCCTCGCCGACGAGGTCGTACGCCACGTAGTCGGCGATCGCCGCGTTCCACCAGGGCCCGATCGCGGGATGCGCGCGCCAGAAGTCCTCGTAGGCCTGCGCCGACGGGAATCGCATGCGCAGACGCTCCAGCGCGGGGCCGAGCACGACGGCAGGCAGGTCCTCCGGCGGCACGCCCTCCGGGAGCGGGATGGGGAGGCCGCCGTCGATCAGCACGAGCCGCTCCACCCGGTCGGGATGCCGCTGCGCGAGCCGGACCGCGACGAACGCGCCCATCGAGTGGCCCGCCACGGTGGTCCGCTCGATCTCCAGGGCGTCGAGCACCCGCGTCAGGTCGTCGGCGTGGTCGTTGAGGGTGAACGGTCCCGGCAGGCCCGCGCTGCGCCCTCGTCCGCGCAGGTCCGGCGCGATGATGCGGCGGTCCGGCAGCGCTGCCGCGGCGAGCATCCAGGCCACGTGGTTCGCGGTGATCCCGTGCACGGCCAGCAGCGGCGCGCCGGTCGCGTGCGGGTTGTAGTCGCCGCCGGCCAGCGTGCCCCCGCGCACCGGGACCGCGAGGGGATGCTCGGCTCCGGTCATCGTGCGCTCCACCCGCCGTCCATGGTGTAGCTGGCGCCGGTGACCATCCCGGCCGTGTCGCCGGTGAGCCAGAGCGCCAGGCTGGCGACCTCGGACGGCTCGACCAGCCGCTTGATCGCCTCCTCCGCGAGCAGCACCTTCTCGAGCACCTCGTCCTCGGGGATGCCGTGCACGCGCGCCTGGTCGGCGACCTGCTTCTCGACCAGGGGCGTCCGCACATACCCGGGGTTGATGCAGTTCGAGGTGACGCCGTGCGGCGCCCCCTCCAGCGCCGTCGTCTTCGACAGTCCCTCGAGCGCGTGCTTCGCGGTGACGTACGCGGACTTGAACGGCGACGCGCGCAGCCCGTGCACGCTCGAGATGTTCACGATCCGGCCGAAGCCGCGGTCGTACATCCCGGGCAGCGCGGCGCGGATGAGGAGGAACGGCGCCTCCACCATGATCCGCAGCATGAGCGCGAAGGTCTGAGGCTCGAACTCCGGGATGGGGCGGACCGTCTGGATGCCGGCGTTGTTCACGAGGATGTCGGTGTCGAGCGTCAGCTCGGCCAGCTCCTCCGTCTTCGAGAGGTCGATCTCCCAGGCGTCCCCGCGCAGCCGGGCGGCGACGCGGCGCGCCTCGTCGCCGTTCAGGTCGGCGATCGTCACCCGCGCGCCTGCCTCCGCGAACGCCTCGGCGCAGGCCATCCCGATGCCGCTGGCGCCTCCGGTGACGAGCGCCCTGCGCCCGGTCAGATCCGTCATCGCGACCTCCTCCCGGCCGCCATCGGCCTCGGCCGCACTCTAACGCCGCGCGCCGGGGGAACGGAAGGGTCGCGGCTCAGTCGTACGAGAGCCCGATGCGCTCCCGGATGCTGTCCAGCGTGCCCATGATCTCGACCGACTGGGTGAGCGGCAGCCGCACGTCCTCGCCGCCGCCCGCCGCGATGAGGCGCTCGATCGCACGAGCCTGGTACTGCATCCCGCGCCCGCTGATCCGGGACTCGTAGGTCTCGACGACGTGACCGTCGGAGGCGACGACGCGGAACGACGTCGGAGCGTAGAACGTGGCATCGAGTTCGACGCGCGCGTCGGTGCCCACGATCACGGCGCTGTTGTCGCCCACGGCGTCCAGGCCGGTCGTCAGCGCCGCCTGCGCGCCGGACTCGTAGCCGAGCAGGATGGACGTCTGCCGGTCGACGCCGGTGTCGGTCGGGATCGAGAGGGCCAGCACCTCGGACGGCGCGCCCAGCACATCCCACGCGAAGGACACCGGGTAGATGCCCAGATCGAGCAGCGCCCCGCCGCCCAGCGCCGGGTTGAGCATGCGCCCGAGCGGGTCCGGGTTGGTGCGCTGCCAGTGGTGGGCCGCCACCGACCGCAGCTCGCCGAGGGTGCCGTCGCTGATGATCTCCTGCAGCCGCTCCATGTGGGGCAGCCACCGCGTCCACATGGCCTCGAGGGCGACCAGGCCGCGGGAGTGGGCGGCGTCGGCGATCTGCTCGGCCTCGGCGCGGTTCATCGTGAACGGCTTCTCGACCAGCACGTGCTTGCCCGCGGCCAGCGCCAGCAGGGCGTTGGGGGCGTGCTGGGGATGCGGTGTCGCGATGTACACGACGTCGACGTCGGGGTCCGCGACAAGCTGTTCGTAGCTGCCGTGCGAGCGGGGGATGGCGTGGGCGGCCGCGAACCGCGCCGCCGACTCCGGCGTCCGCGAGCCGACGGCCGCGACGGTGTGGCCGTCCAGCTGAAGGTCGCGCGTCATGGCCGCTGCGATGCCGCCGGTGCCGAGGATGCCCCACGCGGGGGAGGAGGTCGTCATGCGGTCATCGTACCGACGCGTCTCACTCGCGCAGCAGCGCGCGCAGCGTGCCGATCGTGTCCGCCTCGCCCGCGTCCTTGTCGTCGCGGTAGCGCTTCACGCGCGCGAACCGCAGCGCGATGCCGCCCGGGTAGCGGCTGGAGCGCTGCACGCCGTCGATCGCGATCTCGACGACCGTGGTCGGCGCCACCCGGACGGTGCCCGCCGTGCGCCGCACCTCGATCTCCTGGAAGTGCTCGGTCTGCCACGCGAGCAGCTTGTCGGTGAGGCCCTTGAACGTCTTGCCCACCATGACGAAACCGCCCGGCTCGCCGAACGCGCCATCGGGGTCGCGAGCGCCGAGGTGGATGTTCGACAGCATCCCCTGGCGGCGCCCCGAACCCCACTCCACGGCCAGCACGACCAGATCGTACGTGTGCACCGGCTTGACCTTCACCCAGCTCGACCCGCGGCGGCCGGCGGCGTAGAGCGAGTCGATCGCCTTCACGACCACGCCCTCCTGCCCAGCGGCCAGCGCGTCCCTCGAGACCCGCTCGGCGACCTCGGGGTCGTCGGTGATCTCGCCCGGGATGCGATGCTCGCCCGCCACCCGCTCCAGTTCGGCGAGCCGGGTGGAGAGCGGCTCGTCGAGCAGGTCGCGGCCGTCGACGTGCAGCACGTCGAAGAACCAGGGATGCAGGGCCGTCTCGCGCGCGGCGTCCGCGCCGAAGCGCGACATGGTCTCCTGGAACGGACGCGGCGCCCCCTCCTCGTCGAGCGAGAGGGTCTCGCCGTCGAGGATGACGTCGCGCACCGGGAGCCGGCGCACCACCTCGACCACCTCGGGAAGGCGGTGCGTGATGTCCGCGAGGTTGCGGGTGAAGACGCGGACGTCGTCCCCGTGCCGGTGCACCTGGATGCGCGCGCCGTCGAGCTTGTACTCCACCGAGGCCCGGCCCGTCGTCGCGAGCGCGTCGGTCGGCGTCGGAGCGGAGGCGGCGAGCATCGGGAGCACCGGGCGGCCGACCTCGAGACCCACCGCCTCCAGCTCCTCGGCCGTTCCGGTGAGGGCGAGCCGGGCCGTCTCACCGAGGTCGCCGGAGAGCATCGCGGCCCGCCGCACGACGTCGCCGCTGCGGTCGGACGCGCGGGCGATCGCATCGGTCAGCACGCCCTCCAGGGCGCCGGTGCGCATCTCGCCGAGCAGGACGCGGGTCACGAAGTCCTGCTCGCGGGCGGTCGCCCGCGACGAGAACTCCTGGAGGACGCGCGTGCGCTCGGCGGCGGATCCGGTGCCGGACAAGGCCGCGAGCCGGTCGAGCAGCGCATCCAGGTCGTCGACGGTGAGCGACGGCTCGGCGGAGGGCTCGCCCATCGCGCCGCTGAGCCCGCGCCAGCCGACTCCGACGCGCCCCTGCCGCGCCTTGCCCACGAGGAAGCCGACCGCCGGGGCGATCTCCTCGGGCGCGAGCCCGCCGAGCAGCGCGGCCAGCGCATCCACCTTGGCCAGCCGGGACCGGGTGGAGGCGACGGTCTCGGCCGTGGTGACGAGCGCATCGAGGAGCACGTGCCCATCCAACCACCGGCCTCCGACGTTCCGGGGTCGTGACCGATGTCCCGGGACCGCCTTAGGCTGCATCCATGAACCCCGTCCACAACCTCGACGCGGCCTTCGCCCTCATCCCGGACCCGTGGCAGCCCCATCGCCTCACCAGCGTCAACGACTACGACGTGAAGGTGGCGCGCCTGCGCGGTGAGTTCGTCTGGCACGCGCATCCGGAGACCGACGAGCTGTTCCTGGTCATCGAGGGTCGGCTCACGATCCAGCTGCGCGACGGCGACGTGGAGCTCGGCCCCCACGACGTGTTCGTCGTTCCGCGCGGGGTCGAGCACCGGCCGCGTGTCGACGACGGCGACGCCCTGGTGATGATGGTCGAGCCGGCGGGCACGGTCAACACGGGCGACAACCCGGGGGAGCGCACCGCCGAACTGCGCGAGCTCCCCGCGGACTGATCCCGCGCTCAGACGGTGGCGAGGAACCCGGAGATCACATCGAGCGACCCCGGCACGATGCGGTAGTACGCCCACGTGCCGCGCTTGCTGCGGGAGAGGAATCCGGCCTCACTGAGCACCTTGAGGTGGTGCGACACCGTCGGCTGGGAGAGGCCGAGCGGCTCGGTGAGGTCGCAGACGCACGCCTCGCCGTCGGCGTGCGCGGCGACCATCGACAGGAGCCGGAGCCGCGCGGGATCGGCGAGCGCCTTCATGGCGCGGGCGACCGAGACCGCGTTCTCCTCGCTGATGACCTCGCGGGTGATGGGCGCGCAGCACGCCTGCAGGTCGCGGAGGGGGAGCAGCTCGGTGATGGCCATGGGGAGATTCTCGTCGCTATATTGACAGTCGTCAATGTATGTGTTCATCCTGTGTTCATCGACAAACGTCGATGAAGGAGGTAGAAACGACATGGATTGCTGCGAGACCGACGTGTGCCAGCCGCTTCCGGACGGGTCCTGCCCGCCCGACTGCTGCTGACGCACCGGGCCGCCGCTCTTCCGGGGCGGCGGCCCGACCGCCACCCCGACCGCCGACAGGAAGACCCGATGACCGCATCCACCCGCCCCACCGTCCTGTTCGTCTGCGTGCACAACGCGGGCCGCAGCCAGATGGCCGCCGGCTACCTCCGCGAGCTCGGCGGCGACCGCGTCGAGGTGCTCTCCGCGGGCTCTGAACCGGGCGACACGATCAATCCGGTCGCCGTGCAGGCGATGGCCGAAGAGGGCATCGACATCGCCGGGTACACGCCCGCGATCCTGACCACGGATGCCGTGCGCGAATCCGACGTCGTCATCACGATGGGCTGCGGCGACGCGTGCCCGATCTTCCCCGGCAAGCGCTACGAGGACTGGGAGCTCACCGACCCGGCCGGACGCCCGATCGACGAGGTGCGTCCGATCCGCGACGAGATCAAAGCGCGCGTGTCGACGCTGCTCGAGGAGCTCCTTCCGGCCTGAGCGGCGCGGATGTTCGCAGAACCCTCTCGCGGATGTCCCCTTTCCGTCGGCGCACCGGATCGCCGCGCTATCGTCGTCTCGTCCACTTCCCCCTCTGCAGACAGGCGACGCGTAATGCCGAGACAGGAACGCGCCGAGCGAACGCGGGTCGCCATCCTCGACGCCGCGGCCGCCGAGTTCGATGAGCACGGGTACCAGGGCGCGCGGCTCGAGCGGATCGTGGAGCGCACCGGGTCCACCAAGGGCGCGGTCTACTTCCACTTCAAGTCGAAGCTCGACATCGCCCGGGCGCTGGTCGACGACAAGTACGGCAACTGGCCGGTCATCATCGGCGAGGTCGCCGAGTCGGGCCTCCGGGGGCTCGCGGCCGCGGAAGAGCTGACGCAGCGCGTGGCCGCCGTGTTCGTGCGGGAGGTGCGGGTGCGGGCGGCGATGAAGCTCTCGCAGACGCTGTTCCCGCCGATGGTCGAGCAGAGCCCGTACGACCGCTGGATCCTGGTCATCGGCGGGCTGCTGCAGCAGGAGATCGACGACCGGGGACTTCGTGACGTGGATGCGCGGGAGCTCGCCACGGTGGCGGTGCACTCCTTCTTCGGCGCCTACATGATCGCCGACGAGCTCGGCACGCTGGACGGATTGCCCCGGGATGTGACCCGCATGTGGGATGCGCTGCGCCCGGCTCTCACCGCATCCTGAGCCGTCGGGAAAGCGGTTGTTGCGGTCAAACCGGTAAGTCAGTATGTTTTAAGCCGGGGAAATCGACGGCTGTCTGCGCCGTCACTTGGGGGAGTGCGCCCCGTCTCGTTCTGGAGTCGGGGCGCGCCCCGGCGCCCGTTCTGCCGGCCTACTCGGCTTCGCCGCGACGGGCGCGCGACCGGCGCACGCGCCGGACGATCAGCCAGGCCAGGGTCAGGCCTACGGCGGCGTAGATCACGACATCGAGGTATTCGGTGTAGCGCTCGACCAGGTGGTACTGCGTGCCGAGGGCGAACCCGGCGCCCACGAGCAGGGCGTTCCACAGCAGCGTCCCGGCCAGGGTGAAGAGCGCGAACCGGCCGAACGGCATCCGGGTCGCGCCGGCCGGCAGGGAGATGAGGCTGCGGACCAGGGGCACGAGCCGGCCGAAGAACACCGCACCGCGGCCGTGGCGGCGCAGCCAGTCCGCCGACGTGCGGAAGTCGCTCTCGTCCACGAGCGGCAGGCGGGCCAGCAGCCGCACCGCCCGATCCTCGCCCAGTCTCCGGCCGAGCAGGTAGAGCACGACGGCCCCCGCGAAGCTGCCGAGCGTCGCGGCGAGCAGCACCAGGACCACGTTGAGCGAGCCCTGGAAGGCGAGGAACCCGGCGAACGGAAGGATGACCTCGCTCGGGATGGGCGGGAACACCACCTCCGCGAGCGCGCAGATGCCGACCCCGACCTCGCCGAGCGCGGTCATCACGCGGGCGGCGGCGCCCGCGATGCCGCCGAGGGCTGCCGGGTCGGTGGAAGAGGGGGAGGCGGTCGGAAGGGCGAGGGCGAGCGTCGTTCCGGTCATGTGGACGACGCTACCCACGGAGGATGGGAGACCCGTGGATGCTGTACTCGCCCGGGCGCGCTCAGCTCACGCGGACGAACGTCTGCTGCCAGCCGGTCGACCCGTTCGGGGCGATCGGCTCGCGCTTCTGCTCCTGCATCCGGCCGGCGCGATCGGTTGCGCGGACCGAGAGCGTGTGGCTGCCGCTCGTCGCCTGCCAGTCGAGCGACCACTGCACCCACGTGTCGGCGTTGATCGGCGTCGAGAGCTTCGCCTGCTGCCAGTCGCCGCCGTCGATCTTCACCTCGACGCTCCGGATGCCGACGGTCTGGGCCCAGGCGACCCCGGCGATCTTCGTCGGACCGGCGGCCACCGGCTTGTCGACGCGCGGGGTGTCGATGCGGCTCGACAGCTTGATCGGCGCCTTGGCGCTGTAGCCGCGCGGCGTCCAGTACGCCTGGTCGGCGGCGAACGTCGTCACCTTCAGCTCGGTCAGCCACTTGGTCGCCGAGACGTACCCGTAGAGCCCGGGCACGACCATCCGCACCGGGAAGCCGTGCTCGAGCGGCAGCGGCTTGCCGTTCATGGCGACCGCCAGGATCGCGTCGCGGTTCGCATCCGTCAGCGCCTGCAGCGGCGTGCTCGCGGTGAACCCGTCCGCGCTGCGGGACAGCACCATGTCGGCGCCCGAGCGGGGGCGTGCCATGGCCAGCACGTCCCGCACCCGGACGCCGAGCCACTTCGCCGTGCCGACGAGGTTGCCGCCGACCTCGTTCGAGACGCAGGTCAGGGTCACGGAGTACTCGTCCAGTCCCATGTCGAGGAGGTCCTGGAAGCTGAGCTCGACGCGCTTCTCGACCATCCCGTCGACCGTCAGCTTCCAGGTCGCCGGGTCGACGGAGGGCACGGTGAGCGCGGTGTCCACCCGGTAGAAGTCGGCGTTCGCGGTGAAGAGCGGGGAGATGCCCGGCACGTCGAGCTCCGCGCCGGCGGGCACCGTCACGCGAGAGCGCGGGGCCGGGAGTCGGACCGCCGCGCGGATCGCAGCGATGGACGAGGTCGCGGCGGAGCCGAGCCGCGACCCCACGCCGGCGACGACGGCTCCGACCGCCGCGACGCCGGTGAGCACGAGGAAGCGGCGGCGGTCGACGCCCGCGTCGGCGGCGCCCGCCGCGCGCGCGTCGCGCCAGCGGCGGAGGCGCCCGATGAGGAACGTGAGGAGGAGCGCGCCGGCGACGGCCCCCACGGCCGACGGCAGCGCGGAGAGCAGCGTCGCGCCCGTGCGGGTCAGCGTCGCCACGACGGCGACGACGCCCGCGACCGCGAACAGAGCGGCGCCGAGCCGGCGGCGCCACAGCTCCAGCACGCCCGCGACGGCGGCGGCCACGAAGACGGCGAGCCCGAGCGAGGCGAGCAGGAACAGCTTGTCGTTCGAGCCGAACACCTCGATGGCGAACTCCTTCGCCCAGCGCGGCACGATGTCGATGACGAACGAGCCGACGGCCAGGATCGGGCCGGCGTCCCTCACGGTGACCAGGGCGACCAGTTCGGCGACGGCCAGGAACACCCCTCCGCTGACAGCGCCCGCGAGGGCCGCCCAGAGGATGGTGCCGGCCCTGTTCTTCGTGCGCTGATTCATCACGCTTCTGGTTCGTGACCGGGGGTGCCGCGGATTGGTCCAATCCGATTCCGCCGCCATCCCGAACCCCTGATGACCGCCACAGCGGTGGCCTCTTGATCAGCAGCATCCCTTGAAGGAGAACAATCATGCGAACCACTGCCCGTCTCGCAGCGGCCGGCCTGCTCGCCGCCGCCGCCCTGGCCCTGACCGCCTGTTCGTCCGGAGCCGGCTCGGCCACGAACGACAAGTCCAGCGCTCCGATGGAGTCGTCCAGCCCGTCGGCGTCCACCATGGACCCGGCCGCCGACCTCGTCGGCCCCGGCTGCGCCGCCTACGCCAAGCAGGTCCCGTCGGGCTCCGGCTCGGTCGCCGGCATGGCCGAGGACCCGGTGGCCACCGCCGCGAGCAACAACCCGCTGCTGACCACGCTGGTCGCGTCGGTCTCCGGCAAGCTCAACCCGAACGTCAACCTGGTCGACACCCTGAACGGCGGACAGTTCACCGTCTTCGCCCCGGTCGACGACGCGTTCAAGAAGATCGACCCCGCGACCATCGACACGCTCAAGACGGACGCCGGCGCTGCGACGCTGACCTCCATCCTGACCTACCACGTGGTGCCCGGTCAGCTCTCCCCGAAGGAGATCGTCGGCACGCACAAGACCGTCGAGGGCGGCGACGTCACGGTGACCGGCTCGGGTGACTCGCTGAAGGTCAACGACGCCAACGTGATCTGCGGCGGCGTCCACACCGCCAACGCGACCGTCTACCTCATCGACTCGGTGCTGATGCCCCCCGCGAAGTAACTCTTCGCTCCTCTCGGCGCCCCCCGTCGAGTACACGAAAAGTGCACGCTTCCGGCTCCGGAAGCGTGCACTTTTCGTGTGCTCGACGGAGGGGGGAGGGCGCGGGTCAGCGGAGGAAGCGAGTGAGGGCGGCGGTGAGGGCGGCCCGGGCGTCGGCGTCGGAGATCGTGGCCTCGTCGTCGCCGGGCTGGTGGCCGTAGTCGCCGAACTGGGCGTGGTTCATCCCGGCGATCTCGACCAGTTCGGCGTCCGCGGGAAGCAGGTGCCGGGCCGCCGCGATCTTCGCCGGGGTGCTGAGGCCGTCGCGTCCGCCGCCGATCGACAGCACGCGGAGGTCGGAGTTGCTGAGGTCGTTCGCGCAGTACGACCCGAAGAGGATGAGTCCCTCGACCTCCGGGTCGTCCGCCAGCTGGCAGGCGCGCACCCCGCCCAGGGAGTGCCCGCCGACGTACCAGTGATCCACGTCCTGCGCGTGACGCGTGGACGTGCTCAGCGGGCGCTGGTCGAAGAAGGCCAGGTTGAGGGTGGGTTTCGTGATGACGACCGTCAGCCCCGTCTCCTCCACGGCTCCCGACAGCTTGGACAGGTAGGCGTACGGGTCGACCAGCGCCCCCGGGACGAAGACGAGCCCCGTCCCGGATGCTGCGCCGGTCGGCTCCATCACCACCGCATCCCCCGCATCGTGGATGCTGACCGCCGGATTCCGCCACGCCTCCAGCGCCGCCGCCCGGTCGCCCATCATCGGGGTCGACGCCCAGGCGAGGAAGCCGACGACGACGAGCGCGACCACGGAAACGATCGCGATGGCGACGTTCCGGATGGCGCGCGGAGTTCTCCTGGACGCGTTCACGCACGTAGCGTACCCTGACAGTAAGCCTGCTGACTAATCACTTGGCAAGGGAGTTCGCATGTCGTCTCGCACGCGATGGGCCGGGCTGGTCTTCATCAGCATCGCCGTGGCGCTGATCATCGTCGACTCGACGATCGTCAACGTCGCCATCCCCTCCATCGTGGACGAATTGCACATCGGCTCCACCGGCGTCCAGTGGGTGCAGGAGTCGTACACCCTCGTCTTCGCCGCCCTGCTGCTGGTCTTCGGCACGCTCGCCGACCGGTTCGGCCGCCGCCGCATGATGCTGACCGGCGTCGTCATCTTCACCCTGGCGTCGGTCGCGGCCGCGCTCGCACCGACAGGCCCGTTCCTGATCGGCGCGCGGCTGGTGCAGGGCGTCGGCGGCGCGATGATCCTGCCCACCACGCTGTCGCTCATCAACGCGGGCTTCCGCGGCAAGGAGCGCGCCCTCGCCTTCGCCGTCTGGGGCTCCACGATCGGCGGCATGACCGCCCTCGGACCGCTGCTCGGCGGCTGGCTGACCACCGCCTTCTCCTGGCGCTGGGCGTTCGGCATCAACATCCCGCTCGGCATCATCATCGTGATCGGCGTGCTGGCGACCGTGCCCGAGTCGCGCGACACCCGCAACGCGGAGAGCGTGGACTGGGTCGGCGCGCTGCTGTCCGTGATCACCAGCGCGTCCCTCGTCTTCGGGCTCATCGAGGGACGCACCTACGGTTGGTGGCTGGTGGACACGCGTCCGTCGATCGGCGACTGGACCTGGCCGTTCGCCCTGTCGCCGGTGCCGATCGCCTTCGCCGTCGCGATCGTCGGCGGCGTGCTCTTCGTGCTGCGCGGCCGCGCCCGGTTGAAGGCCGGCCGGAGCACGATGCTCGCGCTGGACCTGTTCCGCATCCCCTCGTTCCGCAACGGCAACATCGCGGCGACGATCGTCGCGCTCGGTGAGTTCGGCATCGTGCTGGCGCTGCCGATCTGGCTGCAGAACGTGCTCGGCTACAGCGCGCTCGACACCGGCCTGATCCTTCTCGCGCTCGCGACCGGCTCGTTCGTCGCCAGCGGCTTCGCCGGAGCGTTCGGCAACCGCATCCCCGCGGTGACCGTCGTGCGCGTCGGCCTGGTCGCGGAGATCGTCGGCGTCGCCGGGCTCGGTCTGGTGATCACGGCGACCACCCCGTGGGGCGCGCTGCTGCCCTTCCTCTTCGTCTACGGCTTCGGCGTCGGTCTCGCGACCGCGCAGCTGACCGGCGTCGTGCTCCGGGATGTGCCGGTCGACCAGAGCGGGCAGGGCTCCGGGACCACCAGCACGGCCCGCCAGATCGGTTCGGCGCTCGGCATCGCCGTGCTCGGGACGGTGCTGTTCGCATCCACCACGGTCGCGCTGGACAACAGCCTGCAGGACCGCGGGGTACCGGCCGCGCAGCGCGACCAGCTCGTCTCCGCGGTCGTCGACAGCTCGGGCGCCGCGATCGCCGGCCTCGAGAAGGATCCGCGCACGGCCCCGATCGCCGCGGTCGCCAAGACCGCGTTCAGCGACGGGACGCGCTGGGCCGCGTTCTCGGCGGCGGGATTCCTGGTGGTCGGCCTGGTGGCGACGCTGTCGCTGGGAAGTGGGCGGCGGCGGGAGGACGAGGATGCGCAGGGCGGCGAGTCACCGTCCGATGCGCCGGTGGCGGAAGCCGCGCCGGCCGTCCCCGCGGCCGCTGCGCCCGCGGCGGCCGGAGCATCCGGCGACGCGACTCCCCGCTCGGAACTCACGGCCGACGACGTCGCGTCGATGGTCCAGCGTCTCGCGGACGCCCTCGAGGCCGACCCGCAGCTCGAGCGGGCGGCCGCCGCTGCGAAGCGGCTCGACCGCCGATCGCGCGCGCTGCTGACCCGCTTCTTCAGCGACCTCGCCCGCGACTGACCGCTCAGGGGCGCGCGCCGCCGCATCGCGCGCCGCCGTACCGCGCACCGCCGCCTCGGAGGTCGCTCAGTCCCGCGCCTCCTGCACGTCGCGCGCCTTGAGCGTGCGGTAGGTGGTGACGGGATGCGTCCCCAGCACGATCTTGCCGCGCGAGTGCAGGTTCTGCAGGTCGTCGTAGGCGTACGCGATCTCGTCCAGCGGGTAGAAGCCGGAGATGAGGAGCGTGAACGCGCGCTCGTCCGCCAGCTGGGCCAGCCGCGCGAGCTGGGCGCTGCCGTGGGCGACCGTCTCCGGGTCGTCTTGGAGCAGCCGCAGCTCGGTGTCGCGGCGGTCCGCGCTGGACCGGTAGCGCGACGGCGGCACGCCGAGCGACTCGGCGAGCGCACGTCCGTCCTGGCCGAAGTTGTCGATCAGGCAGGTGACGCCGTTCGGGGCGTGCTCGCGGATGCGGTCCTCGATGCCGTCGCCGTAACGCACCGGCTTGATCCCGAGCTGGCGCAGGTAGTCGAAGTTGCGGTCGCCGCAGGTGCCGATCACCCGCGCGCCGCGGTGCTTGGCGAGCTGGGCCTCGATGCTGCCGACCGCGCCGGCGGCGGCCGAGACGACGACGGTGTCCGTGTCGCCGACGCGCAGGTCGTCGAGCGTGTCGAGTGCGGTGACGCCTGCGAGATAGAGCCCGCCCGCGACCTCCCAGGCGACGTGCGGCGGCTTCGGCACGATGGCCGCCGTCGGCACCACGAGGTACTCCGCATGCGCGCCGGTCCGCACGTGACCGATCACCTCCGCGCCCCGCCGGAAGCGGCCCGCGGCATCCGGCACCACGACGATGCCGGCGAAGTCGCTCCCCGAGGCCCGCGGGAAGGGCTCGTCGGCCCACGCCTCCTCACGGCCGCTGCGGATGAAGCCGTCGATGTGGCTGATCCCCGTGGCGACGACCTCGACGATCACCTCGTCGCGTTCCGGTGTCCGCAGCGGGCGGGTGCGCTTCTCGAGCACATCCACGTCGCCGTTGCGGTCGTACTCGACCACCATCGTGTCGCTGTAGGTCTTGGCCATCGTCGGTCACTCCTTCTCGCGCTGCTCTAATCGTCCGGCAACCACAGTTCGCCCGGCCGGTACGATCCGAAGCTCCACTCGCGACCGCCCGGGTCGAGCACGCGAGCGCGGCGGCCGCCCCATTCGGTGTCTCCCGGAGGGAAGACCTCGGTCGCGCCCGCCGCGATCGCACGGGCGTACGCGGCATCCACGTCGGGCGTGACGAGGTAGACGCCCGCGCCGGTCGAGACGCCGACCAGCGGGGGAGGAGGCTGCGTCGTGTCGGTGCCGAGCATCACGACGGTGTCCTGCCACCGCAGTTCGCAGTGGACGACCGTCCCGTCCGGTGCCTGCTGGCGCTGCAGAACGTCGAACCCGACCGCCTCCAGCCACTCGATCGCCGCAGCGGCGTTCCGGTAGCTCAGGTAGACGGCCGACGAGATCATCGGTCCAGCTCTGACCCCTGCGCCTGGGGCGGCCGCGCCCGCAGGTCGGAGCGGATTCCGTCGAGCACCGCGTGGACGGAGACCCGCTTCGTCTCCGTGTCGACGATGTTCGCGGGCACGGTGACGATCAGCCCGGACTGGTAGAAGGCACGGATGCGGAACCCGCCGGCCCACGAGCTGTCGGACTCGTTGTCCGTCTCGGATCCGCCCGACAGCTCGAAGCGCAGCAGACCGGTACGGCTCTCGACGCGCGTGACGACCTGTGCGCCGGGCGTGCCGTCGTCGATGACCTCGCTGGCCACGACGATGGTGTCGGTGAAGACGCCGACGCGCAGCGTGACCGTGGAGAGCCCGGACGCTGCCGCGGCCCCCAGGTAGATGATGCGCTCGTCGCCGACGGCGAGCTCCAGCTGGCGCAGCAGCACCGGGTACCAGTCGGGGTTCGTGCCCAGCAGTTCCACCAGGCCCCGCTCCGCGTGAAGCAGTGCTCGGAGCTGCTCCTGGATCGTCGCGGTGTCCGTCATCGGGTGCCCTCCTCGTGAGCCGTGGCGCGTGTTCGACGCCCCGCTCCCAGCGTATCGCTAGCCAGGCTAGAAAAGCGATCTTCTCGTGTTCCGGATGCTGAGAACACGAGAAGGGGAGGGGCCGGCCGGCCCCTCCCCTTCGGCGCGGGATGCGATGCGTCAGCGCCGCGGGTCGTTCCGTCCCGGCGCCCCCGCCGCGAGCGCGAGGGTCTGCTGAAGGGCGGTGTACTCCGGCTTCGGCTGCAGGTTCTCGTCGTAGATCGTCGCGGCGCCTTCGCCCGCGAACACGCCCGGCACCCACGAGTACGCGTCGCCGAATCCCCAGACCGTGTAGGACAGGCACGAGCGCACCGCCAGGCAGGCCTGCAGCGTCGACGTGTACCCGCCGACCTGCGCGTTCTGCTCCACCGGCGTCACCGGCAGAGTGGTCCGCACATCCACCTCGGTCTCTGCGACCTTGAGCCCCAGGTCCGAGAACCGCTGCAGGTTGCTCTGCAGGTCCGGCAGCGGGTACTGCGTGTCGAGGTGCGTCTGGAACCCGACGCCGTCGATCGGGACGCCCTTCGCCTTCAGGTCGCGGACGAGTGCGTAGACCGCGTTGCTCTTCGGTCCGGTGAACTCGATGTTGTAGTCGTTGTAGAAGAGGAGCGCCTTCGGATCGGCCTGGTGCGCCCAGCGGAACGCGTCCTCGATGTAGCTCGGCCCCAGCTTCTGCAGCCAGATGCTGTCGCGCAGCGTGCCGTCGTCGTTGAACGCCTCGTTGACGACGTCCCACTGCCAGATCTTCCCCCG
Source organism: Leifsonia sp. 22587 (assembly GCF_052044215.1). Taxonomy (NCBI): domain Bacteria; kingdom Bacillati; phylum Actinomycetota; class Actinomycetes; order Micrococcales; family Microbacteriaceae; genus Leifsonia; species Leifsonia sp. 22587. The sequence continues at coordinate 164,516 of NZ_JBQENB010000001.1, forward strand.
GAAGTGCGTGACCTCGTCGATGACGTGCTTCTTCAGGATGGCGCGCAGCTGGTCGGCGCTCATGGACGGCGCGGCGGCGGTCAGCCACGCGGGCAGCTGGCTGTGCCAGACCAGGGTGTGTCCGCGCACGAGCTGGTCGTTCTGCTCGGCGAAGGCGACCAGCCGGTCGGCGGCGGACCAGTCGTAGGTTCCCTGGGCGGGCTCGACGACCTCCCACTTCATGACGTTCTCCGGCGTCACCGACGAGAACTGCGTCGCGGTGATCGACCGGTAGGCGTCGTCGGATGCGAGTGCGTCGGTGTTGACGGCGGTCCCGATGCGAAGACCGGACTGCGCGGCGAGCGCTCGCAGCGAGGTGTCCTGCCCGGGATTGTGGTGGCCGGCCGGCGTGGATGGGGTGCCGGCGAAGGCGGCGCTCTGGGTGAGGATGACGGCTCCGGCCCCGATCACCGCGGTGGCGACAAGACCGGCTCGAAGACGTGATGTCACGCTGATACTCCTTTGTATGCGTCGGGCTCCGGCGAGCGTCGGTGCCCGTCCCGAATTTGTTGCGTCATCCACCCAATGCCGCCCCCGAACGGGTGTCAAAAGTTTTGGAAAAGCCGTGTGCGCTGTGGGAAGCCCGCGCGCCCCGTTGGGTGCGGTGACCTGTCGCGGCCCTCGATTTGTGCCAAATCGCGGTTATGCGCCGCTCAAAACCGCGATTTGGCACAAATCGTGCGAGCGGTGAGGGGCCCGCCCGGGAATGCCTTCGCGGACCGCCGGTTATATAGTTAGCGCATATAAACAATCGACTCCACGTACTGGCACGCACACCGACAAGGACTCCCGTGGCTCGCACCGGCATCTTCACCAAGGACCACCCGCACTACCGCTGGGTGGCGCTCTCGAACACCACCCTCGGCATGCTCATGGCGACGATCAACTCGTCGATCGTCATCATCTCGCTGCCCGCCATCTTCACCGGCGTCAAGCTGAACCCGCTCGAGCCGGGCAACGTGTCCTACCTGCTCTGGATGCTGATGGGCTACATGCTCGTCACCGCCGTCCTCGTCGTGATGTTCGGCCGGATGGGCGACCAGTTCGGCCGCGTGCGCATCTACAACCTCGGGTTCGTCATCTTCACGCTCGCCGCGATCGCGCTGTGCCTCGACCCGTTCACCGCCGGGCCCGGGGCGCTCTGGCTGATCGCGTGGCGTTTCGTGCAGGGCATCGGCGGCGCCATGCTGTTCGCCAACTCGACCGCGATCCTCACCGACGCCTTCCCGGCGAACAAGCGCGGCTTCGCACTCGGCCTCAACCAGGTCGCCGCGATCGCGGGAAGCTTCATCGGCCTGATCCTCGGCGGCGTGCTCGCCGAGATCGACTGGCGTGCCGTCTTCTTCGTGTCGGTGCCGTTCGGTGTCATCGGCACCATCTGGTCCATCAAGTCGCTGCACGAGGTCGGCCAGAAGAACCCGGGCCGCATCGACTGGCTCGGCAACGCGACCTTCGGCATCGGGCTCATCGCCCTGCTCACCGGGATCACCTACGGCATCCAGCCCTACGGCGGCTCCAGCCAGGGCTGGGGCAACCCGTGGGTGCTCGGCGCGATCATCGGCGGACTCGTGCTGCTCGCCCTCTTCGTCGTCGTCGAGCTGAAGGTGCCCGCGCCGATGTTCGACATGCGCCTGTTCCGCATCCGGGCGTTCTCCTCCGGCATCTTCGCCGGCTTCCTCGCCGCGATCGGCCGCGGCGGTCTGCAGTTCATGCTGATCATCTGGCTGCAGGGGATCTGGCTGCCGCTGCACGGTTACAGCTACGAATCGACGCCGCTGTGGGCCGGCATCTACATGCTCCCGATCACGATCGGCTTCCTCATCGCCGGACCGATCTCCGGTGCGCTGTCCGACCGGTTCGGCTCGCGCGCCTTCGCGACGGTCGGCCTGCTGCTCGTGGCGGCGACCTTCGTGGGGTTGCTGCTCATCCCCGTGAACTTCGAGTACTGGCAGTTCGCCGTGCTGACCGGCCTCAACGGCATCGGGTCCGGCCTGTTCTCCTCGCCCAACCGCACGGCGATCATGAACAGCGTGCCCGCGAACGAACGCGGGGCCGCATCCGGGATGGCCGGTGTCGCCCTGAACGCCGGAAGCTCCCTCTCGATCGGCATCTTCTTCTCGCTGATGATCGCCGGGCTGTCGGTGGCGCTCCCGTCCGCGCTGACGAACGGTCTGACCTCGCACGGCGTGCCGTCGAACATCGCCGCGCAGGTCGGCAACACCCCGCCGGTGGGCTCGCTGTTCGCCGCGTTCCTCGGCTACAACCCCATCCAGAGCCTGCTCGGCCCGACCGGCATCCTCACCGCTCCGCACGTCGACGGCGCCACGCTGACCGGCAAGGAGTTCTTCCCGCAGCTGATCTCGGGGCCGTTCCACGACGGACTCGTGGTCGTCTTCATCGCCGCCGCCGTCATGAGCGTCATCGGCGCCGTCGCCTCCTTCCTGGGCGGGGGCAAGTATGTTCATGAGGAGGCCGCCGCGATTCCGACGCGGCAGGCCACCGAGGAAGGCGAGGAAGTCGGTGCCCAGCGCGCATGAAGCTGACGAGCGGCCGGCGGCCGGACGCGACGACGATGTCCCCGGCCGCCTGGCCCTGGCCGTGGGGCGGCTGAACCGCCGCATCCGCTCGTCCACGGGAGGGCTCAGCCACGGGCAGCTCTCCGCCCTGTCCACGATCGTGCGCAGCGGTCCTCTCCGGCCCAGCGAGCTCGCCGCGATCGAGGTCGCGGCGGCCCCGACGATCACGCGGATCGTCGCGGAGCTGGAGGCGCGCGGCCTCGTCGAGCGGACCCCCGACCCGGAGGACCGCCGCTCCCTGTTCGTCTCGGGAACCGAGTCGGGCAGCGCCCTGCTCCTGGAGGCGCGCTCGGACCGCGCCCGCGCGGTCGCGGACGTGCTCGCGGAGCTCACCCCCGAGCAGGTCGACGCGATCCGCGCCGCCCTCCCCGCGCTGGAGCAGGCCGCGCAGGTCGCGCCGCCACCCACCGCATCCACCCTCTGACCCCCGAGTCGCGCGCTCCACTCGGCGTCGAGTCGTGACATCTGGTCGCCACTCGACGCGGATTCGCGCATCCACTCACGGTTGGATGGACGGCGACGGCCGGCGCGCCGGCGGCGGGTCAGGCGACGGACAGCAGCGCGGCCGCGACGACGGCCAGCACGAGCCCCGCCCACTGCACCGGGGCGACACGCTCCCGCAGCACGATGGCGGCGAGCAGGATGGTGCCCGCCGGATACAACGCGACGAGGACGGACATCGTGGTCAGATCGCCCAGCCGTAGCCCGAGCAGGATGAGCAGGTTGGCCGACGCGTCGAGGGCTCCGGCGGCGACGGCGATCCCCGAGCCGCGAGCGTCGAGCCGCGGGCCGGTTGCCGCACGGCGGCGGCTCCGCAGCACGAGCAGGGCGACGACCGACCACATCACCGCCCCGTTCACCGCGCGGTTCGCGATCAGCGGGACGACGCCGGAGTCCGACGGCGTCTGGTCGAGCAGGATGAGGAACACGCCGATCATCGCGCCGGCCCCCACCGCCATGAGCAGCGCGCGGAGACTCGGCCGCACGGCGCCCTTCTCGGGGACGAAACCGACGAGGACCACGGCGACCAGCGCCATCCCGAGCGCGATATAGCCGAGCACCCCGAAGCGGTCGCCTCCCAGCAGCCCCCACGCCATCGGCACGAGAGCGGACACCAGGGCCGTCAGCGGCGACAGGATGCTCATCGGCCCGAGCGCGAGGCAGGCGTAGAGCAGACCGACCGCGATGGAGCCGACCAGCCCCGACAGCGCGCCCCAGCCCAGCGCGGCCGCGGACCAGACGCCTCCGGCGAGCGGCAGCGCGAGGAGCAGCAGGAGGAGCCCGCTGATCGCGCCGACAGCGGTGGTGCGCACCGGGCCGATGCGCCGGGCGGCCACGCCGCCGAAGAAGTCGGCGGAACCGTAGACGATGGCGCTCAGCAGCCCGAGGACTGCCGCCGGCATCAGCTCCCGGCCAGACGGTACGTGTGCAGCACGGCCCCGCCGGCGAACCGGTCCAGGGCGGCGAGCTCGAACGTCCACTTCTCGTGGTCGTCCGGGAAGATGCGCAGGCCGCCTCCGACCATCACCGGGTAGGTGAGCAGGCGCAGCTCGTCGACGAGCCCCCACACCAACAGCGACCGGACGAGGGATGCGCTCCCCGCCACCAGGATCGGGCCGCCGTCGCCCTCCTTCAGGGTCGCGACGGCGGAGCGGACGGGCGGCTCGAGGGCGGTCGCGTTCCACGTCAGCTCGGCCGGCCGGGAGGTGGCGACGGACTTCGGCATGGCGTTCATCTTGTCGGCGAACTCGCCGTCGCGCGGCGGCCAGGCGTCCGCGAACTGCTCGTAGGTGCGGCGTCCCAGCAGTAGGGACTCGGCCTCGAGCACCTCCCGCAGCTTGAAGGCGCGGAGGTCCTCGGTGCTGAACGGGATGGTCCAGCCGGAGTGCGGATGCGTGGGCTCGCCGCCGGGAGCCTCGACGACGCCGTCGAGGGTCATGAACTCGGTCACGATGAGCCGCCGCATGTGGGCGATGGTACCGGAGCAGGGGTGTGGACGGGCGGGTTCTCCACAGATCCGTCGCAGCCCGGGAAGCCGTCAGGGGCCGCCGTTACGATCGATGCATGAGCGACACCTCCGGCTGGGTCCCCGACGACAGGGATGCGCCTCCTCTCGATGAGGAGCCGCCCTTCCCCGAGTACGACGACCCGTATGCGGGCGCTCCGGAGTGGGAGGGTGCTGGGCCGGCGCCGGCGCTCGCTCGGGCGGCGGCTCCGGTGGTGCCGGGCGTGCGCGCCACTCCGCCGCGTTTCGGCACGGCGCATGAGGCGTTGCGCACGGTGTTCGGCTACGACACGTTCCGCGGTCAGCAGCAGGAGATCATCGAGCGCGTGGCCGGTGGCGGCGACGCGGTCGTGCTCATGCCGACCGGCGGCGGCAAGAGCCTCTGCTACCAGATCCCGTCGCTGCTACGCGAGGGCACGGGCGTGGTCGTCTCCCCGCTCATCGCCCTCATGCAAGACCAGGTGGATGCGCTCATCGCCGTCGGCGTGCGCGCCGCCTTCCTGAACTCCACGCAAGACGGCGCGGCCCGTGCCGCGGTCGAGCGGGCGTACCTCGGCGGCGAGCTCGACATCCTCTACGTCGCCCCGGAGCGCCTGTCGTCGGAGTCCACGAAGCGCTTCCTCGAGCGCGGCCGCATCGCGCTGTTCGCCATCGACGAGGCGCACTGCGTCTCGCAGTGGGGGCACGACTTCCGGCCCGACTACCTGGCCCTCTCCGAACTCGCCGACCGCTGGCCGGACGTCCCCCGCATCGCCCTGACGGCCACCGCGACGGAGGCCACCCACCGCGAGCTGACGTCGCGGCTGCGGCTCGAGGGCGCCGAGCACTACGTCTCCGACTTCGACCGGCCGAACATCCAGTACCGCATCGTGCCCAAGGCCGAGCCGCGCAAGCAGCTGCTCGACTTCATCACGCGCGAGCACCCCGGCGACGCCGGGATCGTCTATGCGCTGTCGCGCAACTCGGTGGAGAAGACGGCCGAGTTCCTCTCGTCGCGCGGCTTGACCGCGCTGCCGTATCACGCCGGTCTCGACGCGTCGGTGCGCGCAGCGACCCAGTCCCGCTTCCTGCGCGAGGAGGGCGTGATCGTCGTGGCGACCATCGCCTTCGGCATGGGGATCGACAAGCCCGACGTGCGCTTCGTCGCCCACATCGACCTGCCCAAGTCGGTCGAGGGCTACTACCAGGAGACGGGCCGTGCCGGGCGCGACGGCCTGCCGTCGACGGCGTGGCTGGCGTACGGCCTGCAAGACGTGGTGCAGCAGCGCCGCATGATCGACGACTCGCCGGGCGACCTCGCGCACCGTCGCCGGATGACGCAGCACCTGGATGCGATGCTCGCCCTCTGCGAGACGGTCCAGTGCCGCCGCGTCAATCTGCTGGCCTACTTCGGCCAGAACTCCTCGCCGTGCGGCAACTGCGACACCTGCCTGACCCCGCCGGAGAGCTGGGACGGCACCATCCCCGCCCAGAAGCTGCTGTCGACGGTGGTCCGCCTGAAGCGCGAGCGCAACCAGCGGTTCGGGGCCAGCCACCTGATCGACATCCTGCGCGGCAAGCGCACGGCACGCGTCGAGCAGTACGGGCACGACGCCCTCGCCACCTGGTCGATCGGCGACGACCTGTCCGAGAGCCAGTGGCGCGGGGTGGCCCGGCAGCTGATCGCCCAGGAGCTCCTCAAGCCCGAGGGCGAGTACGGCGTGCTCACGATCACCCCGGCGAGCGCCGAGGTGCTCTCCGGCGCCCGCCCGGTCATCCTGCGCACGGAGCCCGATCGCCCCGAACGCGCTGCCCGCTCCTCGCGCAGCAGTGCGTCCTCGGCCGACGCAACGCTGTCGCCCGCCGACGCGGACCTCTTCGAGGCCCTCCGCGGCTGGCGCGCCGCCCAGGCCCGCGAGCAGTCGGTTCCCGCCTACATCGTCTTCTCCGACGCGACCCTCCGCGCGGTGGCCGCGGCCCGCCCCGCGACGTCCTCCGATCTCGACGGCATCCCCGGCATCGGGGCGAAGAAGCGCGAGGCCTACGGCGAGGCGCTGCTGGCGGTGGTCGCGGCGTCCGGCGCGGCGGCTCCGGTCGCGGGGTAGGGGCATCGGGGCTCGGGCGCTCTCGTCGCGGTGTTGGCGGGGGCAGAGGCGCCCGCGCGGCCACCGCCGACGGAAGCTACCGTCGGAGATCTGCAGCCGTTCGTCGGAGATCTGGCCGATAGCGCCCCGATTCTCCCTCTCCAGAGCGTTGCGTCGGAGATTTGGGTACCTCTTTCCGACGCAAGGGGTGGCCCCTGAGACCTGTCGGGCATGTGTCGGAGATCTGGCCGGGCACACCCCGGTTCTCCTTTTCCGGCGCGTTGCCTCGATAGCCAGGCCCGCCGTCCCGGACGCAGAACGTACGTCGGAGATCTGTGACCGTGTGTCGGAGATCCGGCCGGTTACGCCCCGGATCTCCTTCCCCAGAGCGTTGCGTCGGAGATTTGAGCACTGCTTTCCGACGGGAGCACCTGCGGGAGCCCGACGAACGCAAGCACCTGCGGGGGCCCACCAGCGCAGACACGCGGAGAGCCCGGCCGCCAGGCGACCGGGCTCTCGGATGCGTACGCGTCAGGCGGCGCGCCGACGCCCGCCGCGCGCAAGCAGGAGCGCGCCCCCGGCCCCCGCGAGGAGCAGCGCCGCGCCCAGCGGCACCGTCACGTCGGAGCCCGTCGCGGCGAGACCGGCTCCAGTCCCGTCCGCGGCGACGGCGGCCGCCGCCACCGTGATGGCGACGCTCGCCGTCGCGCCCGACGTCCGGCCCAGCAGCACGAGCGTGTGCGCCCCGGCCGGAACCGTCGCGGGAATGGTGACCGACGCGGTGACCGATCCCGTCGGCCCGGCCGTGACGACCGCGAGAAGCACGGGGTCGGAGTGCAGCCACACCTCCACCTGCTCCCCGGCCGCGAAGCCCGTCGCCGTCACCGAGACCTGCCCGCCGGCCGCGACCGACCCGCTGGAGACGGTCGCGACCGGGGCAACGGGAGTCCCGCCCCCGCCGGACCCGCCGGACCCGCCCGACCCACCAGAGCCACCCGACCCACCGTTCCCCCCACCCGGAAGCACCGTGCACGACACGGTCCCCTGACGCAGCGCGTGACCGCCGTCGTTGGTGTCGTCCGCCCAGATCGCCGGCTTCAGCCCGTTGACGCACTCCGCCTGCGGCGCGACCGCGAAGCCCTCGTTGTTGTAGTCCGGCATCCCGCTGGGGCGCGCGAATGCGGCCGTCACCTGGAACGTCCCGGCCCCCGTCCCGCCGGATGCGACGGTCAGCAGTTCGTGCTGCCCGTGGCACGTGTCGTCGCAGACCGCCCAGATCGCCTGCCGCTCGGCGTCGAACTGGAGGTCCATGACGCCGGGCATCCCGGTCGAGACGGTCGCGACGCGCGTGAATGCGCCGGATGCCGCCAGCGCGTAGGCGTAGACGTTGCCGTTCGCCTCGAGCCCGGCGAAGAACAGGCCGCTGCCGTGGCCCGGGTACCGCGCGGGGTCGTACGCCTGGCCGGTCGTCGCATCCACGAAGCCGTTGCCCGTGAGGTACGCGTCCGGAACCCAGGTCAGCGCCTCGAGGCCCAGGTTCGCTGCCACGGCGGGGAGGTCCGCGGTGAGGTTCCAGTCCGCCGTGGCCGTGAGCGACGTCCCGGGCTGCGACGGGTCGAAGCGCAGGATGGCCGGGCGGCTGACCGTGTTGGCGGAGTTGTTGCGCTCGGTCGAGACGTAGATGCCGCCGTCGGGGCCGGCGCCCGTGATGGTCACGCCCTCCGAGTCGGGGTCTCCCGTGCCGTCGGTGTAGTGCAGCGCCTTGCCCGCACTCCAGCCGTTCGCGGTGTCCGGCGTCCAGGCCGTGCCGTTCCAGAGCAGGCGGAACAGCGTCCCGGGGCCGTTCTTGACCGCCCAGAGCACGCCCGGCGCACCGGTGCCGGAGGCCTGGTAGTACAGGCCGCTCATGTTCCCGCCGAGCAAGTTCGCCGCATCCACCTCGCGGATGTCCGACCCGCCGGGCCACGCGGCCAGCTGGACGTCTCCGGGGCACGCGTTCGGGCCGTTCTTGGTGGATGCGCCGGTCGTCGTGAACGCGCCGGTCCCGTTCGGGCAGCGGCCGTAGGTCGTCGTGGCGTGCGCCGTCCACGTATACGAGTCGATGAGCGTGGACCCGTCGGGCGCGAACAGCCGCGCCTGGTCGGCGCTTCCCAGCCCGAACAGCGAGGAGACGTCCGCGGTGTAGTACCCGCCGGCTGCCAGGGTCGTGCCGGTCGGGATGACGAAGGCGTCCGTGTCCTTGTCGTCGCGCAGGATGTAGCCGCCCAGGTCGGCCGCGGTGGCGCCGGTGTTGATCAGCTCGATCCAGTCGGAGGTGTCGCCGTCCGACTCCACCTCGTTGATCTTCACCGAGACGGGCGGCGTGCTGCAGTCGTTCGCTGCGCCCTGCGTGGAGGTCGTCGTGTTGCGGAACGCGCCCGTGCCGTCGGGGCAGCGACCGTACGTGACGGCGGCGTGCGCCGTCCATGTGTAGCTGTCGACCAGCGTGTGCTGCGGGTCGAAGAGCCGCGCGGAGTCGCCGCTGCCCAGGCCGAAGCCCAGCGTGGCGTCGTCGATGACGACGTAGCCGCCGGCCGCGATGACCGAGCCGGACGGCAGCGGCACAGCGGTGTGGGTGTCGTCGTTGTCGAGCACCGACCAGCCGGTGAGGTCGACATCCTGGGCGCCCGTGTTCTTCAGCTCCACCCAGTCGGGCCCGCCGCCGGGGGCACTGGACTCGACCTCGTTGATGACGACGGACGGCGTGGCCGCCGACGCGGGGGCCGCTGCGGCGAGCGCCGCGGTGGCGCAGAGCCCGGCGACCGCCAGTGCGGCCAGCCCTCTCCAGTGAGTGCGCACGGATGTTCTCCTCGGGATGACGTGGTGCGGGTTCCGGGTGCGGCACGGATGCCGGCAGCGTCGCTGAGAGGACGCTCAGACGCAGCCTCCGGGATGCGGGCGAACGCGCGGTGAACGGCAGCCGACGATCGGGTGGCGCGGCGCGCATCCACCTCGGCGAGGGCTGTACCCCATGCACTTCGGGCCGTACCCCTTTGCGAACCGCGCGGTGCAGGGTACGGTGCGTGATTCATGCGGGCGACCAGGGAATTCCTTCCGGCCGCCCGACGTTATGACATTGAACGATTACTGCGGCGATCTCGAAGGAGGAAGCAGGAGATGGCACGAATGATCGAGGAGCTCGAGGACGAGACCGGCGCCGTCATCAAGTACAAGCGTCACGCGAACGGTCGGGGACTCGTGTCCCCGACGGCGCGGGTGGCCGAGTCGGCTTACATCGAGCCCACGGCCTACGTGGAGGCGGATGCACGCGTCGGGATCGACGCCTACGTCGGCGCGGGCAGCTGGATCGACAAGGGGGCCACGGTGGGTGACCGCACCTTCGTGGGCGCGAACGTCCACATCGGCGCGGGATGCGTCGTCGGCTCCGGCGTGAAGATCGGCAGCGGCGCGAAGCTCGGCGAGAACGCGATGGTCGGCAACGGCGCGCGCATCGAGCGCGACGCGCAGCTCGCCGCCGGGTCCGTCGTGGAGCTGAAGGGTTCGGCGGCGGCTCGCGCCGCCCTCGCGACCCCGCTCCGGGCGCCGCGTCCCCAGCAGGGGCGCGACCTGCGGACCCCGCGGGCGCCCCGCCGGGCGGCCTAGCCGGATCGGCGGC
>NZ_JBQENB010000001.1:174867-564087 GCF_052044215.1 Leifsonia sp. 22587
GGCGCCGCCGCGACCGCGGATCGAAGCGCCGCTCCCACTCGGGGGCGGCGCTTTTTCGCGCTCTGCAGCAGGGCGGGCGCTTGTTCCTTCACCACCAGCTCGGACACCCGCATTTGGAGGTTCCCACAACGCCGGGGTCGCACGTCCGCCCGGGCGTTTGTAGGCGGCGCACCGACGTTTTCGCCAGTCCCGGCGGGCGTCGTAGCGTGTCCTCATCCCGCGATTTTCTTGAGGAGAGGTCATGGTCGACACTGCCGAACGCGTCCCGAACGCTGTCTCCACCACCACCCCGGCGCCCGCCGTCCCGGAGCCCGCACCCCTCGGTGCGTCGCCCCGCGTCGACGTGGAGGCGCTGGGCCGCCAGCTCCTCGGAGACTGGGCGGAGGCGCGGCTGGCGTCGCGCCGGCTCGCGGGGCGTCCCGAGATGCAGAAGCAGGAGGGGCTGTCCGTCGCCGAGCACCGGAAGCGTGTCTTCGAGCAGCTGAAGCTGCTGGTCGAGAACGGCCAGGTGCACCGTGCCTTCCCGAAGTCGGTCGGCGGCGAGGAGGACAACGGCGGCAACATCGCCGCGTTCGAGGAGCTCGTGGCGGCCGACCCGTCCCTCCAGATCAAGTCGGGCGTGCAGTGGGGCCTCTTCGGCGCCGCCGTGCTGCACCTCGGCACCGAGCGTCACCACACCGCCTACCTGCCCGCGATCATGTCGCTGGAGGTTCCGGGCGCGTTCGCGATGACCGAGACCGGGCACGGCTCCGACGTCGCGAGCATCGGGACCACGGCCACCTACGACCCGGAGACGCAGGAGTTCGTCATCGACACCCCGTTCCGCGGGGCGTGGAAGGACTACCTCGGCAATGCCGCGGTGGATGCGACCGCGGCGGTCGTGTTCGCGCAGCTCATCACGCAGAACGTCAACCACGGCGTGCACGCCTTCTACGTGCCGATCCGCGACGCCAACGGCGACTTCCTGCCCGGCATCGGCGGCGAGGACGACGGCCAGAAGGGCGGACTGAACGGCATCGACAACGGCCGGCTGCACTTCACCGGGGTCCGCATCCCGCGCACCGACCTCCTGAACCGCTACGGCGACGTGGCCGAGGACGGCACCTACACCTCGCCGATCTCCAGCCCGGGGCGCCGGTTCTTCACCATGCTCGGCACGCTGGTGCAGGGTCGCGTCTCGCTCGACGGATCGGCGACCATCGCATCCAAGATCGCCCTGAAGATCGCGATCACCTACGCGGACCAGCGGCGCCAGTTCACGGCGGGCAGTGACACCGACGAGGAGGTGCTGCTCGACTATCAGCGGCACCAGCGCCGCCTGCTGCCGCGCCTCGCGACGACGTACGCGGCGAGCTTCGCCCACGAGGTCTTCCTGCACAAGTTCGACGACGTGTTCAGCGGCGTCGCGGACACGGACACCGACCGGCAGGACCTCGAGACGATCGCGGCCGCACTCAAGCCGCTCAGCACGTGGCACGCGCTCGACACGCTGCAGGAGGCGCGCGAGGCGTGCGGCGGCTCCGGCTTCCTGACCGAGAACCGGCTCACGTCGCTCCGCCAGGACCTGGACATCTGGGTCACCTTCGAGGGCGACAACAACGTCCTGCTGCAGCTGGTCGCGAAGCGCCTGCTCACCGACTACAGCCGCAAGTTCGCCAAGGCGGACGCCGGCGCGCTCGCCCGCTACGTCGTCACCCAGGCGGCGGGCAAGGCCTACCACGGCAGCGGGCTGCGGAGCGTCGCCCAGACGGTCCGCGACTTCGGCTCGACGGCCCGCGCGGTCAACTGGCTGCAGGAGCCGTCCACGCAGCGCGAGCTGCTGACGGCGCGCGTCGAGACGATGATCGCGACGATCGCGGGACGCCTGCGTCCCGCATCCAAGCTGGGCAAGAAAGCGGCCGCCGACCTGTTCAACGCGCAGCAGAACGACCTCATCGAGGCCGCCCGCGCCCACGGCGAGCTGCTGCAGTGGGAGGCGTTCACGGACGCCCTCGAGGACGCGCCGGACGAAGGCACCAAGCAGGTGCTGACCTGGCTGCGGGACCTGTTCGGCTTCGGGCTGATCGAGAAGCACCTCGCCTGGTACCTGATCAACGGCCGGCTCTCGCCGCAGCGGGCGCAGGCGGTGTCGGCCTACATCGACCGGCTGCTCACGCGCATCCGCCCGCACGCCGTCGACCTGGTGGATGCGTTCGGCTACGGCCCCGAGCTGGTGCGCGCGAAGATCGCGTCCGGCGCCGAGGCGGAGCGCCAGGCCGAGGCCCGCGCGTACTACGCCGAGCGCCGCGCCGACGGCACCCTCCCGCCGCACGAGAAGTCGCAGAAGAAGCGCTGACGCGGGGCGGGCGGCGTCGCGTCGCTCGCCCCGGCCCGGTCGCGCGATTTGTGCCAAATCGTGGTTATGGCAGCGCTATAACCGCGATTTGGCACAAATCTCTCGCGTTCCCGCCCCCCGGCGGTATTCGCGCCGAATCGCGACAATGGCGGCGCCGGTGCCTGCATTCGTGACGAATGTCGCTGGCCCCCGCGGCGCCGGTGCGTTCATTCGTGACGAATGTTGCTGATCCCCTGCCGCGATTCGTGCCGAATGGTCGCTATGGCCCCGCGAATGCCACGATTCGTCACGAATGTCGCGCGCCGCCGGCGTGCGATTTGTGCCAAATCGTGGTTATGGCGACGCGAATACCGCGATTTGGCACAAATCGTGAGCTCGCGAACGCGCGCGTCAGAGCAGGCCGAGGGCGCGCACGGCGTCGCGCTCCGCGACGAGCTCCGCCACCGACGCGTCGATGCGCGAGCGCGAGAAGGCGTCGATCGCGAGGCCGGGGACGATCCGCCACGCGCCGTCCACCGAGCGCACCGGGAACGACGAGACCAGTCCCTCCGGCACCCCGTACGACCCGTCGGACACTACGCCGGCGCTGGTCCAGCGCTCGGCGGTGCCGTGCACCCAGTCGTGCACGTGGTCGATCGCGGCGCTCGCCGCCGACGCGGCGGACGACGAGCCGCGCACCTCGATGATCTCGGCACCGCGCTTCGCGACCCGGGGGATGTACTCGTCCACGAGCCAGCGCTCGTCCACCAGGTCGGTGGCCGGGCGGCCGTCCACGCTCGCGTGGCTGAGGTCCGGGTACTGGCTGGCCGAGTGGTTGCCCCACACGATGACGCCCTCGACGGACCGGACGGGCACGTGCAGGTGCCGGGCGAGCTGCGCGACCGCGCGGTTGTGGTCCAGCCGGGTCATCGCGGTGAACCGCTCGCGCGGGACGTCCGGCGCGTGCGCGCTCGCGATGAGGGCGTTCGTGTTGGCCGGGTTGCCGACGACGAGCACGCGGACGTCGTCCGCGGCGCCCGCGTTGATCGCCTCCCCCTGGGGTCCGAAGATGGCGCCGTTCGCCTCGAGCAGGTCGCTCCGCTCCATCCCCGGTCCGCGCGGGCGCGCGCCCACCAGCAGCGCGATGCTGGTGCCGTCGAACGCCGCCCGGGCGTCGTCCGTCACGTCGACGGAGTGCAGCAGCGGGTACGCGCCGTCCTCCAGCTCGAGGGCGGTCCCCTCCGCCGAGCGGACCCCGGCCGGGATCTCCAGCAGCCGGAGACGCACCGGCGTCTCGCGCCCGAGCAGCTGCCCCGACGCGATCCGGAACAGCAGCGCGTAGCCGATCTGGCCGCCCGCCCCGGTCACGGTCACGGTGACGGGCGAAGGGGACGGCGACGGGGTGGATGCGCTCACGCCGCGAGCCTAAACCGCAGCCCGGTCGACCGCGCAAGCCCCGAGACCGGCCGCGCGCCGCGGCGTACGGTGTGCCCATGACGTTCGATCCGAATGCCGACATCAGCGGCGGCAAGGTCCGCCGCCGTGGCCGCACCACCGGGATCGCCGCCGGAGGCGTCGGGCTCGGCGCGATCGCGGTGTTCCTCATCGCCCAGCTGCTCGGGGTGGACGTGAGCGGGCTCGTCGGCGGCGACTCCGGCGGCAGCACCCAGCAGATCGGCACGGGCGACCAGGAGGTGGCCTGCACGACCGGCGCCGAGGCGAACGCGAGCGTCGACTGCCGGATGAAGGGGGCGGCCGCCTCGCTCGACACGTACTGGGCGGACGAGCTGCCGCGCCTCGGCGGCAGCTACGAGTCGCCGCAGTTCATCCTGTTCACCGACCAGACCAGCACCGGATGCGGCGGAGCCACGAGCGCGGTGGGGCCGTTCTACTGCCCGCCCGACCGGACCCTGTACGTCGACACCGGCTTCTACGACGAGCTGCGGTCGCGGTTCGGCGCGAGCGGCGGCCCGCTGGCCGAGATGTACGTCGTCGCGCACGAGTGGGGCCACCACATCCAGAACATCTCCGGGATCATGGACCAGCACACCAGCCGAGAGACCGGACCGGCGTCGGACAGCGTCCGCACCGAGCTGCAGGCGGACTGCTTCGCCGGGAGCTGGGCGGGCGCGGCGTCGACGACGAAGGACGAGAACGGGCGCACCTTCCTCGAGCCGATCACGGATGCGCAGATCGCCGACGCGCTCAGTGCGGCTGCCGCGGTCGGCGACGACCGGATCCAGAAGGCCGCCACGGGACGCGTGAACCCCGAGGGGTGGACGCACGGCTCGGCGGAGCAGCGTCAGCGCTGGTTCACCACCGGCTTCCGTCAGGGCGCCGCCGCCTGCGACACGTTCTCGGTTCCGGCCTCACGTCTCTGAGCGTCACCGTGTGCCGGTGTCGACGGCGTCCCGAACATGCCCGACGGCGTCACGAACGGGGCCCGGCCGCGTCTCAAGGGGTATGGCCCCTTCCACTCTGACGGTCCCCGAGGGGCTCGCTCTGCTCCTGCTGCGCGACTCCGACGGCCGGCGCGCGGTCGAGGCGGGGACGTTCGACGCCCTGCTCGCGGCGGGTGCGCTCGCCGAGCTGGCGGTGGACGGCGCGATCGACCTCGACGCGGGCGGACGGGTGGTCGTGGCCGGCGGTGCCCGTGCATCCCGAGCACACCGCCTCGATCCCACGCTCCACCGCATCCTCGACGAGGTGGCGGCATGCCCGCCTCAGCCGGACGAGTGGTGGGTGGCCCGGCTTGCGGGGCCGGCGCTGACCGACGGCATCCTCGACGCCCTCGTCGGCCGCGCCATCGTGGCCGAGCGTCCGCGGACCTTCCTCGGCCACCCGGTGGCGCCCGCCTACCCGGCCCTCCGGTCCGACGAGGAGGAGGCGCTGCGCGACGCCCTCCGCTTCTCGCTCGCGGTGGACCACCACCCGGCCCCGCGGGTCGTCGCGACCATCGCGCTCCTGGACGTGGTGGGCCGCCTCCGCCATGTCGCCGGCTTCATCCCCGACGGCGGTCTCGACCTGCGCTCCGGCCAATGGCCCGCTGCCGCCCTCCAGGCGTGGCTGCTGGGCAGCGACCCGGTCGCCGGTGGCGCGCTGCGAACATCCATCGAGCGCGGTGACGCCGGCTGAGCGGCCCCGGGCACTAGCCTGGCGGAATGCGCACCCTCTACCCGGAGCTCGAGCCGTACGACAGCGGGATGCTGGAGGTCGGCGACGACCAGCAGCTCTACTGGGAGGTGAGCGGCAACCCGGACGGCAAGCCCGTCGTGTTCCTGCACGGCGGCCCCGGCGGCGCGACGACCCCGGCGCACCGGCGCCTGTTCGACCCGGAGCTCTACCGCATCGTGCTGTTCGACCAGCGGATGTGCGGACGCAGCCTCCCGCACGCCAGCGCGCCGGACGCCGACCTCGCGGTGAACACCACCTGGCACCTCGTCGAGGACATCGAGCGGCTGCGCGAGCACCTGGGGGTGGACCGCTGGCAGGTGTTCGGCGGTTCGTGGGGGAGCACGCTGGCCCTCGCGTATGCGGAGACGCATCCCGACCGGGTGACCGAGCTGGTGCTGCGCGGGATCTTCACCCTGCGCGCGCAGGAGCTGGACTGGTTCTACGAGGGCGGCGCCGCGGCCCTGTTCCCCGATCTGTGGGAGGGCTTCGTCGAGCCCGTACCCCCGGCGGAGCGGTCGCACCTGATGCGCGCCTACCAGCGCCTGCTCTCCGACCCGGACCCGGCGGTGCACCAGCCCGCCGCGGTGGCGTGGTCGCGCTGGGAGTCGTCCACGATCACCCTGCTGCCGCGTCCGGAGCTCGTCGAGTCGTTCACCGAGCCGGCCTACGCCGTCGCCTTCGCGCGCATCGAGAACCACTTCTTCATGAACGGCGGGTGGTTCGAGGAGGGCCAGCTGATCCGGGATGCGCCGAAGCTCGCGGGCATCCCGACGGTGATCGTGCAGGGCCGCTACGACGTCTGCACGCCGCCGATGACCGCGTGGGACCTGCACCGCGCACTTCCGGAGGCGGACCTGCGCATGATCCCGGACGCCGGGCACGCGTTCGACGAGCCGGGCATCCTGGATGCGCTCATCGAGGCGACCGACCGTTTCGCCGGCAAGGAAGCGCCCGAGCAGGACGACGCGGCCGAGCAGGACGACGCTGCCGAGCAAGACGACGCGACGGACGCCGAAGGGTCCGACGCCGAGGAGACGGACGGCGAGGAGCCGGACGGCTCAGCCGGCTAGCACCGCCAGCGCCTGCCGCAGCTGCGTCGACGACGTGGTCATCGTGTACGGGAAGTACACGACCTCGACGCCGACCGCGGCGAACTCACGCTCGAGCCGCAGGCCCTTCTCGGTGCCGCGCCAGTCGTCGCCCTTGAAGAACACGTCGAACCGGAGCTCGCGCCAGGTGTCGAGCTTGTCGGGGACGGTCTCGGCGACCGCCTCGTCGACGTACTCGATGCTGCGCACGATCTCGAGCCGCTCCGCCAGGGGGATCACCGGGCTGATGCCCTTCGTGAGCTCGAGCATCTCGTCGGAGACGACGCCCGCGATCAGGTAGTCGCACTGGCTCTTGGCGTGCTTCAGGATGTTCAGGTGTCCGATGTGGAACAGATCGAACGCCCCTGCGGCGTAGCCGACGCGTCGGGTCACGGGCTTCCCCCCTTTGGTTGAGATATCCTCACCATTCTGGCGGATTAGTGAGGATTTGTCACCAGACTGTTTCGGGGGGTACGGCTCCTTATGCGGCGCAGCTCTTCAAGACACGTGCCACCCGCTGGACCAGCGGGTCGATCTGCAGCAGGGCGGCGGTGAAGGCGGCGTCACCGCGACCGTACGGATCGAGGATGTCTCCCTCGTCGTAGCCGCGGCGGGTCGCCGCACCGATCGAGCGCACGCGAACCGCGGGACGGTGCGATGCGGCCCAGGCGACCAGCTCGGCAGATTCCAAGCCTGCCGGAGCGCCGGTCGTCGCGTCGGCGAACTCGGTGAAGGTGAAGACGCGGCGGACAGTGCGCGGGTCGCGTTCCGCCACCCAGCCCCGGTGCTGCTGCGTCGCCGTGAGGATGAGCCCGGACTCCTCGAGCATGTGCCGATCGGCCTGCCGGGCTGAGAAGCCCTCGACGTCGATCCCGCGGGCGATGAGCATCCGGTCCATCGGCGGATGGACCGGCCATCCCACCTCCGCGTGCGTCCCCGCTGAGCTGACGGCGAACCGCTCGTCACCGGCGAGTTCGTGCGCGAGGAGGAGGTGCATGGCGGGGGAGCGGCAGATGTTGCCCGTGCAGACGGTGAGGATGCGGAAGGGCATGCTCCCATTCTCCCCGATGCGCAAAGGCACCCGAACGGGGGGTTATGCTTCCCTGGTGACTTCCCGCACCGAGCGATAAAATCATTCGTTTTCGGTGTAACGCTCATCGAGCATCTGCTAGGTTGCAGGGAAGCTCCGCGCAGAAGGCCTGGTCTCACCTTCGTGTTTTCTGTTCGTGAACTAATCAGCATTGGAAGACAGTCCATGGTCCGCAAGGCCAGACACCGCCTCGCCAACACCCCTAAAAGCCCCCGAAACCCCGACAAGACCTCGAGCCCGAAGACGCTGCGCGCAGTGATCGCCGGACTCGGGATCGCGGCCGTCGCCGTCACCGCGGCGATCACCGTCCCCCTCGGCGCCACCGCGGCGCCCTCCTACCAGACCGGTGCCACCGTCGTCTCCGACGGCTTCACGCGCTCGATCGCCGACGGCTGGGGCTCCGCCCCCGTCGGCGGCGCGTACACGGTCACCACCTCGGCCGGCCCGTCCGTCTCGCCGACCGCAGGCGGAACGCTCGAAGCGCCTGCCCCCGGCCACTCCGGCCAAGCCGTCCTCGGCGCCGTCTCCGAGCGGGACATACACGCCAGCGACGTGCTGACGGTTCCTGCGCTGCCGCGTTCCGGCAACGGCGTCTACAGCGGCATCCGGCTCCGGGTTTCCGGTACGCACGCCTACGTGGCGCAGCTGCGTGTCAGCCCGCGCGGGGTCGCGACCGTCTCCCTCCTCCGGGTCGGAGATGTCGGCGGCGCCCAGGCGACGCTCGCCAGCGAGCGCGTCGCCCTGCCCGCGGTCACCCCGGGGCAGCGCATCACGCTCGAGGCGCAGGCCACCGGTGCGACCCCCGTCTCGCTGTCGGCGCGCGCCTACACGACCGGGACGACCGCTCCCGCATGGCAGTCCGTGGCCACCGACTCCTCGCCGCAGCGCATCGTCGGCGCCGGAGCCCTCGGGATCTGGACGTATGCGTCCAGCGCCTCGGCGCCCGTTCCGCTCCGGCACTCGACGCTGAAGGCGGAGAAGCTGGTGCCGGTGGTCCCGTCGAACCCGGCGCCGACTACGACGCCGACCCCGACGACGACGCCGACAGCCCCCGCGCAGACGCCGACTCCCACCCCGACCCCCACCACGCCGCCGACCCAGCCTGAGCCTCCGGTGACTCAGCCGGCTCCGGGCGGCTCCGGAGGCTCGTCCGGTTCGGTGACTGCGGGTCTCGACCTCACCGGTGTGCGCAAGGCCACCGGCTCCGCGGATCCCGGTCAGACCGCCTACCCCGTACCCGCCGGCGCGCTCTTCGTGTCGCCGCAGGGATCGGACGGCGCCAACGGCTCCCAGGGCAGCCCGCTCCGCACGGTCGCAGCGGCCATCGGTCGCGCCACTTCCGGTCAGACGATCGTCCTCCGCGGCGGCACCTACACCGAGAGCGTGACGCTCCCCGCCAACAAGCAGCTCACCCTGCAGGCGTACCCGCACGAGGCGGTCTGGTTCGACGGCAGCGTGCCGGTCACGTCGTGGACGAAGTCCGGCTCCGTCTGGATGTCCACCGGCTGGAACCACGTGTTCGACCACAGCCCCACGTACAGCCGCGGCGCCCCCGACGGCACGGCGGACGCGTGGACCTGGATCAACCCGGCCTTCCCGATGGCGGCTCACCCCGACCAGCTGTTCGTGAAGGGTACCTCGCTGCGGCAGGTCGCGAACTCCTCCAAGGTGGTCGCCGGGACCTTCGCCTACGACGAGTCGTCGAAGACGCTGATCACCGGAACCGACCCCACCGGTGGCGACACCCGTGCCAGCGCCCTCCAGAAGGCGATCACGATCGCCGGCCCCGGTGACGTCCTCCGTGGCTTCGGCATCCGCCGCTACGCGGACTCCGTGCCCGACATGGGCGTGCTGACCGCGGGCAAGGGCAGCACGACGCTCGAGAACATCGCCGTCACGGACAGCGCCACCCAGGGCATCTCGCTGGGCGGCCCGAACAACGTGCTGCGCAACGTCACGGTGGCGCGCAACGGTCTGACCGGTGTGCACGCCGACTACGCCGACAACATCACGATCGTGAACCTGCTGGCCGCGGGGAACACGGCGGAGCGGTTCAACACCTCTCCGGTGTCGGGCGGCATGAAGATCACCCGGTCGCGCGGCGTCTCGGTCACGAACAGCGCCTTCGTGGGCAACTACGGTCAGGGCTTCTGGACCGACATGGCCGTGTACGACATGACGTTCTCGGGCGACGACTTCCTTCGCAACCTGAGCAACGGTCTCGTCCTTGAGATCTCGGCGAAGGCGACAGTGGCGGATGTCCGGGCCATCGGCAACACCCAGGCCGGAATCAAGATCGACAGCACCGCGGACGTGCAGATCTGGAACTCGACGCTCGCGGACAACAACCGCGACGTGAACATCACCCAGTCGACCAGACGCGGCACCAACGCCGCGGACTACGGCCACGACCCGCGGCGTCCGTTCCCGGACCCCACGATGACCTGGATCAGCTCGGGCACGCAGGTGCGGAACTCCGTCCTCTCCGGCTCGACGGGCAACTGCCTGCTGTGCATGGAGGACTACTCGCACCAGTACTCGGCGGCGACGCTCAACACGGTGGTGTCGAACACGCTGTTCCAGCGGCCGAGCACCTCGCAGCCGGGCTGGATCGTGGTCTGGTCCCGTGGAGCCGGCGACCCGGCGATCTTCTCGTCGCTGCCGGCGTTCCAGTCGGCGACCGGGCAGGGCAAGGCGAGCACCGAGCTCGTCGGGCCGAGCCTGATCACGTCGACGGGTGGGCTGACCGGAGCCGTGCAGGCCCAGGTGGCAGCCATCGCCACGCCGGTCCCGGCTGCGATCGCGTCACTCGTCGGTCAGCCGGCCGGAGTCCCGCACCTCGGCGCCTGGTGAGGCGGGCGCCGACCTCCGCGCGAGGTCGCGCCTGACCCACCAGAAGTTCGGGATCACCTGGCAGAGCAGGACGGAGATGGCCGTTCCGACGATCGGTCCGCCTGCTCCCAGGATCCCGATCAGGTACCACGACAGGCCGAGGTTGAGGGGCACGCTGATCAGGATCGGCCAGACCTGGAAAGCGAGCCCCCGCTCGTCGGTCATGTACATGCCGATCGGGTACTTGGCCGCCTGCAGCGTGATGAAGACCACGTAGCCCCCGATCAGCCAGCCGTCGAGCGTGATGCGGCCGCCGGACACGAATCCGGTGATCAGCGGCGCGACGGCGGCGAGCAGAAGGGCGGCCACCAGGCCGAGCACGGTGAACCAGAGGGTCGGCCGGAGCGGTGATGTCACCGTCCGGTCGGCCCTCGCCCGTGCGAAGATCGGCCACAGCGCTATTCCGGACGCTGCGATCGTGGCGAGCAGGATGTTGAAGAGCTGCGATGCCAGGTTGTACTGCGCCAGCTCGTCCCCGGTGGTGAGGTGGCTGAGCAGCAGCCGGTCCGTCTGCATGGCGATCGGCAGGGCGATCATCTGCACCAGCATCGGCCACGCGATGCTGCGCGTCCGGACGCCCGGGTAGCGCTTCGGGTGGATCGCCTCCCGGGCCGCCGCCCCCAGCTGCCGCGGCAGAGCACGGGCGGCGAGGATGAGGCAGAGCGTCGAGCACGCCGCACTCGCCACGAAGGAGTAGACCGCTATCGCCGACTCCGCCGGAAGAGCGAGAAGCGCGGATCCCCCCACCAGCAGCAGGATGATCGGCGCGACCACCGCCTGCGTCGCCACCTGGAGCGCGTTGCGGCCCAAGCCGATGAGGAGGCGCGGCCCGATCGCGAGCGGCAGCGCGAGCCCGAAGATCACGCCGCAGACGAGTGCCGCCGTGCTGCCGCCGCCCGGGAGGAGGCCCGCTCCCAGGAGCGTCGGCCACAGCCCGAACAGACTGATCAGCAGGCAGATGGCCACGATCACGAGCCCGGAGACGGTCAGTACCCGCATGGTCGTCGCGATGGTGCGGCGCAGCGTCTCGTCGCGCCGCGGGTCGTCGGACGATGCCACCGCGTTGATCAGGACCGCGCCCATCCCAAGGTCGGCGAAGGGGAGGAGGGCCGGGAGCGCCGTGAGCAGGCCGTACTGCGCGTAGGCCGCGACCCCGAAGTTCTCGATGATCACGCGGCTGGTCACGATCCCGAGCAGCCCGGAGATCCCCATCACCACGACCTTCGCCGCGGCGGTGGAGCCGACGGCGGCCGCCATGCGGCGACGGGGGCGGACGGCGACGTGGGTCATGCGACGGCCTCCCGCGGGGCGAAGAGCCAGCGGTCGGCGTCGAGCCTGCCGTCCTGGACGGGCAGCGCCGCCAGGATCCGTGCGGCATCCGCGGTTGCGTCCTCATCCGTCGTCAGGGACCCGGTGATCCTCGCCGCCCAGTCTTCCGCCGGGGCCGAGGGGTCGAGCACCACGTGACCGTTCTGCTCCAGCCAGTCGGCCAGGCCCGTCTCGCTGCTTGTGACGATCCGCCCTCCGTGGGCGAGCGCCTCCACGATGGGCAGTCCGACCTGCTCGCGCCAGAGCGGCCGGGGCTGCGAGGGCAGCACGAGGGTGCGGGCCGCGCGGAGCTCACGGTGGATGGTGTCGCGGGGCGGGTCCACCAGCAACCGGATCGACGGGTCAGCGGCTGCGGCGCGCCGTACTTCCGCTTCGAGCGGTCCGGTGCCGATGACCACGAGGGACGCCTCCGGACGAGCAGCGCGGATCGCCGGCCAGGCGGCGAGGAGCACCGGGAGGCCCTTGCGCTCGCTCAGCGCGCCAAGGAACACCACGCGGGAGCCCACCTTCTGCAGGAGTGCGCAGTCGCACGCCGCCGGCAGCGCGGGGACGAGGATGGCCTCCGCTGCGGGTGAGAAGCGGCGCGCGTACACGTCGCGGGCGCCCGGCGTGCCGAAGGCGACGCGGTCGATGCGGCGCCAGACGTACCGGGCCAGCGCGAGCTCGGCCCGGCGCCGCAGGCGCGAACGGAGGCGCGGTGCGCGCGCGTCGAACACGTCGAGGTTGCCGATCGCGTAGGTGACCACCGTCGGGCGGCGGCGACCCGCGAGCCGCGGCAGGCGGCTGGCGGCGAGCACCGCGGCGGTCCTCGGCAGCGATGCGAGGTCGAGCGGCTCGTTCACCTCCAGCTCGGTCCAGCGTCCCTTCGCGGCGAGCAGCACGGCGCGACCGAGACCCGCCTGGACGAGGTCGAGGCCGGCGGCCTGCTGCTGATCGAAGTCGTAGCGGCGCCGCCGGTACACGATCGACGCCGGCTCCAGGGCGTGCGCGCGTTCCAGGTGCGCGGTGCGCACCTGGTCGTAGAGCCGCACACGCGGATGGAGGAGGGCGCTCACGAGAGCTGCTCCCGGCGGGCGTACTCCTGGTAGACGCGACCGACCGCACCCGACATCATCCCGACCCCGCGGTAGACGCCGCGCTGGCCGCGCGCCCGGTGCCGGAGGTCCCCGGTGACAGTCCCGACAGCCCATCGTCCGAGGCCGAGCACGACGCGTCCCGCGCCGCCCGCCGCGCGGCGGATCCGGACGCCGGTGCGCTGTGCCCCGGGAGGCGCCATCAGCGCATCCACGACTGCCGCCGTGTTGCCGTGGCTGAAAGACCGGTGCAGGAGCCAGCGGCGCTGCAGCCGCTCGGCCGGCCACTCGTCGTCGAGCACCGCTTCGTCGCACCAGAGGATGCGGCCGCCGCGGCTCACCAGCTGCCGGGTGAACAGGTTGTCCTCGCCGCCGGACAGGCCGAGCGTCTCGTCGAAGCGCAGCCCCAGCCGGTCGATCTCGGCGCGGTCGAGCAGGAGGTTGTTGGTCGCAGCGATGGTCAGCGTGTCGCCCGTGCGGTGCCGGGGGCGGTGGAGGAAGTCGCCGGCGACCACCCACGGGTCGGTCCCGTGCGGGTACTCGGAGATGACGCGTCCCATCACGGCGGTCGGCCGCGACTCCGTGTACACCTCCGCGAGCCGGACCAGCCAGCCGGAGCGTGCGCGCTCGTCGTCGTCGATGAACACGATCAGGTCGCGGTCCGCCGTCTCGTCGAGGGCGCGGTTGCGGGCTGCCGCGATGCCGCGGCGCTTCTCGGTCACGTACCGCACCCCCTCTGTGAGGAACGGCTCGGCTGCGGCGCGGCCGCTCTCGTCGGGGTCGTTGTCGATGATCAGCAGGTCGGAGGTGATGCCGGAGGCGGCGTCGAGCTGGTGGAGCTGCTCCAGCAGCTCCGGAACCACCGAGGCGAGGAGGTGCGGCCGCTTGTAGGTGAGCACGACGACGCTCAGCGTGCCGGTGGCGGATCGCAGCGCTGGGCGCACTTCGAGGCGCTCGCTGTCGGAGATCACGGGGTGACCTCCCGCGCGTCGGCGAGGGCGGGGGCGGCGTCCGCCGGGACCTGCACGCCGCGGCGGAGCGCCAGCGCACGCCGGTACGCCCGGACGTGGGACTCCCCCGTACGCTCCCAGCCGCGTGCGGAGAGGTCGGGCCACGCCGAACGGGCGTCCACGCGAACCGCCGCGAGCGCGCTGATCAGCTGGCCGGCGGACAGCTCGCCGTCGAAGAAGCGCACCCAGCCCGGGCCGACCTCGCGCGACAGTGCTTCGTTCACGGCGTTCCGCGGCACGAGCACCGGACGATCGAGGGAGAGCGCGGCGAGCACGCCGCCCGAGTTGTGCATGAAGCGGTAGGGGAGCACCACCAGCTCGGCGCTCGTCACCGCGGAGACGAGTTCCGCGTCGTCGAGGTGCCGGAGGGTGGCCTCGATGCCGGAGCGTGGATGCGCCGCCGTGCGCACGAGCTCGTCCAGCGCCTCGCTCGTGGGGCGCCCGCCGATGGTCAGGGTCAGGTGGGGGTTCACCTGGTGCGCCGCCTCGAAGGCCGCGATCAGAGACTCCACGCCCTTGTAGCGGCGGATGAGGCCGGTGAACGCGACCCGCCCGGCGACGGGCGCCGACCGCGGGTACTCGGAGAACCAGTCGCGGTAGTGGCCGTGCGGGATGAGCGCGACGGCCGCTCCGGCGGGGACGGGTGTCTCGGTGTTGAGGACGACGCGCACGGACGTCATCCGGTCGATGAGGCCGAGCAGCGCGCGCTCCCGCCGATTGAGCCCATCGGGGAGTCCCACATTGTGGACGGTCCGGACGATGGGGATGCGCAGCACCGACAGCTTCGCGAGGAAGAGGAGCACGAGGAGCTGTCGCACCAGCATCCGGAGCGGCGTCCGCCCGCCGACCAGGATCTCGGGCCAGTGGGAGTGGTAGACGTCGAACCGGCCGAGCAGTGCGGTCCGCCACGAGAAGGTGAGCACGGTGACGCCGGGCTGCTCGCGCAGCGACTGCGCGAGCATCACGAGATAGGGATTGGTGGTCGGACGCGGGACCGGGAACGACTGCAGGACCGTCAGCGCGTCCGCGTCACCGTCATGCCGGGACATCGCTGCGGATGTAGCGGATCTTGCCGCCGTCGTGGGGGATCGACGTCACGAGTTCGAGACGGACCGGGACCGTGCCCTGGACGATGTCGCGGATGCGGTCGACCGAGTGCTCGATCGCCGAGACGGCGTACTCGTCCGGTGCCGGGACGCACCGGACGACGATGGAGTAGTCGGACAGCTGGTGCACCTGGAACTGCCGCACCTCGTCGATCGCGTTGCTGAAGAGCTGCGTGAGGCCCTCACCGGCGACCACGCGGCCATCGGGCAGGTGCAGCGCCTCCGAGACGCGGCCGGAGACGTTCGCGATCCGCGGCAGCGTGACCCCGCAGGCGCAGCGGCCCGCAATCGTGGTCGTGCGGTCGCCGAGCCGATAGCGGATCAGCGGGAACACGCGGTTGGTGAGGTCGGTGGCGACGGTCTCTCCGAGCTGGCCGGGGACGACCTGGCGGTTGCTGTCGTCGAGCACCTCGATCACGCGCACGTCGGCGAAGACGTGCATCCCGTCGGCCTGGGCGCACTCTCCGGCCATCCACGGGATCTCCGCGCAGCGGTAGTGGTCGTAGACCGGCGCGCCGAACGTGCGCTCGACGAGGGCGCGCTGGGCGGGGGTGATGGGCGCGGCGGTGACGGCGATCGCCTTCGGCGGGTGGAACGCGATGCCGGAGCGCTCGAGGAACGACGCGAGCTCGACGATCCCGCCGACGTAGCCGATCAGCACCTCGGGCTTGACGTCCTCCCAGCGGGAGATGAAGGCGCTGACCGAGTTCTCGTCCATCCGGTAGGCGTCGAGCTGGATGCGCTTCGACGGCCACCACTGGAGGTCGTGCTTGCGGGTCTGCGACTTGTTCTTCACCTGGCGTGACACGAGCGCCACGTTGTCGGACGGGTGAACCCCCCACCAGCTGAACAGCCGCCATTCGATGGTGCGCGTGGGCGTGCGCAGGTCGCGGAGCAGCTTCAGCGGTTCGCCCGTGCTCCCGCCGGAGGTGGAGACCACAGAGTTCTCCGCCGTCGCCTCGGTGGAGCGGATGTCGTCGAAGTGCGCCCGCACATCCGACTTCTGCACGATCGGCAGGGAGGTGAAGGCGGCGGGGTCGCGGAGGTCGTCGGCGGTGATCCCGGCGTCCGTGTACAGGTCGCGGTAGAACCGCGTGTTCTCGTAGGCGAACCGGGCGTGGTCGATCGCACGGCGGGCTTGCAGGGCGGCCAGCTCCTCGGGCTCCAGACGCTGGTCGTGGAGGAGGCGCTCGTACATCGCGCGGTTGTCGCGCAGGAACAGGTCTCGCTTCATGTCGAAGACGAGTCGGCGGAAAGTCACGGCGTCCTCCCTGGTCGGGTTCGGGTAGATTCGACGCGCCGGCTCGAGCCGGTGATGGGTTCAGGATATTGTGAAACCGCCCGAAAGCGAAGTTTTCTCACCTTTATTGGGGGTATTCCGATCGTGAGCCCCGACTCCGCGCAGACGGCGGTCGTCGTCGTCAACTACGGCGCGTCGTCCCTCGTGGCGCAGAATCTCGCCCCTCTCGAGGCCGAGCGCCCGGATGCGCTCATCGTGCTGGTCGACAGCTTCTCGGACGCGGCAGAGCGGCAGCGGGCGGCCGCGCTCGCCGCCGGACGGGGCTGGGAGTTCGTGGCCCCCGACGGCAATGTCGGTTTCGGCGGCGGTTGCGACCTCGGTGCTGCGCGAGCGCTGGAGCGCGGGGCGACGCGCATCCTGCTCCTCAATCCCGACGCGCGGCTGGAGCCGGGCGCGCTGGCGGTGCTCGAGTCCGAGGTGGAGGCGGACCCAATGGTCCTCGTCGCACCGAGGATCGAGCGGCCCGACGGCTCGGTGTGGTCCGTGGGCTCCGACCTGTACCTCGCGGACGGGCGGATCCGCTCGGTCCGAGCGCGGTCGCGCTTCCCGGGCGCCCAGCGGGCCTTCTGGCTGAGCGGGGCGTGCCTGCTGCTCTCCAGCACGCTGTGGACGCGGATCGACGGCTTCCGCGGCCAGTACTTCCTCTACTGGGAGGACGTCGACTTCTCCTGGCGTGTGGTCGCGGCCGGGGGGCGGCTGGCCGTGCGGGGCGATGCGCTGGCGGTCCACGCCGAGGGCGGCACCCAGGGCGAGGATGCGGGGCGCCAGTCCGCCGGGGAGCCGAAGTCGGACACGTACTACGCCTACAACATCCGCAACCGCCTGGTCTTCGCTCGTCTCAACCTGCCGGACGAGGCGGTGAGGAGGTGGCGCCGCCTCCCTCTGTCCCTGCGGATCGCGTGGGAGGTGCTGCTGCAGGGCGGCCGCCGGCAGTTGCTCCATCGGCCGGGTCTGCTGTTCCTCGCCCTGCGGGCCGTGCGCGCGGGGCGCAGGTTCGCGGTATCCCCCACCAACAGGGGCCAGAAAGGTGAGAATTCCTCGCGGTAGACTTCTGGGGCGCGGACCCGACACCGTGCGAACTGGGAGCGTAGCCATGACCACTCCGGCCGACCAGGACGAGCAGCCCCGCCGCCGCCGAATCATCCCGTGGATCGCGGGCGGCAGCGCCGTCGTGCTCTGCGCAGCGGGCATCACCTGGGGCGTCCTCAGCGCCCAGTCCGCTCCCACGAAACCGACCCATACCCTCGTTGCGGTCGGGACCCCTGTGCCGAGCGCACCAGCCATCCCGGGCCCCACAGCGAGCGCCGCGCCCGGAGCGAAGGCCGCAGACCCCATGACCGCGCCCACGCCCGACCCCCGCTTCGGCGCCCCGGTCGCGCAGACGGTCACGACGGGCGACGCGAGCTCCTTCGGCGGCGACGTGACCGTCACCGTCTCGCCCTTCACGGAGGTCACCATCTCCGCCGCCGGTCCAGGCGAGGTCAGCGGGCCGGGCATGAAGGCGACGGTCGTCGTGCGCAACGGCGGCTCCAAGCCGGTCGACCTTAGCACCCTCGCGGTGAACGGCTATTACGGCGACGACTACACGCCCGCATCGCCGATCGCGTCCGAGACCAACGGCCTGACGGGCCAGCTGGCTGCCGGGCAGGAGACCTCCGGCGAGTACGTCTTCTCGGTGCCGGCCGCATCGCAGTCGGCGTTCCGCGTCACGGTCGGCAGCGGTGCGTCGCCGATCGTCCTCGTGAAGTAACACCGTCTTCACGGCGAGAGCCGGGAGCGCCCGATCGGGTCGCTCCCGGCTCGTCGTCATTTGCGGGCGACGTCCGCGGTGTTGTCGGCGTCCTCAGAACGGTTGGCGCCGGCGTCGGCGCTGGCCTCGTCCTCCGGGGCCGAGAGCGACGCTGACGCCGCGACGGACGACACCTCCTGCGGCGCCGCCTCCGGCGCATCCTCGCCCTCAGGCCGGCCCTTGGAGGGCTTCTCCGGCCCGGGCTTCGGCGCAGAGTCCCCCCGGGACGCCCCCGAGCTGAACTTGCGCAGTGGGTTCATCGGGACGCGCCGTGCGCCGTCGCCCGCGGACGCGGTCTGCTCGTCGGCCTGGTAGTAGTAGTACGCGTTGCCGGTCCGCTTCCCGCGCGCCTTGTTGAGCACGACCCCGGCGACCGAGCCGCCGGCACGCCGGATGGCCTCCACGGTGTGCATCAGCTGGTTGCGCCGCACCGCCGAGCGGTCCACGATCACGACGGTGCCGTCCGACTCCGTGACGAGGGACGCGGCATCCGCGACGGCGGCCAGCGGCGGGGTGTCGATCACGATGACGTCGAACATGGTCCGCGCTTCGGCGATCAGCGAGCTCATCGCCTTCGACGACAGCAGCTCGCTCGGGTTCGGCGGGATGCGGCCGGAGGTGAGCACGGTCAGCGAGCCGTCGCCCCAGGGCTGCACCGCGTGGGCGAGCGAGATGCGCCCGGCCAGGATGGTGCTGAGCCCCGTCTCCTGCACGAGCCCGGTGTACCGCGCGATCGCCGGGCGGCGGAGGTCGGCGTCAATGAGCAGGACGCGCTTGTCGCCCTCGCTCAGCGCGATGGCCAGGTTCGTGGCCACCGTCGACTTGCCCTCCCCGAGGATGGACGACGTCAGCACGAACACCGGGGACGGCACGTCCACCGCCAGGAACTCGAGGTTGGCCCGCAGCTGCCGGAAGTCCTCGGCGCTCCCCGACCGTGTGTCCCCGACCATGGCGAGCGCCTGACCCGCGCCACGGCGGCGCCGGATCGTGCCGAGGCTGGGCGCTCCGCTGACCGCGACCGCCTTCTCCTCCGAGTCGATGCGGGTGCTCAGCGCCTCCCAGAGCAGGAGGGCGCCGACCGCGGCGAGGATGCCGACGATGAGCCCGAGCAGGACGTTCAGCCGCTCGTTAGGCGCCGACGGTCCGGCCGGCTGGACCGCGGGTTCGATGACGCGTGTGCTGACCGTGCCGTTGCCCTGGGCGTTCTTGGGTGCGATGTCCTCCACCTGGGTCTTCAGACTGGCGGCGGCGGCATTGGCGATGTCGGTCGCCCGCTTCGCCGACGTGTCCGTCACATCCAGCTGCAGCACGACGGTGTTCTGGGGCGTCGTGACCGTGATCTGCTTCGCCAGGGTCGCCGGGGACACGCTGAGGTCCAGGCTGTCGATCACCGGCTGCAGCACGACCGGAGCGGTGGCGAGCTGGGCGAAGGAGAGCATCTGGTTCTGCGTGTAGGTCGAGCCCTGGTTGATGTCGTTGCCCGTGACGCCCGCGTTCAGGGAGAAGTAGAGGCTCGTCGTGGAGGTGTACATCCGGGTCGCCAGCTGGCTCGCGCCCCATCCCGCGATGGCGCCGATGAGCGCGCCCACCAGCACCACGTACCAGAAGCGGCGGAACAGGGCGAGATACGGGTTCCGGGTCATGACAGTTCCTTCAGGGGTATCGGGAGGGCCGGGCCGGTCGGGACCCGGGTCGCGGACGCTTCCGCGGCGGGGCTGATGCGCGCGGTGCGTGCCAGCCATTGGCTGCTCGCGGCGATACCCGCGACAGCGAAGAGCAGGATGGAGTACTGGGTGATCAGGGCGACGGTGGCGAGCGCCGGGATCTGCGCGACGACGGCGATCGTCGCCGGAGTCGCCCGCCCGCGCACGACCACCCACAGCGCCCCGACGAGAGCGATGCAGGCCAGAAGGAGCGCGAGGATGCCGTTGGTCAGCCCGGTCAGCACGAGCTGGCTGTCGATGGAGACGAAGTGGGCGAAGTGCAGGGTGCCCGTCGAGTCGCGCTGAGCGGAGTCCGCGACGCCGATCGGGTTCATGCTGCCGAGCAGGGAGAGCAGGTCGCCGCGGTAGTCGGCGCTGCCGGTCGCCTCTGTCCCGGCGTCGTCGAACACCGACAGCACCAGCGGCGACGCGGCCACCGCGGCGACCACCAGGACCGAGAGCGTCACTGTGCGGGCCTTCACGGAGAGGTCGCGCGAGAAGAACACGGACAGCAGCAGCGCGATCGCCGCGCACAGCATGGCCGTGCGGCTGAAGCTCACCACGCAGCCGGCCAGCATGATCGCGACCATCGCAAGGCGTAGCCACAGGCGGAACGGCGCGGCGATCGCGAACGGAATCGCCAGGGCGAGGCTCGAGCCGAGGGCGATCGAGTGTCCGAAGGCGGCCTCGGCGCGGGAGACGCCGCCGCGCTCCTGGATGGTGCCCCACGCGCTGTAGAGGCCGTTCGAGGCGTGGATGAGCACGAACGGGTTGAACCCGGTGACGAACTCGACGACCGCCACAGCGCCGACGATGCTGAAGACGATCGCGATCGCCGCGCTCAGCCAGCTCAGGGAGACACGAAGGGCGGCCAGCCGGCCGACCAGGTAGCCGACGGCGAAGTACGAGACCGTGGTGATCAGCGTCGCGTAGGCGATGGAGCCGTTGGCCCCGAACAGGCCGGCGATGCCGAGCACGAGAAGGATGATGAGGAAGACGTCCGCCGGCACGAGGTGGAACCGGGGCGCGGGCACCAGGGCGGCGATGACGACCAGGCCGACGGCGCTCACCGCCGGAAGGAAGAGCTTGCCGTTGAACCCGACGCCGATGCCGATCCAGATGGGGATGAAGCAGAGGGCGGCGAGCCACAGGACCACCGATGCCCGCGGAGCACGGCGGAGGACGATGAGCAGCAGGGCGGCAGCGACGACGCCGAGCACCTGGATCATCAGGTGGTCAACGGAGGTCCCCGTCATCTTCGTGCCTCTCGTCTGCGGGTCGGTCGCAACTGCCGGGGTCGGTCCGGCTGAGAAGTGGTCTCATGCTACTCGTCCGGCCGGGACGGCCGATCAAGTGGAACCGGGCGGGGCGTTGGCACGCCCCGCCCGGTCGTGTGCTGCTCGCGGTCAGGCTACGGGCACCACCTGGAAGCCGGTGTAGCGGACGACGACCGGGGTCGTCGTCGCTGTTCCCGACAGGTACTCGCGGAGGCCGACGCTGCCGGCGGTCTGCAGGGCGGCGGTGGAGTCCGTCGCCTGCAGCTGCCAGTTCGCCGGGGCGGTCTGCGACGCCGACCAGACCGAGGCCTTGATCGTCGTCGGGTTCGTGCCCGTCACCTGCACCCGCACGGAGAGCGTGTCTCCGGCGGCGTAGGTGATGCCGGCGATGTTCGCCGCGCTCAGGACCGTCGACCCCTGGAGCAGCTGGAGCTGCACCTGGCCGGTGGCCTTGATCCAGACCCGCGCTTCGTAGTCCGTCGAGCCCACCAGTCGGCCGATGGCGGAGACGTACGTCCCGCCGCCGGTCGGCATCGTGGTCGTGCTCAGCTTCACTGTGGTGTCGGTGCTGGTCGACGAGACGCCGTTGAGCGAGCTCGTGCGGCTGGCGCCCAGGGTGGCGGACTGCTGGCCGTATCCGGGTGCGACCGAGTAGTTGGTCGCACCTCCGCTGACGGTCCACGCTCCGCCGGTGTCGGCGTTGCCCCACCCGCTGGCGAGCGTGCGGTTGAACGTGTCGGCGGCGAGCGGCTGCGGTCCGACCGGGGCCGTCGGGCTGACGGTCGTGGTCTTCTGCGCGGTCGCGCCCTGGTTGTCGGTCACCGTCAGCGTGATCGTGTAGGTGCCGGCCGCGGCGTAGGTGTGCGTCGCGGTGGCTCCCGTCCCGGTCTGCCCGTCACCGTAGTTCCATGCGTAGCCGGCGATCGTGCCGTCCGGGTCGGACGATCCGGAGCCGTCCACCGACACCGTCAGGTTCGAGGTGCTGGAGGTGAAGGCGGCGACCGGCGGCTGGTTGACCGGAGCGGTCACCGTGACCGAGTGGGTGGTCGCGGTGGAGGCGGCTCCCTGGTTGTCCGTGACCGTCAGGCCGACCGTATAGGTGCCGGCGGCGGCGTAGGTGTGCGTCGTCGTGGCCCCCGTGCCGGTCTGGCCGTCACCGAAGTCCCAGGCGTAGCCCGTCACGGTTCCGTCCGGATCGCTGGACGTGCTCCCGTCGAGCGAGACCGTGAGGTTGCTCGCCGTCGAGGTGAAGGCCGCCGTCGGCGCCTGGTTGGCCTTGGCTGCGGTCACCGGGTGGGTGACGACGGCCGAGGTCGCGCCGGAGTTGTCGGTGACCGTCAGCGACACCGTGTAGGTGCCCGCGTCCTGGTACACGTGGGTCGGCGTGGCGCCGACTCCCGTCGACCCGTCTCCGAAGTCCCAGGCGTACGAGGCGACCGTGCCGTCCGGGTCGCTGGACGCCGTGGCGTCGAACGCTCCGCTCAGGTTGGTCATCGTCGCCGTGAAGGCCGCGGTGGGCGCCTGGTTCGGCTTGGTGCCGGTGCCCAGGTTGTAGTGGTCGAGCACGGTGGACGCGCTGAGCACCGTCGGGTACACCGCGGCCTCGTCGATCGTGCCGTTGAACCACGGGCTCGACGAACCCCAGGTGGTGTCCCCGCCGACCCGCCAGTAGCCGCTGTACGACTGCGCGCTGGTCTGCGGGTTCGTCCCGGAGAGCTGACCGTCGAGGTACAGCTTCATGCCGTCGGGTCCCTGCGTGGCGACCACGTGGTGCCAGGCGCCGTCGTTGTACGACGGTCCCGTCGTGATCGTGTTCGTCTGGCCGGTCCAGGTGCCGAACACCAGCTGACCGTTGTCCTGCATGTAGACGTGGCGGTCGTAGTTGCTGGAGGTGCCGCTGGTGGCGTCCCCGAATCCGATGATCTTGCCGCCGGAGTTGGTGGTCGTCTTGAACCACGCCTCTTCGGTGTAGACCGTCGGGTTGGAGTCCTGCGTCCCGTTGATCACGGCCCCGCCGTTGAAGGCGACCGCGGTGTTCGAGACTCCGGCGATGGCTCCCGCCTGCTGCTGCGAGTAGGTGCCCTGGTAGTTGCCGGTCACGCCGTTCGGTCCGGCGTCGGCAGCGGTGCTGCCGAGCGTCTCACCGAGGCGCCAGTAGAACTCCGGGTTTCCGGCGTAGACAGCCGCGCCGTACGCGTCGCTCGGCGCGGCCGGGATCGGCGACGGCTGTCCGGCCGCGACGATCTGGGAGGCGATGGTGGTCCGGCTCAGGGCCGTCGGGTAGAACGCGACCTGGGCGATGGACCCCGCGAAGTTCTGGCTCGACGGCTGCGCCGGCCATCCGTTCAGGTTGTCGCCGCCGATCCGCCAGTAGCCGCTGTACGGCTGACCGCTGGTGACGTCCGTCCGGGTGCCGACGAGCTTGCCGTCGACGTACAGCTGCATGCCGTTCGAGCTGAGGCTTGCGGTGATCTGGTGCCACTTCCCGTCGTTGAAGGATGCGGCGCTGTTCACCGTCGCGACTCCGCCCGGGTAGACGCCGAACCAGATCCGTCCGGAGTTGTCCATGTACACGTGCCGGTCGTAGCTGCCCGAGGTCCCGGTGTTCGAGTTGCCGAAGCCGAGGATCTTGCCGCCCGAGGTGGTGGTGGTGTTGATCCAGGCCTGAGCCGTGAACGTGTTCGGTCCGGTGATCTGCTGACCGGGCGTCACCCAGCTGTTGCCGTCGAAGACGGCCGAGCCGGAGCCGGAGATCGGTCCGTTGCTGGAGCGGGTGACCCCGCTCGGCAGCGTCAGGTCGTTGAAGCCGACGTGGTCGTAAGCCGTCTGACCGCTGGTCTCATCCATCGGCCAGTAGGCGCTGGCGCCCGCCCCGGTCACGCTGTCGGAGTAGCTGCTCGATCCGTTCGTGGACGAGACGGTCACGCTGGGCGTGTCCCTCGACGTGGTGTTGTTGTCGGGGTCGAAGACCTTCACGTGGTAGATGTGCGTCGATCCCGGAGCGAGGCCCGTGTCGACGAAGCCCATGGGGGGCGTCGTGTAGAAGTTGGACCGCTGGGTGACCGTGTACACCGGGGTGGTGCCGGCGTCGCGGTACACCTTGTAGGTCAGGTAGCCGTTGTCCATGTCGTAGGTGGCGTTCCACGAGACGCGGACCTGGCCGCTGGCGAACGAGACGGCCTTCGGCACGAGCGGGATGCCCTGCGGGCCGACCTTGTTGGGTGCGACGGAGCGAACCGCGAACCGGGTGAGGCCCTGCGAGGCGACGCCGTTCACGCTCGGGAACTCACCGCCGGCGATCACGTACTTGGAGTTGCCCGCGACCGACCAGGTCGCCTGCCCCTGTCCCGTGTACTTGCCGGTGGTGAAGTTCGGGAAGAAGTCCTGCAGCGCCGGGGAGGGCTTTCCGCCCCAGTTGAAGTACCCCATCGGGTCGTTGGCGAGCGTGCCCACCGCGGCGGCCGAGAAGCCGAGCAGGTGGTGGAACGTCCACGTCGGGGAGGTCTGCGGGAAGCCGCCGCCTGCGATGTTGCCGCAATAGTGCGGGTGGCCGACGACGTAGAGCACGGAGTTGACGGGTGCCACCGAGTAGGTGTCGCCGTGGCAGTCCTCGATCCACTGGACGTTGCCGGTCGACGGATCGGCCGAGAACGCCCCTTCGAGGTTGCCGGTGCCGCCCACCCAGTCATAGCCGGATCCGTAGATCGCCGTGGGCGTCGCGGCCAGCGCCGTGATGCTGGCGTTCTTGCCGTAGTCCTGCACGACCTGGTTCACCGCCCACGGGACGTAGGCGCCCGTGGTGGCGTCGACCGAGCCGAGGCCCAGGGCCGCCATGCCGGAGAGGCTGGCGAACTGACCGCCGACGTAGACGCGCGAGCCGTCGGTGCTGGCCGTGATCGCGTTCACGTTGTAGTCCGCGTCCGCCTGGAACGGCAGCGTGGCTCCGGTGTTCGGGTCGAGGGCCGCGACGCGCTGCTTGGCCACACCGTTGGCGCTGGTGAACCAGCCTCCGGCGTACACCGCGTTGTTGGTGACGGTGAGTGCGCGGACGGAGGCGCTCATCACCGGCTTGAACGAGGTGATGCGCTGGCCGGTCGCGGTGCTGTACGCCGCGATCCGGTAGGCGCCGACGCCGTCGGACGTCGTGAAGTCGCCCGCGACGTACACCTTGGTGCCGTCGGGGGAGCCGGCGACCGCGAGCGCCTGGCCGTTCAGGCTGGGCGCGAAGTTGGTGAGCAGCGCGCCGGTGGTGACGTCGAAGGCGAGCACGTTGTTGCGGGGGACCGTGTTCACCCCCGCTGCCGAGCCGGCCGGGCGTGCGGTGGTGAAGCTGCCGGCCACGTAGTCGACGTTGCCCACCACGGCCTGCGACCAGACGACGCCGTCGATCTGAGGGGTGGGGAGCACGTCGGCCGTGACCGTCGGTGGTGTGGCCGGATCGGCCGGGTTGGGAGGCGCGCTGTCGGCGAAAGCGGGGCCGGCGGCGAAGAATGTGCCGAGGCCGAGCGCGATGGCTGTTGTGATGGCGAGCGTCCGCGCTCGGTTCATTCGGTTCATGGTCGGGTCTCCATGGGGGTCGGGTCGGGCCGAGTCATGTCCCCTCACGGTGAAGTGACACTTCCTCAACATTGCCTACAGGCTATCGCTTCCAGCCCAGGAGAGAAGTGCCCCCAATCCGGGGGTGAGCATTATTCAGTTTGTAGTGATCTGCGTTACTGTTGCCTCGACCGCACCCGACCGCGGTCATCGCGGCATTCGTCGAGGGGAGGATTGAATGGCGACAACGCGCGCTCAGGCCGTCGTCCCGACCGTCCGGATCCTCGGCACGCACGGCGTCCCTGCGAACTACGGAGGCTTCGAGACCGCCGCCGAGAACGTGGCGCTGTTCCTGCGCGACCAGGGCTGGCGCGTCATCGTCTACTGCCAGGCCGAGGGCAAAGGGCCGATCGTCACCGACGAATGGAACGGCATCGAGCGGGTGACTATCCCCGTCGCTGCCACCGGCTGGATTGGGACGAGCCGCTTCGACCTCCGCTCGATCGCCCACGCGGTGCGCCGCCCCGGGCTGTGCCTCACCTTCGGCTACAACACGGCGATCTTCAACATCTGGCAGCGCCTGGCGCGCATCCCGAACATCATCAACATGGACGGCATCGAGTGGTCCCGCGCCCGCTGGGGCAAGATCCGCCAGGCCATCCTGTACGCGAACGAGCGCATCGCCTGCGTGGTGGGGGACACGCTCATCGCGGACCACCCGGAGATCGAGGTGTACCTGCGACGCAAGGCGCCGCAGCGCAAGCTCACGATGATCACCTACGGGGCGCACCGCGTCGACGACGCTCCCGAGCAGCCGGTCCGCGACCTCGGCCTCGAGCCGGGCGGGTACTTCACCCTCATCTGCCGGCCCATCCCGGAGAACTCGATCCTCGAGCTGGTCGCCGCCTTCTCGCAGGAGCGCCGCGGCGTCCAGCTCGCCGTCTTCGGCGACTACCGCCCCGACGACGACGAGTACCACCGTGCCGTGGTGGATGCCGCGAGCGACGAAGTGCGCTTCGTCGGGTCGGTCTACGAGCCGGACCGCATCGCGGCCCTTCGCTTCCACAGCCTCGGCTACTTCCACGGGCACACGGTCGGCGGCACCAACCCGTCGCTCGTCGAGGCGATGGCCGCCGGAAACCCCGTGCTCGCCCACGACAACGCCTACAACCGCTGGGTGGCGCAGGACGCCGCCCTGTACTTCACCACCGTTTCCGAGGCCTCCGAGCGCATCAGCCGGCTCGTGGGCGACCTCGAGCTCCGCGCCGGTCTCGCGGCCGCCGCGCGCGAGCGCCACGCCACCGAATTCACCTGGGAGCACGTCGCCGGCCAGTACCGCGACGTGCTCGCCTCCCACCTGGAGCGCACACATGACGATCGACGCACCCTCGACCCTGCCCGCTGAAGCGGCCGCCCAGCCGACCCCGCAGCGGACCATCCGCCTGGGCGTCGTCGGCCTGGGCAAGATGGGCCTCTCGCATCTCTCGATGATCAACGCGCATCCCGACGTCCGGGTCGAGGCGGTGGTGGATGCGGCGGGCTACCTGCTCGACGTCCTCTCCAAGTACACCGGTCTCGCCACCTTCCCGTCGATCGACGCGATGCTCGCCCAGCGCGAACTCGACGCCGTCATCATCGCGACCCCGACGAAGCTGCACGCCCCGATGGTCCGCTCGATCCTCGAGGCCGGGGTCGACGTATTCTGCGAGAAGCCGCTCAGCCTGACGGCCGCGGACTCCGAGGCTCTCGCGGCGCTCGCCGCGGAGACCGGCCGGGTCACCCAGGTCGGCTACCACAACCGGTTCGTCGGCGCCTTCCGCGAGGTCAAGCGCCTGCTCGAGCTCGGCGCCATCGGCCGGGTGACGCACCTCCAGGCGGAGGCGTACGGTCCGGTGGTCCTGCGCGGCAAGGGCGGCACCTGGCGCAGCGACCGCAACGAGGGCGGGGGCGCGCTGTACGACTACGCCGCACATCCGCTCGACCTGATGACCTGGTACGCCGGCGAGGTCCAGGGCGTCGGCGGCACGGTCTTGGAGTCGGTGTTCTCCGCCTCCACGGAGGACCAGGTGTACGGCACCCTGTTCTTCGGCGAAGGGGTCAGCGGCCAGCTCTCGGTCGACTGGTCGGACGAGTCGTATCGCAAGATGACCACCCAGCTCACGATCTCGGGGACGGCGGGGCGCATCCACGCCGACAGGCAGGAGTGCCAGGTGTACCTTCGCGACACTGCGCCGGAGATCGACGGCTACACCCGCGGCTGGAACGTCCGGTACACCACCGAGCTGACCGACCCGGTCTGGTTCTACCTTCGCGGCGAGGAGTACAGCGCGCAGCTCGACTACTTCGTCCAGAGCGTGCTGACCCGGCGGACGGACGGACTCAACTCGTTCCGGAGCGCCGCGGCCACCGACCGCGCCCTATCCCTGCTGACCGCCGACGCCTCGGCGCCACGCACCACCGCCGGCGACGGCGACGGCGCACATCCGGCCCCCGCGACCTCCG
The DNA here is from genome assembly GCF_052044215.1 of Leifsonia sp. 22587. Classification (NCBI taxonomy): domain Bacteria; kingdom Bacillati; phylum Actinomycetota; class Actinomycetes; order Micrococcales; family Microbacteriaceae; genus Leifsonia; species Leifsonia sp. 22587. Next base: position 203,051 of record NZ_JBQENB010000001.1, read on the forward strand.
CGCCGTCGGGACGACGCTTCCCCTGGAGGAGACGATGACCACCTCTGCACAGATCCCCGCACCGGCCGGCACGGCGCCCGCCGCTCCGGTCGTCCTCGACCGGCTGCTGCTGGGCGACAACCAGTTCTTCGGCGTGAACCACATGTCCGAGGAGAAGGCGCGCGCGCAGGCGATGCGCTTCCAGCACGCCGACGCGATCATGGAGGTGATCGACGCGGCGTACGACGAGGGCATCACCACCTTCATGTGCACGACCCACGACCGCATCGCGGAGATCGCCGACCGCGTGCGCGAGAACCCGGAGCGCTACGCGGACTTCTCCTTCCTGCCGAGCATGCCGTACGCGCACAAGTACGCCGACGCCGTGACCGAGGCGGGCATGCTGGGCGCGATCCGGCGGTTCCTGCCCGAGGAGGGCCTCGTAAACGCGGCGCTCCGCGGCGGCCGCGCGCTCGCCCGCAAGGATGTCGAGGGCATCATCACGCTCCTGGTGGACGCGGAGCTCGCGATGTTCCGCGGCACCCGCACGCCCGTCATCTGGCTGCAGAACGTCGTAGTCGACCTGCTCCTGGGTCTCGGCTTCCGCGACGCGTTCGGCATCTTCGCCGAGCACGTCCGCTCCCGCTACGGCGCCGAGCCGGGCTTCATCACGATGAACCTGCCGCTGTGCCTCGACGTGCTGGCCGACCAGGGCATCGAGAACCCGCTGGTGTGCTCGAACATCAACAAGATCGGGTTCCGGATGTCCGGGGGACTGGACGCCTACCGTCGTGCGCTCGAGGAGCGGCCGTTCCGCGCCGTGGCCATGAGCGTCTTCGCGTCGGGCGCCATCCCGGCCCGCGAGGCGATCGAGTGGATGGCGCAGCAGCCGAACATCGAGTCCATCGTCTTCGGCGCATCGACCCGGGCGCACCTGGCCTCCACGAAGGCCCTAGTGGACGAGTACTTCCCGGCGTGAGCGGCGCGCTCCGCGCGCACGGCTCCCGTAGCGGATCCGCGCGCGGAGGTTCGCCGCGATCTCGGCGCGGTACCGGTCGAGGGTGAACCGCTGGAGCGCGGACGCGCGGGCGTCCTCGGCCATCCGGTGTGCGAGCTCCGGGTCGTCCAGCAGCCGCTCCACCGCGTCCGCCATCGCGACTGGGTCGCCGGGCGTGACGAGCAGCCCGGTCCGGCCGTCCTCGATCGACTCGAGGTGCCCGAGGGCGGCAGCGGCCACGACGGGCCTCCGCGCGAACTGCGCCTCCACCACTGCGTTGCCGAACGGCTCGCGCAGGGAGGGCGCCAGGACGATGTCGGCGCGCTCCAGGGCGGGCCAGATCGGCGACACGTAGCCGGGGAAGGCGACGTGGCCGCGCAGGTCGTCGCGGTGGGCGCGGTCGCGCAGCTGCTGCTCGTACCACTCGTAGCCCTCGAACGGCGTTCCGCACAGCTCCAGCCGGACGTCGTGCCCGCGCGCCCGGAGGATCGCGGTCGCCTCGACGGCGACGTCGGGCGCCTTGCGCGGCGAGAGCCGTGCGACGACGCTCATGGTCACCGGTCCCGAGCCGCGCTTCACCGGCGTGGGCTCGACGGGAGGCTGGGTGACCCCGTTGTAGACCTCCACGGTCTTCGCCCCCAGAGCGGCGACGGCGGATGTCAGTGCCCCGGTCGATGCGCGGCTGATGGAGATGATGCCGTCCGCGAGGAGGAGGGGCGCGTTCAGGCCGAAACGGACCAGCCGCCCGTCGGTCGTCTCGGCCTCGTGCACATGGCAGACGACAGGGACCCGCGCCTGGCGTGCAGCAGCGATCCACCAGGGGAGCGTGACCGTGTTCACGTAGACGACATCCGGATCGATCTCGCGGATCAGCCGGCTGAGCCAGCCGACCGAGCGGAGGCCGCGCCACCCGAGCGAGACGACGCCTCCCAGGCTCGCGTCGGCGCGCCGCAGCACCGGGAACGGCCGGACCATGACATCCGCCCCTCGGGCCTTCAGCCACCCGGCGAGCGGACCATCGGCGCCGAGCACGACCAGCACGTCGAAGTCGTCCTCGATCAGCGCCTGGACGCTCTCCAGCATCTGCAGGTCCGACCCGTAGACGTCGCCGGAGGGGTTCGCGACCAGCGCGAGCGGGCGGCGGTCAACGGGTGCGGGCATCGAGGACCTCCAGGTCGCGGAACCACTTGCGCAGGGCGACGAGCAGGTAGAGCGCGTTCGCCACGAAGAAGGCCGTGTAGACCCAGAAGAAGAGCAAAGGCCAGCCGGCCGTGACGAAGGCGAGGCAGAGGAACCCGTAGTCCATCGGCAGTGCCGCAAGGGCCCGTAGCGGGGTGCTGCGGCCGGAGTCGCTCGCCGCGCTCGACGCGGGGGTCCACCCGCGCGAGCGCTTCAGCTGCTCGTTCAGGATGATCGTGAAGAAGATGACGGTCGCGACCACGCTGTACCCGATCGGGACGAGCAGGGCCGGCGCCGGGATCGGGTACCAGCGGAAGAACATCACCAGCACGGCGAGGTGCAATGCGGCGATCTTGGTCGCATCCACGACGTGGTCGAGCCATTCGCCCGAGAGGGATCCGCCGCCACGCAGCCGGGCGAGCTGGCCGTCGGCCGAGTCGAAGGCGTAGCCGACGGCGAGCGCCAGCCACACCACGAGACCGGTCCACCACTGCGGCGGCACCGTCACGAGCACCGCGATGCCGGCGAGCGAGAAGCAGGCGCTGATCGCCGTCACGGCGTTGGGCGTGAGGCCGGCGCGGAACGCGAACGCCGCGAGATGGCGGCCGATGGGCCGGTTGACGTAGATCGAGTAGCCGGGCGCTCCGCGCGTCTTGACCTTCTGGGCCGCCGACAGTCGGGCGACGATCTCGCGGTGCCCGGGCCGCGCGGTGGCGGGCCCGACGGTCTCAGCGGACATCAGTACGCCCCCACCGGATGAGTCAGCACTTTGACGGTGCGCCACATGATCACGAGGTCGCCCGTCAGGGACCAGTTCTCCACGTAGTAGAGGTCGAGACGCACGCTCTCCTCCCAGGAGAGGTCCGAGCGGCCGTTCACCTGCCACATCCCGGTGAGCCCCGGCTTGATGTAGAGGCGACGGTGCACGTGGTTCTCGTATCCCTCGACCTCGGAGGGTAGCGGCGGCCGCGGGCCGACCAGGCTCATGTCCCCGAGGAAGACGTTGACCAGCTGCGGGAACTCGTCGAGGGAGAACTTGCGCAGGTAGTGCCCGACGCGGGTGACGCGCGGGTCGTTCTTCATCTTGAACAGCAGTCCCTGGCCGTCGTTCTTCGCCTGGAGCTCGGCGAGCCGAGCCTCGGCATCGATCACCATCGAGCGGAACTTGAACATCCGGAAGCGCTCGCCGTTGCGGCCGACGCGCTCCTGCGAGAAGATCACCGGTCCGTTGTCGTCGAGCTTGATCGCGATCGCGATCGCGATGAACAAGGGTGAGAGCAGGAGCAGTGCGAGGCCGGAGGCGAAGAAATCGAACGCGCGCTTGAGCACGTGCTTGCCGCCTTCGAACTGCGGGATCTCCACGTGGATGAGGGGGAGGCCCTCGACCGGCCGGAAGTGGATGCGCGGGCCGGCCACGTCGGTGAGCGGCGACGCGAGGACGAGTTCCGTGGCGGTCCCCTCGAGCTTCCAGGCGAGCTTGCGTACGAAGTCGCCCGAACTGAGGGCGCGGCCGGCCACGATCACCGTGTCCGCGCCCAGCCGCGCCGCAGCGTCAGCGACCCCCGACAGGTCGGAGACGATCGGTACCTCCCGGTCGGGGCTCGCGATCCGGCGCCGCATCTCGGCGTCCTTCTTCGCGCCCTTGCGCTTGCCCGTGTCGAGAGCGGCACCCACGACGTTGTAGGCCGCTCCCGACTTCTGGTGGATCTGGCGCACGACGTAGTCGACGTCGTTGAACCGTCCTACGACGAGCGCGCGCGAGAGGTAGTGGTCGAAGGTGCGCTGGTGGATGAGCCAGTGGCGCCACAGCCAGCGCGAGAACAGCACCCCGGCCATGCCGGCCGGCAGCGCGACGATGAAGTAGCCCCGGGCGATGTCGATCTTCGTCACGAGGAAGAGGATGGCCAGCACGCCGAAGGTCGTCGCCGTCGCCGAGACGACGCGGCGGTACTCGGAGACGCCGAGCCCGATGACGCGGGGATCGCGGGTGCGGTACACCGAGAGGGTGAAGAGCCACGTCGCGGCGATGATCAGCGACAGGTAGGCGTAGTCGAGGTGGAATCCCGCGGTCGGAGCGACCGCGTCGTCGAAGCCGAAGCGCACGTACACGGCGCCGATGGTGGCGGCGAGGATGATCGCGGTGTCCGTGGCGAGCAGCCGGTAACGGTAGCGCTTCGCCCAGGTGAGTTCGGAGCTGCGCCCGCGCAGAGCGGTGGGGGCGACGATGCCGGGGAGCCGGGGGCGGACGACGGTCATGCCGCCACCTCCGCAGCGCCGGCGCCGGCATCGTGTCCCATCAGGGAGCCGACGGCGGCTGGGGGGAAACCGTGGTCTCGAACGGCTTCACCGCCGCCGGCTCCGCTCGAGGGGCGACTCCCGTGGTTCCGCGCGCGCCGAGTGCTCCCCGTTCGGATGGGGTTGAGTGCGGGAAGCGCTCGGCGCGGCGAAATCGGGTACACGTGGGTCACCTGCGGGTCGGGTAGGTACTGCTTTCGGGTGGTGTGAACGATCGGAGTTCCAGTACCGTAAAGTGACTGTTCCTCACCAATTCACAAAACTGAGAATACATCGTTTTCTCAGCTTCGCGTCACCCGCTTTTGGGGGGTGAGTGATCCTCAGTTACCCGTGAGCGTGTTGAAGGCGACCACCACGATCGCGCCGTTGAACAGGAACGACAGCACCGAGTGCCACGTCACCGTCCACCGGATCGCCGGAGACAGGACCCTGGTGTCGGACGTGGCGAAGGAAGTGCCGACCGTCACGGAGAAGTACACGAAGTCGCTCAGCCGCGGCTGCCGTTCGCAGGGGAACTCGAGCGTCGGATGCGCGCTGCAGTGGTAGCGCCGGAAGTACGACTGCGCGAACCCCCAGTGCAGCAGCGCCCAGGAGACGAGCATCGCCCAGACGCCCAGGCTGTCCACGAGAACGTGCAGGCCTTCGTCCGGCACCGGCGCCCGTACGGTGAGGGCTCCGGAGGCGCCGAGGACGAATCCACCGATCGTCGTCAGGATCGTCATGGTGCGGACCGTGCGGCCCACGTGGAAGCGGCTGAGGGCTCGCGCCGTCCAGTCCTCGCGCCGGGCGATCATCCCGACGACGACGCCGACCGTGAGGACGTACGCCGTGCCGATGCCGCACCACGTCGCGAACATCGCGAAGTAGGTCTCGTCCGTCGCCAGGAACATCATCGCGAGCACGAGGCCGATCAGCGCGGCCTGGACCAGCAGGTTCGCCGCGACCGCGAGGTGGGTCAGGGGCGCGACCGACGGTGAGCTCACGCTACGTAAGACGGCAGCGGACCCGTTCCATGATGCGGGTGCCGTACTGTGCCCACCGCCGTCACGAAACCGGGCACGTCGCGTCTGCAGAAATGAAGGGCCCGTGTCTGGCACCAGCAGCGGGCCGCAACCGCATTCACGATTGGAACACCGTGCGCATCACCAAAGCACTCATCCCCGCCGTCCTCGTCGCCGGCATGGCCGCCGTCAGCCTTTCGGGCTGCGTCCAGGCGAGCGTGGGGGACACGAACTCCTCCAGCAACCCGACGAACGAGAACCTGTCGGACATGCCGCGCGAGGTGCCCTACCTGCCCGACTCGGTCATCAAGAAGTCGACCACGAGCGGCAGTGACGCGACCGGCGACTACGTGATCGACCTCGAGACGTCCTCCACCGATGCCGTGAAGGACGCGGAGGACATCCTGAAGCGCGGCGGCTTCACCGAGGCCGGCGTCAACCGGTGGGAGAACGACAAGTACGAGGTGACCGTCACCGGCTCCGGCAGCAAGGTCAAGTACCAGCTCGACCGCAAGTAGCCGCTCGGGTACGGCACGCGGCCCCGTCCCCGGAACGGGGCCGCGCTCGTCCCTGTCGGAGGTGCGGCCTAAGCTGGCGGCATGTGCGGCAGGTTCGCGATGGACGACAGGGTCAACGCCGAGATCACGGAGTTCGTGGAACGGACCGGGCGGCGGCCCGAGGAGTGGCGCGCCGACTGGGAGGCGGACTACAACATCGCGCCGACCGACGACATCCCCGTGCTGATCGACTCGGCCAAGACCCGGGAGCTGCGCTTCGAGCGCGCGCACTGGTCGCTCGTCCCGTCCTGGTCCGACACCCTCAAGACCAAGTTCCCCACCTTCAACGCGCGGGCGGAGGACATCGCCGAGAAGTCCACCTGGCGCAAACCCGTGCAGTCGCACCGCGCGATCGTCCTGGCGCGCGGCTACTACGAGTGGCAGGGGCCGAAGGGCAGCAAGACGCCGTACTTCATCCGCTACCCGGAGGGACGCCTGATGGGCTTCGCCGGGCTGTACTCCTGGTGGCGCGACAAGAGCAAGGCGGAGGACGACCCCGACCGCTGGGTGCTCACCGCCACGATCCTCACGTCGGATGCCGTGCAGACGCTCGCCGACATCCACGACCGCAATCCCGTGATCCTGCCCGAGGAGCTGTGGCAGCACTGGATCGACCCGTCCATCGTCGGCGACCAGGCCCTCGTCGACGAAGCGGTGCGCGCGGGCGTCGCCGAGGCCGAGACGCTGCGCTTCGACCGGGTGGCCCCGTTCAAGACGAGCGACGACGGACCGCAGCTGATCCAGCCGGTGGACGCCGCCTGAGCGTCGATGAAGCCTGAGCGTCGGCGAAGCGTGAGCGTCGACGAGGCCTGACGCTCAGCGCGTCAGCTCGATGATGACGCTGCGGTGCGTCGTGATCGTCCGGCCGGTCTCGAAGAAGCCGAGCGCCTGCAGGTCGGCGAGACCCCAGGTGTCCTGGACGCCCTCCTCGTCGTCGTACTCGATCATCCACACCCGCTCCACGCCGTCGAAGCGGCCGCGCTGCGCCGCCGCCGGCACCGAATAGGCGCGGTCCGACCACCAGTCGTTGCGGTAGTAGGGGACGCGCAGGGTGACATCCCGGACGCCCCGGAAGCCGTCCGGGTAGGTGCGCATCGCCAGCCGGGGCCGCTGCGAGGGCCGCGCCGACTCGTCGAAGACGACGGCGTCGCCCGGGCCGGCGTTCGCGCGCATCGCCGCACTGATCTCGGCCCAGTCGCTGTCGTTCTTGGCATAGGGACCGCGCTGGAGCACGTAGACCGGGGCGCAGAGGGCGACGAAGACGAGCGTCGCGCCCGCGGTCGCGGCCACCGTCCGCCTCGGGTCGCCGCCGATGAGCCGCCCGAGCACCAGGATGCCCTCCGCGACGAGGAGTGCGGCGGCCGGAGCGGCGAACGTCGAGTAGCGGCCTGTGTACATCGGGTACACGAGGTTGACCACGAGCATGACGCCCGTCGGCAGGAACAGCCAGGTGGCGGCGACGAGGCGGGTCGACACCCCGCGGGGACCGGTGCCGGAGGGACGCATCACGCGCGTGCGCCAGGCACGCCACGCCGGCCACAGTGCGAGCGCGATGAGCGCCCACGCCGGGATCGCGACCCACGGCATGCCGAACCACAGGAAGTAGTACCAGATCGACGGGTCGTCCGGGGTGGCGCTCAGGTAGGAGATCTGACTGCGTTCGAGGTACGCGAGCGCGGCGAGCGGCATCAGGGTCAGCATGCAGCCGGCGGCGCAGACGGCCCATGCCCGGAGGGTCGAGCGCGACGCGCGGCTCCCGAGCAGCACGGCGCCGTGGGCGATCAGCAGGGTGGCGAAGTAGAGGAAGAGGTACGAGGAGACGGCCATGCCGACGGCGTACAGCAGCCAGGCGAGCCGCCGCGCGGCCGGTGCCAGCCGCCGGCCGCCGCCGTCGACCAGCCACAGCAGGAGCAGCGTGAGCCAGGCGGCCGCGGCGGCGGTGAAGGCATACGACCGTGCCTCCTCGCCGGCGTACGTGAGCCGCGGGAGGACGGTCGCCACGATGCCGGCGACGACCGCCGCCCGGGCGCCGCCGCGCCGGCCCGCGATGAGCGTCACGGCCGCCACCGCGGCCCCGACCGCCACCGCGCTCGGCAGCCGCAGGGCGAACGCGCTCTCGCCGGCCAGGCGGATCCACCCGTGCATGAACAGGTAGTAGAGCCCGTGCACCGCGTCGACGTGCAACAGCATGCCGATCAGGCTGCCGACGGGACGCTTGGCCGAGAGCAGCGTCGCCGCCTCGTCGCCCCACAGCGAGGGGATCCAGCTCGCCGCGGCGCACAGCACCGTCGCGAGGAGGCCGAAGATGCCCGCGATCGTCCACGGGCGCACCGCGCGGAGCGGCGCTCCGACCCGGAGGTCCGGTTCGACGAGGACGGCCATACCACCCGGTTCTAGACGGCGGACGGGAACACCTCAGAGACAACCAGAGAACCCTGGGGGACGCGTGAGGGAGCACTACGGAAACTCACAGCCCCTGCCTACTGGGGCAGTGGTCCTCCCGATAGCCTCCGTGGCGGCCTGCCCACCCGGCGCAGGCGCGCGCGCAGGGCGCAGTCCGCCGCGCGCCGGCGCTCACACCTCGCCGCGCCGCGCTCCCGCCCAGAGGTCGACCCCCGCATCCACCGCGTGCTGGTCGATCGCCGCCAGCTCGTCGTCGGAGAAGGACAGATTGCCGAGCGCGGCGACGTTCTGCTCGAGCTGGCCGACGCTGCTCGCACCGATCACCAGGGAGGTCACACGCTCGTCGCGGAGCGCCCACGCGAGCGCGAGCTGCGCGAGCGACTGCCCACGGGCGGCGGCGATCTCGTTCAGCGCGCGCAGGTGCCCGATCGCCTCGTCGGTGAGCCAGGACGAGTCGAACGAGTCGCCGCGGCTCGCACGGGAGCCCTCCGGCACGCCATCGAGGTACTTGTCGGTCAGCATCCCCTGCGCCAGCGGCGTGAAGCCGATCACGCCGACGCCGAGCTCGTCGACCGTGTCGAGCAGGCCCTCGGTCTCGATCCAGCGGTTCAGCATCGAGTACGACGGCTGGTGGATGAGCAGCGGCGTCCCGAGGTCCGCGAGGATCTCTGCGGCCCGCCGGGTCTCCTCGGCGCTGTACGACGAGATGCCGACGTAGAGCGCCCGCCCGGAGCGCACGGCCGTGTCCAGCGCCTGCATCGTCTCCTCCAGCGGAGTCGACGGGTCGGGACGGTGCGAGTAGAAGATGTCCACGTAGTCGAGCCCCAGCCGCTCCAGCGACTGGTCGAGGCTGGCGAGCATGTACTTGCGGCCCCCGCCGCCCTGCCCGTACGGCCCGGGCCACATGTCCCACCCGGCCTTGCTCGAGATCACCAGCTCGTCGCGGTGGTCGCGGAGGTCCTCGCGCAGGATGCGGCCGAAGTTCTTCTCGGCCGACCCGTAGGGCGGGCCGTAGTTGTTCGCCAGGTCGAAGTGGGTGACGCCGAGGTCGAAGGCGCGGCGGATGATCGCGCGCTGCGTGTCGATCGGCCGGTCGTCGCCGAAGTTGTGCCAGAGGCCGAGCGAGAGGGCGGGCAGGTCGAGACCGCTGCGCCCGGTCCGACGGTAGAGCATGTCGTCGTAGCGTGCGGGATCCGGAATGTAGGCCATGCCTCCACAGTGCTACGCCGAGGGTGCGATGTCCAACCGGCGCGGACGTCCGGTGCGCTGCGCGAACCACGGCGGCGGCTACCGCAGATCGGCGACCGATCAAGCCCTTGCCGCACCGACGGATGCGGCGGTCGCATGGGAGCATGACCGACGAAACGACTCCCACAACCGACCCCACCGTCCCCGGCCAGCCGCAGGGCGCTCCGGCGCCCTCGGACACCCCGGTGCACGACCAGCCGACCGCCGCCGGGCAGGCGCCCGCCGGCACGGCCCTGGACGACGACGCCGACCTCCCGGCCGACGACGAGACGGCCGACACCCTCCAGAACGACGCGCTGCTGGACGAGGAGCAGCCGTGACGTCACCCCATCGCTGCTCATGACAGCGGCGGCCGCGCTCGGGTGAGCACGGCCGCCGCTGGACGGACAGGGGACGGGTCAGGTGCGGCTCGCACCGCGGCGCAGCCAGCCGACGATCGCCGTGATGACGAAGAAGACGATGCCGAGGATCGCCAGCCACAGCAGCCCCTTGATGGCGAAGCCGAGGATGGCGAGGACCAGCCAGATGATGAGCAGGACGATGATAAGAGCGATCATGTGATCATCTGACCCCTCCGCGCGGGACTCGTCAATGTTCAGCGGCGGCCCTTGCGTGCCGCCCGGTTTCGTGCGAATACCCAGCCGACCACGCCGCCGGCCGCGAACACGATGAGCACCAGCGCCCACGTCGGCATCACGAGCTGCCCCCACAGCAGGTAGATCGTCGCCTGGTCGCCGCCGACCCCGTTCTGGATGGCGACGACGATGAGCAGGACCACCAGCACGATCGCCAGCCACTTCCGCTTGAGGAAGCGGACGAACGCGTTCTCCCGGGTGTCCTGACGGGTGCTCATGGCGTCAGTATGGCGCGACGCGCCCAGGGCGGGACAGGGGGAGGTAAGGCGTCACGAAGTGCGTGCAGGCACGTCTTCCTCTGTAGGGGCGCTCGAGGTACGGCCTCGACACCGCAACGCCCCGCCAAGAGAAAGAGAACTGTATGAACCCCCGTTCCACCCGCCGCGCTTCCGTGCTCGCCGTGCTCGGCGCGACCGCTGTCGCCGGCGCCTCTCTGCTGACCGGCTGCGCCGCCGGCGTGGATGCCCACGTCCAGGAGGGAACCGTCCACGTCACGAAGGGCGACACCGAGACCTTCGAGAAGGACGGCGTGGTCGTCGACGCGGCCGGCAAGAAGGTCCAGATCGAGTCCAACGGCTCCAACGCCACGGTGAAGTGCACCGGCGGTGAGGAGATCGACCTGGTCGGCCACAAGGGCACCATCACGCTCAAGGGCTCGTGCGGCCATGTCGAGGTGACGTCGAGCGACCAGAAGATCACGGCCGAGACCATCTCGGGCATCAAGATGGTGTCGTCCGGCACGACGTTCGATGCCGGCACCATCCAGAAGGATGTCGTCGTGTTCGGCTCCGACATCGACCTCACCTACGACGAGTACACCGGCTCCGGAGACCCGGCTCTGTTCGGGACCAACATCCGCGTCGGCAAGAAGGGCGACATGCCCACCGTGACCAGCACCCCGACCCCCTCGAAGTAACGAGGCCCCTCACACGACGGCCGTCGCCGCATCCACACGGTGCGGCGACGGCCGTCCACGGTTGCAGCGCTTCGCTCAGCCCACCGGCAGCTTGGTGTCGTCCTGGTGGTACAGGAAGTCCTCGAGCGGGAACGGCTTGTGCTCGATGGCCGCGGCGATCGCGAGCTGGCCGATCACGGTCTCCACCACGGAGCGCTCGAACGGGCCGAGCCCCGCATCCACCGGCACGATCGTCAGTCCCGCGTGACCCGCGCCCGGCACGCCGGCCGGGTCGGCGGCGGTCATGAGCACCACGCGAACCCCGGCGTCGAGCACCGACGAGGGGATGGCCAGCTCGCGTCCGTCGCCGAACACCACGAGCGCATCGCCCGCGGAGAGCACCTCCATCGGTCCGTGGAGGTACTGGTACGTCTCGAAGGCGGCACTCGGCGTACGCAGGCCCTCGCGGACCATGAGCGAGAGCTCCGACGCGGACGACAGCGACGCGCCGCGACCCACGACGTCGATCGCGCCGGCCTCGGCCAGCACGCGGCCGATCGTCTCCGCCGCCTCGGCGTAGTCGCGCAGGGCGTCGGACGCCCGCGCGGGGATGCGCTCCGCCTCGGCGGCCGCGTCGAGCGCGCCGACGTGGTCGAGCAGCAGCGCGTAGGCGAGGATCGTCGCGGTGTAGCCGCTGGTGTAGACGGGCGAGTCGGGGAAGCCGCCCAGGCCGAGCACCGCATCCACCGTGTCCCGGATGGGCGCCTCGGGGCAGTTCGAGATGCCGATCCGCGTGCCGGCGGGCAGCGTCCGAGCGGCGTTCAGCGGCTCGGGGCTGCGTCCGGACTCGGACACCACGATGTGGTGGTCGGCCCGCACGGCGACGAGGCCGTCGGCGAGATCGGACGCCACGACCGACGAAGCGGGCCGGCCCACGGCCGCGAGAGCGGCGACGAGCGCATGCGCCGAGTTCAACGAGGCGCCCATCGCGACGACGGACACCGACTCGTCGGCTCCCCATCGGCTCAGTCCGGAGGCGGCCAGGTCGCGCAGCACGGTCTCCCGGGCGAGGGCGAGGTTCTCCGGCTGGGCGCGCATGGCGTCGACGAAGGGGGCTTTGGGTTCCATGGAAGGTCCTTACGTGTCGGTGAGGGAGGTCGGTCGGGGAGGGTCAGCCCTTGACGGCGCCGGCGGCCATGCCGCTGACGACGTACCGCTGGAAGATCAGGGCGACGATGATCGGGGGAAGGGCCGCGAGGATGCCGCCGGCAGCCACGAGCCCGAAGTCGGTCGTGTAGCGTCCGGCGAACTCGCTGATCGCGACCGGCAGCGTCTTGGCCGCGTTCGACGAGGTGAAGATCAGCGCGTACATGAACTCGTCCCACGCCAGCAGGAACGCGAACATGATCGCCGCGAAGATGCCGGGGCGCGCGGCGGGCAGCACCACGCGGAACAGCGCGCCCAGCCGCGAGGCTCCGTCGATGCGGGCCGCCTCCTCCAGCTCCTCCGGGATGGTCAGGAAGTAGTTGCTGAGGATCCACAGCACGAACGGCACCACGAGAGAGCAGTCGACGATGATCAGGCCGACCACCGAGTCCAGCAGCCCCAGCGAGTTGAGGATCAGATAAAGAGGAATGAGCAGCGCGATCTGCGGCAGCATGTACGTCGCCAGGAAGAGGATGAGCACCGCCTGCCGGAAGCGGAACCGCAGCCGCGCGAACGCGTAGGCGCCGAGGATGCCGACGACCATCGAGACCGCGACGGTCCCGACCGCCACGATGGTGGTGTTGGCGAGCGCCGCGCGGAACGTCGCGCCGACGCTCTCCGCCCCGCCGCGGAAGATCAGCTCGTAGCGGCTCCAGTCGAGCGTGTCCGGGATCCACTGCAGCGGTGTGGAGATCAGGATGCGCTGCGGCGTCACGCTGGCGATCACCATCCACCCGAAGGGCAGCAGGATGACGACCGCGACCACCAGCGCCGCGAGGTGGATCAGGATCGAGTTGCGGGTGGTGCGCTTCACAGCAGGCTCATCTCGGATCGGCGCAGCATGCGCAGGTAGACGAAGGTCAGCGCGAGGATGACCAGCACGATGATGTACGACAGCGCGGCGCCGACCCCGAAGTTCTGGTCGGAGAACGCGGTCGTGTAGGCGTAGTACGCGATCGTCTGGGTGCCGTTCACGGGCCCGCCGCGGGTCATCGCGTAGATGATGTCGAAGACCTTGAACGCCTCCACGGTGCGCAGCACCAGCACGATCGAGATCGACGGCACGAGCATCGGCAGCACGATGGTGCGGAAGATGCGCGGCCAGCTCGCCCGGTCGACCTTCGCCGCCTCGTACAGCTCGCTCGGGATGGACGTGAGCCCCGCCAGCAGGAAGAACGCCACCAGCGGGGTCGTCTTCCAGACGTCGGCGACGATGACCATGTTGAGCGCGAGGGTCGGGTCTCCGAGCCACGCCTGGTACTGGTCGATGATGCCGAGCTGGGTCAGCGCGGCGTTCAGTGCGCCGTACTGGGCGTTGAAGATGCCCTTCCACATCGCCGCGTTCACGATCGTCGGGATCGCCCACGGGATGATCACGACGGCGCGGAACAGCCACCGCGCCCGGAGCTTCGCGTTGAGGAGTCCCGCCACGATCAGGCCGAGCACCAGCTCCAGCGCGGTCGAGACGAGGGTGAAGTACAGCGTCCGTCCCATCGCCGCCCAGAAGCCCGGGGCGGTGAGGGTGTCGATGTAGTTCTGCAGCCCGACGAACGGGGTGTCGGTCGCCAGCGCCGAGTTCACCTCGAAGAACGAGATGAGGAGCGTGCGCAGGATCGGGTACACGATGACCCCGAACACCGCGATCGCGGCGGGCAGCAGCAGCCAGAAGGCGAGCCTTCCCTGGTTGTCGCGCTTGCGCCGGTTGCGGCGCTGCCCCGTCGCGGGGGCGCGTCGCTCCGTCTCGACTCCGGCGACCGACACGCCGCTCATCCCTGGTTCTCGTTCGCGGCCTTGACCGCGTCGTCGAGGGCCTGCTGCGGGCTCTTCTTTCCGAGCAGCGCGTTCTGCAGCTCCACCTGGATGGCCTGCGACACGGTGTTGTAGTTCGGCACCGGCGGGCGCAGGATCATCGAGTCGTAGGCCTTGCCCGCGGCGGCGAACACCTCGGGGTTGGTCTTCGTGATCTCGGGCTTGGTGTAGCTGGCCTTCCAGTTCGTCATCGAGCTCTTGACGTACTTGTCCTGCACCGCCTCGCTGGTCATGTACTCGATGAACTTCCACGCGGCCGCCTGGTGCTTCGACTTGGCGCCGATGGCGAGCGCCATGGAGCCGTTCACGCCGGGGTTGTCGCCGCTGGGGCCCGCCGGGGGAGCGGTGACCGCGATCTGCCCGACCACCTTCGAGATCGACGGGTCGTTCTGGTCGCGGAAGGTCGACTCCCAGTTCAGCTCCATCGCCGTCTTGCCGGCCGCCATGGACTTGTCGGTGTCGTCCTCGAGGAAGGTCGTCGACGCCGGGTCGGTGAGCCCCTCATCCAGCGACTTCTTCATGAACTCGAGCGCCTGCACGCCCGCGCCCTTGTTGATGTCGAGCTTTCCGCTGGAGTCGGTGAACTGGCCGCCGTACGCCCCGAGCAGCTCGGCGTAGTCGCACACCAGCGCCTCGGCCTGCGACCAGCTCCAGGCGATCGGGTACTGCACCACCCCCGCGTCCTTGAGCTTCTTGGCGACGGCGAGCACGCCGTCCCACGTCTTGACGTCGTCGGGGGTCGCGCCCACCTTGGCCAGCATGTCCTTGTTGTAGAAGAACAGCTTCGTGGACGGGCCCCACGGCACGCCGTAGAATTTGCCCTTGTACTCGGCGCTGGTGAGCGCGCCGCCGAGCATGTCGCTCTTCCACGAGGACGGGAACCGCTTGGTCACGTCGGTGATGATGTTCTTGGAGGCGAACTCCGCCGGCCAGATCACGTCGAGGTGCACGACGTCGTACGTTCCGGCCGGAGCCGAGGTGACGATCTTGTCGTGCAGCGCCTCGTAGGCGACGAACGTCGGCTTGACGGTGATCTTGGGGTTCTTCGCCTCGAAGTCCTTGATCATCGCGTTGACGTCCGACTCCGAGTAGCCGGCCTGCTTCATGAACAGGGCGTTGATCGTGCCGGTGCCGTCGCCCTCGCCGCCCGACGCGGTGCCGGCGCCGGTGACGCTGCAGGCGCTGAGGGCGAGAGCGGCGGTCGCGGCGAGCCCGAGGGCCCCGAGTGCGCGACGGCGCCCGGTGGATGTGATTCTCATGACTTCCTCCGTGTGTTCGATGGTGCGAAGGGGACGACAGTGGCCGCCTCCGTGAGCCGCCGGGCGAGCGCGAGGGCGCCGCGCACCGGGGCGACATCCAGCAGGTGGATGGAGTGGGTGAGCCCGCGGGCGCGCAGGCGCTCGCCGAGGGCGTCGAACAGCCGCGGCTGATGGCTGACGACGCCGCCCGCGCAGACCACGTCGTCGCCGGCCGCGCCGCGGCGGTGGACCAGCTCGACGCTCCGGGCGAGCTCGTCGGCGGCGGCGTCGATGACGCGTGCCGCCCGTTCGCTGCCCGCATCGGCCGCCGCGAAGACGAGCGGTGCGGCGGCGCCCCACGCCGTGACGCGCGGGCGGACCGTGAGCGCGTTGGAGAGCCCGACGATCTCGTCGACGCCGAAGTGGGCGAAGAGGGCGTCGGCCAGCGCGTCGCGCGGCTCGTCCTGATCGACCGCGTCGAACAGCGAGCGCACGGCGTCCCGCACCAGGGCGGGGGCGCTGCCGGGGTCGTTCAGGATGTAGCCGTAGCCTCCGGCGCTCACCAGGCTGCCGTCGGCGCGGCGGCCGACGACCTTGCTGCCGGTGCCCGCGATGACGGCGATCGCCTCGTCGAAGCCGGCCGCCGGTCCGACCAGCTCGACGTCGTTGACGGCCAGCGCCGGTCCGTCGTGCAGCTCCGCGAGCATGTCGGAGAAGGCGAGCGTCTGGGCTTCGCTGTCGAGCCCGTGGGCGCCGACGACGAGGGGAGCCTCCGCGGCGCCGGGCACCGCATCCAGCAGGGCGAGCAGGCCGCGGACGTTGTCCTCCGAGTGGAGGTGGCCCCCGTGCTGCCAGTCGGCGGTCTTGACCGACCGGTCGAGGAGCGCGGCGCCGGCGTCGTCCTCGACGCACACGTGCGTCTTGGTGCCGCCGATGTCGATTCCGACGATCACGTCTGCTCCTCTGCGTCGTTGAAGTACCTTCTTCTTTCCTATCGGAGTGAGAAGAAGTTGACGCCCAACCTAGGCGACGCTCCCCGCCCCCGTCAAGGCCCGCGCGTGGCCGGGGACGACATTCGTCACGAATGCGCGCTTCCCCGCCGCGAGAGGCGACATGCGGCACGAATGTCGCTACGACCCGAAGCAAGACATTCGTCACGAATGGGGGTTGCCGCGACGCGAGAGGCGACATTCGGCACGAATGTCGGGTCAGAACGCGAGGTAGGCGAACCCGTTGACCTCGGCGGCGGCCAGCTCCGCGGCGCCCAGCAGCACCGCATCCTCGCGGTGGGTCGCCGGCTCGATGCGCGGCACGCGGATGATGCGCCCGCGCAGCCGCTCCTGGATGCCGGGGATCACCATGTCGGAGCTGCCGACGAAGCTGCTTCCCACCACGACGAGCTCCGGGTCGAGCACGATCACCAGCGCCGCGACCGCGATCGCCACCATGTCGAGGATCTCGTCGGCCAGCTCCTGCGCGTCTGCGTTGCCGGTGCGCGCAAGTTCGAAGACGTCCTCGGCGGTCAGTGAGCCGGAGGCGGGGATGGGCATGCCGCGTTCCCGGGCGCGCTGCGTCAGCGCGAGCGAGCCGATGCGGTCCTCGAGGTCGCCGCGCGCGTCGTACGAGCGTTCCAGCGAGGACCGTTCCATGAGCAGGTAGCCGATCTCGCCCGCCTCCGCGCGCGCTCCGCGGTGCAGTTCGCCGTTCGCGACGATGCCCGCGCCGAGGCCGTTCTCGAGGAACAGCGCCACCAGGCTCGACAACCCCCTGCCCGCGCCGGCGTGCAACTCGCCGTAGGCCAGCGCGTTCGCGTCGTTCTCTACGACGACGGGCAGGTCGGTCCGTTCGCGCAGCAGCGCGCCGAACGGGACGCCTGTCCAGCCGAACTCCGGCATCGTGCCGACCACGCCGTCCGGCTGCTGCACCACGCCGGGCACGGCGATCCCGACCGCGAGGCACGGCGTGCCCATCGAGTCCGCGGTCGCGATCAGGTCGTCGAAGAGCCGGAACACCTTGCGCAGCTGCCGGTCCTGGTCCGGTGCCGCGACCGTTCCGCCGCCGCCCGCGGCGCCATCATCCGGCCCGCCACCGCCTTCCGCCCCGGCCTGCCGGGCGCCGAGCGCCACCGACCGCCGGAACACCACCTTCCCGTCGAAGTCGACGAGGATGCCCGTCACCGTCTCGGCGCGCAGCTGGATGGCCGCGACGAGCCGCGAGCTGCCGGCGTACCGCAGCAGGACGGAGGGCCGCCCGCCGGTCGACGGCTCCTGCCCGGCCGGAACGATGAGGCCGTCGTCGATGAGGGATGCGGTGAGCCGGTTGATGGTGGCCGGGCTGAGGCCGGTCTTGACGCCGAGCTGCTGCCGCGACAGCGCACCGGACTCGCGCAGCGCCTCGATGATGGCGGTCTGGTTGACGCGTGCGAGGGTGCTCGTGGTCGCCGTCGCCCGCGTCCGCTTCGCCACCGGCGCCTCCTCGTCCCGTCCCCCGCTCCCGCGGTCTGCGCACACTTTACTATCGCAGTGATCGGATGTGCGCCGCCGCCACCCGGTCGCCGGTCACTCCGCGCTCAGCCTAGCGACGCTGCGATCGCCTCCGGGATGCATGACCTCTTCGCCGTGACCCGCAGCGGGGGCACTCGAACTGGGGCGCGCATCCGCTCGAAGGGCAGGGGTACCGTCGGCGGCATGTTCCGGTTCCCTCGTGCAACGGGCCGGCGGCGGACTGACCCCGCCGTCGGCTCGTTGCTGGCCGGAGCCATGGCGGGCGGCATCCGCG
This sequence comes from Leifsonia sp. 22587, assembly GCF_052044215.1. NCBI lineage: Bacteria > Bacillati > Actinomycetota > Actinomycetes > Micrococcales > Microbacteriaceae > Leifsonia > Leifsonia sp. 22587. The sequence goes on from NZ_JBQENB010000001.1 coordinate 221,271, forward strand.
ACATCTACGGCCACACGGTCACCTACGTGCCTGAGGACCTCGTCTACGTCGAGCGCCTGTTCACCGACCTCCGCACGGACGACGGGTTCGTCGGCGACGAGTTCACCCTGCAGAGCCTCGGCTGCCTGATCGGCGAGATCCTCGTGCGCACCGACGGCGGGCACTGGAGCGCCGCTGCGCGCCGCCGGGGAGCACCGGACGACGCGGGGCTCGAGGTCGTCCTGCCGAACGGCCGCGCGGTGAACCCCATCCGCGCCGCCTACGACCGGGCGGACCGCGGCGCGGACTCGTCGGTGATCCGGTTCCGCCAGGTCGCACTCGCGTCCTGACCGGCGCTCGCGTCCTGACCGGCGCTCGCGTCGTGACCGGCGCTCGCGTCCCGGCCGACATCGCCCCACCGGTGCGCACACGCCGCCGCTGCGGCATGATCGTCGCCGGGAGCACATCCTCCCGCCAGGAGGGACGACGATGTCGAAGACACGGCTCGAGGCCTTCAGCGACGGCGTGCTCGCCGTCGCCATCACGCTGCTGGTGCTCGACCTGCACCTGGAGCCCGGCGAGCCGGGCGGCCTGTTCGCCCAGCTGGTCGCAGCGTGGCCGTCGTTCGCCTCCTACATCGTGAGCTTCCTGGTCATCGGCGTCATCTGGGTGAACCATCACGCGGTGGTGCGGTTGGTTCAGGTCGTCGACCGCACGCTGCTGTTCTGGAACCTCGTCCTCCTCATGTTCGTCACCGCGCTCCCCTTCACGACGTCGACGCTGGCCGCGGCCCTCGCGGGAGGCGACCGCACCGATCTCCGCGTCGCGGCGGTCCTGTACGGAGGCGCGATGACCGGCGTCGCCGTCGGTTTCACCGTGCTCCAGGCGCGCATCACCGGCCAGCTGGTGGCGTCGGGCCAGATGGATGCGGCCACGCGCCGCCGCTCCCTGCTGCGGTTCGGGCTGGGCACCGTCGTCTACCCCGTGATCACCGTCGTCGGACTGTTCAGCGTCGTCGCGATGCTCGTGGCGCTCGCCGCTCTGAGCCTCTACTACCTGTTCAACCAGACGGGCACGTCGGAGACCGGCCGTCTCGGCGACGGCGCGCCGTCCTGACAGGCCGCTTTCACTACGCTTTTTGACGCTCCGGGTCGCGGCGCCGCCGCGGCTGCGGCACAGTGTCCGAATGAGCTTCGGACCGGCACGATCCCTGGAGCAGCTCTTCGCGACCAGGTCGAGCATCAAGTGGCGCCGCTACCCGGCGGACGTGCTGCCCGTCTTCGTCGCCGAGATGGACTTCGATGTCGAGCCGGCCATCCTGGACCGCGTCGCCGAGACCCTGCGGCACTCGGACACCGGCTACCTGGACTCCGCCGGTCCGCTGGCGCCAGCCTTCGCCTCCTTCGCGGCGCGCGAGTGGGGCTGGGAGGTCGATCCGGGCACGGTGCACCTGGCGACGGATGTGACGGTCGGCGTGGTCGAGGCGCTCCGGCTGGACCTGCCCGAAGTCGGTGGATGCGTCGTGCTCACGCCGCCCGTGTACCCGCCGTTCTTCGAGATGGTGGACGAGGCGGATGCGGTGGCGGTCACGGTCCCGCTGCTCGAGGACGAGGACTGGTCGCTCGACCTCGTGGCGATCGAGCGCGCCTTCGCGGAGGGAGCCGACGCCCTGCTGCTCTGCAACCCGCAGAACCCGACCGGCCGATGTCACAGCCGCAGCGTCCTGGAGGCGCTCGCCGCGCTAGCCGCACGCTACGACGTGTTCGTGGTCAGCGACGAGGTGCATGCGCCGCTCGCGCATCCCGGAGCCGTCTTCACCCCCTTCGCGCCGATCGCCCGCGCCGCCGGCGCCCGTTCGGTCACCGTCACGTCGGCGAGCAAGGCCTGGAACCTCGCCGGCCTCAAGTGCGCCGTCGTCGTGCCGGCCGACGACGCGTCGGCACAGCTGCTGACCGCCCTGCCGGAGGAGCTGGCCGCGCGCACCAGCATCCTCGGCCTCCACGCCAACGTGGCCGCCCTCTCGTGCGTCAGCTGGCGGGACGACCTCCTCGGCCTCCTGGTCTCGAACGTCCGGCTGCTCGAGGCCGAGCTGGCCGAGCACGCACCCGCCGTCCGCGTCGTCCTGCCCGACGCCGGGTATCTGGTCTGGCTCGACTTCCGCGACGCCGGCCTCGGCGACGACCCCGCCCGCGTGCTGATCGAGCAGGGGAGGGTCGCCCTCAACTCGGGGCTCGCCTTCGGCGAGCCGGGACGTGGCTTCGCCCGGATCAACCTGGCGTGCAACCCGTCCACCGTGGTGGAGGCGGTGCGCCGCATCGCCGCGACGGTCGCCGCCGCGCGCGAGCGGGCGGTGCTCGCCGGCTGACGCCGCTCGCCTGACGGCGGCGCCGCTGCCGGCAGTCACCGATCGTCGGAGAACGGGTCCCAAATCTCCGACACAGGGCTCTGGCGCAGGAGTTTCGCGCCGATTTCAGCCGATCATCCGACGGTAGGCGCCGAATCTCCGACGCTGGGACTGGAGGCGAGTCTCACGCGCCATCCGCGCCGCCCGCGGCGACCAGCCCGCGGTCGAGGTCGTCCAGGATGTCGCGCACGCTCTCCAGCCCGATCGACAGGCGGATCAGCCCCGGTCCGATCCCCGCCTCCGCCTGCTCCTCGGGCGTCAGCTTGGCGTGGATGGTGCTGCCGAGGTGGATCGCGAGCGTCCGGACGTCGCCGATGTGCGTCATCGGCGAGATCAGCTCCAGTGCGTCGATGAAGCGGCGGGCCGCCTCCCGTCCGCCGGCCAGCTCGATGGACACGATCGATCCCGCTCCCGCAGGCAGGTAGCGCTGGGCGCGGGTGTGGAACGGGTTCGACGGGAGGCCCGGGTAGTGCACCTCGGCGACCTCCGGCCGTGCCTCCAGCCACTCCGCCACCGTCTGCGCGCTGGCGACGTGCCGGTCCATCCGCACCGACAGGGTCTCGATGCCGTGGAGCAGCAGGAAGCTGCTGGTCGGTGGCACCGTCGGCCCGTACTCGAGCACGATCACGCTGCGGACGTAGGCGAGGTAGGCGCCCTCGCCGTAGCGCTCGACGAAGGACGGGACGCCGGGCCGCGGCGCCGCGGCGAGCTGCGGGAACCGTTCCGCCTGCGCCGCCCAGTCGAAGCGTCCCGCGTCGACGACGGCGCCGCCGATCACCGACGCGTGACCGGACAGCCACTTCGACGTCGAGTGGATGACGATGTCGGCACCGTCTTCGATGGGGCGCCAGAGGTACGGGGTCGGCACGGTGTTGTCGACAACGAGCGGGACGCCCGCCTGGTGGGCCAGCCGGCCGATCCGCTCGATGTCCACCACCTGGCCGAGCGGGTTGGGGAGCGTCTCGGTGTAGACGGCCTTGGTGTTCGGGCGGATGCGCGACGCCCACTCGGCGTCGTCCGCGTCGTCGGGCACGTACTCGAACTCGATGCCCTGCCGCGCGAGCACGCCGCGGAACATCTCGCGCGTGCCCTCATAGAGCGACCGCGAGGCCAGGATGTGGTCACCGTTCGCCGCGAGAGCGCTCAGGGCGGAGGCGATCGCCGCCTGTCCGCTGGCGACGACGATCCCGTCCACGCCGCCCTCGAGGTCGGCGATCCTGCGCCCGGCGACCGCGTTGGTGGGGTTCTCGTTGCGCGAGTACGCGCGGTAGGCGCTGCGGCCGGCGAACCGCTCCTCGCCGTCGTCGAAGCTGTCGAAGACGTACGCCGCCGTCTGGTAGATCGGGGTCACGCGGGAGCGGGTCTCGGAGTCGACCACGGCTCCGGCGTGGATCTGGCGGGTCTCGAAGTCGAGCGGTCGGGTGCTGCGGCCTGGCATGGGGTCACTGTAGTGAGAGCCGCGGCAGACTGCCACGTTGTTGCGCCATGCGACGGCCGCAGCACCCCTCCTAGGACTGCTCGCCTCCGAAGACCTCCTTGGCCATCGTCATCGCGGACATCGCCTTCGGCCAGCCGGCGTAGAAGGCGAGGTGCGTGATCGCCTCGATCAGCTCGTCCTGGGTCACGCCGTTGTCGCGGGCGAACACCAGGTGGAACCGCAGCTGCTCGATGCTGCCGCCGGTGAGCAGTGCGGCCACCGTCACCAGGCTACGGTCGCGCTTCGAGAGCTCGGGGCGCTCCCACACCTCGTCGAAGAGCACCCGGTCCGTGTAGTGGACGAGGCCGGGCGCGAAGTCGCCGAACGCGCGCTGTCCGCCCGTCCATCCCGTCGTCTCGTCGCTCATGCCGTGCGCCCTTCGAACTCGTCGTCGGTGATGTGCTCTTTCCAGATCGTCGTCTCAGCGGGGTCGTCGCCGGCCTCCAGGAACGCGATGTGCTCCATGAAGCAGCCGGGGGCAGCCGCGTGCCAGTGGTCCTCGCCCGGCGGGGTGTACAGCGTCTGGCCCGGGTGGACCTCGATGATCGTGCCGTCGCGGCCGCCGAAGCGGGCGACTCCCGCGGTGACCCGCAGGTACTGCCCGCGCGCGTGGCTGTGCCACGCCGTCCGCGCGCCGGGCGCGAAGCGTACGAGCGCGGCCGTCATGCGCTGGTCCCCGTCGTGCGGCGTCACGATCGGGTCGACCCAGACGTCGCCGGCGAACTGCTCCGGCGGGTTCTTGACCGTGGGGGTGGTGGGTTCGATGTTCATGCGTTCTCCGTCTCCAGCAGCACCTTGATGGCGCGTCTTTCGTCCATTGCCTGGTAGCCCTCGGCCGCCCGCTCGAGCGGGAGGGTGAGGTCGAACACCGCTCCAGGATCGATCTCGTCGTTCATGATCGACGCGATCAACTCGGGGAGGAACCGCCGCACCGGCGCCGGGCCTCCGTGCAGGTGCACCGCCGAGAAGAACAGCTCGAGGCCGGGCAGCTCGACGTCGTGCGAGACGCCGACGTAGCCGACGTGTCCGCCCGGGCGGGTGGCGCGGATGGCCTGCATCATCGACTCCTGCGTGCCGACCGCCTCGATCACCGAGTGCGCGCCGAGCCCGTCCGTGAGGGCCTTGATCCGCTCCACCCCGGCGTCGCCGCGCTCCTCGACGACGTCCGTGGCGCCGAACCGTCGTGCGAGCGCCTGCCGGTCGGCGTGGCGGCTCATCGCGATGATGCGCTCGGCCCCGAGATGCTTCGCCGCCAGCACGCCGAGCAGGCCGACCGCTCCGTCGCCGACGACGGCGACCGTCTTGCCCGGCCCGGCCTCGGCGGCGACGGCCGCGAACCATCCGGTGCCGAGGACGTCGGAAGCCGCGAGCAGGCTGCGCCGCTGCGCGTCCGTCGGGACACCGGGGACAACGACGAGCGTTCCGTCCGCGAGGGGGACCCGCAGCCGCTCCGCCTGGGTGCCGAGGGCTCCCATCGGCACGGCGTGGACGCAGCGGGACTGGTAGCCCGCCTGGCAGATCTCGCACGTGTTGTCCGAGGCGAAGAACGACCCGACCACGACATCGCCGACGCTCACGTTCCGGACCGCGTCGCCGACCTGCTCGACGACCCCGACGTACTCGTGGCCCATCGGGGTCGGCTCGGTGACCGCGTCCGTGCCGCGGTACGGCCAGAGGTCCGAGCCGCAGATGCAGGCGGCCGTGACGCGGATGATGGCGTCCGTCGGCTCCTGGATGGTGGGGTCGCCGCGTTCTTCGACGCGAACGTCCCCGGGGGCGTGCATGACTACTCCGCGCATGTGCGGGTTCCTTTCGTTGCGAGGGGGAGGGGATGCCCGGGAGCGGTGCTCGCGCCCCGGCGGGTGTGGAGGAGGACCGTCGCGGCCGCCAGGGCGATGGATGCCGTGGTGACGAGGCCGAGCGGCAGGATGCTGAGCGACCCGGCGACGCCGACGAGCGGGGCGGCCACCCCGCCGAAGGCGAACCGCGCGGCCCCGAGCAGCGAGGACGCGGTGCCGGCGATCTGCGGATAGCCCGCGAGCGCCATGGTCGTGGACGGCGGGCTGGTGACGGCCGTGCCGACGGCCAGCAGGAACAGCCCCGCGATCACGATCGGCAGGGGCACGCGGACCAGCCCTGCCACGAGGAGTCCCGCCGCGCCGAGCCCGGCGAGACCGAGCCCGACCGTGAGCGTCCCGCCGAGCGAGCGCTCCGAGGCGCGTCCGGCCAGGTAACCGGCGACCATGAACCCTGCAGAGTTGAGCCCGAAGGCGAGCGCGTACCCCTGCGGCGTGAGCCCGTAGACGCCCTGGAGGACGTACGTCGCACCGCTCAGGTAGGCGAACAGGGCCGCGTAGGCGAAGCCCTGGGCCACGACCGCGCCGACGAAGCGTCGGTCCGAGAGGAGCAGTCGCAGGTCTCGCCGCAGTCCCGTGAACCCGTCGCTCGTGCGATCCGCCGACGGGAGCGTCTCCGGGAGGCCGACGGCGACCCAGGCGAGGATCGCCGCGCCGATGACCGCCAGCACCAGGAACAGGCCGCGCCAGTCCAGCACGGCCGTGAGCGCTCCGCCGATCAGCGGACCGACGACCGCGGCGAGTCCGCCGGTGACCGTGAGTCGTCCGTAGAAGCGGATGAGCCGGCCGCCGTCGTACACGTCGCGTCCGGCCGCCTGCGCGATGACGATGCCGACGCCGCCCGCGAGCCCCTGGAGCAGGCGCGCGGCGATCAGCGTCTCCATCGTCGGGCTGATGGCGCACAGCGCCGAGACGATCACATACGCGATCACGCCGGCGAGGGCGGGCGTCCTGCGGCCGAACCGGTCGGAGAGCGGCCCCGCGATCAGCTGCCCCGCCGCGAGGCCGACCAGGCAGGCGGTCACCGTCAGCTGCGCGAGCGAGGTGGCCGAGCCGAGCTCGGTGGTGAGCGCGGGGAGCGCCGGCAGGTAGAGGTCCATCGAGATGGGACCGAACACCGTGAGCACGAGCAGCAGCGTCGCGAGGGCGCGGGTCGCACGTACCGGGGTCCGGGTCGGGGATGTCGTCGTCACGTGCTCAAGCACACCCGCTCCCGGAATGGAGAGGGAGTCCCTGCTGAGGGGTGTACCGCCAGGGCATCCCTCAGGCCGCCGTCACGGCTTACGCTCGACGGCATGGACAACCGAGCCGAGGTCCGCGAGTTCCTGATGTCGCGGCGCGCCAAGGTCACCCCCGAGCAGGCCGGCCTGACCGCCGGCTCCGGCCGGCGCGTCCAGGGCCTGCGCCGGTCGGAGGTGGCGATGCTGGCGGATGTCAGCGTCGAGTACTACGCGAGGCTCGAGCGCGGCGCGATCTCCGGCGTCTCCGCCGCGGTGCTGGACGCCGTCGCGCGGGCGCTGCAGCTCGACGACACGGAGCGCGCGCACCTCTTCGACCTGGCGAGGGCGGCCGACGGCATCCCCCTGTCGGGGCGTCCCCGCCGCCGGACCTCGCGCGACCCTGCCGCGCGTCCCAGCCTCCACTGGGCGCTTGAGGCGTTCACCGACGGCATTGCGGTGGTCCGCAACGCGCAATCCGACGTTCTGGCCTTCAACGCCCTGGGCCGCGCATTCTACGCGCCGCTGATCGGCGACGGCGGCCGCACCCCCAACCTCGCCCGCTTCCAGTTCCTCGACCCCGCGTCGCGCGACTTCTACCCGGACTGGGACCTGTTCGCCGACATGTGCGTCGCGGTGATGCGCGCCGAGGCGGGCCGTGACCCGCACAACCGGGGCCTGCAGGACCTGGTGGGCGAGCTGTCGACCCGCAGCGACACCTTCCGCCGGTTGTGGGGCGCGCACGACGTCCGCACGCACGGCGCGGGCACCAAACGCTTTCGGCATCCGGTCGTGGGGGAGGTGACGCTGGCGTACGAGGAGCTGGCGATCACCGCGGAGCCCGGCCACGTGCTGCTCCTCTATACCGCGGAGCCGGGCTCACCCTCCGCCGAGCGGCTGCGGCTGCTCGCCTCGTGGGCGGCGGAGCGGACGGCGACGTCGGCGCAGTGACGCCCGCGCCTTCCTGACTGCCCGCCGATTACCTCCGGCTCAGCCGGCATCCGGCGTGACAGCCGGCCGGGGTTCCGCCGCGGCGGGGACCGGTCGGGCGCTCAGAGCGCGGCCGACCGTGCGCGAGAGCGCGATGGAAGGCCGTTCCACCAACCGGTAGAACAGCTCCGCGACCACCAGGATGACGGGGATGGTCAGTGCAGCGATCGGGACCCACCACCATCCCGACGCCCCGACGAGCAGGGCGACCGCCACCAGGATCGGCTCGTGCACGAGGTAGATGCTGAACGACCGGGTGCCGGCCCACTGCACCGGCCGCGTCTCCAGCGGACGGCGAGCCGGGGAGGCGAAGGCGAGGCACAGGATGACGGTCACACCGATCAGGGAGGCCGCGTAGACGACGGACTGCCGGACGCCGTACGAACCGTTCGGGGCCGCGATGGAGGGCGCGACGGTCAGCAGCAACGCCGCGGCGACGACCGGCCACCAGTGCCGAACCGACGCCGCCGCCGACGAGACCCCATCCCGGTTGAAGGCCACGATCATCCCGATGGCGAACACGGGCAGGTACTGCAGCAGGTCGTCGGTGAGCCACGCCGCGGGCAGCAGCTGCCGCACGACCGCGAACCGGGACAGCGCCGATACGGCGATGAGCACAGGAATCGCAGCCCACCACCACCTGTCCGCTCGCGCGAACCGGATCACCAGGTACATCAGGGGCATCAGGAGGGAGAACCACACTTCCCAGGTCAACGACCACAGCGGGCTGTTCAGGTTCGAGGTCCCCAGCACGAGGATCGCGTCATGCCAGAGCGTGCCCACCGTCGGCGCGTGGTGCGAACCCAGCCAGGTCGGACCGGGCTGACGCGGTACCGCGAGAGCGAGCGCCAAAGCCACGACGAGCGACGCCCAGACGGGCAGGTACAGCCGGACGATGCGGCGGCCGTAGTACGCGAGCGTCGACCGCCCGGTCGGCGGCCGGCTGAGGAACGGCAGCGTGAGCACGAATCCGGACAGCACGAAGAACACGAGCACGGCCTCGTGACCCGCGAACAGCAGGCGCAGGGGCGTCGCGTACAGCCACCACTCGGGGCTGAGGAGGGCGGGATTCGCGTGGGCGACATAGAGCGCCGACACCGCCGGGACGATGAGGAGGGCGTGGTAGCCCAGGACGACGAAGGATGCGACCCCGCGCAACCCGTCCAGCGACCGGTACCGAGCAACCTGAGCTTCACTCATGTTCGAAGGCTACGCCACGAGTGGACCATCCGGTGCACCCCGAACGGGGGATGCGCGTCCCGGTGCGGCTCAGGTGGACCGATGCCGCAGCCGCTGCGTGATGAACAGCGCGGCCCGCTCGACGGCTTCGTCCGCCTCGTCGAGGACCCCGGTGAACGCGGGGAACACATGGGGGACGTCGGCGACCACATCCAGGATCACGTCCACTCCGGCGTCGCGGGCCCGGTCGGCGAGCCGCACGGAGTCGTCGAGCAGCAGCTCGTTCGTGCCCACCTGGAGCAGGATCGGAGGGAACCCGGTCAGGTCGGCCAGTACCGCGGGCGCGAGGAGCGGCTGGTGCGGGTCCTGCCCGGCAAGGTAGAGGTCGCCGGTGCGGCGCATCCCTTCGATGGTGAAGAGCGGATCGGCGTCCCGTCTGGAGGACATCGACGCACCGGACCTCGTGTGGTCGAGGCCCGCCGAGAAGGCGACGATGCCTGCGGGGAGCGGCAATCCCTGGTCGCGGGCGGCGAGGGTCGTCGTGACCGCCAGGCCGCCGCCGGCGGAGTCGCCGGCGAGGACGATCGACGACGGATGGGCTCCCTGGTCGAGCAGCTCGCGGTAGGCGGCGAGACAGTCGTCGATGCCTGCGGGGAAGGGATGCTCGGGCGCCAGCCGGTAGTCGAGGGAGATGGCGGGCACGCTGGTCTGCCGTACCAGGCGCGCAGTGAGGGCCATCGCGGTCTCCGGTGACCCGAGCGAGAACGATCCGCCGTGGAAGTAGAGGATCGTTCCGGGGTGCGGATCGGTCGCCGGCCGAACCAGGACTGCGGGTCGCCCGCCCAGCTCGATCGGGCTCCGCGTGATCTCGCTCGGCACGGGGAACTGGCCCATGAATCGCGCGAACCCCGCCCGCTGGTCCTCGACGGAGGCCGGACCGGCGGCTTGTGGGGCCGCTCGAAGCTGCCGATCGAGCGCCTGTCGTTGTTCCCTGCTCATGTCTTCCTCTCGTCCGGACTACTTGCCGCGGCATGTATCTGTAGAATGTATGCCGTGGCAACTAAAAGCGCAAACGACGCACTCATCCGGCTCTTCGACGACCTGGTCCGCTGCGAGACGCGCCTGTACAACGCGATCGGCGAGTCCCTCCGGCAGGAGCACGGGATCGCCACCTCGCAGTACGAGTTCCTCCGCTACTTCCGCGATCACCCCGGTTCGCGGATCGCCGACGTCGCAGCCAACTTCGCCGCTGGAATCGGCGCGATCAGCAAAGGAGTCGACCGCCTCGAGGCGCGCGGATGGGTGGCCCGCCACCCGAACCCGACCGACGGGCGTTCCTCCCTCGTCAGCCTGACCTCCGCAGGCGCGCTCCTCGTGGCCGACGCTGAAAGCACGTTCCGCGACCGGTTGGCCGAGCTGATGACCGCAGATCTCGCAGCGGCCGACGTCGAGGCGACAGGGCGCGTGCTCGCGACACTGCGCTCCGCACTCGAGCGGGATCGCGTGGGTCTGCCGGTCGGCTGAGACGACGAAAAAACCCCCGGATTCCGTTAGGACCGGGGGCTTTCTTTGGTGGCTCCGACCGGCATCGATCCGGTGACCTTTCGATTTTCAGTCGAAATCGTGGCGTGACAAGGGGCATCGCACAGTGACAGATCGTTATTTTTCCGCGGAAGTCGATGCGCTGAGATCACGTGAGATCACATTGAATCTCGGGCGTTTGTAGTCAAAATGTAGTCACGTCGGGGCCCTTGGAGGCCAGCGAAATAGGGTTCGTCGGCGGGTCCTCGCGGCCGCTCACTCGTCCGATTCGGAACGTCTCGAGATCAGGTCGGCTCTTCCAGGGGATCGCCACCGACCGCCAGGACTGCCTTGCCTCGCGCTTTGCCTGCCCCGTGTTGTGTGTGAGCCGCGATGAGCTCGGACCAGGTGACGATGCGGGGTGCCGGTATCACCAAGCCCTCGCCGGTGTGCGCCACCGCCGCTGTCATCAGTTCGCGAGCGCACTCCGGCTGGGACCGAGCGAGCCCTAGGATGCTGAATCCGCTCAGCGTCGCATTGGCGGCGCGCAGTTCCCGATACGTGGGCGGTTGGGGGTCCGGTTCACCCGCTGCGCCGCCGTATGTGAGGATCGTGCCTCCTGGAGCGAGCGCCGCAAACGCTTCGTGGAGGACTTCCCCGCCGACAGATTCGAATATGAGGTTGAAGCGTTCGCCACCGTTGGCCTTCCGGGCCCGCTCGAAAAAGTCGTGGTTGCGTTGAACGGACACCGTCCCCGGCTCAGGGTGCTTGTCCATCCCGATCCCGCCGACGATTCTGTTGAGGCCTCGATGTTGGAGGATCGTCGACAGTGCGCGTCCCACGCCGCCACTGGCGCTTGTGATCAGCGCGCTGTCTCCGCGCCCAGCATGAGCGCGGCGAGCCAGACCGGTGGCCGTGGCCCACGTCAGCGGGATGGTCGCCGCCCGCGCGGCGTCCAGTTCCGCGGGAATTGGAATAGTGAGGTCGGCTGCCGCGACGACGAACTCGGCCATACTCCCGCCCGCAATTGTGAACGCGAGTACGCGGTCCCCCTTCTGCAGTGCCGTCACGTCTTCTCCGATTCCGACGATGATCCCGGCAACCTCCATTCCCGGGACGAAGGGCCATCGCGTCGCGTAGCCGGGCACTCCCCGCCGCGCCAGTACGTCGGCGAAGTTCAGCCCGGCGAACTGCGACTGGATGAGCACTTGGCTCGCACGAGGGACGGGAATGGGGATGGAAGTGATGGAGAGCACCTCCGGCTCGCCTGGCTCACGCATAGTTAGGGCGCGCATGGTATTGGCCTCCGTATCAGATGGATCTTCGATGTAGTCATGGCTGGCAGGCGGACGGGTCCTCGGTGACTGGGATGGTCATCGGCTCGCCCGCGCGATTGTTGTGGATGCGCTTGTCGGCGTTCATTACGACCGAACCGGTTTGCGGGGTGACCGTTGCGTGTAGGCCACCCTCGCTTGAGAACGCGATGGTCCCGGTGCCCGTGTGGGTGAACTGCGTTCCCCGGGACTCCCCGGTGAGCACGTAGGGCCCGGCCCCGTCCTGCACGTGCGCGCTGATCGACCCGGTGTAGGGGATGCCTGACGGTGTTGCGTCGAACCGGATCGTCCAGTCGCCGTCGATCGGCCCACACTTGCTGCCCTCGATTCGCATGCCTTGCACGCTGGTCGCGATCCGGTACCCCTCGACGTTGGTGTCCAGGCTCAAATCGGTCTGCGCGATTCCTCGTTTTGACTTGGCGATGAAGTGGACGACGCCGGTCTTGTTGATCGCTCCCGGCGCGACGAAGGTGTGTTTCGAGGGCGCCTTAACGGGGGTAGCGGGGCTGACCGATGTACCGCCGGAGGTGAGCGATGCCGTTATAGTCCCGCCCGTCTCGGCTCCATCTATCTTGCTTTTCGGGCGCGCCGTGAGGGCGGCCTCTGATTTGGGCTTCAGCCGGTGGGTGCCCTTGTCGCTGCTGACCGGGAGGTCGACGCAATGGCCCCCTTGCCAGAAGGCGATGGCCTTTTTATAGAGCGTCTGGACGGTGAGTAGCGACGCCTGCTGGTTCACCTGGACGACGGCGGCGCGCCGGGCAGCGTCGGCGCGGGAGCTGCTGCGGACGATTCCCGGCCCGCGGGGGGCTGACGCGGAGGCGCTGGTGAAATCGATGGCGCTGGGGGCGCCGGTGAGGGAGTAGCCGTCTCTCGCCTCAAGGTAGACACCTCCGTTGACGCCGGTGCTGTGCGCGCCTGCTGCCACGGTGGTGCCGGTGGATACGTCGAGCCGTGCCAGCTCGGCGTCGTCGTCTACGGTTCCTTTTGCTTCGACGTGAAGGTCGAGGCTTGCGTGCATGCCGATGCTTCCCGCGTCCCCGGTGACGGTGGAGTGCATGTCGGCGGAAGCGTCCGCGGTGCCGGAGGCGTCGGGGCACACTGTGAGGCTGAATGCGGTTGTCGTGGTCATGGCGACTGTTCCGGCGTCGGTGCCCTGTGTGGTCGTCGCGGCTACGGTGCCGCGCATCACGCCGTTTTCGACGCTGATCTGGGTGCCGTTGCCGGTTGCGATGTCGCCGGTGGACGACGTCGTTTCGGCCTGGTCGGAGCCGGCAAGGTCCATACCGCTGGAGATCCCAGCGCCCAGAGCGGTGTATCCGATCACCCCGGCGGCGATGGTGGCGTCGCCTAACGGGTCGCCGGCGCGGGCGGTCCCTGGGTGGGCGGGTCCGCCGGATCCTTGCGGCACGGCAGGTGATGGCAGAACCGCTTGGCGGATTTGCTTCTCGTTGGCGTCGGCCAGTCCTTCAACGGTTTTCAGGAATTGGGTTCGGTCGGGGCCGTGGAGGCCTGCCGCAGCTGTCATCAGGTCGGCGGCCTGACGCTGAGTGGTAACGGCCGTGCTGGCGGTGTGTGAGGACACCGTTCGAAGCCCGAGCGTGTGGCGGTCGGCGGCGGTGCCGGTGCATCCGACTGTTACCGCAGCCACCGTGGAGAGGGTTGCTAAGACGAGCAGGCCGCGGTGCGACCGCGAGCGAGTGATCACTGGTGTCTCCGTGTTCTGTGAGGATGATGTAGTGCACTGGCCCCGCCGCGTGTGACGGCGGGGCCAGTCGATCAGTTCAGGCTGAGGACGGACGCGGCCCGACCGCCGACGGCGATGAGCGCTGCGGCTTGATTGGCGGAGGTCTTGCCCAAGAGTGTGTCCACGAGCACTGCGGCGGTGTAGGCGACCAGCCGAGCCTGCGCGCCCAACCGATCCGCCCTCTTGCCGGTGGCGGCGAGTACTGCCGCTTGGTCGAGGAGCGAGCGCAACGGCGCAGCGGCGGCCGATGTGACGTGAAGCTTCGCGACGGTCGCATCGAAGTCGGCGAGGACGCGCTCCCGAGGGGTGGTAGGCGGAGGCGGTGCCGTCACGGTGACCGTGAACGGTGCGCCACCGGGGGAGGGCGCGAGCGCCTTGGCCCCGGCGTCGTCCGCGACGGCGAGTTGAACCGTCCATGTCCCCGTCTGCGTCAGGGTGACCGTTCCTGTGGCCGTCCCGGAGCCGCGGGACTCTTGGACGGTCGCGGGGACGTCGACGGATGCCGATCCTGAAACCAGGGTGAACGTCGCGCGGTGCGTGTCCTGGGTCCCTGCGTCCGTGAAGCTGCCGGTGAGGGTGACGGGTGTGCCGGTCGTGACAGTTCGACTTGTTATTCCGGTGAGCGCTGGTACGGGGTCTGCGTTGTTCACCGTGGCAACGGTCGTAGCGGAGCCTACCCGTCCCGTTGCGTCGATGATGTTGACCGTCACATCATGGTGGCCGTCTTGGGCGAACGCCACGTCGGCGGAGGCTGTCGTTCCATCGACGCGAGCCGGTAGGGCGGGGCCGCCGTCGATGCTGTAGCTAGCCGTCCACGGGCCGCCGTCCGGGTCGCTGAACCCTGCGGTTATGCTGGCCGTCCCTCCCTCGCTGATGGGTTTCGGCTGTTGTACCGTCACCACAGGGGTGTGCGGCTCGGGACCGAAGCGGGCGGTCACGGTGTGGTCGCGGTCCATCGTCATGCTGAGCGTGCCCGGGCTGGCGTCGTGACCGTCGATGGTCCAACCGGTCTGCTGCCACCCTTCCCGCGCCGTGGCCTCGACTGTGACGATCTCCCCAGCGGCATATGTGTTGCGTTGAGGTGTGGCAGCGACAGTTCCGCCCTCATCCGCTGTTGCGGCGAGCCGGTACTGCACGTTGGAGCCGACGACCGTGGTGCTTGCAATCACCTGGGATCCCGACACGTCTGCGGTGATCGTCACCGGATGCTCGGTCCCCGGATCAAGCGCCGGGCTCAGTCCGCTGTATGTGCCATCACCCAGCGTGGCGTCCCCGTCTTTCCCGTCGTCGTGCAGCGCGACCTCCTTGACTGCCCCGTCGACGTCGCCGACCCGCGCGACGACGGATCGGACCGCCGGACGGTCAGCGGTGAGCTGGTCGGTCTTGCCTCGGGGGGCCGCGGTCAGCAGCGTTCGTCCGTTGCTGAGCGTGGGTGCGTCCACGCTCAGTGAGTAGGGGCCGCCGGAGACCCAGACCGCAACGCTGACCGCGGAGCCTGGCTTGGCGCCGTCGATGTGAACGGTCCAGTTTCCAGCGACCGGCCGCGGGCTGAAGGCGTCGGCGAAGCCGAATGTGCCGGACCCTTGAGTGGTCTGGCTCAGCATGTCGCCGTCCGGGTCGATTAGGGACAGGGTGGCGCCCTGGGCCGCGGCGACGGCACCGAACTCGGCGGCATCGGGGACCGGCACGGTGGCGTCGCCGGATCCCGATTCGTCGACCGTCACTGTGGGTGTCGCGATCGTAACCGGGTCTGTGAGCTCGTCGTCACTCGGTGCGCCATTGTTGCCGTCGCCCGGGTTCCCGGGGCAGCCGCCCCAGTCGACCGGGATGGTCGGGTCGCAGCCGTCGGCAGGGGTGCCAGTCGGTGCCGGGGTCGGTGTGCCGGAGTCGGTCGGCGTCGGAACTGGGGTGTCCGTGTCGCTCGGAGTCGGCGTGTCGGTGTTCGACGGCGTGGGCTCGGCCGATGCCAGCTGCCTGGGCGCAGCGGTTGTGATCGGATGGCCGATGAGACGCGGAAGTACGTAGTTCTGGAAGTCCTCCTCGGACTCTGTCATGGCTGTGTGGAAGTCGCGTGGTGACTCTGGCGCGTCGGTAAGGTCCCACTTGGCGCTGGAGGCCGGGACGATCCCGTCGCCAAAGTACGCGGTCTTCACCGGCATGGCGAGTAGTGGGATTTCCGTTCCGACGAGGTTCGAGATGGGCACTCCGCGAAGGTTGGTGATGAAGCCGTTGAAGATGTGGTCGACATAGGCGGTGCTCAGCTGCATCGTCGCCGGGAACAGCGGGATGGCGTGTTTGTCGGCGGCGCCGATGCTCATCAGGATGTCGGCGAGGGGTGACCCGCGATTCGGTGTTCCCATTTGGATGAGCCGGTGGACCACGGGCTTGCCGGGCTCTGGGTCGGCAGGCATGAGCTCCTGGATGTAGTAGCGGGACATCAGTCCGCCCATTGAGTGAGCCAGTACGTCGACATGCCAGGCGCCGGTCTTGTTCCGTACGCCTTCGATGTAGGAGGACTCCTGTGAAGCGTTCTCGGCGATTGTGTTAGTGGGCTGGAGGAGGTCGTCTGACGTGCCGGTGTTCAGTTTCCCTGGGACCTGCCCGTCGCCGACCGCCCAGCCGTGGAGGAGAGGGTGCCCTTTGGCGAGGATGGTTTGGTACGCGCCCCACGAGGAATTGGCGTTGGATTTGTAGCCGTGAACCAGGACAAGTGGTCGCGGTTGGATGGAGACGGAGGTCCAGCTGATGGGTGCCGCGTTCTTTTGTATTGCCCGCGCGGCGAGCGCGATCGTGTCTGTGACGGGTTTGCCGTGCGTATCCCAGGCGGCGTCGGTGGAGTCCCATGGGAGGTCCTGGACCCAGTCGCCGCCGGCGGGGACGGTGATGTCCGGCTGGTCACCTGGCAGAGGGGTGGAGCTTTGGTCGACCAGCTGAAGCTTTGCAGTGATGGGCCGGGAGTCAGGGTTGTGTGCTTGTACGTGGATGCGGACCGGATTGCCGGCCACGACTCGTGTGCTGGGTTCGACGTCGGTCCAGTCGGTGGATGGATAGATCTGGGTCTGCGGCTTTGCTGTTAGGGCGAGCGGTTGCTCGGGTTGGGGGATGTCGGGGCTGCTGCCGTCGTCGTAGGCATGCAGGGTGGCCCGCTCGCTCAGCGGCACGCCGTTGTTGTTGGCGGCGATAGCGGTGAAGTCGTACGTACCTGCCGTCGTGGGCGTTATCGTCTCTGGACTGACGTAGCAGGACCTGATCGGAAGGACGTCGTCCGTGCACTCGATATGCGGAGTGACGGATTGGCCGACGGGTGCCGAGAAGTCGCCGGCCGAGGACGGGTAGACCCAGTGGATGACGGGGCCTTGCATGACCTTCGTGAAGGTGTGCGAGCCGGTGACCTCTCGGTGACTGGCGGTGGTCTTGTCGGCGAACGTGATGGTCCAGGTGTAAGTCATGGCTCCGGACGCTGTGGGCCTGATGCAGGCCGTCAGGGGCTCGCCTGACGCTGTCCGATGCTGGGTAGCGCCCGTGGAGTCCACGGATTCGAGAGTCGTGGAGAGGGCGATCTCATCGTCGGCGGGACGCGGGTCGATCCTGATCGTCGGGCAGTAGAACAGCCAGCCGTCGTAGGCCTTTCCGTTCTCGTCCCATGACACCCGGTAATCGGGGTAGTCGGTGGTCGTGGTGTCGGCTGCGGCTGGTTGCGTCGCCACCAGGCTCGCGCCTATCGCGAGCGCGCACGCCATGATGGCGCCGATCACGGCCCGTGGGTCGATCGGCCGGTTGCCGGACTGTCGGGTTCTCATGGGCAGTTCTCCGTTCGCGTTAGATGCCGGCGCAGGCGCGCCGGATGGGGAGGGCGTCCGCGAGGACGCCGTGCGGGTCATAGGCGGCTGCGAGTCTGCCGAGCCGCGACAGCGCGTCGGAGTCGTAGGCGCGATGCGCCGACTCCGTGCTGCCGTCGGCAGCGAAGTTGACGAGCTTCCCGCCGGTCAGCCACGGGCTCAGCGCGCCGAGGAGTCCCTCCGAATGTGCGCGAGTAGCCTCTCCGATCCCGGGTGCGTCGATGCCGATGGTGAGGATGCTGTAGGCGGCGTCGCGGTTGCTCACCGCGCTCGGCGCGGCGTGACAGGCAATAGCGCCGCCGAGCTGGCGAAGCTCGACAATGACCTGAGGAGAGCGCGATTCGGGTCCGGCAGCGGCGACGATCACATCGAGGGCCTCGTCGGGCAGGTCGCGTAGCAGCCCGGTTCGCTCGAAGACGGGCATCGGATCGACGGGGTCGGCGTGGATCGCGCCGAGAGCGGCATAGGGAATCGTGTTGACGGCGTCGATCAGCGTGGAGGCGACCGCGCGCATCGGCTGGAGGACCGCTTCTCCGTCGGCCGGGTCGCCCGTCCACGCGAAGCGCACGGCGACGGTCATGCGGCCTGCGAGCGGCTCGGGCACGCCCGGCATCGCAGGGAGCTGCAGCACGGCAAGGGAGGTGGTCGCCCGCGCTGGCAGCCGTCCGGCCCATTCTCGCCATGCGGACAGCACCTTGGACGTGTTCTCGCCGCCGTAGTACAGGGCGCCCGCATAGATCGAGGGAATGCGCACGAGGTCGAACTCGATCGCCGTCACGATGCCCAATGCGCCCTTGCCACCCCGAAGCGCCCAGAACAGTCCGGACTCGTCCTCGGCCGTCACGCGCCGCGCCTGACCGTCACCGGTCACCACTTCGATCGCACGGACGCGGTCGGACGCGACACCGAGAGTGCGGGCGAGGGGACCGTAGCCGCCACCGGTGGTGTACCCGACGACGCCGACGTTCGGCGCCGAGCCGGCGAGTGGGGCGAGGCCGTGCGGGGCGGCTGCATCGAGCACACGCTGCCAACGGACGCCGGCGCCGACGCGGGCCCACCCGTCGGGGTAGACGACGCATTCCTCGAGCAGCGTCGTATTGATGAGGAGGTGCGGCTCGTCGAGGGAGAAGGCCCCGTGGCCGGTAGCGCCCACGGCGACACGGAGGCCGTTGATCCCGGCGAACCGGACGACCGCGCTCACGTCGCCGGCGGTGGCGACGTCGACGATCGCCGCGGGCGTACGTCGCACGGCGACATTCCAGCCGGTGACCCGTTCGGCGTAGCCGGGCGTCCCGGGAAGGAAGAGCTGCCCCTGGAGAGCGGCGGAGAGGAGTCCGAGATCCAGGTCGCGGACGGGCTGGTCAATGGTGGTCATGGCTGGGTCCCTTCGTGGAGATTCGGCCCTCAGCCTGGCCGTCGGCGCTTGCCATCGGCTTGTCGCTCTGCTCCAAGCCGGCTCCAAGCGGCGGACGGAGTTGGTGCCCCTAGCGTCGCTTCGTCCGACTTGAAGAAAGGAACATCATGTCCACCGTCACCATTCAGCGCACCGAGGACCCGGGCCGCACGCTCGGCGTCGTGGGACTCGTCCTCGCGATCGTCTTTCCGATCGCCGGCCTTGTAGTGAGCCTGGTTGCCCGCAACCGCTCGCGGGAGGCCGGCTTCGCTAACGGCCTCGCCAAAGCCGGCGTGATCGTCTCGATCGTCATCATTGCCGCCTCGCTCCTGATCTCCTTCGCGATCATCGCTCTCGGTGTCGCCATCACTGGCGATCCGACTTTGATGGCCCCGTGAAGGAATGCCCCACTGCGTATCGGGACGCGGTGGGGCCGGGGGCCGCGGTCGGGTTACTGCGGCCCCCATCTGGCTAGAATGACGCCGATTATCATCTGCGAGGAGGACCCGTGATCGAGGTGCGGCTGCTCGGACCCACCCGTGTCGTCGTCGACGGCGTCGAGGTCGACGCCGGTCCGCCCAAGCAGCGGGCGTTGCTCGCCCTGCTGACCCTCAACTCGGGGCGCACGGTTTCGGTGGACCAACTCATGGCCACTCTCTGGGAAGACGACCCTCCTGCGAGCGCGATCTCGAGCATCCACGCATATATTTCCAACCTCCGGCGTGTCCTCCGGGGCCCGAGCGGCGCCCCGACCATCGTCCGCCAGGGCTCCGGTTACAGCCTTGTGCCGAATGCTGCGGACATCGACGTCACGGCGTTCCGCGATGACCTGGCATCCGCCCGGCGCGCTGCAAACGTGGGCGATTGGAGGATGGCAGCCGACACGTCCGGTCGTGCTCTCGAACGCTTCCACGATCGGGCTCTCGTCGATCTCGCCGGCGACTTCTCCGAGCTGGACGAATTCGCGCGCGCACTCGAAGAGGAACGTCTCGACGCTCTCGAACTACGAGCGGAGAGCCTGATTCGCTCTAACGCCCCGGAGACTGCGCTTCCGCTGCTCGCCCGGGCCTCGGCCGCGCGGCCCCTGGCAGAGGACCCTGTGCGATTGCGGATGATCGCCTTCCATGCGCTCGGCCGCACCGCCGACGCGTCGACGGCATTCCATGAGCACGCCGAACGGCTCGCGACCGAACTGGGTTTGGATCCTTCCCCGACAGTACGAGAACTACACACGCAGCTCCTGCGTGGCACGAGCCCACTCGGCACGCGTTCCGCTCCTCCGGCCGAGGACCCGGAAGAATCCCGGCTGCATGACGATGTCGTCGGTCGTGTCGCCCAGCGGCAGCAACTCCTCACCGCAGTGGAGGACGCATACAGCGGCACCCCACGGTGGTGCATCCTCACCGGGCCCGCGGGCATCGGGAAGACGACGCTCGCCGAGTGGGCACTAGCCGAGTTCGCTGCTAAAGGCGCAGATGACATTCGAATCCGCTGCCAGCAGGACGACGCTGCGCCCTCCTGGTGGGTCGTTCAGCGTCTGCTGAGCGCGCTCGGTCACGATCCGGACGTCGTGCTCGACGCGCGCGGGAGCGACGCCGATGCCGCCGCGCACCTCCTCCTGGAGCGTACTCACCAGGCTGTGGGCGCGACGCTGAAGTCATCCGGCCGTCGGGTCGGCGTACTGATCGACGATGCCCAATGGGCCGATGCCAATTCGCTGCGCGCACTGCTCTACGTGGCCGACAACCTGCGGGACGCTTCGTTCCTTGTCACTCTGACTGTCCGGGACGGAACCACATCGCCGGATACCGACAAATTGCTCGCCCGCTTCGCCCACAACCGTACGGCTCGGCAGCTTCGCGTGCCGCCGCTTCGCAGCGAAGAGGTGAGCACACTTGTGGAGTCCCTGACCGACGAGCTCATCACCCCCGAGCGCGCCGCCGAGCTGACCGAACTCACGCAAGGCTCGCCGTTCCTCCTGCAGGAGTACACCCGCCTGTCATCGGAGGACCGCGCGAACACGAACTGGCAGGAGGCCGCTGCCTCCGTCCTCTCCCGCCGGCTGGCGATCGTCGACCCCGAGGTGGTCTCCGTCCTTCGGTCCGCCGCGGTCGCCGGCGAACCCATCGACTTGGAGATGCTCGCTGAACTGACCACCCTGCACACCGACAGCGTCGCAGACCTGATCGATGAGGCGGCCGACCAGGGCTTCATTGTCGCGACGCGTAGCGGCCAATACCGCTTCGCCCACGCGCTCATCCGGGAACACCTCCTGAGCGGCCTGTCGCCCTTGCGGCGCCAGCGCCTGCACTTGGCCGCCGCGAACTGGATAGACCGGAGCGGAAACCGCGGCACGCGCGCCCTGTTCCGACGAGCGACTCACTACCTGGCCGCCTTCCCGTTGGCGTCCGCGCCTATTGTCCTGGAATCCGCCATCGACGCCGCACGCAGCGCAGAAGGCGAATACGACACCGAGCGTGCTGCAGAGTGGTGGGGGACCGCACTCAGCTTCCACCGCGAGACAGGGACCGACGCTGCACCAATTGAACGGCGAGACGAGCTGCGCATCGCCTATGTCGAAGCCCTCGCGCGCGCCGGCCGCGGGCAGACGGTACTGGATGCGGTCGATACCGGCATCCTCGAGGCGATTCGCGAGCGACGCTCGTCATCAGCGGGCGTTATCGCCGCGGCCCTCGTACGCACCGCCGGCTGCTGGCCGTGGGTCTCCTACCGTGGTGACCCCAGCGGCCTCCTGGGCCGTCTCGCCGGGATCGAACCCTTGGTGCAGGATGACGCTGCCGCCCATGCCCGGGTGCTCGCAGCCCTGGCCGTGGGCAGCTACTACGAAGATGACCCCGCCGTGCCAGACGAGTTGAGCCGCAGGGCAATCGAGCTTGCAGAACAGTCCGGTGACCCGGATGCGCTCGCCGATGCCCTCCTGGGGCGCGTGCTGGCCTTCGTCTCCACCCACTCTCACCTCGGCGAAGCACTCGAGATAATCCAACGGATCAATCAGCTCCCGCACGCACGAGCGGCATTCGACGAAGCGCTTACTACAGCCATCCTCGTTGCCACCCATCTGGGACTCGGGGACCCAGCCGCCGCTCGCGAAACCCTCCGCCAAGCAATCGTGCGAGCCGACCTGCTGCGCCTTCCGGTCATCCGCGTACAGCTTCGCTGGGTCGAAGGCATGCTCGCGCAGTGGGACGGGGACGTAAGCGCCGCCGAGCGACACTTCGAGCTGGCATACGAACTGCACCGCGAAACGGAACTCTATACAGAGGGCGTAAGGAGCATCTCCGCGTTCGCACTGCGGTATGCCCAAGGCTTGAAGCACGACCTACCGGTATTCGCCCACCAGGATCAACTTGTGGGCCTATGGTCGCGAACCATAGCGGCAGCGGAAGCGGATGAACGGAGCTTGGCGCAAGTTCTCATCCGAGAACTGATCGGTAGGTCCGTGCCCCTGCAGTGGACGTCAGTGGCCTCCTTGGTGATAGCAGGCGACGCGGCGGCGAGATTGCAGCTGGAAGACGAGCTTAACGAGCTAACGGGGCTGCTGGAGCCGTTCCAGAACTGCGTGGCCAACATCGGCCAGGTTGGGGTCCTCGGCACAGTAGCGGAATGCCTGGCGCGCATGGCCGAGGCCGCAGGCCAGCGCAGCGAGAGTTTTGCTCTCATCGACGCGGCCATTCGAGCACGATAGGGGGTTTGCTCACGGAGACACCCGAGTCGAACATCGCGCACGTGTGTCCGGATTGGGAAGCTGAGGTTCTACCATTGAACTACACTCGCGCGGCCCGGAATCCCAGTAAAACACTGGGAAGTAGGGCTGCGGCCCAGACAACCCGCTCAATGGTTTTTGGCCAAACTCAGCGTTTACTCACCGCTTTGGGATTGCGAGTGCCTGTCTAGCAGTCGTGACCTCTATGGGGGACGCCGCCTATTGCGGAGTTCTGTGATGCTGATGGGGGCGAACAACATGTCGCACGACGCATGGTCAAGTCAGTGGCGAAGTGACCTAGACGCTCGGGGGATCGAATGCTCAATGTCAAAATCAATACCTTTGAGACCAGCGATGGCACGCAGGTCTCTGTACCCGACGCCGGAGTCGTGATCTTTGTAGGCCCCAACAACGCGGGCAAGAGCCAGGCGTTGAGGGACCTGGTGGGTAAGGTCCGAAACGGCGACGGGTACGTCGGTAAAGCAATCACCGCCGTTAGCCTTGAGAAGCAGGGCGACACGTCGGAATTGTGGTCTTGGGCGCAAGAGAACCTCCCGCGTGCGACGCGTGAAGGCGTAGAACGAATCCAAGTCTCAGGGTGGGGTGACGTCGCGGCCACCGACGTCGGTCCGCAGTGGTCCATGCCTTCGAATCTGGGGATGCTTACGGATTCATTTGTGCTTTTCGCTGATGGGAAGACGCGGCTGACCTCAGTAGATGCTCCGACGAACATTGACTTCCGCACGCAGTTCCCAACCCATCCAATACAGCGAGCTGCGAGGGACTCCGCGTTGGAAGTTGAGTTCAGCGAGGTCTCACGGTCCGCCTTTGGATTGGAGGCGACGGTCGACCGATTCGCAGGAGCTGTAATCCCGTTGAGGCTTGGGCCGCGGCCGGTGTTCGCGCACGAGAACGGGGTTCCTACCATGGAGTATCTCGAGGCCTTGGCGGGGACGCCTGCCGTCGAGAATCAAGGCGACGGTGTCAAGAGCTTCCTCGGCCTGATGACACAGCTAATCGCTGGAAGTCATACAGTGTTGCTGGTGGACGAACCAGAGGCGTTCCTACATCCGCCTCAGGCTCGCTTGCTGGGGCGATTGCTCGCTCAGCGTGCGTCATCGCGTCAGGTGTTCCTCGCGACGCATAGCGCGGACATCGTGCAAGGAGCGCTGGAGGCGGGCGCTTCGGTGACGATCGTGAGGCTTACGCGCGAGGCAGACCTCAATCGGGCGGCCGTTATCGACGATGCCGATGTTCAAGAGCTGTGGGCTGACCCGCTACTTCGCTACTCGGACGTTCTCGACGGGCTGTTTCACGACGCGGTGGTTCTGTGCGAGAGCGATTCGGACTGTCGATACTACGCAGCAGTCCGCAACCACCTATTTCCTGACGACACGGGCGCCACTCGCCGACCTGAGCTGCACTTTACTCACTGCGGAGGAAAAGGTCGGCTCGCTGTGGTGATCCGAGCCCTAAAAGCCGTCCGGGTCCCGGTTGTTGTCGTGTCGGACTTCGACTTACTGCGCGAGGAAGCCGATGTCCGGAAGACTGTCGAAGCGCTTGGAGGGCAGTGGGAGGGCCTCAGCCCCGCGAGGTCGGTCATCGATGCAGCGCTGAAGTCAGACACCAAGCCTCTGCGCAAGACTGCCACCAAGGACGCGCTTATAAGTCGCCTTGACTCGGCCGGCGAGGTACTTAATGAGTCGGACATTGACGCGCTTCGTTCCATTCTGAAAGCGGACTCGGGATGGGATAAGGCAAAACGCGCGGGGCTCGCAGGGTTGCCGCAGGGGGATCCGTCCAAGGCCGCCGAGGAGTTGCTGGTTTCATTTACCGCCCTGGGGCTGTTAGTTGTCCCGGTAGGCGAGCTCGAAAGGTTTGTACCGACGGTCGGAGGGCACGGCCCTGGATGGGTAAATGGTGTCCTGTCGGAGAAGCTGCACGAGGCTCCATCGGCTGATGCGGAAGCCTTTGTTACGAGCATCGATGAAGCGTCGCGTCGACTCAGCGGACTGGTGTCAGAATGACGCCTTTGCAGCCTTCCGGGCGGTTCTGCGCTCGAGCGAGCACCTCTAAGTGGGGACCGCCATTGAGCGGTACTTTGGCCGCACACCAACCCCGCAAGCGCGGCCACCGGGCCGGCACAGCAATCGTCCCAGGGAGATCAACGGACTAGGGCGATATCTGAAGTTGCTACGTGCGCGCCCATTCTCGGACGAAGCCGGACCGCGAGACCGGTGAGCTTGTCAATCAGCGGTCTGATGGACACTTGGGTCGTGACGTTTCAAGAACCAGCCCCTAGGCCGTTCGGCGTATCGGACGATGAGGCAATTGAACTGTGCCGAGAATGGATGATCTATCTCGGCGCGACCGATGCATTGGCAGCTGAGGGAGCCGCACGACATTCCTGCGATCTGTATAGCTCGCGCTACCTAGCCTGGGTTGACAATGGTCGCGGGAATCTCGATGTGGCAGCGGTCGAACGAGCGGCAAGCGTAGCCGCCCAAGATGGGCGTACTGCTCTAATCTTTCTGCGAGGCGGCGTGCGGCCCGTGGCGCAGCAGAGAGCCGATGCGCTCGGTGTCGCCCTACTGAACTACCGCGCGAGGGACAGTGCGCTTGACGGTAGAAGCAGCCTCGGTCGAGAGATTGTTTCTACCGGTTTGGGCGCGTGATAGCCGACTTTGCACGCCTAGCGCGTCAATGTCGGCGACGAAGGCGACAGTGCGACAACTGGGCCCGCAGTGTCGATTCGAGCCGATCGTCCAAGCTCCTGCCTAGCCGCAGAGCGGGACTTCTCAATCGTCTCTTCGCTGAGCAGTCGCTGCATCGTGGCTGCGACTTCTGTCAGGGCGGCTTCGACGGTGCCGGCGATTACGACGACGTCATTTTGCGCGCGCCCGCGCGTGAGCCCGACGTAGAGGCCAGCGGCGTCGACACCCGGTCCTACGATCGCGCGCTCTGTCGTTTCCCCCTGGACTCCATAGACAGTGCTGGCGTATCCGAGGTGCACGTGCGAACTCGCGTAGTCGCGTGTGATCTGTCGGATTGCTGACGAGTCGCTGACCGATGCCAGGGTGACGTTGTCGTCCGAGATGCTCCTAACTACCCAGTTCTGCCGGTTCTCGACTCCGACGCTGTTGTCGTTACGCCGGGTCTGAACCAAATCTCCGACGAAGAGCGGCTGCTCTGACTGGCCGAATGCAGAGCGGCGGGTGTCGAGTTCGCCGGCCGCGATACGGCGAGCCTGGATCGCTTCGCTGATCTGCTGGGCTTCGGCATGAGTAGCGGTAACGAGCGCGATAGACTCGCCCTTCCGCGAGGACTCCAGCCAAGAGGCGACCATCATTTGGCGTGCTTCAACTTCGCTCGTCGCGCGCGTGAGATGGCCAGTCCGCTCAAGCTCCAAAGCAATAGCTCGCGACTCTGCCGGCCCGCTTGAGTCACGCAGGCGTGACGACAAATCGGCCCATTCTGGGTCGCGGAAGCGGTGGATTTCCGTGAGCTCGATTTTCTCGAACGCGGACCGGCGGAAGAGGGCCATTGCGCCGGAGTGCCCGACGGGGAGCGCTTGGTAGTCGTCGCCGACGACGGCGATGGTGGCGCCGGTGCGGTGCATGACGTCGATGAGCGCGTTTGCGGCTTCAAGGTCGAGCATGCCGGCTTCGTCGATAACGATCCGATCACCAGGCCGGATCCGGGTTCGTGGGCCCTGGTAGTGCTTGCCGCTCGCGGGTTCGATTTCACCCGGCTCGAGCCGTGTCCATTCCGTGTTGCCGGCGATGCCCGTGTTCCATCGCCAGCCGTAGTCGTGAAGGAGTTGGTGGAGGCTGGATGCGGCGCTGTCGGTTTCGCGTCCGGCGACGGTGGAGGCCTTCTTGGTGGGGGCGACGATGATCATGTTTCGCCCGTGGCGCCGCAGGGTGGCGCCAGCGACCTTGAGCATGGTCGTTTTGCCGGTGCCAGCGGCGCCAGTGATGGCGACGACGGTGGCGGTCCCGGCGATAGCGGATGCGCCATCGGTTTGATCGTTGTCTAGGACTCGCTCGGGATCGAGCGCGTGCGCGATCTCGGTGATCTCCTCCACAGGGGCCGCAGCACCGGGCGCGGACAGCGCTTCGATGCGGTTGGTAAGCGTGGCTTTCAGCACAGCCGTAGAGATGGCCATTCTGGACTTGATGTGCGCGGGGACGTCGGGCTCGTCGAGCAGCGTGACGGTGTGTGCTCGTGCGGCGGCGATGACCTGCTCGGCCATGGTCGCGAGTTCTGTGCGCTCAGCGACGACGCCGGTCGCGGCGAGGGCGCGGAGCGCGCCGGCGCGGATGTCCATCAGGCTGAATCGGCCGCCGGTGCCGGTCGAGCGAGCGTCAGCATCGACGACGGCGGTGGCGGCGAGGAGTTCGATGTCGAGATCCTCAATCGATGCCGAAGATGCGCCGATGGGGGAGCGCGCCAAGAAGAGCGCGGGGTCGGCAGTGGCGACTTCTTCGCGGACGAGCTCGGCCCAGTCGCCTTCATCCAGATAGCCGGGCTTGTTCGGTCGGCCGGCGGCCCAGGCCCATCGGTCGATCTGGCTCAGCACATCGTGGGACGGTTCCTGTCCGGGGTTCTGTTGCTTCCACCAGGCGGTGCGGGCGATCTTGTTGGCCTCGATCTGCGCCGACCGCTTCGACAGTGGCCGCACGAGATGCTGCAGCTGGGCGATCTCCCCATCCTCGTTGAGAGTGAACCCTTTCGCTGCCAGAGCGGTGATCCAGGCGGGGTCGGTGCGGGCGGCGAGGTCGCCTTCGGCGTTGATGACGTTCTGGAAGCGCAACGCAACCCTGGTGTCCACGTTGGACCATTTCCCGTCGATGCCTTGGACTTTGACGCTCAGCCAGAGGTGGCGGTGCTTGTGCGGATCCAGCGATCGAGAGCGTTCATGCTTGAGCTCGACCACCTCGATTCGAGCGAGATTTTCCCTGATGCAGCCGCCCTTTCCACGCCGCGCGTTGAGTTCCTCTTGCCAGAGGTGGATGATCCGGTCTCTCACCCGATCCTGGAGGTCCTCGTACGCCGCGTTCAACTCCGGATCCAGCATCGCCGCGATGCTGAACGACTTCGGCGCGTTGATCGTCGCATCCAGAACGAGGTCCGCGACCGGTGACTCCAGATCCCGGCCGCGACGCTCACCGGTGAGAGGGTCGGAGCCGTCGACCCATTCCCTTAACTGGGAGCGGGTGAGTAGGTCGTCGCGGATGGCGCCGTTCTCTACGATGTAACGGGTCATCACCGCATTTGCGTAGCCGGCCGCGGCCAGCGGGCCGTCGGCAGTCTTCGCCGTCAAGGTCGCGTCGCAGACGCCGCCGAAGGCGTAGTGGACCGCCTGCTTGACCCCTTGGGCTGACTGCCCGCGCT
This sequence comes from Leifsonia sp. 22587, assembly GCF_052044215.1. Classification (NCBI taxonomy): domain Bacteria; kingdom Bacillati; phylum Actinomycetota; class Actinomycetes; order Micrococcales; family Microbacteriaceae; genus Leifsonia; species Leifsonia sp. 22587. The sequence goes on from NZ_JBQENB010000001.1 coordinate 249,325, forward strand.
TCCAGCGCGCCACTCCACCTCTCACACTTAGAACTTCCGTTTGCGCGCGCTTTTTGGCGCGCACGGAGCGCGCACACTCGAAGAGTGACTGCGTGCATTAGCTGTTAGGTAGCCTTCACTTCTTCTCCCCTTGCTGTCACCGCAGTCTCGTCTTCCCTCCTCGGCTATTCCCCTTTTGCGCCTGTCCGGGTTTCCGGGTCTGGCTTCGCTCGATCGTTGAGTTCTTCCACGCGCTCGAACCACATCCGCTCGCTCCTTCGCCGAACAAGCGTGCCCCTGAAACCGAACGACTGTCATCTGTTGCCTCTAGAGTCAAACCGGGAGGGTGTCTATGGAAAGTGTCTTCTTCGCGTATGCCTGGTTGCCGCCGTTGCGTGCAGAGACGATGCGAAATGCGGCAGAACAAATCCAGCAGGCGGGCTTTGCGGCCACAACCTGGGAGGATCTACCGATCGAGGGGTCGGCATTGATCCCCACGATCTGCCAAGCCATCGCCGCATCAGACTGCGTCATCGCCGAGGTGAGCGATCTCAACAGCAATGTCTTATTCGAAGCCGGATACGCGATAGCGCTGGGTAAAGAGGTCTGGTTTGCCGTCGACGAAAGCGACGGCGACGCCTTGCGCAACTGGAAGGACCTCGGCATCCTCGCGACTGTCGGACGAATTGGCTACGAAGGAAGCAGCCATTCATTGTCGAACCGTTGGGTGGAGCGCAGAGACGATCAAGGAGCGCCGCTGCTTGAAACCCTCCTTATCAACGGACGCCCGAGAGAAGCGGACGCAGTATTTGCGCCCTCCACACCGTTGAAATTCGAAGCCTCATCAACGCTAGAGAAGCACCTGGACAGACAGGGTCATCTCCGCATTCTTGGGGCCACGGAGGACCTTGGTCTCGCACCACTCGATTTCTACGTCAAAGAGATATACCGATCATCCGCCTGCATTTTCCACCTCCTTGCGCCTCGCCGGGTGCGTTCAGGCGAGCACAACGCGCGAGCCAGTTTTTTGGCTGGTATTGCGCACGGGCTGGATCTCCCACTCCTGGTGCTCATCGAGGAGGGTGGAACCGTTCCGCTTGATTACCACGACCTCACCTTCGCCTATTCCGGATCCGCGCAGCTAATCGCAAAGGTCGATACCTGGCTAAACGAATTGCCGAAAGCTCCTGGCTCTAACCGACGGCTCGGTCGCCTGGCGCTTGATATTGAGCTGCCCATCCGCTCATTCGGCGAATACGTAGCCGAATACGAGAAGTCGGAGCTTCAGAACTACTTCATCAACACGAGCGAATTTGAGTCGGTGCTCGCCGGCAACACCAAGGTCTTCGTCGGCCGCAAGGGCACAGGCAAGACGGCGACGATGAGCCAAGCGGTGGAGGAATTGAGACGCGACCGGCGCATCCTCACGGTGCCGATAAAGCCCTCCGCATACGAGCTCTCCGGTCTGGCGAGGGCTCTGCGTGATCTGTCCTCGCACGGATCGTCGGACTACCTCGTAATCAGCTTGTGGACCTTCCTCCTGTACACAGAGATCGCACTTCGAGCAGTTTCCTTTGCTCGCGAACGCATTGGCGCCTCACGACACCGCATCAACGAGTGCCGTGCAGGACGCTCGCGCGCCTGACAAGATTGGCGTCCAGTCAGTTCACTGGAACGACGAAGAGTTGCTAGCGCGCGTCCTTGAGGAACGGTACGCAGCGAACAAGAGAGGTCAACGCAACGGACATTCCTTCGACATGTGGGCGGAGATCTTCGACCCAGAGGTTAGGGGTTTGCGGACACGGGACTACTTCATGTGGAAGGTGCTGCCGCGACCTCGGGACGTGATTTACTTCGCCAACGAAGCGCTCACAACGGCGATTAATCGCAAGCACCCCCGCATTACCACCTCGGACATCTTGTTCGCCGAAGAGCAATATTCCAGATTCGCTGCCGAAGCCCTCTTGGTGGAAGGGGAGGCCGAGCCCTTCGATCTCGAAAGCGCCTTGTTCGAGTTTGCAGGTACAAGTGCGACTCTTACCGAGACGGAATTGCGCGACATTGTGAGGGACGTTCCCCACTCCGAGGAGCTCTTGCAGTGGCTTGTCCGAAGCTCAGTCCTCGGCATCGAGACACGGCCTGGCAAGTTCATGCACGTTGAAGGCAAGACGGCTGCCGAACGCCAGCTGCGCGTCGCACGTCGACTAGCGAAGAGCACCGGGGCGCCTGTTCGCTTCCGAGTTCATCCGGCGCTCCGCAACTATCTTGAGGTACGCAACGACGATCTTCACGACGACGAGATCGAAGATATGACGCTGCAAATCGAGTAGCGGCTTTGGCCGGACGACAACTTCTCGGCCAGGGTCACCTGACGCGTCTCGGGGTCGGTGTAGCCGCTCTACAGCGAGCGGTGCGCGGCGGATGCCCCAACCGGTCGCCTCGTGGCTGGCGCTTAGGGGAGCGGTAACGCTGTGGTCGTCGCTGCTGGGGGTGCCCACGTTCCCTGCCCCGTACTACAACGGGAACATGTGGGGACCGTTGTTCGACCAGATCGTCGGGACGATGTTCCTGCTGATGCTCATCGCCGCGCTCATCGATTTGCACAATACGGCCGTCCAGGCCAACCTCGGTCCGCTCATCATCGGCTTCGCTGTCGCGGCGATCGGAATGTCCTTCGGAGCGAATGCCGGTTACGCGATCAACCCGGCTCGTGATCTCGGTCCCCGGCTTCTTGCGTGGATAGCTGGTTGGGGCGATCTCGCCGTTCCCGGCAACGGGCCGTGGTTCAGCGGCTACATGTGGGTGCCGATCCTCGGGCCGCTGATCGGCGGCATGATCGGCGTCATCCTCTACGACTTGTTCATCGGGGACATCCTGCACGCGCGTCTTGTTTGTAATGGGCCCGCGATGCAGGCGCAGGCCGAGACTCCGGCCCGTCCACCTGGGCCGGACACCACGGAGCCGCGTTCCCGCCGATAGCCGATCGGCGGCGGCTTCGTAACAAGTGCGGGGAGGGGTCGTCCACGTCCCCTCCCCGCGCCCTGTTTTGCCGGCCCACGGGGATCGGCGCAAGATTTGCGTAGCCGCAACGAGACGGGAATACTGAGCGGATGACCAGCCCTCACGCCACAGCCGACCGTGCGTCCGCCGACCGTGCTGTGGATGCGGCGCTCTCGGCGGCGAACGTGATGATGCGCGTTGCGGCCAGGTCGGTGCTCGAGGTCGAGGATCGGGTCACCACGCCGCAGTTGCGGGTGCTGATGATGATCGCGGCCACGGGTCCGCAGAATCTGGGTGCGGTGGCTGAGGAGCTGAACGTGCATCCGTCAAATGCGACCCGGGCTTGCGAAAAGCTGGTACAAGCCGGCTATATCGTGCGCTCTGACGACCCGATCGACCGCCGCTACATCCGGCTGCAGCTGACACAGGCAGGGGTCGACCTGGTGAACCATGTGCTGGACCAGCGCCGGCGTCAAATGGCCGAGGTCCTCGCGCGCCTCTCAGCGGACGAGCAGAGTACGGTCGCCACCGCGCTGGAACTGTTCGCTGCTGCGGCAGGTGGGGAACCCATCCATGACGGCCGCTTCACGTTCTCGCTGGAACCCGGGCACGACAGCTATTCCGTCGAGGACCATTCCTCGACGAGGTAGCGTTCCGCATCCGCGCGTTTAAAAATCAGACCATGGCCGGCCAAAGCGCGAAAAACTTGAAGGTCTCCTCCCGACAGTGTGGGGCCACCGTCGAAGAACGCTGCCTCGATCTGAGCGTGGTCGTGGAAGTACTCCACATGCGCGACGTTGGCCAGCGCAGCCCCCAGCGTCGCATGGATAGCCGGGGCGGTGTGCGCACTCAACGGTATGCCGGCGGCTTGGGCCAGGGTGGATGCGCGCAGGAAGCCGGTCACACCGCCGCAGCGGGTCGCGTCGGCTTGCAGCGTGTCGACGGCGCTGGCCGCCAGCATGGTTGCAAAGTATTGGGGCGTGTAGCCGTATTCGCCAGCGGCGATCTGCATGCCTGCCGGGCCGCGGTTGCGGATCAGCCGCAGCCCCGCGAGGTCGTCGCTTGAGACGGGCTCCTCGAACCAGGTGACGTCCTCGTCTTCGAAGCCCGCGGCGAAACCGAGGGCCTGTTTTACGTTGTATGCTCCGTTTGCGTCGACGAACAGCTGCACTTTTGGACCGATCGCGTCGCGGGCCGCCCGTACGCGTTCCAGGTCGTCCGCGGGCGCGGATCCGATCTTCATCTTCACCGCGGGCAGACCGTCGTCGGCCCAGCCTCCGAGTTGATTCTGGAGTTCCGGGATCGTATAGCTGGTGAACCCGCCGCTCCCGTAGGCCATCACGTTGGTCGCTGAGCCGCCCAGCAGTTGGAGGAGGGATACCTCCAGCTTCCGGGCGCGAAGGTCGTGAAGTGCGATGTCCACGGCCGAGATCGCACTCGCGCATACCCCGGCCCAGCCCAGGTTGCGGACCGCGCCCGCCATTGCCCAGAAGGTCGACTCGGCGGCCAGCGGATCCGTGCCGATGATGTGGGGTGCCAGGACCCCTCTGATGATGGCGAGGGCGGCCGGAGAGGTGTAGGAATAGCCGAGCCCGGTGCGGCCGTCCGCCTCGACTTCGGCGATGAGCACGCCGGTGCTGTTCCACTTGGCGGTTCCGTCCGACTCGGGCTGGGCTTCCCCCGCGGTGGTTGTCGGCACCGAGTACGCGGACACACTCACCCGGCTGACCCGGCCGTGCTCCATCATCTATTCGCTCCTTGGGGAACTCGTGTCGCCGCTGTCGTCCGTGTTGTCACCGAGGTGCAGTTTGCCCTTGACGCGCTCCACGCCTTCGGTGATCACGGCGGTCGCAGAATCGCGGATTACACCGAGCTCGCTGGGATCGCCCTTCAGCAGCGCCTTGGCAGTGTTCTTCGCGTACTCCAGCGTGATGTGCGGCGGGAGTGGGGGGACGTTCTTGCTGGTGTGTGCATCGAGTAGGGTGACGCCTTGGTGCGCGAAGGCTGCATCCCAGGCGTCGGCGATCTGATCGTCATCGGTGACCGTGATGCCTTGGAAGCCGAGGAGTTTCGCCCACCCTGCGTAATCGACCGATTCCACCTCCTGAGCGGTATTCCATACCGGGTTGCCGTCTTCGGTCCGCATCTCCCACGACACCTGAGTGAGGTCGTTGTTGTGCAGGACCAGGATGATCAGCTGCGGACTTTGCCAACGGTCGAGGTACTTCTTGATGGTGATGAGCTCGTTCATGCCCAGCATCTGGAATGCGCCGTCGCCGATTGTGCAGATCACCGAGCGATCCGAGTAGGCGAACTTGGCCACGACTGCGTACGGCATCGCGGCGAGCATGGTTGCCAGGCGTCCGGAGAGGTCGCCCATCATCCCTCGTCGCAGGCGGATGTGGTGGCCGTACCAGTCGGCGGTCGTTCCGGCGTCGGCTGTGACGATCGCCCTCTCCGGCAGGCGCTTGTTGAGCTCGTAGTACACGCGCCGAGGGTTGACGCCGTCGTTGTACTGCGCCATGGCCTGCGCATCCATCTCGCTCTCCCACCGCACCATCTCGTCCGCGACGGTCTGCTGCCAGTCAAGGTCCGTCGTCTCGTGCAACAGTGGGATCAGCGGGCTCAGGGTGCTCTTGACGTCGCCCCAGAGGTTCAACTCTGTCGGGTAGCGCAGTCCCATCTGCTCCGGCTTGAGGTCGACTTGGATGGCGCGGGCCTGCCCGGTGGCCGGCAGGAACTGGCCGTACGGATAATTGGTGCCCAGCAGGACGAGCGTGTCGCATCCCTTCATCTGGTGCAGACTCGGCACCGATCCGAGCAACCCGACCTGTTGAGAGTGGTATGGCACGTCGGAGGGCACGACCTGCTTGCCCCGCAGGGCGGTGACGATGCCCGCGCCCGCCAGCCTTGCCGCCTCCAGCAACTCGTCGGTCGCCCCGTTGGCGCCGTGTCCGACCAGGAAGGTGACCTTCTGGCCGGCGTTGATGATCTCCGCCGCTTTCAGCAGCTCGCTGTGCGGAGGAACGATGGACGTCGACGGTGCGACCGCGCTCGACCGGGACACCCACATCTCCGGTTCCGGCTCGACCATCTTCACGCCCTGGATGTCGTGAGGAAGGATGATGACGGCGGGCTGCAGTCTCACGCGTGCTGTCCGGAAGGCGGTGTCGATGACGGCCTGCGCCTGTTCGGGGGAGACGATGGTCTGCACGTAGCAGGCGACGTCCGAGAAGACGCGTTCCAGGTTGCTCTCCTGCTGGTTGAAGGTGCCCAACGCGTTCACGCCCTGTTGGCCGACGATGGCGCCACCGGCTGGTTGTCCATCATCGCGTCGTAGAGCCCGTTGAGCAGGTGAAAGGCGCCGGGGCTCGAGGTTGCGGTGCATACTCCGATCTCGCCGGTGAATTTCGCGTGCGCTGTCGCCATTAGGGCGCAGATTTCTTCGTGGGTCGGCCGGATGTATTCCACGCCCGTTCCCGAGCGCTCGGCTCTGCCGAGCGCGCCGTCGAAATCGCCGATGCCGTCGCCGGGAAATCCGAACACGCGGCTGACTCCCCAGTCGCGGATGCGCTGGATGACGAAGTCGCTCACGCTGGTCATTGGGACTCTCTTTCGGTTTTGTCCGGGTGCTGGATGAGACGGTCGGCCGCTCGAGCGGCGATCGCCATGATGGTCAGTGCAGGGTTGGCGCTTCCCTGGGTTGGCAGCACGCTGCCGTCGGTGATGAGTAGGTTGGGTACGGCGAAGCTGCGGCAGTCCGCGTCCACCACACCGTCCTCTTGCCGGTGGGCCATGCGGGCGCCGCCGACCAGATGGGCGTAGCGCTGGATGGTGATGGTCTCGCTGGCGCCGGCTGCGGTGAGGATCCGCTCCATGACGTCTTGCGCGGCCCGTGCGAGGGTCCGGTCGTTGTCGCACTGGCTGTACGAGAAGTGCGCAACGGGCAGGCCGTAACGGTCCCTTTCGTCGCTCAGTGTGACGCGGTTTTCCGGCTGAGGCAGGAACTCGCAGAGGGCGCCGAGGCATGCCCAGTGCACGTAGTCGGACATGTAATTGCGGAGCTCCGCACCCCAGCGTCCCTCGGCCATGACGTGCTCCGCCCAGGTGATCGGCAACGGCGAGACCGTCTGGATCGAGAACCCTCGCTTGTACGGCTTGCTCGGGTCAGTCTCGTAGAAGTCTTCGGTGCTGACCTCGGGCGGTGGGCCCTTCCACATCCGGATCTCGGAGTTGAACCGCCCGGCGGTCTGCGGCGCCCCCTGCACCATCAGGTAGCGGCCGACCTGGTCGAAGTCGTTGCACAACCCGTCCGGGAAGCGTTGTGACGTGGAGTTGAGCAGCAGTCGCGGCGTTTCGATGGAGTATCCGGCGACAGCGACCATCCGCGCCCGCTGGAACCGCTGCCTGCCGTTCTTGACATAGTGGACGCCGGTCGCGCGTCCGGTCCGCTGATCGATCTCGATGGAGGTGACCATGCTGTCGGCGCGCACTTCGGCCCCGTGGTCGAGGGCGTCCGGGATGTGGGTGATGAGTGGAGACGCCTTGGCATTGACCTTGCACCCTTGGAGGCAGAAGCCGCGATAGATGCAGTGCGGCCGGTTCCCGAATCGGCCGTTCGCGATGGCGACCGGGCCGACCTTGGCAGTGATCCCGCAGGCCAGAGCCCCGCGCTGGAATACTTCGCCGTTCCCGGACACAGGATGGGGACGGTGCGGGTAGGAGTGCGCGTCGCCCCAGGGCCAGTCCTCCCCGGCGACCGGTAGCTCGCCCTCGATGGCGGAGTAATACGGCCGGAGGTCGTCGTACCGGATGGGCCAGTCCGCTCCAACGCCGTCCTGGCTGTGGGTGTGGAAGTCGCTGGGATGGAAGCGGGGTACGTACCCGGCGTAGTGGACCATTGAGCCGCCGACGCCTCGGCCCGAGTTGTTCGAGCCGAGGGGGACGGGGTCTTGGCCGCCGATCTGCCGGGGTTCCGTCCAGTACAGTTCGTGCGAGCCGGCCTCATCGCTCACCCAGTCGGTCTCTGGGTTCCAGAACGGGCCGGCGTCCAGGGCGACGGCCGTCCAGCCGGCGCGCGCCACGCGTTGCAGCAAGGTCGATCCGCCGGCGCCGCTGCCGACGATGACCAGGTCGACGATGTCCGCGTCGTCGAAGCGGCGCATATCGTCGCGGAGCCGGTGCTCGGGAGCTGCGCCGTTGGGGGTCAGCAGCCAGGCCGAGTTGTTGCGTTCGCGGACGTCAGTGCTCATGGGATGTTCCAGCCTCGGGGGAGGTGCCGTGATTGTCGGTGATTTTCGTCGGATCGTCGGCGGGGTTTGCGTCGGCGACCTCGAACGGTTCGAGCCGGTCGATGCCTAGGTTTTTGTAGCCGCGTGGGTAGGCGGGGCCGGCGAACCCGATCTCGTTCCACGCCCACGGGTGGGAGTAGAACGCCGTGCAGGCGTACCGGGTCCATAGACCCCACACTTGCGAGGCCGAGAGGTCGTGCCAGGGGCGTTCACCGAGGGCCTGGATGTGGGCGAGCACGCTTTCCTGGTCGGTCCAGGAGCAGTCGGCGAAGCACGCGCCGTGCGCAGCCGAGGCGTCCTCATCGAGGGCGCCCAGCGACTGCCGCCACGCGACGGCGTCGTCCGGCATTGAGTCGTAGTGCCAGCCGTCGGTCTGCTTCTCCGCAAGGCGGGCGTCCACCATTGCGGTCACCGGAACCCGCGGCTCGTCGCGTTGGTCGAGGAGTTGGTCGAACAAAGCGGTGGCGCAGGCTTCTTCGGTGACGTCGAAGAACCGCATCTGGGGAAGCAGGCTCAGCCGTGACTGCACGAGCGACCGGGTGACCTCGTCCCAGTGGTCGCGCTGCGCGAGCGCATCGAAACCAGGGAAGCGGTTGCCTCCGCGCGAGGATGGCAGGGGAAGCGCCGTCATTTTTCCCGCCTCAGGATTGCCGCGAGCAGCCCCATACCGCCGACCAGGGTCACGAGGAGCGGGGCGAGCAGTGGCGGGCCCATCTCGAGGTTGTAGCGCAGGTTGTGCCATCCGCCCGGCTTCTGCGCAACCCCGCGTGCGTGCAGGTAGGTGCCTTGAAGTCCATTCGCGACAATGGTTGCTGCCGCGACGGGAAGCACCGTCTTTGCCAGGCGGCGGCTGGTCACACCGGCGATGCCGGCGGCCGCGCCGATCGGGCCGAGGATCACCGGCACCCACATCCACTTGTTGCCGAAGCTCGCCTTGTCATGCTCGAAGTAGATTTCTGCCGCGGTGACCAGAGCGCCGGCAGCCGTTAGCGCCGAGAGTGAGCGTTCGAAGCGTCCGGTCTCGACGTTCTTGACCATTCGATCGATACCGTGCAGGGCTCCGGCCGGCGGGGTCCTTCTGCTGCGTGCCGTCATCGATCTCCTTCCTGGGGGCCTAGCTGCCCGTGTTCGGGGGCGACGTGTTCGAGGATGCTTTCCCATGCGCTCGCCATCAGGCCCCGGCCGCCGTGTTCCGCTACGACGATCCGGGAGTTCGGGATTTCATCGGCGAACCAGCGTGCGTCGCGCGGAGTGGCATAGGTGTCCTGCCGCCCGACCAGTACGAGCGTCTCGGCGGCCGTCGTGGACAGGCTCGGCGGTTCGGCGCGGAAACACTGCAGGTCGGCGTCGACGCCGGAGGTTCCCTGCAGTTGAGCGTCGGCCATCATCCGCTGGACGCGGCGTTCGTAGGAGGTGGCGTCCCATCGCGCGTTCGCCGATGTCAGGCGGTGGGCGTCGAACCAGTTGGCGTCGGCCTTGCGGGTTCGGGCTCGGGCCCCCGTTTCCGCCAATGCGGGCAGGGCCGGGCAGCCGACGAGCGCGAGGCGATCGACGAACTCGGGGTGCCTCGCCGCGAGGGCTGCGGCGAACAGCCCACCCTCCCGCCAGCCGATGACGCCGATGGAGCCGAAGTCGGTGCCGGCGGTCGAGCTCGCGGAGCTTTCCGCCTGGTCGAGGTAGGCGGCGACTCCGTCTGCCCACCGGTTCGCCGATGGCTCGGTCTCTGTCGGGTAGGGGTCAGATGCTCCGTAGCCGGGGCGGTCGAACGAGACCAGGTGGAGTCCCCAGGTCGATGTGAGGACGGGGTCTGGGTCGAATCCGGAGGCTCCTGCCGTGGGGTGGCAGAGCACCACGAGGCGTTTCGCCGCCGGATCGCCGATGGCCGTCAGTCCGACGATCCGTCCGTCGGGGAAGCGTACGTGGAGTCCCGCCACGTCAGTGCTCGGCCTTGGGGTAGTTCCCGTGCCTCTCATGCGTGCTCGCGACCTCTGGCGGCTCGCCGTGGTGCGATGCGCCCGTGTACTCGCCTTCGGCGAGTGGGTCGGGTGCGTCCGTGCCCGTCTCGGTGTATTGGCCGTGGACGGTTCGGGGGCCTGTTTCGCCCCGCTGCGTGTACTGGCCTTCGAGTGCGTCCCGGTCGGCGCTGGAACCGGTCCGGTCCGTGTCGTCGTGTTCGCCCATCGTGCCACCTCCATTAGTTGCCTTTACGCAATCATTGCACTGACGCGCCTACTAGTGAAGGGTGTGACCTGGGAACCCAGGCGGTTGCTAGGGATCGCTCAGTTGTGGTTGTGTTGAGCGGCCGTACGAACGAACCGCGCGCGAGCGTCCTGCACGGCACTCGTTGATGCGGTGTCGTGAGGCGCCAATGCGTTCGCGATCCACCCCAGGATGAGACGCAGTCGCCGGCCGGTGCTTGGCAGCGCTACCGCGTGGTACGCCATATCGACCGCCCACGCGGCCACGCCGCGCAAGGACAGTGTCCGCACGACCGCAGCGCCCTGGTGGCCGCTGTAGCTGGCAAGCGTGCCGAGGCTGCGGTGCCGGTACTCGATCGCTTCGGCGCCCTGGATCGTCGCGCGGATGTTCGAGGCCAGGACTTTGGCCTGGCGGATCGCGTTCTGCGCGTTAGGCGGGCAGAACGCTGGTTGCTTGTCGGCGGTCAGGTCCGGTATCTGGGCGTTGTCACCGAGTGCCCATACTCCCTCGATGGGGGAGCCATCGTTGCGTACCGCTTGTAGCCGGGCGTTGCACTGTACGTGGCCCTTCGCGCCGCGGCGAACGTCGGCCCGGTCAAGTACTGGATTCGGGGTGACGCCGGCGGCCCAGACGAGGGTGTCGAAGGGGTGCGCGTCGCCGTTGTCGAGGTGCGCGATTCCGTCCTCGCACGAGGAGAGCTTCGTGTGCAGGAGTACGGTGATGCCCCGGCGTCGAAGCAGCTGGAGAGTCCACTGCGACAGCTTCGGCGGCAATTCGGCCGCGATACGGCCAGCTTCCTCGACCAGGAGCCACGACATCCTCTCGCGCTCCAGCTGCGGGTAGCGGCCGAGTTCAGTCTTTGCCCGTCGATGCAGCTCGGCGATCGCCTCAACCCCCGTGTAACCGCCACCCACGAAGACGAAGGTCAGTGCTCGCTGCCGCTCTGACGGATCCTGCGTCGCCGCCGCGAAGCGCACCCTGTCCACGACATGGTTGCGCAGATACACCGCTTCTTCCACGCTCGAGAACCCGATCGCGTGCTGGGAAAGTCCGGGGATGGGCAGGGTCTTGCTGACTGCTCCAAGGGCGAACACGACATGGTCGAAAGCGACACCGCGTACCGTGCCATCGATCGAGCGGATCACTGCGACCTTGGCCGATGTATCCACAGTATCCAGCTCCTGCCATGAGCTGGGCGTGAGGGAAGCGGCCTGCGAGCGGCATTAGCGTGTCGCGGGGCGCCGTCTCCCCGCCTGCCACCTCGGGCAGCAGCGGTTTGTATGTCAGGTATTGTTCGGGCTCGACCACGGTGACCCGGAGGCGTTGGGCTGTCGCATCGCTTCGCAGCTTACGGGCAAGAGTGAACCCAGCGAAGCCGCTACCCAGGATGAGAACGTGCGGTTCAGGCATGGCTGGACTCCTTAGTACTTTCAATGTGAATGCGGTCCTCTGTGGTGCCGGCGCCTCCGGCCAGGAGATGGAAGGCGCTGCGGACGAGCGCGAAGTGGCTGTACGCCTGCGGCATGTTGCCCAGCTGTCGGTGCTCGCGCGGATCCCACTCCTCGCTCAGGAGCCCGACGTCATTGCGAAGCTCCAGCAGCCGCTCGAAGAGGTTCTCGGCCTCCGCCGTTCGCCCCGCGCCGATCAGCGCATCGACCAGCCAGAAGGAGCAGGCGATGAACACGCCTTCCTTGCCGGGCAGGCCATCGTCGCTGAGTTCGGGTCGGTAGCGGAGCACGAGTCCGTCCTCGGTCAGGTGCTGCTGGATGGCGTTGATCGTGCCGACGACCCGGGGGTCGTTCCCGGGCAGGAAGCCGACCCGGGGGATGAGCAGCAGCGCCGCATCCAGCTCGTGGGATCCGTACGCCTGCACGAAGGTGTTGCGGGAGGCGTCATAGCCGTTCTCCAGGATGTCGCGCCGGATCGCTGCGCGTAGACGCTCCCAGCGTCGGACGGGCCCGGGCAAGTCGAAGCGACGCGCGCCCTGGACCATGCGGTCCGCCGCAACCCAGGCCATGAGTTTCGAGTGGGTGAAGTGTTGCTTGGGGCCGCGGATCTCCCAGAGCCCGTTGTCAGGCTCCTGCCATACCGTCTCCAGATGCTCGATCAGGGCGAGCTGTAGGTCCCACGCGTCCTCCTCGCCGGACCCGATGGTCGACCGGGTCAGGGCCAACCCGTCCAGCACCTCACCCCAGACATCCAGCTGCAGTTGGCCCGCAGCGGCGTTGCCTACGCGTACCGGCGACGAGCCGGCGTAGCCGTCGAGCCAGTCCAGCTGCTCCTCCGGCAGGCGGCGCCGCCCGTCGATGCCGTACATGATCCGCAGGTCTGCGGGGTCGCCCGCGACGGCGCGGAGCAGCCAGTCGCGCCAAGACCGGGCCTCGTCGGTATAGCCGGCGGTGAGGAGCGACTGAAGCGCCAGCGTGGCGTCACGCAGCCAGCAGTACCGGTAGTCCCAATTCCTCGGCCCGCCAAGCTGCTCGGGGAGAGATGTCGTGGGTGCCGCCACGATGCCTCCGGTCGGTTGGTAGGTGAGTGCCTTCAGTGTGATCAAGGACCGCTGGATGGCGTCCATATTGGGGCCGTACGCGGTGCTCCGGCTGCTCCACTCGGTCCAGAATTGCTCGGTCACCACCAGCGCGGTATCGGGGTCGGCCGGTGTCGGCTGAGGCTCATGGCTCGCGCACCATGTGAGCACGAACCGCACCCGGTCACCGGCCTCGACCGTGAACTGCGCCACCGTGCTCAGGTCACGACCACTCAGGGGCACGTCGGCCGTCACCTGCACGGCCTCGGGCCCAGCGACCGCCAGAATCCCTCGCTCCGTCCGGGTCACCCACGGGACGACGTGCCCATAGTCGAAGCGGAGGAGGAGATGGGTCACCATCTCCACCGACCCCTCCAGTCCTTCGACGACGCGCACGAGATCGGCCGCGTGATCCCGCACAGGCATGAAGTCCGTCACTCGGACATGCCCGGTACTCGTCTCCCACTCGGTCTCGAGGATCAGCGTGCCGTCGCGGTACCTGCGGCGGGTGCATCGACCTGCGCCGGCCGGAGCGAGGAGCCACCGACCGGCGGAATTCTCGTCCAGCATTGCGGCGAAGCAAGCCGGCGAGTCGAACCGTGGCAGGCACAGCCAGTCGATGGACCCGTTAGCGGAGACCATCGCCGCCGTGTGGAGGTCCCCAATCAGCGCGTACTCCTCGATGCGGGAGGCGCTCACAGCCCCGGGCCGCCCTGCATGATCCCGCCGTCGACGAAGACCGTCGTGGCCGTCATGTAGTCGGCGTCGCCGGAGGCCACGAACGCTACCACCCGTGCGATCTCGGCCGGGTCGGCCACCTTCCGGAGCGGGATGGAATCCTGAAGCTTCTCGCGGAGCGAGTCGTCCTGCATCGTCTTCGCGTTGATCGGGGTCGCCACGGCTCCTGGAGCGACGTTGACGACGCGCACCCCGTGCGGGCCGAGCTCTACGCCGGCGGTCCGCGTCAGCATGCGCATCCCACCCTTCGAGACGCAGTAGGCAAGGTTGCCGGGCATCGGCCAGTCCTCATGCACGGACGAGACGTTGATAACAACGCCACCCGACCCCTGGTCGATGAAGGTTTGGGCCGCACGCTGGGTACCGAAGACGGCGCTCTTCAGGTTCACGGAGATTACCTTGTCGAAACTGTCCTCGTCGAGGTCAAGCAGCCCTTGACGCGTCTCGATGCCAGCGTTGTTGACGAAGATGTCGAGCTGACCGAACTCCTTCTTAGCTGCGCTGATCAGCTTATCGATGCCCGCGATTGTGCTGACATCCGCTCCGGCGCCGAGGGCTTTGCCTCCTGCCGCGCTGATCTCCTTCACGAGGTCTGCGGTGTCCTCAGGCCGCGCCACATAGTCGATCACCACGGAAGCGCCCGCCGCAGCGAGCCCCTGGACGATCGCCTCACCGATCCCGCTGTTGCCGCCGGTCACCACCGCGACCTTGCCTGCCAAGTCCATGCGCACCGCCTTCTGTCAGAGTCGAGGCCCATTTAACCCTTTACTTGCGCGAACGCAACTGTTTCCGACAGCTAGAAACCGGTGCGCACATGCTTAGCCGCAACGGTTGCAATAGCGCAATGATGACTGTTAGGGTTCCGATTGGTTGGCGGTCCCGGGCCGCCGTCCCGCCATTGGACGATTCCTGCCCGCTAATTTGCCTCGCTGCTCCCCGGGCATCACGGAAAGCAGATTCTTCGTGCACCTCGCTGACTCAGGGTTCTCCGGCCCGTCCATCAACGACTTTTTCCCGCCGCCAATCCTGTTTGCGGGCACCCCGTTCGAGATCAACCGGGTCACTGTCATCCGGTTCATCGCTACGCTTGCAATCCTGCTGATTTTCGGCCTTGGCACCCGGCGTATGCGTGTCGTGCCGGGACGGTTTCAGAGCATCGTCGAGATGGGACTTGACTTCGTTCGCGTCAACATCGCGGAGGACCTGTTAGGGAAGAAGGCCGGCGCACGCTTCCTGCCTCTGATCACAACCATCTTTTTTATGGTGTTGTTCTTCAACCTCGCCAGCATCGTCCCTGGCTTGAACATGGCGGGTTCTGCGGTGATCGGGGTGCCGCTGGTGTTGGCGATGGTGGCGTACGGCGCCTTTATCTACGCAGGGGTGCGGCGCAGCCCGAGTGGGTTCTTCCGCGGTTCGCTGTTCCCGCCCGGCGTGCCGTGGCCGCTGTACATCATCGTGACCCCCATCGAACTGATCTCTACCTTCATCGTGCGCCCGGTGACCCTTGTGCTTCGGCTGATGATGAACATGGTGGTCGGGCACCTGCTGCTCGTGCTTTTCTTCTCGGGGACCGCCTGGTTTCTCTTCCAAGCGCCGGCCGCCTTCAAACTGCTGGGCCTGGGGACGATGGTCTTCGGCTTCGCATTCACTCTCATGGAGATCCTCGTCGGGGTGCTTCAGGCCTACATCTTCGCTTTGCTCACGGGGGTCTACATCCAGTTGGCGGTCGCCGACGAGCATTGACCCTCTCTATTCGGACCACGGGCACGAGCGAGACCATCCGCGCGTTGTGATTGCCAGGTCGCAATAGTTGTGGAGACGCACATGCCGGGGTTTGATGACGTCCATGGACTCTTTGCCGATCTGGCTGCTGGTGCTCATCTTCGTGGCAGGTGCGGCGGTCATCTGGTTCTCCGGTATTCAGCTGTCGAAAACGACTGACGTTCTGGACAGCCGGTTGCATCTCGGAAGCGCGCTCGGTGGCCTGATCGTACTCGCCGTGGCTACGAACCTGCCGGAGATCGCGATCACCGTCAGTGCCGCGGTTTCCGGTTCAATCGGCGTCGCCGTCGGAAACATCCTGGGTGGTATCGCTCTTCAGACCGTCGTCATCGCCGTACTGGACGCGTTCGGCAAGCGTGGCACAGGCGTGAAGCCCATCACTTACCGGGCGGCGTCCCTTGGTCTCGTCCTGGAAGCAGTGGTGGTGGTCGCCGTCCTCTCAGTGGTCATCGCTGGCAGCCAGCTCCCTTCAGGCCTGCTGTTCGCCCGCCTCACGCCGGACGTTGTCCTGATCGCGGCGATCTGGCTGGTTGGCCTCTTCTTAGTGCGACGTGCAGGCAAAGGTCTCCCCTGGCATGAGGACGGCGCAGCCCCGGACACGACGACGCCCCACCCCAGCGGGCACCGCACTCGGAAGCCCGCGAGTCCCGAGCAGATGAGCACCGCGAAGGCGGTGGTCGTCTTCACTGTGGCCGCGCTGCTCACCCTGGCGTCCGGCGTCGCTTTGGAGCTCGCCGGAGATGCGGCGGCCAAGCAGGTCGGGGTTTCCGGTGTGCTTTTCGGTGCGACGGTGCTGGCACTGGCCACCAGCCTCCCGGAAATCTCCACCGGCCTGCAGGCGGTGAAGCAAGGCGACGACAACTTGGCCATCAGCGACATTTTCGGCGGTAACGCATTCCTGCCGGTTCTGTTCCTCGTCGCCACACTGATCAGCGGCAAAGCCGTTCTCCCGCAGGCGAACGCAAGTGACATCTACCTGACAGCGCTCGCAGCTCTGCTGACCGTGGTGTACGCCGTCGGCCTCATATTCCGGCCACGGAGGCACGTCGCCGGCATGGGCCCGGACTCGCTTGCTGTGGTGGTGCTCTACCTGATCGGGGTCGGTGGACTTGTGGCGATCACCGTCAGCTGAGGGGAGCGGTGGCGGCTGGTCTGCGTGGGTCGGCGGTATCCAACTGGGCGACGCCGCAATGATGCCGAGCGTTTTTGTGTAGTTCGCCTACCTTTGTTGGCGCGCGCGTGATTTTGTGAGACGGAACAACGGTTTCCGAAGTCCTGAGATAGGTCTTTCACCGGTGTCCGGCGGCATGACAGCCCGCTCGTTCCGTGGAGGTGCATTTTGACTCCGTTCTGCCCCTTGCTCTCGTTCCTCGACAACCTCTCATCGTCGCGGACGTGGGCGCTCTGGGCTTCCCGAACATGCACGGTGACCGGCGGACGCGTGCCGATAACGGGGCGATGAGACTTCGCCGGTTCAGGATTCCGCTCGGGGCGCTCGTCGTGTTAGTGGCGGCCGGACTGGCGCTCAGCGGTTGCGTAGGAGCAGCGAGCGAGCCCTCAGGGGTGCCCCTGCCCAGCGCTCCACGAACAGGCAACAGACCGGGTCCGGCCACACCGACGCAGGCAACGCCGACCCACGAGAGCTTGCAGCACGTCGTCTTGATCTTGGAGGAGAACAAGCCCGCATCGCGGATCGTGGGGAACGCCGATGCACCGTATTTCAACCAGCTGCTGACCCGGTACGCGCACGCGACGCAGTACAGCGCGATCACACACCCGAGCCTGCCGAACTACCTGGCGCTCACGAGCGGCACGACGGGAGGCATCAGCTCCGACTGCAATCCGCCCGGCGGCTCCTGCCTGGTCACCTCGCCGAACCTCGCCGACTCCCTCCGCGCGGCGGGACGGACGTGGAAGATGTATGCGGAGGGGATGCCGTCACCGTGCTCGGCACCGAACGCCGGTCGGTATGCGGTGAAGCACAATCCCTTCCTCTACTACCCGAGCGTGACGGCCTCCGAGGCGTACTGCCGTCAGCATGATGTGCCCTTCAGCGGGTTCGCAGCGGACCTCGCCTCCACGTCGTCGCTTCCCGCGTTCTCGTTTGTGAGTCCGGACCTGTGCAACGACATGCACAGCTGTCCGATCTCAACCGGTGACGTCTGGCTCTCCCGGGTCGTCTCGCAGATCCTGGCGTCGCCGGCGTTCACATCCCAGCGGTCGCTGCTCGTCGTGACGTTCGACGAGGGCGACAGCGGGAACAACGTGGTCGCGTGCGTCTTCGCCGGGCCGGGCGCGCGGCGGGGGGCCGTCTCGAGCGTCGGCTATACGCACTACTCGCTGTTGCGGACGATCGAGGATGGGCTGGGCCTGCCGCCGCTGGGCGAGAGCGCAGCAGCGACGCCGATGAGCGATCTACTCGGCGATTGAGCACTCGCCGCCTGCTGTAGGTTAGGTGAGCCTAATCGCCGTCAGGAAGTGAGAGTGCGTGAACACGGGGACCGTCATCGTGATGGGAATCATCGCGGGAGGGACGATCTTCATCGGGCTTCCGGTCGGCCGTCTCGGGGCCCGGGCGAGCGGGATGCGCGCGATGCTGAACGCGATCACGATCGGCGTTCTGCTGTTTCTGCTGTGGGACGTGCTGGGGCATGCCGTCGAACCGGTGGAGGGCGCACTCACTGCCGCGTCGGTCGGTCACACTGCCTCCTGGTGGCCGTTCGTCGGCTTGGCTGCGCTGCTTTTCGTGGGTGTCTCGGTCGGTCTCTTGGGGTTGGTGGCGTACGACCGCTGGATCAGCCGGCACGGCCGGAGCTCCGCGGGCTCCGAGGCGACGGGAGGCGGAGTGCTGCGTCTGCACGAGCCCGCCAGCCGGTTGGCCTTCCTCATCGCCGTTGGCATCGGTCTGCACAATTTCGCGGAGGGGCTGGCGGTCGGGCAGTCGGCCGCGGGCGGTGAACTGCAGTTGGCTGTCGTGCTGGTCGTCGGGTTCGCGCTGCACAACGCGACCGAGGGCTTCGGGATCACCGCTCCGCTGGCCGGTTCGTCGCGTCCGGCGCCGTGGGCTCAGCTCGCGTTGCTGGGAGTGATCGGCGGCGGCCCGACCCTCGTGGGCACCCTGCTCGGGAGCGTGGTCGTCAACGATGCGCTCGCTCTGGTCTTCCTGGCGCTGGCGGCCGGCTCGATCATCTACGTGCTGGTGCAACTGATCGGAGTAGCCCTCAAGCTGGACCGGGGCCTCGCCCTGTACGTCGGAATCGTGATCGGGCTGTTCGCCGGGTTGGCGACCGACTTCGTGGTGACTGCCGCCGGCGTCTGACCCGCCCGCCTGCCTTCGCCTGAGCGCGACCGCAGAGATACCTCTTGCGGTGGATGTCGCCCGCGAGGCAAGAGGATCACCATGGCCGCATGTGGGTACATCGCGTGGTGTTCGCCGTCGTCGTCTACTGCCTCTTCGCGCTCGCGGTGGGATCGACCTACGTCATCGTGCAGCACGACGGCCGGAGCGCTGTCGAAGACGCACCGCGGGCGCTCCTCGCCGGTGGAGAACTCAGGCCAACCCGGCCGGGTTGACCTCGCTCGCTCTCCGGGCGTGTTCTGGGCACGCTACGACCGCGCCGACCGACCCATCGCGGGGAACGGCTATCTGGATGGGCAGCTGGCTGACCCGCCGTCGGGCGTGATCGACACCGCCCGCGAACGCGGCAGCGACACCGTCACCTGGCAGCCCTCGGGCGGGCTCCGGTTCGCGATCGTCGCGCAGAGGGAGCCCGACGGCCAGGTGCTGATGGCCGGGCAGTCGCTCACCCGGACGGAGGAGCGCGCAAGCCAGTCGTTGATTATCGCGCTGTCGGTACTCATCGCGGGCGCAGTCGTCACGGTGGCCGGGGTGCTGGTGAGTGCGGCTCTCGGCCGGAGCTCCGCCGACCGATAGCGCATTAGCCCCGCTTGACCGCGTAGCGGTGCTCCGGCCGGCCGGTAGTGCCGTAGCGGAGCTCGAGACGGAGCACGCCGCTTTGTTCCAGTTGCGTCAGCGCCCGCTGCGCCGTCGTCCGGCTGATGCCGACGGCGGCGGCGACATCGGTGGCGGAGAGGCTCGAGACGCTTCCCGAGACGGCGTCGAAAACGGCTTGCAGGGTCGGGGCGAGGCGGCGGATCGCTTCCGCCTGTGCGGGAGTAGCGGGACGCAGCAGATCGAAGATCCGGTCGATGTCCTGCTGGGTGGCGACCGCTGGAAACCGCGCCAGGTCATCCTGTGCCCGTCGGAACGCGGCAAGCCGCTCGGCCAGTTCCGCGAAGCCGAACGGTTTCACGAGGTAGTGGAGGGCGCCCAGCTGGACTGCGCGACGCACCGTGCCGAGGTCGTTGGCAGCCGAGATCACCAGCACGGCAGGGGGATCGGGGTCGGCCAGGAGCGTGCGCACGACCTCGAGCCCGTCCTCGTCCGGCAGATACACATCCATCAGCACCAACTCTGGGCGGAGGGATGCCGTCAAGGTTCGGGCATCCGCCCCCGTGTGCGCGGTGCCGACAACGCGGAAACCGGGCACGGCCTCGACGAAGCCGACATGCACCCCGGCGACCCGGAAGTCGTCGTCGACCACGAGGACGCTGATCTGATGGTCGCTCACCGCATCCCCTCGCCCGAATGCGTGCGAGTGCGGGGGAGGACCACGGTGAAGGCCGCGCCGGGGCCCTCCGACACCGTGACCGTTCCCCCGAGCTTCGACACCGTCGAGTGGACGAGCGACAGGCCGAGCCCGCTGTGGCGCACCGCGGAGCCCTGCTTGGTCGTGTAACCGCTGGTGAAGATCCGCGGGAGCTCGGTGCCCTGGACGCCCGGCCCGTTGTCGGAGACGCGCACGGTGATCGACTGGGGCGACTCGACGACGCTCACGACGGTCCGTCTGGGGGCCGGTGCGCCTGCCAAGGCGTCGAAGGCATTATCGATCAGGTTACCAAGGATGGTCGTGAGCGCCTGGACGCGGTCGGGCGCCTCGCCGAGGTCGGTGTCGGGAGCGATCACCAACTCGATGCCGCGCTCGTTGGCCTCGGCGGCCTTCCCGAGGAGGAGCCCGATGATCATCGGAGCGCCGATGTGGGTCCGCAGGGTGTTGTCCAGATCGGCCGTCGTGCCGCGGATCTCGTTCAGGTACTGCAGCGCCTCCTCGGGCCGCCCGAGTTCCAGCAGACCGGACAGAGCGTGCATCCGGTTGGAGAATTCGTGCTGCTGGGCCCGGATGGATTCGGCGAAGCTGCGTTCACCGTCCAGCTGATGCGTCAGCGCTCTCAGTTCGGTGCGGTCCTGCAGGGTGACGACCGCACCGTGCGCCCGCCCGCCGATGGTCACCGGCATGCGATTCACGACCAGGACGTAGTCGTCGGTGATAGCGATGGCGTCCGTGATCGCGGTCGTCCCTGTGAGGGTGTCCCGGATCGGGCTGGCCGCGAGGACCTCGTCGAGGTGGCGTCCGCCGGCGCCGTCCGGAAGGTGGAGCAGGCGACGGGCCTCGTCGTTGACAACGGTGATCCGGCCCGCGGGATCGATGCCGATGACACCCTCCCGGATCCCGTGCAGCGTCGCCTCACGCTCCTGGAGGAGACGGGCGATCTCGTCCAACTCGAGACCGAACGTGCGGCGCTTCAGGAGGCTCGCCAGAGCGAACGAGACGAGGGCGCCGAGCGCCAGCACGACCACGAACCAGGCCGCGTAGGTCGGAAGCTCTGCCAGCAGCTCGCTGCTGACGCTGCTCTCGCGGATGCCGACCGACACCTCGCCGACGACGCCGGCGTCGGCCCCCGTGCCGTTGCCGAACAGGGGTACGCGGGCATTCGCGTTCACACCGGTCGCGCCCGAGTCCACCCGGAGGTGCACCCGACCGTCGCGGGCGACGAGCGGCTCGGACACCTTCTGCCCGATCAGCGACGGATCCGGATGGGAGTGCCGCACCCGGTCGCGATCGATGACGACGACGTAGGCGGCGCCTGTGCGGTGCGCGGTCTGCGAAGCGAGGGTCTGCACGGTCGTCGCGCAGTCCGGTCCGCCTGAGGTCATGCAGGCACGGATCTCGGGGATGCCCGCGAAGGTCTGGGCGATCCCCGCCGCCCTCGCCTGGTAGTCGGCGTCCAGATTGCTGCGCGCGGTCTGCGCGAACAGGAGAAAGCCGATCAGCATCGAGGCGGTGAGGATCGCCACCTGAGCCAGCAGGATCTGGCTCGACAGTCGCCTGATCCGTCGTCGCATCCCCGAAAGTCTTTCATCCGAACCGTGCCATTGCACGCGCGCACAACGCGCAAAACCTTCCGCAACGCTCAGATCCCGGCGAATCAGGCACAAGCGCGACAGCGGATAGGGCGCTGGCGCAGCATCGTCCACACACACCGAAAGACAGAGAGGTCTTCGAGATGGTTGGACAACGACCCCGTGACAGCGTCACGGCACCACTGACCGACGAGTCGGCACGCATCGACATCGTCGGACTCACCAAACGGTTCCTCACACCGAAGGGCGAGACGTTCACGGCCATCCGGGACGTCACGTTCTCGGTCGAGCCGGGCAGCTTCTCCGCGATCGTCGGCCCGACCGGATGCGGCAAGTCGACGACACTCGCCCAGGTCTCCGGGCTGGAGCGACCGAGCGCCGGCTCCGTAAGCGTCGGCGGCACGATCGTCGACGGCATCACCTCCGGAGTCAGCTACATGTTCCAGGCCGATTCGCTCTTCCCCTGGAAGACAGTGCTCAACAACGTGATGATCGGCCCCATCCTGCTCGGCACTCCGAAGAAAGAGGCGACCGCGCTGGCCCTGGACTGGCTTCGACGCGTGGGACTGTCCGGCTTCGAGGATCGCTACCCCCACCAACTGTCGGGTGGCATGCGGAAGCGCGTGGCCATGGCTGCGGCCCTGATCAACAACCCGCGCATCCTGCTCATGGACGAGCCGTTTGGTGCGCTGGACGTGCAGACCAAGGCGATCATGCAGACCGAGCTGCTGCAGCTCTGGGAACAGCTGCGCCCCACCGTGCTCTTCATCACGCACGACCTCGACGAAGCAGTGGCGCTCGCCGACCAGGTCGTCATCATGACCAGCGGCCCGGGGACGGTCAAGGACGTCTTCCCGGTCGACCTCCCTCGCCCCCGCGGCGATGTGCAGGAGATCCGCCACGAGCAGCGTTTCCTCGATATCCAGGGCCGGATCTGGGAGTCGCTGCGTGACGAAGTCACCCGCGCCTACCAGCAGACATCAGGAGCGGCAGCGTGACCACCATGACGACCACCAGCACACCACACCCCTCCGTCCGTGAAACGCGGGAGACCGACCTGCAGCTCGCCGGCCGGCGCGCCCTCAAACGCCGCACCACAACCGTCTGGATCGGCCGCGTCGCGGTCGCCGTCTTCGTGATCGGTGGCTGGCAGTGGTTCACCTCAGCGGGCTGGGTGGACAAGTTCTTCTACGGCCAGCCCTCGGGCATCTGGGACAGCCTGGTGCGGCTGTTCACCCAGGGAACCGCGTTCGGCACCATCTGGGAGAACCTGTGGATCACGGTTCAGGAGGCGTTCCTCGGGTTCCTCCTCGGCACCGTCACCGGAGTGGTGTTCGGAATCCTGTTGGGCTCCAACCGCTACCTCGCGTCGGTCTTCGGGCCGTACATCAAGATCGTCAACTCGATCCCGCGCATCGTGCTCGGCTCCATCTTCATCGTCGCCTTCGGGCTGGGGGTGGTGCCGAAGGTGCTGCTGGCCGCCGTGCTGGTGTTCTTCGTCGTGTTCTTCAACGCCTTCCAGGGCGTCCGCGAAGTCGATCCCAACCTCGTCGCCAATGTGCGCGTCCTCGGTGCCTCTCCCGCCCAGGTGGCGCGGCATGTGACCATCCCGTCCGCCATGACCTGGATCATCGCCAGCCTGCACACCGCCTTCGGGTTCGCGATCATCGGCGCGCTGGTGGCCGAGGTGCTGGGAGCCCAGCACGGCATCGGACTGATCATCAGCCAATCCCAGGGCAACTTCGATCCGAACACGGTGTTCGCCTGCATGGTGATCGTCGCCGTCGTCACCCTAGTGGCGGAGTACCTCATCACCCTTCTCGAGAAGGCGCTGCTGAAGTGGCGGCCGCCGAGCCGCTCCGAAGCCCAAGCCATCTGAAGACCTGCAACGACGCAGAACGCCGGTACGCCGGCACCACGAAAGGAACCCCAATGAACAAGCGCACCATCGGTGTCATCGCAGCCGCCGGTATCGTCGCCCTCGGACTCGCCGCCTGCAGTTCCGGCGGTAGCGGATCGGGCGGCACCGGATCGGGCGGCGGTTCGTCCGCCGCGTCGATGCCGACCGTGAAGATGATGGTCGGAGGGATCGACAAGCAGATCTACCTCCCGTACCAGCTCGCTCAGAGTCTCGGCTACTACAAGAAGTACGGCGTCAACATGGAGCTCTCGACCGAGCAGAACGGCGGCGTCGGCGCAGAGGAGGCGATGGCCTCCGGCCAGGTGGACATGGCCGGAGCCTGGTACATCCACGCGGTGGACTTCCAGGCCAAGGGCAAGGATGTCATCAACCTCGTACAGCTTTCCGGTGCTCCTGGTGAGCGTGAGATGTGCAGTCCCAAGAGCGGGGTGAAGTCGGCCGCCGATTTCAAGGGCAAGAACATGGGCGTCACCGACCTCGGGTCCGGGACGGACGAGCTGACGCAGTTTCTCGCCGCCAAGAACGGAATCGACAAGAAGCAGTACAACACCATCGCCGTGCACGCCGGCTCGACCGCCATCGCCGCCATCCAGCGCAACAGCGCCGACTGTGTGATGACCACGCAGCCGACGGTCGGCGCCCTCACGTCACAGAAGCTCGCGACGACCGCCGTCGACTTGGCGACCACGTCCGGTGCCACCAAGGCCCTCGGTGGGGCGTGGCCCGCAGCCGGGCTGCTCGCCAACGCCAGCTGGGTGAAGTCGCACGAGGATGCCGCGCAGAAGACGGTGGACGCCCTCGTAGCGACCATGCACTGGATCGCCACCCACAGCGCGAAGGACATCGCTGACAAGCTGCCGCAGGACTTCGTGCAGAACAGCACGATCAGCAAGCAGCAGTACATCGACGGGCTCACCTCCGACAAAGGGCAGTTCCTGCCAGACGGGATCATGCCCGCCGGTGGTCCGAAGGTGATCTTCAACATGGAGAAGACGCTCGGCCTGGACACGTCCAAGGTGACGTACGCCAGCACGTTCACCAATAAGTACGCGGAGGCCGCCAACAAGCTCGAAGGGTTCACCCCCACGACCAAGCCAGCCGGCGCGAACGGCTGACCGCGAAGCGATAGGCGGCCGGTCCGCCACCGTCCGAACCGAAAGACCCGTCGGGTGCTACCCGGCGGGTCTTTCGACTTGGAGGTTTCTTAGGAGGGATCGGTTTGACTGGGCAGGCCACGAAAGGACACCATTGACCGCACATCTCGGATTGCTGGATCCCCAGGGGATCATCCAAGCGGCCGGCCCCTGGGCGCTTCTGGGTATATGCCTGATCGCCTTCGTCGAGACGGGGTTGCTGGTCGGATTCTTCCTTCCCGGGGACACCTTGCTGTTCTTCACCGGCGTGCTTGCGCTGACCGGTCAGTTCTCCGAGCCGTTGTGGGTGATCATCCTCGCGGTCATCGTCGCGGCGGCGCTCGGCGACCAGGTCGGCTATGCCATCGGCCGCCGCACGGGTCCGCGCGTGTTCGAGCGCAAGGAATCCGGATTCTTCGGCCGGGCGAGCGTGGATCGCACTCAGCACTTCTTCGACCGCTTCGGCGGCGCGGCCGTGATGGTGGCGCGTTTCGTCCCGGTGGTGCGGACCTTCGCCCCGGTGGCGGCGGGAGTCGGGAAGATGCGCTGGTCCTTGTTCACGGTCTTCAACGTGGTCGGCGCCGCCGCCTGGGCGACCGCAGTGATCATGATCGGTTACGGGCTGGGACATATCCCCGGAGTGGCCGACTTCGTCTCCTCGTATCTGGATCTGATCCTCATCGGCATCGTCGTGATCTCCGTCGTCCCTGTCCTGGTCCGAGTGCTTGCGCTGCGTCGCCGGGCCCGAACGGATTCTTAGCGGCGCCTGAGCGCGAGGACCCTAGCCTTCGATGCGTCCGACCCGATCGCACGAAGGAGAACTCATGACCGAGCCGAACCGTCTCACGCTCACAGAGAACAAGGTCCCGGAGCCCACCGCGACATTCTGGATCATCAAGGTCCTGGCCACCACCGTGGGCGAGACCGCCGCCGATCTGCTGGCGACCAACCTGCATCTCGGCACCCAGTTGACGTCGATCGTCATGGCGGTGCTCTTCCTCGTGGTGTTGGTGGCGCAGTTCCGTACCACTCGGTACGTCCCCGCGATCTACTGGCTGACCGTCGTCCTCATCAGCGTCGTCGGCACCTTAATCACCGACAACCTGACAGACGGGCTCGGCGTCCCCCTGGGTGTGTCGACCGCCGTCTTCGCCATCGCTCTGATCGCCACGTTCGCCATCTGGTACCGCGTCGAGCGGACGCTGTCGATCCACGAGATCGTCACCCGGCGGCGCGAGACTTTCTACTGGCTGGCGATCCTCTTCACGTTCGCGCTCGGAACCGCTGCCGGGGACTTCCTAGCCGAGCAGCTGAACCTGGGCTACCTGGCCTCTGTGGCGGTCTTCGCGGGTGCCATCGCGGTCGTTGCGGTCGCCCACTTCGTCTTCCGACTCGGAGCCATCGTCTCCTTCTGGATCGCGTACGTGCTCACCCGGCCGCTGGGGGCATCGCTCGGAGATTTCCTGGCCCAGCCCACGGGCGACGGGGGCCTGGGACTCGGGACCATCCTGACGAGCGTTCTGTTCCTCGTCGCGATCCTGGCGCTCGTCGTGTTCCTCACGGTGTCGCGACGAGACCGCACGGACGCTCGCGAGTCGTCGACCGCATCACGGGAGCCCAGCCTCGACCTCTGACCGACGGCAGGGCATGCGGGACGCGGGTCACGGTCGCCGGGCGGCGGACGGGACCCGCATCTCGATGCTCGTGCCGGCGGCGCCGGTTGACACGACAGCGACCGTGCCGCCGTACCGCACAGCGATCTCACGGACGAGCGCGAGGCCGATCCCGAAGCCCGCGCGGGTGCGACCGGTTGCCGTGGATTCGGTTCGCGCGAACCGGTCGAAGATCCGGGCCGGGTCGATTCCCGTGATTCCCGCACCCTGGTCGGTGACAGACAGCACAGCGTCTTGCCCGGCGAGCCGAATATCGACGGTGATGGTCGACCCCATCGGCGAGTGGGTGAGGGCGTTGTCGAGGAGTGCGATCGCGCACCGCTGAATGCTGGCCGGCGGGACGCTCGTCCAGACGTCCTCCTGTTTCTCGAAGTGCAACTCGACCGCATTCTCTCGGGCCAGAACCTGGAGCGATTCCACCGCTCTTTCGACCGGCTCGGAAAACGGGGATGGCCCGGCGCGGGTCTCGCGCTCCGGTCCGGCGGCGAGCAATAGGTCGTTAACGACGTCGATCAGCGTCCGAGTGTCGCTTCGGAGTTCTGCGATAGCCGGAGCGGAGGGATCATCCGGCGCGAGACTGCGCAGCAGGACCTGGAGTCGGGCGTCGAGCACAGCGAGCGGCGTGCGCAATTCGTGGCTCGCATCCGCGACGAAATTGCGTTGCACTTCCAGTGCTTCCCCGAGCGGACGGACGGCACGGCGCGTGACGATGATGCTCAGCACCCCGGCGATCACGATGGCCAGCACCCCGACGATCACGAATGCGGTCAGTGCGGCGGTCGTGTCGATGTAGATCTTGTGCTCGCCTGGCGCTGGGGGCTCCTTCAACTCGGCGGGACGCAACTGGTCGAGCACGAAGAAGAATGCGACACCGATTGCCGCGACGACGAGGGCTCCGGACGCGATTGTGATCTGCAGGGCCACCGTGCGGGAGGCGCGGCGCACCTCCAGGGAGTTCGTGGCATCGCTTCCGCGCTTCATGGCTGCCCCAATCGGTAGCCGGCGCCGCGCACGGTGGACACGATGTGTGGGTCGGTTTTTCGGCGCAGATAGTGCACGTAGGTGTCGACGGTTCCCGGCTGTTCGTCCGACTCGAACACCGCCTCCAGGATCTGGCGCCGCGAGAACGTGCGCAACGGGTTCTCGGCGAGCAACCGGAGCAGCGCGTTCTCGCGGTCCGTGAGGAGGATGCGTCCCTCGTAGGGCGAATACACGGCGCGGCTCTCGGGGTGGAACCGCCACTCGCCGATCGGCAGCTCTCTGCCCTCGCCGGTGAACGTGCGGGTCAGTGCGCGCAGCCGCGCCAGAAGCTCGTCGAACTCGAACGGCTTCACCAGATAGTCGTTCGCGCCCGCGTCCAGGCCCTCGACCTTGTCGCGCAGAGTGCCGAGGGCGGTCAGCATCAGGATCGGCGCGACGACCCCGCGCTCCCGCAACGTCTTCACGAGTTCGCCGCCGCTGATCCCGGGGAGGCGTCGGTCCACGACCATGGCGTCATAGTCCCTCGCGAGTCCCGCCGCGAGGCCGGCCTCACCATCCGCTACGCGCATTACGTCGTAGCGTTCGGAAAGTACGTTCTCGATGAGGGGACCGAGGCGGACGTCGTCCTCGACCAGGAGCACTCTGAGCCGTTGCGCAACCATGACCTCAAACTACCCGGCTGGTTTCGGAAGCTTCCAAGAGGCCCGAGCGGCAGATTCTTAGTGATTCATTGGGGCCTGCTTCGTAGTTTCGGAGGGTGAGTTCCACCACGCCCACCACTTTGTCCGTCGCAGTGCCGCTCGACCCGCGCGCGCGGATGGCGGTGCTCCCTCATCCCCGGCACTGGATCCTCTGGCCGGCTTTCGGGGCGGCGATCGTTGTGGCGTTCGGGCTGCTGATCCGTTTCGTCCCCGCGATTACTGCGGCTGAGGTTCAACTCGATGTTTGGCTGACCCGCCACCAGAACGGACTCTCCACCGCGATTGCGTTGACGATCGAGGCGCTCTTTTCTCCGGCCGGCAGTGTGGTGATCCTCGCGGTCTCGTTCCTCTTCCTGCTCCTGGTGCGCCGCTCGCCGGTCAACGCTGTCGCCTTCACCTGGGTCGCCGGGTTCGGTTATCTCGCGTGCGAAGTGTTCAAGACTGTCGTTTCGATGCCCCGCCCGGATGGTCACCTCATGTTGCATCCATTGTTAGCGGAAACCGGGCAGGACAGCTTCCCGAGCGGCCACACCACCTTTGCCGTGTCATACGCCGCCGCGGCTGTGCTGCTCGCCCACCGCACACGCTGGTCCACCCCAATCGCGCTGCTCGGCACGTTGCTCGTCGTAGTCGTCGCGGTGTCCCGGATGTACGTCGGCGCCCACTACCTCACCGACGTGATCGGATCGGTGCTCGTGGCCGCTGTAGCGATCTCGTTCGCGTGTGGACTGTGGTCGCGGTTCGGTCTGATCGCGCTTGACCGGTTGCCGTTCCTGCGGCGAATCGGGTCCGTGCCGCCGCCGACCGTAGCGCAACTGCCCCCCACCAGAAAGCGCGGGCACAATGCAAGGAATGGCTGGCTCCGCAATGACTCCCGATCCCGATGAACCGGCGTTCGCGGTGAAGTCGACGATGACCGATTCGTCGGTGACCGTGACCTCACTCACTGGTACACGCCACTCGGCCGGCAGCTGGCCCGGTTCGCGCACTGGATCGGAGCCCGGCTCGGGCCGAACGCCGCACTGATCGTCACGCTTGTGATCGGGATGGCGCTGGTCGTCATCCTCACCCTGCTCGCGGCGCAGGTGTACGACGCTGTGACCGATAAGGACGGCGTCGCGGGACTCGACCTGCCCATCCTGAACGCGGCGATGCACCTGCGCTCACCGGTATTGAACGCGTTCACCATCGGCTATACCGATATCGCAGGCGAGATCGGGATGCCCGTCATCGCTGTGACGGCCATCCTCATCCTTGCGCTCCGTCGCCGCTCGTGGACGCCGGTGCTCCTCATCGGCGCTGCCGGCATCGGCTCGCTGCTCATCACCATCG
Organism: Leifsonia sp. 22587; assembly: GCF_052044215.1. Lineage (NCBI taxonomy): Bacteria > Bacillati > Actinomycetota > Actinomycetes > Micrococcales > Microbacteriaceae > Leifsonia > Leifsonia sp. 22587. The sequence goes on from NZ_JBQENB010000001.1 coordinate 278,844, forward strand.
CCGGAAAGGATCTCGTCGGACGGCATCGGCCACCCCTGGCCGACGCTGTTCCTCCGTACGAGTATTCTCCCTCCTTCCCGAGCGGCCACACCCTGAATGCGGTCGTCGTGATCGGCATCATCGCTTACCTGCTCGTCCTGCGACGCCACACTGCCCATGCACGCGTGCTGCTCATCTGCGCGGCAGCCGTGTACGCCTTCACGGTGGGCCTAAGCCGGATATACCTGGGCCACCACTGGTTCACCGACGTGCTCGCGGCGTGGGCGCTGGGCGCCGCCTGGCTGGCGCTGATCATCACCGCCCACCGGCTCTACCTCACGGTGCGGCGCCGACGGGAGTCCGGAGCTCTGACGCAGGCGCAGAGCGCGTGAGCCTCCGCGCGCTCACGCCCCTACGGACCGGCTTCGTGTTTGTCGCTGAGGAGTCATCACAATAGTCGGCATCATCCTGGTGTCCTGAGCTGCACCCGGCTGCACCACGACGACGATGTCCGAGGGTCGGTCCAACCCAGCCCTCCGTTGACCTCGTTGAAGAGAACGCGACGCAGCGCGGAGTGATAAAGGCCTACTTCACCCATCTCGGCACCGAGGGAATTGACTGGCAGGGGCAGGTGCCACTGCGGATGGAATTATTCCTGAACCTGACGACGGCTCCGCAGCTCCGGCCATACGCCTCGAGGCAGCAGGCCGCGTCGCGGTGACTCCCTCTGTTCTTTGAATGGCGCGGTACACGGTGGGCGTGCGACACCGAACAGCTCGGCTATTTCGGCCGTGGTGTGCGCGCCTTGACGATGCAGGTTCACCAGGTGTCTTTTTTGCGCGGGGGAGAGTTTGGGCTTCTTCCCGCGAAGACGACCCTTCGCCTTCGCGACCGCCATCCGTCGGCCCGCGAAGGCGGCGACGACCGTGCGCTCGCACGTTTCGCCGAGGTAGACAGCGTTGTCCGCTAGTGTTGCGGCGTGAAGCTCGCAAAGCCAGCGGTCATCGGTCTCATCGCGCTGTCCCTCGCAGGCTGCACCGCGACGGCGGACGCGCCGTCCCGAACGGCGAATGCTCACAATTCGAGTGCTCCGGCTGCTTCGACGACTCCCGCCGTCGTGGACGGGCTGCCGTCCAGCTGCGACGCATTCTTCTCCTCCTTGAAGACGTTCGTCTCCCCGGACGGTTCCCTGGTCCTCAACCCGGCATGGAAGTCCGGAGCAGGTGTTGCCCGATCGGAAGCGAATGGATACGGCAGCTACGACCCGACGCTCGCTCCCATGCTGTCGCAGAATCCGGGTCTCATCTGTGACTGGGCGCCAGCGGCCGGGCCGAGCGACACGTTCCTCACCACGCAGTTCCGCCACGTCGACGACGCGACGGCGCAGACGGCGATCGCCCACCTGGAACAGCTCAACTGGGGATGCAGCCCGGTTTACGACGGCATGTGGTGCCTGACCAACGACTCCCACACCGGCCGGTCGATCGGCGAATCGCAGTACTTCGGCCACGGTGACTGGATCGCCTCCGACTGGAACAACGCCGGCCCGGAAACCTACACGCCAAGGCTGCTGGAGACGCTTTTCGGGTGAAGCATGGCACGCCCGGGGAGTGCAGTCAGCTCCGTCAGTATTGGAAGGCGAAGGCTGAGCGCGAGGAGCGGCGACAGGAATGACGGCACAGCGCAACACTCATCGTTCATTAGCCTGTCGTGTTTCGCCTTCGCGGTCGTGGTTGGGGTTCTCGCGGTGACCGTTCGCCTTCCGGCGCTCTGGATTACCGCCGTCATCATCGCCGTCGCCGGTGTTGGCGGCACCGTCGTTGCACCTCGCCGTGCAAGGCGGTCACGGCCACCCAGGACAGGCGGCGAGTAGAGTCCGACCCGTGACCGGTGCGCCGTCGAAGAAGCCGTGGTGGATACACCTCATCCCGCGCCGGCTCGTGGTGGATGGCGATTTTCTACACGGCCCTCGCCGGCATTGAACCGCTCCTTGCGTTGGGCCGCGGGGACTGGTGGTGGTTGCTAATCGGCGTGTTCTTTGTGATGACGGCAGGTTTTCTGGGTGTCGCTCGTGTGGGCGCTCCGGTACCGGGCCAATAGAGTGTCCGCACCGCCGCGGGCAGGTGACCGTGACGATGGCTGATCGGAAGCGGCCGTGGTGGCTGGCATGACTTACCCGCGCATCGCATGGATCAACACTGTTCTCCCGACAGCCTTGTGCATGTGCTTCATCGTGGTGTGGACTGCCGGGAAGCGACGGGGGCACTCTCGCGGAAAGCGCTGCTCCCGCCTCCCCCGCCGCTGCTCCCACGACTAGAAACGGGGCAACGCTTCTACTCGTTCGCCTCTGACGGGTTTGCCTCACCCTAATGACGCGGCCTTTTGACTACATTTTGACTACAACCGTATGAGTTCCAACGAGATCTCGTGAGATCACAACAGCTTCAGTTCGTTGACATTCCGCGGAAGTTGCCGCTGATACCAAGGGGCTTAAGGGGTCGAACTAGGGTTCAAATCCCACCGGCGAGAAGGCGCCTAGACGCTGATGTAGTTTGCGAGCGTGTCTGCTGCTTTGAGCACGTGAGCGGCGGTGTCCCGGATGAGTTCAATGTCTTGGTTGGACCATCCGGTGATGTAGCCGATGCTGTAGGCGCTAGTGTCGAATCCGACGAGGCCGGCAACGATGTAGGCGACGGATTCAGCTTCCACTTCCATCCTTCCTCGGTGGTGACGGTACTCGTCGAGGTCGTCGACGTGGCCGAGCTCGACGTGCGCTGTCTCGTGGATGAGAGTTTTCGCGGCCTGCTCGGGTGCGAGGCCAACGCGTAGGGCAACGCGTAAGGCAACGGTACGCTTTCCGGGGTCGGTGTAGCCGTTCGCATAGGTGAGCGTCTCGCGCGCTACCGCCCACCCGGTGCCCTCGAGCTGGGCGGTAAGCCTGCTGATGACGCCATGATCCTGGTTACCGGTGAGCTGTTGGATCGGGTCTTCTGGCACCGTCGCGCCATCGATCGGGTCGGTTTGGGAGATGTCGAACACGGACAGCATGGGGAAGTAGTGCACCGTGCGCTCCTCCGGATCGGCGTCGGTCTCGGCCTCCGTGCTGATGGGTTTCTTTGTGCTGTATCCGAAGATCTTGATCGAGTGCTCGCCTTTGCGTACCTGGCGCCCTTTGGCCTGCCATTGCCGGAATCCGGCGACGATCGTGGCGTCCGGGTTTTGAGCGAGGATGAGCAGGAGGTTGTTCAGGCTATACGTGTGAAAGGAACGGGCGAAGTCAAGGAACCGACGCCACCGTCCGGTGTCCGCAAGCTGCTGAACCTGTTCAACGATCGAAGCGTGTAACGCCTCGGCTTGCGCTTTCCGCTGTTCGGCAGTCCGCCGGCTTGTCGTTTGCTTCATGGTCTGTGCTCCCTCGTGGTCACCCTCAGTGGTGTGGGCTGTTCGATAGAGGGAGTCGGTGGGAGCGGGAGCACCGAAAGTGCCAACCGCGCCCTGGCGAAATAAGCCCGGAGGGCGCGTCGGAGCGCGGTTGGAACGGCAAGGTGCGTCAGCGACCTACGATGAACGGTCGGACAGCCCGCACCTCAGTGAGAAAGCACTGCCCCGCGCAGCAGGACCATCCGTCGCAGACAGGTTTAGCCCCCGTGCTCCGATGGCGCCGTGGGATGGGATCGTCGCAGCCCGTTCGGTGGAGCCGCCTGCGGCGGCGCGCTCCTTGCCGTTTTGTTTGCCTTCCTGCCGGCCGATCGTAGCTCGTTCCCGGGTCGTCCGTTCCAGGCTTTCGCGGCATATCCTCACTCGCTGCGCTCGCTCCGGTATTCCACGGTCCCGGCACTCCCGCCCCTCCCACTCGCAATCGATCTCTCCGCCGGAAGGCAAACAAAAACGATCGACAGGGGAGTGAATGATCATGCGGGTATTCATCATCGACACCAGAAACATGGCCCCGGAACTGCAGGGCGGACTGATCGGCGTGGTCGGGTCGGCGTTCCCGACCGCGGAGGAGAAGAAGGAGTGCGTGGAAACGGTCGCCCGGTACGCGGGAGATGGGTGGGCGATCGCAGCTGACCCGCGCACCCTGATCGGCCGGCTCGCCGCGGTGACCGCGGAAACAGCGTGCGTGCCATTCGTGGACCTTCGCAAGCTGCGCGACGGACGGGCCTCTCTCGTCAGTGGTCTGGCGGACAATCCACTCATCGACTCAGGGGGTGTCGGACATGGGATCGATTGAGTCCTACGAGACGGCGGCGGGCAAGCGATATCGAGTTCAGTATCGGACGCCTGACCATCGCAACACGATGAAGCGCGGCTTCACTACGAAGCGCGCAGCGGAGCTCTTCCTGTCATCGGTCAACGTCTCGCAAGCCAAGGGGGAGTGGGTCGACCCGACGAAGGCGAGAACGCCGGTCTCACACGTCGCCGAGGAGTGGTTTCGTGCCCAGGTCCAGGTGAAGCCGACGACTCGCTCGGGCTACCGATTCCATCTCGATAAGTACGTGCTTCCTCGCTGGGGCGACATCCGACTAGTGGAGGTTCGGCATAGCGACGTCCAGGCGTGGATCGGTGAGCTCTCGAACACCCTCGGACCCTCGATGGTGCGGCAGGTACATCTGGTCCTGGCGGGCGTGCTGAAGTATGCGATCCGTGATGGGCGCATCACACTGAACCCGTCCGACGGAATTCAACTGCCGAGGCTGTCATCGCGCGAGCATGGGTACCTGACGCATGCGCAAGTGCGGGCGCTAGCAGCCGAGTGCGGTGATCAGGGTGATGTCGTTCTCTTTCTCGCGTATACGGGTCTCCGCTGGGGTGAGATGGCCGGCCTTCAAATACATCGGGTCGACTTCATTCGCCGACGGCTCGACATAGCCCGGGCGGTTTCGGAACCGCGCGGAGTGATCGTGTGGGGAACGCCGAAGAATCATGAGCGGCGCTCTGTCCCCTTCCCCGGTCTTTTGATCGCCCTATTGGAGGCCCGGTGTTCCGGTCGCGACCCCGATGAGCCTGTGTTCGTCGGCGCCGACGGTGGTGTGCTTCGGGCCGGCAACTTCCGCAACCGTGTCTTCAACGCGGCGGTCACTCGGTGCATGGAGAAGGACGACACCTTCCCGCGTCTGACTCCCCACGACCTCAGGCACACGGCAGCATCGCTTGCCGTCTCGGCTGGCGCCAACGTCAAAGCCGTGCAGCGGATGCTCGGACATGCGTCGGCTGCGATGACACTGGACGTCTACGCCGACCTCTTCGACGACGACCTTGACGAGGTCGCGAACGCGCTTGATGCCCAGGCCGCGAAATCAGTTGTAGTCAAAATGTAGTCAAACGGCGATGTGACCGCCTCGACCAGCAAACGAAAAACCCCCGGATTCCGCTTCGGACCGGGGGTTTTCTGAGGTGGCTCCGACCGGCATCGATCCGGTGACCTTTCGATTTTCAGTCGAACGCTCTACCAACTGAGCTACAGAGCCAGAGGATGCTGCTGCATCCACCTAGACGGAAGCCCTTCCGAGAGGAAGGGCTTGTCGCCGTGGCGACCCTGACGGGACTTGAACCCGCGACCTCCGCCGTGACAGGGCGGCACGCTAACCAACTGCGCTACAGGGCCTTACTGTGTTGCTTTTTGAATTGTGGTGTTCATCGATCGTGCTGCTCATCGATTGTAGTGGACGCCGTTGGACGTGACCCCAACGGGATTCGAACCCGTGCTACCGCCGTGAAAGGGCGGCGTCCTAGGCCGCTAAACGATGGGGCCGGATCGTCCCGAATCGCTTTCGCGCTCCGATGACCACCGACGAACAAGCATACGGAAACGTCGCCGAGAATGCGAATCGCCTCCGGATCCCGGGCGGGTCGGGGCTTTCCGGACGGTTTCCGGCCGCTGCCCGGTTCGCGCAACGCCCCACGGAAATCCGCGATCCGGCCCATGCGGACGCATAGTCTGCGAGCCAGGCGGTCCCTCGGCCGCCCGTGCGAACGCACGCCCCCCGAACCGGCATTGAGGCCACCGACCTGGGCTCACGGACACCATGTTGCTAAAGTTGCGCCTGTTGACCGTGTGACCGATGTGACGGATGTGATCACTGTCGACGCGAGAAGTGAGCGGGTCGATAACAGCATGAGACGCGAGACGACGAGCCGAACGGTTCCCCCGACCATCCCCGGCAGCCCCCGCCGCCGGGCGGTCCGTGCTGCCCTGGCCGCCCTCGCCGTCGCCGCCGTCACGGCGGTGGGAGCCGTCGCGGCCCCCGCCTACGCCGACAACTACCCGTCGTGGCAGGACGTGCAGAACGCCAAGGCGAACGAGTCGGCGGCCAGCGCCCAGGTCGACCGCATCAACGGCCTGATCTCGTCGCTCAAGCAAGAGGTGGCGGACACGCAGGCGCTCGCCGTCAAGCGCGGCGCCGAGCTCGAGGTCGCCCAGACGAACTACGACATGGCGACGATGAAGGCGCTCGATCTCGAGTCGCAGGCCGTCGCCAGCCAGAAGAAGGCCGACGAGGCGAGCGAGCAGGCCGGCAAGCTGGCCGCGCAGCTCTACCGCACCGGCGGCCGCAACCTGACCGCCAACCTCTTCCTCAGCGGCAACAACGCCAGCACCACGAGCCCCGACAAGCTCCTCTCCGGGCTGGGCAGCATGTCCAAGCTCGTCGAGCAGTCCAACAAGGTCTACACCGACGCCAAGGCCGCGCAGAACACGGCGAAGTCGCTGTCGGCGCAGGCGGATGTGGCGAAGGCCGAGCGCGAGCGGCTCCGCGTCGTCGCCGAAGCGGCGATGCAGGCCGCGATCGAGGCGGCCAAGGCGGCTCAGGACAAGCTGGCCGAGCAGCAGAAGCAGATCGTCGTCATGCAGGCGCAGCTCGCCGCCCTGAAAGACACCACCGCCAAGACGGTCGCCGGCTACCAGGCCGGTGTCGCGGCCGCGGCCGCAGCGGCGGCCGCGCGCGGGTCGGCGGGGCTCCCCGGCGGCTACGTCGGACCGCAGGGCTGGGGGGTGCCCGCCGCCGGCCCGATCACCGACGGCTTCGGCGCGCGCCCGTCGCCCGGCGGCGTTGGCAGCACGTACCACATGGGCATCGACATCGGCGCCTCGTGCAACGCGCCCATCTACGCCGCCCACGAGGGCACGGTCATCTATGCCGGCCCCAACGGCTCCTACGGCAACTTCGTGCTGCTCGACAACGGCGGCAGCGTCGACACCGGCTACGCCCACATCCGTGACGGCGGCATCCTCGTCGGCATCGGCCAGCACGTCGGAGCCGGCCAGCCCATCGCCCGCGTCGGCACGACCGGCGCATCCACCGGCTGCCACCTCCACTTCGAGGTGCGCATCAACGGGACGAAGATCGATGGCATCCCGTTCATGAGAGACAGGCAGGCACCCCTTGGCTAACGAGAACGAGAAGATCAGCCGGGTTCGCCCGGGCCTCGCTATCGGAGCGGGCGTGATGGGCGCGGTCACCGCATCCATCGGCATCGTCACCCCGGCGCAGGCGGTCGACTACCCGTCGTGGAACGACGTGCAGCAGGCCAAGAACAACGTCGCCAATCAGCAGGCGATGATCGACAACATCACGAGCCTGATCACCGGTCTGCAGTCGAGTGTGGATGCGGCCCGCATCGCCTCGGAGAAGGCGGCGGAGGCGTACTTCCAGGCGAAGGATGCGCTGGCGGCCGCGACGGCGAAGGCCGACGACCTGCAGAAGCAGGCGGTGGAGGCGGCCGAGAAGGCGAAGACCTCCAAGATGCGGGCCGGCCTGCTCGCCTCGCACCTGGCGAAGTCCGGGGGCGGCGACGTGACCACCGACCTCATGCTGAAGGGCGGCGGCTCGGGCTCCGCCGCCGACAAGCTGCTGTTCCAGCTCGGCACGATGAGCAAGCTGACGGAGCAGTCGAAGGCGGTCTACGACCAGGCCACCACGGACAAGAACACGGCCGACGCCCTCACCGCGCAGGCCAAGGCGGCCAAGACCGAGCGCGAGTCGCTCGCCGCCGAGGCCGACAAGGCGCTCGCCGCCGCGCAGTCCGCGCAGGCGCAGGCGCAGGCGGCGCTCGCGACCCAGCAGCAGAAGTCGACCGAGCTGGTCGCCCAGCTTGCGACGCTGAAGAACACCTCCGCGCAGACCGAGGCCGCCTACCTCCAGGGCGAGCGGGTGAAGGCGCAGCAGGAGGCGGCCCGCAAGGCGCAGGAGGCGGCCCTGCGGCACCAGCAACAGCAGCAGCAACAGCAGCAGCAGGCCGCCGCGCCGAGGCCGCCGGCGTCCGGTGGCGGGGGAGGCGGCGCGGCTCCGGCGGCGCCCGCGGCTCCTGCGGCCCCGAACGGGAACGTCGTCCAGACAGCGATCGCCTACGCCCGGGCCCAGCTGGGCAAGCCGTACATCTTCGGCGGCGAAGGTCCGGTGGGCTACGACTGCTCCGGTCTGACGATGAAGGCGTACGCGTACGCCGGCGTCTACATCGGCTCGCACTCGGTCAACAACCAGTACTACACCGCGGCTGGCCGCGGACAGCTGGTGTCGTACAGCGCCAAGCAGGCGGGCGACCTCATCTTCTGGGGATCCGGCCCCGGCGACTTCTACCACGTGGGCATCTACATCGGCGGCGGCATGATGATCGCCGCTCCCACCGAGGGCGACGTCGTCAAGATCCAGTCCGTCTGGGGCTCCCCCTACCGCCTGGTCGCCCGCCCTAGCGCCTGACCCACTGCGTCGCGCGCTCCGCCCCCGTCGAGTACACGAAAAGTGCACGCCATCCGGCCGGATNGATAGCGTGCACTTTTCGTGTACTCGACGAGGGGGATCAGCCCGGGGGGTCAGTGGCCCTCGGCGGCGAGCTTGGCGATCGCCTTCTGAATGAGGCCGTCGGCCTCGGCGGCGTCGCCCCAGCCCTCGATGTTGACGAACTTGCCCGGCTCGAGGTCCTTGTAGCGGGCGAAGAAGTGCTCGATCTCCTTGCGCGTCTGCTCCGGGATGTCGTTCACATCCTGGATGTGCTGCCAGCGCGGGTCCTTGTACGGCACGGCGATGATCTTGGCGTCGCCTCCCGCCTCGTCGCTCATGTTCAGCACGGCGACCGGGCGCACCTTGACGCCGACACCCGGGAAGACCGGGTACTCGAGCAGCACCAGCGCGTCCAGCGGGTCGCCGTCGTCGCCCAGCGTGTTCTCGAAGAAGCCGTAATCGGTCGGGTACACGAAGCTGGTGAAGAGCACGCGGTCGAGATAGACGCGACCGGTCTCGTGGTCCACCTCGTACTTGTTGCGGCTCCCCTTGGGGATCTCGATGACGACGTCGTATTCGGCCATGCCGTGCTCCTTAATGGTCGTGATTCGGCACTAACGTTACTAGGTGCCCCTCCACGGTTCCGCGGCCCCGGACCGCCGCCCGCGGCTGACGCCCGCCATCGCCGACGCCCGCCGGGCCGTCCGCACGGCGCTCGCCGCCGCGGCCGAGCTTCCGCCGGTCGACCCGCACGACGACCATGGTCCGGCCCGCCCGGCCCCGCTGACGCCGGGCGTTCTCGTCCTCGTCGGGCTGAGCGGGGGAGCGGACTCCCTCGCGCTCGCAGCGGCCACGGCGTTCGAGGCGCCGCGGGCGGGGTTCCGGGCAGGCGCCGTCGTGGTCGACCACGGCCTCCAGCCCGGGTCGGATGCGGTTGCCGCCCGCGCCGCCGAGCAGGCGACAGCGCTCGGGCTCGACCCGGTGCTGGTGCGCCGGGTCGAGGTGGATGCGTCCGGCGGCCCCGAGGGGGCGGCCCGCGCCGCCCGGCACGCGGCGTTCGGCGCCGCGGTCGCGGAGACGGGCGCCGAGCGCATCCTGCTCGCCCACACCCTCGACGACCAGGCGGAGACGGTACTGCTCGGCCTCGCCCGCGGTTCCGGCCCGTCGAGCCTGCAGGGGATGCTGCCGGACACCGGCCGGCTGCTGCGCCCCTTCCTGGGGATCCGCCGCGCGCAGACGCGGGCGTTCTGCACCGACAGCCGCCTGGAGCCGTGGGACGACCCCCACAACGACGACCCCTCTTATACGCGCGTGAGGGTGCGCAACGCGGTGCTGCCGGTGCTGGAGCGCGAGCTCGGACCCGGTGTCGCCGAGGCGCTCGCGCGGACCGCCGAACAGCTCCGCGAGGACGACGAGGCGCTCGACGGCCTGGCCCTCGAGTGGGCGCAGGAGCTGGTGACCCAGGCCGACGACGGATCGGTCGCGCTGGACGTCCGCGGCCTCGCGTCGGACCCGGCGGCGCTCCGCCAGCGGATCATCCGGCTGGTGGTCTCCGCGGAGTTCGGCGTCTCGCTCACGCGCACCCATACGCTCGCCGTCGCGGCCCTCATCACCGACTGGCACGGGCAGGGACCGGTCGACCTGCCAGGCGTTAGAGTGGTCAGGCAGAACGGGCTGCTCACGTTTCACCCCACCACGTAAGGACAGCACCTCCCCCATGGAACTCACGGACGTTCAGGACGACCTCACCGAGATTCTGATCACCGAGGAGCAGATCCGCTCCCGCGTCGCCGAGCTCGCCCGCGAGGTGGAACGCGACTACGCCGGCAAGGATGTGCTGCTGATCGGCGTGCTCAAGGGCGCCGTGATGGTGATGGCCGACCTGTCCCGCGAGCTGCGCATCCCGGTCACCATGGACTGGATGGCCGTCAGCTCCTACGGCAGCGGAACGCAGTCCAGCGGCGTCGTCCGCATCCTGAAGGACCTGGACACCGACCTCAGCGGCAAGACCGTCCTCATCGTCGAGGACATCATCGACTCGGGCCTCACGCTGTCGTGGCTGCTGTCGAATCTGCGCAGCCGCGGGCCGGAGTCCATCGAGATCTTCACGCTGTTGCGGAAGCCCGAGGCGGCGCGCGTCGAGATCGACGTGAAGTACGTGGGCTTCGACATCCCGAACCAGTTCGTCGTGGGCTACGGCCTGGACTACGACGAGCGCTACCGCACCCTCCGCGGCGTGGGCATCCTGGCGCCCGCCGTCTACAGCTGACGCGGCCCGCTACTCCGGCCGGCCGCACGCAGACCGCCCAGAGCGAACACGCAGGCGACCCCCAGCGCCCAGGCGGTACTGTGGTCGCACCATGAACGTCAAGAAGATCTTCCGCGGCCCGATCCTTTACGTCGTGCTCGCGATCATCGCGGTATGGATCGGCTCGAGTCTGATCACCATGTCGGGCTTCAAGAGCGTGTCCACCCAGAAGGGCCTGGAGTACCTCTCCCAGGACAAGGTGGCCAGCGCGAAGATCGTCGACGGTGAGAACCGCGTCGACCTGACGCTGAAGGAGCCGGACGGCAACCTGGGCGACCAGGTGCAGTTCTACTACGTGACGCCGCGCGGCGAGGACATCGTCAAGGCCGTCGACGCCGCCGACCTCCCCAAGGGCTACGACGACGAGGTGCCGCAGCCGAACTGGTTCGTCAACATCCTCGGCTTCCTGATCCCGGCGCTGCTGATCGGCGTCTTCTTCTGGATCATGATCTCCGGCATGCAGGGCGGCGGCAACAAGGTCATGCAGTTCGGCAAGTCGCGGGCGAAGCTCGTGACCAAGGAGACGCCGAAGGTCACCTTCGACGACGTCGCCGGCTCGGACGAGGCGATCGAGGAGCTGCAGGAGATCAAGGACTTCCTGAAGGAGCCGGCCAAGTTCCAGGCGGTCGGCGCCCGCATCCCGAAGGGCGTGCTGCTGTACGGCCCTCCCGGAACGGGCAAGACCCTCCTGGCCCGCGCCGTCGCGGGTGAGGCGGGCGTCCCCTTCTACTCGATCTCCGGTTCGGACTTCGTCGAGATGTTCGTCGGCGTCGGCGCCAGCCGCGTGCGCGACCTGTTCCAGCAGGCGAAGGAGAACTCGCCCGCCATCATCTTCATCGACGAGATCGACGCGGTCGGACGCCACCGCGGCGCCGGGCTCGGCGGCGGTCACGACGAGCGCGAGCAGACGCTGAACCAGCTCCTCGTCGAGATGGACGGCTTCGACCCGAAGACCAACGTCATCCTGATCGCGGCGACGAACCGTCCCGACATCCTCGACCCCGCGCTGCTGCGCCCGGGCCGCTTCGACCGCCAGATCGGTGTGGATGCGCCCGACATGCTCGGCCGCAAGAAGATCCTCGAGGTGCACGGCCGCGGCAAGCCCCTCGCCGCCTCCGTCGACCTCGAGGTGCTGGCCCGCAAGACGCCGGGCTTCACCGGAGCCGACCTGGCCAACGTCCTGAACGAGGCCGCGCTGCTGACCGCGCGCTCCAACGCGCAGCTGATCGACAACCGCGCCCTGGACGAGGCCGTCGACCGCGTGATCGCCGGTCCGCAGAAGCGCACCCGGGTCATGAAGGACCAGGAGAAGCTGATCACGGCGTACCACGAGGGCGGCCACGCTCTCGCCGCCGCGGCGATGCGCCACACCGACCCCGTGACGAAGATCACCATCCTGCCGCGCGGTCGTGCCCTGGGTTACACCATGGTGCTGCCGCTGGAGGACAAGTACTCGGTCACCCGCAACGAGCTGCTCGACCAGCTGGCCTACGCCATGGGCGGCCGCGTCGCCGAGGAGATCGTGTTCCACGACCCGACGACCGGCGCCTCGAACGACATCGAGAAGGCGACCTCCATCGCCCGCAAGATGGTCACCGAGTACGGCATGAGCGCCGACATCGGCTCGGTCAAGCTGGGCCAGGCGAACGGCGAGATGTTCCTCGGTCGCGACATGGGTCACCAGCGCGACTACTCCGAGCGGATCGCCGAGCGCGTCGACGCCGAGGTGCGCGCCCTCATCGAGAAGGCGCACGACGAGGCGTGGGAGGTGCTCAACGACAACCGCGCGACGCTCGACCGTCTGGCCGCCGCGCTCCTCGAGCACGAGACCCTCGACCACAACCAGATCGCCGAGATCTTCGCCGAGGTGAAGAAGCTGCCGGAGCGCCCGCAGTGGCTCTCCAGCGACAAGCGCCCCATCTCGGACGTGCCGCCGATCCCGTTCCCGAAGGCGCCGATCGACGCCGGTGCGGTGGACGGCGGAGTGGACTCCGAGCCTCCGGCGGCCAAGCCGAAGCGTTCGCCCGCCATCAAGCCGCGGCCGGCCACCGCCTAGGGCCGCCGCGCGCATGCCCGGCATCGACCGTCCGCGCATCGAAGCGGCCGTCGCCGAGATCCTCGCCGCCATCGGCGAGGATCCGGCGCGTCCGGGGCTCGAGAGCACTCCGTCCCGGGTCGCCGACGCCTACGCGGAGTTCTTCGCCGGCATCGGGCGTGACGCGGCCGCGGATCTCGGGGAGCCGGTCCCGCTCGAGGACGGGCGCACGGCCGAGACCGTGCTGCTGCGCGACATCGAGTTCCGCTCGGTCTGCGAGCACCACCTGCTCCCGTTCCTCGGCGTCGCCCATGTCGCGTACCTGCCGGGGGACACCGTGGTCGGGCTGGGGCGCATCCCGCGCGTCATCGAGACGCTCTCCGCGCGCCCGACGCTGCAGGAACGGCTGACGGAGCAGATCGCCGACACGATCGAGGAGGGCGCCGCCGCCCGCGGCGTGCTCGTTGTGCTCGACGCCGCCCACTCCTGCGTGACGACGCGGGGACCGCGCCAGACGGGCAGCACGACGGTGACCGTCGCCGCACGCGGCGCGTTCGCCGACCCGATCGCGCGGGCCGAGCTCATGGCCCTGATCGGGCGTGGCGTCGCGTGACCCTCATCATGGGCGTCCTCAACGTGACGCCGGACTCCTTCAGCGACGGCGGGCTCTGGCTCGAGCCGGACGCCGCCATCGAGCACGGCCTCGACCTGGTCGCACAGGGCGCCGACCTGGTGGACGTGGGCGGCGAGTCCACCCGTCCCGGAGCGGTGCGCGTCGACCCGGTGGAGGAGCAGAACCGCGTCGTCCCGGTCATCCGGGAGCTCGCGTCGCGCGGGGTGCTCGTCAGCGTGGACACGCTCAACGCGTCGACCGCGAGAGCGGCCGTGGAGGCCGGCGCCGCGATCATCAACGACGTCTCCGGCGGGCTCGGGGACGCCGGCATGCCGGACGCCGTCATCGAGACCGGCGCGCAGTACGTCGTCATGCACTGGCGCGGACGTCTCGACGCGGCCGACTCGCGCGCCGTCTACCGGAACACCGTTGCCGAGGTGCGGAGCGAGCTGTCGGCCCGCGTCACCGATCTGCTCGAACGCGGCGTCGATCCGGCCAAGCTGATCCTGGACCCCGGCCTCGGGTTCTCGAAGAACGCGACCCACAACTGGCAGGTGCTCGCCGGGCTGCACGAGATCGAGACGCTCGGTTACCCGGTGCTGATCGGCGCGTCGCGCAAACGGTTCCTCGCAGCTCTGCTGCCGGAGGGCGCGCCCGCGGAGGATCGCGACGCACCGACCGCCGTCATCTCAGCCCTGGCCGCCCAGGCGGGCGCCTGGGCGGTGCGCGTGCACGACGTGCCGTCGACCCGGATCGCCCTCGACGTGGTGCGGGCGTGGCAAGCTGGACGCGATGACTGACATCCACTCCCGGAGGGCCGACTCGATCGTCCTCACCGGCTTGCGCGTGCGCGCGAACCACGGCGTCTTCGACTTCGAGCGCGCCGACGGGCAGGACTTCGTCGTCGACGTCACCGCGTGGCTCGACCTCGCGCCGGCTGCCGCCGGTGACGACCTGGCCGCGACCGTCCACTACGGCGACCTGGCCGAGGAGGTCGTCTCGGCGGTGGAGCGCGACCCCGTCGACCTCATCGAGACCGTGGCCGAGCGGGTCGCATCGACGGTGCTCGCGCATGAGCCGGTGGATGCCGTCGAGGTGACGGTGCACAAGCCGCAGGCGCCGATCAGCGTGCCCTTCGGGGATGTCGCGGTCCGCATCACGCGGAGCCGGCCGTGAACGCGGCGCCGATCGGCAAGCCGGTGCGGATGCGCGTCGGCGTGCCGGCTGTGCTCGCGCTCGGCAGCAACCTCGGCGATCGCGCCGAGACCATCCAGGCCGCCGTCGATCTGCTGCGCGCGGAGCCGGGCGTCGACGTGCGCGCCGTCTCGAGACTGTACGAGACGCCGGCGCTCAAGCCCGAAGGCATCGACGAGGAGGCTCCCGCGTACCTGAACGCGGTCGCCCTCGTGCACACCCTGCTCGAACCGCTGGCCCTGCTCGGCGTGGTCAACCGCGTCGAGGACGCGCTGGGACGCGTCCGCGAGGAGCGCTGGGGCGACCGCACGATCGACATCGACATCGTCGACTACGACGGCATCGTGTCCGACGACGACCCGCGGATCGTCCTCCCGCACCCGCGGGCGCACGAGCGCGCCTTCGTCCTGGTGCCGTGGCTCGACGTCGACCCCGGTGCGCGTCTGGCGGGCTACGGGCCTGTCGCAGAGCTGGCCCGTCAGGCCGGCGACCCGGTGGAGCTGTGGGAGGACCGCCCGTGAAGCGCACCGGTCCCGCCTCACTCATCGGACTCGCCGTCCTCGGTCTCGCCATCGGCTTCCTCGCGGAGCTCGCCGCGGCGTCGATGGGCGCCGCCATCTTCATCCCGCCGCTGACGCTGCCGATCACGCTGCTCGCGGTCGCCGTAATCGTCGTCGCCTTCGCCGTGCCGATCCGGCGTGCGGTGCGCGGACGCAGCGTCCGGCGCATCGACCCCTTCCAGGCGACGCGCATCGTGGTGCTCGCCAAGGCGTGCAGCCTGAGCGGCGCCCTGCTCGTGGGCGCCGGCGTGGGCGTCGGCGCCTACCTGCTCACCCGGGATGTGCTGCCCGGCGGCAACGCCATCCTGCTGACCGCGCTCGCCACAGCCGGTGCGGTGGTGCTGCTGGTGGCGGGCCTGGTGGCCGAGTTGTTCTGCACTCTGCCTCCCGGCGACGACGACGAGCGCACGGAGAACGTCCATGTCCGATCGGATTGACCTCGACGTCGGCGAATGGCGCCGCGTCTCGCCCAAGTACGTGCTGGTCGTCATCGCCAGCACCGTTCTGACCGGCCTCGTGCTCTCCGCAGCGAGCCTGTTCCTGTGGCTCGTCGGCGGCTGGAGCTTCGGCTGGCTGCTGCTCGCCGTGGTCGTGGTGGTGAGCGTCATCGCCCTCGTGATCGCGCCCCGGCGTGCACGCTCCATCGGGTACCTCCTGCGCGAGGACGATCTGCTGTTCCGTCGCGGCATCATGTTCCAGCGGTTCGTCTCGGTGCCGTACGGACGGATGCAGCTGATCGACATCAACCGCGGCCCCGTGAGCCGGCTGCTCGGGCTGGCCGACCTCAAGTTCGTCACGGCGGCCGCCTCCACCGGCGTGATGGTGCCCGGCCTCCCGGAAGCGGACGCCGCGGAGCTGCGCGACCGCCTGGTCGAGCTGGCGGAGAGCAGACGGGCGGGACTGTGACCGCGCCGCAGCTCCCCGGGAACGGCTCGGCGCCGGCGCTGTCGCCGGCGGAGCGCGCGGCCGAGCGGTACACCGACGGCGAGTGGCACCGCCTGCACCCGGCGACGCCGGTGCTGCGCGGCGGGATCGTGTTCATCGCGCTCATCGGCTTCGTGCTCTCGAACCTGCGCGAGCGGTTGATCAGCTTCTTCGTGGGGGCGCCGCAGTACGGAGGCGACCCGCTCGACGCGATCTACGACCACGGCTGGGAGGGCTGGGCGCTTCTCGGCGTCGCCGTGGTGCTTCTCGCGTGCCTCGGGGCGTTCTACCTGTCGTGGCGCATGCACAGCTTCCGCATCACCGAGGACGCGGTGGAGGTGCGGAGCGGCATCCTGTTCCGCACCCAGCGCAAGGCGCGGCTCGACCGCATCCAGGGCATCAACGTGGTGCGCCCGCTGCTCGCCCGGCTGGTCGGCGCGGCGAAGCTCGACATCTCCGTCGCCGGCCACGATGCGAACGTGCAGCTCGCCTACCTCGGGTCGTCCCTGGCGGACGGCCTGCGCGGCGACGTGCTGCGGCTGGCGTCGGGGGTGCGCGCGGTCGAAGCGGCGGAGGCCGCCGAGGCGGCCGAGCAGGCCGAGCAGGCCGGCACGGCGGTCGTGCACGACCCCTCGGCCCCCGGTGGGGAAGCTCTCCGGCCGTCGCGCACCGCCGCGGTGGGCGACCTTGTCGGCAGGCGCGTGAACGAGTTCCTCGCGCCGGAGCTCGACCCGAACGCCGCACCGCCCGAGTCCGTCGTGAAGATCCCCCCGCTGCGACTGTTCGGTTCGCTGCTGCTGAGCGGCTTCACGATCTTCGTGCTGGTCGTCGTCGCCTTCTTGGTCTGGGGCGCGGCGAGCGGAGCGCTGTGGCTGCTTATCGTGGTGCTGCCCGGGCTGCTGGGCTCGGCGAGCTTCTACATCAACCGCTTCACCAAGTCGCTGCGCTACTCCATCGCCGGGACGCCGGACGGCGTGCGCGTCGGCTTCGGCCTGCTGAGCACCAGCAACGAGACGCTGCCGCCCGGACGCATCCATGCCGTCGAGGTGCTGCAGCCGCTGCTGTGGCGGCCGTTCGGGTGGTGGCAGATCCGGATCGACACCGCCGGTCATTCGCGCGAGAAAGGCGCCGCCGGCCAGCCGAACACGACCATGCTGCCGGTGGGCGACGCCGCCGACGTGTCCCGCGTGCTCTCGCTGGTGCTGCCCGGCTTCGCGACCGACGAGCACCGCGCCCTGGTCGAGGCCGGGATGGTGTCGTCCGGTCATGACGACTTCACCGGGAGTCCGCGCCGGGCCGCCTGGATCCGCCCGATCTCGTGGCAGCGCACCGGCTTCCGGCTGGTCGGCGACGCGATCGTGCTGCGCCGGGGGTTCGTGTGGAGGAGCCTGGCGATCGTTCCGCTCGCGCGGCTGCAGAGCCTCGAGCTGCAGCAGGGCCCGCTGGATGCGGCGCTCCGGCTCGCGGAGGCGCGGTTCCACACCGTCTCCGGCCCGGTGCGCCCGCGGCTGGCCGCGATCGACGCCCGGACGGCCGTGACGCTGTTCGAGGAGGTCTCGGCGCACGCCGTCGCCGCCGCGAGCGTCGATCGCAGCCACCGCTGGCGGCACGATCCGATCCGCCCAGAGGAGGGCCACTGATGCTCCCGTCCGCTCGTCCACCGTCGCAGCGTTCCGGGCGGCTCGGGCTCGGGATCGTGGGCTCCGGCCGCGTGGGACCAGTGCTCGGACTCGCGCTCGCCGGTGCGGGCCACGCCATCGTCGGGATCTCCGCGGTCTCGGAGCGCAGCCGCGAACGCGCGGAGAGCATGCTGCCGCACGTGCCCATCCTCGACGTGCCGACGGTGGTCGAGCGCAGCGAGCTGGTCGTGCTGGCCGTGCCGGACGCCGAACTCCCCGGACTCGTCGCCGGCCTCGCCTCGACCGACACGTGGCAGCCCGGCCAGATCGTGCTGCACACGGCGCCCGGCTACGGGATCGACGTGCTGCAGCCGGCTGCCGCCGCGGGCGCCATCCCGCTCGCGGTGCATCCCGCGCTCGAGTTCACCGGGACGAGCCTCGACCTCACCCGCCTCGCCGAGAGCTACTTCGCGGTGACCGCACCGGCCGCCGTGCTGCCCATCGCCCAGGCGCTGGTCGTCGAGATGGGCGGAGAGCCGGTCGTCGTCGCCGAGGCGGACCGGCCCGCCTACGCCGAGGCCATCGCGACCGCGACATCGTTCTCGCGTTCGATCGTCGAGCAGTCCACCGGACTGCTGCGCGAGATCGGCGTCGAGAACCCCGGCTCGTACCTCAGCTCGCTGATCCGCTCGGCCGTGGACAACGCGCTCACCCGCGCCGGAGCGCCCTCGCGACTGGCGGTGGAGGACGTGATCGACGCGTTGGGCGCGGAGCCGGGGGACGGGGATCCCGGCGACGACGGACGCGGCTGGTTCCTCCGCGGCGAGTAGCCTGGTTCCGGCCGGTGAGGACCGGCCGGAGGGATGCGCATGCCAGAGATCATCACCACCATCGCCGAGCTGCGGGCACGGGTCGCTGAGGCCCGTCGCTGGGCGCATCAGGACGGATCCTCGGACGCACCCGTGGGTCGCGTCGTCCTCGTGCCGACGATGGGGGCCCTGCACGACGGTCACCTGCGCCTCGTGTCGAGCGCGCGCGATCTCGGCGGCTTCGTGGTGGTCTCGATCTTCGTCAACCCGCTGCAGTTCGGCCCGGGTGAGGACCTCGACCGCTACCCGCGGACGCTGGACGCCGACGTTGCGGCCCTCGAGGGGCTCGCCGACGTCGTCTTCGCCCCGACCGCATCCGAGATGTATCCGCACGGGCCGTCGGAGACGCGCGTGACCGCCGGGGCGTCGGGTGCGCTGTTCGAGGGCGCGTCGCGTCCGGGGCACTTCGACGGCGTCCTGACCGTCGTCAGCAAGCTCTTCAACATCGTGCAGCCCGACGTGGCGGTGTTCGGCCAGAAGGACGCGCAGCAGGTGCACGTGATCGGGCGCATGGTGGACGACCTGAACCTCCCGGTGTCGATCGCCGTGGTGGACACGGTGCGGGAGTCCGACGGATTGGCGCTGTCGAGCCGCAATCGCTACCTGGAGGAGGACGACCGGCTCGCCGCTGTGACGCTCTCCCGTGCGCTCGCCGAGGCGGCGGAGGCGGCGGCGGCCGGTGTGGGCGAGGCGCTCGCCGCGGCGCACGCGCGTGTGGCCGGCGAGCCAGCGGTTAAGCTTGACTATCTGGCGATCGTCGATCCGGAGACCTTCCGGGAGGCGTCGCCCGACCACCACGGTCCCGCCCTGATGCTGATCGCCGCCCGGGTCGGAACCACCCGGCTGATCGACAACGCACGCCTCACGACGTGACCTGAGCGACCACCCACCGCCACCTCGAACGGAAAGACAGCGATGACCGACGCGCAGACCACCGCGGCCGACCTGGGCGACGACCAGCTCGGCGAGGACGAGATCAGCGAGCAGAAGGCGGTCCGGCTGAGCAAGCGCGACCGCCTGCTCGCCGAGGCGACGGACGCCGGCGGTGGAGCGTACCCGGTGCACGTCCCGGTGACGACGACCATCCCGGCCGTCCGCGCGAAGTGGGGCCACCTGGCCGCCGACGAGGCGTCGGGCGAGATCGTCGGGATCGCCGGCCGCGTCGTGCACCTGCGCAACACCGGCAAGCTCTGCTTCGCGGTGCTGCAGGCCGGTGACGGATCGCGCATCCAGGTCATGGTGTCGCTCGCGGCGGTCGGCGAGGAGTCGCTC
Source organism: Leifsonia sp. 22587 (assembly GCF_052044215.1). Taxonomy (NCBI): domain Bacteria; kingdom Bacillati; phylum Actinomycetota; class Actinomycetes; order Micrococcales; family Microbacteriaceae; genus Leifsonia; species Leifsonia sp. 22587. The sequence continues at coordinate 298,937 of NZ_JBQENB010000001.1, forward strand.
GCGGCGTGGAAGGAGCTCGTCGACCTCGGCGACCACGTGTTCGTCTCGGGCGAGGTCGTGTCGAGCCGTCGCGGGGAGCTCTCGGTGATGGCGCAGGAGTGGCGCATCGCCGCCAAGGCGCTGCTGCCGCTGCCGAACCTGCACAGCGAGCTGAGCGAGGAGACGCGCGTCCGTGCGCGGTACCTGGACCTCATCGCCCGCGAGCAGGCGCGCAAGACCGTCATCGACCGCGCGAAGGCGGTCGCCAGCCTGCGTCGCACCTTCGGCGAACGCGACTTCGTCGAGGTCGAGACGCCGATGCTGCAGGTCATGCACGGCGGCGCCTCGGCCCGTCCGTTCGTGACGCACTCGAACGCGTTCGACACCGACCTCTACCTGCGCATCGCGCCGGAGCTGTACCTCAAGCGTGCCGTCGTCGGCGGCATCGACCGCGTCTTCGAGATCAACCGCAACTTCCGCAACGAGGGCGCGGACTCCACGCACTCGCCCGAGTTCGCCATGCTCGAGGCGTACCAGGCATACGGCGACTACAACTCGATCGCCGACCTCACGCAGACGCTGATCCAGGATGCCGCCATGGCGATCTCCGGATCGCACGTCGTGACGTGGGCCGACGGCACCGAGTACGACCTCGGCGGCGAGTGGGACCGCATCCGGATGTACGACAGCCTGTCGGAGGCGATCGGCGAGGAGATCGTCCCCGAGACGCCGATCGAGCGCCTGCGCGAGCTGGCTGCGGAGGCGGGCATCGAGATCGAGCACCCGCTGGCCGGCAAGTACGTCGAGGAGCTGTGGGAGCACCACGTGAAGACGGACCTCGTGCGCCCGACCTTCGTCATGGACTTCCCCGTCGACACGAGCCCCCTCGTGCGCGCCCACCGCTCGCGCGAGGGCGTGGTGGAGAAGTGGGACCTCTACACCCGAGGCTTCGAGCTGGCCACCGGCTACTCGGAGCTCGTCGACCCGGTCGTGCAGCGCGAGCGCTTCATCGAGCAGGCGAAGCTCGCGGCTGCCGGGGACAACGAGGCGATGCGTCTCGACGAGGAGTTCCTCCGGGCACTGGAGTTCGGCATGCCGCCCACGGGCGGCATGGGCATGGGCATCGACCGGCTGCTGATGGCTCTGACCGGCCTGGGCATCCGCGAGACCATCCTCTTCCCGCTCGTCAAGTAGCAGCATGCCGGGAGGGCGCCGCCTCCCAGCCGCGCGGGTTAGCATGGAGCCGTTATGAACGACGTCATCAGCGGTATCGTCTGGGCTCTCGCGCCGACCGTGCTGGTCGGTCTGCTGTTCTGGGCGATCATGCGCGCGATCGTTCGCGCTGACCGCAATGAGCGCAAGGCGTACGCCCGCCTCGAGGCGGAGGAGCGCGCCCGCCGCGGCCTCGCCCCCAAGGCCTGAACGGAGTGACCCCCGCCGGTCCGCTACGGTAGCTCTGGGGACGCCGCCGCGTCCTTCTGCGCTCGTAGGAGGGACGTCGGGATGGAGACGGGTTTCTGGGTCTCGGTCTCGATCTGGGTCGCGCTTCTCGTCGACTTCGTGATCCGTGTCCTGGCGATCATCATCGTCCCGCGCAACCGCAAGCCGACGTCCGCCACGGCGTGGTTGCTGGCGATCTTCCTCATCCCGTACATCGGCATCCTCTTCTTCCTCCTCATCGGCAGCTACAAGCTGCCGAAGCGGCGACGGCGGAAGCAGGAGGAGATCAACCGCTTCATCATCGACAGCACCGAGGGCATCGAGCGCGTGCGTCGCGACCACCCGTGGCCGCCGTGGCTCGAGGGCGTGGTCGAGCTCAACCGCAAGCTGGGCGCCATGCCGCTGGTCGGCGGCAACCGCGCGACGCTGAACGGCGACTACCAGGGGTCGCTCAACTCCATGGCTGCGGAGATCCACACCGCTCGCCGGTATGTGCACGTCGAGTTCTACATCCTGACCCTCGACAAGACGACCGGCCCGTTCTTCGACGCGCTCGAGGATGCGGTCAAGCGCGGCGTCACCGTGCGCGTCCTGCTCGACCACATCGCCTCCCTCCGCACCCCCGACTACAAGCGGACCCTGAAGCGGCTCACCGCGATGGGCGCCAAGTGGCAGCTCATGCTCCCGGTCCAGCCGTTCCGCGGCCGGTACCAGCGGCCCGACCTGCGCAACCACCGGAAGCTGCTGATCGTGGACGGCCGCGTCGCGTTCATGGGCTCGCAGAACGTGATCGACCGCAGCTACAACAAGAAGTCGAACATCCGGCGCGGGCTCAAGTGGAAAGAGCTCATCGTCCGTCTCGAGGGCCCCATCGTCGCTGGTCTCAACGCGATCTTCATCACCGACTGGTACAGCGAGACGGATGAGCTGCTGCGCCGGGAGACCGAGCCGATCACCGACGAGATCGACGACAACGAGCTCGACGCCCAGGTCGTGCCCTCCGGCCCCGGGTTCGCCGGCGAGAACAACCTGCGGCTGTTCCTGGCGCTGCTGTACTACGCGCAGGAGCGCATCGTCATCACCTCTCCGTACTTCGTGCCGGACGAGTCGATGCTCATGGCGATCACCTCCGCCGTGCAGCGGGGCATCCACGTCGAGCTCTTCGTCTCGGAGATCGGGGACCAGGCCCTCGTCTATCACGCGCAGCGGTCGTACTACGAGGCGCTGCTGCGCGCCGGGGTGAAGATCTGGATGTACAAGGCTCCGTACATCCTTCATGCGAAGCACTTCACGATCGACGACGATGTCGCCGTCATCGGGTCGAGCAACATGGACATGCGCTCCTTCCAACTGAACATGGAGGTCTCGCTCATGGTGCGAGGCCGTTCCTTCGTCGAGGAGATGCGTCGGGTCGAGGCCGGCTACCGCCGGGACAGCCGCCAGCTCACGCTGGACGAGTGGATGAAGCAGCCGCTGCGCAGCACCGTGCTCGACAATCTGGCGCGGTTGACCTCCGCGCTGCAGTGAGGCCTGGCCTCTACGCGGCCGCGAGGTCGCTCACGCGCCGCACCTCGCACCAGGGCTGAGCGGCGCTCGCCAGCCGCTCGTCGGCGGTGAGCAACGGGACGTCGAGCAGGCGGGCGAGGGCGACGTACATGCTGTCGTAGGCGGTCAGATTCTCACGCCACCGCCAGGCCTCCTGCCAGAGCGGCTCATGCTCCATGCGCACGATCTCCAGCCGGTAGAACGCTTGGATGGCCAGTTCGCTCTGCTGCGCCTTCTCGGGCTGCCGACGCGTGTGTCGGCGCATCGCGCTCACGAACTCCGGATCGATGAGATGCGGGGCGACGAAGATGCACTCGGCGAGTTCTTCGCTCTCCTCGAAGGCACGGAGGCCGTCGGTCGCGAGCAGCGCGACGACGGCGCTGCAATCCAGGACGGCGGACTTCATCGATCGTCCCGCTCGGCGCGGATGATCTCGGCGATCTCCTCCGTGGTGATGTCGAGCAACGGCTGCCGCAGTTCATCGCGGGGCGGCTCCGTCTCCATCCGCAGCCGGTGGGCGGCTTTCACCTCCGTCCACCGTTCGTCGATGCGCAGACGCTCGGCGATACGCGTGAGCTCGCGACGGAGGTACTCGGAATACGACAGCCCCTTCGCGGCTGCAGCGCTCTTCAGGCGGTCGTTGACCGCAGGATCGAGGTCTCTCACTTGCACGGTGACTCCCATGGTTCCAGGCTAGGTGGTTGTGCATGCAGAAGCAATGGGTCTGCATGCATAGGGAATCATCTCCTGGCGGAGGTTCTTCCGGGAGCACCCGACCGGAATCTGTGGAAAGTGGCTGCGACCGCGGGGCTGTGGACGACTCAGCCGCGCGGGCGGAGCCGCACCGTCGGCAGCTCGGGGGCGGGCAGGGGCGAGCCGTCGTATCCCTCGACGGTGCCGAAGCGTCCGTCGGGATCGCCGCCCGCGATCACCTCGCCCTGCCAGTCCGCGCGGTAGGCGACCACCTCGTCGTGACTGCGGCCGATGAAGTTCCACCACATCACGATCTGCTCGCCGAGCGGCTCCCCGCCGAGCAGCACGACGCGCGCATCCGACTCCGCCCGCAGCGTCAGGGACGTGCGGCCCGGGCCGAGATAGGCGAGGTGCCACAGCGGGATCGACACGCCGTCGACCGCCACTTCTCCGGTGTCGACCAGCAGCCCGTGCTCGAACGACGCCTCCAGCGGCACCTCGATGGTCGAACCGGCCGGCACGACCAGCTCGGCGCCCACGAGAGGGGAGAAGACGGTCGCCGGCGTGCCGCTTCCCGCGAGCGACCCGACGAACGTCTTCACGCTCGCCGCCCCGAGCCGGCCGGTCACGGGCGCGTGGTGCTCGAAGAACGGCGCGACATCGCGGGAGGCGGACGGCAGCGCGACCCACAACTGCACCCCGTGCAGTCTCGCCGTACCGGGTGTGGAGACCTCGGAGTGGCTGATTCCGTGGCCCGCGGTCATCAGGTTCAGCTCGCCCGGGCGCACGAGCGCGTGGCTTCCGACGCTGTCGCGGTGGTCGATCTCGCCCTCGAACAGCCAGCTGACCGTCTGCAGGCCGGTGTGCGGATGCGGCGGCACGCGCATCCCTCCGCTCACCGAGACGTCGTCCGGGCCGTAGTGGTCGATGAAGCACCAGCCGCCGATGAGCGAACGCCGGCGCTGGGGGAGGGTGCGGCGCACCGTCATCGCCCGCGGTCCGCCGAGGGGGACATCGCGGGGCTCGAGGATCTCGACCACGTCCTCGGAGACAGCCGCCTCCGCGGGCACGGGCTCCGTGAGCACGGAGCCGCCGACCGATTCCGCCGGATCGCGCTCCAGATTGCTCATAGCGGCATCTTAGGCGCGGACTGCTTTGAGCAGGGCTTCCTAGAATGGGCTCGTGCCCCACCGTGCCCCCCGCCCCCTCGCCGCCCTGGCCGGCCTGGCCCTGCTCGCCGGGCTCACGGGGTGCAGCGCGGGCGCCGGAAAGCCGGTCGAGGACTACGCCGGCGAGCCGAAGGGCGTCCAGGCTCCGGCGAGCAGCGCGGGAGGCGCATCCTGGGCAGCGTGGCTCGACGACGGCGCGCAGTTCGCCATCGTGCTGTACGGAAGCTCCTCCTGCCCGCCGAAGGTGCAGAACGCGACCGCTTCGTCCGGCACCCGGATCACCGCGACCCTCGCGCCGGCCCCCGGGGGCATCTGCACCCGCGACTACGTGCCCCACACGACCGTCTTCACCACACCCGACCGGATCAGCAAGACGGCCGAGGTGACCGTCGACCTCGCCGGTTCGACGCTCACGCTGCCTGCCCGTCAGGGCTGATCGGACGCAATCCGCACTGTCCTGGGCACGTTGTCACGCCCACGGCGAACAGGGCCACGCTGGCGGGGGAGCGGTGGTTACTCTCTTTGTATCGACGCCGAACCTGCAACGGTGTCGCCGAGGAGTAGACATGTTCGAGAGATTCACCGACCGCGCCCGCCGTGTCGTCGTCCTGGCCCAGGAAGAGGCCAAGATGCTCAACCACAACTACATCGGGACGGAGCACATCCTGCTCGGCCTGATCCACGAGGGCGAGGGCGTCGCCGCCAAGGCCCTCGAGTCGCTCGGCATCTCGCTCGACGCCGTGCGCGAGCAGGTCCAGGACATCATCGGCCAGGGTCAGCAGCAGCCGACCGGCCACATCCCGTTCACGCCGCGCGCCAAGAAGGTGCTCGAGCTCAGCCTCCGCGAGGCCCTCCAGCTCGGCCACAACTACATCGGCACGGAGCACATCCTGCTCGGCCTGATCCGCGAGGGCGAGGGCGTCGCCGCCCAGGTGCTCGTGAAGCTGGGCGCCGACCTCAACCGGGTGCGCCAGCAGGTCATCCAGCTGCTCTCCGGCTACCAGGGCAAGGAGCAGGTCCAGGTGGGCGGCAACGATCAGAACACCGCGCAGGCCGGTAGCCAGATCCTCGACCAGTTCGGCCGCAACCTGACCCAGGCCGCTCGCGACAACAAGCTCGACCCTGTCATCGGGCGCGAGAAGGAGATCGAGCGCGTCATGCAGATCCTGTCGCGCCGCTCCAAGAACAACCCGGTGCTGATCGGTGAGCCCGGCGTCGGCAAGACCGCCGTCGTCGAGGGACTCGCCCAGGCGATCGTCCGCGGCGACGTCCCGGAGACGCTGAAGGACAAGCAGCTCTACACGCTCGACCTCGGTTCGCTGATCGCCGGTTCCCGCTACCGCGGTGACTTCGAGGAGCGCCTCAAGAAGGTGACCAAGGAGATCCGCACCCGCGGCGACATCATCACCTTCATCGACGAGATCCACACCCTGGTCGGTGCGGGCGCCGCCGAGGGCGCGATCGACGCGGCCAGCATCCTGAAGCCGCTCCTCGCCCGTGGTGAGCTGCAGACGATCGGTGCGACCACGCTCGACGAGTACCGCAAGCACTTCGAGAAGGATGCCGCGCTCGAGCGCCGCTTCCAGCCCATCCAGGTGGCCGAGCCGTCGCTGCCCCACGCGATCAACATCCTCAAGGGGCTGCGCGACCGCTATGAGGCGCACCACAAGGTGTCCATCACCGACGGCGCGATTGTCGCGGCGGCCAACCTGGCCGACCGCTACATCCAGGACCGCTTCCTGCCGGACAAGGCCATCGACCTGATCGACGAGGCCGGCGCCCGCTTGCGCCTGTCGATCCTGTCGGCTCCGCCGGAGCTGCGCGAGTTCGATGACAAGATCGCCGCCGTGCGCTCCCAGAAGGAGGCCGCGATCGAGGACCAGGACTTCGAGAAGGCCGCCAGCCTCCGCGACGAGGAGAAGAACCTCCTCGGCGAGCGGCTGCGCCTCGAGAAGCAGTGGCGCTCGGGCGAGGTCAAGACCACGGCGGAGGTCGACGAGGGCCTCATCGCCGAGGTGCTGGCCCAGGCGACCGGCATCCCGGTGTTCAAGCTCACGGAGGAGGAGTCGGCACGGCTCGTCTACATGGAGCAGGCGCTGCACCAGCGGGTCATCGGTCAGGAGGAGGCCATCGCGGCGCTCTCCAAGACGATCCGCCGCACCCGCGCCGGCCTGAAGGACCCGAAGCGTCCGTCCGGCTCGTTCATCTTCGCCGGCCCCACCGGTGTCGGTAAGACCGAGCTCGCCAAGGCGCTCGCCGAGTTCCTGTTCGACGACGAGTCGGCGATGATCTCGCTCGACATGTCGGAGTACGGCGAGAAGCACACCGTCTCCCGCCTGTTCGGCGCCCCTCCCGGGTTCGTCGGCTTCGAGGAGGGCGGCCAGCTGACCGAGAAGGTCCGCCGCAAGCCGTTCAGCGTGGTGCTGTTCGACGAGATCGAGAAGGCGCACCCGGACATCTTCAACTCGCTGCTCCAGATCCTGGAGGAGGGACGTCTGACGGATGGCCAGGGACGTGTGGTCGACTTCAAGAACACCGTCATCATCATGACCACCAACCTCGGTACCAAGGACATCTCCGGCGGCCCCGTCGGGTTCCAGATCGAGGGCGACCCGCAGACCGGCTACGACCGGATGCGCGGCAAGGTCTACGAGGAGCTGAAGAAGAACTTCAAGCCCGAGTTCCTGAACCGCGTCGACGAGATCATCGTCTTCCCGCAGCTGGACAAGAGCGAGCTCCTGCAGATCGTCGACCTGTTCATCAAGCGCCTGTCGACCCGCCTGCTCGACCGTGACATGACCATCGAGCTGACCGTCCCGGCGAAGGAGCGGCTGATCGAGGTCGGGTTCGACCCGACGCTCGGCGCCCGCCCGCTCCGCCGCGCGGTGCAGCACGAGATCGAGGACCGGCTGAGCGAGAAGATCCTGCACGGCGAGCTGAACGCGGGCGACCACGTCCACGTCGACTTCGCCGACGGCGACTTCGTCTTCACGACGACCGCCCGCAAGGAGCCGATCGGCGCCGGCATCAACTCGGCGGCCGCGATCGGCACCGGCCCGGCGACGCCGGACCTGGCGGCGAACGACTGATCCATCGCGATCCACGACCTGGGAGGGCCGGTCTTCTTCGGAAGGCCGGCCCTCTCGGTGTTCGGGCAGCGTCTACCCGGTATCGGGCGGGTGACCGCCGCGCGATCGGTGTTCGCGTACTCGGTAGGGTGGTTTCGTGGGCGAGAACGAACCAGGGTTCAGGATCCGGCGGGCGCGCACGGGAGACGTGCAGCGCATTCAGGAGCTGGTGGAGCCGCTGGTGCACCGACGCATCCTGCTCGGCAAGGAGACCGTGACGTTCTACGAGGCGGTCCAGGAGTTCCGGGTGGCGGAGGACGCGGACGGGCGCCTGATCGGCTGTGGCGCCCTGCACGTCATGTGGAGCGACCTGGGCGAGGTGCGCACGCTGGCCGTGTCGGACCAGTGGCTGGGCAAGGGTGTGGGCCGCGCGCTGCTGGCGAGGCTGGAGTCGGACGCCCGCGAGCTCGGGCTCAGCCGGTTGTTCTGCCTCACGTTCGAGGTGGGTTTCTTCGCGAGGAACGGGTTCGAGGACATGGGCGAGGAGACCGTCGACCCTCAGCTGTACGCCGAGCTGGTGCGGTCGCACGACGAGGGCGTCGCGGAGTTCCTCGACCTCGCCCGCGTGAAGCCCAACACGCTCGGCAACACGCGGATGCTGAAGCGTCTCTGAGCGCTGTGTCTCTGAGTGCTGAGTCTCTGGGCGCTCCGACTCTGAGCGCTGCCCGGGGGCCGGGCGCGCCTGCCGGGCGGCCCCGCGGCTGCTGGCTATAGTGCGGGCATGTCGACGTTCAAGAACCCGGTCGGCCCCCAGCCGAGCAGCGTGTACTGGCGCCGTCGGCTCATCGTCCTCCTCGGCGTGATCGCCGTCGTGGTGGTCATCATCCTCATCGTGGCCCGCCCCGGCGCCTCGAACGGCGAGCCTGCGAAGAAGGCTCCCGCGACGACCGGCACGAGCGCGCCGACGCCGGCGGCGACCAGCATCCCGACCAGCAGCGCATCCGCGTCGGGTCAGCCGTGCAAGCCGGCCGACGTGACGGTGGAGGCCGTCACCGACAAGGACGAGTACGCGGCGGGGGAGCTGCCACAGCTCTCCGTGGCCCTGACGAACACAGGGTCGGCGGCGTGCACGATCGACGCGGGGACGGCGCAGCAGGTCTTCACGATCACCAGCGGCACGGAGGTCTACTGGAAGTCCACGGACTGCCAGAGCGACAAGGTGGATGCGGAAGTGCTGCTCCAGCCGGGCAAGACGATCTCCTCGCAGACGCCGATCACCTGGGACCGGACGCGGTCGGACCCGTCGACGTGCGCGGCGAAGCGCGAGCAGGTGCCGGCCGCGGGGGCGTCGTACCACCTGGAGACGAGCGTCTCGGGCATCAAGAGCTCCGAGACGAAGCAGTTCATCCTGCAGTGAACGCGCTGTCGTACCGGTCGTAGCTCGCGGCGACCTCCCGGACCTCGACACCGGAGCCGTGGCGGGTCGCCGGGTTCTGGCGCGCCCAGGCGAGTGCAGCATCCAGGTCAGGGGCCTCGATGATGCCGATGCCCGCGATGAGCTCCTTGCTCTCCGTGAACGGCCCGTCGGTGACCCCGTCGCCGCGGACGGACTTCGCCGTCGCGGGTTCCGAGAGCGCGTAGGCGGCGGTCAGCGCACCGGCCGCGATGAGGTCGTCGGAGTGCCGGTCGTGCTCCGCTAGTTCTGCGGCGTCGTGCTCGGCCGTGGTGTCGGAGTAGATGAAGATGGCGTACTGCGGCATGGTGTTTCCCTTCCGTCGACGGATGTCGTCACCTGTGCGTCGAACGGCGCGGCGCCGGTTCGACATCCGGTTCGATGTTCCGGTCAGAACGCGGCGTCGAGTTCTCGCTCGCGGTCGGTGGATGCGGCGGTGAAGGCGAGCCGGAGCGCTTCACGGATCGAGGCGCTGCGGTCGTCTACCCGGGTGGCGAAGCCGAGCCGGGCCGCCTCCGCCGTGCGCTGCTTGCCGCTCACGACCGGGCGGATCTCGCCAGCGAGGCTGATCTCGCCGAACGCCGCGAGGGTGTGCGGGATGGCCCGGTCGGTCGCCGCCGACGCGATCGCCAGAGCGATCGCCAGGTCGGCCCCCGGCTCGGTGAGCCGCACGCCGCCGACGGTGGAGACGTAGACGTCTTTGTCGCCGAGCTTGATGCCGGCCCGCCGTTCGAGCACGGCCAGCAGCATGGCGACCCGGGACGAGTCGACTCCGTTGGTCACGCGGCGCGGGTTCGGCGCCGTTGTACTCACGACGAGGGCCTGCACCTCGACCGGCAGGGGGCGCCGTCCCTCCATCGCCACCGTGACGCAGGTGCCGGAGACCGGTGTCGTGTTGCGGCTGAGGAACAGCCCGCTTGGGTCGGGCACCTCGGCGATGCCGTCGCCGGCCATCTCGAAGCAGCCCACCTCGTCGGTCGGCCCGAAACGGTTCTTGAGCGCCCGGATGAAGCGGAGGGCCGTCTGACGGTCGCCCTCGAACTGGCACACCACATCCACCAGGTGCTCGAGCAGCCGGGGACCCGCGATCGAGCCGTCTTTGGTGACGTGCCCGACGATGAGCACCGGCAGGTCGCGCTCCTTGGCGATGCGGATGAGCGTACTGGCGACCTCGCGCACCTGGCTCGGGCCGCCGGCCATGCCCTCGCCGGCCGAGCTGGACACCGTCTGCACCGAGTCGACGATCACGAGCGAGGGGTCGACCGCGTCGATCTGCGCGATGATCGTGCTGAGGTCGGTCTCGGAGGCCAGGAACAACTCGTCGTGCACCGCGCCTGTACGCTCGGCGCGCATCCTGACCTGGCTCACCGACTCTTCCGCGCTCACGTAGAGCACCCGGTTGCGGGCTCGCGCGGCTCGGGAGGCGACCTCGAGCAGCAGGGTCGACTTGCCCACCCCGGGCTCGCCGCTGAGCAGGATGGCCGCTCCGGGGACGATGCCTCCGCCCAGCACCCGGTCGAACTCGCCGATGCCGCTGGGGCGCCGCGGCGTGCCCTCGGCGCGGATGTCGGTGATGGCCCGCGCCTCGCGCCCGGCGGCGATGGTCACGGGTTTCAGCGCCCGCAGCACGCCGGTCGGCTGCGCCGTCTCGGCGAGTGTTCCCCACGCGTCGCACTCCGGGCAGCGGCCCACCCACTTGGCTGTGGACCAGCCGCAGTCGGAGCAGCGGTAGTTGACGGACGCCTTCGGCACGGCACCTCCTCGATCGGGCTCAACACTACGGGGAGCCACCGTCATCGCCGGAAGGATCGCGGCGACCTGTGGACATCCCGTCGCGAGCGGTGCATGTGAGCACTTCTGCGAGTCGGTGGCCGCGTGCACAATGGGCCCCATGGCTGACCGCACGTTCGCACTCCGCTCCGGCCGCGCCGTCGGCGTCTCCACCTTCGGGGACCCCGACGCCGAACGTCTCGTGGTGTTCTGCCACGCGGCCCCGGGCTCCTCGGTGTTCGACCCCGACCCGGACGCATCCGCGGAACGGCATGCGCACATCGTCGCGATCGACCGTCCCGGTTACGGCGCCAGCGACCCGTGGCCGCTCGGGAGCTGGCCCAGCATCACGCAGGCCGCCGACGACATCGCCGAGTACATCCGGTCGGTCGTCGTGGCCGAGACGGTCATCGGGGTGACGCGTCCCCGCACGGTCGGCGTCGTCGGCTGGTCCGCCGGCGGCCGGGTGGCGCTCGCGGTCGCCGCACGGCATCCACATCTCGTCGACCGCGTGGCGATCGTCGGGACCCCGGCGCCCAACGAGGCGGTGCCGTGGATCGACCCGAAGCTGCAGGCGCTGTCGGATGAGCTGGGCGCCATGGCGCCCGGCGAGGCGATGAGCCGGCTGAGCGCCATGCTGCAACCGCAGGCGGACGCCGTGGCCGCCGCGTCCGAACCGGGCGAGGTCCCGCTGGAGATGCTCGGGGTCGGTCCCGTCGACCAGCAGGCGCTGTCCGGCCGCGGCGTGCACGACCGCCTGGGGCGGATGCTGAAGGAGGCGTTCCGCCAGGGGGCCGGGGGAGTCGCGGGCGACATCCTGAGCTACACCGCTAGGCCGTGGGGTTTCGAGCTGGGCGATGTGGCCGCGAAGACGCTGATCATCGCCGGGCAGGCGGATGCGGTCGCCGGCCACGCGCACGCCGCCTGGTACAAGAAGTCGCTGCCGGACTCGCGGATGGAGACGATGCCCGGCGTCGGCCACCTGGCGATCGTGCCGGCCTGGGGGCGCGTGCTGTCGCACGTCGCGCCGGCGCAGCTCACGCGCTAAGCGCCTCCGGAGCCGCTGTGGCCTGCTCGCCATGGCGCGGGTACAGCTCGCGCGCCCGCGCGGTCACAGCCGGGAGGAAGGCGGACGCCCAGGTGCGGTAGCCGTGGTCGTTGGGGTGGAAGAGGTCCTCCGCGAACTGCGTGAACGCGCCGCGGAGACCCTGGCGGCGCATGGTGGAGTGCAGCGGCGCGACCTGCAGTCCGCGCTCCGCCGCTTCCTCGCGCAGGATCTGGTTCGCCTCGGCGACGATCCGCTCGTTCCAGGGCAGATAGAAGTAGGGGAGGTCGGCGACGATCGCGTGATCGGGCACGGCCGCGAAGACGGCGCGCTGTCCCTCGCGGAAGCGGACCGGGTCGAACGCCGCGATGTCGTTCGCCCCGATCGAGACGGTCACGATGTCGGGCTCCGGGTCGAGCTTCAGGAACCGCGGGAGCTGGTCCGCCACCGCGAGCGAGACGGTCGCACCCGACACGGACAGGTTGACGACCCGCACGGAGCGACCGGTAACCGCGCGCAGGTGGTCGGCGATGATCCCGACGTAGCTGTTCTTGGGCGCGGACGCGCCGATGCCCTGGGCGGCACTGTCCCCGATCGCCACGTACAGCAGCTCGCCCGGGTCTTGCGCCACATCCCGCCACCACTTGGAGTGGACCGGCAGCAGCTCGTTGAGCCGCACCCGCCCCTCGGCGACGGCCGCCCGCTTCGCCTGGACGCGCCTCCACCCCACGACGGTGAGCGCCCCCGTGGCGACGAGACCGGCTGCGGACGCGAGGATGCGGGGGACTGCACTCATGGACGGAAGAGTACCCCGCGCCACCGACCCCGGCACCGCCCCCGCTCGATTGGAGACGACCGCCCGAATCGCGTACGATAGTCCGCGGTACCGTGTCCGAGCGGCCGAAGGTGCAACTCTCGAAAAGTTGTGTGGGTGAAAGCCCACCGTGGGTTCAAATCCCACCGGTACCGCCGCGTGCAAGCCCCCGCGATCCCAGTGTTTACAAGGGATCCGGGGGTTTTCATTTCCTCGGATTCGGGTGTTTGACTACATTCTGACTACATTTCATTGACGGTTCTCAACGGCAGATTTGGATTGGCCTGGCTGCGTTGTTTCCCGGGTTCTGTCCGGGCGCGCTAGTCACAGTCGTGGTGTACATGCTTTCGAGCGGGCAATCGCGAATCCGTAACTACACTTGAGCTCGCACTTGTAGTGACACGTGAGTTCAAACTTATGACCTCAACTGACTTTGCACTTATAGCAGCAACTAGGTTTGCACTTATAACCGCAAGCGGGGTTGCACTTATAACTGGAGCCGCCTAGTCTTGAGTTGACCAATTGAAGCAGAGTAGGTGGTTCCCATGACCGCAACGCTTCTTAGCGATGGATCTGTTTTCGTCGACGAAGAGGTTCAACACGAGGCCGAGCAGTTTGCGGAGACGGCTCATGATCGCTCGGTTCGCGGGATTCTTATCCAACTCGAGGACGGAAGCGAACAATCGCTACCGCCTCGTTTAGTCGAGTTCGTTACTCGAGTCCTGAGCGGTACGGCGAACGGGCCGATCAGTGTGAACCTTATGCCAGAGGAACTTACGACGACGCAAGCAGCGGACATGCTTGGGGTGTCGCGTCCGACGTTGATGAAGCTTGTGTCCGGGAAGCAAATCCCCTCGCACAAGGTCGGATCGCATACTCGGTTGAACACTCGCGATGTCCTGACGCTCAGGGAGCAGCGGAAGAGTGAGCGAGCGGCAGCCTTTGCGCGTTTGCGGGCCTGGGACGAAGAGAACGGTCCCTTAGCTGACTAGTCACTAATCTAGGCAAGTGACCCATCGCGTTTTCGTCGACTCGAACGTGCTAGCCAGCCGTACTCTGCGCGATTGGATCTTCTTGCTCCGGTTGCAGACGCCGGGCATGTTCCAGTTGCATTCAACGCCGGATGTGATCGCCGAGGCCATTCGCGCTTGGAGACGACTCAACCCAACCGCAGATGGCGGCGTTGGAGTGGCGCTGGATGCACGGATTCGGGAGAATCTCGACGAAGTGTTGATGGATTTCCGTGGCGATATCCCATTCGCGGGTTCGGATCCGGACGATCAGCACGTTCACGCTGCCGCAGTGTGGACGCAGGCGGACATCCTTCTTACGGCAAACCACCGTGACTTCGGCGATCCCGACGACTTGCCCTACGAAATTCAGACGCCGGACGAGTTCTTGGTTCTCGTTGACAACAGCTCTCCGACGTTGGTGCGAGCGGTCGTTCGAGAGCAGAACGACTATTGGCAAAACAGAAGGGCAAATGGTCATAGCGTAAAGCCGCTCGACCAGGCCCTCGTGGATGCTGGGTGCCCCGAATTCGCCAACAGAGTGCTAGGCCACTTGCGTCTGCTCTCAGGCCTACGGTGACTTTTACGACAAGTTCGGGGCGCGCGTAAACGCTCGACGGAGGTACTCGGGAAACGGTTCGTACGCGATCAGGGGCGATGCGACTTGCCAACAGGCTCGATGGTGCCCGTTCAGACGGCGAAGATCTTGTTCGACTTGGTCCGGTTACATCGCCAGCAAAGCGTCTGCAGGTTGTCCTCGGTCGTCATTCCGCCCTTTGAAACGGGAATGACATGATCGACTTCCAGCAGCAGGTGAGGCTCGGCCGCGAGCGAGACCGAACAATATCGACAAGTGTGCTGATCCCGCGTCTTGATGAGCGCGCGGAGCCGCGCGGTCATCAACGCTCGCTGGCCGGCGGCAGACTTGTTGAACTTGATCTTCTGCGACATCGTCCCCACGAGGGCGTCGATGGTCGGGGTGTTCAGCGTGACCGTGCTTCGTTGAGAGCTATTGCCGCCGGCACTCACGTACTCGAAGGCGTATACCGGGTACGGAACGGTGATCGGAGACAGTTCGACCCCCACGTGTCCCATGAACTCGTCCGAGTAGTGGTTGAGAATGAACGCTGGTGGCTTGATCGATGCGGTAATGCCAGCCTCGCGCTGGTGAAGGTTGGCGACAGCGGCTTCGAGGCGCGCAATTGCGTCGCCGAGGTTCTCGACGTCGCCGAGGGTGGCCTCGTCCGCCTTGATGCCGAAGTACTTCATTAGGTACTTGATGGGGTCGGCGCTGGCGTTCCGCACGACCTGCAGAGAACAGTTGTGGACGTTCGGAGCTTGGTAGCTCGCTACGTTGCGGTCGCGGCGGTACTTGTGCGCGCTGGTGTTCTCAAATGAAGCGAGGTACGAGGTCGTTCCGGTCGAAGAGACTCCGAGTTGAAATTTCGCTCCTCCGCGGATTTCAGACGTGTACGCGGCAACCTCATTGTGTTCGGCGACGACGGCGGCCAGTTCGGCCTTCTTCGCTAGGAATTCTTCGCTCGCGAAGTATCGGTTTTTCCGGATGGTTCGGATTATGCGAGGCAGCACGAATGCCAACACAACAATCAACGCAACCGGCACCGCGATGTACCAGAACGTGATCAGAAGTGCGATCACAACTATCACGGCCCCGATTGCCAAGAGGTATGGCACAGTGTTTCCCCATTTCAAGAGTCATCGAATGAGGGGCAGCGATTATCCGTTTCATCCCGGCGACTGCCTTCGGCTTGTCCGCCTACTCGCACCTGTCTCACTATCGCGACCAAGTACACCTCACGCGACGGGCTTTCCTTGGGGCTCGCTGCACCCAGATCCACTTTGGCGGGAGTGTGGCTTCGTCTTGTAGCCCTCAATCGGGTGGGGCAGCGCTCGAGCCATGCGCCCTCGTACGAGCCGCGTCAAGAGCAACAGCAACGGCATCCAAGTCATCATCGAAAAGGTCGGCGTAGGTGTCGAGAGTCATGGCGGCAGACGAGTGGCCAAGCATCCGCTGCACAGCCTTCACGTTTGCTCCGGCGCTGATCGCTAGGCTCGCGGCGGTGTGCCGCAGGTCATGGATCGTGACACGGGGGAAGTTCTCGTCGAGGGCCTGAGATCGCGCGATGGCGGAGACATACCAACCCCGGCGACGATCTGGTTGGTGCAGGTAGCTGTCCCCGTCACCAAAGACCAACTGCGATGCGGACTTTTGCTCGGTGATGGTCTTTAGCATCGGAGTGAGGAACGGCGGGAACGGGACGCTGCGAGCTTCGCCGGTTTTCGGTGTTCCGACATGGATCGTGCCAGAGACCTCCACTGCGTTCTCGTGTACGTCGACGCGTCGGCGATTCAGATCAACATCGCGAACACGCAGTGCGGTTGCTTCGCCCCATCGCAGTCCGGTGTAGGCCAGGAAAAGAACCATGGTCCGGTGCTTCTTCGCGTTCCCCGCAAGGAGTTCGACTTGCGCGTGGCTGAGGTACTTGTGCTTCCCCTTGAGTTTTCGAGGCAGGTTGACGCCGCGCGCCGGGTTAGACGGGATCCGGCGATCCATCACAGCCGTGTCGAGGATTCCAGCGAGGACGCCGTAGGCGCGAAGAATGGTGGTCGCAGAGCGCGGTTTGCCGTCCCCCTTGGTAAAGGCCGTCACCCAGTTCTGCACTTCCGAGTGGCGGATCTCACCCACTCGCCGGCTTCCCCATTTCGGCTCGACGTGAAGTCGCCAAGCGATTTCGACGGGTCGCAGCGACGACGGCTTCAAATGGTGTTGATTGGCCAGCCACTCGGCACCGAGGGAGCTGATCGTGGACTGCGACGCTCGAGCGTCCATGAACTCGCCTCGGGCCTTCGCGACTTCAACGGATGCGAGGAAGAGTTCCGCTTCTCGCTTGGTTCGGAATCCGCGCTTTCCCGTGAGCGCGTGCCCGGGCGTTCTGTACTGAACGCGATAGCGCTTGCCTTCGGCTGTGTCGTACGCGTGAATGCTCCCCATTCCTCAGCTCCTATTGCGGGTTGTCGCATCGAACTGCGATGGAGGATGTGGCGTCAGACTAGGAGCGAGGACCGACATCCCGCCTCCTCGGGACGGACTGCAAGTCGCCGGGACAGCGGTCTCAGGCAAACTGGGTACGTGGAACGGCAACCTCCGGAACCGAAGCCTTGGGGTGCTTCGGACAACGAAGCGATCGAACTGTGCCGCGAGTGGATGATCTACCTCGGCGCTACCGACGCTGTGGCGGCCTACGGAAGTACGACTGAGGTGTGCGACATCTACAGTGCGAGAAGTCTCGCGTGGGTCGATAACCAGCGTGGCAATCTTGACGTCCATCGCGTGGAGCGGGCGGCCTCTGTGTCGGCGGCGGATGGTCGTCGGGCATTGATCTTTGTCCGAGCCGGTGTAATTCCAGCTGCCCGGGTGAGGGCCGACGATCTCGGAGTCGCCATCTTCGGGTTCGATCCTGAAGGCGGAACTCTGGACGGAGTCAACTTGCTCGGCCGGGAGTTGTTCGCGGGTGGCATTGCCGGTTAGAGCCGTCGTTCGGATCATTTGAGGCCAACCGGGGCCCGGTCGCCATCGAGTCCCTCGATGATCGGTCCGGCGGACGATTGGGCAGCCCGTCTGAGTTCGGTCTGGGCAGCAGCTCTCGACTTCTCCATCGTTTCTTCGAGGGCCTGGCGTTGCATCATCTCAACTAGCCGCGACTTCGCGGACTCAGCTGTCGGCGCCACCAACACGACGGCGTTGTGTTGCTTCCCGCGAGTGAGACCGACGTAGAGGCCGGCGGCGTCGACCCCTGGTCCGACGAGGGCACGGTCGGTCGTTTCGCCCTGGACCCCATAGACCGTTGTGGCGTACGCGAGGTGAACATGGGCTTCGGCATACGAGAGGCTGACCTTCCTCAAGTCGTTCGAATCGGTACTCGCGGCCAGAAGGACATGGAACTTGCTGATTCTCTTGACGACCCAGGTTTGGCGATTCTGTACGTCCACAACGCTGTCGTTCCGACGCGTCTGGACTACGTCGCCGACAAAAATCGGTTGCCCCGCTTGCCCGGAAAGTGCTTGGCCAGCGCGGACGGCCCCGGACTCGATACGGCGGCGTTGGATGGCCTCACTGATCTCCTGCGCTTCAGCGTGTGTCGCCGTGACGAGGGCGATCGTCTCGTGATGACGAGAAGCGTCGAACCATCCGTCGACCATTGCCTCGCGGGCGGCGAGGTCGCTATCGGTCATCACGACATGATCTGTGCGGATGAGCTCCTCGGCCACCTGGCGACCCTGGGCCTCGCTGTAGGGGTGGCGGAGCCGAAGCGTGAGCTCGGCCCACGCTTGGTCGCGAAAGCGGTGGGTAGTTGTCAGCTCGACACGGTCAGGCGAGCGGCGCCAGAAGAGTGCCATGGCTCCTGAGTGTCCTACTGGTAGGGCTTGGCGTTGATCGCCGACGAGAGCGACTCCTGCGCCCGTGTCGCGCACGACATCGAGGAGTGCAGACGCAGCTTCGAGATCCAGCATGCCTGCCTCGTCCACAACGATGCGATCCCCAGGGTCGATCCTCATCCGGGGGCCACGATAGCCATCGCCCGAAGTCGGGTCATTCTCGCCAATCGCGAGCCGGCGCCACACGGTTGCGCCAGACTCCGCAGTCATCCATCGCCATCCGAAATCGTGAAGGAGCTGGTGGAGCGATGACGATGCGCTCATCGTTTCACGGCCCGCGACAGCGGAGGCCTTCTTGGTCGGTGCGACGATGATCATCTTGTGGCCGCGTCGCCGAAGAGCTGCCCCGGCGATCTTGAGCATCGTGGTCTTACCGGTGCCGGCCGGCCCGGAGATGACGACGTTGCGGGATGTGCCACCGATTGCGGCCGCGCCGGCGAGCTGACCCTCGTCGAGCGTCCGATCGGGCGCGACAGCCTGCGCGATTGCAGCGACCGCGTCTGTGTCGAGGACCTGTCCGGGCGCGGAGAACGCGTCGACCTTTTGGCCAAGGGTGGCCTTCAGCATGGCGGTGGAGGCCGCCATGAGGTGCTTGACGTGTTTCGGAGCGTCTGGTTCGGAGATCAGTGTCACGGTATGCGAACGCGCCACGACGTCCTCGGCGAGGTTCGCGAGTACGTCTCGGTCGGCGACAACGCCCGTAGCGGCGATCGCGCGGAGAGCTCCGGCCCGCACGTCCATCACGCTGAACCGACCACCGTTGCCGGTCGAGCGGGCGTCCGCGTCGACAACGGCCTTGGCAGCCAGTAGCTCGATGTCGAGTTCCTGGACGGCGATACAAGGCAGGGGCGCGGGAGAGCGCTGCATGCCCAGCGTTGGGTCGGCGGTATGTAGTTCTTCACGGACGAGCGCCGCCCATCCGTCCTCGTCGAACGCGCCAGGCTTGTTGGGCCGGCCGACTGCCCACGCCCAGTGGTCGATCTGACTGAGCACGTCGTGCGAAGGTTCCTGCCCGGGGTGCTGCTGCTTCCACCAGGCGGTGCGGGCGAGCTTGTTGGCTTCGATCTGCGCGGACCGCTTCGACAGCGGTCGCACTAGATGCTGGAGTTGGGTGATTTCCCCGTCCTGGTTGAGGGTGAATCCCTTTGCGGCGAGAGCATTGATCCAGGTGGGGTCGGTGCGGGAGGCGAGGTCGCCTTCGGCGTTAATCACGTTCTCGAACCGCAACGCGACCCTCGTGTCGATGTTGGACCATTTGCCGTCTTGCCCTTGGACTTTGACGTTGAGCCAGAGGTGGCGATGCTTGTGCGGGTCCAGGGAGCGGGAGCGTTCGTGGCGGAGTTCGACGACCTCGATCCGGGCCAGGTCTTCGCGGATGGCGCCGCCTTTGCCGCGGCGGGCGTTGAGCTCCGTCTGCCAGAGCTTCACGATCCGGTCGCGGAGCCGGTCTTGGAGGTCTTCGTACGCGGCGGCGAGGTCGGGGTCGAGCATGGCGGCGATCGAGAACGACTTCGGTGCGTTGATCGTCGCATCCAGAACCAGATCCGCCACCGGGGACTCGAGATCCCGGCCGCGACGCTCGCCAGTGAGCGGGTCGAGTCCGTCGACCCACTCCTTAAGCTGATCCTTGGTGAGGAGGTCGTCGCGAATGGCGCCGTTCTCCACGATGTACCGAGTCATCACCGCGTCGGCGTAGCCGGCAGCGGCGATGACCCCGTCGGCGGTCTTTGCGGTGAGGGTGGCGTCACAGACACCGGAGAAGGCGTAATCGACGGCTTGCTTGACACCATGGGACTGCTGTCCGCGCTTCCATCTGGCTACTCCACCTCGCACCTGCACTCACCCCTCGGCTTTTGGTCTGGATGGTCTCGTCCCGGGCAGAAAATGCCCCTCCTACTTAGTACTTCCGGTTTGCCGGTTGTTTTGGCACGCTCCGAGCGCGCACCCGCGCTCTTCCGGCCAGTCACTGCCTCTCCGGTCGCTGGCACCGCTAGGCTCCGGCACACCACCGACACGGTCATCGAGTTGCGGCGTGGTGTCGTGTTCGGGTCGAATGCCCTCATACCTACACGTTGTGTTTCCCAGCCGGATTTGACGCGCAAACGCGAGACTCGCAGGAACAGATTCGCGATCGGAGAAACTCGGTGGCTCCTGAGAGGGGTCCCGGGAGTATTCCTGCCCAGACGGGAGCATCCGTCTGGCGGCCGATAGGTCAGTGGCGTGCGTCTTGAAGCCGGGGCGCATGCAACGCAATCCGGGTCAGGTTGACGAAGGGCACGCATGCCGTCTCGGCCGTGAGCGCGGCGAGCCATCCGATCGCGGTGTGCGGGTCGGCGGCGATGGCCCAGCCATCCAGCGCGTAGCGGCAGACGGTCTCAACGCACTCCTGCTTTTCTCGCGCGTCCGGGTTCGAGGATCCTTCCACGCCGATCAGCCCGCCGTGCAGTTCCGGGCCCATTTCTCCGGTGTCGATGATGAATACCCGCATTCCGCTCACTCCCAAGGTCGATCATGTTTGAGTGCCTTTCCGGCGAGTGATCGAGAGCGAGTGGGAGGCGCGCAGTGCCGGGACCGTGGAGTATCGGGGGAGCGAAGCGGAGGAGGCTACGCCGCGAAAGCCCGGCACGGAGCACCGGAAGCGAGCTACGATCGGGCGACGGAAAGGCCCTCAAACCTCGGCAAGACTGCGCCGCCCGCGGCGTCTTCGATCCAACCTCCGGGACCGGTTGATGAATTGAACCGCCCGAACATCATGCGCGTCTCGATGTCGTCTGCATTGGCAGAATCAGGGGGACTTCGGATCGGTGTTTGACGCCTTCGTTAGTGTGGTCGCATGGCTCAACTGACCCGCGACGGTTCCGACGCCGTAATCACACTGTCTACGTTCGAGAAGATCGAAGGACTGCTCGCCTCAACTCGCTTCCCGGTTGCCCACGTCGCGTCCGTGCAGGTGCTGGACGACGCTCACCAACAGATCAAAGGATGGGGAAACGACTTCAAGATCGCCGGCCGATACGTCCCCAACACGACCGCCGTTGGAACCTTCCGAAACGGTGAAGACACCGGGATCACGCTCGCTCTCGTGCACTCCGACACCCCACGTGGGCTGCAGATCGAGTTAGCTGGCGAGCCCTATCGCCGCGTTGTGATCGGCCTCGCAGATCCGGAAGCCACCAAGGCCCAAGTCTTCGGCGACTAGAGCCATTCCGATCGGCACGCTCGGGGGTGGTCGCAGCGATTCCACGTCAGCGCAGCCGACCGTCCGGTTCGCTCCGGACGGATAGGCCTCTCGTCAGCACCAGGTGAGAGCGATCGCGCGGTGCACTGAACTCATCGACTCCGGCCGCCAGGAGCTCGCGGCAACTCAGTTGACGTCGAACTCCTTCGATACGGGGCCGCCGGGCGTCCTTCCACTTAAGTGCCTACGTGCATTCGCTCTTTTCCCTTTGGCTTGTCGTCCTTCTTGTCTGCTCTCGTTTTTGGTCTCGTTGTCTCTCTGGTCTCCTTCCTCTTGGTTTCCTTCGTTGCTTCTAGCCCCTTCGTCTCGTCACTCCTTGTCACGGCCAACTCTCCCGCTCAGCGTTTGGCACCTTGCTGCGCCCCCACTTCGCGCCGCTCCCGAGCGTGAAAGAACCCCGACCCACTCAAGATGGGGCGGGGTTCTTTTCGTTCGCTCGCGTTTACTGGTCGAGCACCCCCGCGATGCTGTGGACCGCCGCGAGGACGCGGGAGGCCGAGTCGCGAATCACGGAGACATCCTCGTCACTCCATCCGGCGATGTAGCCGATGCTGTACGCGCTGGTGTCGAATCCGTTCAGACCAGCGACCACGTAGGCTACCGACTCAGCCTCGACCTCCATGCGTCCGCGGTGCTGCCGGTACTCCTCGAGGCTGTCGATGTGGCGGAGTTCGATGTGCGCCGTCTCGTGAATCAAAGTCTTCGCGGACTGCTCGACGCTGATGCCTTCCGCCAGGATCACGCGCAGCGTTTCGGGGTCGGTGTAGCCGCTGGCATGGCTAAGTGGTTCGCGGCTGATCGTCCACCCCGTGGACTCGAGATGAGCGGTCAGCGGAGTGATCACTCCGTGGTCGTGGTCGCCGGTGAGTTGCTGCGTGGGATCACTCGGGAGCGGGTCGGCTCCCTCGACCGGGTCGGTCTGTGTGATGTCGAATACGGAGAGGGCCGGGAAGTATCGGATCACGCGGCCTTCGTCATCTGAGCCCTCATCGGCGGCGGCGGTCGCGGTCTTCTTCTCGCGATATCCGAAGATCTTGATGGACTTCTCGCCTTTGCGGACCTGTCGCCCCTTTGCCTGCCATTGCCGGAAACCGGCGACCGTCGTCGTGTCTGGTTTCTGCGCGAGGATCAGCAGAAGGTTGTGGAAGGAGCGGGCGAACTCCAGGAATGCCCGCCACTTGCCGCTGTCGGCGAGCTGCTGGACCTGCTCCACGATCGACGCGTGCAGTGCCTCCGCTTCGGCAATTCGGTCCTTTGCGTCGCGGGTGATGGTCGTGTTGCCCATGATTTGCTTGCTCCTTCGTCCACTCGTCTTTGTCGCCGTTCCGGCACGAAGATCAAGAACGGGTGGGGGCCGATGCGCGACCGGCTGGAGCGGCTGCTAAGTGGAGGAGCGAAGCGACGGAGTCTGCAAATAGCGAGGGGCGGTCGCGGATCAGCCGGAGGCCGTTACGATCGCAGGCCGGAGCGGGGAGAAGACACATACAGTCGCGCCGACGAAGTCGGCTCCACGCCCGAGTTCGTTGCGAGTGGACGGGTGATGGTCTGGATGTAGAACCACGGCCCTGATGATGAACGGTTTCGGACGATCGCTGGCACGAACCAGCGTCTGTACAGTCGCGTGTCTCCCCGTTTGAATCGCTGATTGGTTACCCCGGGTTCTGCCCTGATGATGCTGGCGCTCGGAAGACTCTGGCTGCGCAAGCTGACAGCAACATCCATGCTCCCGCGTACGTGAACGCAGCGGCCGGAGAGGCTGTCGCATAGAGCACCCCCGCAACAACCGTCCCGACGATGTTCCCCACTGCCTGGATTCCTCCGACGACGCCGAATCCGCTGCCTCTGAGTTCGTCCGGGAGTATCCGAGCGATGAGAGCGGACTCAGCTGTCTCGGCCAGGCCGACGCCCGCTCCTGCGAGTAGGAAGCCCGCGACGGCGAACACCCAGTGGATCGAAGCGAGGGCGATGAGCCCGTACGCAAGGACATAAGCGATCGCCCCCGACGCGAAGACGCGCCTCGGCCCGACGCGGTCGAGCCAGAAGCCTCCCGGAAGAGCGATCAGAGCGGCGACGGCATTGTGACCCGCGTAGAGCAGGATTGCGAGCGAGGCCGCGTTTGCGAACCCGAGGGTCGTGAACAGGTCGGTCGCCCGCAGGATCAACAGCGTGGTTGCGAGATTGCCGCACTCGAAGAGCAGCACGGGCAGAAGCGGCCGCCCGATCCCGGCGCGGCGGAGTCCCTGGACGTCCAAGCGAATTGGGCGACGCACTCCAGTAGGGAGTGCTCTCGCTTCTCGGGCGGCGAAGATGATGGCGACGGCGGCGAGCATCCCGGGAACGAATGCGAACCAGATCGCCGGTCGAAGACCGAGCCACGCGACGAGCGCAGCCGCCAGTAGCGGCCCTACCACGGCGCCGAGGTTGTCGCCGGCGCGTTCGAGACCGAACGCCCGCCCGAACGTGTGCGGTCTGGCAAGAGAGCCGAGGAGCGCATCGCGGGCGGGTGATCGGACACCCCGGGCTGCCCAGGCCAGGGCTCGAAGCACCCCCACCTGCCAGACCGCGGTGGCGAACCCGATCGCGGCTGTGGCGGCAGCGGTGATGATGTACCCGCCGGTGGCGAGCCTGCGCCGCCGTGCAGGGTCGTTGGCGAGCGGGCCGCCGATCACCTTCATCGTTCCGGTCAGTGCGTCGCTGACGCCCTCGATGAGGCCGAGCGCTGCTGCACTGCCGCCGAGGACCGAGGTGAGGAATGCCGGCATGACGCTGGTCGCGATCTCATGGCCGGCATCGGAGAAGAAGCTGGCCGCACCGAGGGATGCGACACCCGGGGTGAGCCATTTGGCGTCCTCGTCCTTGGGTGCGTATTGCGGTGAAGCCACGAGCTCTCCTTCAGTCCAAAGTCGAGGGGGAGCGCCTCGGTATAAGGGCGCTCCCCCTCTCACTCCCGCGCCGGATCACGTGGATAACCCGATGTGGGCGGAAGTGTTCTCAGGGCTCCAACGCCACCTCGGGTGCGTGGGTCGGAGCCAGCTCGAGCCCGTAGGGCAGAGACTTGTTGTCCAGTTCGATCTCGAGCAAGCGGTTGTACTTGATCACGCGCTCTCCTCGGGCCGGCGCCCCAGACTTGATCTGGCCGGTTCCTGTTCCGACGACGAGGTCGGCGATGAAGGAGTCGGTGGTCTCGCCGGAGCGGTGGGAGACCATCGATTGCATGCCGAATCGTCGGGCGGTCGCGATGGCGTCCAGCGTGGAGCTGACGGTGCCGATCTGGTTCGGCTTGATCAGTGCCGCGTTGGAGTAGTGGTTGCGGGCGCCGTCGGAGATGCGCCGGGGGTCGGTCACGTAGAGGTCGTCGCCGACGAGTTGTGTGCGAGTGCCGACGGCGTCGTAGAGGAGCTTCCATCCGGCGTGGTCGTCTTCGGCGAAGCCGTCCTCGATGGAGCGCAGCGGGTATTCGTCGAGGAGCTTGATGTAGTAGTCGACGAGCTGGTCGCGACCCAGGAGCTTTCCGGCGATCTTGTACTTTCCTTCCCGCTCGTAGAACCCGTTCGCTGCGGGGTCGATGGCGATTGCTACGTCGTTCAGACCGGGGGTGTATCCGGCGTCCTGGATGGCTTGCACCAGGAGTTCCATCGCTTCTTCTGGGCTGGCGATGTTGGGGGCGAAGCCGCCTTCGTCGCCGAGGCCGGCGGTGTGGAATCGAGCCTTCACCCGGGCGGCGAGGGCGTGGTAGATCTCTGCTCCGGCCTCCACTGCGGCTGCCTCGTCCGCGGCGCCGACGGGGGCGATCATGAACTCCTGGAACTCCAGCGGGTTGGCCGCGTGAGCGCCGCCGTTGAGTACGTTGAAGTGCGGGACGGGGAGTCTCTGCGCACTGTCGGTGACCCGAGCAAGCCACACATGCAGCGGAACTTCCGAGGCGTGTGCGAAAGCGCGGGCTGCGGCGATGGACACGGCCACCACCGCGTTGGCGCCGAGACGAGTAAGGTTCTCGGTTCCATCGAGCGCTCGCAGGGCATCGTCCAGTTCACGCAGCGTCGTCCAATGGCGGCCCGCGAGCACGGGCGAGATCTCCGTCTCGACGCCGGCAACGGCGCGGTGAACGCTTCGACCGGAATAGGAGGGCCCGTCGTCGCGGAGCTCGACGGCTTCATACGCCCCCGTTGATGCTCCGGCGGGCGCGGAGGCAGAGACCTGCATGCCATCGTGCAGGTGGAGCGTGACTGACACCGTGGGGTAGCCGCGGGAGTCGAGGATCTGGCGGGCGGTGACTTGCTCGATCGCGACCGGGTGCGTTTCGGGGTGGCTGATGTAGTGGCCCTGGTGGGCGGCGTCGATGTGGCCGGTGTAGCCGTGCTCGTGCATGGTGTCTCCTATCTCCAGGCGTGCGTGATCGCGTGAGATAGGGACTGTTGTCGGCATCGAGGTTGGTGTCGGCGAGCCCCACCGCCGAAGCGCCGAAGCGCTGGTTGGGAGTGTGGCACACAATCGGGGGAAACGGAACCGTGCGGATGGTTTTCTCATACCAGCCAGCTGATCCACAGGCCGAGCCCCGCGGCGAGCAGAGCGCCGGCGAGCATGCCGACACTGTTGACGGCCGCGGCACGGTATCGGCCCTCCTGCGCGAGGCGGACGGTCTCGAAGCTTGCGGTGCTGAATGTGGTGTACCCGCCGAGCAGTCCCACTCCGATGACGGCCCGCCACTCCGGTGCAAGCAGCGCCAAGGTGGCGAGACCGGTTACGAGTCCGAGCAGGAACGACCCCGAGATGTTGATGATGGTCGTGCCGAGTGGGAACGGGATCGTCACTCGTGACTTCACGATGCCGTCGACGACAAGTCGGCTGGCCGCGCCCACTCCACCGGCGGCGGCGACCGCGAGGGCAACCAGGAAGCCGGTCATCGGGTCCCTCCGCTCGCGCGGCGGTTGATGGCCGTGCCGAGGGCGATGCCGGCGAGCGAGGCGAGCGCACCGACGAGGAGAGTCGCGACGGCGTACGCGATGCTTCCCGCGATGTTGGAGGCGACGATGAGTCCATCGGTGTCGACAGCGAAGGAGCTGTAGGTCGTGAACCCGCCGAGTATCCCTGTCCCGACGAAGAGTCGCACGACTCGTCTCATGCCTTGGTCCGGCCCCCGGGAGAGACCGGCGAGAAGCCAGCCCAGGGCGAACGCACCCGCCACGTTGATCGCGAAGGTGATCACGGGGATCCCGTCGACGGTCGGAACTGAAAGCGACAGGAGATAGCGGATCGTGGTGCCGATGGCGCCGCCGGCGAACACGAGGCCGATGTATCTCCAGTGGAGGTGGACAGGGCGTATCCGCCTCGCCGGGGCATCGTCTGCGACGATGTCAGGATCGACGGGCAGGGTCTGGCTCTCGGTGTTCAGGAGCCGGCTCCTTTCACGACGGGACACCATTCAGGTGCCCCCTTGGCTTCGAAGGACATCCGCGGCGACGGCCGCCGCGTCGGGATCGAGGTAGGTCGCCGACTGCAGCCGGAAGCGGCCGTTGCTTTGCTCGAAACGGCAGCGCAGCGGGTGCCCGGTAGGGATGTTGAGCTGCTCCACCTGCTCGCGCGTCAGCTGCTGCAACACGAACAGCAATGCGCGGAGGGAGTTGCCATGCGCGATCACCAGGATGGGGCGGCCGGCGCCGAGGGCAGGGAGGAGTACATCGCCGAGGAACGGCGTGATCCGGCGTACAACATCGGCGAGGGATTCCGTGGCTGTAACCGCCTCGGCCGGCAACCGATTGAACGGTGGCCTGTCACGGAGTCGGGCCATCGCGGCCTCCGACATCGGCGGCGGTGCGGCGTCGTAGGAGCGTCGCCACTCCCGGTAGCGTGCCTGGCCTGCACGTCGCGCGACGTCGGTCTTTGAGAGGCCGGTGAGTGCCCCGTAGTTGCGTTCGTCGAGTCGCCATTCGATTTCGAGGTGCGGGGGCAGGTCGATGACCGCGTTCATCTCCTGGGCGGTCTGGGTGGTGCGTTGCAGCGCTGAGCAGAACACCCGAGCCGGATGAACGCCGGCTTGCGCCAGGAGCATCGCAGCGCGGCGCGCTTCGTCCCGGCCGAGTTCTGTCAACTCCGGGTCCAGGACACCGGTGAATAGTCCTCGCGCGTTGGCAGTGCTCTCACCGTGGCGGAGCAGGTAGACCTCGGCGACCGGTTCCGTCACTCCCACGGCAGGGCTCGGCCGTCGTCGACCGGGGATAGCGGTACGACGAGGACGGGTCGGTGTTGCCGGTGGGCGAGATGAACAGCGACGGAGGATCGGAAGAACTCGCGCATGCTGGTGCGCAGCCCAGCCTCGTGGGTTCCGACGACGATCATCCGGGCGTCGAGCTTTTCCGCGAGGTGGCCGAGGGCGCGCGCGGGGTCGCCTGCGAGGGTGCGTGGGCTCCAGGAGACGCCCGTTTCCGAAAGCAGCTTCTCGATCCGTTGGGTCAGCGCAGGATCGAAGACGTCTTCGTCGAACTCCGGAAGATCGGGATCGATCGGGACGGAGTGGATTGTGCCGTCGTTGTCTTCAGCGACGGCATAGCGGTTCGGGTCGACCGTTGCGCAGACCAGGTCACAGCTCAGGTCCGCCGCCAGGCGCGAGGCGACGACTAGGACGGCGTCCGCGAGATCCTTCGCTACTCCGACGAGGATGACACCGGGCGGGGGTGGCTCGGGCCTGTGATCGGTCATCGTGCTCCTATCTCCGGGCGCACAGGCGTGCGCGTCTCATGAGATAGGGACCGTTGTCGGCGAAGCCGATGTTGGTTGCGGCGAGCCCCACCACCGCGACGGCGAACCGTCAGCTCCCATCATGCCAGAAGCCGTCGCAGGTACAAGTCCGGATGCGACGGTGTTATGGTTACGGCACGCACCACGGTGATGAGGCTCACCGGCAACCGCGGGTCCCCGCTGATGGCTTCTACCTGAATGTGACGCTGCGCGCGTCCGGGTAGAGGAGAGCCGATGACTGACCGCGAGGTGACCCCCACCAGCCTGCTGTTCCCACCCGGGCCGCCGAAGCAGCTGGCGGAGGAACAGCCGGGATGCTTCCCTGATCTCGGCCTGGATCAGATCGTCACCGACGTGCTCGGCGACGACCCGCTGGAGCTGGCCGCGGTGTTCTGGACCGTGGCGGATGCTGCCACGGTCGAATACCGCCACGGCGTTTTCGCCGACCTCGACACTCCAAACGTGATTGCTGCCTGCCGCACGTTCGTCGTCGGCATGGCGACGGTACGGGAGGCTCTCGGCCTCGCCCGGAGATTGCGGTATCCGCGGCAGGCCCAGCGCGTTCTATTGGATGCCGCCCGTCGGTACGCGGACGTCGTAGGCAGTGCCGCTGACGCTCTGACCAGATGCCCGCTCCACTCCGTAGCGTTGCAAGCCGCCGCGCAGGTACTGGCTGAGTATGTCGACTCTGAACCATTCACACGCCTAAGCATGGATACCCGGTCTGTCACTGCACAGCTGGACGCGGTGAAGTACGGGATCCATATCCAAGGCGGAAGCGTCACCGTTGTAGCAGACGCAAGCGGCACGGATCAGAGCGATGCAGTGATGACCGCCTTCGCCCGCTTCAAACACACGGACGCGTGTTCGCATCGCACACGGTTCGTCGACATGCTCGAGATGAATCGCGTCGAGGCGGGCGTCCTCGACCTCGTTGCGGAGGTCTTCCCCACCGTTTTCCAAGCGCTCGAACGTTTCGCCGGCGAGCATGCCGCATTCCTGGACACGACTGTCGCGCGATATGAACGCGAACTGCACCTGTACCTCTCCGTCCTGGACCATCTGAACGCGGCGGCCGGCGCGACGCTACCTACCTGCTTGCCCGAACTCACGACGGACCGAAGTGTGCAGGTCGTCGACGGCTACGACCTGCAGCTGGCCGCCCAGCCAGACACGCGCGTGTCCATCGTCCCGAACGACGTCCGTCTGGCGTCGGGCGAGCAGTTCCTTGTCGTCACCGGGGCCAACCAGGGCGGCAAGTCGACCTTCGCCCGCGTGTTCGGGCAGCTGCACTGGATGGCCGCGCTCGGGTTCCCGGTCGCCGCACGCACCGCACGACTGGCTCGCTTCGATCTCCTCCTGACGCATTTCGAGCGCCAGGAAGACCTCGCTCAGCGGCGAGGCCGCCTCGAAGACGACCTCATCCGGGTACGGAACATCCTCGGGCAGGTGACCCCCGACTCCATCGTGATCGCGAACGAGCTCTTCAGCTCGACCACCGCCCAGGACGCGCTCACCCTGAACGAACGCGTCCTCCGCAAACTGCTCGAGGCCGGCGCCATCGGGGTCACGGTCACCTTCCTGGACGAGCTCGTGGCGATGACGCCACAAATGGTCAGCGTCGTTGCCGAGGTGGCGGTGGACGACCCCACGCGCCGCACATTCCGCATTGTCCGCCGGCCACCGGATGGGCTCGCTCACGCCACCGCGATCGCCGAGAAGTACGGATTGTCGCCGCAGCGCATCCGGGAACGGGTCCTCTCATGAGGCCGCGACTGCTGTATCGCGACCGTGACGCCACGGTCGAATACCAACCTGATGAGCTTGCGCGCGACCGATTCGTCGACCTCGAGCTTGGCGCTCTCGTGCGGTCGATGGCCCATGATGATACGACCGTCGAGACCGTCGCGACGGCGATGCTGCACCAACCGCTCAACGACCCAGCCGCCGTCGCCTACCGACAGGCGGCGGTGCGGGATGCCCTAGCGAATTCCGAGACGATCCTGGAGCTCTATCAGGCGCCGAAGCGCGCCCTGGACGAGGTCAAGAAGGCGTACGGCTGGGGGCTTTTCACGCCCGCCGGGGTGGTGCATCACTCCATCGAGGTGCTCCGCATCCACGTTCGGCACCTCCAAGCACTGCGCGAACTGGCGCGCGCGAACGCCGTGAAGTTCCAGTCCCAGGCGTTCACGGATTTCTTCGCTGCACTCGGACAGGACGTGTCGGACGAATGGCTCGGGCAGGTCACCGTGCTGCTCACTGAGTTGACCTTCCCCCACGGCGTCAATGCAGCCGCCACGCTCGGCACCGCGAACAAGGCCACCGGTATCACCCTGACTCGGCCACCCCTGACCCGACCCCCGCTCCTGGTGCGCCTGGGGTTCCGACGCCCCGACCACACCTTCACCCTTCCCGACCGTGACGAAGCAGGATACAAGGCGCTCAGCGAGCTCAAGGACCGCGCACTGGACCCGATCGCGGACGCGCTCGGCCAGGCGGCCGATCACCTCACCGGCTTCTGGAACGCCCTACGGACAGAGGCAGCTTTCTTCGTCGGCGCGTGCAACCTTCACAATGCGCTGACTTCCTTCCAGGAGCCCGTTGCACTGCCGACCTTCCACGCGTCCCCGGGGTTCACCTGCACCGGTCTCTATGACGCGGCGCTGGTCCTGTTGTCCGGGTCACCGGTCGTTGCGAACACACTGGACCTGAACCACACCACCGTGACCGTCATCACTGGCGCGAACAGAGGCGGCAAATCCACCCTCCTCCGCAGCCTCGGCCAGGCCACCGTCCTGGCACACTGCGGCCTGTTCGTGCCGGCCGAGTCCTTCTCCACAGCGCTGAGGACCACCATCCACACCCACTTCACCCGCGAGGAAGACGCCGACCGAACCAGCGGTCGCCTCGACGAGGAACTGGCACGCATGAGCGCCACCGTCGATGCTGCCCAACCGGGCGGGCTCATTCTGCTCAACGAGTCCTTCGCCTCGACCAACGAACGCGAAGGCTCAGAGATCGCCCGCAACGTCATCGGGGCACTCCGCGACAGCGGAGTCTCCGTCGCCTTCGTCACCCACCTGTACGAGTACGCGAGCCGTGCTCACGAGGAGAAGCGAACGGACACCGTCTTCCTCCGTGCCGGCCGAGAGGACGACGGACACCGGGACTTCCGCATCCAACGGGGCATCCCACTGCCCACCAGCTTCGGCGCCGACCTGTATGAACGGATATTCGGGACGACACTGGACCCCGACGAACTGCAACCGACACTCCCATCCCAAGGAGCGAGATGAACGACGGCCCGCACCCGCTCTTCCTCGTCCGGCACGGCCAGACCGCCCTCAACGCCGAAGGCCGACTGCGCGGGCTCGCCAACCCGCCCCTCGACGAGACCGGCATCGCCGAAGCGCGTGCTGTTGCCGAAGCGCTCGCCTCTCGTGGAGTCGTGGAAGTTCGCTCCAGCCCCCTCGACCGCGCCGTCACAACAGCGCGGATCATCGCTGAACGCTGCGGTTGCGCGGTGGAGACCGACTCAGCGTTTAACGACCGCGACTACGGGCCCTGGACAGGCCAGGTCAAACAGGAGGTCGTCGCAGAGTTCGGTAGCATCGACGCCGCTCCGGGCGTGGAGCCCCTCTCCCGTGTCCTCGAGCGGGCCATGCGCGCGCTCGATCGGCTCGCGGGAGCGTCCGACGGGGCAGTGTGCGTCGTCACCCACGATGCGGTCATTCGACCGCTCCTTGAAGCCATCGACCCGGCAAGTCGGACCGCACGTGTGCGTACGGGATCCTGGAGCGAACTGCTGCTCGAGCACGGCGTGTGGTCGGTTGTGCAGCTGGACCAGGAGCCGATTCCCGGCACGGCGTGAGGTTCCGCGCACTGTCTGGGCGACCTTTACGAGTCTGTTCGCAATTTGGCGACCGAACCCAGCTCGTCGGCGACGACCTGTACGTCACCGACATGCGCCGCATCGCCGACGGGGCGCGCAACCACTACTCGAACGCGGCCCTGATCAAGCCGAACCAGATCGGCACCGTGTCGGCGACTCTCGACGCGATCGAGACCGCGCGCCGGCTCGGTATGGCGTCGATGGTCTCCCACCGCTCGGGTGAGACCACCGACACGTTCATCGCCGACCTCGTTGTCGGCACCGGGGTCGGGCAGATCAAGACCGGCGCGCCGGCCCGGGGAGAGCGGGTGGCGAAGTACAACCGGCTGTTGGAGATCGCCGACGAGAACCCGGGCTTGCCGTACGGGCTCGCGCTCGCGAGCGCAGAGGAGCTCGCCGCGATCGACAACTGAGTTGACCAGACGTGGGGCGGCGGCTTGTGTGAGCCGCTGGCCCACCGGTTCGTGGAGCGTATCGGAGCGCCGCCACCAACCGTCGGGGTGACGGCCCCGATCGCCTTCCTCGGGACCGTCGCCCCGTCTTGTTCTGATCTGCGTCGATCAGCGGCCCGCGAGGACATCGAGAACTCGCTGGACCGCGGAGGTCACGCGGTCGCCGCGCCAGATCGCGGTCAGGGGCCGCACGATCCTCAGCCCGCGCAGGCTCACCCGTCGGAGGACGCCGGTGGCGAGCTGCTCGCGAACCGCCAAGATGCTCAAAACGGCGGGGGCCTGCCCGGCGGCGGCCGTGGAGCGGATCGCCCCGGCTGTCGACAGCTCTGCGGCCGGGTCGACCGGCGGGTGCCCGGCTTCGGTCAGGGCACGCTCGAAGGCGAGGCGGGTGCCGGAGCCGCGCTCGCGGGAGAGCACGGGTGTGGAGGCGAGTTCAGCGACTGTGACGCCGGATCGTCGGTTCGCCCACGGGTGCGTCGCACCCACGACGACGATCAGCTCGTCGGTGGCGAAGTTCTTGAAGGCGAGGTCGTCGGGGATGTCGGGCGTCTCGATGAACCCGATGTCGACCTTGCCGGCACGGACGCTCTCCGCAACGGTGGCGCTGTTCAGTGCGATCAGCTCGATCCGGAGAGCCGTATCGGCCGTGCGGAGTGCGACGATCCAATCGGGTGCGAGGTGCTCGGCGATCGTCAGGCTGGAAGCGATGCGCAGACTCGTGGACGATGTCGACCGGAGCGTGGTGGCCGCCCATGTGAAGCGGTCGGCGGCTTCCAGCAGCGGCAAGGCCCATTCTGTCACCAGCACCCCGGCTTCGGTCAAGGAGGTCCCCTGCGGCGTCCGGTGGAGGAGCGTGATGCCGATCTCTCGTTCCAGCGAGGCCATCCGCGCCGACACCGCCTGCTGCGAGACGCCGTTCTCGCGGGCGGCGCCGGAGAGGCTCCCGAACCGTCCGATCTCGGTGAGCAGGCGAAGGGTGTCGATGTCGACCCGAATGGACATGCGACCCCCCGATACAAGAACGCCTTGTGACGTTACAAGCGTAGGCCCGTCGCGCTCGACCGCGATGACCGACAGTCTGGAAGCATGAACTCGGTCACCCTCTCGCCGGCGCCGGTCGCATCGCGACGGTTGCTGCTTCGCGACCTCGCGCACCCAGCGCAGGCGTTCTCGAACATCACCCCGAACTGGTTCGCGTCGGTTATGGGCACCGGTATTGTCGCGAACGCGGCTGCGACTCTCCCGATCATCGCGCCGGTGCTGCGCATTCCGGCGACCATCGTCTGGGCAGTCGCTGCCCTGTTGCTGGTGGCACTTGTGGGCGCAACGGCGGTTCATTGGCTCCGCCACCGCCAGACGGCGCTCTCTCACCACCTCAACCCGGTGATGGCGCACTTCTATGGCGCCCCGCCGATGGCGATGCTGACGGTCGGCGCGGGGACACTGCTGCTGGGGAAAGACGTAATCGGCCTCCCGGCCGCCGTGACCGTCGACTCGGTGCTGTGGGCCATCGGAACGGTGCTCGGCCTGTTCAGCGCGATCGCGGTGCCCTACCTCACCTTCACGCGGCACGAGATCGCCGAAGACTCGGCTTTCGGCGGGTGGCTGATGCCGGTCGTCCCGCCGATGGTCTCAGCGGCGACGGGTGCGCTGCTGGTGCCGTACGTCCCCGCCGGCCAGCCCCGACTGACGATGCTGCTCGCTTGCTATGCGATGTTCGGCCTGAGCCTTGTTGCTTCGGTGATCGTCATCACCTTGATCTGGGGGCGCCTCGCCCGGCACAAGGTCGGTGCGGCGGCTGCCGTCCCGACACTCTGGATCGTGCTCGGGCCGCTCGGGCAATCGATCACTGCCGCGAATCTTCTCGGGGGCACCGCCCACCTCGTCTTCTCCGGGACCTTCGCTCGCGGCCTGGAGTTGTTCGGCATCGTCTACGGCGTCCCGGTCCTCGGCTTCGCACTGCTGTGGGCCGCGCTGGCGGGTGCGATCACACTCCGGACCGCGCGCGAGAAGCTGCCGTTCTCACTGACCTGGTGGTCGTTCACCTTCCCGGTCGGTACCTGCGTGACCGGCATCACCGGCCTCGCCCTCCATACCGGGTCTGTGGTTCTCCAGGGGCTCGCGATCATCGCGTACGCGGGACTTGTCACGGCGTGGATCACAGTCGCTGTGCGCACCTTCCACGGCAGCGTCATCCGGGGGACTCTCCTTGCCCCGCCGATGCCGGTGGCGTGAAGGAGGGCTCACCTCGACCATGGACACGGCACTCACGAGTTCGAAGACGCAACGAGTGCGGGATCCGCACGTGGCGCCGCTCAACCGACTGGTGGAATCGTGGCGGTCAGCAGACGCCGGACGATTCGTTCCGTGGTTCGACCCCGATGACGGCGGGGTGAACGCCCGGGTGCTGGTCCTGCTGGAGCGGCCTGCGCTCAGCACAGTGGCGGCGGGCTCGAAGGGCTTCAGCTCTGAGGACAACGCATCCGCAAGCTCGCGTGCCTTCCGGGCGGCGCGGATGGCGGCAGGCGTGGATCGCGGAGACATCCTGCGGTGGAACATCGTTCCGTGGGTGTCGACCGATAGCCTGTCGCCGCTCCGGATCCCGGAGATCGACGAGGCGCGGGACGCGCTGCATGTGTTGCTGTGTGCGCTTCCGCGGCTTCGCGGCATCGTCGCCCTCGGCTCTGCGGCGCTCGCCGGCAGCATGCGCTATCTCACCCTGCACGACGGGCCGGTGGTGCTGCCGGTCTTCGCGGCACCGCACCCGTCGCCGGCCAACGCCGCGCGCCGTGCCGAGCGGCCCATCCGTATCGCCAACGCGCTGCGTCGTGCCCGCGACTGCTCCGATTGACAGTGTGCCACCGTCGACCGGAATGGGATGGTCGCCAGGAGGCACCGGATCATGGGTCCGCAGCTGTGACTGTGACTGAGGGCTCGTACACAGTGGAATGGATCGAACGGAAGAGGTGACCGCCGCGGTTAAGCTTCCAGAGCCGCGCTTGCGAAGTCCGCCGAGAGGAGTCTGCCGATGAAGACCAGCATCCCCAGCCCGCCGCCGGAGTGGGCTCAGTTCCAGCTCGGGCCCGTGACCATCCACACCTACGCACTGTGCATCCTCGCCGGTATCGTCGCCGCGGTGCTCATCACCGGGCATCGGCTCGACCGGCGCGGAGTGCAGCGAGGGGTGGTGCTGGATGTCGCCCTCTGGGCGGTGCCGCTTGGCATCATCGGCGCTCGGTTCTACCACGTCTTCACTCACGTCGGCGACTATTTCTTCCCCGGCGCGAATCTGTGGAACGTTCTCGCGATCTGGGATGGCGGAAACGCCCTCTACGGTTCGCTTCTCGGCGGCGCTCTCGGCATCCTGATCGCGTGCCGCCAGACCGGACTGCGGTTCTGGGCGTTCGCCGACGCACTCGCGCCCGCTCTCCTGGTCGCTCAATCGCTCGGTCGTTTCGGCAACTATTTCAACCACGAACTCTTCGGACTGCCCACCACCCTGCCGTGGGGGCTGCAGATCGAGGCAACGAACGCGAAGTTCCCGCCGGGGCTGCCGGCGGGCACACTCTTCCACCCGCTGTTCCTCTACGAGATCATCTGGAACCTGGTCGGGGTGGCGCTCATCCTGTTCCTCGAGCGCCGCTTCCAGCTGCAATGGGGCAAGGTTCTCGCGCTCTATCTCATCTGGTACGGGTTGGGGCGCAGCTGGCTGGAGGCGATCCGGATTGACCCGACCTCCGACGGGTTCCTCGGCATACCGGCCAATGTGTGGGCATCGTTTGTCGCGGTCGTGATCGGTGTTGTGCTCTTCATCGTGCAAACCCGTCGCCACCCAGGTGTCGAGCCGTCGCCGTTCACCGGTCGGGACTCGCCCGCCGCCACGCGGCTCTCCTCCGCCGTGGTCACGGCTGGGGCAGAAGCCCAGGCGGAGCGCTGACTGCGCACGTAAAGCAGATCCCGGACGCACGGTCACGGCTTCTCGGCGGACCGGGGCCGGGGGCACGGTTCGTGCGGGTTTTTACGGGCGCACGTACGCCCAGCCCTCGCGCTGGCGTATGACGAGGTGGGCGACTCCACTCGGCACGACCACCGCGCCGGGCAGGAGCCGCTCCCGGGCGATGCTTGCACTGCTGAGGGTGTTGCCGCATGCGTCGACCGTCAGGCCGCGATCCTGCAACGCGCGAACGTTCTCGCTGTGCGGGCTGCCCTCGAGGAGGAGGTCGATCCCGGCTCCGTGGACGACGAGCTCGACCCGTGTCTGCGGGCCCAGAGTATCGAGCAGGTTGCCGAGATTTCTCAGCACCGACGCGTGTTTGGCCGGGTCGCCTTCGTCCAGGTGGACGACGACGCCAGTCCTGCTGGATTCGGTCACGGTCTCAGGCGAGCGTCATGAAGAGCTTTTCGAGCTCTTCGACGGTCATCGGATCGGTGGTGTCCTCCGGGTCGTTCAGGCATTTCTGCATGGCGGTGGAGATGATCTGAAAGCCGGCCTTGTCGAGTGCGCTGGAGACCGCGGCCAGCTGGATGACCACGTCGCGGCACTTGCCGCCGCCCTCGACAGCAGCGATCACGGCGTTCAACTGGCCCTGTGCGCGGCGAAGCCGATTCAGGACGGGCTTGATGTCGGCGGGGGTGGTGTTCTCTGCCACGGTGTCCTACTCTCTGCGTACCCACCAGGGTATAGCGACCGCTCAGGCTTGGGCGGCGGGGGCCGAAGTCGATGACCGAATGCTCTAGGATGCTGCTTCGCGCTCAGCCTCGGCTGAAGAGGCGCCCGAAGAACCCGCGGCCGGAGACGGCAGCCCTCTCGGCGTCGGTGTGGGTGCCGTTGCACCACCGGTTTGCGGGCACAGCGCGGCGTACGTCGGAGACATGCTGCCCGCAGCCGCTCCAAGTCGTCTTGCCACAGACCTTGCAGGTGACGGGATAACACATGGATTCGTCCTCTCGATGAGCGGCTTCGGGTCGGTGCAAAATATACCCTCCCCCGTATAGTACGATACCGGGGAGGGTATAACAAACGACTCTCGGGAGGAGTTCGCAGAATGAGAACGATCATCGTCGGCGGCGTCGCCGGAGGCATGTCGGCCGCCACCCGGCTGCGCCGGCTGGATGAGGCGCGCGAGATCGTGGTCTTCGAGCGCGGCCCCTACGTCTCCTACGCGAACTGCGGCCTCCCGTACTACGTCGGCGGGGTCATCCGCGACCGGTCGTCGCTGCTGTTGCAGACGCCGCAGTCGCTGGCGTCCCGGTTCCGGCTCGATGTGCGAACCGGGCACGAAGTCCTGGCCGTCGACGCCACGCGGCGCACGGTCACGGTGCTCGACGTCGCGAGCGGCGAGACGTCGACCGAAGGCTACGACGAGCTGATCCTCGCGGTGGGCGCGTCCGCGCGGGAGGCGGCGGGGCACCCCGGCATCCCGACGCACACGCTGCGCACGGTGGAGGACGTCGACGCGATCGGCGCGCTGGTGGCGGCGGCGGCCGACAACCCCTCTGCGCTGGTGGTGGGCGGCGGCTTCATCGGTCTGGAGGCCGTGGAGAACCTGGTCCGCCGCGGCATCCACGTCACGCTCGTCCAGCGCGGTCCGCACCTCCTCAGCCCGCTGGACGCCGAGATGGTGGCGCCGTTGGAGGCGCAGCTGCGCAGCCACGGCGTCGACGTGCGCACCGCCGTCACGATCGACGCGGTGGAGGGCGGCGTCGTCGTGCTCGACGACGGCAGCGCGCTGCGTCCCGACTTCATCGTCGACGCGTCGGGCGTGACGCCGAGTGTGGACCTCGCGCGCACCGCCGGCCTGCGGCTCGGCCCGACCGGCGGGATCGCGGTCGACGCGCAGAACCGCACCAGCGACCAGCACATCTTCGCGGTCGGCGACGGCGTCGAGAAGGTCGACGCGCTGTCCGGCGACGCGGCCCTGGTCACGATGGCCGGCCTGGCCAACCGGCACGGCCGCTCGGTCGCCGACGTGATCGCCGGCCACGACGAGCCCAACACCCCCGCGCTCGGGACGGCCATCGTGAAGGTCTTCGACACGGTGGCCGCGAAGGTCGGCTGGAGTGAGCGGCAGCTGGTGTCGGCCGGGCGTGAGCACCGCGTCATCCACACGCACCCGACCTCGCACGCGACGTATTACCCGGGGGCGCAGCCGATGTCGATGAAGCTGCTGGTCGACCCGGCCACGGACCGGATCCTCGGCGCCCAGATCGTCGGCGGGGAGGGCGTGGACAAGCGGATCGACGTGATCGCGGTGGCGATGGCGGGCGGCATCACCGCCTCCGGGCTCGCCCGCCTCGAACTCGCGTACGCGCCGCAGTTCGGCTCTGCGAAGGACCCGGTGAACCAGCTCGGCTACGTGGCGGACAACCTCCGCACCGGCGCCACCCGCGCGATCCAGTGGCATGAGCTCGACTCCGCGCTCGCCGCCGGCGCGACCCTGGTGGATGTCCGCACCGCGGGTGAGCACGCGGCCGGCGCGATCCCCGGCGCGGTCAGCATTCCCGTCGACGAGCTTCGCGACCGGCTCGCCGAGTTGCCGGCCGGGCCCGTCGTCGTGCACTGCCAGGTGGGGCAGCGCGGGCACACCGCTGCCCGCATCCTCGCCCAGCACGGGCGCGACGTCGTTAATCTGGACGGCGGCTACCGCACCTGGGTGGCAGGGGCCACCGAGCCGGCCGGCCGGTTGGCCACGGTGTGATCGCGGTTCCGTGTGTTGGGCCGGCTGCCTTCGTCGTCACATGCGCTCCTTGACTCCGGCCCGGATGAGCAGCCAGTTGACGGGGTAGGCGGTCGCGAATCCGAGCAGCATCGCCCACTGCATGGCGAACCAGAATTCGGGAGAGTCCACCGGCGCGCGGCCGCCAAACAGGGCGGGAAACAAGAGGAGCTGGACGAGCGCCATCGCGCCGTACATCCCGACCTGCCAGGAGGTGATGGAGGCGGCGTCAGCTTTGAGCGCTTCGATCAGACCCTTGCGGAGGCTGAGCCCGCGCATGGGAGCGATTGCGAAGTACTGGAAGACGATGCCGAGTCCGAAAGCGAGGATGAAGTCGAGGATCCAGACAGCGAACATCTTGTCCTGGAAAAGCCAGCCCCAGCCGAAGGCGACGGCGACGGCGGGGAAGAGGAAGGCGACCCATTCGGCGATGAGGTCACCGAGGGCGCAACCGGCGCCACAGTGGTTGGCGCCGGTTCCGACGGCCACCGCCATGGGTGTGTCTTCTTCGTCCGCGCTTTCCGAGGGTTCGGATGTCCGTCCCCAGCGCAGGTAGCCGCCGAGCCAGAGCACGCCGCCGAAAAGCATGGAGACGGGCCAGACGACGTTCATGACGGCCATTTTCTGCGGCCGCCGGATAACGTCGACGGCCACCCCAAGGGCACAGGCGATGCCGAGCCCGAGAGAGTTCCACGCGAGGATGTTCAGCCAGGTGGGGAAATCGCCGAGGGTGGGTTCCATGAGTCCACTGCTACCCGGGTCGCAATGCTAGTAGTACCCGTTGACTCAGCTCTTCTCATAGCCGAGGACGGCCATCATCCCGGATTCTGCGTGGTAGACGTTGTGGCAGTGCGTCATCCAGAGGCCCGGGTTGTCTGCGTCGAGGAGCACCCTGAGGGTTCGGTGCGGCAAGACGATGGCGGTGTCCTTGCGGGGGCCGCCGTCGAGTTGGAAGGTGTGGCCGTGGATGTGGAACGGATGCCACATCATGGTCTGGTTGGCGATGGTGAGTTGGACGCGTTCGCCTTCCCTGACGGTGTAGGCGCCGTCGAGCGGGTTGTTAATGTCGAACACTTTGCCGTTGACACTCCAGTCGTACTTCATCATTCCGCCGGTGAGGGCGATGTCGATGCGGCGGTCGATTCCGCGCCGCTGCAGGGTGTCGGCGGAGGTGGCGCTCAGTACGGTAGCTGTGACCGGTGACGTGTCGGGGGCCGTGTACCCGTTGGCGGTGGGTGTCGGGCTTCCTGGGTTGGAGCGGAGGATGGCGAAGCCGCGGTTGGCTTTGCCGACGGCTTCGGCCACGATCGGGAAGGCGCCGTCGGCGACGGTGATGATGGCGTCGTAGCGTTCACCCATTCCCAGGAGGATGCTGTCGCCCTCGACCGGGTTCACCGGGTACCCGTCGGTGTGGGTGACGGTGAGCCGGTGGCCACCAACGGAGAACCGGAACGCGGTGTCGCCGCCGGCGTTGATGACACGCAGCCGCACCCGTTGCGCGGGCTTCGCGGTGAAGATGGTCGGGTCTCCGGC
This sequence comes from Leifsonia sp. 22587, assembly GCF_052044215.1. NCBI lineage: Bacteria > Bacillati > Actinomycetota > Actinomycetes > Micrococcales > Microbacteriaceae > Leifsonia > Leifsonia sp. 22587. The sequence continues at coordinate 339,947 of NZ_JBQENB010000001.1, forward strand.
CGGTCGGCCGTTGATGAGATAGTACGGGTAGTAGACGTCCCCGGCGTCGCCGCCGAGCAGGCTCGAGCTGGTCCCGCTGAGCAGGTTGCCATTTCGGGTCGGTGTGCCTTCTTGGCCGCCGCCCATCATGCCGCTCATTCCTCCCATCCCGGTCATGCTGCTCATACCCTTCTTCAGGTCGGCGAGCACTTGGTCGGGGGTGGCGGTGACGCCGTCGAGCCAGTCGTCGAGCACGAGCACCCAGTCGTGGTCATAGCCGAGCGGCTCGTGGGGGTCCTCGATGACCAGCGGGCCCTGGAGGCCGCGGTCGAGCTGTGGGCCGACGTGCGGGTGGTACCAGTAGGTCCCGGGCGCGTCGGCGGTGAATGCGTAGTCGTACGAGCTCCCGGGCGCGATCGGCTGCTGGGTGATCGGGGGCACGCCGTCCATGTCGTTGCGCAGGGCGATGCCGTGCCAGTGGACGGTGGTGTCGTCCGGGAGCTGGTTGGTCACGTGCGCGTGGATGGTGTCCCCGACCGTTGCCCGGATGGTAGGGCCTGGGACGTGACCGTTGTAGGCCCAGGTGGAGGCGGTGCGCCCGGCGAGATCGATGTCCGTCTTGCCTGCGGTGAGCTGGACCTGGGTTGTTCGTCCGGTGCGCCGCCGGGCTTTCTCGGCCGCGGTGACGGGGGCGCTGGTTGCGGTGAGGAGGTTGGGGCCGCCGGTGCAGGCGGCGAGGGCGAAGGCAGTGGCGACCCCTGCGCCGCCGAGGAGGAGGCTGCGCCGGGTGAGATTCGAAGAGTTCATCAGATGTCCAGAAGAGCAAGCGGCCAGACGGGCCGTAGGGAGTAGGAAGGGGGGCGGGCGCCGCCACGAAATGGGGGGAGGGGTGACGGCGCCCGCGTCTGGTGCGACCGAAGGTCAGAGGCTGGCGAGGAGCCGCTTCATCGTGGCGATCTCAGCTGTCTGTGCGGCGGCGATCTTCTTCGCCAGCGCGACGGCGTCGGTCGCCTTGCCCTGTTCGGTCTCGGTCGTGGCCATGGTGATGGCGCCCTGGTGGTGCTGAATCATCTGGCCGAGGAACAGCTTGGACGCGTCAGCTCCGGACGCTTTTTTCAGCGCGTCCATGTCCTGCTGGGACATCATGCCGTCGCCGCTCATGTTCATGCCGCTCATATCGGTCTTCTGCCCCCAGGTGGTGAGCCAGCCGTTCATAGTGTCGATCTCGGACTGCTGGGCCGCTTTGATCTTCCGGGCGAGGTCGGTGACCCGTGGGTCGACGCCTTGCTTGGCCAGCAGGGAGTCGGACATCTCGATGGCCTGCTGGTGGTGGGGGACCATGGCCATGGCGAAGGTGACGTCGGCCTGGTTGTGTTCGGAGGTCGCCGTGTCGGTGCTGGAGGCGCTGTGGTCCATTCCGGGCATGTTCCCCATGCCCGTATTACTGCCGGAGGAGCCGGCAGAGCAGCCGGCCAATGCGGCCGCGGTGAGGAGGGCGCCGGAGGTGAGCGCGATCAGTCTGGTCTTCATCGGAAGAAGTCTCTTTCGTCGTGTGCGGATGTGCGGATGCTGGGCAGGCTGAAGCACCACCGCGCGGTGCGCGGGGTGCGGGCTGCGTCATCTGCGATCGACGGAGAGAGCCAGAAGAGACGGTGGAGACGATCCGATGGTGCGGGCGAGCGTTGGGATCAGGGTGGTGGGTGCGGCGCGCATGCTTACGCCGAGCAACGCCCGGGTCAGGGCGGGCGCGATCAGCAGGATGGTGGCGGCCAGCAGGGCGAGAGTGCACACCATGGCGGTCATGTCGTGCATGGGATCGCAGCTGCCGGTAGCGCATCCACTCGTGGTCCCCGGGTCGGGATTCGCCAGGGCTATCGCGGCCGAGTGCGCGCCGGCTCCGTGAGACTGGCCCGGGGTGGCCGCGGAGACCGCGGCGTGAGACATGGTGAACTCGTGCGGTTGGCTCGCGGGGGTGTTGACCACGTGCATGGCCAGGATCCCGGTGACGATGCCCGCGACAGCGATGAGGAGGACCAGCAGGCAGCGCCAGGTTCGGGTGTGCGTCGAGATGCAGTCGGCGAGCATGAGTCCTCCTTCCGAGGATCACGTTAGCGGTGCAGTCTGGATACCCGCCGGGGGTTCAGCCCGGACAGGACTTGTACTCCCTCAAGTCGACGATTCTGCATGAACATGGTCGCCGAACTCGACTGAGGGCGCGATGGATCACGAGCAGTAGATCGGCGGCGTGGCGAGGTCGGGCGCTCAGGAGGTTAGGTCCGTGGCCCGGGCTGGGTTCAGGAGCGTACGAGGCGGGCGATGGCGTCGCTTGCCTCTTTGATCTTTATGTCCGCGTCGTCGCCGCCCAGTCGGGCAGCGTCCAGGACGCAGTGCTTCAGGTGGTCGTCGAGGAGCCCGACGGCGACAGCTTGGAGGGCGCTGGTGAGCGCACTGATTTGAGTGAGGATGTCGATGCAGTACTGCTCCTCGTCGACCATGCGCGAGATCCCCCGCGCCTGGCCTTCGATGCGCTTGAGGCGGTTGAGGTATTTGTCCTTGTCGGTGATGTAGCCGTATTCGGTGTGATCATGCTTGGTCATCGTGAGTCTTTCGTCAGCGGGAGGGGACGGCGTCAGCGGGTGAGGATGGCGCGGGTGCTGATCTCGGGGGCGAGGTCGAGCCGGCGGAGCAGTTGGGCGTTGAGGGCGACCACGACGGTCGACAGCGACATGAGTATCGCACCGACGGACATGGGCAGAACGAAGCCGATCGGTGCGAGCACGCCGGCGGCGAGGGGGACGGAGATCAGGTTGTAGCCGGCAGCCCACCACAGGTTCTGCTTCATCTTTCGGTAGCTTGCTCGGGAGAGCTCGATGACCGAGAGCACGCTGCGCGGGTCGGAGCTGGCCAGGATGACACCGGCGGAGGCGATCGCGACGTCGGTTCCGGCGCCGATCGCAATGCCGACGTCGGCTTGGGCGAGGGCGGGGGCGTCGTTGACGCCGTCGCCGACCATTGCCACCTTCCGTCCCTCCTTCTGCAGTTCGGCCACTGTGCTGGACTTGTCCTCGGGTCGCACCTGCGCGTAGGTGCGGTCGATGCCGAGTTCGGCGGCGACCGCGTTCGCGACCGCTTCGGCGTCGCCGGTGATCATGACGACTTGCACGCCCAGTTTGTGGAGCGCGTCGACAGCCTCACGGGACTCCGGGCGCACCTCGTCGGCGAGCTTCAGGCCGCCGATGAGGGTGCCGTTGCGGAGGACGTGGAGGATGATCGCTCCTTCGCTGCGCCACGAGTCGGCCTCCTCGACCTCCGTGGTTCCTGCTTCTTCGAGCAGCCGGGGGCCTCCGACGCGGATCTCGGTTCCGTCGATGGTCGCGGTCACGCCGACGGCCGGTGAGGAAGAGAATCCCGCGGCCGGGGGGATGGTCAGTTCCCGTTCGCGTGCGGCGCGGACGATGGCCGTGGCAAGCGGGTGCTCGCTGTCCGCTTCGGCTGCCGTGGCGAGTGCGAGGACTTCGTCCTCCGTCAGCGTGCCGACGGGTGCGATCGCAGTGACGGTCGGCTCGCCCTTGGTCAGGGTCCCGGTCTTGTCGAAGAGGACGGTGTCGACGGTGCGCATGCTTTCCAGCGCGAGCCGGTCCTTGACCAGCACTCCGCCGCGGGCGGCGCGCTCGGTCGCGATGGAGACGACCAGCGGGATGGCAAGGCCGAGCGCGTGCGGGCAGGCGATGACCAGCACGGTGATGGTGCGCACGACGGCGTCGTCGGGGCTGCCGATAAGTGTCCAGGCGATCGCGGTGATGATGGCGGAGCCGAGGGCGAACCAGAACAGCAGTGCGGCGGCACGGTCGGCGATGCGCTGGGCCCGCGAGGAGGAGTTCTGCGCCTCCGTGACCAAGCGCTGGATCCCTGCGAGGGCCGTATCATCGCCGACGGCGGTGACCTCGACCCGCAGGCCGGAGTCGACCGCCACGGTTCCCGCTGTCACGGCGTCCCCGTCGCCGCGGGAGACCGGGCGGGATTCGCCGGTCACCATCGACTCGTCCATCTCAGCGCGGCCGTCCACGATCCGGCCGTCGGCGGGGACGCTCCCGCCGGGCCGGATGAGCACCACGTCCCCGACTTGGAGATCGGAAGGGGCGACCTTCACGGTCGTGTCGCCCTCGATCCGTTCCGCCTCGTCCGGGAGGAGCGCGGCGAGGGAGTCGAGCGCCGAACTGGTCTGGGCCAAGGACCGCATCTCGATCCAATGCCCGAGCAGCATGATCACGATCAGCAGCGCCAGCTCCCACCAGAACTCGAGTTGCTGGTCGAGCAGGCCGAGCGTGGCGCTCCACGAGGCGAAGAACGCGACGGTGATCGCGAGGCCGATCAGCAGCATCATGCCCGGTGTGCGGCTCTTCAGCTCGCTGTAGGCGCCGCTGAGGAACGGCCACCCGCCCCAGACGTACATGACGGTTCCCAGCACGGGCGCGATCCAGAGTGCCCAGTTTGGCACGGTGTAGCCGAGGATCATCGCGAACATCTGCGAGGTCGCGACGACGGGGACGGCGATGATCAGGTTGATCCAGAACAAGCGCCGGAACTGCCCGACGTGGTCGCCGTGCCCGGCGTGCCCGGCCATTCCACCGTGTCCGGCATGCCCGACCATCTCGTTTTCGGCCATGTCGTGTCCGTCGCGCTGGCCGGCGTCGAGTTCGTGGCCTCTCATGTTGTGGTCGTGCTGCTGATGAATGGTTTCGGTATTGGTGGGGTTGGCCTGGTGGTCGTGCGCGTTGTGATCGGTCATGGTCTTAGCCCTTCACCTGGGTGATGTGCTGGAGTCCGCCTGTACCGGGCGAGGGTTATGCGGCGACGTAGGCCGCGGGGTCGGCGTCGAAGCGGGGTGCGCAGCCGGCGCAGCAGAACCAGTACCGCTCATCGTTGTAGTCGCGGTAGAGGCCGGCTGCTTCTGCTTTCGCTTTGCTGACGCTGCTGCCCTTCATTACGACGCACTCGGTGAGGTCGTCTGCGTCGCCGCCGCCGAGGAGGTTGGTGCCCCCGGCTGGCATGGCGGCGTCGTCGTGGTGATTGCTGGTGGTGCTGCAGCAGCTGTCGCTCATGGTGGTCTTCTCTTTCGTGGGTGGTCAGGCGGTCTCGAGGACGCGGGTGGGGGTCTTCGGGGTTGGCGTGGTGGCTGTGCCGCGGGGTCGGAAGTTGCGGAGGCGGAGGCTGTTGCTGACGACGAAGACGCTGGAGAACGCCATCGCGGCTCCGGCGATCATCGGGTTGAGCAGGCCCAGAGCGGCCAAGGGGATCGCGGCGACGTTGTAGGCGAACGCCCAGAACAGGTTGGTCTTGATCGTGCCCAGCGTTCGGCGGGCCAGGCGAACCGCATCAGCGGCGGCCCGCAGGTCGCCGCGGACGAGCGTGATGTCGGCCGCTTCGATAGCGACGTCGGTGCCCGTCCCCATCGCGAGACCCAGATCCGCGGTTGCGAGGGCTGCGGCATCGTTCACGCCGTCACCCACCATCGCCACGGTCTTGCCCTCGGCCTGAAGCCGGCGGATGGTCTCTACCTTGTCCTGGGGGAGGACTTCGGCGACCACTGTTCTGATACCGATAGCATCGGCGACCTCGCGGGCGACGGTGGCATTGTCGCCGGTGAGCAGGATCGGGGTGAGCCCGCTCTGCTTGAAGGCAGCCACCGCCTCATGGCTGGTCGGCTTGATGGCGTCAGCGACCACAAGCAGGCCGCGGACCTCGCCGTCCCAGGCCACACTGACGACCGTCCGGCCAGCTGCTTCCGCAGCGTTCTTGGCGGCGGTGAGGGCGTGGTCGAGCGTGATCGACCAGTCCTCGAGAAGCGTGGCGCGGCCAACCAGTGCGAGGTGGCCGTCGACGACGCCTTGCACTCCGCGACCCTCGATGTTCACGAACGACTCCGCCGCCGGCAGCGGTCCGGTTCGCTCGGTCGCTGCGGTGGCGACGGCTCGGGCGATGGGGTGCTCGGACGCTGCTTCGACGGCGCCAGCAACGCGTAGGAGCTCGGTCGCGTCGACCCCCGCAGCCGTCACGACGTCTATCAGTGTCATCTTTCCGGTGGTGACGGTTCCGGTCTTGTCCAGCACGATGGTGTCGACGGTGCGGGTGGACTCCAGCACCTCCGGCCCCTTGATCAGGATGCCGAGCTGCGCCCCGCGCCCCGTCCCGACCAGCAACGCGGTCGGGGTGGCCAAGCCGAGTGCGCACGGGCAGGCGATGATCAGCACGGCCACCGCGGCGGTGAACGCAGCCGCTGCCGGATGGCCGGTGAGCAGCCACACGGCCAGAGTGACCACGGCGATGCCGAGCACAATCGGCACGAAGATCCCGGAGATCCGATCGGCGAGGCGCTGCACCTCGGCCTTGCCGGACTGCGCATCCTCGACCAGCTTGGCCATCTGAGCCAGCTGGGTGTCGCTGCCCACCCGGGTGGCCCGCACGAGCAGGCGGCCTCCGGCATTGACCGTCGCACCGGAGACCGTATCCCCGACGGTGACCTCGACCGGCACCGATTCGCCGGTCAGCAGGGACATATCGATCGCGCTCGCACCGTCGACGACGACGCCATCAGTGGCGAGTTTCTCGCCGGGCCGGACGACGAACTCGTCACCAACCTGCAGCTTCTCGATCGGTATGCGCGTCTCCTGCCCTTCCCGCAGGACCACGACGTCCTTAGCGCCCAACTCCAGCAGTGCTCGCAACGCGGCGCCAGCCTGCCTCTTGGACCGCTTCTCGAAGTAGCGCCCGGCCAGGACGAACGTGGTCACCCCGGATGCGACCTCAAGGTAGATGTTTCCGGCGCCGTCGGAGGCAGCGACCGTGAAGCTGAAGCCGTGGGTCATGCCCGGCATCCCGGCGGTGCCGACGAACAGCGCATACAGCGACCACGCGAACGCCGCGAGGGTGCCGATCGAGACGAGGCTGTCCATGGTCGCCGCGCCGTGGCGGGCATTGATGAAGGCGGCCTTGTGGAACGGCCACGCGCCCCAGACCACGACGGGCGCAGCGAGTGTGAGTGAGAGCCACTGCCAGTAGGTGAACTGCAGGGCCGGGATCATCGCCAGCGCGATGACCGGAACCGACAGCGCCACGCTTCCGAGCAGGCGGTTGCGTAGTCCGGTCAGCTCCGGGTCGCTGTCTTTCCCAGCCGCATCCGGCTCGGCGGCTGGCAGCGCTGCGGTGTATCCGGTCTTCTCGACCTCTTCGATGACGGCCGCGACATCCATGCCGGCCGGAATCGTCACGCGTGCTTTCTCGGTGGCGTAGTTCACCGTCGCCGTCACGCCGTCGAGCCGGTTCAGCTTCTTCTCGATTCGCATGGCGCACGACGCGCAGGTCATCCCGCCGACCTCGAGTTCAAGGGTCGATCCGCCGGCGGCGGTAGTAGGAGATGCTGACACGTTGGGCTCCTTGCGGTGGTGAGGAGAGGTCTCGGTATTACTTGCGGACGGCGGCGTAGCCGGCCTCATCGACCGCGGCGAGCACCGCCGCGTCGTCCACTCCGGTTCCGGTAGTGATGTGCAAGATGCCGTCGCTCGCGGACACCTTCACGCTGTCGACGCCAGCCACCTGTCCGACCTCGGTGGACACTGCTCGCTCGCAGTGCTCGCAGGTCATCCCTCTCACCTGGTAGTCGATTGTCTCCATCGTTCCTCCATCGAATCGTGCATACCCTCGGAGGGTATCCGGGCTATCAACAGGATACCCCTGGACGGTATTCCCGCAAGTCGAGATGGCAGGTGGAAAACGGCGATGCGGCGGGTACCGTCGCATGCGCAGGCGGGATCAACGAAGAGGAAGGGCAGTCACCATGTCGACCGCAGCGCGAATGCTCGAGACATATCCGGCGGATCTCGGAGGTGTGGACCGCGGCAAACTGGGCACCTGTATCGAGGCATGTATCGAGTGCGCCCAGGCCTGCACAGCCTGCGCGGATGCATGCCTCAGCGATGAGATGGTCGCCGAGCTCATCAAGTGCATTAGGACGGATCTCGACTGCGCAGACATCTGTGCTTCGACCGGCAACGTCCTCTCCCGTCATACGGAATATGACGCCAACGTCACGCGAGCGGCACTTGAATCCTGCCGCGCCGTTTGCGGCGCCTGTGCGCATGAATGCGAGAAGCATGCCGACATGCACGAGCACTGCCGAATCTGTGCCGAGGTATGCCGACGCTGCGAACGCGCATGTGCCCAGTTGCTTGACGCTATCGGGTAGTCGCCTGCCCGACCGATCGTCGCGGCCTGGCCGGAGCGTCGCCGTTGGAGGCCTCGAGTGGCAACACGACCCGGCATCGGCTGCACCGTCGCGGCCACCGCCAACTGAACCGAGCACTGGATGTCATCGCCCGCGTCCGGCTCAGTTGCGATCCGCCCACGCGTGCGTATCTGGCGCGTCGGCTGGCGGAGGGCAAGAGCAAGCGCGAGATCCGGCGCAGCTTGAAGCGCTACATCGGCCGCCAGCTGTTCCGCCACCTGAGCACAGTCATGGCTTAGACGGCGGCGAAGAAGGAGGTGACGGTGTCCAGGGCGCCGGGAGCGATCCGGTAATACGCCCAGGTTCCGCGCTTGCTGCGAGTCAGGAAGCCGGCGTCGGTCAGGATCTTCAGATGGTGCGAGACCGTCGGCTGGGAGAGGGCGAGTGGTTCGGCGAGGTCGCAGACGCAAGCTTCTCCGTCCTCATGGGCGGCGATCATCGACAGCAGCCGCAACCGGGCCGGGTCCGCGAGCGCCTTCAACGCGCGGGAGAGCGAGATTGCGTTCTCCTCGCTGATCACCTCGCCGGTGATCGGCGCGCAGCAGGCCTGCAGATCACGCAGCGGGAAGAGCTCGATGGTCGCCATGCATCGATTTTCATCGATACATTGACAAACGTCAATGTATTCGTTCACCCTGGGTTCATCGACAACCGTCGATGAAGAAGGGAGAATCATCATGGGATGCTGCGACGACGACTGCCAGACGCTGCCCGACGGCTCGTGCGCGCCGGACTGCTGCTGACACCTTCCGGGCCGTCGCTCCGTTCCGGGCGACGGCCCCACTCGAACGACTTCACGGAGACACCAATGACCGAGACCACCCCGACCGTCCTGTTCGTCTGCGTCCACAACGCCGGCCGATCCCAGATCGCCGCCGGCTACCTGCGCAGCCTCGCCGGTGACCGGGTCCGGGTGCTCTCCGGCGGCTCGGAGCCGGGCAACGCGATCAACCCGGCCGCTGTCGCCGTCATGGCCGAGGAAGGCATCGACATCTCCGCCCAGGTGCCCTCGGTTCTGGAAGCAGAGCAGGTCCGCGAGTCCGACGTCGTGATCACGATGGGCTGCGGCGACGCCTGCCCGATCTTCCCCGGCAAGCGCTACGAGGACTGGGAACTCGAAGACCCCGCAGGCAAGGACGTCGAGACTGTCCGCCGGATCCGGGACGAGATCCGCAGCCGCGTCGACGGGCTGATCGGCTCTCTCGCGATCTGACGTCGCCGCCCGAAGGCCATCCGGGGCCGCAGCCCGGACTCCTTGCGCGCGGTCGTTGGCCGCGGGGCTGGAAGCGGAGTCGGTGGGGGAGGGGTAGCGCCAGGTTTGCTTGCTTGTGACCGATTCGCACGCGCCGAGGACGACAGCCAGCGCGACATGCTGCGCTTTTGCCGGGGTCTGCTCGAGCAACGCGACGAGCTTGTCGTTCTCGAAGTAGCCGGATGGCTGCTGGCCGAGCAGCTGGTGGGCGAGCTCGTTGCCTTCACGGGTGGCGGTGCTGATCGTCTGCCGGTGGATGGTCAGGCCCTTGGCGATCGCGACCGCCGCGTCCTTGGGCGGAGCCTTGCGCGACAGGAGCGTGGTGAGCCATTCGCGGCGGACGATTTCGGCGGATGCCCACGCCCTATTGTTCGCGATCAGAGTCCATCGTTCGGCCTTCTCCTCTTCCGTCATCGGCACCGATTTGGACTGGGTGCCGCCGTAGGTGTGGAAGCCTGCGGCTTTCGGGTCCTGGAGGAAGTAGCTGATGGTGGCGTTGCCGTCTGCGTAGACGCGCAGCCGACGGTGTTCGATCCGACACGTGCGCCGGCCGGCAAGCACGTGCTTTGGGCCTACACGCACGTCCCCTCCGGTTCGAAGGAGGACATGACAGCGCCGGTCGTCGCGCAGATCGAGCGGTTCGCCCCCGGCTTCCGCGATACGATCCTTGCGACGGCGGCCCGCAGCGCGCAGGACATGCAGAGCTACACCCCAATTACGTCGGCGGCGACATCGCGGCAGGGAGCGCCGACCTGGAACAGCTCGTCCGTCGCCCTGTCGTCTCCTTCGACCCATGGCGCACGCCCGCGAAGGGCGTCTACCTCTGTTCGGCCTCGACGCCGCCAGGGCCGGGGGTGCACGGCCTCGTGGGTTGGCATGCGGCTAGGAGCGCGCTGCGCCATTGCTTCGGCATGAGCAGCATGCCCGCGGTGTCTATCGGGCCTCGCTGATCGGGTTCCCTCAGACCGGATGCATGGCGTCTGGCTCGATGGGCGCCCCTTACGAATCTAAGGGAACCTAATCGTGGTTTAGACGCTTCGCGCGGGCGGATCTCACCAGACGAGCCACGAAGCGGAATCTAGTGCGCCAATTCCACATTCCACGGCGGTTGGCGTTTGACTACATTAACCGACGATGTACCGGTCAGATCGAGGGTGCCGGTAGTGCGTCACGCGTTACGCCAACGGCGGAGGTCATGCCGTGGACATTTATCTCCTGAATGGTCGCCCTCTCACAGGCGGAGATCCGGGGTCGCTGAAACTGATTCGCGCGCTAGATCCTCTGATGCCACCGGAAACAGATTTGGGGCACGTGGGCTGTCGAGGGAGCGTGGCCGTCACCAACTTTCTGCCGTTTGATGACACCTGCGATCACCTCCACATTTAGTTTCGGCAAGCCCAAGGAACCACGCTCAAGCTCTCCACCTAACCGGTAAACGCATACAGGTCATCCGGTCTGCTGCATTCCACTCAGCAGCGTTCGCTATGATGCGGGTGCCCCCAACCATCAACCCAGGACTGAAACCATGACGCTCACGCGACTTGACCCGTACCGGGTCGTTGCTGTGCGCCTGCGTCGGATCCTGCTCGCGGTGCTGTCCCTGTTGGCATTGGCGGTCGGGATGTTTGTGATGACATCCATGAACTCGACACACCCGCATGAGGTCGTCGCAGCTTCGGCTGGCAGCCAATCTAACGCCCACCTTGTCGCAAACCACCCACAAATTGAGCCGCCCATGCTGGTGGTTGCGCCGGCCGCAAGCGCACCCGTGAGCCTTCAAGGCTCCCCGGGCCCGCAGTGCGACACGGTTTGCGAGCTCGGTTGTGCGATCGCCGGCGCCGCGTGCGTTCTGGTCGTGATCGCGGTCGCCGTCTCCCTCTTCGCGGTAAGTAGAGGGCTCGCGCTCGTTGACCTTGTACATCGATTCGCGCCTGTCGCCATATCGTCGATTACGTCTGTCCGAGCGCATGGTCCGTCGCTAGTTGCGCTCTCGGTAAGCCGCACCTAGACCGGCGTTCTGGAACCCACAGCGCAACGCCGACCTGACTAGCAAAGGACTAGCGGTTGGTTGGCCTGGGCTTTTTGCGCTCCACTGCTGTGACGTGATCGACGTTTCTCGTCGGATGCCTCTCTGTCACACAATTTCCAGTCATTCGGCGACGATAACGGCCTCCGGTCGGCATTTCTCGTCGTCTACCTTTCCGAGCCGACCTATGGGTCTTCTCACGCAAAACGTCGGAGCCTTTCGTCACGATGCCCGCACATTCTCGCCACCGACAAAGCGCGAACGCGCTTCCCTCGACCGCCTACCAGCACGAATCACGCCGCGCCCGACGCGACGCCGAGCGACGCCGACGAGTCACTCGCCCCGCGGCAGTCGGGAGACAACGACGTACCCGCAAACGTTGGGCGCCGGTTGCTGCACTGGCGCTGGCCGGAACCCTGTTCGGAACCTACGCCCTGCCGGCCTATGCGGTCGTGCCCGGCGAGCGTCAACAGATTGCAACGGCACGACCAGGAGAGCTGCAAACGGTAACGGTCGCCGCCACTGAGCCGGCACCCGTCGCACGCGAAGGAGTTGCAGTGACCGCGCCGCCGCCGAAGCCGAAACCAAAAGCCACAGTCCCCGCCCCGAACAGTGTCCTGCGGACAGCGAACACGTTCACAAACGACCCCGCTTCCCCAATCCAGTGGCCATTCGATATCGGCGTACCCATCAGCGACGGATTCGGCTACCGAGTCGCGCCCTGCGCTGGCTGCTCCTCCTATCACGAGGGCATCGATATGAATCCGGGCGCCGACACCCCGATCCAGGCGATCGCGGACGGCGTCGTCCGCGAGGTGGGTAACCCGTCCGGAAGCCTGGGTGTGTACGCCATCATCGACCACCAGATCGACGGACAAACCGTCAGCAGCCTCTACGCCCACATGGCCTACGGTTCACTCGCACTCCGTGTGGGACAAAACGTCAAAGTCCGGCAACTGGTCGGCCTGGTCGGCAGCACCGGTGCCAGCACCGGCGCCCACCTGCACCTCGGCATCTCCATAAACGGAACCCCGGTCGACCCCTACGCGTGGCTAACGCAGAAAGTGATATAGCCATGCGCTCTTCCACTAATCGACACACCTTCGCCCTAGTCAGCGCTTTCGCGGTCTCAGTCCTGCTCAGTGGTTGCAGCGCCGCAACACCGGCGGCTCCGAGAATGAAGGAGCTCGGACACGTGCACGGCCTGGATGCCACGCACGGTCGCATCTACGCCGCAACCCACCACGGGGTGTGGGCGATCGACGCGGCGAAACTAGGAGATGGTTTCGCCACAGAAACCACCGCCCGGGTCGGCAATAGCAGCCAGGACACCATGGGGTTCACCATCGCCCGCTCCGGCGTCATGTTCGCATCCGGGCACCCCGATCCCGGCAACAACCCGCAGCGCCTACCCGCGAACCTGGGTCTCATCCAAAGCCTTGACGGCGCACAAACCTGGAAGCCCGTTTCGCTTGCCGGCGACATGGACTTCCACGACCTTGTTACCGCCACCACAAGGGACGCCCGGGTACGGATCTACGGCTACGACGCGGGCCAACAACGCGTCCGGATCAGCGACGATGGCGGCCACACCTGGCACGATGGCGCGACACTGTCGTTGCGTAAGCTCACGGTCGACCCGAATGCGCCAGACACGCTGCTTGCCACAACCCAGTCCGGCGTGCAGATCAGCCGGGACGCTGGTATGACCTTCTCTGCGCTACCCGGCGGGCCGATCCTGTACTTGGTCGCCCCCGTGGACGCCGTAGCGGGAGCATTCATCGGCATCGACGTCAACAAGAAGATTTGGGCAACCACAGACGACGGTTCCAGCTGGGCGCAGAAGGGAACGTTCGACTCTCTGCCCGAATCGCTGGCAACAGTGCAGGGCACCTCCAAACTCTGGATCCTTGGGGCCGATGCCCGCGGGATCGTCGCAACCGCCGACCACGGCGCCACCTGGGTCACCCTGATCGCAGGCACCCCATGAGGCCAACATGGGGCTCGGCCAAAAACACGCGCCGGGTGCGACCAAATCGAGCGCGGTGGCCATTGGCTGTGCTGCTCCTAACCCTTCTACTCAGCAGCCAGCTCGTGGCAGTGAGCCCGGCAAAAGGGGCCGACTATCCGACCTGGGCTGAAGTTGAAGCGGCACGCTCAAGCGAAAGTGCGAAAGCAGCCGAAATCAATCGGATCACCGGCCTTCTGCGCACGCTGGAGGGCAACGTCCGCAGCGCCCAGGCGGCGGCAGCCGAACGGGGGAGCGACTACGAGAAGGCGCAAGCACGACTCGATCTGGCGAATTACCGCGCTCAAACGCTGGCAGCTTCGGCCGACGCGGCGCAGGCGCGCGCGAACGAATCCCAAGCCCGCGCCGGCCAGATTGTCGCCCAACTTGCACGCTTTGGCAACGGCGACCCGACCACGCTGCTTCTGCTGAACGGGCAACGAGCGGAGACGCTGCTCTTCCAACTCGGCACCATGAGCCAACTCACGCAACGCTCCAATCGCGTCTTCACCGCCGCCACCGCCAGCGCAAACACCGTCCAATCACTCACCCGCCAGGCCCATGCCGCCCAAGCCGCACTTGCGAACCTTGGCCGCGCCGCCGAAAAGGCGCTGCAGTATGCCGTCGCTGCCAGCCGTACTGCAGCGAACCAGCTGGCGGAACAACAACAGACACAGGGAACACTGCAAGCCCAACTCGCGGTGCTCGTCGAGAACCGCAAAGCGACCGAAGCCGACTACCGCAAAGGTGAGGAGGCCCGACGTCAGCAGGAAGCGGCCGCCGCAGCTGCCGCGGCCGCGGCTGCCGCCGCTGCTGCGGGCGGTGGTGTACCGGCGTCGCCGGGGGACGGCGGGCAACCCGGTGGACAAGATTGGGCGAAACCAGTATCCGGATGGATCAGCGACCGGTTCGGGCCACGTCCGGACAAACCGGTCGCTAGCTCGGGCGCATTCCACTACGGCACAGATCTTGCCGCCGGTTGCGGCACCTCGATCTTCGCCGCCGCCTCGGGACGCGTCGTCTATGCAGGCTGGCTTGGAACCTACGGCAACTGGGTACTCCTGGACCACGGAACGGGGGTGATGACCGGGTACGCGCACATCCGCGAGGGCGGAGTCCTGGTCAACGTGGGCCAAAGCATCCAAGCCGGCCAGAACATCGCCCAGGTCGGTACGACAGGCGGCTCCTCCGGCTGCCACCTGCACTTCGAAGTCCGCGTCAACGGCAACCGGATCGACCCGCAACCATTCATGAGCGCGAGAGGAATCACCCTTGGCTAACCGCAACCGGCGAACCACCAAACTCCGTACCGCCCTCACCTCGGTGGCCGCAGCCGCCGTGCTCGTTGTCACGCTGGCGGGGTGCAGCAACAATGAAGCCCTCGCTCAGCAGTACAAAGACGGATCCGGGAAGAACTACGTCGCCGGTGACGGCACCATCACCGAAATCAAACCCCAGAATCGTGCGGCACCCGTCGCATTCGCGGGAACGCTCGAAGACGGCAAACCGATCACTTCAGCGATGTACGCCGGGAAGGTTCTGGTCCTCAATTTCTGGTACGCCGGATGCGCGCCCTGCCGGGCGGAGGCACCCGCGCTCGAAAGGACCTACACAAAATTCGCCGGACACCGTGTCGAATTCATGGGCGTTAACGTCAGGGACCAAGCCGACACCGCCCGCGCGTTCGCCCGCACTTATAAAGTGACCTACCCCAGCGTGCTCGACGCCTCTGATGGTGCTATGCAATTGGCGTTCAGCGGGATTGTCGCCCCCAACGCGGTCCCCACCACCCTGGTTATCGACAAGGACGGACGCGTCGCCGCTCGCATCCTGGGCCAACTGCCGGATGCGTCCGTGCTCAGCGCACTAATCAGCACCGTTCTCACAGAACAGGGACCGTGACACCCTTCCGCGACGTTAGGAGCCACCACCCGCACACCCCCTCATCGAAAGCCCGATCATGAACCGCCACCTCAGCATTCCCAGCCCCGATCCTGTGTTCGCCCAGTTCACGCTGGGTCCACTGACCATCCACACCTACGCGCTGTGCATTCTCGCCGGAATCGTCGCAGCCACGTTGATCACCTCCAGACGACTCGCTCAGCGGGGCGCCCGCGGGCCCGTCGTTCTCGACATCATTCTCTGGGCCGTGCCGTTAGGCATCGTCGGCGCCCGGTTTTACCACGTCTTCACCCACACTGGCGATTACTTCTACCCCGGCGCGAATCTGTGGAATGTGTTCGCGATCTGGGATGGCGGGAACGCGCTCTATGGATCCCTCATCGGCGGAGCCGTTGGCGCATACATCGGGTGCCGGCAAACTGAAATCCGGTTCTGGTCCTTCGCGGACGCGCTGGCACCGGCCATGCTCGTGGCACAATCGCTTGGACGGTTCGGCAACTACTTCAACCACGAACTCTTCGGCCTGCCTACCACGTTGCCGTGGGGGCTGCAGATCGAAGCGAGTAATCCGAAATTCCCGGCAGGGCTTCCCGCTGGAACGCTCTTTCACCCGTTGTTCCTCTATGAGATCATCTGGGACCTCGTCGGGGCCGGCATCATCTTGCTGCTGGAACGCCGCCTCAACTTGCGGTGGGGGCGAGCGTTCGCCGTGTACCTGATCTGGTACGGTCTGGGCCGGAGCTGGTTGGAAGCTATCCGGATCGATCCCACCAGTAACGCGTTCCTCGCTATCCCCGCCAACGTGTGGGCCTCCTTCGTCCTGGTCGCGCTCGGCGCGGCGCTGTTCTTCGTGCAAACCAAACGCCACCCCGGGCCCGAGGACTCGCCGTACCGTGACGGGCGCCAACCCGCACCACTCGACGACTCGAACCGCGCCGTCACCGCCCCAACCGTCGACGATGCAGCAGGAGCCCCCGAAGACGAACCGCAGCCGAGCTCAATACGAAAGCCGTTCGATGTCTAGGCCCCTGGACCACATCGACGTCAGACCATCCGGCCCGGGCAGAATCACCGAACCGGCGCTCGGGTTCACCGGATGGATGCGCTGGATGTGGCGACAGCTGACCAGCATGCGCGCGGCCCTGTTCCTGCTTCTGCTGCTCGCTCTGGCCGCCGTCCCGGGATCCCTGGTCCCGCAACGCAGCTCCGACCCGAACGGTGTCGTTCAATACTTCAAAAACAACCCCGGCCTCGCTCCAGTGTTGGACAAACTCCAAGCCTTCGACGCCTACACCTCGTTCTGGTTCTCCAGCATCTATCTGCTGCTGTTCATCTCCCTGATCGGCTGCGTCTTGCCGCGCACGGTCCACCACCTCCGCTCCCTGCGCGCGACACCACCGAAAACGCCGGCCCGGCTATCACGGATGAGCGGCTACACCTCCATCGAGTTGTCGGCTGAGCAGGGAGCCGCTAACTCGGCGGCCACGGCAATCACCACGGCGGCAACTATTCTCCGCAAACGCGGTTACCGGGTTGCCGCCTTCACCGGCGAGCCGACCGCTGGTCGGCGTGAGCTATCGGTCAGCGCCGAACGGGGCTATCTGCGCGAAGCGGGCAACCTGACCTTCCACATCGCCTTGGTCGGAGTCCTGATCACGGTGGGGATCGGCGGCGGATTCGGATTCAACGGCAACCGGGTAGTTGTCGAGGGTCAAAGCATGATCAACACCCTCGCCGCCTACGACTCGTTCAACCCCGGCCGCTTCTTCAGCCCCGCCGAGCTGGCACCCTACTCGCTCACCCTCAACAAGCTCGCGGTCACCTACGAAACGCAGAACAAGCGGGCACGCGGACTTCCGACCGACTACACCGCGAGCGTCACCACCCAAACCCAAGGCTCGTCTCGAAAGACGCGCCGGACGATCAAAGTCAACGACCCCCTGTCGATCGGGGGCACCGACGTCTATCTGCTCGGAAATGGGTATGCCCCCCGGATCACAGTCCGCGACCCGCAAGGTCACGCCGTGTTCAGCGACTTCATCCCCTTCCTCCCGCAAGACGCGAACCTCACCTCCCTCGGCGTCGTGAAAGTCCCCGACGGACTTGCCAAACAAGTCGGTTTGATCGGGTTCTTCTACCCCACGAAGTCCACCGCACCCACCGGCGCCTTCTATTCCTCGTACCCGGATCTCACCAACCCCGTGTTGACGTTGAACGCGTACTCCGGCGACCTCGGCATCAATGCCGGGGCACCCAAGTCCGTTTACGCACTCGACACCACGAAGCTCACCCAACTCACCGGCGGCGCAACCGGGGTCCGGTCAATCGAGCTCAAACCCGGTCAGACGCAGCAACTGCCTGACGGTCTCGGCTCGATCACGCTGGAGGGCGTGTCCCGGTTCGCGTCCTTCGAAATCCATCACGACCCCGCCCAGGGGTGGGTGCTGTTCTTCGCCACCGCCGCGCTCGGTGGCCTTCTGACCTCCCTGTTCGTGCCGCGCCGACGCCTGTGGGTGAAAGCGATCCTCGAAGAAACCAAACCAGTCCGCATCGAGTACGCGGGACTCGCTCGAGGCGACGACCCCCAACTGCAGGACGCGGTAGCCGACTTGGCATCTGCCCACCAAGCAGCCTTCCGCACCACCCGTGAAGCCGATCAGGACTCACAACGAAACATCGACCTGAAGGGAACACCGTGACCGAATCGCTGTCACAGATCTCCGTCATCCTGCTGATCTGCTCGATGGTCCTCTACGCGGCAGCGTTCGTTGCTTTCGCGCTGGACCTCGCCCGGCGCAGCGCTCACGCGACCGCCGCGGTTCCTAGCGCCGTCGCCCGACGAGCGCAAGAATCGGCGGCTGGCAACGCGCCCGGTTCGGCACACACGACGACCCTCGTCCGCGGATTTGTGGACCAGGCCGGTTCCCCGATCGTCGGGTCGGCGAGCTTGCGCACCGGCTACTCACTCACCGTCCTCGCTTTCATCGTCGAACTCGGCGCCGACATCTTCCGCGGCATCGCCGCCGGACGCGTGCCGTGGGCAAACATGTATGAATTCTCGATGACCGGCACCCTGCTCATCGTCGGCGTCTTCCTCGTAGTCACGCTCCGGTACGACCTACGATTCCTCGGCTCCTTCGTCACCGGGCTTGTGCTGATCCTCCTGGGGATCTCCAGCATGCGCTACTACGTCGAAGTCGCACCGCTACCGCCCGCGCTGCAGTCTTACTGGCTCGTCATTCACGTGATGGTCGCAATCATCGCCACCGGCTTCTTCGCGATCGGCTTCGCCCTCTCCGCCGTACAACTGCTACAGACACGCAGAGAGGCACAGATCGCCGACGGACGACCAGCACCGCTGCGGTTCCTGACAACCCTCCCCAGCTCCGGCACCCTAGAGAACCTGGCATACCGGATCAACATCGTCGGCTTCATCCTCTGGACCTTCACTCTGATGGCTGGCGCGATCTGGGCAGAAAAGGCCTGGGGGCGCTACTGGGGGTGGGACACCAAGGAAGTGTGGACCTTCATCATCTGGGTCGTCTACGCCGGCTACATCCACGCCCGCGCCACCCGCGGCTGGCGCGGATCCCGCTCCGCCTGGCTGGCGATCATCGGCTTTTCCGCCGTCATGTTCAACTTCGGCATCGTCAACGTCTTCTTCAAAGGCCTGCACTCCTACAGCGGCCTCTGAACCGATCACCCCACCAACCACAAAACAGCCGCAGGAAGGCGACCATGGCCCGCAAGAACGCAGAACCACCTCGACGACGTTCCACCCATGAGGAAGCCAAACCAACCCCGGAGCAACTGCGTGCCCGCTACCTACGCAAACGCCGGTTCCTCCGAGTCGGCCAACTGATCATGCTGATCGGATTCCTGGTCGGCCTGCAGCATTGGCTCGCCCACCTCGGCGTCTTCGGTACACAGCCCCCCGGCTGGGTCGACCTCGCAGCCGGATACCCGATGGCCGCCGCGCTCATTCTCGCCGGCGCCATCACTGCTGGCCAGAAATGACCAGACTCCTGCCACTACCGGGTTGTCGCGGATCGGCGGCGCCTTAGTGGGCGCACAATTCGCCTCGATCATCGCCAACGGTGGACTGCTACTGGCCATCCCGATCGCCATCTTCGCCGGCCTCGTTTCGTTCGCCTCCCCATGCGTTCTCCCGTTGGTACCCGGGTACCTCGCATACGTCGGCGGAGTCACCGGGTCCACCGGGCGCGTAAGCCGACGTCGCACCGCCACCGGAGTCGCGCTTTTCGTCCTCGGCTTCGCCCTCGTATTCATCGCCTACGGTGCCCTGTT
Organism: Leifsonia sp. 22587; assembly: GCF_052044215.1. NCBI lineage: Bacteria > Bacillati > Actinomycetota > Actinomycetes > Micrococcales > Microbacteriaceae > Leifsonia > Leifsonia sp. 22587. Next base: position 359,703 of record NZ_JBQENB010000001.1, read on the forward strand.
CGGCGCATTCGGATCCTGGCTGGTGCGCTGGCAAGACCTCATCACCCGGCTGCTCGGCCTCCTAGTGATCGTGATGGGCCTGGCCTTCATCGGCACCTTCGCATTCTTCCAACGCACCCTGAAACTACCCTTCCGCCCCTCGACCGGCGTCACCGGCGCACCGCTGCTCGGAATGGTATTCGGGCTCGGCTGGACACCCTGCATGGGCCCCACCCTCGCAGCCGTCCTTTCACTCAGCCTGTCCAGCCAATCCGCCGCGCGCGGGGCCGTCCTGACCGGCTTCTACTCAATCGGCCTCGGCATCCCATTCGTCCTCGTTGCCCTCGGAATCACCTGGGCAACCGGCGCCGTCAGCTTCCTGCGTCGACACATTCGAGCAATCAACATCGCCGGCGGCAGCGTCCTGATCCTCATCGGCGTCCTCATGGTCACCGGGCTCTGGACCGGGTGGATCTACAGCCTCCAAGCCCTCATCGGCGGGGTCACACTCCCGATCTGATCAACCCAGCCCGACGAACGTCTCGAAGGAGTTCCTATGATCCGAAAGCACAGCATCGGCGAAAGCGCCGAACACAACGACGCTCGACTTCACCTGGTCTACACAAATGTGTGGTCGATGGCGAAGGTATCCCTCCTAGTCGGCCTGATCATGGCCGCAGTCACAGTGCTTGCCAGCGCCCTCCTCTGGACGCTCCTCAATCAGGTCGGCGCGTTCCAACAGATCGACACCCTCCTCTCCGGCCCGGCAGGCGAGACCACGGCATCCTCCGCCTCACGCATTGCCAAAGTTGTGAACCTCGGAACCGTGCTCATCGGATCGATCGTGGTCGGGCTTGCCGGTGCGCTGGCGACGATGGTGGGCGGGATGCTTATCGCCCTGCTTTACAACCTCAGTTCCAAAGCGACCGGCGGACTCTGCATCGGATTCAGACAAGACTGATACCCGAGGTAGCGCTGCACCCCAGGCGCTGGGCAATCAATGTGGGCCCCGGGCATCGCTATGACGTCCCCTGGACGGACCGTGCGACCTGGAGCAAGCCAGAATTCGCCAGTCCTGGATGGTTCGCCAGTCACGTCCGCGAGAGTAACGGAACGGTCATGTCGTGGTTTACGCGGCCGAGAAGTGCAGCCGTGCGACCGTGGACCGGCCGGTTGCGTGCGCCAGACCCGGCGTGAACTCCTCTTTCTATCGTGTCGTCAATCGCACCCAGGACTTCCTGGGTCCACTCATGGGCTGCCCAATGTTTTCAGGCGTTCCTGGTATTCCTCTGCCCTAATTTCACCGCGGGCGTACCGTTCCTCGAGGATCTGTATCGCAGTGCTGCTTCCGGCGTTCCTGTCGACAGCCGGGTGGTGGCCGCTGTGCGGCCGCCTGGAAAGCAGTCGCATGAGTAGTACCGCCGCTAGTACCACTACGACTGCCGCAGGAACGCCGTAAAGCCACCCCCCTCCTATCACTGGGAAGCCGTACATGCCCATCATCTGTCCCTCCTTCGCCTGATACCCCCAGGGGTATGTTGATATGCGGGAATCCTATAACGAAAATGCTTGATTGCCGACTCGGTCCGACTTGCTTGGGTGGAGCGTGGCGGTCACGCGTGCGCGGCTTACCCCGGGGGCGACGATGGTCGGGCATGTAACGGGTCATGCCCTACCACACGAGCGCTGGATGCTGGAGCGGTGGAACGGTGCGATGGCGACGCCTGCTGCGAGTGTGCTCGGCGAGTCGACCGTTTCAGTGGGGAGACCGCTGGACTACCATCTAGTTCCATGAAGCAATGGAATAGTCGGGAACTCGACAAGCTCTCCGTCTACGATTCGCTGGCGGATGTGATCCGTGCGTTGGGGAACGCCAGGCGTCTCGAGCTGGTGGAACTTCTGGCTCAGGGTGAGCATTCGGTGGATGTGCTCGCCCGGATGTCCGGTATCGGCGTGACGACGGTGTCTGCCGCCCTGCAGACGCTTAAGCAGGTGGGGTTGGTGAAGACGCGGCGGGAGCGGACTACGATCTTCTATCGGCTGGCCGGCACGGATGTGGCCGAGTTGTATCTGGCTGCCAAGCGCGTCGGTCTGCTGCGTTACCCGCAGTTGCGCGAGTCGTTGGCCGACTATCTGGAGGCCGCGCCGTCCGGTGCCGGGGTGCCGTTGGTCGACCCGGCGGCGGTGACGGCGGAGATGACGGTGATCGACGTGCGGCCGCGCCAGGAGTATGAGGCGGGCCACTTCCCGGGCGCCGTGTCGATCCCGCTGGATGAGCTGCGCGATCGGCATTCGGAGGTTCCGCGCACCGGGGTGGTGGTCTATTGCCGCGGCGAGTTCTGTCGAATGGCCCGGGAGGCGGCTGTGTTCCTGCGTGAGCGGGGTGTGGATGCGGCGGCGATGGAGGAGGGTGTCATCGAGTGGCGGGCAGCGGGGGTGCACGACCTTGAGAACATCGCCTGACGCGTCCGCTCTCGCGCGCTCGATCGCGACGGACGACAGTGTTCGGCGCGCGGTCCAGCGACGCACGCTCATGGTCGTCGTGGTCAGCCAGATCCTCGGCGGTGCTGGGCTGGCTGCCGGGGTCACGGTCGGCGCGCTGCTGGCGCAGCAGATGCTCGGCAGTGACAGCCTCGCCGGGCTGCCGATTGCGCTGTTCACTCTCGGTTCGGCGTTGGCGGCGTTCCTGGTCGGCCGATTCAGTCAGCGTTGGGGCCGCCGGGTCGGGTTGGGGCTCGGGTTCGCCGCCGGCGGCATCGGCGCGATCGGCGTTGTCGTCGCAGCGGTGACCGGCAGTGTTCCGCTACTGTTCATCGCCCTGTTTGTCTATGGCGCAGGCACTGCGACCAACCTGCAGGCGCGCTATGCCGGCACCGATCTAGCGCTGCCCGCCCAGCGCGGCACCGCGGTCAGTGTGGCGATGGTGTCCACGACCGTCGGAGCTGTCGCGGGCCCGAACCTCGTCGACCCGCTCGGTGGATTGGCGCAGTCCCTCGGCATCCCGGCGCTTGCCGGCCCGTTCCTGCTCGCTGCGGTCGCCTACCTGGCGGCGGGGATCGTGCTACTGGCGTTGCTGCGCCCCGACCCCCTGCTGGTCGCCCGGCAGCTGAGCGCACCGGCCACAACCGCGGACGCGGCCGGTCCGTTGCCGCGGCCACGCGCGGGCGTGTTCGTCGGGGCGACGGTGATGGTGCTGACCCAGGTGGCGATGGTGGCGATCATGACGATGACGCCGGTGCACATGCGCGCCCACGACTTCGGGATGGGTGCGGTAGGGCTGGTGATCGGCATTCACATCGGTGCCATGTACTTGCCATCGCTGCTCACTGGCGTCCTGGTCGACAAGGTCGGGCGCACCCCGATCGCGATCGCCTCCGGCGTCACCCTGCTGCTGGCCGGGATCGTCGCCGCGCTCGCCCCGAGTGATTCGCTGAGCCTGCTGATCCTCGCACTGATCCTGCTCGGCCTGGGCTGGAACTTCGGCCTGATCGCCGGCACCGCCCTCGTGGTCGACGCGACGGAACCCGTGAATCGGGCACGAACGCAAGGGGCCATCGACGTACTGATCGCCCTCGCGGGCGCGGGGGGAGGAGCAGCGTCCGGCATGGTCATGGCCGCGACCGACTACAGTACCCTCTCTCTGGCCGGCGGAATCCTCGCGCTGCTGCTCATCCCCGTCCTGCTGTGGGCACGCCGCACCAAGGAGGCGCTATGACCTACGCATTCGCGGAGATCGGACTCATCCGGTACCGGTTCACCTCGTTGGTCGCCGCGAGTGGCCACTGGCCGACGATCGCGAGCATGAGCGAGCAATGACCGCATCGCGACCGATTCGTCTGGGTCTGCGCGAAAACGCAGCGCAGTCCTGCTCTGCCTGGCCGGACGCACCTTTCACTTGACCGGGTACGCGTTCATCTTCGCGTACGTCGCAGCGTTCGGCGTCACCAACTACCTCGCTGGCACGCTCGCCGGCCGATTCGGTGGCAAGCCCGTCCTCGTCACTGGATGGCTGTTCACCCTTCCGGTTCCACTGCTTATCATCTGGGCACCGTCCTGGGGCTGGGTCGTCTTCGCCAACGTGCTGCTGGGCATAAACCAAGGCCTGTCCTGGTCCACGACAGTGATGATGAAGATCGACCTGCTCGGCCCACCCCAACGCGGACTAGCGGTGGGGTTGAACGAGGCCGCAGGCTATGGGGCAGTTTGCGGTGACCTCGCTCCTCAGGGGGCCTTGCCGAACAGTACGGGCTGCGCCCCGCGCCCTTGCTGCTCGGACTCAGCTACGCGGTTCTCGCGCTGATCCTCTCGACCGTGTTCATTCGGGAAACCCGCGACTACGTCGCACTCGAATCCTCGAGGATGCAGCCGGCACCGGGTCTGACGAGTGCTCGCATCTTCGCCGACACGACCTGGCGGGAACCTGCCCTGTCCGCCACCAGCCAGGCAGGACTGGTTAACAATCTCAGCTTCGGGCTCTCCTTGGGCGTCTTCCCTCCCCTCTTCGCCACCGCAGGATTGAACGTCGCCCAGATCGCCCTCCTCGTCGCCCTCTACCCCGCGGTCTGGGGTATCGGCCAGCTCGTTCCCGGGTGGCTCTCCGACCGGTGGGGCCGAAAACGCTTCGTCGCTCTCGGATGCTCCTCCAAGCCGCCGCACTTGCAGCCATCGCGGCATCCCCAGGATTCGTCGGCTGGGCGGCCGGTGCGATCCTGCTGGGACTCGGCACAGCGATGGTCTACCCGGTACTGCTCGCGGTCGTCGGCGACGTGGCCCATCCAACCGGGCGTGCCCGCGCCATCGGCGTCTATCGGCTCTGGCGCGACCTGGGATACGCGTTCGGAGCGCTCGTCGGCGGTTTCATCGCCGACGCATTCTGCCTTACGCCTCAGTCTGGGCGGCCGCAGTGCTCGCGTTCCTGTCGTCCGGGGTCGTGATGACCCGGATGTATGAAACGCATCCACGTACCGCATAGGTCCACTGCTGTGTGTGGCGCACAGCTAGGGCGTGTTGATAACAGGTCTTCAGCGTTGGTCGTCAGTCCGCTACGGCGAACCCGTCTATTGCTTGTGGGCCTCTGGACGCGAAGCCTGATCAGTCGGTAGCCGAGCCCAATGGCCAGAACGATGAGCCCGGTGATGATCGCTCCCAGTGGGAGTGTGGCCGGTTCTCACGGTTCTGTGTCCAGGCGGAGGCGTTGGCGACGAGTAGTGGAGCAGGACGCCGAAGCTGCAGAAGCCGATCGCGCCGCGGAGGTCGGTGACTGCGACCAGGAGGCAGACGATCAGCCCGAGGGTGAGTTCGGCCCGGAACGGCTGGTGCAGCCGATCCCCGCGATCATGGCCAGGAGTGCACCCGTGCGGTCGCGGCGGCGCCGATACGGATGGTGAGGCCGGGCCAGACTGCGCCGGTTCTGGCCATCTGGCCGCACGGCAAGCCGAATGTAACATTTCGATGTCACATTGTAGCGACGGCGGCGTTTGACTACATTTTGACTACAACCGTATGAGATTCAATGAGGTTCTAGGAGATCACAGGAGCCCTACTTCGTTGACATTCCGCGGAAGTTGGCCGGGAACTCAACGGTCTTATGGTTCCGAACTAGGGTTCAAATCCCACCGGTACCGCCAAGAAAACGCCCCGGATTCCCGCGAAACTACAGGGATCCGGGGCGTTCCGCACGTTAACGACCTAGCGGTTGGCGGAAGCGGTGTTGGGTGCGCGATGGACGTTGTTGGCTTGGCAGGCGGGGGTGCCGGAAAGATTGCAAAAGCATTCGGTGCCAGCGGCGACGTGCTTCGTGGAATCGACGCCGCTGGGCGGCGCTAGGATCCAATGTCGGAGCCGCAGGCGATGTCGCGGGCTGGGGAGAATATGCAACGCGGCAGTGATGACGGGCAGGAGATGCGACGGGTTGTCTCCGTAGGCGGTCCGTCTGCGTATGCGTGTGCGATCGTCGGGCGGGCGCTCCTCGTGGTCTGGCTTCTTCTATTGGGTGCAATGCTCGCGGTCGTTCTCGCGCGTCCCCATGATCCGACGAGCCCCTACTTCGCGACGTTCTTCGGAGTTCTTGGCACGTGGGTTGCGTCCTGCGTGATCATCGGAGTCATGGTCGTCGTGACGCGCATACAGATGCGGCGCGAACGCAACCTCGGGTATACCTGGGCGAGGGACGATTTCGTCAATTTGTCGCAGATCGACCCAGCTAGTGGCGTCGTGATCCGTGAACCAGGCGAGCCATTGCTTTCCGAGGACGAGCGCCGGCGCCGGGTCGCGGCAGCTCGTAGTTGGGCTGCAAATAATCCGGTGACGAAATGAGTTCCCGTTCCAAGCTTGCGCTGCTGTCGGGCGCTTGCTCTGCAGGGTTCGTGGTCGTCATGACCGTCCGTGTTGTCGGCGGAGCAGTGGTGCAAGGAGGGACGACCTCCGGTGTTCTTGCAGCGCTTCTCGTTCTGTTCGGCTCCACCGCACTCGTGGCCGGAATAGTGGCGATCGCCATTGGTGTCGAGGGCAGATTGGGCCGCTTGACTCCTGTCCTCAAGAGTCGGTTTCCCCGAGCGGAGGTACGCCGAATCTACGGTGAAGCGGACTTCCAGATCGGTCTTCGTGCGCTAATCGGCAACGACAAGCTTCCACCGCATTTTCTGCTGATGGTGATGCAGGACAACGCTGTGGACTTGTTCTCAGCCACGGCTGATGTCCCTCTAGCGCACATTGAGGCAGAGCAAATCGTCGAAGTTCATGCCAGCACGGTGCTGACAGGTAATGGAGTCCCGAAGCCTAGTGTCGAGCTGTCAGTGAGGCCGAATTCCGCAGATGAGACCCAGATTGTTCTCCGATTTCTCGTTATGCGCGGCCGGTCGCTCTCGTTTATGAATGTGGATATGCCAGGTGTCCAAGCCGTTGCGGATCGACTTGGCGCAATCCGGCGCGACGCTCGGGCGTAAACCCCAGTGGTGACACTTAGAAACGAGGGCAAGGGCGTTTACATCCTCAGCAAGGACGGTGCTAAGTACTCCTTGCGTGGTTTTTCAAGCAGCACAGATGGGCCAACCGCAGAATATTTCCCTCGCGGTAGCAAGAGCGCAGTACTCAAGCTTCGACTGGACGGCAAATATGACAGATGACTCTCGTTCACGGCGGACGAGTCCACTGGCAACTTACGACGACTACCTGAAGCTAAGAGATCAGGCTGAAGTGGTCATCGACTCAAGAGCCACTTTCCCGGACCAGGTCTTCCGTAACCCCGGCCGGTTCTTCCTCACCCAGTACCGGTCGATCGTCACGCCGTCGGCGTGGGGCTTGATTCGAGGCCTTGCGCAGCTCCACGGCGACGCCGAGGTCTATTGGTTGGTTCTCGAACCTCAAAATGAGGAGTATTACCTTCCCAAACTGGGGGCGCCTATGGCATTCGCGGTTGCTGCATCCGCGGATGAGAACGACTTTGCCGAACGGCTTGAGTACGAGCCGAGCACTGAGTGGGGTGATGCGATCATGTTCACATCGGATCGGTCGGCAATCTTTGGACCGTCCGGAAGACGGGGGATCGTAGCAAACTATCGCCCCGACGTGGCGGTGGTTTGGGTCGAGGAGGCATCACCTGCCGTCCTTGCCTGGCAAAGGTCGCTCGACCCGAATTGGTCGACAAGCCAAGCCCTGCAAGTAGCTTCGATGGATTTTGTAGGCGGTGTGCCGAGGTCGTATTCCATTCCGTTCCTGCGGAACTATCCGACGGCTTCATAGCCGATTCATCGGATGGCCGACGGGTCGGCTGCCGGTCGATCGTCGCGCGGTGGTCGAGGCGACGGCGTGGCGGTTTCGGACCGGTGCGCCGTGGCGAACCTGCCAGTGCGGTTCGGTAACTGTAACGCGATCTGCAAGAACCTCAACCAGTGGTCCGAGGAAGGCGTGTGGGCGACCGTGTTGGGCTAGGCGCAGTCCTTCGTCTACCAGACGGCGAGATGGACTGGGTCGCCTCGCTCGATTCGACGATCGTCCGGGTCCATGAGCAGGGTGCGACTCTGCCGCGGGTCACAGGGGGCGCTATCGAACTACAAGAAGTTCCCGCCGGAGTCGTCTGATCACGCGATCGGCCGTTCCCGTGGCGGGTTGACCACGAAGACCCATCTTGTTGGCGACGGCAATGGCCGCGCTCCCGCATTCGTTCTGAGGCCGGGACAGGCCGCGGGCACAAGCCTTCTGGCCGCCACGCTCGAGCAGATACGTGTGCACGGCGCAGCCGGACGACCGCGTACCCGCCCGGATCGCGTGCTCGCGGATAAGGAAGCACGGGTCGTGCACCATGATTGATGCCATGCTCGTGGAGGAGATTCAGCATTGGGGCGAGGCCGCATTCGGCCGGCCGGCATCCGCAGACGCTATCCAAGCGTGCGAAGCTAAATTGGGGCACGGACTGCCCGACCATCTCCGGCAACTGCTGGCTGAGACGAACGGCATCGAAGGAGAGTACGGGCTGGGCCTGCTTTGGAGTACACAGCGCATCGCCGACGATAACGTCCATTTCCGGAACGATGATCGTTTTCGTAAGCTCTACCTGCCCTTCTCTGGGCTCGTCTTCTTCGCGGACGCGGGCAACGGTGACCAATTCGCGGTTTCGCTCAGCGGGACTCACGACGTCTACGCCTGGAACCACGAGGATGACAGTCGGAAGTGGGTGGCGCCGACCGTCATGTGCTACCTCGAGAACTGGATGACCGGGACACTGACGATCTGAAGCGCCCAGTGATGTGTGAACTGCACCATGAAGAGCATGCTGGGAGGAGCTCATGCCACTGAGCAAGAAGGGACGGCCGCAGGTTCGTCGGTTGGCGCCTTGGGTGCTCATTCCAGTGGGGGTGGTCATCGTGATCGGGTCGGTGCTCGCCGCCGGCTTCCACTCAGGTAGCTTCTCAGGACTGATCGCCTTCGGGTCAGTTCTGATAGTGGGCGGCCTTACAAGTCTGTCGATTCCTCGCACGGGTGACGGAGACACTAAGGGCGGCGACGCCCTCGACGATCCACCTCTGCCTGCTGAGCGCCGGATTTACCGCGCGGGGGGCGCTGGTCACGATCATCGCGAGCGCCGTCAACGGCTCGCTGGCTCGGGCCATTGGCCGCAGCAACTCTCTGATTCCAGCAGATACATTTCAGGAGCGCGCGACAGGCCTGGCCACGACGATTCTGATCGTGTCGAGTTTGCTGCTTGTCGCCCTGCTCCTATGGTCAGCATGATGGCTGAGTCAGGGTAGGCCTGCAGTTCTGCCTCTGCTGACAACGACATGCTTTCTCTTTGTCGGCGGACAAGGTCCGCCTGCCGTTTCCTGCGGTCCGGGGGTTTCGCTTTCCCCGGATCGGGCGTTTGACTGCATTTGACTACATCTGGTTCTCGGCCCCGCCAAGAAAGCGGGTTCGGAGCCGCGCGGTCATCAAAGTACGGCGATCCAACACGGCGGTCCAACCAAGATGGGAGCGGGAAGCGCGGCGAGTCACCCGCACGGCGTGAGCGCGGCGACGCCGGATGTGAGCGTCGCGGTCCCTCCGATGAGGACGACTTGGGTTGCGCCGAGGCCGTTGATGTCTGCGAGCACCTGTTGCGGGACGCACCCGGCGGGCACCGAGTAGAGCGGTGCCTCAGCGATTCCGCCTGCCCACGGTCCGGCGCTGAGCGCGTCTGGGAAATTCGTTCCAGTCGCGAGGAACACGGTGGAAGACCCCGGCTGGGCTCCGTTGCTCCCGCTGGTGTTGTAAAAGCCCTCGTTGAGGCGCTCTGCCGTTTCGTAACGGTCCTGACCGGCCCAGCGTGACACGATCGCTCCGCCGGTGTTGAGGTCGGCCTCGACACCGCTTGAGACGCTCGCCGTGCCGCCTACGATGTCGATACGTGACGGCCCGAGTGCGTTCAGCGCGGTGACGTCGCCGTCCGAGAGCCATGGCTCGCGCCCGTCGAGGAGAAGGATAGGCTCCTGAAACGATGCGGCGACCGCTCCTGCAGCCAGTGCGTCCGGGAAGTTGTTGGCGGTGGCGATGAACACGCCGGAGGACCCATTGGGGAAGGCGTTCGCGGCAACGGCCCGGCTCGTGGCATAGCGGTCGGAGCCCGCCCAGCGCACCGTGTCGGACACCAGGCCGTGCAACTCGCTGAACACCGACGCGCTTACAGAAACCGGACCGCCAACGACGACGATCTTGCTCGGCTTCAGCCGGGAGATCTCATCCGAGACCTGACCAGGAATCCAGCCAGGTGCCGTCAGCAGAACCGGTCCGCCCATCGCAGCCGCGGCCGGCCCGGCGGAGAGGGCGTCCGGGAAGTTCTGTCCATCCGCGATGAACACAACCGGGGCACCGGCCGGAAACTCCTGCTCCGACACCGCTACCGACGTGCTGTAGCGGTCGCCGCCCGCGATGCGATCGATCTCGATCACCCGTTGTGAGTACGCCTTCGTGACGGCCCCGCCGATGGCATCGGTGGCGGTGATCGAATACGAGAACGTGCCACCGGCCGCAGGGACGCCCGAAAGGACGCCACTCGCGCTGTCGAGTGCGATGCCTGTGGGGAGGGCTCCGCTCGTGACCGCGTAGGTGATCGCGCCGACCCCGCTAGCGGTGAACCGCTCCGAGTAGTCCACGCCCTGCACCAGGGAAGCCAAAGGTGCAGCGGAGGTGATGACGATCGGTGCAGAGTACACACGGATGTCGAGCGCCGTCGGCATGTATACATTGCCCGTGGACTGATTGACGGCGAGTTGCTCCCCGATGCCGGCGGTCGGGTCAGGGACGTCGCCGGCGACGGTGTTCGTAGCCCCGTCGACATCGACGAGGTCGGTCGGGAAGGCGGCGATGAACACCTGGTCCGTGGCGGCATTCACCGCGGTGTGCCCGCCGTTGGGAATCGTCCCGATGATCGTGTCCGTCGCTCCGCTGACGATCGTCTCCACGAGCAGGCCACCCGCGGTGTTCGGTGGTTGACTCCACAGATACACGTCGTTGTTCGCCTCGTCGGCTGTGGCGCCGTAGACCGTGCCGCTGATCGCGACGTTCGCCCGGACGGTGGCGGTGGCGCCGTCGATGACCGCCAGGCCAGTGCTGGATGTGGCGTAGACCGTGTTCGTCACACTGTTCACCGACACCCAGGCCGTTGCCGGCGCCGCGATCGATGTCACAGCATTGGTCGCGCCGTCGAGGACGAACACGGCGCCCGCCGACGCCATATACACCCGGTCGGTCTGCGGATCGACAGCGATCCCCGTCGCCACCGCCGGCAGAGCGATCGTCGCGCTGATCCTGTTTGTGGAACCGTCGATCACCGCGACCTCGGCGCTCGACGGGCTGATGACGTAGACGGCGTGCGTGGCCGGGTCGACGGCGACAGACTCCTGGCGGAGGTAGCCGGCCGGGAACCCGAGCGGGATGGCCGTGATCAGTGCGTTCGTGGCGCCGTCGATCGCGTCTAGTTCTTCGGACTTGTAACCCGACGAGTAGATGACCCCGGTCGAACTGTCCACTGCGACGGACATCGAGCCTGCAGCGGGCGCGATGGGGTTCGTGGGGACGAGACCGACCGAGATGGAGGCAGACGCAGGTGCTGTGAACACGAGCAGGGCGGCGAGCCCAGCCAGTGCACTTGCACCCGCGATCAGAGGGGTGAGAACACGACGGTGTCCTGACGCGATTCGGTTCACGTGGGCTCGTTCCTTGAAGCGCTCCGACGAGCGCACGGAGGCTCATCATCGCGGATGCGCCAGGATGTGTAAACGCCCCCGTTCGGGCGCTCCTGATTCCCCGCTGTGCGTTTGTTTTCTCGGGATGCGGCCACCCTGGATGGGCCTGTCGTGCGATGGAGGATCGCGCGGGCGTGGTGGCGGGAATGCTCGATGGCTACTTCGAAGGCTCGTCCTACTCGACGCTAAGGCTCGTCCTGATGGCGGTGTCCAGCAGGTGCGCGACGGCGGAGCGTGCGCTCTCGGGGAACCCCGAATAGAGCGCGGCGTGGGCCGCGGCGCCGTCGAACATCAGAGTGAGTTGCTCGGCCAGCTCGTGCGGGTGGTCTGCGCCCGCCGCGGTCGCTTCGCGCTCGAAATACGCGGTGTAGAGGTCCTTGTAGTGTCGTGCCACCAGCGCGGCCGGATGCTCCCTGCTGCGCACTTCGGTCGCAATGTTGACGAAAGGGCACCCGAAGTACTCGTCGTTGTCTGCGACCTCCGAGAGGGCGTCGAAGACATCGAGAATGCGTTGGCGTGGCGTCCTGGCGCCGTCCGGGTGGAAGAACTGCGCGAACACGTTCGATCCGACCTCGTTCAGTGTGTCGGCCACCAGCGCGTCCTTCGTCTGGAAGTGCTGGTACAGGGAGCGTTTGGAGACGCGCGCCTCCTGTGCGATGCGATCGACTCCCACCGCCCCGACGCCGTACCGGATGAAGAGGTGCGCCGCCGCCGCGAGGATGCGTGCTCGCGGCGGCAGCCGCCCCGGGGGAGGCCCGTCCGGCACTGTTCCGGGCTGCCGGACGGGCGGCTGAGCGATCTCAGGAAGATGCGGGTTGGTCATCGCGCCTGGTCTTCCTGCGACAGCGATGCCTGCGACAGCGATGCCTGCGACAGCGACGGGTACAGGGCTTCGACTCCCCCGGGAAGGCCGGCGCGGATGCTGCGGCTCTCTTCGTCGGCGAACACCTCGAATTCGCGGTTCTCAATGGCGTCGACCGCGAGACGTGCGACGTCCGCCGGGTCCTCCTTCGGAGCGTCGAACACCCGCGAGAAGTCCGTGTCCATCAGGGCGACGTAGAGTCCGCCGACCCGGGTGCCCTGGCCGGCGAGATCCTGCCGGAGGCCGTCGGTCAGCGACCACTCCGCCGCCTTCGAGGCGCTGTAGCCGCCGATGAAGGGAACGTTGAGCCAGGAGTATGCGGACAGGATGTTGAGCACGTAGCTCTCCGCGTGCTCGCCCAGCTGCGGTGCGAAGGCCCGTGTGACGGAGAGAGTGCCGAAGAAGTTGGTCTCGAACTCGTGGCGGATATGGGCGAGCTCGCCTCCCAGCAGCGACGATCCGGTGACGACCCCCGCGTTGTTCACGAGGATCGCCGCGTTCCCGACCGAGGCGGCGGCGGCGGCCACGGAAGCCGGGTCGGTGATGTCCAGCCGGAGGGGCGTCACCCCTGCGAGATCGACGGAGTCCGGATTTCGGGCGCCGGCGAACACATTCGCTCCGCTGTCGCGCAGTTGCCTGGCGATGTGTCGCCCCAATCCGCGATTCGCTCCGGTGACCACTGCGGTGGTGTGTTCAAGCTTCATTCTCGATCCCTCCATCTGGGTTGTGTGATCCAACCTAGCTATCTGAGTGGGATGGGGCAACTCAGGTACACTCGAAGGATGGGTTCGATACCGGAAGACGACACCTGCTCCATCGCACGAAGCCTGGGCGTGCTGGGTGAACGTTGGACGCTGCTGATCATCCGCGACGCCCTCGAGGGCTTCACCCGCTTCCAGGAGTTCCGGCGCAGTCTCGGAGTGGCAGCAGACGTCCTGACGGCGCGGCTCGCGATGCTCGTGGAGCACGGCGTGATGACGAAGGTGGACTACCAGGAACCCGGTGAGAGGCGCCGCTCCGAGTATCGGCTGACCGAGGCCGGGAGGGAGCTGTACGTCGTCCTCTCGGCGTTGCAGCAGTGGGGGGACCGCCACGTTCCCGCCGATGCGGGACCCAGCCTGAAGCGGGTGGACGTGGAGACGGGGGCGTCCGTGCATGTCGGCTTCGTGGGCGACGACGGAATGGAGCTTCCGCCCGCCCGCGTCGAGCTCAGGCCGACCGAGTCGTATTCACCGCTGCGGCGGCGATTGCACGAGGAACGGCAGGCGCGCGCCGGGTCGCGCTGAACGCGTCCGGCCGGTGCCATCGCCATAGTAGGTTCATCTCATGACTCGCCCCGAAGCGCTGAGACAGAGTGCCGTCGTTTCGACCGGAACAGCATCATGAGCGACATGGACGACCTGCTCGCGGTTCTCGAGGCGCACGAGCGCGAGCTGCAGTTCGAGCGGATGGACCACGATCTGGCGTGGGAACTCGGGGTGTACCTTCGCGAGCGTGCGGCGCAGGCAGGTCATGGGATCGTGATCGATGTCGCCCTCGGCGAGCAGGACGTCTTCCGGGCGGCGCTGCCCGGAACGACGTCGCACAACGACAAGTGGATCGATCGCAAGAAGCGCACCGTCCGCGAATGGGGCACCAGCACGTACCTCGCCGGGCTGCGCTTCCCGCTCTACAACCCGCCCTTCTCGCTCGAGACGGCCCCCTGGGTGGATGCCCGGCTCTACTCGGGCAGCGGAGGAGGATTCCCGCTCACGGTGCGTGGAGCGGGCGTGGTCGGCACCATCGCGGTCAGCGGTCTCCCTCCCGAACTCGACCACGCCTTCATCGTCGAGTCGTTGCGCGACTTCCTACGCCGCCCGGCCGTGCATTAGGGGGGCGTTCGAATGCCGCAGGTCGACCCGCTGCCGCACCTGGCGCGTCGTGTGACCTCCATCGATGTCGCCAAGGCGGCCGGCTGCTCGCAGGCCGCCGTCTCACTCTGGGTCACCGGCAAGCACGAAGGCCGGCTCAGCGAAGAGCTGCAGAAACGAATCGCCAAGGCCGTCGCGGATCTCGGCTATGTGCCGAACCGCACCGCCCGGCGGCTCACCGCGGGGTCGTCGCGATCGGTGTCGTTCATCTTCCCCGGGTTCTCCTACCACTTCTTCGGATCGATCCTGGAGGGTGTCGGGGGAGTGCTCGACGATGCGTGGGAGCTGACCTTCCATGACTCCCGGCCGGGCCGGGCCCACCCCGACCGCCCCAACGTGGTCAGCAGCTCCGTTTTCGCGGATACCACAGGAGTCATCCTTGCCAGCCCGTCCGCCGCCGAGGTGGAGGCGATCGGGAAGGTGGGCGCCGCCGCGGTGCTCGTCGACTCGCCCGAGGCACCGCCCGGCACCTCCCGGGTGAGCTTCGAACTCGTGGAAAGCCTCCGAGAGGTGGCGGAGGATCTTCACCGTCTCGGCCATCGCCGGGTGGGCTATGTGTCCTTCGTCGCCAATTCGCTCACCCTGGCGAGCCGCCGGGCCGCAGTGGTCTCCGCCTTCAAGGCGCGCGGACTCAAGGTGGTCGGGCCGGACCTGCGGCTGGAGAGCCTGGACATGGGCGCCATCGCCGAGCGGTTCGCGCAGAAGTGGCCCGAATGGCGAGCCGCGGGAGTCACCGCGGTCTTGTGCGCCGACGATCGCCACGCGTTCGGAGTCATCCGGGCTGCCCGGGGGATGAACCTGCGGATTCCGGACGACTTCTCCCTCGTCGCGTTCAACGACACGGATGCCGCGGCGATCGTCGACCCCGCATTGAGTTCGATCCGGCTGCCGTCGGTGGCGATCGGAGCTGCTGCCGGCCAGGCGCTCAAAGACCTGGTCACGGAAGGGAACGCGCGAGAGATCGCGGTGGCGACGCAGTACATCCCCCGGACGTCGACCGGGATGACCCCCGCCGAGTAGCGAGCTGTCGCACTCGGAACCGACACAAAGCAAGCGCGTTATACGTATTGCGTTATACGCATAACGTCATTAGCTTCGTTCTCACTCGGATGAAACGGTGCAGCTCAGCCCGATGAATGAGCCCCCTGTAGCGCCGCTTCTGCCTCCTGAGTTCAACGAGGAATAGGAGCACCACAGTGACCAAGAAGATTCGGATGGTGGCTACAACGGTCGCCGCCATCGCCATCGCCTCGCTCGCTCTGAGCGGCTGCTCGAGCAGCGCAGGCGGAGAAGCGGGCGGAAAGAAGACCGTCGCCTTCGTCTCGACCCAGGCGGCGGGCGACGATTCGGGCGTCGACGACCTCGTCGCCGGGCTGAAGAAGATCAAGACCGCGGACGACGTCAACACCAAGTACGTCGAGTCGACCGACCCGTCGGGGTACGAGAGCTCGATCCGCAACGTCGCGCAGTCGGGCGCGAACGTGATCGCCGGGGCGTTCCCGGACATCACGAACGCCCTCAACGGCGTGGCCCCGGATTTCCCGGACACGCAGTTCGTCCACATCTTCGCCGACCCGCCCCAGAAGAAGATCGCGAACCTCACCACGGTGAGCTTCGACGTCTACAAGGCGCTGTACCTGTCCGGGTACGCGGCAGGCACGTTGACGAAGTCGAATACGGTCGGGTGGATCGGTGGCGCCGGTTCCCCGCTGCTCTACGCGAACTTCCACGCATACAAGGCCGGCGCCGAGGCCGCCAATCCCCGTGTGAAGGTGCTGAGCGGCATCGTGGGCTCGTTCTCCGACCCGTCGAAGGCCCGTGACATCGCTCTCGGAATGATCTCCCAGGGTGCCGACCTCCTCCAGACCGACGCCGGCGGCAGCTCGGTCGGCATCATCCAGGCGGCGGCCACCGCCAACGCCCTCGTGTTCACGGACGCCTCTGCCGCGGTCGCCCAGCAGAACCCGAAGACGGTCGTCGGCCTGACGTACCTGCGATTCGGCGATGCACTCAAGGAGGCCGTCACTCGGATCCTGAAGTCCGGCAAGTCCCTGGGCACCTACGCCGCCTCGCTCGACAAGGACCTGGTCGGAGTGCAGATCGCCGACAGCTTCCTGAACGGCGGCTCCGACCGTGTCGCCGACGTGAAAGCCCTGCAACCCAAGCTCGACGACCTGAAGAAGCAGATCGTCGACGGCTCCGTGAAAGTCGCCTACGACACCGACGGCATCTGAAGCCGCTCCCTCCACCCATCCCTCCGCTGAAACGATGAGGTCATCCGTCATGCTCGGCCCCCGTCTCGACGTCGCAGACGTCACCATGAGGTTCGGCGACTTCGCCGCCCTCTCGGAAGTCAATGTCAGCTTCGAGCCGGGAGCCGTGCATGCGGTCGTCGGTCAGAACGGGGCAGGTAAGACGACCTTCGCCCGTGTCGTCTGTGGGCTGTACGAGCCCACAGACGGCACGGTCTCCCTCGACGGTGTCCGGCTCCAGGCCGGCGATGTCGTCGGAGCCCGCAAGCAGGGCGTCGACATGGTGCACCAGCATTTCAGCTCGCCGCCGTCGATGACGATCGCAGAGTGTCTCGAGCTGTTCTCCGCCGACACGAAACCTCTCTACTCGCGGCGAAAGCTGGAGCAGCACTGGCAGCGACGTGCGGACGAGGCGGGCTTGGGCCTCGACGTGCGCATCCGGGTGCGCGACCTGTCGGTTCCGCAGCGTCAGTCCCTGGAGATCACCCGGGCGCTGGTGGGCGATGCCCGGGTGCTGATCTTCGATGAGCCCACGGCCGCCATTCCGGCGAGCGAGGTTCCTGCACTGTTCGAGCGCATCCGGGGGCTCGCTGCACGGGGCCTCACCGTGATCGTGGTGCTGCACAAACTCGCCGAAGTGTTCGCTGTGGCGGACACCGTGACCGTGCTCGAGAAGGGCAGGGTGTCCCTGCCGCTGACCCCGGCGCGCGAACTCACGCCCGAGACCGTGGCCGGGCACATCATCGGTCAGCAGCGAACCGACGACGTCGTGGAGCTGGTCGACAGCGGGGGAGTCAGCTACGTCGGCGCCGCACTCCCGGCGGACGCTGAACCGCTTCTGCGGGCCAGCGGCCTGTCGACCAAGGACTCGTCCAACGACGCGGCCCTCTCAGAGGTCGAGCTCGAGTTGCGTCCGGGCGAGATCGTCGGCATCGCCGGGGTGGAAGGGAACGGTCAGCGCTCCCTCGTCGAGGCGATCGTCGGCCTCACCCCCGTCACCGGTTCCCTCACGCTCGACGGCACGGAGATCGGACGCGCGTCTGTGATCGGTCGCCGCCGCGCCGGAATCAGAGCCGTCCCGTTCGAGAGGAACCTCGAGGGGGTCAGCTCGACCAGCCCGCTCTGGGCGAACGTCGCGATATCCGACGTCCTCATGCAGACGAAAGCCTTCATCAACCGATCGAAACTCCGGGGTTCGGTCTCCGCCCGCCTGGACACCTGGAGTGTCGCGTACCGGTCGGTGGATCAGGCAGCAGGGCAGCTCTCCGGCGGCAACATCCAGCGCGCGATCCTCGCCCGCGAGATCGACGACAACGCCCGGCTCGTCCTCGCCGCCCAGCCCACCCGGGGGCTCGACATCGGCGCGATCGCCTTTGTGCAGAAGTCTCTCGCCGACGTCGCCGCTCGCGGCGGAGCCGTCCTCCTGGTCTCGAGCGATCTCGACGAACTCCGCGCTCTCTCGACGCGCATCCTGGTCCTCCGAGGCGGTCGCATCGTGGCCGAGATGCCGCCGACAGCCTCGCTCATCGAAATCGGAACGGAAATGGTCGGTGCCGCTCATGCATAGGCTCTCCGCCTTCGGGCGCTCCGCGGCGATGGTCATCGCAGCCTTCGCCCTGGGCTCCCTCGTCTTCCTGGCCTCCGGCTACAACGTGTCCTCCGTCTGGAGCGGCACCGTGCAAGGCGCCATCACGGCACCCGGCGCGCTGCAGAACACGCTGCGCTGGACCATCCCGCTGGTGATCGCCGGTCTCGGTGTCCTCGTGTCCTTCCGCGCCGGGTTCTTCAATGTCGGCGCACAGGGGCAGATCTACCTGGGCGCTCTCGCGGCCACGGTCGTCGGGCTGACGGTCCACGTCCCAGGGCCGCTGCTCAGCGTGCTCTGCGCGGTCGCCGGCATGGTCGGCGGTGCCCTGTGGGCCTTGATCGCCGCCGTGCTGAAGGTGGTGTTCGGCACCGATGAGGTGCTCTCCACGCTGATGCTCAACTTCATCGCGGTGCTCCTGGTGCAGTACGTGGCAGGTGGCCCGTTGCGGGACAAGGCCGGGTCGAGCGCCGTCGCGTCCACCACAGCGCTACCGCAGGATGCTCGCGTTTCGAACGGACTGGGAGTGTCGGCCGCCCTGCTCATCATCGCCGTGCTCGCTGTCGTGCTGGTCTGGGTGTGGGCATCGTCCACTCGCAGTGGACTCACCACGGAACTGCTGGGGCGGAACCCCGTCGTCGTGCGCTGGCAGGGTGCGTCGTCGAGCCGGCTGGCGTTCGTGTGCTTCGGCGCAGCGGGAGCCGCGGCCGGTCTCGCGGGCAGCCTGGACGTGCTCGGCCCCGCCGGCCGGCTCGTCGCCGGCTTCTCGCCCGACATCGGCTTCACCGCGGTGCTCGTTGCCCTGGTCGGGATGTTGACCGTGCCCGGCGTCGTCCTCGCCGGGCTGCTGTTCGGCGGACTGCAGGCCGCCCTCCAGTACCTCCCGACCGTCTCGGACATTCCCCGCTCCGCGCTCGACCTCATCCAGGGGCTCATCGCCGTGCTGATCACTCTGCAGGTGCGCAGCGTCTGGCGGAGGCGAGCCCGCGCGCCGAAACCCGATCAGAACATCCCCGAACCATCCCCGACAGCAGCGGAGACAGCAGATGTATGAGTTCCTCGCCACCGCAATACGCGACGCCGCCCCGCTCCTCTGGGTGGCCCTCGGCGGCCTCCTGGCTTACCGCGTCGGAGTGTTCAATCTGGGTCTCGAGGGGCTCATGGCGATCGCCGCCTTCACCGCGGTCGCGGCGGCCAAGGCGACGGGCAGCATCGCCCTGACTCTGCTCATCACCGCCGCCGTCACCGTCGCCGTGTCGATCGTCTACTGGCTGTGCATCACCATCCTCAAAGGCGACGTCATCATCGTCGGCATCGGCCTCTCGACCGTCGGGCTGGCGCTCACAGTGTTCATGCTCAACGTCTTCTACGGCTCTCAAGCGACGGCGAATGCGCCGGTGGCGCTTCCGGCGCCCATCCCCTCCACTGTCCGCGGTGGGCCGATGCAGATCATGGCAGGGATGTCCATCCTTGTGTGGATCCTCCCCTTCGTCGCTCTGATCGTCTGGGTTGTGCTGCGCCGGACCCAGGCCGGGCTGGTCATGAACGCGGTCGGCGAATTCCCGTTCGCGGCGCGCAGTGCCGGCCAGTCGCCTACCGTAGTCCGTTTCTGGGCCATCGCCGCAGGAGGCGTCCTGATCGCGATGGGGGGAGCGGAGCTCTCGCTCGGGGGCCTCGACTCCTTCAGCCAGGACATGACGGCCGGCCGGGGATTCCTCGCCTTCTCCGCCCTCATCTTCGGCGGGGGAACGGTGTGGGGTGTCGTCGGAGCGTGCGCCTTCTTCGGCGTCGCCAACGCGCTCGGCATCCTCGCCCAGGTGCAGGGATGGAGTCTGCCGACCGAGTTCCTCCTCGCCATCCCCTACATCCTCACGATCCTCGCCGTGACCGTCGCCGCCTACATCGCCAAGCGCGCCGGCGGCAACATCGCCACCTTCGCGGAACTCCGCGATTGACGTCCTGCACAAGAGAAAGACAGCCATGCCCTCCTCCGACTCCCTGTCCTCGACCGACCGCGCGCACCTCGAGCACGCGGTGCGGCTCGCCACCGAGAACGTCGCCGCCGGCGGCGGCCCGTTCGGCGCCGTCCTCGTCGACGCGGACGGCGCCGTCGTCTCCGTCGGCCAGAACCGCGTCACGCGCGACAACGACCCCACCGCGCACGCCGAGATCGTCGCCTTGCGAGCCGCCGGCCGCCTGCGCGACGACTTCAACCTCTCCGGTCTGACCCTCTACTCCTCGTGCGAACCGTGCCCGATGTGCCTGGCCTCGAGCCTGTGGGCGCGGGTGGACCGGGTGGTCTTCGCCGCGGACCGCTACGACGCGGCCGACGGCGGCTTCGACGACCTCGCCTTCTACGACCTCTTCGCCCGAGACCGCAAAACCTGGGAGACACCGGTGGAATCGCACCCCCTCCCCGGCCGGGCGACGCCGTTCGACGCGTGGAAGTCGAACACGACCCGCGTCGACTACTGACGCGAATCCCGATAGGAGCACCATGAAGAACACGTCCGTCCGCCCGGTCATCATCGGGTCCGGGATGATCGCCGTCAGTCACGCCCGCGCGCTCGCTGACATCGGGATCGCTCCCGCGGTCGTCTGGAGCCCCAGTCCGGCGAACCGCGACCGGTTCGCCGCCGACTGGGACGCCGTGTCCGCGCTCTCCTTGACCCAAGCGCTGGACACTCCCGGTGTCACCCACGTGCATGTGTGCTCGACGCCGATGAACCATCTCGACCCCATCCGGGAGGCCGCGGAGCGCGGACTGGCGATCGTCAGCGAGAAGCCGCTCGCTCCGACCGGAGAGCTCGCCTCCGAGGCTCTGGAGTACGTGCAGTCCCACGACGTCGCTCACTTCCTCAACTTCAACCGCCGGCAGGACGAAGGCATCCAGCTGCTCCGTGCCGCGATCGGCGCCGGAGACCTCGGCGCGCCCGTCTCGGTGTTCGGGCACTACCGCCAGCAGTGGAACGCCACTCCGAGCGGGCTCGACTGGCGGTACGACCCGCAGCAGGTCGGCCCTTCCCGCACTGTCACCGAGATCGGCTCGCACTGGCTCGACCTCGCGGAGTTCGTGCTCGGGGACCACATCGGCGAGGCGAGCGGGCTCCTGTCGAGCATGGGAGAGCGCGATTACGACACCGGCTCGGCGTCCGGCCGGGTGAACCCGCCCAACGACGACCTGTTCGCCGCGCTGCTCCGATTCGACTCGGGCGTCGTCGGACAGGTCTACGGGACCGAGCTCTCCCACGGCTCGTTCGACGAGATCGAACTGCGCGTCGACGGCACCCTCGGGTCGGCGGTCTGGACCTCCGGGCACCCCAACCTGCTCCGCATCGGCGACAAGACCTCCGGGCTGCGCACGCTGGGACTTGACGCGCCCACATCATCCCTCGGGCGGAGCATCGCCGCCATCTACGGGGGTGAGGCGGAGGAACGCGGAGTCGCCACCTTCGTCGACGGGCTCAGCAACGCACTCGCGATGGACGCCATCCGGCTGTCCGCGCAGACCAACACCTGGAAGGAAACACGATAGTGAACCGCAATCAGGCACCTCTCGGCTTCACCCTCATCGGGAGCACAGCACTCGTCACCGGCGCTGCAGGCGGCATGGGCCGCGCCATCACCGCCGCCCTGCTCAACGCTGGCGCGACCACCGTCTACGCCTGGGACCGGCTGCCCACCGACAGCGACGGAGTCACCTCGCAGATCGTCGATCTCGCCGACACCACGGATGTCGAGCGTGCCCTCGCCGCGCTCGAAGGCACCCCCGAGATCGTCGTGAACGCCGCCGGGTTCCAGGTCGCACGCCCCACCTTCTCCGTCGACACCGACGACTTCCGCCGCACCCTGGACATCAACCTCACCAGCCCGTACGTCATCCAGCGTGAGATCGCCCGGCGTCTGGCCGACGAGGACAGGGAGGGCGCGTTCATCAACATCACCTCGGTCGCCGGCAAGCACGGCTTCAGCAATCAGGTCGACTACACGACCTCGAAGGCGGCACTGATCGGGCTCACCCGGGCCGCCGCCCTGGACCTCGCACCTGCCATCACCGTCAACGGCATCGCCCCCGGCACCGTCGACACGCCGATGATCGCGCAGGTCATCGCCGAGGTGGCCGCCCAGACCGGGCTCTCGCTGGAAGACCAGCGGGAGGCGTTCGTGTCCGGCATCCCCACCAAGCGGATGCAGCAGCCCAACGAAGTGGCTGCAGCCATCGTGTTCCTCGCCTCGGTCGCCGCGCGCTCGATCACCGGCGAGATCCTCAACGTCGACGGCGGGAGCACGCGTGACTGACGGGCGGCCCTCGGAACTGGCCCGCGAGGCCGCACGCACGCTCGCCGAGCTCACCGGCGTCACCCGGCACGAGATCGCCATCACTCTCGGCTCGGGGTGGAGGTCGGCTGCCGAGCTGATCGGCGACGTCGTCGCCGACATCCCCGCGGCAGAGGTGCCCGGATTCACCCCATCGGGTGTCGCCGGCCACTCGGGGCGGCTCCGGTCGATCCGGTTGGCCGACGGGAAGCATGTCCTCGTGATCGGCGCACGCACCCACCTCTACGAAGGGAAGGGCGTCGCCGCCGTGGTGCACGGAGTGCGCACGGCCGCCGCGGCCGGCGCCACGACGCTCATCCTGACGAACGGTGCGGGCGGGCTGAACCCCGCCTGGACCCCGGGCGAGCCCGTGCTGATCCGCGACCACATCAACCTGACAGCCACCTCGCCGATCGTGGGCGCCGAATTCGTCGACCTCACGGACCTGTACTCCCCGCGTCTGCGCGAGCTGGTCGGCTCCATCCGCCCGGGGATCGACGAGGGGGTGTACGTGCAGCTGCCGGGGCCCCACTACGAGACACCCGCCGAGATCGCGATGGTCCGCGCGATCGGCGGGGACATCGTCGGCATGTCGACCGCGCTCGAAGCCATCGCGGCGCGGCAGTGCGGACTGGAAGTCCTCGCGATCTCCCTGATCACCAACCTCGCCGCCGGGATCCAGAACGCGCCGCTCAGTCACCAGGAAGTACTGGAGGCCGGCGCCTCGGCGGAGGGCCGCCTCGGCCCGCTGCTTGCCGAGATCGTGAACACGGTGGGGGCTGCCAGATGATCGCGGACGACGTGTTCGCCCGCGCCGAGTCGTGGCTGCACAACGACCCCGACCCGGTCACACGGCAGGAGTTGACCAAGCTGCTCGACTGGGCACGCCAGGGTTCACCCGCCGCGCTCGCGGACCTCCGGGACCGGTTCTCCGGACGTCTGCAATTCGGAACCGCAGGCCTGCGCGGTGCGCTGGGAGCAGGCCCGAACCGGATGAACCGGGTATCCGTCGCCCACACCGCGGCGGGGCTCGCCGCCTACCTCAACGCCACCCCCGGCCCCCCGTCGGTCGTCATCGGCTTCGATGGCCGGACCAACTCGCACGCCTTCGCCATCGACACCGCCGAGATCATGGCCGCGGCAGGGATCACGACGTACCTTTTCGCTCGGCTGGGGCCGACGCCGCTGCTCGCCTTCGCCGTACGGGAGCTCGACGCCACAGCCGGCGTCATGGTGACGGCCAGCCACAACCCTGCCGGTGACAACGGCGTCAAGATCTACCTGGGAGGGCAGCACAAGGGCGCCCAGATCGTCGCGCCCGTCGACCAGGAGATCTCTGCACACATCGGCGCCGCCGCGGCGCTGCCCTACGCGGTGATCCCGCTCTCGTCCGATTTCGAGCTCGTCCCGGCGTGGGTGGGCCGGAAATACATCGCCGCCACCTCTTCCCTGGTCACCCGATCCCCAGTGGCGATGCGCGTGGTTCATACCGCGATGCACGGCGTGGGCTGGAAGACGGTGGAAGAGGTGGTGTCCGCGGCCGGCTTCTCCTCCGTGATCCCCGTGCCCGAACAGCAGCATCCCGATCCCCGTTTCCCGTCCGTGCGATTTCCGAACCCCGAGGAGCCGGGGGCTCTGGACCTCGCCTATGCACTCGCGACGGAACGCTCGGCCGAACTCATCATCGCCAACGACCCCGACGCCGACCGGCTCGCCGTCGCCGTTCCCGACGACCAGGGCTGGCGTCGACTGACCGGAAACGAGGTGGGCCTTCTGCTCGGCTGGGACGCCGCTGAACGGACTCGCGCACGCGGTGAGACGGGGACGCTGGCGTGCTCGGTTGTGAGTTCGCCGGCACTCGGGCAGGTGGCAGCCGACTATGGGCTCCGATTCGTGGAGACGCTCACGGGCTTCAAGCACATCGCGCGCGTCCCCGACCTGATCTTCGGGTTCGAGGAGGCGCTGGGCTACCTGGTGGACCCTGCCAAAGTGTCCGACAAGGATGGGATCTCCGCCGCTGTGGCGGTTCTGGACCTGGCATCCCGGTTGAAGCGGGAAGGTCGCTCGTTGGACGATCGGCTGCTCGAAGCCGCCCACCGGTTCGGCGCCCACGCATCGGAACAGGTGTCGATCCGGACAGCTCGGGTGAGCGATATCACCGAGACGATGGCAAGGCTGCGCCGCCGGCCGCCGGCCGTGTTCGCGGGTGCGGACGTCGTGGCGGTCGACGACTTCCTCCACGACGTGCGGGAGTTCGCACCGACGGACATGCTTCGCTTCCGGCTGGCCGACGGATCCAGGATCATCGTGCGTCCATCCGGCACCGAGCCCAAGCTGAAGGCCTACATCGACACGCACAGCAGGGTCGGGCGCCCGGAAGAACGCATTCGCATGGCCCGTGCGCGTGCGCGCGACCTGGCTGATGGAGTGCAGCGAGTACTCAGGGGTGCGTCCGCGGCCGGGGGCGGCCTCGATGACTGAGCCGGCACCGGGCGGTGGCGTGCGGTCGCTCGTCGCGGCCGCCGGATTGCCGTACTTCCCCATCGCGCTCTTCGCGCGGCTACCTCTCGCGATGACGCTGATCGGTTCCATCGCGATGATCACGATCGTCCGCGGCTCGCTCGCCGAGGCGGGTGCGGTATCCGGCGTGCTCGGGCTCACGTCGGCGTTCGTGGCCTCCGTGATCGGGATCGCCGCCGACCGGTGGGGCCAGCGGCCGGTCGTGCTCGTCGCCTGCATCGGGAATGCGATCGCGCTGACGAGCCTTGTCGCCCTGACCGTCGTGGGAGCCCCGCTATGGTCACTGCTCCTGGTCGCGGCTGCGGCCGGCGGCACATCCCCGCAGATCGGACCCATGGCGCGCGCTCGCTGGATCGGTCTGGCAGGAGGCCGGTCGCCGGCGGCTCTGACGTGGGCGATGGGTTACGAGTCGACGGCGGACGAGCTGACGTTCATCATCGGACCCCTCCTCGTGGCTCTTCTCGCCGGTGCCCTCTTCCCGGCCGCTCCGCTGCTGCTGGCCGCACTCGTGACGGCAGGCTTCGGCATCGCCTTCGCCGTGCATCCCACTCATGCCGCCGCCCGGGCATCGCGCGAGACCGTTCCTGCTGGGCCCGTCCGCGACGTCTTCTCACCCCGCGCCGTCGTCACCCTCGGAGGAATGGTGCTGATGGGCGCCTTCTGGGGAGGGTCTTTGACCACCCTGACCGGGTTCGCAAGCAGAGCCGGTCACCCGGCTCAGGCCGGTCTCATCTATGGTGTGATGGGGATTGCCGCCGGCGGCGTGGCCTTCGGCGCCGGTCTGCTGCCGAGCCGCTTTCGACTCACCTGGCGCTGGATGACCGGCGCTGGGATCCTCCTCATCGCCATGGTCGGTGCGTCCACGTCAGCCGATTCGGTCGTCCTGGCCGCCTGGTATTTCGGCGCCGGCATCGGGGTGGGCCTCACCATCGTGACCCTGTTCAGCCTCGCGGCGTCCGGCGCCCCCGCGGGCCGCTCGAGCACCGTGATGACCATCATGAACGCGGGGATGATCCTGGGGCAGGCGCTCACAACGACCGTCAATTCCCAGCTTGTGGCCGTTCGTGGGCCATCGGCCGGGCTAGTGACCCTGATCCTGGTCGGCGCCGGCATGCTGGCCGCGGCGTCGATCCGGGCGGCGATGCGAGAAGCTCCCCGCCCGTGTCGGACGGCGGCGCCATGACGGCGCCGTGAAAGGACGGGAGGGCACGATCATCGGCGGGCCCTCCCCATTCGGGCCGTCCCCACGCACGCCGGATGCGGGCGCGGGGACGGCCCGGAGCAGTGTGCTCGGGGTTTTCCTCTCGCGGGTGGCGTGCAGTCCCCGAGCACACCCGCCACCGACGGCGCCCGTCTCGCGATCAGTTCTGACCGAGATCGTGCTTGGCGTCGCGAGCCGCGGCGACGAAGGCGTCGATGAGTCGCGACCGCCTGCTGCTCTCCCAGCCGAGCAGAACGTCTGTCGGCGGCAGGTCTGAAACCGGGACGAAGGCGACGTCGGGTCGCCGGTAGAACCGAGCCGTCGACTGGGGGAGGATAGCGATCCCGCTCCCCACGGCGACGAGCTCGAGTTTCTCTTCGACGGTCCGGCTCGGAGGACGCGCCGACCCTCGACGGGGGCGCATCTCGGCGGCGACGGTGGCCCACTCCGGCACGGCGGCCGGATCCTGGAGGAGGTGCTCCCCGGCGAGGTCGCCCATGAGGACGCTCGACGCCGCCGCCAGTTCGTGGTCGGTCGGCAGCATGACCACGCGAGGCTCCGAGAACAACAGCTCGGTGGTCAGCCCTGCGGCGTCGAACGGCCGTCGCAGATAGCTGACGTCCGCGCGGCCGTCGTGCAGCACCCGCACCTGGTTGTCCCAGCTCGTGCGCATGACATGGATCGACACCTCGGGGAGGGTGCGCTGGAAGGCTCGTACGGCTGTGGTTACCATCAGACCGGGCATGAAGCCGACGGTGAACTCGGACTCGCCCCGCGCGGCGATCGCCACCCGGCGCCGGACCGCCGAAGCGGACGCGAGGAGCGCCTCCGCCTCCTGGTACAGCAGCCGACCGTGCTCGGTGAGTTCCGTCCCACGGGTGTCGCGCACGAACAGTCGCACGCCGAGTTCCGCCTCGAACGCTCGGATCTGCCGGGAGAGCACGGGCTGCGCCATCATCAGCACCTCCGCCGCGCGGCCGAAGTTGAGCTCCTCGGCGACCGCGACGAAGTAGCGCAGCTTGCGCAGATCCAGATCGGTGTTCACAAAGCCAGGATCGCACACTCCTTGATACCTTTCGGGTCTCAATAAGAACGAAAGAGGTCTTGGACGGGGGACGCCTGAGCGAGGGATGCTCGATGCGGTTCAACGAAAGGAAACCCCATGTCTCTCAACGGGAAGCGCGTCGTGATCATCGGCGGCACATCCGGAATCGGCCTGGCGACCGCGCACGCTGCGGTTGACGCCGGTGCAGAGGTCGTCATCGCATCCAGCCGTCAGGCGAGCGTCGATGCGGCGCTCGGCGAACTGTCCGCCGGCACCACCGGCCGGACCCTCGACGTCCTCGATCCCGCCGACGTCCAGGCGTTCTTCGCCGAGGTCGGCCCATTCGATCACCTCGCGTACACCGCGGGGGAGCCGCTCGGACTCCTGCCCGTGGACGGACTCGACATCGACCGGGCGCGCGCCTTCTTCCAGGTGCGCTTCTTCGGCGCCCTCAATTCGGTGAGCGCTGCAGCACAGTACATCCGGCCGGGTGGGTCGATCACCCTCACCTCCGGTTCGGCTCGCACCCGCCCCGGTGCCGGCTGGGCGGTTGCGTCCAGCCTGTGCGGGGCGATGACGAGCCTCGCAGGTGCCCTCGCGGTCGAGCTCGCTCCCGTCCGCGTGAACGTGGTCGAGCCGGGCATCGTCCGAAGCCCGTTGTGGAGCGGCATGAGCGCCGAGGATCAGCAGGCGATGTATCAGCAGCAGGCCGATGCCCTCCCGGCCGGCCGCGTCGGCGAGGTCGACGACGTCGCGCACGCTTTCGTGTACTCGATGACCCAGTCCTTCATGACCGGCACGTCCATTCCGGTGGACGGCGGGGCGCTCCTGGTCTGACGATGACCTCGGATCGAACCGTGAAGTACCCGCCTCTCGACCCGGACTCGGTGCTGTGGGCTCACAGCCCGGGCGGCCCGGACTCCGATCTGCTGATCATGATGCACGGCTGGAGCTATGACGAACGGCACCTGTTCGCCCTCCGCCCCCGCCTTCCCCAGGAGCTCACGATCGCCTCGCTCCGCGCCCCCATCGCCGAGGCGGGCGGTTACGCCTGGTTCCCGAGCTCGGGGAACCCGATCGGGAACCCGCGCCCGGAGGTCGCCAATGCGGCAGTGGACTCCGTGCTCGCCTGGTACGACGCCCTCCCACGCTTTCGCTCCGTCGGCGTGATGGGGTTCTCCCAAGGCGGGGCCATGGCCCTCCAGCTCATGCGGAGGCGCCCCGCCGAGTTCGGCTTCGGTGTCCAGCTCGGCGGATTCGTCATCGACGACGCCCAGCCCGGGGATCGGCAGCTTGCCCTCACTCGCCCTCCGGTGTTCTGGGGACGCGGCGCGCACGACTCGGTCATCCCGCGGTCGGCGATCCTGCGCACGGCGGAGTTCAGCGCGACGCATCTCTCGGTCGACGAGAGGGTCTACGGCGACCTCGGGCACGACGTGGCGGGGGAGGAGGTGCGGGACCTCAGCGCATTCGTGGCGGACATGATCCTTCGCGCCGGTGCCACCCGGAACGGCTAGCGCGCTGGGCGCTGCGGCACCCGCGGCCGGATGCCGTCCAGCACGATGCGCACGGCTCCGTGAAGCTGCGCGTCGTCCAGGTAGAGCCCCCCGGTGACGGCGAAGATCACCCGCATCACATCGTCGGCATCGACATCGAGGCGCACCTCACCCGCCTGGCGGGCTCGCTCGACCAGCGGGTCGGCGATCCCGTAGATGGCATCCCGAGTCGGCACGTAGACGACCGAACTCTCGGTCAGAACGGTGACGATGGGGTGCTTGGTCCGCATGAAGTCGACGAACTTCAGCAACCACATCTCCAGCGCCCTCCAGGGGTCCGGTTCCTCGATCGACTCCCCGAATCGCACGAGTTCGTCGACGGCCGCCAGGTAGACCGCCTCCATCAGGGCGATCCGGGTGGGGAAGTTGCGATAGAGCGTCGCCACGCCGACGCCCGCACGGCGGGCGATCTCCTCCATGCCGACGCCGGCACCCAGCTCGGCGTAGGCGAGGACGGCCGCGTCCAGGACCGCGTCGAAGTTGCGTCTGGCGTCAGCGCGCTGGGGGCGCCTCTCCTCGAGCAGCGCGGACAGGCTCACGCGATTCCTCTCCTGAAAATGTGATAGACAATCTATCGGATAACTGAGAGGCTAACTCTCAGTATGACGCCCATAGTACCGGGCAGACGGGAGCATCATGACATCCTCGACCGCAACCACCGTGAGCATCGGAGGCGATCTCAGTGTCGGCCGCGTCGGCTTCGGCGCGATGCAGCTGACCGGGAAGCAGGTGTGGGGCGATTATCCCGACCACGAGCAGGGCATCGCCCTCCTTCGCGCGGTGGTGGATGCCGGAGTCACCTTCATCGACACGGCGGACGTGTACGGCCCGCACTCCAACGAGCTGCTCATCCGGGAGGCGCTCCACCCGTACCCGGAGGAGCTGGTCATCGCCACCAAGGGCGGGTTCGTCCGCGGCGGCTACGACTACTCCACGCTCGACGCGGTGGGCAATCCGAACTACCTCCGGCAGTCCGCCCACATGAGCGCCCGACGGCTCGGCGTCGACAGCATCGACCTCTACTACCTGCACAGCGGTCAGGCCACGGATGCACCGTTCGAGGAGCAGGTCGCCACGCTCGCCGCGCTCAAAGAGGAGGGTCTCATCCGGCACATCGGTCTCTCGAACGTCACGGCCGCCCAGTTCGAACTCGCCCAGAGCATCACCCCGATCGACGCAGTGACCGCGCTCTACAATGTCGGCAATCGCCGTGGGGTCGACCTGCAGCGGGCGGCGGAGGCGGCCGGCGCGGTGTTCTCTCCGTGGCACCCCGTGTCCATCCAGGACGGTGGCGACCCCGAGCGTATCGCCGCCGCTCTCGCGCCGATCGCGCACAATCATGACGCGTCGGTGCACCAGATCGCCCTGGCCTGGCTTCTCCACCGCGCCGACAACGTGCTGCCGATTCCCGGCACCACCAGCGTCGACCACCTGGCGAGCAACCTCGGGGCCGCTGCGATCCGCCTCACCGACGACGAGGTGACCGCGATCACTGCACTCGTGCCGGAAGCGGCGTGAGCGAGGCAGCCCTCGTGCAGAGTTCCCGGCGGAGGTATTCGTTTCCGGCGTTGATCCGGACGCGCTAGTCGGCGGCGAGCAGGAGCGCCGACGGCCTGGGCGAGAAGGTGGTGTCCAGCACGAGGGTCGCCGCTCCGACCGCCGCGACGTCGACCGCGATATCGGACTGCACCAGCCGCACGGGATGCGGCGGGACGAGTGCGGGATCCGACCAGACGGCCTCCGGCAGCTCGGCGAGCAGGGAGGTGGCGATCGGGTTCCAGAACGGACCGCCGAAGATGACCTCGTCGATGTCGAGCAGGTTGACGACGACGACGATCGCCCGCGCCAGGGACCTCGCGGTGTCGACCATGATCGCCCGGGCGCGCGGGTCGCCGGCCGCGTCCAGCGCGGCCAGCCGGTGGAACGCGGCGCTGACGTCGCCCATGTCGTCGGGGTCGCCCGCTTCGTCGGCCGTCAGCAGCCCGTCGAGAACCGCGCGCTCCACGAGCGCCCGGGGGACGGTGATGTAGCCGACGCACCCCCGCCGACCGCAGGTGCACACCGCACCGTGGGGGTCGACGGTGATGTGCCCGGCGTCCCCCGCGTTCGATCCGATCCCGCGCACCACCTCGCCCGACACGGCGATGCCCGTGCCCAGGCCGGTGCCGTAGTACATGAACGCGAAGTCCCGGCTGCTCCCCGGCTCTGCGAACCAGAGTTCGGCGACGACAGCCGCCGTGGTGTCCTTCTCGAGCAGGACGGGGAGCCCGGTGGCCTCTCCCAGCGCCCGGCGGAGCGGCACCAAGTGCCAGTTGGGCATCATGGGCGGGTTGAGCACGATGCCGTTCTCGACGTCCACGGGGCCTGGCGACGCGATGCCGATGCCGAGGATGCGCGACCGGTCGACCAGCGACCGCTCGATCAGTCCCTCGATGGCCTCGGCCATCTCGGAGATGACCGCAGCGGGCTCGCCGGCGGTGGGGGTCCCTGTGCGGGAGTGGTCGCGGACCGACCCGGAGAGGTCGACGAGGACGTACGTGATCGCCGCCGGGTCGATGTGCACCCCGACCGCGAACCCGCCGGACGGGTTGAGCCGGAGCACCGCGGCGGGCTTGCCCGGGCCGCCCACCCGCGTCCCGTGCTCCTCGACGAGTCCCGCGTCGAGCAATCGCCGGCAGACGTTGGTGACGGTCATGCCGCTGAGCGCGGTCAGGCCGGCCAGCTCGGAGCGGGTGATGCCTTCGGGGCGGCGGCGGATGGCGTCGAGCACGACCGCCTGGTTGTACTCGCCCACCGCTGGCAGGTTGGTTCCGGTCGGATCCACGCTCCCCCTTCCCGTCGGCAACGCAGCTACAGCCTAGCCATCGCCGTCCGGGCCACGAGAGGCGTTGCCAGAGGGCGCGGACGCGCCGCCTTTGCGCAGCGCGTGCACGGCGGATGTGCTTGCGCCCTATTAGGAAATATGATTTGCTAATCCAACCCGCCGCCGGCACACCCCCGCCGCGCGGTCGTGTTCTCTCCATTCCACAGAAGGCAGCACCGACTGTGCCTTCCCGTCAAAGTCGACCGCCTCGCACCGAAGCGAGGCATTCGGAAGGAAAACATGAGCAACAGAAGCACACGCATCCGCCTGGCGACCGTCGCGGCGGCTGCGACGATCACCGTCGCCGCCCTGGCGGGGTGCTCGTCCACCCCGGCCTCCGGCAACGGTTCCGGCTCGGCCTCCTGCGAG
The DNA here is from genome assembly GCF_052044215.1 of Leifsonia sp. 22587. NCBI lineage: Bacteria > Bacillati > Actinomycetota > Actinomycetes > Micrococcales > Microbacteriaceae > Leifsonia > Leifsonia sp. 22587. The sequence continues at coordinate 391,876 of NZ_JBQENB010000001.1, forward strand.
CCGTCCAAGGGCAAGGTGACACTGCAGTACTGGAACACCGTGAACGGGATGGACCAGGTGGTGGACGTCTGGAACAAGTCCCACCCGAACATCCAGGTCCAGGTCAAGAACATCTCGAACGACCAGTACGGCACGCTGGGCAACGCCCTCAAGGCGGGCAAGGCGCCCGAGCTGTCCCAGGTCGGCTACGACGAGCTGCCCGACCTGCGCACCCAGGACGCTTTCGTCGACGCCTCCGCCTGCAAGGCGGCCGTCGCGGCGAAGTCGAAGTTCGTGCCGTGGACGTGGTCGCAGACCAGCTTCGGCGGGACCGGCGTGTTCGCCTACCCGCAGGACACCGGCCCCATGGCGATGTACGTGCGCACGGACATCTTCGCCAAGTACGGCCTGGACATCCCGAAGACGTGGGACGAGTACGCGGCCGACGCGCAAAAACTGCACGCCGCCGACCCGAACCTGACCATCACCTACTTCGACCCGAACAACGCCGAGTGGTGCAACGGGCTGCTGTGGCAGAACGGCGCCGACATGTACTCCTGCTCCGGCGGCAAATGGCACGTCACCGTCGACAACGACAAGGGCAAGCAGGTCGCCGACTACTGGCAGAAGCTCATCAGCCAGAAGCTCGTCCGCACCGACCTCGCCAGCGGATCCACTCCGGCCAACGCGGCCTTCGAGCAGGGCCAGCTCGCGACCTACCTCGGCGCGGCGTGGGGTTACAGCGGATTCCGTGACAACAACCCCGACCTGGCGGGCAAGTGGAGCATCGTGCAGTTGCCGACCTGGGGCTCCAACCCGGCCTCCGGTGACTGGGGCGGCTCGTCCGTCGCGTTCATGAAGGGCAACAAGCACCTCTACGAGTCGGTCGAGTTCAACACCTGGCTGAACACGGACCCCGAGGCGCTGGCTCTGGAGAACAAGCTCGGCGGACTCTACCCGGCGGCGCTCGCCGGGTCGAAGCTCCCCGCGCTGTCGCAGGGCGTGCCGTACTACAACAACGAGAAGATCTTCGACGTGTTCGCCGAGTCGTCGAAGAACATCGACACCAGCTTCACGTGGGGGCCCACCCAGAAGACCGTGAACCTGGCGCTGCAGGATGCGATGGCCAAGGCGACCGCGGGCAACGGCACCCTCTCCGATGCCCTCGGAGCCGCCCAGGCGACGGCCCTGAAGTCGATGAAGGATCTGGACATCAGCGCTGTGGCGGGCAAGTAGATCCCGTCATGACAGAAATCGCAACCCGCGCCCCACGCGTGGTCGCAACTGCCGAGGGTCGTCGCCGTCGTAACGGCGGCGGCCCTCGCGGCGGCGTCATCTTCGCGTTCATCGTGCCGTTCCTCCTGCCGTTCCTGCTCTTCTACGTCGTGCCGGTCTGCTACGCGATCTGGCAGAGCTTTCTCGTCGTTCGCCGCTCGGCGGGGCAGTACGGAGTGCCGTACACCGCCTTCGGCGGCTTCACGCAGTACGTCCAGGTGTTCCAGAACGCCGACTTCTGGACCAGCGTCGGGCGCGTGGCGCTCTTCGGCATCGTCCAGGTGCCTGTCATGCTCTTCGTGGCCCTCGTCATGGCGCTGCTGCTCGACACACCTCTGCTGAAGCTCAAGGCGTTCTTCCGCATCACGGCCTTCATGCCCTACGCCGTGCCCGGAGTCATCGCGGCCATCATGTGGTCGTTCCTGTACTCGCCCCAGTTCTCGCCGATCGTCGACGCCCTGAAGGCGATCGGGCTGCAGCCCGACTTCCTCGGGCCGTCCGGGGTGCTGTGGTCCACCGCCAACATCTCCACCTGGCTCTGGACCGGCTACAACATGCTGATCCTGTTCTCGGCGCTCCAAGCGATCCCGCAGGAGCTGTACGAGGCGGCGAAGCTGGACGGCGCGTCCAACTGGGTCATCGCCTGGCAGATCAAGGTGCCGATGATCACGCCGTCGATCATCCTCACCACCGTGTTCTCGATCATCGGGACCCTGCAGCTCTACGCCGAGCCGGCGGTGCTGCGCCAGATCTCGTCGAACATCTCCAGCACCTACACGCCGAACATGCTCGCCTACGCGGTCGCGTCCGGCAACAACTACCAGCAGGCGGCCGCCATCTCGGTCGTGATCGCCGTCATCACCTTCGTGCTGAGCTTCGCGTTCATGCGACTGACGTCGAGGAAGGCCGGCCTATGAGCACCAGCGCACCCATCCGCGAGAGCCGCGTCAGCCGCACGGCGGCGATGGCCCTCATGTTCATCCTGGCCATCTACTTCATCCTGCCGATCTACGTCCTGATCGTCGCAGCGACGAAACCGCAGGGCGACCTGGCGTCGACCTTCGGTCTCGCCTTCTCGCACTTCGACCTGTTCCAGAACCTCGGAGCGCTGTTCGGGCGCAACGGCGGCATCTACGGCCAGTGGGCGATCAATAGCGTCATCTATTCGGTGTTCGGCGCCGTGGTCGGAACCCTCATCTCCGCCCTCTGCGGGTACGCGCTGGCGAAGTTCCGGTTCCGCGGTCGCGAGGTGCTCTTCTCGGTCATCCTCGGCGGCGTGCTGGTCCCCAGCACGGCCCTCGCGCTGCCGCTCTTCCTTCTGTTCTCGGCGACCGGGTTGGTGAACACCTACCTCGCCGTCTTCCTGCCGAGCATCGTCAGCCCGTTCGGGGTCTACCTCGCCCGGGTGTTCACCGCGGCGGCGGTGCCGGAGGAGCTGCTCGAGTCGGCCCGGCTGGACGGCGCGGGGGAGTTCCGCACCTTCTTCTCCGTCGCGTTCCGGCTGATGGTCCCCTCGCTCGTGACGATCTTCCTGTTCCAGTTCGTGGGTATCTGGAACAACTTCTTCCTCCCGATGGTCATGCTGCAGAACGAGTCGCTGTTCCCGATCACCCTCGGGCTCTACGAATGGAACGGCCAGACCGCGAAGGTCTCGCTGCTGCAGGGATCCGTCATCTCCGGATCGCTGGTGTCCATCATCCCGGTGATCATCCTGTTCCTGGTGCTGCAGCGCTACTGGCGCAGCGGGATCGCCGCCGGCGCCCTCAAATGACCGGCTGAACCCTCCTGCATCCCATCACGCCCGCGACCCCCGACCATAGAAGGTATTCCCCCTCCATGCCCTCCTCCGCTGTCTTCGTTCCGCACTTCCATTGGGACCGCGAGTGGTACGAGCCCTTCCAGGTGTTCCGGCACCGACTGGTGGGGGCGTTCGACCTCATCCTCGACGTGCTGGAGTCGGATCCAGGTTTCCGGTTCACCGTCGACGGGCAGATGGCCGCGGTGGAGGACTACCTGCAGATGCGGCCGGAGAATCGGGATCGGGTTGCCGCGCTGGTCGCCTCCGGGCAGCTCGCGGTGGGGCCATGGCTCATCCTGCTGGACGAATTCCTCTGCTCCGGTGAGACGATCGTCCGGAACCTGCAGTCCGGATGGGCCTCGGCGCGCGAGTTGGGTGGGAGCATGCCGGTGGGCTATCTGCCGGACATGTTCGGGCATGTCGCCCAGATGCCGCAGATCCTCGTCCGTGCGGGGATCGAGGACGCCGCTCTGTGGCGCGGGGTGCCCGGCTCCGTCGAAGGCCACGCCTTCTGGTGGGAGGCGCCGGACGGCTCGCGGGTGCGCACAGAGTACCTGTTCGACGGCTACGACAACGGACTCGACGTGCTGCTGGTCCCCGATCAGATCGGACGAGCGCTCGACGACTACACCCGCCAGACGCTGACGCGTTGGGGCGACGATCCGGTGCTCGCGATGGCCGGCACCGACCACAACGCGCCGCACCCCGACCTCGGACGGTGGCTGCAGGCGGCGTCGACCGACGAGCGGCCTATCCGCATCGCGACGTTGCAGGAATATCTGAGGGCTCACATCAAGGACGACGTCTCGGCCGTGGTGCGCGGCGAGCTGCGCAGCCACGCTCGCGGAAACATCCTGCCCGGTGTGCTCTCGGTTCGGCTGGGACTCAAGCAGCGGATGGCGACCGCCGAGCGCACCGTGAGAGAGGCCGAGCGGGCGCTCGCCCTCTTCGCTCCGGACCGGGACGAGTCGCCGTTCCTCGCCCTCGCCTGGCGCAAGATCATCGAGTCGACCGCGCACGACTCCGTCGTGGGCTCCGGCACCGACGAGACGGTGGAGCAGGTGGATGCTCGGCTGGCGGAGGCGCAGCACGCCGCCCGTGCCGTCCGGGACGGTGCTCTGGCCGCCGGCGCAGCCGTCGTGCCGTCGGACGCCCATCTGGTGGTCAACACCCTCGCCGTGCCGCGGACTGCCTTGATCGAGGTCGACGCGGCCGCGCCCGTCGACGGGTCCTCCCTCGTGGCCGTGACCGCGGACCGGCGCGTTCGGCCGGTGCAGATGACCTCTGAGGCGCCGACCGTGCTCAGCGATGAGGTCGTGGAGGCGTCGCAGCTCGAGCGGGTGCTGCGGCGGATCCACCGCCGCGAGCTGTTCGGCCGACTCATCGACCGCTACGAACTCACGCCGGGCTCCCTCGTCTTCCACCTCGCGGAGGTTCCGGCGACGGCCGAGTTCGATCTGCTCCGGCTCCGCACGGAGGTCGCACAGGCGGCCGTGGAGCACCCGGGCGTCTGGCGGGTCCTGACGCTGGAGGAGGCGCGGGTGACCGCGCTCGTCCCCGTCGACGTCGCCGCCTCAGGTGCGACCACGTTCCGCCTCGTTCCCAGCGATGCCGTCGCGGCGCCCCACGTCGAGTCGGTCACTGCGACCCCGCGCCGTCTCACCAACGGCCTCGTCGCGGTCGAGGTCGCCGGCGACGGACTGCTGACCGTGACCGGCGCGGACGGCACCGTGCTGCGCGGAGTCGGCCGGCTCGTCGATGGGGGAGACCGCGGCGACAGCTACAACTACGCCCCGCCTGCGTCGGGCGTCGTCATCTCTGAACCGAGCAGCGTTGCGATCGAAGTCGTCGAGTCGGGGCCGTTGCGGGCGCGGCTGCTCATCACCCGCGTGTACGACTGGCCCGTCTCACTGTCCGGGGATCGTGATGTGCGGTCGGAGGAGACGGTGCCGACTCTGGTCGAGACCGTCGTCGAGCTGCGCCAGGCCGAGCCGTTCGTCCGTGTCTCGGTGTCCTTCCTGAACCGGTCGGCCGACCACCGCCTCCGGCTGCACGTCCCGCTCCCGGAACCGGTGGCCGTGTCCGCGTCCTCAGGCCAGTTCGCCGTGACCGAGCGTGGGCTAGAGGCCGAGGGCGGTTGGGGCGAGTTCCCGCTTCCCACGTTCCCGGCGAGCGAGTTCGTCTCGGCCGGCGCGGCCACCGTGCTCGTGGATCACGCCACCGAGTACGAGGTCGTCGAGGGCGGCTCCGAGCTCGCGATCACCCTGCTGCGGGCGATCGGGTCGATCAGTGTGAACATCCACCCGCTGCGTGACGAGCCGGCGGCGACGGAGATCGCCGCGCCCGGCGCGCAGGACCTGGGGGTCCGGGTCGAGAACCGCCTTGCGATCGTGCCGTCGGCCGCCGGGTGGCGGGGCGCGAACGCCGTCGCTCTGGCGGAGGAGTTCCGCAACGACGTCCTGGTCGCCCGGGGAACCGCTCCGGTCGGCGGCGCGCTTCCGGAGGCGATGGGCGGCCTCGCCGTCCACGGCCGCGACACGCTGGTGTCGAGCGTCCGCCGCGTGACGCTCGATGGCCGGCCGGGGGTCGAGGTCCGGCTCGTCGCGATGTCGGACGACGGTGCGACGCCCACCCTGACCGGCGAGTTCACGGAGGCCGCCCAGGTCGACCTGCTCGGCCGGACGATCGCGGTCGAAGAGGCCTACGGCGCCTGCGACCTGATGCTCGGTCCCTGGGAGATCCGCACCCTCGTGCTGCGCTGACCCGCACGGCATCCTCCCGGGGTGAACAGTCGCGAGGTCAGTGGGCAGGGGAGTCGAAGCGGAGCCGGATAGTGCGCGCCTCGGGCCGGAGGGCGAAGTCGGGCCACACATCCGGCCCGCACGCGCGCGAGCCGAGCCCGTGCTGTGCGGCGTCGATGAACAGGTAGGAGGTCCGGGATGCCGGCAGTTCGTGGGGATGGGCGGCGTCGGCGACCTGCTGCGGGGTGTGCCGCGTGATCGTGAACCCCGGGCGGCGGCCACGGAGATCAGGCAGCGCGGTCAACCTGACCGGACCGAACAAGAGTTCCCGGAGGTCGGAGCGATGGCCGGACTCCTGCGGCCGGGCGTAATCGACCGTCAGGTCTTCGAGGCTGGAGGTGAACCGGCCGACACGCGCGGCGCGACGGCTGTCCGGGTACGACTCCAGCGGGCCCGTCCCGAACCACTCGACCTCCGGGAGGCTTCCCCCGTCGTCCGGCAGGTCGAACCGCACGCCGATCCTCGGCCACACGCTCGGCCAGCCGGGGGAGGGCTCGACCTCCACCCGCAACTCCAGCCGGCCGTCGTCGAGGAGCGTCCAGACGGATTCGACCAGGACGGAGTGCAGGCTTGCCGCCGGCGCGACCCGCGTCAGCGTCCGCAGCGCGCCGGGCGCCTCCTGGACGCTCACGAGTCGGTGCGTGAGTCGGTCGAGTCCGAGCCCGTGCCATTCCGCGGCGTTCGAGAGCCCCGGCGCGCTGTCCTGATGCTCCGGCTCGTTGACGGTGCTCTCCCCGCGGTCGTTGTCGGTCGGTGCGCGGAAAAGCTCCAGCCGTGGACCGGCGACGGCACGACCGGCGAGCCGGACGAGCCGGCCGCCTTCGAACTCGCCGATTCCCAGAGCGACCGTGCCGCCCGCGTCATGCCAGTCGGCCGGGCGGGGCCGACTGGCCTCCGGTCGCGCAGCGGTCAGGTCGTGCTGCGCGCGGGCGAGCACGTGGCCGGCCGGCGCCCAGGCGGTGTCACGCGCGAGCGCCGCCTGCACTGACAGCCACGTCTCGCCCTCGGCGGCGATGTGCTCTCCGGGCAGCGGCATCGTCGTCGTGCCGCCGGCGGGGATGGCATCGAGCGCGAACACGCCGCCCGCGACCCGCGTGCCATCCTGCTCGATCTGCCAGCTGAACTCCAGGTCGGCCGTGTCGGCGAACCGCCTCCGGTTCTCCACTGCGACGGTCCCGCCGTCGAACCGGAACCGGATCGGTTGGACCACCGCGGCGAACTCGTGAAGCCCAGGCGTGGGCCGGTCGTCGGAGAGCACCATGCCGTCCATGACGAAGTTGCCGTCGTGGATCACCTCATCGAAATCGCCGCCGTATCCGTAGAACGGCACCCCTTCGGCCGTCCGGGTCAGGATGCCGTGGTCGCGCCATTCCCAGACGAAGCCGCCGTGCAACCGGGGAAGCCGGTCGACCACGGCCTCGTACTGGTCGAGGGCGCCGGGGCCGTTGCCCATCGCGTGCGCGTACTCGCACAGAAGGAACGGCTTGGTGCGCTGCCGGGCGCCCTGCGCGGGGGTGCACCCCAGCAGCGGAGCAGACGAACCGTCTGTTCCGATCGCCTCCGTTTCGGGGACGGAGGCGTACATACGGGAGTACACATCGGTGTACTCCCCGGTGTGATCGCCTTCGTAGTGCACCGGGCGGTGCGGGTCGCGGGCGTGGACCCAGGCGGACATCGCCGCGAGGTTCGCACCGGTCCCTGCCTCGTTGCCGAGCGACCACATCACGATGCTCGGATGGTTCTTGTCCCGTTCGACGGTGCGCTCGATCCGGTCGAGGTAGGCATCACGCCAGGCGGGGTCGTCGCTCGGATTGCGCGCCCACCCGCCGGCTTCGAATCCGTGCGTCTCCAGATCGCATTCCAGCACGACCCAGAATCCCAGCTCGTCGGCGAGGTCCAGCAGCCGGGGGTGCGGCGGGTAGTGGCTGGTGCGGATGGCGTTCACATTGAACCGCTTCATCATGGCGAGGTCGGCGCGGGCATGGTCCTCATCGAACACGCGGCCGCGCTCCGGGTGGGTCTCGTGCCGGTTCATCCCGTGGAACACGATGCGCCGTCCGTTGACCTGGAAGCGGTCGCCGACGATCTCGACCGTCCGGAACCCGGTCCGAACAGTCACGGTCTCGCCGGCGGCGTGCACCGTCACGGTGTACAGCCGCGGCGTCTCCGCCGTCCACGGCTCGGCGTCGCCCACCGGGAACCGGCCGACGTCCGCCGGTGACCGCCAGGTGCGCTCGACGTTCAGTTCGGGGATGCGCAGGGTGACGGGATAGGCGTCCCAGGATGCGGTGATCTCCGGATCGATCCAGCCGGCTCCGTTCTCCCATCCGGTGCGCAGCCAGACGTCGTCCACGCCGTCGTCCGGCCTGGCGAGCAGGGTGACGTCGCGGAAGATGCCGGGCAGCCACCACTGGTCCTGGTCCTCGAGGTAGCTTCCGGGGGACCACTGGTGCACGCGGACCACGATCAGGTTCTCCCCGGGGCGCACCAGCGCGGTCACGTCGAACTCCTGCACGAGCCGGCTCCCTGTCGCGACGCCGACCTCGTCGCCGTTGAGCCAGACCCGGTACATCGACTCGACGCCATCGAACCGGAGGAGCGTCCGGCCCTCCCGCGGCCACGCCTCCGGCACGGTGAACGTGCGCCGGTAGTCGCCGGTGGGGTTCTCATCCGGGACGTGAGGCGGATCGACGGGGAACGGGTACCGGATGTTCGTGTAGGCGGGTGAGCCGAAGCGACCGTTCTGTCCGAGCACCCAGTGCGAGGGGACGGGCATCGGTGCCCAGGAGGTGTCGTCGAAGCCGGGGGAGGCCATGTCGTCGGAGACACGGGCGGTCGGGGACAACCGGAACCGCCATATCCCGTTGAGCGAGAGCTCCGGTGCGTCGGTGGTGACCCGCGATCGTGCGGCCACCCGGGCGCCGTGACCGGACGCGGTCTCCGACAGGTAACGCGGGACGGGCATGCGCGGTCCTCCTCTGGCATTCGGCATCTCCGGCGTTTAAACTAATACACCTGAACCATTTTGGGGAGCGATCGTGGACGAGAGCGGATCTGCGGCCCGGAAACGGGGGCCGTACTCGAAGAGCGCCGCCCGGCGGCGGCAGATCGTGCTGGAGGCGTACCGGCAGTTCTCGGTGCACGGCTACCGCACCAGCTCTCTGCGCGATATCGCTGCTGCCGCGGGTGTGAGCCTCAGCTCGATCCAGCACCATTTCGCCGACAAGGAGGGCCTGCTCCTCGCGGTGCTCGACTACCGCGACGAGCTCGGGGCCGATCCGGTCGGCGGTGTTGAGCGGTTCGACGAGCGGGTCGTCGCGCGGGCGCGGGAGAACCTCAAGACTCCCGGGATCATCGCCTTGTTCACGGTCCTCTCGGCCGAAGCCGTCGCCGAGGATCATCCAGCCCACGACTACTTCGCGGAGCGTCAGGAGCGCCTCCGAGGGGAGTTCACCGGGGAGTTCGAGCAGCTCTCCGCAGCGGGCCGCCTGCGAGACGGTGTCCACCCGGCCGACGCGGCACGTCTGCTTCTGTCGCTCTGGGAGGGCGTTCAGCTGCAATGGCTCTACGCGCCTGACCGCGTCGACCCGGCATCCGACCTCACCGCGTTCTTCGAGACGGTTCTTCACGCCGATTTGTCAGTTTGATAGAACAAAGTATAGATTCGAAACGGCGCCAGAACCCCCGCACGAAGGAGTCAGCCTGCATGACCGAGCTCGAAAGGGACGACCTGGTCACGATCGGTCGAATCGGCGTGGACCTCTACCCGCTGCAAGACGGTGTGGGACTCGAAGACGTCGACACCTTCGGCAAGTACCTCGGGGGGAGTGCGACCAACGTCGCCATCGCCGCGGCACGTCACGGCCTGCGTTCTGCGGTCATCACGGCGACCGGCGACGACCCCTTCGGGCGCTACGCCCGGCGTGAGCTGCGACGCCTGGGAGTCGACGACCGCTTCGTCGGCACCGACCCCACGCTGAAGACGCCGATCACCTTCTGCGAGATCTTCCCTCCCGACCACTTCCCGCTCTACTTCTACCGGGATCCGATCGCCCCCGACCTCGCGATCACGGCCGAGCAGCTCGACCTCGACGCCATCGCACGGGCGCGTATCTTCTGGGCGACCGTCACCGGTCTCTCGCGCGAGCCGAGCCGCACAGCTCACCTCGCCGCCTGGGAGGCGCGGGGACGGGCGCCGCTGACCGTTCTCGACCTGGATTACCGGCCGATGTTCTGGGATTCGGCCGAGGCGGCGTCGACGCAGGTCGGGCGGGCACTCGAGCACGTCACGGTGGCCGTCGGAAACCGCGAGGAATGCGAGGTCGCGGTCGGCGAGGCGGACCCCGTGCGCGCGGCCGACGCACTCCTGGAGCGCGGCGTCGAGCTGGCAGTCGTGAAGCAGGGCCCGCGAGGGGTGCTCGCCAAGACCCGCACTGAGACGGTCGAGGTCCCTCCCTACGCCGTCCAGGTCGTCAACGGCCTGGGCGCGGGCGACGGCTTCGGCGGCGCGCTCTGCTACGGGCTCCTGCAGGACTGGTCGCTGGAGCGCGTCATCCGCTTCGCCAACATCGCCGGCGCCATCGTCGCGACCCGGCGGGAATGCTCGACCGCGATGCCCACGACCACGGAGGTCGAAGATGTGCTGAAGGGACTCGAGCATGTCGACGGCTGAAGCCTTCGCCCGCCTCCGGGAGCTCCGGCTCAGCGACCCGGGCGCCATCCGGACCGCTCTGGACGCGCGGGCACGGAGACCGCTGGTCCGGGGGGACGGGAGATTGTTCATCGTCGCGGCCGACCACCCCGCCCGCGGAGCACTCGGCGTCCGAAACGACGGCATGGCGATGGCCGACCGGTACGACCTGCTGGAGCGCCTCACCCTCGCTCTGTCGCGTCCAGGGGTGGACGGCGTGCTCGGAACCCCGGACATCGTCGAGGACCTCGCGCTGCTCGGTGCGCTCGACGGCAAGGTCGTGGTCGGCTCGATGAACCGCGGCGGGCTGCGCGGCTCTGTCTTCGAGATGGATGACCGCTACACCGGCTACGACGTGCCCGCCGCGATGCGTGACGGCCTCGATGCGACCAAGCTGCTGCTGCGGGTGAACCTGGAGGACCAGGCGACGGTCCGCACCCTGGAGAGGACGGCGGACGCCGTGACGGCCGCGTCCAGCGCTCGCCTGCCGATCATGCTGGAGCCGTTCCTCAGCCGGTGGCGAGACGGCCGCATCGTCAACGACTTGACGGCGGACGCCGTGATCACCTCGATCGCCATCGCTTCCGGGCTGGGGGCGTCGTCGGCGTATACCTGGCTCAAGCTCCCGGTCGTCCCGGAGATGGACCGGGTCATGAAGTCCACGACCCTGCCGACGCTTCTGCTCGGAGGCGACACCGACGCCGCGCCGGAACAGACGTTCGAGGCCTGGGGCGCAGCACTCGAGCTCCCGGGCGTGCACGGACTCGTCGTCGGCCGCACCCTCCTCTATCCTCCGGACGGCGACGTCGCCGCGGCGGTCGACATCGCCGCCGCGCTCGTCCACGGACACTGACACCGCAATGACCATCGAAGGAACGCCATGACCTCCAACACCCTGCCCGTCGTGCCGCACTGGATCGGCGGCGCCGCGTACCCGTCTGCCAGCGGCCGCACCGCCCCGGTGTTCGATCCCGCCCTCGGCGTCGAGACCAAGCGTGTTGCGCTGGCAGACGCCAGCGAGATCGAGGCCGCGATCGCTTCCGCGAAGGCCGCGTTCCCGGCATGGTCGGGGATGTCTCTCGCGAAGCGGCAGACGATCCTGTTCCGGTTCCGGGAGCTGCTGGACGCGCGCAAGGGCGAGCTGGCCGAGATCATCACCAGCGAGCACGGCAAGGTCCTGTCCGACGCGCTGGGCGAGATAAGCCGCGGCCAGGAGGTGGTCGAGTTCGCGACGGGCCTCGCCCACCATCTCAAGGGCGAGTTCTCGGAGGAGGTGTCCACCGGGGTCGATGTGTACTCCACCCGCCAGCCGCTCGGCGTCGTAGGGATCATCTCGCCGTTCAACTTCCCGGCGATGGTTCCGGCCTGGTTCTTCCCCATCGCGATCGCCGCGGGCAACACTGTCGTGCTGAAGCCTTCGGAGAAGGACCCGTCGGCCGCGATCTGGCTGGCGGAGCTGTGGAAGGAGGCCGGCCTGCCCGACGGCGTCTTCACCGTTCTCAACGGCGACAAGGAAGCGGTAGACGGTCTCCTCACCCATCCCGATGTCGCAGCGATCTCCTTCGTCGGCTCGACCCCGATCGCCCGCTACGTCTACGAGACCGGCACCCGGCACGGCAAGCGCGTGCAGGCGCTCGGCGGGGCCAAGAACCACATGCTGGTGCTGCCGGACGCCGACCTCGACCTGACGGCCGACTCCGCCATCAACGCCGGGTTCGGATCGGCGGGCGAGCGGTGCATGGCGATCTCCGTCGTGGTCGCCGTCGAGCCGGTCGCGGACGCGCTCATCGCGAAGATCGCCGAGCGGATGGCGGCCCTGCGCATCGGCGACGGCCGTCGCGGCTGCGACATGGGTCCGCTGGTCACGAAGCAGCACCGCGACAAGGTCGCCGGCTACATCGACATCGCCGAAGCCGACGGGGCCACGGTCGTGGTCGACGGCCGTACGGTGAACCCGGACGGCGACCCGAACGGCTTCTGGCTCGGCCCGACACTGCTGGACCGCGTGCCGACCTCGTCCCGGGCGTACACCGAAGAGATCTTCGGCCCAGTGCTCGCGGTCGTCCGCGTCCCCTCTTTCGAGGCGGGCGTCGACCTGATCAACGCCGGCACGTTCGGAAACGGCACCGCCATCTTCACCAACGACGGCGGCGCCGCCCGGCGGTTCCAGAAGGAGGTCCGGGTCGGGATGATCGGCATCAACGTGCCCATCCCGGTCCCTGTCGCGACGTTCTCCTTCGGCGGATGGAAGGACTCGCTGTTCGGCGACACCAAGGCGCACGGCAGCGAAGGCGTGAAGTTCTTCACGCAGCTCAAGGCGATCACCAGCCGCTGGCTCGACCCGTCGCACGGCGGGATCAACCTCGGCTTCCCGAAGAACGACTGAGGCGGGAGCGGCACGACGATGGCGCTGAGCAACGAGTGGTTCTTCCCGCGGGAGAGCCTGGCGGACGGCCCGTGGGAGTCGGTGGTCGACTCCACCCTCCCCGGCTGGCAGCACACCGGCCTGCGCGTGGCGGAGCTCGCGGGGGGCTCGGTGGCGCTCGCGGCGGGCGACGTCGAACGCATCGTGGTGCCGCTCGCCGGGTCGTTCTCGGTGGATCACGAGGGCCGCAGCACACAGCTGGCCGGGAGGTCGAACGTGTTCGACGGCCCGACGGACGTGCTCTACGTCGGCGCCGGGAACGGCCTCTCCATCAGCGGCACCGGCCGGGTCGCGGTCGCCGAAGGGCCGACCGGAATCCGCAAGCCGTCCGTCCACATCCCGCGCGAAGCGGTGCCCGTCGAACTGCGCGGCGCGGGGGCGGCCACCCGGCAGGTCCACAACTTCGGCACGCCGGCGGCTCTCGACGCGGCGTCGCTCATCGTGTGCGAGGTGATCACCCCCGCGGGCAACTGGTCGTCCCATCCCGCCCACAAACACGACGAGCACGTGGACGGTCGTGAGTCGCAGCTCGAGGAGATCTACTACTTCGAGGCGGCGCCCGCCCGAGGTCTGAGCGCCCCGGCCGGCCACGACGCATTCGGCACCTTCGCGACCTACGGTTCCCCTGCGGGCGCCATCGAGACGAACGCCCTGGTGCGCACCGGCGACATCGCGCTCGTGCCGTTCGGATACCACGGGCCGGCCGTCGCGCCGCCCGAGTACGACCTCTACTATCTCAACGTCATGGCGGGCCCGGGTGAGGAGCGCGTCTGGCTGGTCAGCGACGACCCGCGCCAGGCCTGGCTGCGCGACACCTGGGCGACGAAGCAGCAGGACGGACGGCTCCCGTACCTGCCCGCCGCCCCGAACCACGGAGGAGACACGCGATGACCACCCTCAGGAGGACCGTCGGCCAGGCGCTCGTCGAGTTCCTGGCGAACCAGTGGACGGTCGACGGCGATGTGCGCGAGCGGACGGTGCCCGGAATGCTCGGTATCTTCGGGCACGGCAACGTCGCCGGCCTCGGCCAGGCGCTGGCGCAGGCGAACGCTGTGGACCCGCGGCTGATGCCCTACTACCAGGCGCGCAACGAGCAGGCCATGGTGCACCAGGCCGTAGGTTACGCGCGCATCCACCGTCGGCGAGCGACGCTTGCGTCGACGGCGTCGGTCGGCCCTGGCGCGGCGAACATGCTCACGGGCGCGGCGCTCGCGACGGCCAACCGTCTCCCGGCCCTGCTGCTGCCGTCCGACACCTTCGCCACCCGTGTCGCCGACCCGGTGCTGCAGCAGCTGGAGCACCCGCACGACCCCGGGATGCAGGTCACCGACGCGTTCCGCCCGGTGTCCCGGTTCTTCGACCGGGTGCAGCGGCCGGAGCAGTTGTTCTCCATCGCGCTCGCCGCGATGCGGGTGCTGACCGACCCGGCCGAGACCGGCGCGGTCACCATCGCGCTTCCGGAGGATGTGCAGGCCGAGGCCCTGGACGTGCCGGCGGAGTTCCTGCAGCCCCGCGAGTGGCGCATCCGGCGTCCGCTGCCGGAGCGCTGGGCCCTCGAGGCGGCGGCCGGCGCGATCCGCGAGGCGAAGCGTCCGTTCATCGTCGCCGGCGGCGGCGTGCTCTACGCCGGCGCCGAGGGCGCACTCCGCGCGTTCGTCGAGGAGACCGGCATCCCGGTGGGAACCACCCAGGCCGGCGGCGGATCCCTCGACTGGGACCACCCGCAGTACCTCGGCGGCGTCGGCGCGACCGGCACGTCGGCCGCCAACCGCCTCGCCGCCGAGGCCGACCTCGTCATCGGCATCGGAACCCGGTACAGCGACTTCACGACAGCCAGCCGCACGGCGTTCCAGGATGCGGACGTCGCCTTCGTGAACATCAACGTCGCCGGCGTCGACGCCTTCAAGCATGGCACGCAGGTCCCCGTGATCGCCGACGCGCGGGAGGCCCTCGACGCTCTGCGCGCAGCGCTCGCCGGAACCGTGGTCGACTCCGGATACCGCGACCGCGTCGTGGACGAGAAGCGGGAGTGGGATGCTGTCGCGGACCGCGCGCTCGCCCCCACGGGGGCCGAGCTGCCCGGCCAGCCGGAGATCATCGGCGCGGTCCAGCGCGCGACGGACCCGCGCGACGTGGTCGTGCAGGCGGCGGGTTCGCTCCCGGGCGACCTCCACAAGCTGTGGCGCGTGCGCGACCCGCTGGGCTACCACGTCGAGTACGCCTTCTCGACGATGGGGTACGAGATCGCCGGCGGCCTCGGCGTGAAGCGCGGGCTGGAGGCTGCCGGCGACGACCGCGACGTGATCGTGATGGTCGGTGACGGCTCCTACCTCATGCTGCACTCCGAGCTGGCCACGGCGATCGCGGAAGGCCTCAAGATCGTGGTGGTCTTGGTCCAGAACCAGGGCTTCGCGTCGATCGGGCATCTCTCCGAGACCGTCGGGTCGCAACGCTACGGTACGCGCTACCGCTATCGCGACGCGGGCGCCGCGAACTTCGAGACCGGAGCCTTCGTACCGGTCGACCTGGCCGCAAACGCCCGCAGCTACGGCGTCGACGTGATCGAGATCGCGCCGGGCGAGGATGCGATCGCCCGACTGTCCGACGCCGTCGCGTCCGCCAAGGCGTCCGACCGGACGACACTGATCCACATCGAGTCGGATCCCTTCGTGTACGCCCCCGACGGCGGAGGGTGGTGGGACGTGCCGGTCGCCGAGGTCTCACGGCTGGAGAGCACGCAGGCGGCCCGCGCCGAATACGAGCGCCTTGCGCGGTCGAGGCGGCCGCTGCTGGGCCGGGAGGACAACCGATGAACGTGACCGTTGCCGGAGCCCCGGTGAGCTTCGGCGTCTTCGAGATGACCCCGGACGGGGCGGCGACGCTCTCGGCCGATGACATCCTGGACATCCTGGCCGAGACCGGATACGCCGGCGTCGACCTCGGCCCCCTCGGATTCCTCGGTCGTGGTCGCGTGCTCCGCGACCGCCTCGCGAGCCGAGGCCTCGAACTGGCCGGCGGCTGGGTCGAGCTCCCCTTCACGGACGACGAGGCCTTCCGGGCGTCGCTCCTCGACCTCGACGCGGCGCTCGCCGTCTTCTCCGAGGCCGCGGAGGCGGCACCGCGTCGGCTGCCGAAGCCCACCCTCGCCGACAGCGGGTCGCCGGAGCGCCGGCGTGCTCCGGGCTCCGGCATCGGCGCACTGGACCCGTCCGGGTGGGAGCGGCTCGCGGCCAATGCGGCCATCGCCGCCGACCGGGTAAGGGCGGCCGGGTTCGAGCCGACCTTCCACCACCACGCGGGCACCTTCGTCGAATCGCCGGAGGAGATCGGCGTCTTCCTCGAGCGCGTCGATGTGGGGCTCACGCTGGACACCGGACACCTCCTCATCGGCGGAGGCGACCCCGTCGCTGCGCTGACGGCCTGGGCCGGCCGGATCAACCACCTCCATCTGAAGGACGTCGACCGGTCCGAGCTGCACGCCGTCCTGTCCGCGGGCGGCGGGATGCGCGAAGTCTGGTCGTCCGGGGCGTTCGTCGCCTTCGGAAGCGGGGACATCGACCTGGCCGCTGTGCTCGCCGCCGTCGAGGCGATCGGGTTCGACGGCTGGATCGTCGTCGAGCAGGATGTCCTGCCGGCGCCGGACGTCTCGCTGCCCGACTTCAGGCGTTCGCGCGCAGCCGACCAGAAGATCAATCGCGACGCACTGCGCCCGTGGTGCTGAGAGAAGGAGCCCCCGTGAACGATTCGCCGATCCGGTTCGGACTGATCGGCACCGGCCGCATCGGTCAGGTGCACGCCCGCAGCATCGCCGAGAACCCACGCACCGCGCTCTCCCGGGTCGCGGATCCCTTCGTGGAGGGAGCCCGCTCGGTCGCCGCCCGCTTCGGCGGCACGCCGACCGACAGCGCCGACGAGCTGCTGGCGGCGGGGGACCTCGACGCGGTCCTGATCGCCTCGCCCACGCCGACGCACGTCCCGCTGATCTCCGCTGCACTCGACGCGGGCCTGCCCGTGCTCTGCGAGAAGCCGATCGACCTCGACCTGGCCGCGGTGGATGCTCTGAGGGGCAGAGTCGCCGCCTCGCCGGTGCCGGTGGCGATCGGCTTCAACCGGCGGTTCGACCCCGCGTTCGCCGACGTCCGTGCGCGCGTCCGGGCCGGCGAGATCGGTGAGCTGGAGCAACTCACGATCACCAGTCGCGACCCGGCCGCGCCGCCCGCGGACTATGTGGGCGTCTCCGGCGGCATCTTCCGGGACATGACCATCCACGACTTCGATATGGCGCGGTTCTTCCTGCCCGACATCGTCGAGGTGCAGGCGTCCGGTTCGACGCTCTTCGACGAGGGGGCTCGACAGCACGGCGACTTCGACACGGCCGTGGTCGTCCTCCGCTCCCGGAGTGGCGCCCTGGTCACCATCGTCAACTCCCGGCACAGTGCCGTGGGGTACGACCAGCGCATGGAGGCGTTCGGTTCGCGGGGGATGCTGAACGTGGCCAATGCGCCGACCTCGCTCGTCAGCGTGTCCACGGCTGCGGCCGTCGAGGCCCGGCCGCCCTATCAGGACTTCTTCCTCGACCGCTATCGGGAAGCCTACGCCGCCGAGTTGGAGGCGTTCGTCTCGACCGTGCGCGGGGAGCCATCGGAAAGTCCGACCTTCGAGGACGGCCGCGCGGCGCTCGTCCTGGCAGAGGCGGCGCAGCGGTCCGCTGAGACCGGCCGGTCGGTGCCTGTCGACCTCGACTGAGGGGAGCCGGGAGCCGAGTTCAGCGGTCGACGAGGGTGATCTCGAACGAGTACAAATCCGGACGGTAGCAGTGCCGGCCGAACTCGACGACACGGCCGGTGGTGTCGATGGCGGTGCGCGACATGGTCAGCACCGCAGCATCCTTGCCGATGCCGAGCAGCTCGCTCTCGTACGGGGTCGCTTCGCGTGCGCTGATCCGCTGCCGCGCGATGCGCATGTTCACGCCGCGGTGGCGCAGGAGGTCGTAGAGGCCGTGCTCTTCGAGATCCTCCCGGCTGATGTCGGTGGAGTCGGTGGGGAGGGTGTTGTCGAGGACGGCAAGCGGTACGTGACGGGCCAGGCGGAGCCGCACCAGGTGGAGCACAGGCGCGCCGGGCTCGAGAGCGAGCTGTTCCGCCTCCTCCGCCGTCGCGGGCCGCACCTCGTGGTGCAGCACCCGGGTCTCGGGGGACTGGCCGAGCAGTGAGAGGTCTTCGTACAGGCTCGTCAGGCCGAGATCACGGGTCACGCCGCTCTGCACCACCTGCGTTCCGACGCCGCGGCGCCGGATGAGCAGGCCCTTGTCGACGAGTTCCTGGATGGCGCGGCGCACGGTCGGTCTCGACAGTCCGAGGCGCTGGCCCAGCGCGATCTCGTTCTCGAGACGGGCTCCCGGCGGCAGCGACTCGTCGCGGATCGCCTGCTCGAGCGCTGTGGCCAGCTGATGGTACAGCGGGACGGGACTGTTCTTGTTCAGTGCCGTGAGAAGCTCGGCAGGGATGGTGCCCTCGTCCCGGCTCCCCGCCATGCCCGCACCTCCGAGTTTGTACGGACAATGTTACACGGCCCGGAATCCGTGAGCCGCGACCCGGCGGCTTCGTCGGCGATCAGCAGGACGTGCGGATGCGTCTGGAGCACCGACGCAGGGCAGTCGACCGAGATCGGTCCCTCCACTGCTGCCGTGATCGCGTCCGCCTTCCGCTCGCCGATTGCCACGAGGACGATGCGCCGGGCGCGCATGATCGTCCCAAGCCCCTGGGTGAGCGCGTGGGTCGGCACGTCTGCGAGCGACGGGAAGAACCGGGCGTTGTCGAGCCGGGTGCGCTCGCTGAGCTCGACGACGCGCGTGCGCGTGCCGAACGCCGAACCGGGCTCGTTGAACCCGATGTGTCCGTTCGAGCCGATTCCGAGCACCTGGATGTCGACGCCGGACTCCTCGAGTGCCCGCTCGTACTCGTCGGCGGCCGCAGCGAGGTCCGCGGCCGCACCGTCGGGAACGCGCACAACGGCCCGGCGCATGCGCAGCGGGGTCGTGACCGTCCGGTCGATGACGGAGCGGTAGCTCTGGGGGTCGGCGGGGTCGAGGCCGACGTACTCGTCCAGGGCGAAACCCCGCGCGCGCGACAGGTCGAGCTCTCCGCGCTGCACCCGGTCGGCGAGTGTCGAGTAGGCGCCGAGCGGCGAGTCCCCGGTGGCGAGTCCGAGCACGGCGTCCGGCCGCTCGGCGACGACCGCGGCGATCTCGTCCGCGGCGGCCTCGCCGACGTCGGCGGGAGTCGGCAGGACGAGCGTCCGGATCACCGGGCCGCCGCAGCGAGCCCGGGGGTCGCCGGCGTCCGGCCGAAGAGCTCAGTGAGCTGCGGGTGCGCCTCCGTGTAGCCCTGAAGCAGCCGGCGGGCCGTCGGGACGCTCTCCACGAGCGGGTGCAGGGCGAACGCGAGGAGCGCCTCCGACGGGGACCCGGTGAGCGCCGCGGCGATCGCGTGACGCTCGACCTCCTTCACCTGCGCCATCAGACCGAGCTGGTGGAGGCTCGGCGCCGGCACCGACAGCGGATGGGCGCCGTTCGCGTCGACGAGGGTGGGCACCTCGATGACGGCGTCGGCGGGGAGGCCGGCGATCGTGTTGCCGTTGCGGACGTTGAGGATCATCGTCGCCTGCTCGTTCCGGGCGATGGCGTTCATCACGCCGAGTGCGACGCCCGCATAGCCCTGGTCGGCGGGGTCGGAGTCCGCCTCGTGATGGTGCGCCGGCTCGTCCTGGGTGCCACCGGTGGCCTCGGCCATGTACGACGCACTGCGGCGGTCGACGGTGCGCCGCCACAGCCCGGCCTTGTCGTCGGTGTCGCGGGACAGCGTCCAGAACTCGGACTGCGTGCGGGCGAGGAAATCGCCGCGCGTCGTGCCCGCGTCGATGATGGCTCGGACGGCGTCGCGGTTGAAGTAGTAGTAGTAGAGGTACTCGTTGGGGATGACGCCGAGATCGCGGATCCACTCGGTGCCGAAGACCTGGCCCTCCTCGAGCTCGCCGAGCAGCCGGTCGTCCGCGATGAACTCGGGGAGGATGTCGCGGCCGTCGAAGTAGACACCGCGCATCCAGCCGAGGTGGTTGAGCCCGACGTAGTCCATGTGGATGCGGCTCTGGTCCACGTCGAGCGCCGCCGCCACCCGCCGTCCGAGCCCGGACGGGGTGTCGCAGATGCCGACCACGCGGTCGCCGAGGACGCTCTGCATCGCCTCGGTGATGATGCCGGCCGGGTTCGTGAAGTTCATGACGAAGGCGTTCGGCGCCAGCCGCGCGATGGTCTCCGCGACCGAGACCATGACCGGCACCGTCCGGAGCGCGTAGGCGATGCCGCCAGGCCCGGTCGTCTCCTGGCCGAGGACACCGAGGTCGAGCGCGACGTGCTCATCGCAGCGACGCCCCTCCAGGCCGCCGACGCGGATCGCGGAGAAGACGAAGTCGCAGCCGGCGATCGATTCCTCGAGCGACGTGGTCGTGGTCAGCCGCGGCGCATCGGGAGTGCCGGCGGCGAGCTGCCGCAGGAGCGCCGCCATCGTCGTGAGCTTCTCGGCGTCCACGTCGTAGAGGCTCACCTCGTCGACACGGGGGCTGCCCATGTCGCGCAGCAGGGCCTGCCAGACGTACGGCGTGCGGAACCCACCACCGCCGAGGATGCTCAACTTCATGCGATCACGACCTCTCCGCCGCTCGCGCGGCACATTTCGATTGCTTCTGCCGGGGCGCCGTCGGTCGTGACGAGCACGTCGACGTCGGAGAGCTCGCACACGCGGAGCGCGCCCGTGCCCGGGAACTTGGCTTCGCTGGCGAGCAGGACGACCTTGTCGCTCGACGCGATCATCGCCTGCTTGAGCGGAGTCTCCACCGCCATGTCGTCCACGATCGCTCCGCCTGCGCGCACACCCGTGCAACTGAGGAACATCACGTCCGCGCTGATCTGCTGCAGCGACGCCGCGGTGATGGATCCGACGAGGGTGCGCATATTGCGGCGGAGCACGCCGCCGAGAAGGACGACACGCACACTGCTGTCATTGCGGAGCTCGTCGAAGACGGCGAGGTTCGACGTGACGACCGTGATGTCGCGGCCGCGCAGCATCCGGGCGAGGAACGGAGTGGTCGTCCCGATGTCGAGCAGCACCACGCTGCCGTCCTGCACGTAGGGGAGAGCGGCCTTCGCCACGCGGACCTTCAGGTCGATGTCGGCGCTGTCGTCGTACGGCGTCTCGGGCGACTCGGGGCCTTCTTGGACCGTCATGCCCGAGCGCAGCACCGCGCCACCATAGCTGCGCGTGAGCTCGCCGTTTCGATCGAGGATCTCGAGATCCCTCCGGATCGTCGATGCGCTGACGCCGAGCGTCTCGGCCAATTCGGGGACGCTGGCGGCCCCGCTGGCGCGCAACTCGTTGAGGATGCGCTGGCGGCGTTCATTCACGATCATGGTGGACACGATAGCGAAATCTGCTCGAAATACGCAAAGGTGCGCAAAGTTGATCAAACCTGCGCAACGGTGTTACGGTGTCCCGCAACCGTCCGGAGAAGTACGAAGGAGTGAACCGTGCATCACCGTTTGTCCCCACCCGGGGTCCTGCTCTTCACCGGGGACGTGTTCTGCGATCTGATCTTCGCGGGTGCGGACGTGCCGGTCCTCGGGCAGGAGACGTACGCGGATCGCTTCGGCATCGTCGCCGGCGGCGCCGCGATCCGGGCGGTGGCTGCAGCGCGACTCGGTGCGGACTCCCGGCTGGTGTCCACGATGGGCGACGACGTCATCGGATCGCACATCCGCACGACGCTCCGGTCGGAGGCGAACCTCGACCTCGACGAGCTGGTGACCATCTCGGGGTACCAGACCCCGATCAGCGTCGCGATCTCCGGACCCCACGACCGAGGCTTCATCACCTATGTGGAGGAGCACCCCGCCGCGATTCCGCAGCGACGCGACGACGTCGCCGCGGTGCACCTCGACGTCGCGGACGCCGCCCAGCCCTGGGCGACTGAGCTTCGCTCCCGCGGAGCCGTGATGGTCGGAGGCGTCGGGTGGGACGCGAGCGGCGAATGGTCCACCGACCTGCTGGCCGAGCTGGACAAGGTCGACGTGTTCGTCCCGAACCACGACGAGGCGATGGCGTACACCCGCAGCTCCGACCCGGTGGCAGCGGCCCGGGCGCTTGCAGAGCACGTGGGTCTCGCGGTCGTCACTCGCGGGGCGGGCGGCGTCCTCGCCGTCGACTCCGCGAACGGCGACGAGGCCGAGGTCCCGGGGATCCCGGTCGCGGCCGTCGACCCGACGGGCGCCGGTGACGTGTTCACCGCCGCCCTGATGACCTCCTTCGGCGAGGACTGGACTCTCTCCGAACGGCTCCGGTTCGCCACGGCCGCAGCCGCCTACTCCGTAATGGGGCTGGGCGGCAGCGCGAGCGCCCCGACCGCCCACGAGCTCGTCGGTTTCGTCGAGCGACGAGCCGCGGACTCCGATTGGGGCTTCCTCCACGACTGGACCCGGCGCGCGCCGCTCCAGCAGACGACGGCAACAGAAAGGTAATCCATGAAGAAGCAGTTCACCGCCCTAGCGGTCGGCGCGCTCGCCGCGGCGACCGCGGTCCTCCTCGCGGGATGCGCGCCGGGGTCGTCGCCGGGCGGGTCCGGCGAGTCCAAGACCGCGGCGTCCAAGAGCGTCGAGTCCGGGAAGTACACGCTGACCGTCTGGGATCAGAACAACACCGGTGACATCGACACCGCTCAGAAGAAGCTCAACGCGGCGTTCGAGAAGAAGTACCCGAACATCACGATCAAGCGCAACAGCCAGTCGTTCTCGGACCTGAAGACGACGCTGAAGCTGGCCCTCTCCGGCAACAACCCGCCGGACGTGGTGCAGGCCAACCAGGGCTACCCCGACATGGGCGCGTTCGTCTCCGGCGGCATGCTCACCCCGCTCGACGACTACTCGACGCTGTACGGCTGGAAAGACTACTTCCCGTCGAATCTGCTGGCCCTCAACACATTCAGCTCCGACGGCAAGCACTGGCAGACCGGCAACCTCTACGGGGTCTCGAACACCGGTGAGTTCGTCGGGGTCTACTACAACAAGAAGATCCTGAGCAGCCTGGGCGTCGACGCGCCGAAGACGCTCGACGACCTCACCGCCGACATGGCCAAGGCGAAGGCCGCGGGCATCCAGCCGATGGCATACGGCGACCTCGAGAAGGTGCGCGGCATCCAGCTCTACGGTGTGGTGCAGGCCGCCACGGCCGGCGCGACGGCCGTGCAGGACCTCGTCTCGGCCAAGTCGGGCGCGTGGACGGACAAAGCCAACGTCGATGCCGCCGCCACCATCCAGGACTGGTCGAAGAAGGGCTACCTGCCCGCCGACGCCAACGGCATCTCGCAGGACGCGGCCGTCGCCGACTTCGGCAAGGGCAAGGCCGCGTTCATCATCGACGGGACGTGGGACATGTCGACGATCGGACAGGCTCTCGGCCAGACGAACGCCGGGATGGCGGCGCTCACCCCGGCGGGCGCCTCCGCGCCGGTGACCCAGGGCGGCGAGGGGCTCGCCTGGGCGATCACGTCGAAGTCCGCGCACCCCAACGCAGCAGCGGCCTACATCGACTTCATCTCGGGCAAGTCCAGCGCTCAGACGATGATCGACGCGAACAGCCTGCCGACCGTCCTGCCCGCGGACCACAAGGCGCAGGATGGCTCGCTGCAGGCCAGCGTCTACGACCAGTACACCTCGCTCACCGCGGGCAAGAGCATCGTGCCGTACCTCGACTACACCACGCCGACGTTCTACAACACGCTGACGGCGGCGATGCAGGACCTCACCGCCCAGAAGAGCACTCCGCAGCAGTTCACCCAGACGCTGCAGACCGACTACTCGGGCTTCGTGTCCGGAAACAAGTGATGGCTCAGACCCTCACCGCGACTGCCACCGACGCCACGCGCACCCGCGCGCGGCGCCGGTGGCAGCCCGCCGCCTACCTGTACATCGCACCGGCCGTGCTGGTGCTGGCCGCGTTCATCGTCGTGCCGCTCGTCCAGACGTTCCAGTACTCGTTCTACGACTGGAACGGTATCGGCGCCTCGACGTGGGCGGGGCTGAAGAACTACGCCGCCGTCTTCACCGACGTGCAGCTGCGCGACTCCTTCCTGCACGTGTCCGTCCTCCTTGTCTTCTATGCGGCGCTGCCGGTCGTCCTCGGACTCGGCCTGACGATCATGCTCTCGCACGCCAACCGGCTGCGCGGGATGGGCTTCTTCCGCACCGTGCTGTTCCTTCCCCAGGTGATCGCTTCGGTCGTCGTCGGCACGATCTGGGTGTCGATCTACGCACCTCACGGGCTGCTGAACCAGGTGCTCGGGATGGTCGGCCTGGGCGATCTGGCGCGCGCGTGGCTCGGCGACTACACCTTCGCCCTCGCGGCGATCGGCTTCATCGGCACCTGGGTGAACACCGGGCTCTGCCTCGTCCTCTTCCTCGGCGGCGTGCAGAACATCGAGCCGTCCGTCTTCGAGGCTGCGCGCATCGACGGCGCAGGACCGCTGCGCGAGTTCTTCGGCGTGACGCTCCCGGCCCTGCGAGGGCAGATCGCCATCGCTCTCACGCTGACCGTCACCGCGACTCTGAAGACTTTCGACATCGTGTACATCACCACCCAGGGCGGCCCCGGCACGAGCACCAGCGTTCCGGCGTTCGAGGCCTTCAACCGTGCGTTCAACACCGGGCAGGTGGGCTCTGCCGCGGCCGTCGCGATAGCCCTGACTGTCCTGATCATGGTGATCTCGTGGCTGATCACCCGTTTGCAGCCGAAGGAGACCGCATGAGAATCGGCAGGGTCGAGAAGACGATCGATTACGTGATCCTCAGCGTCTTCGCGGTGTTCGCGCTGCTTCCTCTGGTCGGTGTGCTGTTCTCGTCGGTGATCCCGCCGGCCGAAAACACCGGTGGTTTCCAGCTCCCGCACGCTCTGCGCCTGCAGAACTACACCGACGCGTGGACAGAGGGCCATTTCTCGTCGTACATGCTCTCGAGCATTCTGGTCGCCGTCGCGGTCGTCGTGATCACCTTCGTGCTGGCGACTCTCGCGGGCTACGCGTTCGCGCGCATGACCTTCCCCGGCTCGGGCATCTTGTTCTTCGTCCTGCTCGTGGGGCTCATGCTCCCGGAGGAGGCGTTCATCATCCCGCTGTACTTCAACCTCCGCTCGGCGGGCCTCACCGACACCTATTGGGCCCTGATCCTGCCGCAGACGGCGCAATCGCTCGGCTTCGCAGCGTTCTGGATGCGCAACCATTTCCGGTCGTTCCCCGGCGAGATCATCGAGGCGGCCCGGCTGGACGGCGCAAGCGACCGGCGGCTGCTGTGGCGTGTGCTCGTGCCGGCATCATGGCCGTCGATCGGGACGATGGCCGTCCTGGTCGGCATGTGGACCTGGAACGAGTTCCTGATCCCGCTCGTCATGATCACGCAGGATCAGCTGCGCACCGCACCGTTGGGCCTCGCCTTCTTCCAGGGCCAGCACATGACGAACTACTCGCTGCTCTCAGCGGCCGGCATCCTGATCGCGCTGCCGATCGTCATCCTCTACCTCGTCCTGCAACGACGGCTGATCAGCGGTATCGCCGGCGGCGTCGGCACCCGCTGAGCGCCCGGCTGACGAGCAGCGCCTGATCGCCTCGCTGTGCCACTGCGGCACGAGCCATTCCGGGCTCACAGCGTGAGCTGGAAGTATGCGCTGTTCGGATCGTCCGTGTAGTCGGCGAAGGGGCCGCGGCGGCGGAATCCGTGCTTGGCGTAGAGCGCACGAGCGGGGGCGAAGTACTCCTGGGTGCCCGTCTCGAGATTGAGCTCGCGGATGCCCCGGGTGCGGCACTCTCCGAGGATGGCCGCCAGCAGTGCGCTCGCCACACCCCGGCTTCGCGCTGCGCCGCTCGTGCGCATGGACTTCACCTCGCCCATCGTCGCATCGTGCTGCTTCAGGGCGCCGACGCCGAGCAATCGGCCCGTCTCGCCATCACGGGCGGACCAGAAGGTGATACTCGGGTGCGTGAGCGCCTCGGGATCCAGCGCATGCACACTCTCCGCCGGCGAGGTCGCGAACATGTCGCGCAGATGCTCCTCGAGCAGCGCGAGCACGTCAGCCGCCTTCGGGTCGTCGACCGCGATAATCACGCCTTCGACACTAGTGCCGACGGGGCGCCAGCTGATCGATCATCCTCCCCGACGACTCTTGCGCCGCTCCACGATGTCGACAACCCGGTAGCCTCTTCGGATGACCTTCGATGCGTACGACACGGGCGCCGGCGGCGACGGGATCCGCGGCGATGGTGTCGCGTGAGCGTGCACCTCATCGGCGGCGGCGCGACCACGGCTGCGGACGCCTCGCTCTACGCACCGTTCGTTGCCGAAGCGGCACGGCGAGCCCGCCATACGGGCCGTTCGCGGCCGCGCGTCGCCGTGATCTCGTTGCATCCGGAGGCTGAGGAGAAGGCGGAAGCGCTCGGCGAACTCCTGCGCGAGGCCGGAACGGGATCTGCGCTCGAGGCGCACCTGACCGCGGGATTGCCTGGCGAGGCGATCGGGCCCGGCGCGATCGCCGACGTCGACGGCATCGCGGTGGGGGGTGGCGTCGTCGAGGATGTGCGTGCCGGGCTCGAGCCGGTGTTCGGTGAGCTGCGCCGGCTGGTCGCAGCCGGTGTCCCCTACCTCGGGGTCTCGGCCGGTGCGATGATCGCGGCGGGGAGTTCGCTCGGAGGCGGCTCGCGCATCGGCGGAGTGGCCGTCTCACCGGAGGATCCCGGTGATCCGGGCTATGAGCTGGAGATCGCGGCCGGCATCGGCCTCGTCGATGCAGCCATCGAGGTGCATGTCGCCCAGCGCGGCATGCTCTCCCGACTGGTCGCCGCCGTCGAATCCGGGCTGGTCGCGGGCGGGTTCGGCATCGACGAGCGCACGGCCCTGATCGTGGGGGATGGCACGCTCCGGGTGGAGGGCGAAGGCCGCGTCTGGCGGGCGCAGCGCGCCGAGGGCGGCGTGCAGGTCGGCACGATCGGCACGATCGGCACGTGAGGTGTCAGCGTCCGCGCCCCGTTCGGTCTAGCTGAGCCTCGACAACGGTCACGTCCTGTCCGAGGCTTTGCTAGTGGAGTTGCAGCTGAGCATGGGCATGCTGGAAGTGCGCGACGTGGAGGCGTCCGTTCGCTTCCACCGCGCGCTGGGCCTGGTCATCGCCGACCCGCCGGCCGGGCGGCCGGTGGTCGTGCACCGCATGCCCAGTGGCGTGAGCCTTCTGCTCACCACACGGTTCGCATCCGTGTATGACCCGGCGTGGTCCCGCCCCAGCGCTGGCTACCAGCAGATGCTCGAGTTCTACGTGGGGGATGACCTGGCGGTGGAGGCGAAGTGGCGGGGACTCACCGCGGCTGGATATCCCGGTCGAGGTCGTCTGGGGTCTACGCGCAGCGACCTGCCCGGGTGAGCTCGTCCCTGGCTGCTGATCGCGCCGGCGCATACGACCGCTAGCGGAACTGATGCGCTGGCGCACATCGCTGCGGGGCGATAGCCGGATGCGGTCGGAGCGGTTAACGTTTGGGGCACGCCGCTTACCGCGCTCCGCGTACAGCGGTCCATCGAAAGGCTCCTCGGTGTACATCCCCGAAGCGGTCATTCCCGCGGTGCTCCGCGCCGCCCGGGTGAACCGCCCGTACCTCACCTCCGAAGGGGCGGCGCAGGAGGTTCGGAAGCAGGTCCTCAGCCCGGCTTCGCACCAACCGCCGAAGCGACTCCGCCCGGACGTTGCCGTCTCCGTGCGTCGCCACGGCCGAACCCCGATGTACGCGGTCGCTCCAACGGGATCAAAACCCGAGGGACAGGTCATCTACGTGCACGGCGGCGGGTGGGTGCACGAGATCAGTCCCTTTCATTGGACCCTGATCGCGCAGATCGCCGCCGAGGCGAACACGACGGTGACCGTCCCGATCTACGAACTGCTTCCACACGGTGACGCCACATCGACGAACGAGTTCATGGTCAGGCTGTTCGAGGCGGTGAACAACACGGAGGACGACGTGCGCCTGGCCGGAGACTCCGCCGGCGGCCAGATCGCCCTCGCCGCGGCGCTCACCCTCCGCGACCGCGGACACGCGCACATCCGCACCGTGCTGATCTCCCCGGTACTGGACCTGACCATGTCGAACCCGGACATCCCTCACGTGCAGCCGAACGACCCGTGGCTCGGTGTCGACGGCATCCGCGCTGTCGCGGAGCAGTGGGCCGGCGACCTCCCGGTCACAGATCCGAGGGTCAGCCCGCTCATGGGCGACCTCCACGGGCTCGGACCGATGCTGCTGCTCACCGGCAGCCACGACATCCTGAACCCGGACGCCCGTCTGCTGGCATCGAAGGCACGAGCCGCCGGCGTCGACGTGACCCTGTTGGAGCGCCGCGGCGCGGTCCACGTCTTCGCGCTCCTGCCCAGTCGCGCCGGCTCCGCAGCGCGGGACCGTATCGTCAGTGCGCTGCGCGCCTGACGGAGGCCGTACGCCCTAGAGCGCGTCGTCGCGACGGTCGTCGTGCGACTTGTCGGCGCTGTCCTTGAGGTGCGCCTTCACGTCGGCGACCGTGTCCTTGACACTGCCCTCGGCTTGCTCCGCCTTGCCTTTCACTACGCGCGACTCGTCGTCGGTGACCTTGCCGATGACCTCGTCGACCTTGCCCTTCAGCTTGTCGCCCTTCGCGTCCACCTTGTCATCGATGCCCATGATGTCCTCCTTGTGCATCCGTGCTGCTTGGTGATTGCCGGTCACCGTACGCGGATTCGGACGAGTGGGTACCCGATGGGATCTCCAGAATTCTGGCGATCGGGTTCCAGCCGGTGAACGGCCGCCGGTCGTACTGGGTGGGGGCGTGATTCGTCGGCTCAACCCGCGCGATCAGGATCTCGTCAGCCTTCGCCGTTGTACAGGCAGGTCTGCCGCTGGTGGCCGTCCGTGACGACGATCCAGCCTTCAGAAGCACTCGAGCCGATGGGCGGGCGCGCATAGATGAGGCCGCCGCCAACGGTGTGTCCTTGAAGAGTCAGGCCGCGCATCAAGACATCGGCAGCGGGGAGGCCATCGCAGCGGTAGTCCTCCCCGAGGTACTGCACACGAGGCGGAATGGGCACGGGCCAGAATGCGCCCGTCTTCCACCACAAGGCCACGCCGGCGACACCGGTCGCGAGTACTGCGATCGCGAGCGCGGCAACACAAGCCGCAACGATGCGCCGTCGGGTGCGTCGGGGAGGCTTGAGCCGTATCGCCTCCATCTGGAGCGGGTCCTGACTCATGTCGAAACCCTAGCGCCGCCGGCGTGCCCAGACGTACGCGAGCTGCGCGGTCCGATCCTTCGCCAGAGTCCTGGCGCCCTACTCCGCGATCGGCTTGTACAGGCGTTCGTGGCAACCCGGCATAGATTTTGCTGCGACTGTCTACGTTGGTTCGCGCGGCGATGGCTAGCAGGCGGTCACCGGGCGGGCGCGCGCTTGACCTACCGCCGCCCGCGGTGCGGCAGCAAAGCCCACAGCGCCGCCGCCGTGCCCAGACCGTACGCGAGGTGCGCGGTCAGGTCCTTGCCGAGCGTCTTGGCGTCGTACTCCGTGATGGGCTTGTACAGGTGCATCGGGGGCAGGATGACGTAGCTGAAGGCCCACATCCCGGCCCCGAAGAGCAGTCCGTATCCGACGCGAGGCCTACGGAGGGATGCGGCGAGCAGCCCATAGCCGACGGCCGCCGAGACCGAGTAGCCCCAGTGCATGATGTTGTTCGTCTGGCGAGCGGCCGAGTCGGGGAGTTCGCGCTCGAAGAGGCCGTCGACGACGCGTCGGCCGACCTGTGCCGGCGCGGGCGCGTTGTCCCAGCCGGTGACGTCGGCCGAGAACTCCCACTCGCCGAAGGCCTCGGTGCCCTGATCCCGCCGGTAGCGGCGGTACATCACGAGGTCCATGGCAAGGGTCCCGATCACACCGGCCGCAGCGCCCCGGAACACGGCGCCCAGCGGGGTGAGCTGTCGTCGCGGCGCCGTCCGCACGCGCGTGGATGCGGCCCGCCGGCGATCGATGCCCGCCTGCTTCATGACAGGACCCCTTCCCTCGCCCGATGACGGTCGCAGCCTACGCCGGTCGCCGCCCGCGCGGAACGTCGAACGTGCCGAAGGCCGGGTCGGCGGGCGGTTCTTCCTCGGCCCACGGCCGCATGCCAGGATGGTGCTTCCGGGGGATGGGGGGACGCCGATGGTGGCGGAATCGAAGGATGCGCGGACGCGGGACGCGGAAGCGGCCGAATGGGAGACGGCACCGGTTTCCGTGCGCCTGCTCGGACGGGCGCGCACGCTCGTGCTGTGGGCATTGGGAGCCGCGATCCTCTACTCATCGCTCCGCGCGTCCAAGGGGAGCTGCCCGGGCGGCTTCGACTGCGACGGCGGCTTCGTCGACGCGAGCGGTCAACCGACATCGGTCGCGCCGCAGTGCGTGCAGCTGGAGCTTCAGCCCGCACCGGTCGTCTACCTGGCGATCGGGCTGGCCGTGATCATCGCGCTGACCCGCGCCGCCCGCGCGGCGGACATCGACGCGGCGCTGCGCATCATGAAGCGCGCCGCCGTCGTCGTCGTGGGGATCGCGGTGGTGTCGATGCTGATCGCGATCCTGTGGTTCCAGGGCATGCCGATGCCGACCACCACCAGCACCGTGGTCTACCCGTTCCCGTTCGGCGGCGGCACGACGACCGTCACGCCCATGGAGCCCGGGCCCACCTCCGGCTGAGCAAGCGTTTCGTCGAGCACCTCAGGCGTACTGCGGCCGCCCGCCCACCCGGTAGGTGAGGGACACGATCCCCGTCGGGAACACGCGGGTGTCGGTGAGCTCGAGGGCGAAGTCGAGGCCGTGCTGGGGCAGCCAGCGCTCGCCGTCGCCGACGATCACCGGGAACTGGACCAGGTTCAGCTCGTCGACCAGCTCGTTCTCGAGGAGCCATCGCGCGAGCGCCGCGCTCCCCACCACCAGCAGTTCGCCGCCGGCCTGGGCCTTCAGCTCGCGGACGCGGACCGCGACATCCCCCGAGAGGACGGTCGTGCCCTGCCAGGTCGGCCCGTCCAGCGTGTTGGAGACCACGTACTTCTGCCGCGAGCTGATCGCCTCGCCGAAACCGCCGTCGTCGCTGCGTGAGCCCCAGTAAGTCTCGAACAGGCCGTAGGTCTTGCGGCCGAGCAGGAAAGCGTCCGGGCGCCGCCACGTGTCGAGGATGTACTGGACCGCTTCGCCGTCGTTGAGCGGAAGGGCCCAGCCGCCACGCGTGAACCCGGGGTCCATCTCCTCGTTGTTGCCGCCGTTCGCCTGGGCGACGCCGTCGAGGGTGACCTGGAGGCTGATGGTGAGCTTCATGATGTGTTCCTCTCTCTCACCCCTTCTACGAACAGCTCACGTCCATTTCGACAGCACCGATGCACAGAATAAATGAGCATTCGTCAGATAACACTTCTCGGGCGGCCCCCGCAGTCCTAGCCTGCTCGTAGGGCGGCGTACCGCCGCCGACGGAGGTGCGAGATGTCGAACGACGGTGGCAAGCAGAGTCGCGACGCGGCGGCCGGTTTCGGCGACGCGACCGAGAGGGGCTTCGGCGCGATCGGGGACGCCCTCGACGCCCTGAACGGGAAGAAGGGCGCCGCCGACCCGCGCGACGACGACGATGGCGGCGGCGGCGATGTCAACATCACGGTCAACCGGTGAGCGCGCGACCGCGGTCGTCGCGGTAGGGGTGGCGATCGCACTCCTCGTGACCGGGTGCGGTGGCGGCTCGAGGCTGAGCCTCCTGGCGAGGGGCGCTTCGGAAGCGTCGAGCGAGCTGCGGCCGCTCAGCGACGACCTCCTGCACGCGGCGCAGAAGGGTGCCGTGAAGACGCCGAGTGCGCTCGAGGATGCGGCCGCCGGCATCCCCGCCTCCGGCCTCTCCGACGCCGAGCGCGCCGCAGCGGCACGGGTGGAGCGGTGGGTGAAGGTCATCGCGTTCTGGAACGGCGCGGTGAAGTGGTCCACGGGCTGGGAGACCGGGCTGGGCGACGAAGCCACCGGGCTGGTCGGCGCCGCCCTGATCGCCGACGCGAAACCGGCGTTCCGGCAGCAGGTGGACGATCTGACGGAGCGCCTCCTGCGCAACCTCACGTGCCAGACGGCGAGGAAGTACATCGACGCTGCGGCGCAGGAGGCGGAGGGGGAGTCCGGACTGCTCTACGACCCGGCCGTCCCCTCGGACCGGCCGGCCATCGAGGACTTCGCCCGCGGCGTGCTCTACGCCGACTGGGACGATCAGGGAGTGGAGGCGGCCATCGACCTGGCAGCCCTGGCCGTCTCCATCGTCGGCACGGTCCAGACGTGGGAGAAGACCCTGCGCAGCATCATCGACTCGCCCGACGGCACCATCCGGCAGGCGAACATCTTCTACCTGCGCAGCTGCGTGGCGAAAGTGTGACCGGCGGGCGGCTCACCCCTCCGCCCGCGACTCCGATCGCACCGCCGCGAACCCGTCCCGGATCGCGGCGACCAGCTGGCGCACGGCCGCTGAGGGGCTGCGGGATGCGTCGTCCGCGGGCGTCGCCACGAGGATGGAGCGGACGAACGACGGGTCGTTGATCGGACGCAGGACGATCCCGGGATGCGCGGCCGTGGTGGCGAGGCTCGGGATGAGGCCGACGACCATCCGCGCGGCGGTCATGCCGAGGAGGACCTGGAACTCGTCCGTCCGGATGGCGACGTCGAGGGCGTGACCTTCCGCCGCGAACGCGTCGACGACGATGCGGTCCATCGGGTCGTCCGCGGTCGTCGCGAAGACCCAGCGCTCGTCGCGCAGCGACAGGAGCGCCGGCAGGTCGACGGGCGCCGGTGACGCGAGCCGGTGGCCCACCGGCAGGGCGAGCATCAGCGGATCGCGGTGCACCTCGGTCGTCACCACGTTCGGGCGGAACGGCAGCTCGTAGCCGGGCACGGTGTAGACGAGCGCGGCGTCCAGCGCCCCGCGGTTGATCTGGTCGACGAGCGCCGGGACCTCCTCCAGCAGCGCGTCGATCTCGATGCCGAGGTCGGCGATGCGGGAGGCGACGAACGGCAGGATGTTCGCCGCGGCGGTCGCGAACGTCCCGAACCGGAGCCGCACCCGGCCCAGCTGGCTGAACTCGCGCGCATCCCGGATCGCCCGCTCGCTCAGGGTGAGGATCTCCTGCGCCCGCTCGAGGAGGAGCACGCCGACCGGTGTGAGCCTGCTGCCCCGGGGGGAGCGCGCGAGCACGGGCGACCCGACCAGCCGCTCCAGATTCTTCAGGTGGTAGTCCACCGTGGGCTGGCCCCACCCGAGCCGGCGCGCGGCGGCGGTCACGGAACCTTCCGCGTGGACGGCCCTGAGCGCCTCGAACTGCCGCAGATCGGCCATGGCTGCCCCGTCCCTATGTCGGCGACGCATCCGACGGATGCTGAGTCACATACAGTGTATGTGGGCCGCGAAGTTCCGGGTATTCCGGCCGGGCATCCCGACCCTCACCATGGAGAAATGGCCCCCACTCGCTCCACCGCGGTCGACGGCGCACGTCCGCTCGCTGCTGCAGACCTCCGGCAGTGGGAGACGCCGTACGCCGACGCTCTCGACCGTCACGCCGCACGCGAACCGCTCGCCCTGATGGTGCCGGGGCACGGAGGCGACGAACTGGGGCTCAGCGCGCGGCTCGCCGAATACTTCGGGACACGCCCGTTGCAGCTCGACGTGCCGATGCTGATCGACGACATCGACCTCGGCGAGGACTCGCCGCTCAGCCGATCCCTCGACCTCGCGGCGGAGGCATGGGGCGCGCGGCGCACGTGGTTCCTCACCGGCGGAGCATCCCAGGCCAACCGGATCGCCGCGCTGGCGGTGCGGGGACTCGGCGAGAACATCCTGACGCAGCGCAGCGCGCACTCCAGCTTCAGCGACGGCATCCTCTCCGCGGGGCTGGTGCCGTCGTTCGTCCTCCCCTCCATCGACACCGGCCACGGCGTGGCGCACGGCGTCTCGCCCGCCGCCCTCGACGACGCGCTCGCCGCGGCGGCGGCCGGCGGACGCCCGGCCGACGCCGTCTACGTCGTCTCGCCGAGCTACTTCGGCGCCGTCGCCGACGTCGCGGGCCTCGCGCGCGTCGCCCACGCCCACGGCGCGCCGCTGATCGTCGACGGCGCGTGGGGACCGCACTTCGGATTCCACCCCGACCTCCCGGAGTCGCCGGCCCGGCTCGGCGCGGACCTCGTGGTCTCCAGCACCCACAAGCTGGGAGGCTCGCTCACCCAGTCGGCCATGCTGCACCTCGGCCACGGCGCGTTCGCCGACGCCCTGGAACCGCTCATCGAACGCGCCGTCTCGATCACCGCCTCCACCTCGACGTCCTCGCTGCTGCAGGCATCGCTGGACATCGCCCGGCACTCCCTCGCGACCGGCGGCGAGCTGATCGGCCGGTCGATCACCGTGGCCGACGCGTTCCGGGATGCGCTGCGGGACGACCCGCGGTTCGGCGTGCTCAGCGACGGGTTCGGCGCGTTCGACGACATCGTCGCGGTCGATCCGCTGCGTGTCGCGATCGACGTGTCGGGCACCGGGGTCAGCGGCCACTGGCTGCGTCAGCGCCTTCTCGACGCCGACGGGATCTACTTCGAGATGTCGACCGCGACCTCCCTCGTCGCGCTCATCGGCGCGGGCAAGACGCCGGACCTCGTCCGGGCGCACCGGGCGCTCGTGGCGGCCGTCGACTCCGAGGAGGCGCGGGTCGAGCGGTCGCAGGCGGCCGTCCACGGGTTCCCCGCCCTGCCCGAAGCCGGCTCGCTGCGGATGTCGCCCCGCGACGCCTTCTTCGCCGAGACCGAGCTCGTGCCCGCGGCCGAGGCCGTCGGCCGCGTATCGGCCGACACCCTCGCGGCCTATCCGCCGGGCATCCCGAACCTCATTCCGGGCGAGGAGATCACGGCGCAGACCGTCGCCTTCCTCCAGGCGGTCGCCGCCTCCCCGTCCGGGTACGTGCGCGGGGCGGCCGACAATGGAGTGGAGCGGTTCCGGGTGACACGCCAGGACTGACCCGCCAGGACTGACCCGCCGGCCGACAGCGACCCCGACCCCCGAAACCAATCAAAGGAGACTGGTATGCCCACCATCGCCCAGCAGCTGCTGCGCAGGAAGCCGACGACGCCCCCGGGCGTCGGCGACGTGCACCTGAAGCGCAGCATCGGCCTGTTCTCGCTCACCATGATCGGCGTGGGAGGGACGCTCGGCACCGGGATCTTCTTCATCCTGTCCCAGGCCGTCCCCGTCGCGGGACCGGCGGTGATCTGGTCGTTCGTCATCGGCGGCATCGTCGCCGGGCTCACCGCGCTCTGCTACGCCGAGATGGCGGGGGCCGTCCCGGCGTCGGGTTCCACCTATTCGTACGCCTACGCGACGCTCGGCGAGGGCACGGCGATGGCGGTCGGCGCCTGCCTGCTGCTGGAGTACGGCGTCTCGACGGCGGCGGTCGCGGTCGGATGGTCGCAGTACGTGAACCAGCTGCTCCAGAACCTCTTCGGCTGGCAGCTCCCGGTTCAGCTCTCGCAGGCGCCCGAGCAGGGCGGGATCGTCAACATCCCCGCGGTGGTCGTCATCGTGCTGTGCTCGCTGCTGCTCCTGCGTGGGGCGCGCGAGTCGACCACGGTCAACAGCATCATGGTGGTCATCAAGGTCGCCGTCGTGCTGTTCTTCTGCGCCGTCGCCTTCACCGGATGGAACGCCGACCACTTCCACAACTTCGCTCCGGCCGGGTTCGCGGGCATCGTCGGCGGCGCCGGGATCATCTTCTTCTCGTTCGTCGGACTCGACGCCGTGTCGACAGCCGGGGAGGAGGCCAAGAACGCCAAGCGGAACCTGCCGCTCGCGATCATCTTCGCCCTCGTGATCATCGTCGTGCTCTACGTGCTCACCTGCCTCGCGGCGCTGGGCGCGCAGGCTCCGGAGAAGTTCGAGAACCAGGATGCGGGCCTCGCCGCCATCCTGCAGAACATCATCGGCTCGGCGTGGCCGGGGACCATCGTGGCGATCGGCGCGATCATCTCGATCTTCTCGGTGACGCTGGTCGTGCTGTACGGGCAGACGCGCATCCTCTTCGCCATGTCGCGCGACGGGATGATCCCGCCGGTGTTCGCCAAGGTGAACCCGCGTTCGATGACGCCGGTGCAGAACACGGTCATCGTCATGATCGCCACGAGCATCCTCGCCGCCGTCATCCCGATCGACTTCCTCGCCGAGATGACGAGCATCGGGACGCTGGTGGCCTTCCTCGTCGTGTCGCTCGGCGTCATCATCCTCCGCGTTCGCGAGCCGGAGCTGGAGCGCGGCTTCCGCCTCCCGCTCGGCTGGACCATCCCCATCCTGTCGATCGCGGGCTGCATCGCGATCATCACGCAGCTGAGGCTCATCACGATCATCGTGTTCCTGATCTGGACGGCGGCGTTCCTGGCCTTCTACTGGTTCTACGGCCGCACGCACTCCAAGCTCCAGGTCGGGCAGCCGGCGGTGGATGCGGAGGTGCCGTACACCAGCAACTTCGCGCAGCCGAGCAAGAGCGAGATCCGCGAGGCCGCCGCACGTCGCCGGGCGGGACGGAAATGAGCATCGTCGTCGGGGTGGACCCCGCGCACCGTTCGGCTTCGGCGCTGCACCTGGCCGCCCTGCTCGCCCGATCCTCCGGCACCGAACTGGTCGTCGCCGCGATCGTCCCGCCCGGGTGGCCGACGACGGCGGGGAGCGCGGACGCCGAGTGGCGCAGCTACACCACAGACACGGCCGAGGGCGCGCTCGACCACGCGGCAGCCGTGCTCGGCAGTTCGGTCGCCGCGGAGTACCTCCGGTACGAGGCGCCCTCGGCCCGGCGCGGCCTGATCGGGCTCGCGGAGGAGCGGGATGCGGCGTTGATCGTCGTCGGCTCGGCGGCGGAGGCGCAGCCGGGACGCATCGCCCTCGGCGCGGAGAGCGACACGCTCCTCCACGCCTCGCCGGTGCCCGTGGCGATCGCGCCGCGGGGATACCGCACGGAGGAGGGCTCGCGCGTCAGCCGCGTGACCGCCGCCTACCGGGGCACCGGGGCGTCGGCCGGTCTCGTGCTCGGCGCGGCCGAGGTGTCGGCGACGCTGGGCGCCGAGCTGCGCATCGCATCCTTCGCCGTCGTGCCGCCCGATTCCGGGACCTCCGGCGCCGGGCTCGACGCCGAGGAGGCCATCGCGGACACCTGGGCCGCCGACATCGAGAAGCACGCCGCGTCGCTGGTGCGTCGCGTGGCGCAGCTGGAGGACGCCCCCACCATCTCGGGCGTCGCCATCGGCCGCGGCGAGACCTGGGAGTCGGCCCTGGCGGCCGTCGAGTGGAGACCGGACGAGGTGCTCGTCGTCGGTTCGAGCACCCTCGGCCCGATCGCGCGCGTGTTCCTCGGCTCGCACGCCACCAAGATCGTCCGCCACTCGCCCGTGCCGGTCGTCGTCGTCCCGCACGGCGTCGCCGTCCGCGAGCGGTAATGCCCGATCGCGGCACCGGCGCACCAGAACCAGGCACTGCCTGACCCGACACGAACAGAAGGACCCCGCATGGCGCATCCCATCCTCGACCTCTTCCCTGCGGGGGCGGCCGTCGACCCCGACGGCACCCTGGTGGTCGCCGGCTGCCGCGTCGACGACCTCGCGCGAGACTTCGGGACGCCGGCGATCGTCGTCGACGAGGACTCCCTGCGGGCGCGGGCGCGGGAGTACCGCACAGCCCTCACCGATCGCTGGCCGAACGCACGTGTGGTGTTCGCGTCGAAGGCCTTCCCGGCGACCGCCGTGCAGCGGGTGATGGTGGAGGAGGGGCTCGGGTTGGATGTCGCGGGCGGCGGCGAGCTGCTCAGCGCGCTGCGCGCGGGCGTCGACCCGGCGCTCGTGGTGATGCACGGCAATGCCAAGACGACCGAGGAGCTGCGGATCGCGGTGGAGGCGGGGATCGGCCTCGTCGTCGTGGACAACGCGGACGACGTCGACCGGTTGGAGCAGCTGGTCCTGGCCGGGAGCAGGCAGGGCGTCCTCGTCCGCGTCATCCCGGGGGTGGCGTCGTCCACGCACCCGCACGTGCAGACGGGGCAGGTGGGGTCGAAGTTCGGGCTGACCGCCGCCGCTGCGCGCACCCTGATCGCCCGGATCGAGGCCAGCCCGGTTCTCGACATGCGCGGCGTGCACGCGCACGTCGGGTCGCAGATCATGGACCCGGCAGAGCTCGCCGCGGCCGTCGCACCGCTCGCGGCGCTCGGCACGTTCCCGGTCTACGACCTGGGCGGCGGGCTCGGCGCCCGGTACACGTACGACGACCGGCCCGCGTCCGTTGACGAGTACGTGGATGCCCTGCTCGCGGCGGCGCGGGAGCACCTGCCCGCCGAGGCCGAGCTCATCATCGAGCCCGGCCGGAGCATGGTGAACGGCTCCGCGTTCACCCTCTACACGGTCACGACCGTGAAGCGGGACGCCCGCAACTTCGTCGCCGTCGACGGCGGCATGGGCGACAACCTCGAGGCGGCGATGTACGACCAGCGCTATGAGGCCGTGCTCGCCGGCCGGATGCACGACGAGGATTCCGAGGACGTCGTCGTGGTCGGCCGGCACTGCGAGTCGGGCGACGTGCTCGTCGATCCGCTGCGCCTGCCCGCGGCGCGCGTCGGGGACCTGCTCGCCGTTCCCGCGACCGGTGCGTACACGCACACCATGGCGAACAACTACAACGGCTACCGGCGCCCGCCCGTCGTCTTCGTGCGCGACGGTCAGGCGAGGGCCGTCATCCGGCGCGAGACCTGGGACGACCTCTTCGCCCGCGACCTGTGAGCCGGGTCGCGGGCGTCGGTCAGAGCTCCTCGGACGGGCCGCTCAGAGCGGGAGGCGCCTCCCGGAAGAACCGCGTGCGCCACAGCAGGTAGCCGACGCCGATCGCCACCCAGACCGCGCCGACGATCATCGCACTCGGCTCCAGGCTGAACCACAGCGCGACGTTGATCGCGACGCCGAGCGCGGGCAGCACGACGAAGCCGATCGTCTTGCGCCAGCCACGCGCCTTGACGAACCGCACGTAGGTGAAGATCACCGAGAGGTTCACGAAGATGAACGCGACGAAGGCGCCGAAGTTGATCAGGGATGCGGCGCGGCTGAGGTCGAGGAACAGCGCCGAGCAGGCCAGCGCGGCGATCAGCAGCACGTTGCCCGCCGGTACGCCGGCGCGGTTCAGCCGGCCGAAGAAGCGCTGCGGAAGTGCTCCGTCGCGCCCCATCGCGTAGAGGAGGCGCGCCGCGCTGAGCTGCTGCGTGATGCCGCAGCCGAGCACCGCGACCATGTAGCCGCCGATGAACAGGGCCTGGAAGGCGGCCCCGCCGATGTACTTCGCGATCTCCGGTGAGGCGCCGACGATGTTGCCGACGGCCGAGACGTCCGGGAAGAGGACCTGCATGACGTAGGTGACGCTGACGAAGAACAGCCCGGCGACGCCGACGATGATGAGGATCGCGCGCGGGATGTCGCGGCGCGGGTGCTCCGCCTCCTCGGCGAGCGTGCTGACGGCGTCGAAGCCCAGGAACGACAGCGCGAGGATGGCCGCACCCGACGCGATGGCGCCCGCGTCGATCCCGGGCGCGAAGAACGGCGCGACCGAGAAGGGGGACCCGTTGGCGCCCTCCGCGATGTTCTTGATCGTGAGCGCCACGAACGCGACCGCGACGACCACCTGGATGACGACCAGGATGACGTTCACCTTGGCCGCGATGCGGACGCCGGTGAGGTTGAGCGCCGTGCAGACGACGATGGTGGACAGGATCCACACCCACGACGGCACGTCCGGGAAGGCTGCCGTCATGTAGATCGCCGACAGCAGGGCGTTGATCATCGGCAGCAGGAGGTAGTCGAGCGTGGCCGCCCATCCCACGAGGAAGCCGAGGTGCGGGTTGATCGCCTCCCGCGTGTACGTGTACGCCGAGCCGGCGCGCGGGTAGAACCGCACCATCTTGGCGTAGCTGAGCGCCGTGATGAGCACGGCCACGAGCACGAGGAGATACGACAGCGGGACGTGACCGTTGGTGATGTCGGCGACGATGCCGAAGGTGTCGAACACCGCGAGCGGCGCCATGTAGGCGAGCCCCAGGAAGACGATGTGGCGCAGCGTGAGACTGCGGCGCAGGCCGGTGGCCTGCAGGTCTTCGGGCGTCTCGGCGGAGCGGGCGGGGGCGATGGAGGGGTCGAGCTCGGACATGCGGGTGGGTCCTTTCGCGACGGTGGGAGAGGGAGGCGGGGCCGGTCAGTGGGCTGCAGCGGAGCAGTGGGCGAGTGCGCCGTGCTGTTCGGGCAGGGGCGCGTCGCGTTCGGCGTCGTGGACGATCGCACCGCCGACGACGGTGAGCTCGGCGCGCTGCTCGAGCAGCGCCGCCGGGTCGGATTCGTGCTCGTAGAGGTCGGCCGACCACGCGACCAGGTCGGCCCGCGCGCCGACCCGGAGGACGCCGAGGTCGTCCTCCGCGTGCCACGCCCAGGCGCCCTCGCGCGTGTAGCCGCGCAGGGCGTCGTCGAGGCCGATGCGCTCGTCGGGGGTCCAGGCGTCGCTGCCGTCGAGGCCGGCGCGCGTGAGCGCCGAGTACAGGCCGACGAGCGGATCCATCTCGCCGACCTGCCAGTCGCTCGACAGCGCGACGCGGGCGCCGGAGGCCATGAGCGACCGGATGCGCCAGGCGCGGTCCCAGCGCTGCTCGCCGATGTTGTCCATCCACGTGCCGGCGACGAGGTCGGGGGAGCAGTGCCGCGGCTGCATCGCGGCCGTGACGCCGAGGGAGCCGAATCGCGGCAGATCGGCCGGGTCGAGGCACTCGACGTGCACGATCCCGTGCCGCCGGTCTCGGGTGCCGTTGGTGTGGCCCGCCGCCTCGATCGCGTCGAGGGCGAGGCGGATGCCGCCGTCGCCCGTCGCGTGCGTGTGGGTCTGGAAGCCGAGCCTGTCGAGCTCCGTGACGATGCGGGTCAGCTCGCCGACCGGGGCGGACGGGTGACCCCGGTGTCCGGGCCGGTTGGCGTAGTCGTCGAGCATCCACGCGGTGTGCGGCTCGATCACGTCGTCCGCGTACAGCTTCACCGGGCCGAAGCGCAGCAGGTCGCTGGTGGTGGCGCCGTCGACGGCGTCCCGGAGGTCGCGGCGGAAGGCGGCGTCCGCGTCGATCGGGTGGAAGAGCGCCGCGATGACCCGAGACGACAGCAGGCCCGCATCCCGCGCCCGGTCGAGCAGGCCGATCTCGGCGAGCGGCACCTGCGGCTCGACGACCGTGGTGATGCCGCTGGCGGTCGCGAGCGCCAGGCTCCCGAGCAGCTTGCGGTAGCGGCGCTCCGGCGAGTACATCGGGATGTCGCGCTGCAGGCCGGCGAGTCCGGCCCGTGTCATCGCGCTGGTGTAGAAGTCGGTGACCCAGCCGGTCGGCGCGCCGCGCTCGTCGCGCTCGGGGCGGCCCCAGGGGATGTCACCACCGGCGGCGATCCCGAGCGCGCGGAGCGCGGCGTCGTTGAGCCAGACGGAATGCTGGTCGTAGGTGGTCACGAAGATCGGGCGGTCGCTGAGGCCGGCGAGGTCGGCGGCGTTGGGCCGGCGGCCGGGCACGATCGAGTACACGGCGTTCTCGGCGCAGATCCAGTCGAGGTCGGGGCGGCGCTCGGCGAGGTCGTGGATGCGGCGCCGCACCTCCTCAAGAGTCTCTGCGCCTTCGAGGCTGACCGCGTCGGGGTCGAAGCCGAGCAGCAGGTGGTTGTGGCTGTCGATGATCCCAGGGGTGACGAGCGCCCCGGTGAGGTCGCGTGTCTCGCGTGCAGCGGGCGCGTCGGCCGCGGATCCGACGTAGGTGATGCGGCCGTCCGTCACACCGACCGCCGCGGCCCAGGGCCGCGCGTCGTCGAACGTGCGGACGCGGGCTCCGGTGAGGAGGAGATCGGTGGTCTGCGGTGCGGTCACGGTGGCTCCCATCGACGGTGATGATTCTTTGACACAAGCGTCAAAGAATTCCTGAAGTGTGGCACGGGCCGTCGAGGGGTGTCAAGCGTGCGCGGCTGCGGACGCCGGTAGGGTCGAGGCATGGCCCGACCCCGCAAGCAGGAGGAGCGGCGCGCCGACCTCATCGAGGCCGCCCTCAGCGCCGTGGGCGAGCGCGGGCTCCGATCCCTCTCGCTCGCCGATGTCGCCGCGAAGGCCGGCCTGACGCGCGGCGCGATCCTGTACTACTACGACGACCTCGACCAGCTGCTGGTGGAGGCGCACCGCGCCGGTCTCGAGCGCTTCTGCGACCACCGGGACGCGGTCGTCGCCGCGATCCCGGAGCCGCAGCTCCAGCTGGCCGCCGCCATCCGCGAGGGTCTCCCGAGCGGACCCGACGACGCGCTCATGCGCCTGCTGTACGAGTTCGACGTGCTGGCCGGCACCTCGACGCTGCACGACGAGCTGGTCGAGCAGATGTACCGGCGACAGCTCGCGACGTACACGGGCATCCTCGAACGCGGGATGGCGGCGGGGGTCTTCGCGCCCGTGCTCCCGATCGAGACGCTGGCCATGAACCTGGTCGCTCTGGAGGACGCGTACGGCCTCCACATCGTCGCGGGCAACTCGCTCATCACCGTGGCGAGCGCGGAGACCGCGATGCGCGCCGCGGTCGACGGGCTCGGCGCCTCGACGGCGCTCTGAGTCGGTCTGGTCAGCCGAGCGTGCGGTCCGCCGAGGCGAGGAGCACGCCGACGAGCTCGATCAGTTCCTCCCGGGCCGTCTCCGGCGGTTCGTCGGGCAGGCTGCCCCGGCGGGGCGGATCGCCGGACTCGAGACCGGCGATCACGTCCACGGCGAGCTTCCAGCGCAGGGCGATCGCCGCGTCCACCCCTCGCCGGATCTCAGCGGGGGAGACGGCGGGGACCTGCTCGCGGAAGCCGTCGACGTAGGCCTGGATCGCGTCGTCGAGCACGGACGTGATCACGTGAACCGATGCGTCGCCCCGGCGCGGAGAGAACAGCAGCGAGGCGAGATCGGCGCCCACCGCGCCCGGCCCGACGGACTCCCAGTCGATGAGCACGGTCGCGGAGGCGGTGCGGAAGACGTTCGCGCCGACGGTGTCGTGGTGGCACAGGGTGTGCGGAAGGGACTCGAGCACCGCACGCACCCGCGACTGGGCGAGAATCAGCCGCTCGATGTCGGAGAGCCGGTCCCCGAACCGGGCGACGGCTTCGGGATGCGCGCGCCGCACGGTGGCGAGTCCGCGCTCGACCGCCTCCGGCTGGCCGTGCCGGTCGATCCATCCCCGGAACAACCAGGGCTCGTCGGCTGGGTGACCGTACCAGTGGCCGTTCATGCTGCCGAGGTCGCGTGCAGCGGTGAGCACGGCCTGCGCGTCCAACGGTCGGGGGCCTTCGTGCCGCACATCCTCGATCCAGAGTGTGATCGCGCCGTCGGCTTCGAGCAGTGTGCCGGAGGCGCTGGGGGCGTGGATGTGATCGGGCATGTCGTCGAAGAGGCCCGAGCGATAGGCGTCCAGCTCGCGGACCCCGTTGCCGTACAGGTACGGCGCGGCGAGGTGCGGACCCTCGGTGCGCTTCTCGATCAGCGACCACGTCCGGCGCTCGCCGTTGACGACCGCCTCGCCGTCGAGGCGGCTCAGCTCGCGGTGCGCGAAGAAGGCGTCGTAGTCGAGCGGGGTCTCCCGGATCGGGCCCAGCGCGACCACGTCGCCCCCGAGCATCGCGACGACGGCGGCCTCCCGGCTGTCTGGCTGTGCGCGACCCATCCCTCCATCCTGCCGCAGCGGTTCGGTTGTCAGCGCCAGCGGACGACCGCGCGATCGCGTGACAGCCTCCCGACCTCGGCGAAGCCGAGCGCCATGAACGCCGGCAGCACGCCCGAGAAGCGGTTCGTCGTCGCGCCCGTGGCGGCGGGGTCGATCGGGTAGGCCTCGAGGGATGCGCCGACCCGCCTCGCCTCGGCCATCGCGCCTTCGATCAAGGCCGTCATGACGCCCGCACTGCGCGCGCGCCGCGCGATGTAGAAGCAGGGGAGGGACAGCGGGTCATCTTCGGAGAACTCGTAGGTGGTGAATCTGCCGGTGAGGTAGGCCAGCTCCGACCTCGGCGTGAGCCGCGCCCAGCCCACCGGTTCGTCGCCGCTCAGCGCCACGAGGCCGGCGGAGGCCGCATCCACCTGAGCGTGCAGAGCCGCGCGGTTGGCGTCGCGGTCGCGGCGGTGGTACTCGGGTCCGATCAGCCAGTACTGACACCAGCACCCGTTGGAAGCGCCCGCCCGCCCGAACAGCGTGCGGACCTCCGACCACCGCCCGGCGGCCGGGACGACCTCGACGGTGGTGCCCACGGCGACCATTGTCTGCCCGTCTCCGGTCGAAGGCGAGCAGGGCGTCGAGGGGCGCTCGCCCTTGCCGCGTCAGCGCTGGGCCGCGTAGGGTGCCGCGTGTTCGGTTCGGGCCCGGGCCGGGGAAGGCAGGCACTCATGTCCACCAAAGCCGAAGCGACCTCGCTCGAGAGTCTCGACGACGCGCTCAAACGGGTGATCTCCGAGAACCCTCCGCCCAGCTCGGCGCCGCGGGACTACGCGATCACGCGATCGTGGGTCGAAGTGGGCGGCGTCGTCGGGGCCCCGCAGTATCACGTCG
Source organism: Leifsonia sp. 22587 (assembly GCF_052044215.1). Classification (NCBI taxonomy): domain Bacteria; kingdom Bacillati; phylum Actinomycetota; class Actinomycetes; order Micrococcales; family Microbacteriaceae; genus Leifsonia; species Leifsonia sp. 22587. The sequence goes on from NZ_JBQENB010000001.1 coordinate 436,606, forward strand.
AGGTCGACATCTCGGATCGCTGACGCCCGGCGCGGTCACGCCCGGGGCCGATAGCGGAGCAGCACGACACCGCTGGATCCGATCCGGCGCTCGTCGATCAGCTCGAGGTCGATGCGCGCCCCGGTGGGGAGCCCGGGCTTGCCGCCGCCGACCGCGACCGGATGCACGTACAGCTGGACCTCATCCACCAGCCCGGCGGCCAACGCCTGAGCGGCGAGGTCGGCGCCCCCGATGATCAGGTCCCGGTCGGCGGCGGCCTTGAGCTCCTTGACCTGGGCGGGGTCGAAGTCGCGCTCGATCCGGGTGTCTGCGGTGGGCGCCCCCGTGAGGGTTCGCGAGTAGACGACCTTGGCCGGCGCCCGCCACGCGGCGGCGAAACCGGCGAACTCCGGGGAGTGCTCCGCGAGCGCCGGGTCGGTCTCCCACACGGACATGGCCTCGTACAGGCGCCGGCCGTACAGGAGGGTGCCGGCGGACCGCATCAGCTCGGTGTGCGTCGCGAACACGTCGTCGTGCACGGGCATCCAGTCGAACGCGCCGTTCGCGTCCTCGATGTAGCCGTCGACGCTGACGTTGGTCGGATAGATGAGTGCGCCCATGCGATTCCCCCCGGATACCGTCAGGCCGCCGGCGTCCGTCGCCGGGCGACGACGAGTGCGGCGATGAGGACGAGCGCGCCGACCGCGGCGACCACGAGTCCGATCCAGAGGCCGGTGTAGTCCGGCACGAAGCCGCGCTGGGTGTACTGCGTGTACACGCCCACCGGAAGCGTGACCATCGTGGTCGGACTGGTCGTCCCCTGCTCGGCCGACACCTTCTCGACGATCGCGAAGAGGACGCCGAACACGGCCAGCGAGGCGCCGGCGACGATCAGCGAAGGGATCAGGCGGCGTCGACGGGACGGCTGCGGTTCGCGCATGAGGAGACTGTAGCGGCAGACCGCCCCCGCTCTCTATGCGCGCACCCCCGGCGCGCGATAAGACGGGCGCATGCCCAGGACGCGGAAGGCAGGTCCGGGGCGGGTGCCCATCGTCGGCCAGCTCCGCTCCTACAACCGTGCGTGGTTGCGGGGCGACCTGATCGCCGGCGTCACGGTCGCGGCGCTCATCGTGCCGAAGAACCTCGGGTACGCGGGCATCGCCGGCGTCCCGCTGCAGAACGGCCTGTACGCGGCGGCGGCCGGCGCGATCGTCTACGCGACCTTCGGGACCAGCAGGCAGATCTCGATGGGGCCGAGTTCGGGGCTGGCGGCGGTCGCCGCGAGTGCCGTGCTGGCGGCATCCATCAGCGGGGTGCAGGAGGTCGCGTCGTTCGTCGCCGGGATCACGCTCGCCTCCGGCATCCTGTTCCTCCTGCTCGCGATCTTCCGGCTGGGGTGGGTCGCCCAGTTCCTCTCACGCGCGGTGGTCACCGGTTTCCTGTTCGGCGCCGCCATCGACGTCGTCATCGGCGAGCTGCCGCGCCTGACCGGCACCGAGGCCGAGGGTGCCAACCCGATCCAGGAGTTCTGGTCGTGGCTGGGGACGCTGGGGGATGCGCACCGCACCACGGTCCTCGTCGCCATCGTCTCGCTGGTGGTCGTCTTCGGGCTGCGCGCCATCGCGCCGCGGGTGCCTGGGGCGCTGGTGCTCGTCGTGGGCGGCCTTGTCGCGGCCGCGGTCTTCGACCTCGGGGCGAAGGGCGTCGCCCTCGTCGGCGACGTGCCGCGGGGGCTGCCCGTGCCGAAGGTCCCGGACCTCGCGCAGCTGTGGGACCACGCGGGGACCGTCGCGGTCGCCGCCGTGGCGCTGGTGCTGATCGGGTTCTCGCAGACGGCGGGCGACGCGCGCACGTTCGCCGCGAAGCACCGCTACCAGATCGACATCAACCAGGAGTCGGTGGCCCAGTCCCTGGCGAACATCACGGCGGGGTTCTTCCAGGGGATGCCGGTCTCGACCAGCCTCTCCGCGAGCTCGCTCAACGACCGGTCCGGAGCGCGCAGCGGCCTGGCCTCCCTGACGTCCGGCGTCACCGTCCTCCTGACGCTGCTGTTCCTCGCGCCGCTCTTCTCGAACCTGCCGAAGGCCGTGCTCGGGGCGCTGATCATCGAGGCCGTGGTCATGGGCATGATGGACTTCCCCGAGATGCGGCGGCTCTTCAGGGTGAAGAAGACCGACTTCTGGATCGCGATCATCGCGCTCCTCGGCACGCTCGTGTTCGGGGTGCTCGCGGGCGTCGTCATCGGCATCGGGCTCTCGCTGCTGTGGCTGGTGGCCGTCGCCACCCACCCGGACATGCCGGTCCTCGGACGGGAGCGCGGCACGCAGGTGTTCCGGGAGGCGGACGAGCATCCCGACGACGAGGTGGTACCGGATGTGGCGGTGCTCCGGTTCGACGGCGGCCTGTTCTTCGCGACCGCGGACGCGCTCGAGGACCGCCTCCGTGACATCATCCAGTCCAACCCCGACCTCACCGGCATCGTGCTGGACTGCGAGGGGATCGACTTCATCGACTCCCAGGGCGCTTCCACGCTCGACGACATCGTCACCCTGGTTCAGGATGCGGGACTCGAGCTCCGGCTGACCCGCGTGAAGCCCGGGCCGCGGGCGGTGCTCGAACGGGACGGGGTGCTCGCCCGGATCGGCGCCGACCACATCCACGGCAACATCCACCGCGCGGTGGTGGCCGAGCAGGAGGACGCACGCCGACGAGACGGGAGAGGCTGACCGTCGCGGTTCCCGCCTGCGTGGCGACTGACTGAGATTGACATTCCGGTCAGCCGTCTCCCATCCCGACCCTCTACGGTCAGACCCATCGATGACGTGGAGGAGACCGTGGGCGACGATCGCAGCCTTGGCCTGGTGCTCAGCGGCGGAGGGGCCTTCGGCGCCGCGCATGTGGGCGTGCTGCAGGTGCTCGCGGAGCGGGGACTGCATCCGGGGATCGTGACCGGGACGAGCTCCGGCGCGCTGGTCGGCGCCGCCTACGCCGCCGGGTTCGAGCCCGAGGCGATCGAGGCCGGAGCGCTGGCGTTCCGCTGGAACGCGATCGCGCGCTGGTCGCTGACGCCGCGCTGGGGGATGCTCGACACGCACGCCGTCTCGGACAGTGTGCGCCGCGTCCTCGGAGCCGACCCGTTGATCGAGACCCTGCCGCGCACCTTCGGCGCGGTCGCCACCGACCTCCGTACGCGCCGCGCGGTCACGATCGACCGGGGGCCGCTGAGCGTCGCCCTCCGCTCGACGATAGCCATCCCGGGGCTCCTGCCGCCCGTGGTCCACGGCGGCATGCGGCTCGCCGACGGCGGGATGATCGACAACGTCCCCGTCAACGCCGCCCGTGCACTCGGCGCGTCGCGCGTGATCGTGGTCCGGCTCCACGCCAAGTGGGAGAACGTCCGGATGATGCGGACCGTGAACCGGACGGCCGACCTCCTCGCCGACCCGTCCGTGGTCCTCATCCAGCCGGAGATGCAGGGCATGGCGCAGTGGATGATGACCGACATCAGTCGCCTCATCGCGGAGGGCCGCCGCGTGGCCGAACTCGCTCTGGACGCGGCCGCCTCCCGGACCGCTGCGCTGGAACGCCAATCGTCGTAGCGATTCCGCCGGCCCCGGCGCCGGTCACGGCTGACGCGGGAGGTCGATCCGTCCCAGCTGGAGCATGATCGCGAAGCGGTCGGGCACGCCCCAGTGCTCCACGATGCGCCCATCCCTGATGCGGGCGACGTCGATGACCGTGAAGTGGACGGTCCGTCCGGTCGGCGGTCCGAAGAACGGCCCGGTGTTGGTGCCCGTCCCTTCGGCACGCACCCACACGATGTCGTCGCGCTCTGCCCAGTCGCCGATCGTGAACCGCAGGTCGGGGAAGGCCGCGTGCACCTCCGTCATCCCCTTCTTCACCTTGGCGATGGCTTCCGCTCCCTGGCCGGCCAGCCCGAGCTGGTGCTCGACGATGTCGGGCGAGCAGAGCTCGTCGACGACCTCCGTGCGCCCGAGAGCGAAGCCCTCGTGGAGCATCCGCTCCAGGACGTGCAGCGACGTGTGGTCCTGATCTGTGGAAAGCATGATGCGACTCCTTCGTGCACTGCCACTGCGGTGACTGCAGTGTTACTGCAGTGAGTGCATGACTAGTATCGATCTCGTGAACGCCGACGTCAAGACCGCATCCACGTATCGCCAGGAGCTCGCGCTCCAGACGCGCGTGCGGATCGCGGCGGCCGCTCAGAGCCTGTTCGCGCGCGACGGCTACTCGGTGACGAGCATGGAGGCCATCGCCAAGGAGGCCGGGGTCGGGACGCGCACCGTCTACGCCTCATTCGGCGCCAAGCGCGAGATCCTCAACGCGATCTGCGAGCGCTGGCTGGAGCGCGCGCGTGCGCGCGAGCTCGCCGAGGAGATCCTCGCGCTGCCGGATGCGGGGCAGCGCGTCGCCGGGGCGGCCCGCTGGTTGACGGTCCTCTACTCCACCGACTTCGATGTGGTGCGCATCCTGGACGCAGCCGTGGACGAGGATGCGGAGACGCAGACGCTGCTGCGCTCGAAGCTCCGCGGCCGCAACCGGGTGATGGACCGCCTGATCGCGTCGGTTGAGGATGAGCTGGTCATCCCGCTCGCCGAGGCGCAGGCGATCTACCGGGCGTTCGCCGCCACCGGCGTCTACCTGGAGCTAGTCGTCACTGCCGGTTGGACGTCGGAGCGGTTCGAGAGCTGGCTCGCGGACACCCTCCTCGGCCAGCTGCTCCGCCCCTGACCTCTTGCCGGCGCCTACCGGGGTGTGGTCGTCTGGCGTGAGGCACTCCGAAGGCGGTGGATCCCATGGGACGCGTGATCTGCGACATGTCCGTCTCGCTCGACGGCTACGTGACGGGCCCGAACGACAGCCGGGAGAATCCATTCGGCGACGGCGCGGAGGATCTGCACGCCTGGCTGCGTCCGGAGGCGGGCGACGACGACCGGGCGGTGCTGCAGTCCGCCATCGAGAAGGCCGGGGCGGTGGTCATGGGCCGGCGGTCGTTCGAGAAGAACGAGGGCGACGGTGGATGGGGCGACGGCGGTCCGCTGGGCGACATCCCGTGTTTCGTGGTCACGCATGAGCCGCCGACGCGGTCGTACCCTCCCGTGTTCACGTTCGTCGCGGACGGCGTGCCCGCCGCGATCGACCTCGCACAGCAGGAGGGCGGTGACAAGGACGTGCACCTGTTCGGTGCGACCGTCATGCAGCAGGCGCTGCCGCTCGGGCTGGTCGACGAGCTGCACCTCCACGTGATGCCGCTCCTCATCGGCGGCGGCACCCGCCTCTTCGGCGACCTCCCGTCGGCGATCGCGCTCGAGCGCACGGGCGCGACGATCACGCCGCTCGCCACGCACCTGAACTACCGCGTGCTGAACGCGGCGCGCTGAGTCCGGCGGGCGAATCGCACCGCGCGGGGCGTGAACTCACGCGCGGTCGTGCAGCGTGACGTGGTAGCCGTCGGGGTCGGCGAACGTGAAGGTCCTGCCGAAGGGGCCGTCGATCGGAGCCGCGACGATCGTGTGCCCGTCCGCCGCGAGCGCGTCGTGGATGGCCTGCACGTCGGTGGCGTGGAGCCAGATCGCGACGCCGAGGCCGGGCTGGGCGACAGCGTCGAGGTCGGTCCCGGGTACGAGGTCGCGCAGCGCGAACGCGATCGGGGTCGTGTCGAAGACGACGGCGTGCGGCGGACCCGCCGGCGAACGGACGAGGCCGAGATAGCGCTCGTAGAACGCCTGGGACCTCTCGAGGTCGCGGGTCTGAAGGGAGAGGAAATCGGGGCCGGTGGCGGGCATGGAGTGCTCCTTCGAATGCGTGTCAGTTATCTGACACGGCTCAACCTATGTCAGAATACTGACATGAGTCAAGACCGCGCCGGCATCGACCTCGAGACCTCCCTCGGATACCTCCTCAAGGTCGCGTCCAGCGAGCTGCGAACGGCGATGGAGGCGGCGCTGCGCCCGCTCGGCATGACGATCACGCACTACTCCTGCCTCGAGCTGCTGGCCCAGCGTCCCGGCCTGTCCAATTCGGAGCTCGCGCGGGGAGCCTTCGTGACCCGGCAGTCGATGAACGTGCTGCTCCAGGCCCTGGAGCGCGACGGCTCCGTGATGCGCGCCACCGAGGCGCCGGTCGGGAAGGCGCTGCCGACGCGGCTCACTCCGCGGGGCCGGCGCGCGCTCGCGAAGGCGACGGCCGCGGTGCGGGAGGTGGAGGTTCGGATGCTCAGCGGACTGAGCGACGCGGAGCAGGCGGCCGCATCCACCCTCCTGCGCCGGATGATCGCGTCGCTGCGGTCCGAGCGAGAGGGCGCTGCGGAAGCCTGACGCGGCCGGCGCCGTCCCTGGCAGGATGCAGGTATGGAAGACGCCACGTTCGAGGAGCTCGTCGCGATCGGCGAGCAGGCCGACGTCACGGGCTGGGACTTCTCCTGGCTCGACGGGCGGGCCACCGAGGAGCGACCGCCCTGGGGATACGCGCGGCAGCTGGCCGGACGCCTGCGTGACGCCCGGTCGTGGCTCGACGTCCAGACCGGAGGCGGCGAGGTCGTCGGCCGAGCGGAGGTCTTCCCGCCCACGGCGGTGGTCACCGAGTCGTGGCCGCCCAACGTCGTCAAGGCGACCCGGCTGCTCCACCCGCGCGGCGTGGTCGTGGTGCACGACCCGGACGAGCCTCCGCTGCCGTTCGCGGACGGGGCGTTCGACCTCGTCACCAGCCGGCATCCCGCGACGATCTGGTGGGACGAGCTCGCCCGCGTGCTGGCACCGGGTGGAACCTACTTCGCGCAGCATGTCGGCCCGGCCAGCGCCTTCGAGCTGATCGAGTTCTTCCTGGGGCCGCTGCCGGAGGCGCGCCGCGGACGCCACCACGACGACGAGGCCGACGCCGCCCGGCGGGCCGGTCTCGACGTGGTCGAACTCCGCACGGCACGCACCCGGATCGAGATCTACGACATCGCCGCCGTGGTCTACCTGCTGCGCAAGGTGATCTGGTGGGTGCCGGGATTCACGGTCGACGCCTATCGGGACCGGCTGCGCGACCTGGATGCCCTCATCCGGCGGGAGGGGAAGTTCGTCACCTACTCGTCGCGCCACCTGATCGAGGCGCGCAAGCCGTCATCCCCGGAGGAGGCCGAGCCGCACGGCCGTCCGGACGGCGTCGATGCGTGAGGTGGCGCCGAGCTTGGCGTAGATGTTGGTGGTGTGCCGCTTGACGGTGCCCTCGGCGATGTGGAGGCGGGCGCTGATCTCCCGGTTGGTGTAGGCCTGCGCGATCATCGTGATGACCTGCAGCTCGCGATCCGTGAGGATCCCGGTGGACTCCGTCCCGGCCGCGAGGGCCCCGCCGGCGGTCTCTGGAGACGGCACGTGCAGCCTGCGCCAGATGCCGAGGTGCTCCTCGGCGTCCGCGACGGCGATCCGCTCGAGGAGCACATCCACGTAGCCCAGTGCCGCGGGGACCACCTCGTCCATGATGGATGCGTTCAGCGCGCGGGCGACCTCCACCGCGTCGCCGTCGTGCTGGAGCTCGGTGAGGGCGATGTCGAACAGCAGCGTGGCTGCGGTCAGGCTGTCGACGGGGTGGATGTTCTGCCCGGCCCGCGCCCGCCCCACGCGCTCGCCACCCGCCGGGCGTGCCGCATCCACGGCGGTCCCGCTCAGACGGTCGCGGGTGCGCTGCAGGATCACCCCGACCTGGGCGCGCAGCTGCTCGACGAGCACCGGATCCGCGGCCAGGGCATTGCCCTGCGCCCGGAGCCGCCGCACGAGTTCGTCCGCGATCGCCGACTCCGCGTCAGGCCGGCCGTTCGACCGTTCGGGGGAGTGCGCGCTGGGGACCACGCCTCCCATCATGGCTGCCGTGACGCTTCCGCGCCGACCCCGGCAATGTGACTTTCGCTACATTCCGGTCGGTTCCGGCCGCCGCTAGGCTCGCCCTGTGCGCCGAACGGGGGACCCGCGGCGCCCGGGTGGCAGGTATCCGGGGGGAGCCTGCCGCCCACGTCCTTCCTCCAGTGCACTCAGGACGGTTTCGTCGCGATCCCGTCGAGCCACAGCGTCTCCGACTCGTCGCGGTGGACGCCGTCCGTGCCCACGTGCTTGGTGCTGATCGTCGGACCCTTCTGGATGACGTGCACCAGCGCCATGCCGTGACCGCGACCGAGGTCGTAGTCGTCCTTCAGCCACGCGAGGATGTCGCCGGCCTTGACGCCCGGGGCGTCGAGGCCTTTCTCGTGGGCGATGTCCACGAGCTGCCGGGGCGTGAGCCCGGTCTTCTTCTCGATGGTGTCCAGGTACGCCTGGAATGACATTCGATCCCCTCTCTCCGGCGCCCACGGTAGCGTGGCCCAGCAGGTGCCCGCCAGCATCAGGCGGGGATGAACGGCGACGCCCCCCGAGGGCAACTGACTGCTGCCTAGCCGCATCCGACCCGGCCGTCGTACCGTCAGGCCACGCGGGGCGAACAACCGTTCCGTGGAGCGATCGGAGCCGTCATGACTTTCTGGGATTTCCTCGTCTGGTCCTTCTGGTTCTACCTGGTGGTCGTGTGCATCTCGATCTTCATCCGGGTGATCATCGACATCTTCCGGGATCCCGAGCTGAACGGCTGGGCGAAGGCACTGTGGGTGCTGTTCATCGTGATCGTGCCGTTCCTGGGCGCGTTCGTCTACCTGATCGCGCGCGGCGGGCGCATGGCCCAGCGCAGCGCGGCCGGGGCGATGGAGGCGCAGGTCGAGTCGGCGAACTACATCCGGAACGTGGCGGGCAGCAGCTCGCCGGCCTCGGAGATCGAGTCGGCGAAACGGCTGCTGGACAGCGGCGCGATCACCGCCGCCGAGTTCGACACCCTGAAGACGAAGGCGCTCGCCGGGACCGCGTGAGCGGCCGCGCATCCTGAGAGCCTCCGCAGGCGTCATTCACCCGGATGACGCCTGCGGTTCATCCGTGCGTCTCCGGGCGCCCGGAACCTGCTGTGGCACGCGGCCGTCGACGACCGCCACTCCAGGAGGATCCCATGCGCACCCGCACCCGCAAGACGTCCCTCATCGCGGCCGGGGTCATCGCCGCGACCCTGTTCGGCACCGCCGCGGCGGTCGCCGTCCCCGTCCTCCAGGGGGGCTGGCCGTACGCCGGTCAGAGCCACGGTGAGGATGCGAAGACCTACACCCTCGCGGCCGTCGGCGACATCGCCTGCGAGCCGGACGACGACGACAACGCGGCCACCCCGGCCGCCCTCAAGTGCGGCAGCCCGAGCCTCGGCGGCTACGACGCCGAGTTCGCGACCGCGAAGCAGACGGACGCGATGAAGCCGGATGCGGTGGCGCTGCTCGGTGACGAGCAGTACGAGGTCGGCAAGCTGAGCGACTTCGAGGGATCGTTCGAGCAGGCGTGGGGCGGGCTCAAGTTCCTGGAGCGTCCGGCGCCCGGCAACCACGAGTACTACGCCTACACGAAGAAGGGCGACAACGAGGCCGGCCAGAACGGCGACGGCTACTTCGCCTACTTCAACGGGCACGACCAGTCCGGCACGCCGAACACCGCGGGCCAGGCGGGCGACGACAGCAGCACCAACCAGGGCTGGTACTCCTACGACCTCGGCAACTGGCACATCGTCTCGCTCAACGTCGAGTGCAACTCGCCGGCGTTCGGCAACGACTGCTCGACCACCGACGGCGGCCTGCTCGCGCAGGAGACCCGCTGGCTCGCCGACGACCTCGCGCACAACCAGAAGCAGTGCACCATCGCCTACTGGCACCAGCCGACGTTCTCGGCGACCACCGCCTCCACCCCGACCGTCCCTGCCTCCGCGCCCGGGGCCGGCGGACAGGAGGGCCAGGTCGCGGACGCCTGGTGGAAGCTGCTCTACGCGAACCACGCCACTCTCATCCTGAACGGCCACGAGCACGCGTACGCGCGGTTCCAGCCGCTGAACCCGGCCGGCCAGGTCGACACGAAGCACGGCATCCCCGAGTTCATCGTCGGGACCGGCGGCGAAGCGCTGGACACGCTGGCGAAGAACGCGGACGGCAGTTACGCCAACCCGAACGTGGTCACGGGCTACGACCAGGGCTACGGCACGATGAAGCTGACGCTCGGACAGCACGGCTACTCGTTCTCGTACGCGCCGGCCCTGCAGGGTGCCGGACTGCCCGCTTCGGCGCTCGACTACTCCGACTCGGGCTCGGGCTCCTGCAACCGCTGAGGCGCGCGGCCGGCCGTGTCGGCCGCGCGGGCGATACTGGACGGGTGACCTCCACGTTCGTCATCCGCCCCGCATCCCCCGACGAGTTCCCCGCGATCGGCGAACTCACCCACTCGGCTTACACGCGCGACTACGACGACCTGCCCGCGAACTATCGCGAGGAGCTCAAGCACCCCGAGGCGCTGGCCGACGAGTACGAGTTCTTCGTGGCCGAGGATGCGCGCACCGGCGCGCTGCTCGGCACGATCGCCCTGCTCAGGCAGGGGATCGACGACGGCGGCCGGATCGGCCCGGACGAGCTGTACTTCCGCCTGCTCGCCACCCATCCGGACGCCCGCGGCCGGGGGATCGGGATCGCGCTCACCGAGTTCGCGATGGAGCAGGCGGCCGCTCGCGGCCAGCATGCGGTCGTCATGAACAGCGGGCCGGACATGCTCGGCGCCCACGCCCTGTACCGCAAGCTGGGCTTCAGCCGCCGCTCCGAGCGCGAGGGCACCATTGCGCTTCCGGACGGCCGGACGCTGCAACTGCTGACGTTCGTGCGCGAACTCGCGGGCTGAACGAGGCTCGGGCATTCCTGCGCTACTGCACCCAGTGCGCAGTGACGGCCTGCACGTGCGAGCCGTCGAGGTCGGAGAGCTTGATCCCGGCGAAGCGGACCGCGTTCTCGGAGGTCTGGATGCGCGCCGGCGGCTGCTCCGCGTCGAGCACGCCGAGGATGACCCCGGCGACGCCCTCGGGCGCCTGCGCGACCGAGGGATCGAAGGCCCCGGCCGTGCGGGCGAGGTAGGCGCTGAACGCGGGCTCGTACGGGGTGCCGTAGGCGGGGTGGTTCGCGTCGAGTCCGACGTTCGCGACGAACTCGGTGCTCACGGCTCCCGGCTCGACGACGGTCACGCGGACGCCGACGGTGGCGGCGACGGGCGTCAGCGACTCCATGAAGCCCTCGACGGCGAACTTCGCCGCGCAGTACGCCTCGTTGAACGGCTGGCCCACGACGCCGCCGACGCTCGAGACGGTGACGACGCGTCCACGGCTCTCGCGCAGCATCGGCAGGGCGGCACGGGTGAGGGAGACGACGCCGAAGAAGTTCACCTCCATCACCGAGCGCACGTCGTCGATGCTCTCCAGCTCGATGGTCCCGACGTGGCCGGCGCCCGCGTTGTTGAGCAGGGCATCCAGTCGCCCGTAGGCCTCCCGGATGTAGCCGATGCAGTCGGCGACGGAGCGCTCGTCCGTGACGTCCAAGCGCTGGAGGTCGAGGTCGACGCCCGCCTCCCCGGCCGCGGCGCGGAGCGGCTCGGCCTTGTCGAGGTCGCGCATGGTGGCGACCACGCGGAAGCCGTGACGGGCGGCGGCGACGGCCGACTCCAGACCGATGCCGGACGAGGTGCCGGTGATGAGCAGGACGGGGGAGGTCATGGGCTCAGTCTGTCACCGGCCCTCGCCGCGTGCTCGCTTTTCGGGGGACGCGGCCCGCGCTAGCGTGAGGCTCCGACGAAAGGACGGCCGTGAGCACTCTCGCAGGCGATACCCCGGACACGCCCGCGCGACGGCGTTCGGCCCAGCGCATCCCGCTCAACACCCTGGCCATCGCGTTCGGCCTGGCCGGTCTGGCGGGGGTCTGGACCACGGCAGGCCGGCTCCTCGGCGTGCCGGAGCTGATCGGACAGCTGCTCTGGGTGGTCGTCCTCGTCGCGTGGCTGTGGCTCATCGTCGCGCATCTGCGGCGCGGCGCCCGGAGCGCCGAGACGCTTGCTGCGCAGCTGCGGCACCCCGCGCAGGGCCCGATCGCGGCACTGGTGCCGGTCGTCGGGATGCTGCTGGGCGCCGACCTGTACCGTTTCGTCCCCGTCGCGGGCCTCGTCGTCGTGGTCGTCTCGCTCGTGGTGGCCGCCGGGTTCGCCGGCTGGATCCTGGCGTATTGGCACACGGGCAGCCTCCCGCCGGAGGCGTTCCACGGCGGCTACCTGCTCCCGACGGTCGCCGCGGGTCTGATCGGGGCGACGACATCGTTCAAGGTCGGACTGCCAGGAGTTGCGATGGCAGCCTTCGCGGTAGGAATCTTCTTCTGGATCGTGATCTCGACCGTCCTGCTCGCGCGGCTGGCATTCTTCCCGCCGCTGCCGGCGGCGCTCACCCCGACCTGCGCCATCCTGCTCGCGCCGCCCGCTGTCGCCGGCACCGCGTGGTTCACGATGAACGGCGAGCACGCGGACGCGGTCTCGACGGCGCTGCTCGGCCTCCTCGTGGTGATGGCGCTGCAGCAGCTCGCGCTCATCACGCGCTACCGGGTGCTCCCGTTCTCGCTGGGATTCTGGTCGTTCACATTCCCGGTGGCGGCCGCGGCGGGGTACGGCGTCGAGTGGCTGTCCATCGCGGGCTTCGCCGGATGGCAGCTCGTCGCCTGGCTGGTGGTGGCGCTGGCCACCGTGGTGGTGCTCGCGGTCGCCGTCCGGTCGCTCGTGCTGGTCACCAGCGTCCGCCGCGGCGCCCGTCGCGCCGAGAGCGTGCTCCGGCGGGCGGACGCCGCGGTCGAGCGGCGCTGAGGTCGGCTATCCCGGCGGGTCGACGAAGCTCGCGAGCGGCGCGTCCGGATCCACCAGGTACGTGGACAGCATGCGGCCGGTGCCCGGCCCCACGTCCTTGGCGTTGTGCGGCGTGCCGGGCGGGATCAGGAACCCGGAGCCCGCTTCGAGGTGCAGGGTGTCCGCTCCACTGATCCGCATCTCGACGGAACCGGCGACGATGTAGCCGACCTCCTCGCCGGGATGCGTGTGCCAGCCGGACTCGACGCCGTCCGGGATCTCGGTGAGCACCTGCACGATGATGCGGCCGGGGATGGACGACGTCCGTCGCTGCACCTCGGTGCGCTTGAGGCGGCCGGCCAGCGCGTCGTGCGCGTCGTCCGTCATCGGCTCACCGATTGGATGGCGCCGAGGATCACGTCGGCCACGGCGCGCGGTTGCGAGACCATGATCAGGTGCGAGCCCTCCAGCGTGGTGAGCTGGGCCCCGGCCTGCTTCGCCATTCCGAGCAGCACATCCGACCCCGCGGCCTTGTCCCCGGTCGCGACGACGGCCCACGACGGCAGGTTCTTCCAGGCGGGTGCGCCGTTCTTCTCGTCGAAGGCCGCGGCCGCGACGGGACGCTGTGCGGAGCCGAGGACCGCGCCCTGCTCGGGAGACAGGTCGCCCGCGAAGACGTGCGGGAAGTCGGCCTCGTTCACGTACAGCTCGACCGCCGTGGCGTCGCCGTCGCCCGTCGGATAGGTGCGCTGCACGAGCGCGGGAGCCAGGGCGCTGTCGCGCGACGTGCCCTCCACCTCGCCGAGCGTCTGGCCCTCCTCGGGGGGCGAAGCCGGAGACGAAGACGAGACCTTTCACGGCGTCCACCCCGGTCGCCGCATTGGTGATCACCGCCCCGCCGTACGAGTGGCCCACCAGCAGGAACGTCCCGTCCAGCTGGGTGAGCATGTGCCGCAGGTAGGCGGCGTCGGAGAGGAGCCCCCGCAGGGGCACGGCCGGGGCGAGCACGTGCACGCCTTCCGCTTGGAGGAGCTGCGTCACCGCGGCCCAGCTGCCGGCGTCGGCGAATGCGCCGTGCACCAGGACCACCGTCATGCCGGTGGATTGTTCGTCTGTCATCGTCGCCCTCTTCGCGCGTGACTTCAGCGGAGGATGCTCGCTGACAGGTCGCCGCTGAACGCCCGCCGGTGCCGGGTACCCGGACGATGGCGTCAGTGTAGGGGCGCGTTTCCTCGCTTGGCTAGGGGACCGGTGTGATCGGGTTCGTCCGCACCGCGGCCGCCACGCGCTCGACGGCCTCCAGGTAGCCCCGGCGATCGAAGTCCTCGAAGAGGACGCTCTGGACGACGTAACCCTGCACCAGCCCGACATACAGCGGCGCGTCCGCCTCCGCCGCCGGCTCCGCCTCTTCGGGCGGCAGCCCCACGACGCGCGTGTAGTACTCGGTCAGGTAGCCCGCGAACATGCCGCGGATGCGGCCGCCGATCGTGCCGGCCAGGTTCCGCAGCTTGGCGTTGATGGGCACCTGCCCCCACACCTGGAGCAGCAGCTGCAGGTCGCCGATCTGCGCTGTCAGCCCTTCGACGAGCATGCGCACCAGCTCCGCGGGGGAGACCAGCGGGTCACGCCGGCGGGCCTGGGCGAGATCGAGGAAACGGGCGTCGAGGATCTCGGAGACGGCGAGCTCCATGAGTTCCTCCTTGCTCTTGTAGTGCCCGTAGATGGCCCCGGCGGAGAGCCCGGACTCGGCGATGATGTCGGCCATCGAGGTCTGCTGGAAGCCGGAACGGGCGAAGCAGCGGAGCGCAGCGGTGACGATCTGGTGGCGGCGTGCCGCCCGGTGCTCGTCGGTGACCTTCGGCATGGCGCTCGGCTCCTCCCCGGGACGACAAAAAGAATGATCGTTCTTGACAATACCGTGCAACCGCATCACCATAAAGAACGAGTATTCGTTTTTTGGGAGGTCGCCATGCTCACCGCCACACCTGCCGTGTCCGAATCGGACCGGCCCGCCGTCCCGTCCGGCGGAGCGCCCGCGCCGCACACCCCCTGGCTGCGCGCGGTGCTCCTCGCCGTCGGCGCCGCTGCGATCGTCGTCGTCGTGCTCCTGGCCTTCCTCTGGCCGACGGTCACGTCGACGGTCAAAGATCTGCCGATCGCCGTCGCCGGCCAGCCGGCCGCCGTGGCGCAGGTGGAGAAGCAGCTCGACGCCGCCGCGGAGGGCGCATTCGACGTGACCGCCGTCGCGGACCGCAGCGACGCGGTCGACCTCATCAAGACGCGCGACGTCTACGGCGCGATCGTCATCGGGCAGAAGCCGGAGGTGCTCACGGCGTCCGCGAACGGCGCGGCCGTGACCCAGATCCTCACGCAGGTCGCCGGCAAGCTCCAGGCGGCCGCGCAGAAGCAGGCGGATGCCGCCGTGGCCGCCGCCGTCGCCGCCGGCCGGGCGCCGGCCGGCACGCGCGCGCCCACTGTGACGGTCCCCGTCACCGACATCGTGCCGCTCGCATCGACGGACGCGCGGGGCCTCGGCCTCGCCGCGGCCGCGTTCCCGCTCGTGCTCGGCGGGATGCTCGGCGGCATCCTGATCTCGCTGCTGGTCGTCGGAAGCTGGCGACGGCTCACGGCGGTGGTGCTCTACGCCGTGATCGGCGGGCTCGGCGTGACGGCGATCCTGCAGGGCTGGTTCGGCATCCTGCAGGGCGGCTTCTGGCTCAACTCGCTCGCTGTGGGCCTCTCGATGCTCGCGACCGCCGCCTTCATCGTCGGGATGAACGCCCTGCTCGGCCGGCCCGGCATCGCCGTCGGCGCGGTGCTGACCGTGCTGGTCGGCAACCCGCTGTCCGCGGCCGCTCAGCCGCTCCAGTTCCTCGTCGGGCCGTGGGGCGCCGTGGGTCAGTGGTTCGTGCCGGGTGCGTCGGTGACGCTGCTACGCGACCTGTCGTACTTCCCGGACGCGAGCACCGCCTTCCCGTGGCTGGTGCTCACCGGTTGGGCGGTCGTCGGACTCGTCGCGATGCTGTTCGGGCACTTCCGCAACCAGGAGGTCACGCAGGCGGCCGCCTGACCGCTGGGCCGGCCGGGCCGTCCGTCGCCGCTAAGGGCAGTGGATGCGCGTCGACGTGCGCGAGTCCGCGAACCGCTCGATCCGGTGCTGGTCCAGCGGCTTGCCGCACAGCGGGCAGGCGGCGTCGGCGCGCCGGACATCCGGCTCCTCCGGGTGTCCCGCCCCGAGCTGGGCGGGACCGGTGAACGTGCGGACGACATCGTTGGCCTTCTCGTAGAAGCGCCAGAAGCGGCCGGCCATCGTGTCCCCGTCCATCCATTAGTTAGTACACGAACGATTA
This sequence comes from Leifsonia sp. 22587, assembly GCF_052044215.1. Lineage (NCBI taxonomy): Bacteria > Bacillati > Actinomycetota > Actinomycetes > Micrococcales > Microbacteriaceae > Leifsonia > Leifsonia sp. 22587. The sequence continues at coordinate 452,678 of NZ_JBQENB010000001.1, forward strand.
TCGCACATCCGCACCCGATCGGATCAGGCTCGTATATTTGCACCGTGAACACCGAGCTTCGCGACCTGCTCGCCATCCAGACACCCGTCGTGCTCGGCCCGTTCGGCGGTCTGTCCTCGGTCGAGCTGACCGCGACGGTGAGCAGCGCGGGCGGCCTCGGGTCGTTCGGCCTGTACGGGCTCGGCCCGGAGCGGATCGCCGCCGTGGCGGCGGAGATCCGGGAACGCACCGCCCGGCCGTTCGCGCTCAACCTGTGGCTGCCCTACCAGGGTCCTGGCGAGCGGGCTCCCGGCGACGGCTTCGACCGCGCCGAGTTCGACCGTGCCGTCGCCTGCCTCGGCCGGCTGTTCGCCGAGGCCGGCGTCGAGCCCCCGGCGTGGCCCGTCCCCGGCCTCCCGCCGTTCGAGGAGCAGCTGGAGGCCGTGCTCGCCGCCCGGCCGGCCGCCGTCAGCTTCGTGTTCGGTGTGCCGTCGGCCGACGTGGTCGAGCGCGCACACCGTGAGGGCGTCCGCGTGATCGGGGCGGCGACCACCGTGCCGGAGGCGCAGGCGCTCGAAGCGGGCGGGGTGGATGCGATCGTCGCGTCGGGTCTGGAGGCCGCGGGGCACCGGCCGTCGTTCCTGGCGGCTCCCGAGGCGAGCCTCGTCGGAAGCATGGCGCTCATCCCGCAGGTCGTCGACGCGGTCTCGGTGCCGGTCATCGCTGCGGGAGGCATCGCCGACCGGCGCGGGGTCGCGGCGGCGTTCGCGCTGGGCGCCGCGGGAGTGCAGGTCGGATCGGCCTTCCTCGCGACCCGGCAGTCGGTCGCACCGCCCGTGCACCGGGAGCGGATGCGCGGCGCGCTCGCCCACGAGACTGTGCTCACGCGCTCGATGAGCGGCCGGCCCGCTCGCGGCCTCCCGAACCGCGCCGTGCGCACGATCGAGGAGAGCGGGACGCGTGCGTCCTTCCCGCTGCAGAACATCCTCACCGGCGTCTTCCGCCGCCGGGCCGCCGAGCTGGGCGACCCCGAACTGCTCTCGCTCTGGATGGGCCAGGCCGCCGGCCTGTCCCGGCACGACGACGCGGTCGACGTCTTCGCCGAGCTCGCAGCGGGAGTGCCGGCCCGGCAGTAGCGTCGCGGGCGCCCGCATCCGTCAGGACGGGAGGGTGCAGGTGGCGGAGCGGGTCGGGCGGAACGTGAACCGGTGACCGCTGTCGGGGTCGCCGAGATACTGGTAGAGGGTTGCTCCGCCGAAGTCTCCGCCGATGTAGAGCTCGTCGCCGATGCCGACGGTCCGGCGTAGCCCAGCCTGGTAGAGGGTGTTCGCGTCCATATCGACCTTGTCGTCCTCGCTCCGGGTCCAGTGGCCGCGGAGGTCGACGCGGTGGTCCCAATCGGCGACGTCGCCCAGGGCCGCCTGCAGCACCGGATCTGGGACGCCGCAGGCGCGGAAGCTGTGGTCTCGACCCACGACGAGGACGGCCCGGTGACCGTCCGGGTCCGGGTCGCTCTGCCAGGTGCCGGCGAGCAGCCTGTCGGGGACGACGACCGGAGCGCACCCACTGAGCGTCGCGATCACGGCAACGACGACGGCAGCGGCCAGCAGTCGGGAACGAGTGGGGCGCACCATCGCATGGTCCCACATCCGCATACTGCACCTCTCGTCCTGGTCTCTGTGCGCGGCCACGGTCGTCAGATGACCCGGAACGCGAACAGCGCAGCCGGCACCGCGACGATCAGTGCGGCTCCGCCGGCGATGGCGGCGCGGCGCCAGCCGGGTATCCACGGCGGCAGCGCCACCGCCAGGAACATCACGACCCCGGCGGCCGCCACCCACAGGCTGGTGCCGACGACGTCGCCGGGCGCGTAGAGGCAGGTGTTGAAGGCGCACCACCAGAACCGGCCGAACGCGGCACAGCACACGTCGATCGCCAGGGCGAGCGGGATGGACGCGAGCAGCCAGTACCCGTGGCGCGGCCGCGTGGCGGCGCTATCTGCGCTCACCTGTCCTCCCGTCTCCTCGCTGTGAGGAGTCTAGATGCGGACGGGTCCGCGGCGGCCGAGCTCGCGGCGGGTGTGCGCGCCCGGCGGTAGCGTCGCGTCCGTCGCCGCCGACGGCCACAATGGACGCGTGCAGCAGCGCCTCTCCCGGGTCACGACGGCCGACGGCTCCGCGCTCGCCGTGGCCACCGTCGGCGAGGGGCGGCCGGTGGTCTACGTCTCCGGCTGGCTCAGTCACCTGGAGCGCGGGTGGGAGCTGCCGGAAGAGCGCGCGTTCCTGGAGGGCCTCGCCGCGGGGTGCCGCCTGGTCCGGTACGACCGGGCCGGATGCGGTCTCTCGGCCCCGACCTCGCGTGCGCCGTCGCTGGAGTACGAGCTCGAGCAGCTCGCCGCCGTCGTGGCGGAGCTCGGCGACGAACCGTTCGACCTGATCGGCGCCTCCCTCGGCGCGCCGGTGGCCGTGGCATGGGCGGCCGCGCATCCCGGGACGGTCCGGCGGCTGGTGCTGTACGGCGGGTGGGCGTCGGGGCCGCTCATCTCGCCCGCGAGCGCGCGGGAGCACATCCTGGGCCTCGTCGCCTCGCACTGGGGACTGGGCTCCGACGTGCTCACCGACATCTTCGCGCCGGACGCGCCCGCATCCGCCCGCGCGGCGTTCGGGCGGTACCAGCGGGAGTCGTCTAGCGCCGCGACGGCCCGTGCACTGCTGGAGCTGAGCTATGCGCTCGACGTCACCCCGCTCCTGCCCCAGGTCGCGGCGCCGACCCTCGTGGTGCACCGGGCCGACGACCGGGCGGCGCCGCTCGCCCAGGCGGAGGCGCTCCGCGACGGGATCCCGGGCGCCCGGCTCGCCGTCCTGCCCGGGCGGTCGCACCTCCCGTGGGCCGGCGACGCGCCCGCACTGGTCGCGACCATCCGCCGCTTCCTCGGCCTCCGCGTCGCGCGGACGCCGGCCGGGACGCTCACGCCGCGGCAGCAGGAGGTCGCCGCGCTGGTGGGGGAGGGACGCACGAACCGCGAGATCGCCGAACGCCTCGGCATCGACGAGCGGTCGGCCGAGGGACACGTCGAGCGCATCCGCCTGCGGCTCGGCTTCCGCTCGCGGGCGCAGATCGCGGCCTGGTACGCGGAACGGCGCTGACTGGGGTAGTTCCCCGCCTGCCCGCGGGCCGCGCGGCGCGCAGGCTGGCGTCATCGATCCGCGACGACAGGAGCAACCGATGACCGAGACGCCGACACGCACCGAGGCGCCGACACACACCGAGGCGACGCAGGAGTTCCCGCAGCACCGCCTCCGCGGGCGCTTCAACTCCGCGTTCTTCCACGCGATGGGCCCGTACTTGGACTCCGCACTCCACCCGCACAAGGAGCGGGTGTTCGCGGACCTGCCGGGCGAGGTGGTCGAGATCGGCTCCGGAGTCGGGGCGAACCTGCCCTACCTCCCGGCCGGCGCGACGCTCATCGCCCTCGAGCCCAACCGCGCCATGCACGACCGCCTGCGGGCGGCGGCGGCCGGGCACGGCATCCGCCTCGACCTTCGCGAGCGGATGGCGGAGCGGACCGGCCTGCCGGACGGGGGCGCGGACACCGTCATCTCCTCGCTCGTGCTGTGCTCCGTGGCCGACCCGGATGCGGCGCTCGCCGAGGTCCGCCGCATCCTCCGCCCGGGCGGCACGTTCCGCTTCGTGGAGCACGTCGTCGCGCCGCAGGGCACGCCGACGCGAGCGGCCCAGCGGGCGTTCCGCCGCCCGTGGGGGTGGACCTTCGAGGGATGCTCGTGCGAGCGCGACCTTGAGGGCGCCGTGCGCCGGGCGGGATTCGCGGACGTGCAGGTCGAGCACTACCGGCTGCACACCCCGTTCCTGCCGTTCAACACGCAGATCGCGGGGATCGCCCGCGCCTGACGGGGGGCGGGTGCGCGGCTCAGTAGTCCTCGCGGCGGTCCTGCTCGGCGGCGACGACGGGCTCGGCCTCGGCGAGCTCCTGGAGGGTGGTGCGCAACTGGTGCGTCAGCCACTCCTTCGAGACCTCTTCGTCGCCGCCCGAGATCTCGTCGAGCTGGGCGAGCCGTTCGGCGGCGGAACCGTGCAGGTGGTCCATGGTGACCTCCGGGTGAGTGGATGGTGTGGAGCGGACGGCCGCAGCCTACGGGGCGCGGGTCCCCTCCGGGCGCGATTTGCGGAGATATTCGCGGGAGCGGGCGACCTGCTGCTCGAGCGCATCCACCGTCCTCGCCATGTTCTTCACGGCGCCGTCGCGGTAGGTCTCGATGCTGTCCATCGTGGCGAAGACGTTGTCGAACGCTCGCTGGAGCACCTCGACGTCGACGGCGGTGGATGTCTGCTCCTTCTGGATCTGCTCGGTCTGGCGGCGCAGGACGTCACCGGTCCGGTCGATCAGGGAGTTCGTGCTGTCGTGCAGCGCGCCGAGCTGGTCGATGACCATGCGCTGGTTCTCGAGCGCCTGTGCGACCACGACCGCCGTCCGCAGGGCGGAGACCGTCGTCGTCTTGGCGCGCTCGACGCCCTTCACCAGCTCGACGTTGTTCTTCTTGATGACGTCGAGCGCCAGGTAGGCCTGCACCGAGACGGCGATCTGGGCGGTCAGGTCCTGGCGGCGCTGGCGGATGGGGAACAGCGCCTCTTTCTCGAGCCGCGTGGCGCGGTCGGGGTCCGTGACCCGGAGCTCGGAGGCCTTGTCGACGGTCGCCCGGTCGAGCGCACCGGCGAGCACGACGTACTCGTTCAGCCGCTCGGTGGTCTTCCAGAGGGCGGCGCGCTCCTCCTCGATCTCGACGTTGTCGCGGCGCAGCCACTCCTGGCCGTGGTCCAGGGAGGCGACGATCCCGTCGAGCTGCTTCTGGGCGGACTCGAACCGCTGCACGTACTGGCGGAGGCGCCGGCCGCCCGGAACCCGGGACAGCATCCGGTAGCGTCCGGTCAGGTACTCCGGGTCGAAGTCGCTCACCGTCGCGCGCAACTCCTGCAGGGTGCGCAGCACGCCGTACTGCGGATCGGTGCGGACCGCCTTGCCGCGCGCTGCGGCGAGGGAGGCGGCCGGGCGGCTCAGCATCCGGCGGGAGGCGTCCCCCGACTCGCGCATCTCGGCGACGCCCAGGCTCGAGAACCCGGTGATCTTGCGGCGGAACGCGTCGCTGTCGGGGTCGGCGGCGGCGAGCTCGTCGATCCACTCCTTCGCGCGCGACCGGAGTTCGGCCTCGCGCTCGGACGACAGGTGGACCATGGTCACGGCCTGCTCCTCCGGGATCTCGGGTACGGCGTCCGGCGGGCGGAGGCCCTCGTCGGACGCGCTGGTGGCAGCGCTGCTCATGCCGGGATTGTGCTCCCTCGGGCTGGGATTTGTAAGGGAGAACTTCACCTCGGTGACGGGATGCTCCCAGATGGTGTGTTGCCGGGCCGTCACCCCCGGGTGCATCATGCGGGCGACAGCGCTGCACCGAGGGGGTTGGGGGAACGATGGCCGAGCCGACGTTCCTCGCGCTCTTCCTCTTCCCCGAGGAGGATCGTGATCCGTTCAGCATCCGGCTGCCGGTGATCTCCGACCGGCCGGCGGAGATGCTGCGCGCCTCGACCACGTTCGAGGGCGTGCGCGCGGTCGACGTCTTCCGCCTGGCGGACGCGAGCTCCTGGCCGGAGGCCGCCGCCTACCTGTACCAGGAGACGGTTCCCGGGACCGTGCGCGACGACGCGTCGGTCGAGCAGGTGCTCACGCCGGACGACTGACGGGCTGCCCCCGCAGGATCGACGACATCTTCTTGCCGCCCGCCACCTCGTCGACGAGCTTGTCGAGGTAGCGGATCCTCTGCATCAGTGGGTCCTCGATGTCCTCCACCCGCACGCCGCAGATCACGCCGGTGATGAGGGAGGCGTCGGGGTTCATGCGCGGGGCCTCGGCGAAGAACGTCTGCAGGTCGACCCCGCGTTCGATGGCGGCGTCGAGGCCGGCGCGATCGTACCCGGTCAGCCAGGTGATGACCGTGTCGAGGTCCTCGGTGCTGCGGCCCTTGCGCTCCACCTTCGCCACGTACAGCGGGTAGATGCGGGCGAAGCTCATGCCGAAGAGACGCTCCTGTGCCATGTCCCCACGGTAGCCGCCGGACGGCTTCGGCGCACCCGGTACTGCCTTTCGCGCCCGGCCGGCGGGGCGTAGCGTCCGGCGCCATGGAGAGCACACGGAGAGCGGGAGCGGCGGCCATCGTGGTCGCGCTGCTGATGCTGACGGGATGCACGCCGCAGCCGAGCAGCGACGTCCCGGGCAAGTGGGGGAGCACCGATCCCGGTGAGCCCAACCTGATCATCGACTCCGACGGCTCCTACACCGGGTCGGACGGATGCAACACGATGTCGGGCAAGGGCACGATCTCGGGCACGACGATCGAACTGGGCACGGTCGCGACGACCCAGAAGGCGTGCGCCGACGTCGACACGTGGATGTCGACGGCCGAGAGCGGCAAGGCCGACGGGAACACGATGGTGGTCTACGACTCGTCGGGGAAGAAGATCGGGACGCTCCAGCGGAACGACTGATCCGCGCGCCGGTGCCGGAATGCCGGGTGGGCGCGTAGCGTTCCCACCAGCGAACGGCCGGAAGGAGCACCATGACCGACACCCAGCCCGGGACCGCACAGCGGGAGTTCTTCGCGGAGGTGGCGGCGGAGTTCCTGCAGCACTACCGGCGAGGCCCGCGGTTCCTCGCGGTGACAGGCGTGCCCGAGAGCGACCCCGGCCGGGTGGCCGACGCGCTCGCCGCGGCGCTGCGCGACGCCGGCCAGGAGACCGAGCGCGCCGACGTGACCGAGGGGACGACCGCCGACGCTTTCCGCGCGGATGTCGTCGCCCCCTTCCGTGAGCGCGAAGCGGTGCTCGTCGTGGCGGGGCGGGGACTGCTCGGCCCCGACTTCCGCGGCTTCTGGAACTTCTCGCTCTGGGTCGAGCACGACCCGGAGCGCAGCCCCGACTGGTCGTTCGTCACGACCGGCCAGAAGGACCCGCTCGGCGCCCCGCGCGAAGTGGCGTCCGTCCTGCTCGACGACACCGACCCCGAGCGGCCGCGCCGGCTCTGGGCCGACTCCTGCTGACGCTCGGCCACCGCTGACGCTCGGCCACCGCTGACGCGCGACCGTCGCCGACGCGCGACCGTCGCCGATCACTCGGCGAGCGAGTCGAGCTCCTCGTGCACGAAGCGCGCGAACTGCTCGGCGGCGGCCGACTGCGAGCGGCTGCGGTTGCGGGCGAGGCCGATGATGCGGCGCGCCTCGTCGCGCAGCGGCACGGCGACGATGCCGGGCTCCACCGGGGTGTCCGGGATGAGCGCCACGCCCACCGCATCCCGCACCAGGCCGCGCAGCGTCGACAGCTCGGTGACCTCGATCACCGGGTTCATGACCACGCCGTGCGCCGAGAAGTAGGCGTCCGCGATGTGCCGCAGGCCCGAGCCGGTCCGCAGCGCCACGAGGTCGTACGGTTCGAGGTCGGGCACGCTCACGGCGTCCCGCCCCGCGAGTGGATGGCCCTCCGGCACCCCGAGCACGAGACGCTCGGCGGTGAGCGGCTTCCACTCGATCTCCGGGTCGCGCGGGTCGGGGCTGAGGAAGGCGAGGTCCGCCGCACCGTCGCGGAGCGCATCCAGCACCGTGTCCGCCGTGCCGCCGCGCAGCACGAAGCGGATGTCCGGGAACAGTCCGCGGTACTCGCTGATGACCCGGGGGATGAGCCACCCGCCGAACGAGGACACGTAGGCGAGGGAGACGGTTCCGCCGGACGGGTCGCGGAGCGCCTCGATGCGGGCGCGCGCGTTCTCGAGCTCGGACTCGGCGCGCACCGCGTGCGCGAGCAGGATCTCGCCGTACTGGTTGAGCTCCAGGTGGCCGCGGCGGCGGTCGAACAGCTCGACGCCCATCTCCTGCTCCAGCCGGGCGAGGGACCGCGTCAGCGTGGACTGCGAGACGCCGAGGGTCTCGGCGGCGAGGGCGGGATGCCCCTCCGCGGCCAAGGCCCGGAAGTGGGCGATCTCGTCGATCCGCATGCCTCTCATCATGGCGCATCCGCCGTCGCCCCCGTGCGGTGCTCAAATGAGCGGTCTACCCCTCAATGAGTTTTCTGTACGTTCACACACGAGAAACAGTCCCGTTCGACGGCTTCTCTACGTTGGCCGCGGACTCATCCCACGCACCTCACCGACCGAGGAGAACAATGTCAACCAGATTCGGCAGGCTGGCGCGCGCCACCGCCGCCGCGATCGCGGGAGCCGGCCTCGCCGCCGGTGCGCTCGTCGCCACCCCCGCCTTCGCCAGCTCCGACGGCACGGGTGTCGTCATCAACGAGGCCTACCTGTCCGGCGGCAGCGCCGGCGCGGCCTACACGAACAAGTTCGTCGAGCTCTACAACCCGGGTGCCAGCGCGGTCAGCCTGTCGGGCTGGAGCCTGCAGTACCGCCCGGCCACCGGCACGAGCGCGTCGACCGGCGTCGTGCCGCTCACCGGTTCCATCGCCGCCAAGGGCTACTACCTGGTCGGGGGCGGCTCCAACGGCGCCAACGGCCAGGCGCTGCCGACGCCCGACGCCGCAGGGAACGCCCTCAACCCGAGCGGCACCACCGGCACGCTCATCCTCGCCAAGTCGGCCTCCGCTTTGACGCTGCCGACCGGCTCGGTGACCTCCGACCCGAACGTCGCCGATCTCCTCGGCTACGGCACCCCGAACACGTTCGAGAAGGCGAAGGCGACCGCCCCGTCGGGCAACACCGACGTGAAGTCGCTCGTGCGCACGAATGCCGCCGACACCGACGACAACAGCGCCGACTTCACGCTGAGCGCGACCATCACGCCGCAGAACACGGCCTCCACTCCCGGCGACCCGGGCACCGGCGACCCCGGGACGGGAGACCCGGGAACCCCGGCCGACACGGTCGCCATCGCCGACATCCAGGGCACCGGGGACACCAGCCCGAAGGCGGGCACGACCGTCACCACCACCGGTGTCGTGACCGCGCAGTACGCGACCGGCGGGTTCAACGGCTTCTACATCCAGACCCCGGGCACCGGCGGCGCCGTCGACCTGGCGACCCACACCGCCTCCGACGCCGTCTTCGTGTACGGCTCGTCCGCCGCGGCCGGTGTCGCGCAGGGCGACTACGTGAAGGTCACCGGCGCGGTCAGCGAGTTCAACGGCCTCACGGAGATCACCGCGGGCACCGTCACCAAGCTCGACGCCTCCACGGTCACGGCCCCCGCGCCCGCGACGGTCGGCCTCCCGGCGACGGCCGCTCAGCGCGAGAGCCTCGAGGGCATGCTGGTCGCCCCGCAGGGCGCCTTCACGGTCACCGACGTCTACTCGGCGAACCAGTACGGCGAGATCGGGCTGGCTGCCGGCTCCACGACCCTCGTGCAGCCGACCGAGGCCGCCCGCCCCGGCACGGCCGAGTACGCCGCCGTCGTGGCCGACAACGCCGCCCGCGCGGTGACGCTGGACGACGGCGCGTCGACCAACTTCCTCAGCGCGGCCAACAAGTCGAAGCCGCTGCCGTACCTGTCGCTCAGCAACCCGGTCCGTGTCGGCGAGCCCGTCACGTTCACCAAGCCGGTCGTGCTCGATTACCGCAACAACGCCTGGAAGTTCCAGCCGACCTCCGAGCTCACGCCCGCAAACGCGGCGACCGTGCAGCCGGTGACCTTCGCGAACACCCGCACGGCAGCCCCGGAGAACGTCGGCGGCGACCTGCGCCTGGCGACCTTCAACGTGCTCAACTACTTCACCACCACGGGTGACCAGCTGAGCGGCTGCACGTTCTACACCGACCGCGACGGCAACCCGATCACGGTCAACAGCGGATGCGACGCGCGCGGCGCCGCGGACGCCGCCAACCTGAAGCGCCAGCAGGACAAGATCGTCGCGGCGATCAACGGCCTCGGCGCCGACGTGGTGTCCCTGGAGGAGATCGAGAACTCGGCCCGCTTCGGCGAGGACCGCGACTCCGCTCTCGCCACCCTCGTGGGTGCGCTGAACGCGGCCGCCGGCTCGGAGGTGTGGGCGTACGTGAAATCGCCGTCGCAGCTCCCGGCGACCGAGGACGTGATCCGCACCGCGTTCATCTACAAGAAGGCGAACGCCGTCCCCGTCGGCGCGTCGAAGATCCTCGACGACCCGGCGTTCTCGAACGCCCGGCAGCCGCTCGCGCAGGCCTTCAAGAAGGTCGGCACGAAGGACTCGTCGGCGTTCCTCGCGATCGTGAACCACTTCAAGTCGAAGGGTTCCGGCACGGGCGCCGACGCCGACCAGGGCGACGGCCAGGGCGCGTCGAACGCGTCGCGCGTGAAGCAGGCGAACGCGCTGGTCGCCTTCGCCGACGAGCGCAAGGCGGCGCTGAAGACCGACAAGGTGCTCCTCATCGGCGACTTCAACGCCTACCTGAAGGAGGACCCGATCAAGGTCCTCACCGACGCGGGCTACGTCGACCAGGTCAGCACACGCACCTCGAAGGCGACCTACTCCTTCGGCGGGACGACCGGCTCCCTCGACCACGTCCTCGCGTCGCCTGCGGCCAACGCGGCCATCACCGGTGCGGACGTCTGGAACATCAACTCGGGCGAGTCCGTGGCGCTGGAGTACAGCCGCTACAACTACAACGTCACGAACTTCTACGCCGCCGACCCGTACCGGTCGAGCGACCACGACCCGATCGTGGTGGGCCTCGGTCTCGCCGCGAAGCCCGTGACGCTGAACCTGCTGAACATCAACGACTTCCACGGCCGGATCGACGCCAACACCGTGAAGTTCGCCGGCACGATCGAGAAGCTGAAGGCGGAGGGCGGCGAGGCGAACTCGCTCTTCCTCTCCAGCGGCGACAACATCGGCGCCTCCCTGTTCGCCTCCGCCTCGGCGGGCGACATCCCCACGCTCGACGTCCTGAACACCCTGGGGCTCAAGACCAGCGCGGTCGGCAACCACGAGTTCGACAAGGGCTACGCGGACCTCACCGGACGCGTGAAGGATGCGGCGGACTTCTCCTACCTCGGAGCGAACGTCTACGAGAAGGGCACGAAGACCCCCGCCCTCCCCGAGTACGCCACCTTCGACGTCGACGGCCTGACCGTCGGCGTGATCGGCGCCGTGACGCAGGAGACCCCGACGCTCGTCTCGCCGGGCGGCGTCTCGTCGCTCGACTTCGGCGACCCGGTCGAGGCGGTCAACCGCGTCGCGGGTGAGCTGACCGACGGCGACCCCGCCAACGGCGAGGCCGACGTGCTGGTCGCGGAGTACCACGAGGGCGCCGGCTTCGGCACGCCCGACGGTGCAACGCTCGAGCAGGAGGTCGCGGCCGGCGGAGCGTTCGCCGACATCGTCACCAAGACGAGCGCCAAGGTCGCGGCGATCTTCACCGGCCACACGCACAAGCAGTACGCGTGGGATGCTCCGATCCCCGGAGTGGACGGCAAGACCCGCCCGATCCTCCAGACCGGCAGCTATGGCGAGAACATCGGCCAGGTCACCCTGACCGTCGACCCGGAGACGGATGCGGTCACCGCCTACACCGCGCGCAACGTCGCACGGACGACGGACGCCGACGCCGCCCTGGTCGCCGCCTACCCGCGGGTCGCCGCGGTGGAGACGATCGTCGACAAGGCGCTCGCCGACGCGGCCGTGATCGGCAACCAGAAGGTCGGCTCGGTGACGAAGGACATCACCACCGCCTACCTGAACGGCGCCCGCGACGACCGCATGAGCGAGTCCACGCTCGGCAACCTGGTCGCCGACTCGCTGCTGTCCACCCTCTCCTCGCAGGAGCTCGGCGGCGCCGAGATCGGCGTGGTGAACCCGGGTGGTCTGCGGGCGGAGCTGCTGTACGGCACCGACGGGAGCATCACGTACGCCCAGGCCAACGCGGTGCTGCCGTTCGTCAACAACCTGTGGACCACGTCCCTCACCGGGGCGCAGTTCAAGCAGGCGCTGGAGCAGCAGTGGCAGCGCAACGCCGACGGCACCGTGCCGAGCCGGCCGTTCCTCAACCTGGGACTGTCGAAGAACGTCAGCTACACCTACGACGCGACGCGTCCGGAGGGCGACCGGATCACGAGCATCCTCGTGAACGGGAAGCCCATCGACCCGGCGAAGTCGTACCGGATCGGCTCGTTCTCCTTCCTGATCCAGGGCGGTGACAACTTCCGTGCCTTCGCGGCCGGGTCGAACACGAAGGACTCCGGACTGATCGACCGCGACGCGTGGATCAGCTACATCCAGAAGAACAGCCCGCTGTCGCCCAGCTTCGAGAAGCGCGGCGTCGGCGTGAGCGGCGTGCCCACCGGGACGCTGCAGCGCGGTCAGCAGGTCACCCTCCAGGTGTCCAAGCTGAACCTCACCTCGCTCGGCAGCCCGGCCAACACGAAGCTCGACCTGTCGTGGAACGGCTCCGCAGCGCTCGGCAGCGTGCCGGTGGATGCGGCGGGCAGCGCGACGGTCGCCTTCACGGTTCCGGCGGACGCCGCGGGCGCCAGCACCCTGGTGCTGACGGCTCCGGACTCGGGCACCACCGTCCGCGTCCCGCTCACCGTGGCGGACGCGCCGTCCAACCCGAAGCCGGGGGCGGACCCGAAGGCGGCCAAGGAGTCGGCGCTCACCAAGGCGCTGAAGGACGCGGTCACCGTCGACAAGGACACCTACCGCCCGGGTGAGGCCGCGCAGGTCACGGTCGGCGCGAAGCACGCCGGCGAGTGGGTCTCGGTCTGGCTGTACTCGAAGCCGCAGAACATCAGCGGCGGCTGGGTGCAGGTGCCGGCGAGCGGTGTGGTCGCCCTGACCATCCCGAAGGACGCGGGCAACGGCGAGCACAAGCTGTCGGTGCAGAACGCCTCCAACGGAGTGATCGGCTGGACGACGCTCAAGGTCAAGGCGGACAAGCCGTCCACCGGGATCCCGGTGATCGACTGGCTGCTCGACCTGCTGGACCGCATCTTCGGCTGGTTCTAGCCCTCACCGAGTGGTGAGTGGATGCGTCAATCCTCACCGATTGGCGACATCTGCTCACCACTCGCGTGGTCTGGGGGTCACGGCTCGAAGTACAGGTGGGTGTGGAGCCGGCAGCCGGGGTTGAAGGGCGCCGCGCAGTGCGGGCAGGCGTCGACGCGGAGGTACTCGGCGATCGTCAGCTCGCTGCCGCAGACGCCGCAGAGCACGGCCTCCCTGTCCCGGCTCTCCCGGGGCCACTGCTCGGCGGGATGCCCGGCCGCCTCGGCGTGGCACAGGTGGCACGGGTAGTACTCCCCGCAGCAGGCGAACCGGATCGCGATCACGTCGAGCGGCGACCGGTAGTGGATGCAGCGGGTCTCGTCGTCGACGACCGGTCCGAGCACGCGGGGACGGTCCGTCATCGCACGCCCCGCGCGGAGAGCGCCTCGCCGAGCTGGTCGGCGTGCTTGAGGGAGAGGATGAGGAACGGCACCGCGAAGAAGCGTACGCCGGGCCGGGCGCCCCGCGCACGCTGCGCCTCCCGCACCTCGCCCGCGAGCCGCGCGAGCACGGGGACGGTCGTGAGCGTGACGGTCAGCAGCACCGCCGCGCGCCCCGAGTCGAGGTGCAGCCGCTCGAGCGGGCGGAGGCCGCGCTCGACGGCGTCGAGGAGGGCAGAGACGCGGGTCGTCAGGGCCAGCAGGCCGGCGAGCAGCACGGCGCAGGTGACGCGCGCGGTGTTCGCGACGGCGGGCTCGGGCCCCAGGAAGATCAGCTGGGCGCCGAGCGTGACGACGACCAGCCAGCGGAGCGCGATCGTCTGCCGGGCCAGCTCGCGCATCCCGAGCATCCCGTCGTCGAGACCCGCGAGGGCGTAGGCGGCCACGGTCGTCGTCGCCGCCGCACCGGCCGCCCACCACAGCGAGGGCAGGAGCGAGACGGCCAAGACGAGCACCAGCAGGAGCACCAGCTTCGGCCCCGCCGGCATCCGGTGCAGGATGCCGTTGCCGGGCCGGTAGAGGCTCAGCACGTGAGCGCCGCCTCGTACTCGGCGATGACGTCCTCCGGATGCCCGACCGCCTCCACCCGGCCCGCGGTGAACAGGACCGCCGCGTCGCAGCGCGCCGCGAGCGTCAGGTCGTGGGTCACCAGCACGAGGCGGTGGCCCGCGTCCTCCAGCAGGTGGGAGGCGACGAGGCGGGCGTTGCGCGCATCCAGGTACGTGGTCGGCTCGTCGGCGACGACCAGCCGCGGGCGCCGGACGAACGCCCCCGCGAGGGCGAGCAGCTGCTTCTGGCCGCCGGAGAGCTCGTGCGAGGAGCGGTCGCGCAGCGCGGACAGTCCGAAGCGGTCGAGCGCCTCGTCCACGCGCCGTGCGGTCTCGTCGCGCCCCAGTCGCTCGGGGCGCAGCGAGAAGGCGACGTCCTCCGCGACCGTCGGCATGACGATCTGAGCATCGGGGTTGCTGAAGACGACGGCGACCTCACGGCGCAGCTCGGCGGCCTGCCGCACCGGATCGTGGCCGAGGATGCGCACGCCGCCGTCGGTGGCCGTCACCAGCCCGGCGAGCAGGCGCGCGAACGTCGACTTGCCGGAGCCGTTCTCACCGACGACCGCGACCGTCCGGGCGTCGAGCGCGAGGCTGACGTCCCGGAGGGCGTCGACGTCGCCGAGCCGGACGCCGACGTGGTCGAGGAGGATCGCGGGGGAGTCGGTCACGGCACCCGCGGCTCGGCCGGCTGCGTCGGCTCGGCGGCCTCCGCAGCGCCGGGCGCGGTCACCGCGGTCTCCGCGGTCACGGTCGTGGTCTCCGCCGGATGGACCGCGCTGCGCGGCGCGACCCACGTGCGGCGGAACGCCCGCGGGTAAGCGCGCACCAGCGTCATCACGATGGCCGTCGCGATCACCGCCTTCACGAGGTCGCCGGGCACGAACACGAGGCTCAGCGCCGCCGTCGTGTCGAGCGGGAGGCGGGTCACCAGGCTCTGCACCGGCACGCCGAACGCGTAGACGACGAGGATGCCGCCCACGATCATCCCGAGCAGCGTGCGCCACCACACCGGGCGGCGGCCACCCGCGTGCACGATCAGGCCGATCACCAGCGCGCCGGCGATCCAGCCGAACAGGTAGCCCGCGCTCGGGCCGACGAACACGCCGATGCCGCCGCTGCCGCCGGAGAGCAGCGGCAGCCCGACCGCCACGAGGGCCAGCAGCACCGCCATCGACAGCGCGCCGAGCCACGGGCCCAGGATGGCGCCCGCCAGCATCACGCCGAGGGTCTGCGCCGTGATCGGCACCGCGCCGAAGACGCTGAGGCCGCCGGGGAGGCCGAGCACGGCCACGATGGCGGCGAAGACCGCCACGCGGGCGAGGTCGGTCGCGTCGAGCCGGCGGCGGGATGGAGTCGGGGGAGTGGAGGTGGTCACGGGCGCATCCTTACCTGAACGGTGTTCACCTGAACGGTGTTCACTATACTGACGAGGTGGCAGGGAACGAAACCGGACGGCGGCACTCACGCGACGACGTGGCCGAGGCGGCGCTCCGCATCCTCGACGACCTGGGACTGGCCGACCTCACGATGCGCCGCCTGGCGGGCGCGCTCGACGTGCAGCCCAGCGCCCTGTACTGGCACTTCCCGAACAAGCAGACGCTCCTCGCCGAGCTCGCCGACCGCATCGTCGCCGCGCGCACGGCTGAGCCGCTCGCTGAGGACGCCGCGTGGCAGGATGCGGTGCGCGCCGAGGCGGACGCGCTGCGGGATGCGCTGCTCGCCTACCGCGACGGCGCCGAGGTCGTCTCCAGCACGCTCGCCCTCGGCCTCGGCTCGCCGGGGACCGTCGACCGGCTGGCCCTGGCGGTCGCCCGCGGCGGCTTCGACGTCGAGACCTCACGCCGGTCGGCGACGGCGCTGCTCCACTTCGTGCTCGGCCATGTCTCGCACGAGCAGCAGCGCGTCCAGTACGACTCGCTCGGTGTGCTCGTGGATCACCCGGAGTCGCCGCTCGACGAGGACGACCCGGCGGCCGCCTTCGCCTTCGGCGTCGGGCTGTTCGTCGGGGGACTCGAGCTCAGTCGCTCCCGAACGTGACCTTCCAGCCGCCCACCACGTGCACGGCGAGGTTGAACAGGGCGGCGAAGATCGCGCCGAGCGCGGAGACCACGATCACCTCGAGGAGCGCGACCACCAGCGTGAACGTCATCACGTTCGGGAACGTCAGGCCGGCGACGAGGTTCGCGCCCTGCGCGCCGGCGATGTCCTCCAGGAAGTTGCTCGCGGCGCCCACCACGCCGAACCGGTCCAGCGCGTACCAGAGCAGCAGGCCGACCACCACGGTGATCGCCGCGACGATGATGCTGACCAGGAACGACATCTTCAGAGCCGACCAGAAGTCGACGTAGACCAGTCGCATCGTCGCCCGGCGCTTCTGCGCCTTGCCGCGTGACGGCATGCACTTCCTCCCCAACGAACCACGCGCACCGTCGCCGGCGCTCCCCCGTCGGGCAAGTCTACGGGACGCCTTCGCGCATGCCGGGAGGGACGGAGCGGCGGTGTTCGCCGAGTCCATACCGATCGTCCGGTTATGGCATAGAATGCATTGTGCACCTCGGCGCGGCCGCAGCGGATTGGGGGCGCTGCGGCCGGGTCGACGTCCCGGCTCAGCGGATCAGCTCGGGAAGCGCCGCCAGCGCGGTCGCCCGGTCGTCCGCCACGATGCCGGGGAGCAGCACGGTCCACAGATCGCGCACCCGCTGCAGCAGGTCGGCGCGGCCCGAGAAGGTCTCCGACACGAGCTGCACGCCGGTGTAGGAGGCGACGACCACGCTCGCGAGCATCCCCGGGTCGAGGCCCGGCCGCAGATCGCCCTCCTCGACGCCCCGGCCGAACAGCGTCTCCGCCAGCCGCTGCCAGTCGCGATACGGATCGGTGGCCGGCGTCTCGAAGAACGCGATGTCGGTGGTCAGCCGGATGCCCGCCTGCACGACCGGGTCGGTGAGCAGCTGGTGCGCGAGCACGCCGCTCAGCAGCACCATCGTCTCCAGCCCCGGCCGCTCCTGTTCCAGCACCTCGGCGGCCGCGGCCATGGTCCGCCGGTGCTGCTCGGCGATGACCGCGCGCGCCAGCTCGTCCTTCGAGGGGAAGTGGAAGTACAGCGCGCCCTTCGTGACACTCGAGGCGGTGGCGATGTCGGCGATCGACGTGAGGCCGTACCCCCGGCGACCGAACACCGAGGCGGCGCCCTCGACGATCGTGTCGCGGGTCACCTGGGCCCTCGCCTGTTTCACCATGATGCGCTCACGTTAACCCACTCTTCCTTTCCGCAGGATGAACGATTTCCGTCAGGGGCGTAGGTTTGGCCTGCCGGGAGTGCGACGCGGTCCGACCGGCGCATCCGATGCACCGATCGAGGGAGGAACGCCATGCCCACCGTCGCCGACACGACCGTCGAGATCCTGCTGGACGCGGGGGTGACCCGGGTGTACGGCATCCCCGGCGACTCCCTCAACGGCTTCACGGACGCGATCCGCCGCAATGACGCGATCACCTGGGAGCACGTGCGGCACGAGGAGGCGGCGGCGTTCGCCGCGTCGGCCGAGGCGGCCCTGACCGGCGAGCTGGCGGTCTGCGCGGGCAGCTGCGGGCCGGGCAACACCCACCTGATCAACGGGCTGTACGACGCCAACCGCAGCCGCGTGCCGGTGCTCGCCATCGCCGCCCAGATCCCCGGTGCCGAGATCGGGAGCGGATACTTCCAGGAGACGCACCCGCAGGAGCTGTTCCGCGAGGCGAGCGTCTACACGGAGCTGGTCAGCCAGGCCGACCAGATGCCGCGCATCCTCGAGATCGCGATGCGCACCGCGATCGAGCGCCGCGGGGTCGCGGTCGTCGTCGTGCCCGGCGAGATCTTCCTCGCGGACAGCGCCGGGCGCCGCAAGTCGGCCCCGATCACGTTCTCGCCGCGGGTGACGCGACCGACCGATCCCGAGCTCCAGGCGGCCGCGGACATCCTGAACGGGGCCCGGAAGGTGACCATCCTCTCGGGAGCGGGCGCCGAGGGTGCGCACGCGCAGCTCGTCGCCGTCGCGGAGGCGCTGAAGGCGCCGATCGTGCACGCCATGCGGGGCAAGGAGTTCATCGAGTACGACAACCCGTACGACGTCGGGATGACCGGCCTCCTCGGCTTCTCCTCCGGCTACCGGGCGATGGAGTCGTGCGACGCGCTGCTCATGCTCGGCACGGACTTCCCGTACCAGCAGTTCTTCCCGTCGAAGGCGAAGATCGTCCAGGTCGACATCCGCGGCGAGAACCTCGGGCGGCGCGTCCCCCTCGACCTCGGGCTCGTCGGGAGCGTGAAGGACACGGTGGAGGCGCTGCTCCCGCTGCTCAGCGAGCGCAAGGACCGCAAGCACCTCGACTCCTCGCTCGCGCACTACGCCAAGGCCCGCAAGAGCCTCGACGACCTGGCGGTGAACGACCGCAACCGCACGCCCATCCACCCGCAGTACGTCGCGCGGCTGGTCAGCGAGCTGGCCTCGGAGGACGCTGTCTTCATCCCGGACGTCGGCTCGCCGGTGGTGTGGGCCGCCCGCTACCTGCGGATGAACGGACGGCGCCGCCTGATCGGCTCGTTCACCCACGGCAGCATGGCCAACGCGCTGCCGCAGGCGATCGGCGCACAGACGGCGTTCCCCGGGCGCCAGGTGGTCGCGCTCGCCGGCGACGGCGGACTGGCGATGCTGCTCGGCGAGCTGCTCACCCTGCGTCAGAACAAGCTTCCGGTGAAGATCGTCGTCTTCAACAACTCGTCGCTGAACTTCGTCGAGGTGGAGATGAAGGCGGCGGGCTTCGTGAACTTCGGCACCGGCCTGGAGAACCCGGACTTCGCCCAGCTCGCGCAGGCCGCCGGGCTGCACGGTCAGCGCGTCGAGAAGCCGGACGAGCTGGAGAGCGCGCTGCGCACCGCGTTCGCGCACGACGGACCGGCGCTGGTGGACGTGGTCACCGCGCGGCAGGAGCTCAGCATCCCGCCGGCGATCACCACGAAGCAGGTCGCCGGCTTCACGCTCTACGCGCTGCGCACGATCATGAACGGCCGCGGCGACGAGCTCATCGACCTCGCCGACACGAACGTCTTCCGCCGCCTGTTCGACTGAGGCCGCCGCTGCGCGCAGTCCGCGTCAGTTGATGCAGACCTTGTCGCTGTAGTTGGTGGCCGGGCCGGAGGGGGTGGGGGCCGGTGCGGGGGCGGCGGGAGCGCCGCCCGCGGCGGGCGCGGCAGGCGCGGCGGGCATGATGCCGTCGTCGCCGAGCACCACGGTCACCGTGCTGACGGTGTCCGTCTGCTGCACCGCCGCGCCCGGAAGGTAGGCGGCGACGGCCTTCGCCTGCGCCTCCTGGCCGGACTTGTACTGGATGACCGTGGTCGCGCGCGTGTCCGCATCCCCCGGGGTACCGGTCTTGAAGCCCGCCGCGGCCAGGGTCTGGGTCGCGGTGGTCGCCGCGCCGTTCGCGCTGCCTCCGTTGAGCACCGTCACCGTCGTGTCCGCGGGCTTCGCGGCGGTCGCGTTGTCGTACGCCGACGGGGTGCCCATCAGGCTCTGGATGAACGCCGGCATCGCCGCGGTGTCCACCTCCACGATGGAGATGTCGTCGCCGTCGACCGTGATGGTCGGGGTGCCCGAGATCGGGATGGTCGCCGACTGGATCTTCCCCCCGGTCAGCCCCTGCAGCTGGGTCGCCAGCTGCAGGAAGTTGAGGCCCGGGTCCGTCTCGAGCGAGCCGCTCACCGCATCCAGCACCTTCGTCAGCTTCGCCGGGTTGAGGAGCGTCCCGGCGGAGAGGAATTTGTGCGCCTCGACCGACAGGAAGTACTGCTGACGGACGACGCGGTCGAGGTCGCCGCGCGGCAGGCCGTGCCGCTGGCGCACGAAGGACAGGGCCTGCTTCGCATCCAAAGTCGATACACCGGCCGGGAAGTTCGCGCCCGAGTACGGGTCGTCGACGGCGTTGTTGAGGCACACCTGCACCGGCCCGAGGGCCTGCGCGATCGTGTAGAAGCCGAGGAGGGACACGCGGACGTAGTGGTCGATGCTCAGCCCGGTCAGGTTCTGCACCGTCTGGATGAGCAACTTGGCCCCGCTCGTCGGGTCGGTTCCGCCGCCGCCGAGCGAGAAGGCGGCGTTGAGCTTGTTCATGCCGTGACCCGGCACATCCACCCAGGAGTCGCGCGGCAGCGAGATGAGGGTGGCCGACTTCCCGTTGGCCGGGATGTGCAGGACCATCATCGTGTCGGTGTTCGTGCCACCGCCGTCGTCCGTCGTGCTGAGCTGGTCGAGCTCGGCCTGCGTCGCCCCGGTGGGGCGGTGGTCGTCGCCGACGAGCAGGATGTTCTGGTCTTCGCCGTCGACGTCGCTGGCGGGCTTCGAGATGACGTCCACGTGCTTGACGCCGCCGACGAAGCGGAAGTAGCTGTACGCGGCGTACCCGCCGACCACCACGAGGATCACGGCCAGCGCGGCCGCCGTCCACGCGACGATGCGCTTGGCGCGGCGGCGGTTGCGCGGCGGCTTGCCAGGGCCGGCCGGGGTTCCGCCGGTGCCGTCGCCGCCGTCGCCGCCGCGGCCGTTGCCGTCGTCGCCGTTTCCGCCGCGGCCGTTGCCGCCGCGTCCGCCGCCGCCGCTGCCGCTCCCGCCGCGTCCGCCGCCGTCACGCCCGGCGCCCGTCCCGCCGAGCCCGGGGGCGTCGCCGCCGAGGCCGAACGGATCGAAGGGCTTCGCACCCCCGCCGGTGGGCACCCCGGCCGCGGGCCGGGTCGCGCGCACGGGGCGGCGCGGGTCGGTGGAGGGAACGCGGCCGAAGACCTCGGTCGCCGGAGGCTGCTGGTCGCTGCCGTCGGCGCCGGGTCCTGTCGCGGGGAAGTTCGGGCGTCGCACACGGAAACGCTAGGGGGCGACGCCTTGGAACCGCCTGGTTTCCGCCGGTGTTCCCGACGAATGGCCAGGAATTCCGCGACGCCCTCCCAGCGGACACGCCGCCGGAGCGGCCGGCGGTCTGCGAGAACGCTCAGTCGTCGCAGTCGTCCGGAGGGGCGCAGTCCTCGGCCGCGATCGCGGCGGTCATGGCGTGCGCGATGCCCAGCAGCTCTTCCTGCTGCTCTGCTGACAAGGCGTCGAACAGGATGCGGCGGATCGTCGCCGAGTGCTTCGGCAGAGCGCGCACCACGACGCGACGGCCCTCTCCGGTGAGGTGGATCCAGCTGGCCCGGCGGTCCTCCGCGCACTCCTGCCGCTCGACGAACCCGCGCGCGGCCATGCGCGTCACCTGGTGCGAGACCCGGCTCTTCTCCCAGCCGGTGACCTCCACGAGGTCGCGGACGCGCAGCCGGCGGCCCGGCGATCGGGTGAGCGCCATGAGCACCTCGAGCTCGGAGATCGAGATGCCGTCGTCGTGCTGCAGCTGCGCGTCGAGGGTGCGGTCGAAGCCGCGACGCATCGTGTGGAACGCCTGGAACAGCTCCAGCTCGTCGTCCGTCAGCTTGCGCGGATCGGGACGCGTGCGCACGGTGGCCATACGCCATCCTGACACGGCGGCGGGGCCGTTGCACGGCGCCGCCGCGTGCGCTCAGTGGACGAGCGCCTCCAGGAAGACGACCAGCACGCCGAGCGCCACGATCGCCAGCAGCACCGCGAGCTGGCGCCAGCCCGACAGGCCCGTGCGCGACACCGCGATCCGCGCGATCACCGCCAGGGAGATGATGAGCGCGACGATCGCGATCGTCATGCCGGTGCGGTCCTCGATGACGTCGAAGACCGCCAGCCCGACGGAGATGAGGGGCACCACCAGCACGCCGAGAGCGCGTGAGGACACGGCCACCATGTGGCGGAACTCCAGCGCGGTCGGCAGGTTGCTGTGCACGATCATGTGCGACACGAGATCCGACGCGAGGCCGGCGAGCAGCACGCCGACGACCGAGATGACCAGGGTCCACAGCACGGTGGGGGAGTCGAGCTCGCCGCCGTGGGCGTTCATCGCCATCAGGATCGCGAGCGCGGTGAACGTGACGTAGATGCGCTCGCGCAGTCGGTCGCCCGCCTGCCGCCGCTGCTCCTCGGTGGCGTCGGCCGGGAGGTGGATGTCGTCGCTGCGGTCGGTGCGCTCGTCGGACATGCGGTGAGCCTACCGGGAATGCGAGACGGCGACCCGGGGTTCACATCGATGACACGTCATCAAAAGGAAGGCTGACATGACGAAGATCGCCATCATCATCGGAAGCACGCGCCCGGGGCGCAACGGCGAGGCCGTGGCCCGCTGGGTGTACGAGAACGCCGCGAAGCGCACCGGCGTCGAGTACGAGCTCGTGGACCTGAAGGACTGGGACCTGCCGCACCTCGACGAGGCCATGCCCGCCGCGATGGGCCAGTACGCGGGTGAGCACACCAAGGCGTGGGCGGCCAAGATCGCCGAGTTCGACGGCTACGTGTTCGTCACTCCCGAGTACAACCACAGCACGTCGGGCGCGCTCAAGAACGCGATCGACTACGTCGGGGCCGAGTGGTACAACAAGGCGGCCGGCTTCGTGAGCTACGGCGTCTTCGGCGGTGCGCGCGCCGTCGAGCACCTGCGGCTGGTGCTCTCGCAGCTCCAGATCGCCACGGTCAGCGCCCACGTGGGCCTGAGCCTCGCGCACGACTTCGAGAACTGGCAGCTCAAGCCGACCGACCAGCAGACGGCCGCGCTGACCCCGCTGTTCGACCAGCTCGAGTCGTGGTCCGCAGCGCTCGCGACGGTTCGCGCCGACGCCGAGCAGGAGGAGGACGAGGCCGCGGCCTAGTCCCCCTGGTTCGTGCTTCTGCCCGGTCCGCCTACGTCTGGCAGACCGGGCAGAAGTATGTCACGCGCTCTTCGAGCTCGGTGCGCCCGAGCGATCCCGACCGGATGGGCGTCCCGCAGCGCCGGCACGGCTGGCCGCGCCGCCCGTAGACCCAGGTGTTGCGTCCGCGGCGTGTGTCGCCGGTGGTCACCCGCAGCGGCCGGTCCCGGTTCACGGTGATCAGGCGGTGGCCGAGGTCGATCGCGGCGGCCAGGTCGGTCTCGCCCGCGGGACGCGTGGGCAGCATCCCGCGCAGGAAGCACAGCTCGTTGGCGTAGACGTTCCCGAGCCCCGCGAGATTGCGCTGGTCCAGCAGCGCGACCGCGACCGGCGTCTCCGGATGCGCGGAGAGCCGGCGAAGCGCCTCCGGCGCGTCCCAGTCCGGCCCGAGCAGGTCGGGTCCCAGGTGGCCGACCACGTCGTCCTCCCGGTCGCGCGGGACCACCTCGAGGATGCCCAGCTGGAACCCCACTGCCTGCGCCTCCTCGTTCCGCAGCACGGCCCGGGCCTGGTAACCGGGATGCCGCCAGCGCCCGTCCGGCGGGTACACCTCCCACGAGCCCTCCATCTTGAGGTGGCTGTGGATGGTCTGGTCGCCCACGCGCATCAGCAGGTGCTTGCCGCGGCTCAGCACGGCATCCATCCGTCTGCCGGAGAGGTCGACCGTGGCGAAGGCCGGCACGCGGAAGTCGGTCTCGGTCAGGATGCGGCCGGTGAGCGCGCGGTCGAGGCGCTTCGCCGCCTGGTAGACGGTGTCGCCCTCAGGCATGGCGGTGTCCTGTCGTCAGCGCAGGCTCCGTCATCCGCGCAGGCTCTGTCATCCGCGGAGCCTCAGGCCGCGCGGGGTGGCGAGGAAGCCGGCCTCCGAGAGCGCGTCGCCGAGCGGTGAGCCCAGGATGAAGCCGCCGTTGACCGTCTCGACCGCGAGCTTGTCGACGCGCCGCATCGTGACGAGCGCGGCGAGGGCGCGGGCGGCGGCGCGGAGGACCAGCGCGGGGTCTCCGGCGCTCACGGAGCGTTCGGCGCCCTGTCCGGCGTCAGCTCCTGGCACTGCATCCGCCCCGGCCACGAAGCACAGCAGGCTCTTGCCGCCCCGCTCGACGTACAGCGTCAGCTCGCCGTCGACGAGCACGACCAGCGCGCCCGCCTTCCGCCCCGGTCGGTGACCGGTGCCCGACTCGCCCGGAACCGCCGGCCACGGGAGCGCGGCGCCGTACGGGTTCGCCGGGTCGGTCGCCGCGAGCGCGACCGCCTCGTACGGCCGCTCCTGGGTGTGGTCGCGCGAGAACGACCGCAGCCGGTCGACCGTGGCTCCGCTGGCGAACTGCGCGGCGCCGAGGGTCTCGATGAAGTAGCCGCGGCGCGCGCGTCCCGTCTCCTCGAACCCGCTGAGCACCTTGTAGGCAAGCGCGAAGCCGCCCGGCGTCCCCTCGTTCATGACCGAGCCGCGGGTCACCACGCCGTACCGGTCGAGCAGCGTCTCCGCCTGCCCGTGCGCGCGGACCGTGGAGTCGAGGTCGCGCTCCGGCAGCAGCGACCAGCGCCCGGCGACCGTCGGGGGACCCATCCGCGTGACCATGGCGGAGCGGGTGGGCACGCGGCCGCGGTACATGCGCGCGCGGGTCGGCTGGCGGGGGCGCTTGTGCGCGCCCGAGCCGCCCGCCGTCAGCGTGCGCAGGGGCGCGAGCGTGTCGTTGGTGATGCGGCCCGCCCAGACCAGGTCCCAGAGCGCCGTGACCAGCTCTGAATCGTCGATGGCGGATCCGCGCTCGGTGCCCAGCGCGTCCGAGAGCTGACGGAAGAAGTACCCGCCGCCGCGCCCGAGCGCCTCCAGGATGCCGCGCTGCAACTCGTCGGGCTCATGGTCCGAGGGCGGCGCGAGCGTGAGCGGGGCCGAATCGGCCAGGTGCAGGCTGATCCACCCGTCGTCGCCGGGAAGGCTCCCGTCTCCCGACCAGATGACCTCGCCCGTCGCCGTGAGCTCGTCGAGCATGGCCGGGCTGTAGTCGGAGACGCGGCTCGGCAGCACCAGAGACTCCCACGCGGAGGCCGGGATGCGCGCCCCGGCCAGCTGCTCGATCACCGAGGCCACCGCATCCACCCCGCGCAGGGTGGAGCCGACGTGCTGCCACTCCGGCAGGAATCGGCCGAAGGTCGGGGTGTCGACCGGCTCGACCTCGTGCCGGAGCGCCGCGAGCGACATGCGCCGCAGCCGGCGCAGCACCTCCGCGTCGCTCCACTCGGTGCCGTGCGCGTGCGGGCGGAACTCGCCCTCCACGACGCGCCCGTCGCGGGCGAGCCGGCGCAGCGCGTCGTGGACGATCGCGGGTCCTAGTCCCAGTCGCGTCGCGACGTCCGCCGTCTCGAACGGACCGTGCGTGCGCGCGAACCGGCTCACCAGGTCTCCGAGCGGGTCGTCCACCGGTTCGATGAACGCGAGCGGGACGCCGATGGGCAGCGGGACGCCGAGCGCATCACGCAGCCGGCTGGCGTCCTCGATCGCGGCGAAGCGCTCGACGCCGGCGATCGTCACGGCGAGGGCGCGGTGCGTGTCGACGAGGGTGGCGAGGTGGGTCGCGGCGGTCGGCGGGTCGGCGTGCGGCGCGACGAGGTCGGCGTCGGCAGCGGCCCCGTCCGCATCGGCGCCGTCAGCCTGGCCGGCCGGCGCGACGCCCTGCTCGCCCTCCAGCCGCTCCGCGACCTCCTCCACCGAGAGCGGCCCCAGCAGCCGCAGCAGGTCCGCCACCCCCTCGACACCGCGCACGCGGCGCTCGGGGGCGAGCCGCTGCAGCTGCAGTTCGACCCGCTCGATGACCTGCGGATCCAGCAGCTCGCGCAGCTCCGCACGCCCGAGCAGCTCGGCGAGCAGTCCCGCGTCGAGCGAGAGCGCCGCCGCGCGTCGCTCGGCGAGCGGGCTGTCGCCCTCGTACATGAACGCAGCGACATATCCGAACAGCAGCGAGCGGGCGAAGGGCGACGCCGTCTCCGTGGCGGCCTCGACCAGGCGGATGCTGCGCTGCTCGATCTGCTTCGCCACGTCCGTCAGCGCGCCGAGGTCGTAGACGTCCTGCAGCACCTCGCGGATGGTCTCGAGGATGATCGGGAAGGTCGGGTACTTGCGCGCCACATCCAGCAGCTGGGCCGCCTTCTGCCGCTGCTGCCAGAGCGGCGACCGCTTGCCCGGGTTGTACTTGGGCAGCAGCAGGGCGCGGGCGGCGGACTCCCGGAACCGCGACGCGAAGAGCGCGGACCCGCCCACCTCCGCCGTGACCAGCTCGTCGAGCTCGTCCGGCTCGAAGACGAACAGCTCGCCGCCCGGAGGCTGCGCCTCGGTGTCGGGGATGCGCACCACGATGCCGTCGTCGGCCGCCATCGCGCCCGCGTCGATGCCGTACCGCTCGCGGACGCGCGCCTGCACCGCCAGCGCCCACGGCGAGTGCACCTGCATGCCGAACGGGGAATGCAGCACAACGCGCCAGTCGCCGAGCTCGTCGCGGAAGCGCTCGACGACGAGGGTGCGGTCGGTCGGCACGTGCCCGGTGGCCTCCTTCTGCTCGCGCAGGAAGGAGAGCAGGTTGTTCGTGGCCCAGGCGTCGAGGCCGGCCTCCACGCAGCGGAGCTCCGCATCGGCGGGCGAGGCGCTGCTCAGCTCCCGGACGAATGCACCCACCGCCCGGCCCAGTTCCGCCGGACGCCCGATCCCGTCGCCCTTCCAGAACGGCAGACGACCGGGCTCGCCGAACGCCGGCGTGACCAGCACGCGGTCGTGCGTGATCTCCTGGATGCGCCAGCTCGTGGACCCGAGGGCGAACACGTCGCCCACGCGCGACTCGTAGACCATCTCCTCGTCGAGCTCGCCCACGCGGCTCGCCTTCTCGCCGACCATGTACACGCCGAAGAGGCCGCGATCCGGGATGGTGCCGCCGCTCGTGACAGCGAGTCGCTGGGCGCCCGGACGGCCGGTGATCGTGCCGGTGTCGCGGTCCCACACGATGCGGGGCCGCAGTTCGGCGAACTCGTCGGACGGGTAGCGGCCGGCGAGCAGGTCGAGGGTCGCGTCATACGCGCTGCGCGGGAGCGTCGAGAACGGGGCGCTGCGCCGGACGGCGTCGAACCAGTCGTCCGCGTCGATCGGTTCGAGCGCTGCGGCGGCCACGGTCTGCTGCGCCAGGATGTCGAGCGGGTTGGCCGGGACCTTGAGCGACTCGATGAGCCCGGCCGTCATCCGCTCCGTGGCCACTGCCGAATGGATGAGGTCGGCCCGGTGCTTGGGGAAGACCACGCCGCGCGAGATCTCGCCCACCTGGTGTCCCGCCCGGCCGACGCGCTGCAGGCCGCTCGCCACGGACGGCGGCGCTTCCACCTGGATGACCAGGTCGACGGCGCCCATGTCGATGCCGAGCTCGAGGCTCGAGGTGGCGACCACGCACCGCAGCCGGCCGGACTTCAGGTCGTCTTCGATGAGCGCCCGCTGCTCCTTGCTCACCGACCCGTGGTGGGCGCGGGCCAGCACCAGCGTGTCCTCGTCGGCGACCGCCTGCGAACCGCGGGTCTGCCCGGAGCCGCCCATCAGCTCCGCGGGCGCCCGGGTGGGCGCCGCGTCGGCGGCTCCGCCGAGCAGTCGCTCCTCGTAGATCTCGTTGAGCCGTGCCGTCAGGCGCTCCGCCAGGCGCCGCGAGTTCGAGAACACGATGGTCGACCGGTTCTCGAGCACACGGTCGACGATCGCCTCCTCGACGTGCGGCCAGATGGACCCGGCCTGCGGCGGCGACCCGTCGTCGGGGTTCTCGCTCGCGAACGTCGAGGTGCCGAGCTCGCTCATGTCCTCCACCGGCACGACCACGCGCAGATCGAAGCGCTTGCCCGCGGGCGGTGCCACCACCTCGACGGCCGCGCGGCCGCCGAGGAAGCGGGCGACCTCCTCCGGCGGACGGACGGTGGCCGACAGGCCGATCCGCTGCGCAGGCCGTTCGAGCAGCTGGTCGAGCCGCTCCAGCGACAGCGCGAGGTGGGCGCCGCGCTTGGTGGATGCGACCGCGTGCACCTCGTCGACGATCACGGTCTCGACGGTGGTCAGCGTCTCGCGCGCCTGCGACGTGAGCATCAGGAAGAGCGACTCGGGCGTCGTGATGAGGATGTCGGGCGGGCTGCTCAGCAGCGCCCGACGGTCCGACGCCGGTGTGTCGCCGGAGCGGACGCCCACGCTGACGTGCGGCGGCTCGGCGCCGAGGCGCTTGGCCGTCTGCGTGACGCCGACCAGCGGCGCGCGCAGGTTGCGCTCCACATCCACACCCAGCGCCTTGAGCGGGGAGATGTAGAGCACCCGGGTGCCCGGCTTCGCGTCGGCCGCGCGCGGGGCGGCGGCGAGGCGGTCGATCGCCCACAGGAACGAGGCCAAAGTCTTGCCGGATCCGGTCGGCGCGATGACGAGTGCGTGCTTACCGTGCGAGATCGCGTCCCAGGCGCCCTCCTGCGCCGCGGTGGGCGCGGCGAAGGCCCCACGGAACCACTCACGGGTCGCGGGGGAGAAACGATCGAGCACGTCGGCCATCCCTCCATCTTGCACCTGGCCACCGACAGAGTCAGGGGCTCGGAGTGCGCCTGTGGAGAACGCTCAGCGGGCGGGGAGGTGTGTGCGGATGAACGAGGAGATGTCGCCCAGTTCGAGCGGCGAGATGGCGTGCCCCATGCCCTCGTAGATGCGCGCATCCAGCGAGGAGTGGTCGGGGAGCCAGGCGCTGGTGCGCTCCAGCGAGGTCGCGGGGATGGCGTCGTCGAGCGTCCCCCGGCCCCAGAACACCGGCACCTGCGCATCGGCCAGCTCCGCATCCCGCGGCTGATCGCCCTTCACCACGAAGCCGGAGAGCTGGACCGCGTAGTCGAACCTCTCCGGCGCGAGCCGCAGGAGCTGCAGCGCCATGGCGCCGCCCTGTGAGAACCCCAGCAGTCCGGTCGGGACGTCCGGCTGCTCGTCCAGCCAGTCGAGCACGGCGCGGGCGGCCGCGTCGGCGTTGCCGGCCAGCGGATCGCCCGGCACGTTCGTGAACCGGGAGAACCAGGCGAAGCCGGGGCCCTCCGGGATCGGGGCGCGCAGCGACGCGATGACCGGCTCCAGCGGGAGGTACGCGGAGATGCCGAACAGGTCCGCCTCGTCGGACGCGTAGCCGTGCATGAGGACCAGCAGGGGACGGCCCGCGCGATCGCGCTCGGACGCCGACCACAGCACGGCGTCGCGGTCGATGCGGAGGTCGGGAGCGGGAAACGGCACCCTCCATTCTGCGCCCGGATCGGAAATCGTTCACAGCCCCCGTCGGAGTGGCGCGCATCCACAGATCCGTGCCGGCCCCGTAGGTGCCTGCTGCGGCCTTCCGTAGGATTCATGCATGAGCGTTCGCACTCCGGATCCGGACCCGACCCCCGACCCGCTTCCCGGCGACGGTCCGCAGCCCGGTCCCGCCTGGCTGTCCGACATCGAGCTGGAGCAGATCCGGCGGCGGCTCCCGCTGCTGTACGTGGAGGCGGTGCCCGTCCGGGTGGATGGCCTGGGCCAGGTGACCGAGGTCGGCATCCTGCTGCGCGCGAACGCGGTCGGGCAGATCACCCGCACGCTCGTCTCGGGTCGCGTGATGTACGGCGAGACGCTGCGCGAGGCGCTCTTCCGCCACCTTGAGAAAGACCTCGGGCCGATGGCGTTCCCGCAGCTCCCCGCGAGCCCGGTGCCGTTCCAGGTCGCCGAGTACTTCCCGATGCCCGGCGTCTCCCAGTACGTGGACGAGCGCCAGCACGCGGTGTCCCTGGCTTACGTCGTCCCGGTCACCGGCACATGCGAGCCCCGGCAGGATGCGCTGGAGCTCACCTGGATGACGCCCGAGGAGGCGACATCCCTCACCGTGACGGAAGAGCTCGAGGGCGGCCGCGGCGCCCTCGTCAAGGCCGCCATGGCCTCCCTCGGCCGCATCGCCTGACCTGTCGCTGAAACCCTCGAGACGGGCGTCATGAACCGATGCGTTCGTCGTCTCCTGTAGCGAGCGCTATTGCCGGAGCCAGCTTGGGCGAGCACGGCCGGCGCTGCCCATCGAGCGAAGTGGTCCCCTGAAGAGATCGTTGTTTGACACTGTTCTCGGCGCGGACCGGAGGCAGGAGTCCGTCTATGTCGAGTAATGCGGTGAGAACGTCGGCTCTACCGCGCATGGCGGACGGTCTGCTCAGTTGTTCCATCGCCATCGTCGCGATGGTCGCCGCCCTTCTGAGGGTCGCTGTGCCGTCCTTCCAGGGTCAGGCACCGCACCCTGATGGCGATCGTTACCTCTGTCAGCTCGGCTGGGACGCCGTCGTCCCCACCAACCGTTCAGCCCCACGTTATTGGGATTTCGCCCTCTTCGAGTGGTCGCACAACGGCTTGGCGCCGACGTATCCCTGCACTCCGTATCCGTCATCGGAAGTGTGGCTGCTCAAGGCTCTTCAGTGGTTCTCGTCAACGGTCTCGAGCAAGCCGGGAACGCTCGACTTCCACTGGCTCGTTCTCACGAACGCGGTTCTTGTCGGTGTACTCGTCGGTTTGTTCGCCTATGCGGCCACGGGCATGGCGCTGTGGGCCCGGGTCCTGCTCTCCGCCGTGATCTTCGGCGTACTGAGCGACCCGATCTTCGCGTCCTACGCAGCGGGCCCGATGGGCGAGTATGTCGGGCTCGTCGGCATCGCCCTTCTCGCCGTCGGCGTGGTGTTCTACTCGTCAAACGGTCGACGGATGCTCGGCACCATCCTGGTTGGAATCGGCGGGTTGCTGATGATCACCTCGAAGGTTCAGGCGATCACCCTCCTCATCCCGTTGGCTGCATTCCTGCTGGTCGTCCCACTTGAGCGGCGAGGCAAGGCCGCGCCGGTGAAGCCCGAGGACCGGGTCTGGTCCCGTGCAATCCGTTTCGTGGGTCGGCGGCTGGTAGGAGCGGTTCTCGTGGCCGTATTCGCGGTGGGCGGCGGATGGATGCTCGCCAACAACCCGAAAGAGTTCCAGCAGATCAACCCGTGGGAGCTGATTTCGGTCGGCGTGCTCGGTCACAGCTCCACCCCTGCGCAGGACGTGAAGGAGATGGGCTTTCCGGAGAGCATGGCAAAGTACGCGGGGAAGACCGCGGGCGACGAGAACTCCATCATGTTCACGCCGGAATGGAAGCAGTACGCGTCGCTGATGAACTACGGAACAGTCGCGACGTTCCTGCTGCACCACCCTGACCGGGTCTGGCCTCTCATCGACACGGGTGCGAGCGACTTCTTCGCTGCTCGGCCCTCATATCTCGGGGCGTTCGAGCCGGGCCGTGGAGAGGCACAGGCGAACTCGCTTTCGCTCCTTGCGCTCGCGGGATCGGGCGTCACCGGATTCTTCAGCTTCGCGTTCGCTGGGGTCATAGCCTTCGGCGGAGCGATCCTGGGCGTAAGACGATCGCAGCGAGGTACGCCCTCGCGGGGCTTCGCGAACGCTGCACTGCTGATGGCCTCGTTCACCGTCGTACAGTTCGGCACGGCCATTTTCGGTGAGGCGATCGAGAACAGCAAGCATCTGGTCTTCGCGGTACTCGCCAGTGCCCTGGTCATACCGTTCGTCGTCTCGTCCTTTGCGCTCCGCGCCGACGACAACGCGCTGCCCCCTGAGAGGCCCGTCCCCGAGCATCCCCAGCCCGAGCGTCCCGAGGTCGAGGACCCCGAGGAATCGCAGGTCCGCCCGCTACACGCTGCAGACCTTCCATAGACCCGCCCCCATCGAGTACACGAAAAGTGCACGCTCAGAAGGCTCTGAGCGTGCACTTTTCGTGTACTCGACGACGGGCGCCGAGCGGGATGAACGGGAGCGGTCAGCCCTGGGCGCGGCGGGAGCCGTTGCCCCGGCGCACGGAGGCGTCGGAGCGCGCGGCCGACGGGCGCGCGGCGCCGCCGGAGCGGGCGCCCGCGTGGTCGCGCTGCGCAGACGAGCCGTGGCCCGCGCGCGAGGGCGCAGCGCCGCCGCGCGTGCTCGCGCCCTGCTGGGCCGCACCCGGGCGCTGTCCGCGCCGGCGCGAGCCGCCGCCTGCGGCGCCCGCGGTCGCACCGGCGCCGCGTCCGCCTTCGGCGCCCTGACGGCGTCCGCCGCCCGCGCCCTGCCCGGCGGACTGGCGACCGGCCGCCTGGCCGGCGCCCGCCTGACCGGCGCCCGCCTGGCCGCCGCCGGCGCCGTTGCGCCGCGCGCGCTTCCGCTGCGCGTTCGCGCCCTGCGACGTGCCGCCGCCACCGGCGGTCCGCTGCTGCGGAGCGCTGGGCGCCACGCGCGGGGCCACATCGCCGACGAGCGACGTCACGGCCGCCGACGTCGCGGTGACGCGCTGCGGCGAGACCTGGATGGCCGCCTTGCGCAGGAGGGTCTTCACGTCGTCCGACTGCGCGGTCAGCATCACGGTGACCACGTCGCCGGCGCTGCCCGCACGGGCCGTGCGGCCGGAGCGGTGCAGGTACGCCTTGTGCTCCGCCGGCGGGTCGACGTGGACGACGAGCTCGACGTTGTCCACGTGCACGCCGCGCGCTGCGACGTCCGTCGCCACGAGCACACGCACGCTGCCCTCGCCGAAGGCGGCGAGGTTGCGGTCGCGGGCGCCCTGCGCGAGGTTGCCGTGCAGGTCGACGGCCGGGATGCCGGAGGCGGTGAGCTGCTTGGCCAGCTTCTTGGCCTGGTGCTTGGTGCGGGTGAACAGGATGCGGCGGCTGGTGCCCGACGCGAGCGCCTCGACCAGGGCCTTCTTCTCGTCCGGGGTGTCCACCTGCAGCACGTGGTGGGTCATCGCCTCGACCGGGCTGGTCTCGTCGTCGACGGAGTGCAGCACGGGGGAGTGCAGGAAGCGGGTGACCAGCTTGTCCACACCGTTGTCGAGCGTCGCCGAGAACAGCAGGCGCTGGCCGTCGGCGGGCGTCGCCGAGAGGATGCGCGTCACGACGGGCAGGAAGCCCAGGTCGGCCATGTGGTCGGCCTCGTCGAGCACGGTGATCTCGACGGCGTCGAGGTTCACGAAGCCCTGCTTCATGAGGTCTTCGAGGCGGCCGGGGCAGGCGACGAGGATGTCGACGCCGGCCTTGAGCTCGGCGACCTGCTTGTTCTGCGAGACGCCGCCGAAGACGGTGGAGACACGCAGGGAGTAGGCGTCCGCCAGCGGGCGGAACGTCGCGGCGATCTGGGTCGCCAGCTCGCGGGTCGGGGCAAGCACGAGGGCGAGCGGACGCCCCGGGCGGCGCCGGCCGCCGGCGAGCACGGTGCCGAGCCGTGCGACGAGGGGCAGCGCGAAGGCGATGGTCTTGCCGGAGCCGGTCTTTCCGCGGCCCAGCACGTCCTTGCCCGCGAGGGCGTCGGGGAGCGTGTCGGCCTGGATGGGGAAGGCGTCGGTCTTGCCGTCGGCCGCGAGGACCGCGACGAGAGGAGCGGGTACGCCGAGTTCGGCGAAGGTTGAAGTCACAGGGGTGTGCCTTTCGGGCATCGGACCCGGGCGGCGTCGTGCCGCAGCGGGTCGGGGATGGCGAGCGCACCGAGCGGCGCGATCGTTCGCCGTATGAAGAGAAGCGTGGCGGGGCATGGCCCGGCGCGACGCGAAGCGTTCTACGACGCCGCGGGCAGTTTCATCGCCCGCTGCCTCCACCCTACGGCATCCGGCCGTACGCGTGCTGGGAGCGCACTCGCATCCGGAGGTCGTAGACTGTCGGCCCGGAAACGAGAGGTGGCCATGGGCGTGCTGGAGTCTGAGCTCGATCGCGAACGCGCCGTGGTCTCGCGGCTGTATCGGCGGCTGGACGAACTGCGTGCGGAGACCGAGGAACGCCTCGCCCGCGTGCGCCGCGACAGCGTCGGCAGCAACCATCAGGCACGCAGCGAGCGGGACGCGTTCGCGCGCCTCTACGAGGACCAGCTGACGCAGCTGCGCGACGTGGATGCGCGGCTCGTCTTCGGCCGGCTGCTGCTCGACGAGGCCGTCGACGGTTCCGACCACCGCTACATCGGCCGCATCGGCCTGCGCGACGACGACCAGCGCTCGCTGCTGGTCGACTGGCGTGCGCAGCAGGCGGGCGCCTTCTACCAGGCGACGGCGAGCGAGCGGATGGGCGTCCGCGCCCGTCGGCATCTCACGATGTCGGGGCGTCAGGTGACGCGGATCGACGACGAGGTGTTCGACGAGGCGCTGCTCGACGGCGAGCGCGCCGGCGAGCAGGTGCAGGGCGAGGGCGCACTGCTGGCGGCGCTGACCGCGCAGCGGACCGGCCGGATGCACGACATCGTCGCGACGATCCAGGCGGAGCAGGACCGCATCATCCGGTCGGATCTGCGCGGCGCGCTCGTCGTCCAGGGCGGTCCCGGCACGGGGAAGACGGCCGTGGCACTGCATCGCGCCGCCTACCTGCTGTACGCGAACCGCCAGCGGCTGAGCGCATCCGGTGTGCTCGTGGTCGGCCCGTCGACCGCCTTCTTGCGCTACATCGAGGCGGTGCTGCCGTCGCTGGGCGAGACCGGTGTCGTCATGTCGAGCCTGGGAGAGCTGTTCCCGGGCGTCGAGGCGACCGCCGAGGACGCTCCGGAGGCCGCCGTGCTGAAGGGGTCCGCCCAGATGGCCCGGCTGCTGTCGCGCGCGGTCAAGTCGCGGCAGAAGGCTCCGACCGAGGCGCAGACGATCGTCGTCGACAACGAGCGGCTGGTGGTCGAGCCCGAGCTCGTGCACCGCGCGATCGCGAAGGCGCAGCGCACCGGCAAGCCGCACAACGTCGCGCGGGTCACCTTCGTGAAGCACGCGCTCGCGGAGCTGACCGACCAGCTCGCCGCGCAGCTGCGGGCGGGCGGCTCCACCATCGACGACGCCGACCTGAAGGTGCTCCGCGAAGACCTGCGCACCTCCTACGACGTGCGGGTGCTGCTCAACACCGCCTGGCTGCCGCTCACCCCGCAGAAGCTCCTGCAGGACCTCTACGCCCGTCCCGCCTGGCTCGCCGAGCTGACGCCGCGGTGGACGGACGCGCAGCGCCGCGCCCTGCAGCGCGACCGCTCCGAGCCGTTCACCGTCTCCGACGTCCCTCTGCTCGACGAGGCTGCCGAGCTGCTGGGCGACTTCCCCGGACGGCCGGACCCGGCGGACCGCGAGCGCGACCGCCAGCGCAAGCGCGACCTGGAGAATGCGCGTGCGGCGATCCGCAACATGGGCGTGCAGGGGCTGGTGAGCGCCGAGCAGCTGGCCGACGGCTTCGCCGAGCAGGCCGACCGCGGCACGACCGCCGAGCGGGCCGCCTCCGACCGCAGCTGGACCTACGGTCACGTGGTGGTGGACGAGGCCCAGGAGCTCTCGCCGATGCAGTGGCGCGTGCTGGTGCGCCGGTGCCCGATGAAGTCGTTCACGATCGTGGGCGACATCGCCCAGGTCGCGTCGGCCGCCGGGGCGTCGAGCTGGCAGGATGCGCTGAACCCGGTCTTCAAGGACGCCTGGCGGCTGGAGGAGCTGACCGTCAACTACCGCACCCCCGCGCAGATCACCCGCGAGGCGGAGCGCGTCGCGGCGGAGGCAGGACTCCCGATCACGCCGACGCGGGCCGTCCGCGAGGGCGACTGGCCGATCCGGCGGATCGCCGCCCCCACGCCGGATGCGCAGGCGCTCGCCGGTGCCGTGGCCGACGCCGTCGCGCACGACCGCGGCCTCGACGGCGCGGGCACGCTGGCCGTCATCACCACCGCCGCGGACCTCCCCACGGTCTCCGCGGCCGTCGGGGAGCGGTTCGGCGAGCAGGCGGGCCGGGGCGCCGCGGGCCTCAGCCGCCCGATCGCCGTGCTGACCGGCTACGAGGCGAAGGGACTGGAGTTCGACGCGGTCGTCCTGGCGGACCCGGACGCGCTCGCCGCGGAGTCACCGCGCGGCGCCGCATCCCTCTACGTCGCCATGACGCGCCCCACCCAGCGCCTCACCCTCGTCTCACGCTGAGCGACGCAGCCGCCGAGGTGCACGTCGTTGCGCCCGACACGCCGAGCGGATGCGCAACAAGGTGCACCTCGGCGAAGAGAGCGGCCGGGATCAGGCGCCCGCGTACCGCTCGCCGACCGGGATCTCGACCGGCAGCGTGTTGCCCGCCTGCGCGAGCGGGCACGCCCAGGCCGGGTCGTACGCGCACGACGGGTTGTAGGCGAAGTTGAAGTCGAGCACGAGCGAGGCCTCGCCGTCGTCGGCGTCGAGCCCCAGGTCGGCGCCCTTGATGGTGTCGATCAGGTAGCGTCCACCGCCATAGGTGCCGCCGGGGCGGCCGGCCAGCGCATCCTTCACCGGCACGAATAGGCCGCCGCCGTACGACGAGAGCCGCCAGACGTCGAGGGTCCCGGCGAGCGGCACCCGCACCGTTCCGAGCAGCTCGAACGGCACGACGCCGTCCGTCCCGGTCTCCACGTCCATCCGCTTCGCCTCGGTCGCGGGATGGATCGGCAGCTCGAACCGCCAGTCCGGGTCGTAGGGCACGACGGGCAGCCCGGCGAACCTGTCCCGGTCCTCGGGCAGCAGCGGTGAGGCGGGGTGGGCGGCGAAGAGGTCGTTGCGGCACGAGATCCAGTGCGCGTGCGCCTCGGCCGGGTCGTGCCCGGCGAGCCGGCGGACGGAGGCGTACAGCGCGAAGACCCGGCGCCGCCAGTCGGCGGTCTGGACGGCGGTGATCGCCCGCGCGCCGTCGGCGATCGCGCCTGGTGCGGGCTGCTCGGTGTTCGTCATCGCTGCGCTTCTCCCGTCTCGGTCGCGGCGCCCCCGATCGGCGCGCCGGGCGCGGAGCCGACCGCGTCCTCGTCCGCTCCGTGCACTTCCGGATCGTAGGCCCAGGTGGGTGCGAGGCGCCGCAGGCGCACGCCGCGCCACTGCCAGAACGCCCAGAACGCGTACCAGGCGAACGGCGTCAGCGCGCCCGCGCGCACGATGAGCTGGTCGCGGTAGAGCGTCCTCAGCCGGCCGTTCTCGTCCGGGCCTGCCGGGTCGGGCGCGATGGCCATCCGGTGGTCGAGCCGGGGGATCGCCGCCAGCATCCCACCGGTGCCGCCACCGCTGTCGCGCAGGATGCGCGTTCTCCGCTCCCGCGGATCGGTGGAGCGCAGGACGTCGAGCCGGATGGCCTGGGTGCCCACCGTGAAGGCGCCGAGCGCCCGGACGCTCACCCGGTGCTCCGACCCCCACGTGGTCGGGAAGCCGCCGGGCTCGTCCGAGCGGAAGTCCAGCCACGGCAGGGCGACCTCGCGGAACGCCGTCGGGCTCTGCAGGGCGCGCCAGGCGGCGTCCGGGTCGCAGTCGAGGATGAGCTTCAGCAGCACGCGCATGCTCCCAGTGTCGTCCTCGAGATCAGGATGCGGTGGCCGGGATGCACGACTCAGAGGCATTCCCCGGCTCGCGCCAGCAGCAGGTCCCGTTCCCGCTGGTTGCCGGTCATGGCGGCGGCCCGCTCGAACTCGATCCGCGCCTCCGCCCGGCGGCCGAGCCGCAGCAGCAGGTCCGCCCGCACCGACGGCAGCAGGTGGTACGACGCGAGCGCCCCCTCCACGGCCAGCCGGTCGACCAGCTCGAGCCCCGCCTCCGGTCCGTAGGCCATCGACAGCGCCACCGCGCGGTTCAGGTCGACGACGGCGGATGGGCGCAGCTCGGAGAGGGCGGCGTAGAGCGCGACGATCTCCTCCCAGTCGGTCGCGTCGGGGGTCGGCGCGGTCGCATGACAGGCCGCGATCGCCGCCTGCAGCGCGTACGGCCCGCGGCTCACGGGCGGCCGACGGCTCAGCCGCAGTCCGTCCGACCGGGCGAGCGCGGCCGTCCCGCGCCCGATGAGGATGCGGTCCCAGCGCGTGCGGTCCTGGTCCTGCAGCAGGATGGGCGAGCCGTCCGCCGCCGTGCGGGCGCCGAGCCGGGACGCCTGGAACTCCATCAGCGCCACCAGGCCGTGCACCTCCGGCTCCCGCGGGGTCAGCTCGGCGAGCACGCGCCCGAGCCGCAGGGCCTCGCGGCACAGGTCGGGCCGCATCCAATCGTCTCCGGCGGTCGCGGAGTAGCCCTCGTTGAAGATCAGGTAGACCACCTCGAGCACCGAGGCGAGCCGCTCCCCGAACTCGGCGCGCTCGGGGACCTCGAAGGGAACGCCGGCGGCGCTCAGCGTCCGCTTCGCTCGCACGATCCGCTGCGCCATCGTGGCCGGCGGCACGAGGAACGCCCGCGCGATCTGCTCGGTGGAGAGGCCGCCGAGCAGCTTCAGGGTCAGAGCGACGCGTGCCGGCTGGGGGAGCACGGGATGGCAGGCGACGAACACCAGCCGGAGCAGGTCGTCGCCGATCGGCTCCTGCGCGGCACGGGCCGGATCGTCTTCGCCGAGCTCCTGCTCCAGGTGGTGGGCGATCGCGGCGTACCGGTCGTCGAGCCGCTCGCGGCGCCGCCAGCCGTCGACGGCCCGCCGTTTCGCCACGGTGGTGAGCCACGCTCCGGGGTTGCGCGGGATGCCGGACTCCGGCCACTGCTCCAGCGCGGCGACCAGCGCATCCTGGGCCAGCTCCTCCGCGAGGCCGACGTCGCCGGTGGAGCGGGCGAGCCCGGCGATCAGTCGGCCCGATTCGATGCGCCACACCGACTCGACGGCGCGTCGCGCCTGCGCGGCGCGGTCGTCGCTCATCGGCCGGCCTTCGCCGTCTGAACGGAACGCATGGTCACATCTTCCTCCGCGGTCTCGCCGTCATGGTCACGTCGATCCGCGCCCGCCCGTTTCGACACGGTGCCGATCCGGCGCCGATGACGGCGGTGTGCGCTACAACGGGACCATGGCGATCCGTTACTGGCTGGGCGTTGTGCAGCTCGATCACGTGCTGCGCGGCGTCGCCGGCGGCTTCGCGCAGG
Organism: Leifsonia sp. 22587; assembly: GCF_052044215.1. Classification (NCBI taxonomy): domain Bacteria; kingdom Bacillati; phylum Actinomycetota; class Actinomycetes; order Micrococcales; family Microbacteriaceae; genus Leifsonia; species Leifsonia sp. 22587. Next base: position 491,376 of record NZ_JBQENB010000001.1, read on the forward strand.
TCAACCACGGCGCGCGGGCACCGCTCGAGCGGATGGGCCCGGCCGACGGCTTCGTCTACTACTCGCCGCGCGCGTCATATCCGGACGGCGAGCCCCTCAAGCAGTTCACCGCGGTCGGACGGATTGCGGACGACGCCGTCGTCCAGGTGACCCAGGGGCCGGCGATGTCGGGGCCGGCGTCCGACTTCCGGCCCTGGCGGCGCCGCGTCGAGTGGGACCACGACGCCGTCGCCACGCCCATCCGCCCCCTGCTCGGCGCCCTCGACTTCACCCGCGACCGGCCGGACTGGGGCTACCAGCTGCGGCGCGGCGTCATCGAGCTGACGCGGCACGACTTCGAGCTGATCCGCCGGCAGATGCGGCCCTCGCCCGGAGAGCACCGTCCGGCCCGTTCGGCGCGGTCGGAGGTCGCCGGGCCGCGGATTACGATGTCCCGGTGAGTTCGTCCAGCATCGCCGAGACCACCGCATCCGTCCCCGCCGCATCCGTCCACGCCGCATCCGTCACCACCGGGTCCGTCCCCGCCGCGCATCGCCAGGCAAAGTACCAGGTCCGCTTCGACACCGGCCCCGCGGGGCTCGCCGCGATCGCGAGCGACGCCGACGTGATCGTCCGGGTGGACGCGCTCCCGCCGATCGACGGCGGGGCGGCGCTGGACGCCCCCGGCGACGCGGCCGTCCTCACCGCCGGACTGACCGACGCGGAGGCCGTTGCGCGCTGGATCCTCGCCGAGCAGGTGCGGCTCGGCCGCCGGGCCATGATCGCGCTCGTCGCCGTCGGCGAGAGCGCGCACGACGGCTCCCCGCGTTTCGCCGTGGAGGACCTCCTCGCAGCAGGGGCGGTGGTGGATGCGCTCGCCGCGCTGGGCATCGACTACGCCTCCCCGGAGGCGGCCGCCGCGTGCGCCGCGTTCACCGGCCTCCGCGGCGCCGTCGCCCACCTGCTCACCGCATCCGTCACCGGCCAGGAGCGGATCGCGGCCGGGGCCTCACCGGCCGAGGTCGCCGCCGCGGGGCGCGCCGGATCCTCCGACGCTGTGACCGTGCTGCGAGCCTCCCGGAAGAGCGGTGCGCGCCCGGCGGAATGATCGCGCCCGGGCGTACGTTCGGGCACACAGGAGGTTTTACATGAAAGCCGTGCTGAACGACACCGTCATCGCCGAGGCCCCGCAGGAGGACCTGATCCGCATCGAGGGCAACTGGTACTTCCCGCCCGCGAGCGTCAAGTCCGAGTACCTGGTCGAGAGCGACACGCCGTACACCTGTCCCTGGAAGGGCGAGTGCCAGTACTTCTCCGTGAAGTCGGAGGACGGCGGCGTGCTGCAGGACCGCGCCTGGAGCTACCCGACCCCGTACCCGAGCTCGTTCGACCGGGTGGGCAAGGACTACAGCAACTACGTCGCCTTCTGGAAGGACGTCCGCGTCGTCGACTGACGACCGGAGCCGACGATGTCCCGTCCCGGCCGCCGCTCAGGGCTTCTCGCCCTGACGGCGGCCGTGTTCGTTCTGGCGGGATGCTCAGCGCCGCAGACGCCCGATCCGACGGTCACCCGAACACCGACCTCGACGCCGCGGCCGACCGGCACCTCGGCCGCGGTCGCGGCGATCCCCTGGCAGCCGAGCGGCGCATCCACGGTGCTCGAGACCGGGTTGGAGGCGCCCTGGTCGGTCCTCCGCCTCCCGAGCGGTTCGGCCCTGATCAGCGAGCGCGACTCCGGCGCCGTGCTCGAACGGCTGCCGGCGGGCGGCCTGCGACCGGTGGGCACCGTCCCGGGGGTGGTGCACCAGGGCGAGGCAGGTCTCCTCGGCCTCGCGGTGCAGGCGGACTCGGCCCCCGCGTCCCTGTACGCCTACCTGACGACCGGCGAGGACAACCGGGTGGTGCGGATGCCGCTGAGCGGCGTCCCGGGGAGCTACGCGCTCGGCGCGCCCGAGCCCGTGCTGACCGGCCTGCCCAAGGCGTCCAACCACGACGGCGGCCGGATCGCGTTCGGGCCGGACGGCATGCTCTACGTCACCGTCGGCGACGCCTCCGACCCCCAGCGTGCGCAGGACGTGGCGTATCTCGGCGGCAAGATCCTGCGGCTGACCCCCGACGGCGACGCCCCCGCGGACAACCCGTTCCCCGGCTCGCCGGTGTGGAGCTACGGCCACCGCAACCCGCAGGGCATCGGCTGGGACTCCCGCGGCACGATGTGGGCCGCCGAGTTCGGCCAGAACACGTGGGACGAGCTCAACATCATCCACCCGGGCAACAATTACGGCTGGCCGGTCGTCGAGGGCGTCGGGGGCGATCCGCGGTTCGTCGATCCCGTCCACCAGTGGCCGACGGACGAGGCGAGCCCGAGCGGTCTCGCGGTCGTCGGCGACACGATCTTCCTGGCCGCGCTGCGCGGGGAGCGGCTCTGGACGGTGTGGCCGACCGACGGGGGAGCACCCGTCTCCGTCGCCCCGTTCTTCGCCGGCGAGTTCGGACGGATCCGGGATGCGGTGGCCGTCGGTGACCGCATCTGGCTGCTGACGAACAACACCGACGGCCGCGGATCCCCGCGCTCCGGCGACGACAGGCTCATCGAGGTGCCGCTCACTCCCGCGCAGGCTGTCAAGCGCCCGGGCTGAGCGCCCGCTGCGGGTAGTCTTGTGAGCGAGACACCGATCGGGAGCAGAACCCTGAGCATCATCCTCGGATACGATCCGACCACCCTGCGCGAACGCGTCGATCTGCGCGCTGCCGGCGAGCGGCTCGAGGAGCTCGGCAGCCTGCGCAGCCTGAGCGCGCTCAACGAGAAGGCCGTGCTGCTGCGTCTGCTGGGCCGGCTCGACGAGGCCATAGACATCGCCAACGAGGCGGTGCGCCAGGCACGGTTCACCGGTGACCGGGAGCAGCTGCTCGGCGCGCGCATCCGTCACGCCCAGGTGCTGCAGTACCAGGGCAAGGCCGACGAGGCGATCATCGAGCTGACCGGATGCGTCGACGAGGCCCGGGGCCGGGAGTGGACGGCACTGGAGGCGTTCGCGATCCAGAACCGCGGCAAGGTGTGGTTCGACACGGGCGACTACGAGAACGCCCTGGCCGACATGACGGCTGCGGTGTTCCTGCGCGAGAAGCTGGGCGCCTCCCCGGCCGAGATCCAGGCGGCGCTCACCGCGGTCGCCGTCGTGCAGTCCGCCCTCGACGCGCAGCGCGGCACCGCCGGTGGTGCCGGTTCACCGGACGGCCAGGGCGGCACCGATCACGCGTAGGATGCTCGACATGGAGGAGTGGAGCGCTCCGGGCGGGGACCGTCGCTGATGGCCGAGCTCGACCGCGTGCGGCGCTGGGCGGATGCCCTGATCGCCCTGCACCTGGATCCGTCCGTCTGGAGTTTCGGTTTCGACAACGCCAAGACCCGCGCGGGGCTGTGCAACTACACCACCAAGCGGATCACCGTCTCGCGCTACCTGGCGGCGCGCTATGAGGACGACGAGATCCACCAGATCCTGCTGCACGAGGTCGCGCACGCCCTCGCCGGCTCCCGGGCCGGTCATGGTCCGCGCTGGCGCGCGATCGCGCTCGACCTCGGCTACGAGGGCAAGCGCCTGCACGGGGGTGCGATCGCCGACGACCTGGCCCCGTGGGTGGGCACCTGCCCGAACGGACACACGCACTACCGCTACCGCAAGCCCGCCCGCGCCCTGGCGTGCGGGGCGTGCAGCCGGCGGTTCGACGCCGCGAACCTGATCGCCTGGCAGCACCGCGAGGTCTCCTCGGCGCAGCGCCGGGTCGCCGCGGCGGCCGCGACGGAGTAGCGCCCGGCGTCGAGCCTCCCGGGCTCAGGCGTGCGCGACCCCGAGCCGCTCGTCAAGACCATCCCGCACCGCCGGCCACTCGTCGCTCAGGATGGAGTACACGGCCGTGTCCCGCCAGGTGCCGTCCGCGCGGCGCTGGGTGTGCCGGAGGACGCCCTCGAATGTCGCCCCGAGCCGCACGATCGCGGCCCGTGAGCGTTCGTTGAGCACGTCGGCCTGCAGCTTCACGCGCTCGAAGCCGTGGTCGAAAGCGGTGCCGAGCAGCAGGCGCTTCGTCTCGGCGTTCACGCGACCGCCCCACGCCTCGGGCGCGTACGCCGTCCAGCCGATGTGTGCGGACTCGTTGACCAGGTCGAAGTCGCCGAGGGTCGTGGTGCCGACCAGGCGGTCGCCATCACGGAGCACCACGGCGGTCACGTTGCTGCGCTCCCAGTCGAGGTAGCGCAGGATGAACTCCCGCCACTCCTCGTAGGTGTCGCGGAACGCCGCGGGACCGCCGCCCCACCCGCCGGCGAACACCTCGGGACGGCCGATCGCGTCGAAGAGGTCCGGGAGGTCGTCCAGCGTGAGCGCGCGGAGACGCACCGTCGCGCCCTCCAGCGTCGCGGTCGGGTCGGGGCGGGTCGCGGTCATCCGCCCAGTATGCCAAAGCGGGTCGACGCTCGTGCCGGGGCGCGGTGCCGCCGGTCCGGTACAGTATCGGGGGCCCTCCGGCCTCGTTGCGGCTGCCGCATCCGCTAACCGACTATGTTGGTTACATGGCGATGGAAGCGATACTCACCCGCGGGACCGGCCAGTGGATGGAGCCCGCCGACGGGCAGCGCTGGTGGTTCGACTCCGGGTCGCTCGCCCTCGACTTCGCCTACACCGGCGGCCTCGACTCCGAGGCGGAGGAGGACACGACCGTCCGTGACGCGGCAGCGCTCAACGACTGGCTGATCGAGCGGTTCCCCGAGGTCGCGCCGACCGCGGGGGAGCGCGAGTTCCGCGACGCCGGCGCCCTGCGCGCGGCGATCGGCCGCCTGGCGCGCCAGGCGAGCGTCGGCGACCCGCTGTCGCCCGACGACGTGGACGTCGTGAACCTGTTCGCCGCGACCCCGGACATCCCGCCGGTGCTGGCCGGCGGCGGCCGCCAGGCGGGTCGCACGAACGCGCGCCCGCACCAGGCCCTCGGCTCGATCGCGCGCGACGCCGTGCGCCTGTTCGGACCGGACGTGGACGGCCGGATCCGCGAGTGCTCCGCCGAGGACTGCCGCCTCGTCTACCTGGACACCTCGCGCAGCGGCACCCGCCGCTGGTGCTCGATGCAGCGCTGCGGCAACCGTGCAAAGGTCCGGGCGCACCGGGCGCGGGCGGCGCGCGCGCGGCAGTAGCGCCGAGGGAGCGTGCGACCGAGGTTGGCACAATAGGGACATGACGCGTCCCATCGACCTCAACAGCGACCTCGGCGAGTCCTTCGGCGCCTGGTCGATGGGCGACGACGCCGCCCTGTTGCGGCTCGTGTCGAGCGCCAACGTGGCCTGCGGCTTCCACGCCGGCGACGCGTCCACCATGCTCGCGACCTGCCGGGAGGCGGCGGCGAACGGCGTCACCGTCGGTGCTCACGTCTCGTACCGCGACCTGGCCGGGTTCGGCCGCCGGTCGATGGACGTCCCGCCGGGCGAGCTCCGCGACGAGGTGCTGTACCAGCTGTCGGCGCTGCACGGCCTGGCGCGGGTGGCCGGCACGGCCGTCCGCTACGTGAAGCCGCACGGCGCCCTGTACAACCGCATCGTCCGCGACGACGCCCAGGCGCGGGCGGTGGTGGATGCGGTGCTCGCTTTCGACCCGTCGCTCGCCCTGCTCGGTCTCGCCGGCTCGGCGGTCGAGCATGCGGCGGAGGACGCCGGCCTCAGGTTCGTGCGCGAGGCCTTCGTGGACCGCGGCTACCGCGCCGACGGCACCCTCGTGCCGCGCACCGAGCCGGGCGCGCTGCTGACGGACGACGCGGCCATCGCCGCCCGTGCCGTCCGCATGGTCGGAGAGGGACGCGTCACAGCGGCCGACGGCACCGACATCCCGGTCGAGGTCGACTCGCTGTGCGTGCACGGCGACACCCCGGGCGCCGTGACCATGGCCCGCGCCGTGCGCGACGCGCTCGCCGGGGCAGGCGTCACCGTGGAGCCGTTCGCGTGACCCGCCGCATCCTCCCGTACGGGGATCACGCGCTGCTGATCGAGCTGGACGGGCTGGATGCCGTGCTCGCCCTGTTCCGCGGCCTCGAGTCCACGCGCCCCAACGGGGTCGTGGACCTGATCCCCGCCGCCCGCACCATCGCGGTGGAGGTCGAGCCGCGCATCCTGCCGCTCAGCGCCGCAGCCGCGTGGGTGGAGCGCACCCCTCCCCGGGAGCCGGAGGAGGGCGAGGAGCGGATGGTCGACGTGGCCGTGAGCTACGACGGCGAGGACCTCTCCGAAGTCGCGCGGATCACCGGGCTGACCGAGCGCGACGTGGTCACGGCGCACACCGGCACGCCGTGGCGGGTGGCGTTCGGCGGCTTCGCGCCCGGGTTCGCGTACCTCGTCGCCGATGCCCCCGCCGCGCCGCTCGAGGTGCCGCGGCGCAGCACGCCCCGCACCTCCGTCCCCTCCGGATCCGTCGGGCTGGCCGGAGTCTTCAGCGGCGTCTACCCCCGCTCCAGCCCGGGCGGCTGGCAGCTGATCGGCCGCACGCATGCGGTGCTCTGGGACGAGGCCGCCGACCCTCCCGCACTGCTCCGGCCGGGCACCGTCGTGCGCTTCCGGGAGGCGTCGTGAGCCTTCGCATCCTGGACCCCGGTCCGCTGGCCCTGCTGCAGGATCTGGGCCGGCCGGGCCTCGCCGCCGTCGGGGTCGGCCGCTCCGGCGCGCTCGACCGCGGCGCCCTGCGCCTCGCCAACCGGCTGCTCGGCAACGACGAAAGCGACGCCGGGGTGGAGGCCCTGCTCGGCGGCCTCGCGGTGGAGTTCGAGCGCGACACGTGGTTCGCGGTGACCGGCGCGACCGGCCCGCTGCTGCTCGACGACCGCCTGGTGGATGCGCACCAGGCGGTCCGCGCCCCCGCCGGCCAGACGCTTCGCATCGGCACGGCCGTCGCAGGAGCCCGCCGCTACCTCGCCGTCCTCGGCGGCATCGACGTGCCTCCCGTTCTCGGCTCCCGGTCGCGCGACACCCTGGCGGGTCTCGGGCCGGCGCCGCTCGCAGCGGGCGACGTGCTGCCGCTCGGCGAGCATCCCGGCACCGACCTTCCGCTGCTGGACTTCGTCCCGGTCGCCGAGCCGACGACCGACGCGGTCGAGGTGCGCGCCTACCGGGGCCCGCGCGCGGACTGGTTCACGGAGGCGGCTCTCGACGACTTCTTCACGCTCGACTGGCGTGCCGCCGACCGCAGCGACCGCATCGGCGTGCGGCTCGACCCTCCCCCCACCGGCCGCCACACCGCACCCGCCGTGCCGGAGGTCCCGGTGCTCGAACGTGCGGTCGTGAGCGAGCTGCCGAGCGAGCCCATGGTCGCAGGCTGTGTGCAGGTGTCGCCGGACGGCCGTCCCACCGTGCTGCTCGCCGACCACCCGGTGACCGGCGGCTACCCGGTGATCGCTGTCGTCGCCGACGCATCGCTGGACGCGTTCGGGCAGCTGCGGCCGGGCCAGCCGGTGCGGTTCCGGCACGCCTGACGCGCGTCGGCCCGCGCGCGGGCGGGGTTCAGTCCCGCCGCGTCCCGGTCTGGAAGATGCTGCGCGCCGGCGTCGGCGACGGCACGCTGGTCGCATCCGTCACGATCGGAGCACCCGCGGCGAACGTCCGCAGTTCCGCGCCCGCGACGGCCTTGGCGGGATGCGGACCGCTCGCCAGCAGCCGCGGCAGCCACTCCAGCGGCAGCGGCGAGTTGGAGCCGACCAGCACCACATTGCCGAACCGTCGGCCCTTCAGCACCTGCGTCTCGGCGAGCGCCGCGACGTTCTCGACGACCGCGCCCAGCGTCGACACCTGGCTGCGCGCGAAGGTGAGCGGCGGTCCGTCGGCGACGTTGACGAGCACGATGCCGTCCGGTTTCAGGAGGGACACCGCCGAGCGGTAGAACTCCACGCTGGTCACGTGCGCAGGCGTGCGGGAGCCGCTGAAGATGTCCACCACGAGCAGGTCGACCTGGCCGCGCAGCCCGGCGGGCAGCTTGCCGACGACCTCGCGGGCATCCCCGTGCCGGATGCGGATCTGCGCGTAGCGGGGGAGCGGCAGGTGCTCGCGCACCAGGTCCACCAGACGGCTCTCCAGCTCCACCACCTGCTGCCGCGAGCCCGGCCGGGTGTACGCGATGTAGCGCGGGAGGGTGAGCGCTCCGGCGCCGAGGTGGACCGCGGTGATCGGCTCGCCGGGCTCGCCGATGAGGTCGATGACGTTGCCCATCCGCTGCACGTATTCGAAGAACAGCTGCGTCGGGTCGTCGAGGTTCACGTGCGACTGCGGTGTGCCGTCCACCACCAGCTGGTACGCGCCGGGGACGAACCGGTCCGGCTCGACCGTCGCCAGGTATCCGCTCTCCGAGAGCGTGACCGAGGGATGCTGCGACGCCGGGTTCTGAGGCACACCGGCAGCCTAGTCGCGGCATCAGCCCCGATCCTCCGGCCCGCTCCTCCACCCGGATCTCCACCCGCATCTCCACCCGTCGGCTGTGCCGGCCGGAGGCTCGCGGCGCGACGCTGGAGGAGTGCCGGATGCTCCGGCCGGAAAGGCTCCCATGACTGTCCAGACGCTCGGAAACGCGATCCTCATCCTCCTGCTGATCGGGTGGGTCGGCTACCGGCAGCTCACGTGGCGGCCCGTCGTCGTCTCGCGGATGTGGCGAGGGCCGGCCGTCTTCGCGGTCGTCGGTGCGGTCCTGCTCGTGCAGCAGTCGCACCCGGCGACCATCACCGCGCTCGACCTGGCCGTCATCTCCGGCGAGATCGTGCTGTCGCTCGCCATCGGCGCCTGGATGGGCGCGATCGCCCGGTTCCGCCGCCTCCCGGAGCCCGTGGTCGCGGGCAAGAACCCGACCGACATCGCGGTGTACGAGTCGCGCACCGGTGTGCTCGGGCTCATGCTGTGGGTGGCCGTGATCGCCGTCCGCGTCGTGATCGACGTGCTGGCGTCTCAGGCCGGGGCCCACCTGGTGGCATCGACCGGCATCATCCTCCTCGTGTTCGCGGCGAACCGCGCCGCGCGCACGGCGGTCTTCGCCGCACGGCTCGACCGTCACGCCGCGGTGGCGGCGTGACGGCGCGCCCGTGCGCCCTGGCTGCATGATGGTCGAGTGAACTCCGTCCGTCCCAGTTGGCTGTCCCTCGCGCTGACCGCGGTCGGCGCGGCGGCGGTCGGCTACGGGCTCCTCACCACGCACTCGTCGGTGCGCCCGGCGTGGGCGCTCACCCTCGGACTCGTGACCGTCGCCCTCTGGATCGTGCGCGGGCTGCTCGCCCGGGCGGGGCTCGGCCGCATGGCGGCCGTCTGCTCGGTCGTGATCGTCCTGATCGCCGCTCCGATCGCCGCCGTGACCGACGGACTGACGATCGTGCCGGCCGCCGTCGCCGTGGTCGCCCTCCTCGGCGACCCGCGGGAGCCGCTGTGGGAGGGCCTCCTCCTCGGCGGGGTGGGTGCCGCCCTGGTCGCCGTCGGGGCGGTGCCGGTCGGAGCGCCGGTGCTGGCCGTCCTCGCGATGATGGGCGGGATGCTGCTGGGCGTCTTCGGCGGCCTGAGCCGGCGGCAGTTCCGTGTGGCGGAGGAGCAGGCGGCCCTCCTGCGCGAGCGGGAGGTGGAGAGGCGGGAGGAGGCGTCCCGCGTCGCGATCGCCCGCGATCTGCATGACGTGCTCGCGCACAGCCTCGGCGGTCTCGTGATCCAGCTGGACGCGGTGGATGCGCTGCTCGAAGCGGGCGACGCAGCCTCGGCCCGCTCCCGGGTCGTCGCCGCCCGCGGCCTCGCGGCGGAGGGACTGGGGGAGGCGCGGCGCGCGGTCGCGGCGCTCCGCGACCCGGCCGTCGCGGGGGAGGCGACCGTTGCTCCCGCGCTCGAGGATGCCGTCGCCGACGCCGTGGCGACGCACCGCTCCCTGGGCGGGAGCGCCGAACTCTCGGTGACGGGCACACCGCGATCCGTCACGGCCGCGCAGACCGCCGCCTTCCAGCGGGCGGCGCAGGAGGCGCTGAGCAACGCCAGGAAGCACGCGCCCGGTCAGCCCGTGCGGCTGGACCTCGCCTGGCAGGATGACCGCGTGCGCCTCACGATCTCCAACCCGCTCGCCGCCGCATCCGCCGGGGACGCCGCGGCCGCGGTATCCGCCGCGGAAGCTGCGGCCTCGGCGCTCACCGCGACCGGCGGCGGCCACGGACTGCAGGGCATGCGCGAGCGCTTCGCGGCGCTGTCCGCGGGCGGGTCCGTCGAGGTCGCCGAGACGGCGGACAGTTTCACCGTCACGGTCACGGCGGTCCTGCCGTGACCGCGCCGGGCCGCATCCGCGTCGCCGTGGCCGACGACCAGGCGATCATCCGCGACGGCCTGGTCACCGTGCTCGGACTGCTGCCCGACATGGAGGTCGTCGGCGAAGCAGCCGACGGGGAGGCGGCGGTGGCGCTCGCCGTCGCCGAGCGACCCGACGTGCTGCTGATGGACCTGCGCATGCCCGTGCTCGACGGCGCCGCCGCGACCGCCCGGGTGCGCGACGAGGCGCCGGGGACCGCGGTGCTCATCCTGACCACCTACGCGGACGACGCATCCATCATGGGTGCGCTGCGCGCCGGAGCCCGCGGCTACCTCACCAAGGACGCCGGCCGGTCCGAGCTGGCCGCCGCCGTCCGCGCGGTCGCGAGCGGCCAGACCACGCTCGCCCCCGAGGTCGGCGCGCGCGTGATCGGCGCCTTCAGCGCCGGCGCCCCGGCGACGCCCGCCGACGCCGGCCCCGCGGACGCGGCCGCCGCACTCACGCACCGCTTCCCCGCACTGACCCGCCGAGAGGCGGAGGTGCTGGCCCTGGTCGGCGACGGCCTGAGCAACGCCGAGATCGCCGCGACCCTCTTCGTCAGCGTCGCCACCGTCAAGACCCACATCAACGCGATCTTCGCCAAGCTCGCCGTCCGCGACCGCGCCCAGGCCATCGCCCTCGTCCGCTCCTGACCCGCCCCCGCCCCACCTCCGCCCTCCGCCCGCTTCCCGCGACTGCCGCATCTCGTAACGTCTGCGCCCCGTCGCGCACCCGCGCACGTCCCGTACCACCGCAGTCGCCCGGGGCGGTAGCGCCGCCGCGCAACCGGGAGAAGGATGGAACCGTGAGCGATCCGAGCACCACCCCCGACCGCGTCCTCGTCACCGGCGGCTCCGGCTTCCTCGGCGCCCACTGCGTCCTCGCCCTGCTGAACGCCGGGTACCGCGTGCGCACCACCATCCGGACGCCCGCGCGCGCCGCCGACGTCCGCTCGCAGCTCGCGGCCGGCGGCCTCGACGACCCCGGCGACCGCCTGGAGTTCGCCATCGCCGACCTGACGTCCGACGAGGGCTGGGCGGAGGCGGTGGCCGGCTGCCGCTTCGTGCTGCACGTCGCCTCCCCGTTCCCGTCGACGCAGCCCAAGGACCCCGACGAGCTGATCCGCCCCGCCCGCGACGGGGCCCTACGCGTGCTCCGCGCCGCGCGCGACGCCGGGGTCGAGCGCGTGGTGCTCACCTCCTCCTTCGCGGCCGTCGGCTACGGCCACGCCCCGACCGACCGGCCCTTCACCGAGGAGGACTGGACGGAGCTGGACAGCGGCCGCCCGGTGAGCCCCTACGTGCAGTCGAAGACGATCGCCGAGCGCGCGGCGTGGGACTTCGTCGCCGAGCACGGCGCCCGCCCCGACGGTGCACCGCTCGAGCTCGCCACGGTCAACCCGGTCGGAATCCTCGGTCCGGTGCTCGGCCCCGACGTCTCCACTTCAGTCGAGCTGATCCGCCTGGTGAAGGAGGGACGCCTCCCGCGACTGCCCGACGTCCGGTTCGGCATCGTCGACGTCCGCGACGTCGCCGAGCTGCACCTTCTCGCCATGACCCGGCCCGAGGCCGCCGGGCAGCGCTTCCTCGCGATCGCCGGCGACGTGATGAGCGCCCAGGAGGTCGCCCTCCTCATCCGCGGGCACCTCGGCGAGGCCGCCGGCCGGCGCATCGGCACGAAGCTCATGCCGATGTGGATGCTCAAAGCCGCCGCGCCGTTCAGCCGCCGTGTGCGCGGATCGCTCTCCGACCTCGGCTCGGTGCGCCGGGCGACCTCCGCCAAGGCGCAGACAGTGCTCGGCTGGTCGCCGCGCACCCGCGAGGAGGCCGTCATCGCGACCGTCGACACGCTCCCGACGTACCGCTCGCACCGGTCCTGACCGGGCCACGAGCGGCCCGCAGCGACCGGGAATATCCGGGCGTTCGCCGGGTTATACCCCAGTACGCGCCTCCGGTCAAGAAAAGACTGGACACGGCGCGCCTGATTGACATATAGTTGTTCTTTGCGCTCCCAGTCAAACTTCTGCCTTCATATTGCGGTCGGCTCTGACTTCTCCGCGTGTGCCTGGGCCCGTCCTTTCGGGTCATATACGGCAGCGCGATGCGACTGGGAGTTCTCGTCCAGACAACTACACGACCGACAGTAACTGGGCCGACCGGGCCCACGGAGGTTATTTCCTTGGCTGCTGCGCGCAACGCAACCAACACCGACAAGACACCCAAGAACGGACGAGCCGCATCTCGTCTTTCGTTCGCAAAGATCACGGACACCCTCACCGTTCCCGATCTGCTCGCACTGCAGACGGAGAGCTTCGACTGGCTGGTCGGAAACGACGCGTGGAAGGCGCGCGTCGCGGAGGCCGAGGCCCAGGGTCGTCAGGATCTGCCCGCCAACACGGGCCTCGAGGAGATCTTCGAGGAGATCTCTCCCATCGAGGACCTCGGCGAGACCATGCAGCTCTCGTTCACGAACCCCTTCCTCGAAGAGAAGAAGTACTCGATCGACGAGTGCAAGGAGAAGGGCAAGACCTACGCGGCCCCGCTCTACGTCGAGGCCGAGTTCATGAACCACCTCACCGGTGAGATCAAGACGCAGACGGTCTTCATGGGCGACTTCCCGCTCATGACCGAGCGCGGCACGTTCATCATCAACGGCACCGAGCGCGTCGTCGTCTCGCAGCTCGTCCGCTCGCCGGGCGTGTACTTCGAGGCCACCCCCGACAAGACGTCCGACAAGGACATCTTCTCGGCCCGCGTGATCCCGAGCCGTGGAGCGTGGCTCGAGTTCGAGATCGACAAGCGCGACCAGGTCGGCGTCCGCATCGACCGCAAGCGCAAGCAGTCGGTCACCGTGTTCCTCAAGGCCCTCGGCCTCACGAGCGAGGAGATCCTCTCCGAGTTCGCCGGGTACCAGTCGATCGAACTGACCCTCGAGAAGGACGCCATCCTCACCAAGGAGGAGGCGCTCAAGGACATCTACCGCAAGCTGCGTCCGGGCGAGCAGGTCGCCGCCGAGGCCGCGCGTGCGCTGCTCGACAACTTCTACTTCAACCCGAAGCGATACGACCTCGCGAAGGTCGGCCGTTACAAGATCAACCGCAAGCTCGGCCTCGAGGCCCCGCTGTCGGACTCGGTGCTGACCGTCCAGGACATCATCGCCACGATCAAGTACCTGGTCGCCCTGCACGACGGCCAGACCACGTTCAAGGGCCTCCGCAACGGCGTCGAGACGGACATCCGCCTCGACATCGACGACATCGACCACTTCGGCAACCGTCGTATCCGCGCCGTCGGCGAGCTCATTCAGAACCAGGTCCGCACCGGTCTGTCCCGCATGGAGCGCGTCGTCCGCGAGCGCATGACCACGCAGGACATCGAGGCGATCACCCCGCAGACCCTGATCAACGTGCGACCCGTCGTCGCCGCGATCAAGGAGTTCTTCGGAACGTCGCAGCTGTCGCAGTTCATGGACCAGAACAACCCGCTCGCGGGTCTGACCCACAAGCGCCGCCTCTCCGCGCTCGGCCCCGGTGGTCTGAGCCGTGAGCGCGCCGGCGTCGAGGTCCGTGACGTCCACCCGTCGCACTACGGCCGCATGTGCCCGATCGAGACGCCGGAAGGCCCGAACATCGGTCTGATCGGCTCGCTCGCGTCCTTCGCGCGCATCAACTCCTTCGGCTTCATCGAGACGCCGTACCGCAAGGTCGTCGAGGGCCGGGTCACCGACCAGATCGACTACCTGACCGCTTCGGAGGAGGACGACTTCGTCGTCGCGCAGGCCAACGCCCCGCTCGACGCGAACGGCCACTTCGTCGAGGAGCGCGTGCTCGCCCGTCAGAAGGGCGGCGAGGTCGACCTGATCCCCGCCGACGAGATCGGCTACATGGACGTCTCCCCGCGCCAGATGGTGTCGGTCGGTACGTCGCTGATCCCGTTCCTCGAGCACGACGACGCCAACCGAGCCCTCATGGGTGCGAACATGCAGCGCCAGGCGGTGCCGCTGCTCCGCTCGGAGAGCCCGGTCGTCGGTACCGGTATGGAGGGCTACGCGGCCATCGACGCGGGTGACGTGGTCACCGCGGAGAAGTCCGGTGTGGTCAGCGAGGTCTCGGCCGACGCGGTCACCGTGATGGCGGACGACGGCACGTACCAGACCTACTACCTGCGCAAGTTCGACCGCTCGAACCAGGGCACCTCGTACAACCACCGCGTGGTCGTCGACGAGGGTGACCGCATCGAGCAGGGCGAGGTCGTCGCCGACGGTCCCGCGACCGAGAACGGCGAGCTCGCGCTCGGCAAGAACCTGCTCGTCGCGTTCATGCCGTGGGAGGGTCACAACTTCGAGGACGCGATCATCCTCAGCCAGAACCTGGTGAAGGACGACACCCTCTCCTCGATCCACATCGAGGAGTACGAGGTCGACGCCCGCGACACCAAGCTGGGCAAGGAGGAGATCACCCGCGACCTGCCGAACGTCAGCCCGGACCTCCTGGCCGACCTCGACGAGCGCGGCATCATCCGCATCGGCGCCGAGGTGCGCCCCGGCGACATCCTCGTCGGCAAGGTCACGCCGAAGGGCGAGACCGAGCTGTCGGCCGAGGAGCGCCTGCTCCGCGCGATCTTCAACGAGAAGAGCCGCGAGGTGCGCGACACCTCCCTCAAGGTCCCGCACGGCGAGGAGGGCACCGTCATCGGTGTCAAGGTCTTCGACGCGCAGGACGGCGACGACGAGCTCGGCTCCGGCGTGAACCAGCGCGTGGTGGTCTACATCGCCCAGAAGCGCAAGATCACCGCGGGTGACAAGCTCGCCGGCCGTCACGGCAACAAGGGCGTCATCTCCAAGATCCTTCCGGTCGAGGACATGCCGTTCCTCGCCGACGGGACGCCGGTCGACGTCATCCTGAACCCGCTGGGTGTCCCCGGTCGAATGAACTTCGGTCAGGTCCTGGAGATCCACCTCGGGTGGATCGCCAAGAACGGCTGGGAGATCAAGGGCAAGCCGAAGTGGGCCGCCGAGCTTCCGGAGCAGGCCTTCTCGGCCGCGCCGAACACGAAGGTCGCGACCCCGGTGTTCGACGGTGCGAAGGAGGAGGAGATCGCTGGTCTGCTCGACTCGACGCTCCCGACGCGCGACGGCGACCGCCTGATCGGCTCCTCCGGCAAGACGCAGCTGTTCGACGGCCGCTCCGGCGAGCCGTACCCGGACCCCGTTTCGGTCGGCTACATGTACATCCTGAAGCTGCACCACCTGGTCGACGACAAGATCCACGCGCGTTCGACCGGCCCGTACTCGATGATCACCCAGCAGCCGCTCGGTGGTAAGGCGCAGTTCGGTGGTCAGCGCTTCGGTGAGATGGAGGTGTGGGCCCTCGAGGCCTACGGTGCCGCGTACGCGCTGCAGGAGCTCCTGACCATCAAGTCGGATGACATCCTCGGCCGCGTCAAGGTCTACGAGGCCATCGTCAAGGGTGAGAACATCCAGGAGCCGGGCATCCCGGAGTCCTTCAAGGTCCTCATCAAGGAGATGCAGTCCCTCTGCCTGAACGTGGAGGTGCTCTCGGCCGACGGCCAGGCGGTCAGCCTGCGCGACTCGGACGACGAGGCCTTCCGCGCGGCGGAAGAGCTCGGCATCAACATCTCCTCGCGCTTCGAGTCCTCGTCGATCGACGAGATCTAAGCGGCAGCCAGACCTACTGACGAATCTCAAACAGGAGAGAGTGAACACATTGCTCGACGCAACAACTTTTGACGAGCTGCGTATCGGCCTGGCCACCGCTGACGACATCCGTCGTTGGAGCTACGGCGAGGTCAAGAAGCCGGAGACCATCAACTACCGGACCCTGAAGCCGGAGAAGGATGGACTCTTCGGCGAGCAGATCTTCGGACCGTCCCGCGACTGGGAGTGCTCGTGCGGCAAGTACAAGCGCGTCCGGTTCAAGGGCATCGTCTGCGAGCGCTGCGGCGTGGAGGTCACCAAGTCCTCCGTCCGTCGTGAGCGCATGGGCCACATCGAGCTCGCCGCCCCGGTCACGCACATCTGGTACTTCAAGGGTGTGCCCAGCCGCCTCGGCTACCTGCTCGACATGGCGCCCAAGGACCTCGAGAAGGTCATCTACTTCGCCGCCTACATGGTGATCGAGGTCGACGAGGAGGGTCGCCACGCCGACCTTCCCGGCCTCGAGAACGAGCTCCGCCTCGAGATCAAGACGCTGTCCGACCAGCGCGACGCCCGCGTCGCCGAGCGTCTGCAGCGCCTGGAGACCGACCTCGCGGCGCTCGAGGAGGAGGGTGCCAAGGCCGACCAGAAGCGCCGTGTCAAGGACACGGCCGAGAAGGAGATGGGCCAGCTCCGCAAGTCGTTCGACGAGGACATCGCCCGCCTCGAGCGCGTGTGGGAGTCGTTCCGCACCCTCAAGGTCGGCGACCTCAAGCCGGAGGACGCGGACTTCAACGAGCTCCTCGACCGCTACGGCCTGTACTTCGAGGCCTACATGGGCGCCGAGGCGATCAAGCGCCGCCTGCAGGCCTTCGACCTGAACGCCGAGGCCGAGCTGCTCCGCGAGCAGATCGCCACCGGCAAGGGCCAGAAGAAGATCCGCGCGATCAAGCGTCTGCGCGTGGTGTCGTCGTTCCTGGCGACCGGCAACTCGCCGGCCGCGATGGTCCTCGACGTCGTCCCGGTCATCCCGCCGGAGCTGCGCCCGATGGTCCAGCTCGACGGTGGCCGCTTCGCCACCAGCGACCTGAACGACCTGTACCGCCGCGTGATCAACCGCAACAACCGCCTCCGTCGTCTGCTCGATCTCGGCGCCCCCGAGATCATCGTGAACAACGAGAAGCGCATGCTGCAGGAGGCCGTCGACGCGCTGTTCGACAACGGCCGCCGCGGTCGTCCCGTCACGGGTACCGGCAACCGCGCCCTCAAGTCCCTCAGCGACATGCTGAAGGGCAAGCAGGGTCGTTTCCGCCAGAACCTGCTCGGAAAGCGCGTGGACTACTCGGGCCGTTCGGTCATCATCGTGGGTCCGCAGCTCAAGCTGCACCAGTGCGGTCTGCCCAAGCAGATGGCTCTGGAGCTGTTCAAGCCGTTCGTCATCAAGCGCCTGATCGACCTGAGCCACGCTCAGAACATCAAGGCCGCGAAGCGGATGGTGGAGCGCTCGCGCCCGCAGGTCTGGGACGTGCTCGAGGAGATCATCCGCGAGCGCCCCGTGCTGCTGAACCGTGCACCCACCCTGCACCGTCTGGGCATCCAGGCGTTCGAGCCGCAGCTCGTCGAGGGCAAGGCCATCCAGCTCCACCCGCTCGTCTGCGCCGCGTTCAACGCGGACTTCGACGGCGACCAGATGGCGGTGCACCTGCCGCTGTCGGTGGAGGCCCAGGCCGAGGCCCGCATCCTGATGCTCGCCTCGAACAACATCCTGAAGCCGTCGGACGGCCGCCCGGTCACCCTGCCCTCGCAGGACATGATCATCGGTCTGCACCACCTCACCACCGTCCGCGAGGGCGCCGTGGGCGAGGGTCGCGCGTTCTCCTCGGTCTCCGAGGCGATCCTCGCGAAGGACCAGGGCACGCTGCACCTGAACGCCAAGGTCAAGATCCGTCTCGACAACTACGTGCCGTCGGACGCCGCCGACACCGGGGCCACCCCGATCACCGCGATCGTGGAGACCACCCTGGGCCGCGCTCTCTTCAACGAGACGCTGCCGGCGGACTACCCCTACGTGGAGGATGTCGCCGACAAGGGCACGATCTCGTCGATCGTGAACGCCCTGGCCGAGCGGTACCCGAAGGTGGAGGTCGCCGCGGCGCTCGACCGGATCAAGGACGCCGGCTTCTACTGGGGCACCCGCTCGGGCGTCACGGTGTCGCTGAGCGACATCCTGACCCCGCCGAACAAGGCGCAGATCGTGGCCGGCTACGAGAAGAAGGCCGCCAAGATCACCTCCGAGTTCGAGAAGGGTCTGACGACCGACCTCGAGCGTCGCCAGGAGCTGGTGAAGATCTGGACCGAGGCGACCAACGAGGTGGCCGAGGCCATGCGCGCCAACTTCCCGGCGGACAACACCATCAACCGCATGGTGACGTCCGGTGCCCGTGGTAACTGGCTGCAGGTCCGCAACATCGCCGGTATGCGTGGTCTGGTGAACAACCCGAAGGGTGAGATCATCCCCCGTCCGATCATCTCCTCGTACCGCGAGGGGCTGTCGGTGGCGGAGTACTTCATCGCGACGCACGGTGCCCGTAAGGGTCTGGCCGACACGGCCCTCCGTACGGCGGACTCGGGCTACCTGACCCGTCGTCTGGTGGACGTCTCGCAGGATGTCATCATCCGTGAGGACGACTGCGGCACGACCAAGGGCCTCGACCTGCCGATCGCGACGGTCGGCGCCGACGGCACCCTCACCCGCGACCCGAACGTCGAGAACTCGGTGTTCGCCCGCACGCTGGCCGCTGACGCGGTCGGCACGGACGGCACCGTGGTCGCGAAGGCGGGCGAGGACGTGGGCGACGTGCTCATCGACAAGCTGGTCGCCGCCGGCGTCACCGACATCAAGGTCCGCTCCGTGCTGACCTGCGAGTCGGCGGTCGGCGTCTGCGCCGCCTGCTACGGCCGTTCGCTCGCGACCGGCAAGCTGGTGGACATCGGCGAGGCGGTCGGCATCATCGCCGCCCAGTCGATCGGCGAGCCCGGAACGCAGCTCACCATGCGTACGTTCCACACCGGTGGTTCCGCGTCCGCGGACGACATCACCCAGGGTCTGCCGCGCGTCCAGGAGCTGTTCGAGGCCCGTACCCCCAAGGGTGCGTCCCCGATCGCCGAGGCCGCAGGCCGCATCGTCATCGAGGAGACGGACAAGTCCCGCAAGGTCATCCTGACCCCGGACAACGGCGACGAGCCGCACGTCTACCCGGTGCTGAAGCGCTCCACCCTGCTGGTGGAGGACGGGCAGCACGTCGACCTCGGTCAGCAGCTGATCGTCGGCACCGTCGACCCGAAGGAGGTCCTCCGGGTGAAGGGCGTCCGCGAGGTGCAGAAGCACCTGGTGGGCGGCGTCCAGGGCGTCTACCGCTCGCAGGGCGTGCCGATCCACGACAAGCACATCGAGGTCATCGTCCGCCAGATGCTTCGCAAGGTCACCGTCGTCGACCACGGCGACACCGACCTGCTGCCGGGTGAGCTCGTCGACCGTTCGCGGTACAACGAGATCAACCGTGCTGCGCTGCAGGAGGGCAAGAAGACGGCGTCCGCCCGTCAGGAGGTCATGGGTATCACCAAGGCCTCGCTGGCGACCGAGTCGTGGCTGTCGGCCGCGTCCTTCCAGGAGACCACCCGCGTCCTGACGCAGGCGGCCATGGAGGGCAAGTCCGACCCGCTGATCGGTCTCAAGGAGAACGTCATCATCGGTAAGCTCATCCCGGCCGGAACCGGCCTGTCGCGCTACCGGAACGTCTCGGTGGAGGCGACCGAGGAGGCCAAGGCGGAGCGGTATCCAAACCGCATCTTCGCCGACGACTCCGCGTTCAACGAGAGCGACCTGAGCTTCGTCGACTTCGACAGCTTCAGCTCGGACGACTACACCCCCGGCACCTACAACTAAGCAGGTAGTCCGTACCACGAAGGCCCCCGGCTCACGCCGGGGGCCTTCGTCGTCCCCGGGGCTCCGGACCTGGGAGGATGGGGGTATGTGGCGGCAGCTTCTCGAGTACACGGACGGCGTAGGGCGCGGGATGGTCGGCGCCGCCGCTGTGCTGCTGGTCGTCGCGGTGGTCAGCTTCGTCGTCGGGATCGCGCGGGCCGCATCCGGCAACGCCGCCACGACGCTGCCGTACTGGCTGACGACGATGGGATGCGCGGTCGTCGCCGTCGTGCTGGTGTACCTCGCGAGCCGGCGCGGCAAGCTGCACTGAGCGCCCTCCGCACGGCGTTCATAGCGCGTCCCCCGCACGCGGGGCACCCGGTCGCGGGTCTGTTTCCCGGGGGAGACCGCCGGATACTGTGGCAAGGCTTCGTCCCGACCCGGAGCAGCTCCGGGCCGGGACGTGCCCTGTCGGATCACCCGAACCCGGCAGGACCCCTATCCGAGGAGGTCCCCCGTGGCGTCCATGACCGAGATCCTTATCCTTCACGGCCATCTGCCCATCGAATACCTGGATCAGGTGGGCTCGAGCGCGCCCAACGACGAGAGCGTCGTGCGTGAGCTCATCGATCGTGGTGCGATCAGCAGCGCGCAGGTCGCGCGGGCGCGCGCCGCGCAGGCCGGTGTCCCGTTCGTCGAACTCGTCGACTACCCGGTCGACCGCACGGCGGTCTCCCTGGTCAACGGCGCGGTGTGCCGCCGACACAACGTCCTGCCCGTATCGATCGCAGAGGGAGCCCTTGTCCTCGCCATGCGCGACCCGGGCGACGTTCTCGCGATCGATGACGTGCGGGCCGCCGCTCGGATGCCTGTCGTCGCGGTCGTCGCCGAGCCGGATGATCTCGCGGCCGCCATCGATCGGTATATCCGTGCGGACGAGGAGCTCAACGACCTCACGACCACCCTCGAGGACGAGGCCGCGCCCGAGGACATCGGTGCATCCGCCGTCTCGGACGACGCGGCGGACGACGAGGCGCCCATCGTGCGGTTCGTCAACCTCATCGTGAGCCAGGCCATCCAGGACAGGGCGTCGGACATCCACATCGAGCCCGGTGAGCACAACCTTCGCGTCCGATACCGCATCGACGGTGTGCTGCACGAAATGCAGAGCGCGCCCAAGACCGTCCAGAACGGTGTGATCTCGCGTCTCAAGATCATGAGCGATATCGACATCGCTGAGCGTCGCAAGCCGCAGGACGGCCGCATGTCCGTCTCGCACGGCGGGCGTCAGATCGACCTCCGCGTGGCGACGCTGCCGACGGTGTGGGGCGAGAAGGTCGTCATGCGAATCCTGGACAACACGAACACTTCGCTGACCCTCAGCGACCTGAACCTGCTTGATCGCAACCTCGAGACGTTCAAGACGGCGTACTCGAAGCCTTACGGGATGATCCTCGTCACGGGACCGACAGGATCCGGCAAGTCGACCACGCTGTACACGACGCTCAACGCAGTGTCCCGGCCGGAGATCAACGTCATCACGGTCGAGGATCCTGTCGAGTACCGGATGCCGGGGATCAACCAGGTGCAGGTGAACCCTAAGGCGGGTCTGACATTCGCGAGCGCGCTGCGGAGCATCCTGCGAAGCGACCCCGACGTCGTGCTCCTCGGCGAGATCCGCGACCACGAGACCGCCCAGATCGCGATCGAAGCCTCGTTGACGGGTCACCTCGTCCTGTCGACGTTGCACACGAACGACGCCCCGAGCGCCGTGACCCGGCTCACCGAGATGGACATCGAGCCATTCCTCGTAGGCTCAGCACTCGACTGCGTGGTCGCCCAGCGCCTCGCCCGGCGTCTCTGCGAGCGGTGCAAGCAGCCGATAGCGTACGAGGTCGACGACCTGCGCCGGCTCCGCCTCCCGGTCGCGGAGGACGCCGAGCCGCCCATCGTGTTCGGCCCGGTCGGCTGCACGGCGTGCTCGAACACCGGGTATCGCGGGCGACTCGCCGTTCACGAGGTGATGGCGGTCACCGAGGAGATCGAGCGGCTGACGGTCGAGCGCGCGTCGAGCGCCGAAATCGGGCGTACGGCGCGTGCTCAAGGAATGCTGACCCTCCGCGAGGACGGGTGGGAGAAGGTCCGGCTCGGGCAGACCTCGGTCGACGAGATCCTTCGAGTGGTCGCCTAGGAGAGGAATCACATGGCATCGGATGCGCTGAACGACAGCTGGCCGCCCAAGGACGGCGGCCAGAGCCGACCTGTCTACGAGATCCCGGTCACCCCTCCCGAAGCACCCGGGTGGGCCCGCCCGGTCTCGGGGCCGGTCGACGCCTATCCGGTGCCGCAGCCCTCGGCGTTCATGTCGCAGCAGCCGCCAGCCTCCCCGTTCGACCCTTCTGCATCCGTGCCGGTATCGTTCGACGCTCCTGTGTCGGCACCCGTGTCATACGAGCCGCCGGTGTCACAGCCCGCGTCGTTCAGCCCGCCACCATCGGTGCCCGTCGCGTACGACCCGCCCGCGGGAGTGCCTGTTTCTTACGAGGCGCCGGCTCCCGCCGCGGCGACGCTTCCCGACACGACCGCCGTCCCCGCCGAGCCGGACGATCTGCACACGCTCACTCCGGCCGAACGGGAGGCGCTCGCCGCCGCAGACCCGGAGTTGATCGCCGCCCTGCGCGCTGTGGTCACGCTGCGCGCCTCCGACCTCCATGTCACGGTCGGTGCGCCGCCCATGGTGCGCATCGACGGCGCGCTGACTCCCGCCGGCTCGACGCAGCCGTGGGGCCATGAACGCACCAAGGAAGCGCTCTACAGCCTTCTCGACGACCGCCAGCGCCTCGCTTTCGAGCGCGAGCTGGAGCTTGACTTCGCCTTCACGATCTCGGCCAACTCGCGCTTCCGCGTCAACCTGTACCAACAGCGTGGGGCGGTCGGCGCGGCCTTCCGTCTGATCCCCACGGAGATCAAGACCCTCGACGACCTCGGCGTTCCCTTCGGAGTTGCAAAACTTGCCGGGCTCCCGCGCGGGCTCGTGCTGGTCACAGGCCCGACAGGAAGCGGGAAGTCGACGACCCTGGCGGCGCTCATCGACCTCGTCAACTCGACCCGCGCCGACCACATCGTCACGGTCGAGGATCCCATCGAGTTCATGCACACCCACAAGAAGTCGCTCGTGAATCAGCGGGAGGTCGGACACGACACCCACAGCTTCAACAGCGCGCTCAAGCATGTCCTCCGGCAGGACCCGGATGTGATCCTGATCGGCGAACTCCGAGACCTCGAGACCATCTCGGTCGCTCTCACCGCGGCCGAGACCGGCCACCTGGTCTTCGCCACCCTGCACACCCAGGATGCGCCGCAGACGATCGATCGTGTCATCGACGTCTTCCCTCCCCACCAGCAGCAGCAGGTCCGCGCTCAGCTCGCCGCGACCCTTCAAGGCGTCATCTGCCAGACGCTGGTCAAGCGCGCATCCGGCAGAGGCCGCGTGGTGGCCACCGAGGTGATGTTCACGACTCCCGCTATCGCCAACCTCATCCGGGAGGGGAAGACCTATCAGATCGGCTCGATGATGCAGGCCGGGCGCGATCAGGGGATGCACACCATGGACCAGCACCTTGCAGATCTGGTCGACTCGGGCACCATCACCCGCTCGGCCGCCTTCGAGAAGGCCCACGATCCCCAAGGCCTCGATCGCCTCATCCAACGTGTGGAGTCGCCCACGGCGGCCACGGCATGGGCTCTCGCCGAGACCGGACCGGACTTCGGCGACTCGTACTCAGGCCAGGTGCGCTGATGGTCGGGGCGACGACTTTCGCGTACGCCGGCCGGAACGCGACCGGCAAGCTCGTCAAAGGGCGGCTCGATGCGCCGAGCGAAGGCGCCGTAGTCCTCCGGCTGCGATCCATGGGCTTGAGCCCTGTGTCGATTCAGGAGGCGTCAGCCGGCACGGGCCTCCAGAAGGAGATCACGATCCCAGGCTTGAGGCGCGTCGTGAAGCTCAAGGATCTCGCCGTGATGAGCCGCCAGATGGCGACGATGATCGGCTCCGGTCTGTCGCTCCTCCGAACTCTCAACATCCTCGCAGAGCAGACCGAGTCCAAGCGGCTGGGGCAGATCCTCGGCGAGGTTCGCGACGCGGTGGAGGACGGCACGTCGCTCTCGGCCGCCATGGCCAAGCACGATGTCGACTTCCCTCCGCTCATGATCAGCATGGTGCGGGCGGGCGAGACGGGCGGCTTCCTCGACAGTGCTCTCGACTCCATTGCGGAGAACTTCGAGAAGGAGGTCAAGCTCCGCGACACGATCAAGTCGGCGATGACCTATCCGATCATCGTCCTCGTGATGTCGCTGGTCTCCGTTGTTGCGATGCTGATTTTCATCGTGCCGGTCTTCAAGAACATGTTCCAGAGCCTCGGGGGCCAGCTGCCGCTGCCGACGCAGATCCTCGTGGTGCTCTCCGAGTCCATGGTGTGGCTCGGTCCGCTCCTCGCCATCGTCATCATCGGCACGTGGTTGTGGTGGAGGGTCAACAAGAACACGGAACGTGTCAGACGCGTGGTGGATCCGCTCCGGTTCCGCATGCCCGTGTTCGGCAAGCTGGCGAAGAAGATCGCTATCGCCCGGTTCACGAAGAACCTGTCGAACATGATCGGTGCGGGCGTTCCGATCCTCCAGGCCCTCCACACGGTCGGCGCCACCTCGGGCAACTGGGTGATCCAGAACGCCCTCGAACAGGTCGCCGAGTCGGTCCGGAAGGGAGAGTCGATAGCGAAGCCCATGGCCCGCGTGGAGGCGTTCCCGCCGATGGTCACGCAGATGATCGCGGTCGGCGAGGACGCCGGCTCGCTCGAGACCATGCTGGACAAGATCGCCATGTTCTACGACAACGAAGTCGAATCGATGACCGAGTCGCTCACCTCGCTCATCGAGCCGTTGCTCATCGCCTTCCTCGGTGTCGTGATCGGCGGCATGATCATCGCGCTGTACATGCCGATCTTCCAGATCGCGACGCTCATCCACTGATTCGAGGGACCCGGCTCCCGACCGCGATCCCGGCGAGATCAGAAATGAAACCCCCTTCACTGGGGCCACAAAAATGAAAAATACCCCCCGCACGCGGGCTTATCGGGGCGAAATTCCGGGCAATAGCATCAAGCCACGTCCGGCGGAAACACCGGTATCCGACTCAATACCCGATAGATAGGAACCCCTCATGTACTTCCGCATCATGGGCTCGTTGAACGCCCGCCGTCATGCCCTCGCGAAGGGCGAGCAGGCCGAGAAGGGCTTCACCCTGATCGAGCTCCTCGTCGTGGTGATCATCATCGGCATCCTCGCCGCGATCGCCATCCCGGTGTACCTGGGGATCCAGGACAACGCGAAGGACTCGTCCGCCCAGTCCGACGTCGTCAACCTGAAGACCGCCGTCGTGAGCATGCAGACCAGCACCGGTTCGCTGCCGACCAGCACCGCCGTCGTCGACGCCACGGGCAAGATCCTGACCACCTCGGCCAGCAACGCCGGTGCCAGCCTCAGTAACAACACCCAGAGCCTGGCGTACACCCCCGGAACGGGGAGCGCGTTCTGCGTCAGCGCGACGAGCACCAGCACCGGTCACACCGTCTTCTACGCGACGGACTCCACCGGAGTCACCAAGACGAAGCCCACCGGCTGCCCGTGATCGACCTGACCGGGCAGGTCTGGCGTAGAAACAGCACGCCGGACCTGCCCGGTTTTTGTGCCCCCCCCACAGGCGTCCCTGGCCTCGTTGCCGAGAAGTCGGAGCCCCTCAACTGGGGCCACGGAAATCCCGAAAACCCCCCACACGCGGGATTATTGGCGAATTTCCAGCCACATAGCATCGAACCCGATCGGGACAGTCTCGGCCCCGGTCACCTCGAGTTCTCCGACCGATTGGAACCTGCGATGTACTTCCGTCTCATGGGCAAACTGAACGCCCGCCGTCAGGCCCTGCTCAAGGGCGAAGAGGCCGAGAAGGGCTTCACCCTGATCGAGCTCCTCGTCGTGGTGATCATCATCGGCATCCTCGCCGCGATCGCCATTCCGGTGTACCTGGGAATCCAGGACAACGCCAAAGACAGCTCCGCTCAGTCGGATGCGGTCAACCTGAAGACCGCTGTCGTCAGCATGCAGACGAGCAACGGCTCACTCCCGGCGAGCACGGACGTGCTCACCGATCCGACCACGCTGACCGACAACGCCAAGAAGGCCGGCGCGAGCCTCAGCGACAACACTGCGAGCCTCACCTACACCCCGAGCGGCAGCTCGTTCTGTGTGTCGGCCAAGAGCAAGAGCAGTGGCGGCACCGTCTTCTACGCGACCGACTCCAGCGGGGCCACCAAGAACAAGCCCGCCGGCTGCTAGTCCCCGAGCGGGCGGGCCGACGCGTCGGACCGCCCGCTCCACCCGCTTCCCGTACCAAACCAATCGCTTACCCCGAGAGACCCGAAATCGAAGGGAGGTGGTCCCCATGAAGACGACACTCCGTCTCCAGAGCGACGACTCAGGCTTCACTCTCATCGAGGTCATGGTCGCGATGCTGCTGCTCGCGATCCTGGCCGTGGCGGTCGTTCCCGCATTCGTCGCTCAGATGCGGGCCACCTCCACCAACACGACGATCGCGACGGCGAGCCAGCTCGCCGGCCAGCAGATCGACGATGCTCAGAGCCGCGCGGCCACCTGCGCGGCTCTGACCGCATATCAGGCCGAGACGGTCGCACCTGTGGTCGACGCGCGCGGTGTCGCGCTGCAGGCGACCCGAACCGTTTCGCTGCCGTGCCCGACCACCTATCCCACGACGATCAAGGTCGTCGTCACCGTCACGGCTTCGGGCAGCCCGACCGTGATCGCGTCGGTCACGAGCCTCGTTCTCCTGAGGTCGGCATCATGAGCCGGCACTTCTCCGACCAGAGCCCGGATTCGGGCTTCACACTGATCGAACTGCTGGTGGCCGCGGCTCTCACCCTCATCGTCCTCATCACCGTCGGTGGTTTCCTCGCCTCCGCCAGCAGGGCCGAAAAGGGGACCCGAGCGGCCACCGCCGCTGCGACCCTCGGCCAACTCGTAGCTCGCTCTGTGAGCCAGGGCGTGGCCAATGCGACGGCCGTCGGCGTCGTGACCAACGCCACGACGGGTGCGCAGATGCTGCAGGCGCGCGTCTACTCGATGAGCTCCGCGGACGACCCCACCCAGGGCTCCACGTCGGGGACCGGGTGCCAGGCCTGGTATTACCTCCCCACCAACGGCGGGGCGATTTACGTCAAGCGGGTCTTCCCGGCCGCCGCGATCGCGATGCCGAGCGGCGCTCCCGATTCCAGCTGGCAGCTGATCGGCAACGGGCTTGGCGCAACCGTAGCCGCAGCGCAATCCTCGACCGTCTTCGCATCGCCCTCGGGCACGCGGGTCGACCTCAAGTTCGACGTGGTCAACGGTTCGCAGCAGCCGGTGCACATGGAGACGACCATCCACATCCCCAACACGACGACGGTGAGCAGCCCATGCTTCTGATCAGACGACTTCGCCTCAGGCTCCGCCGCACCGACCGCGAGCGCGGCGGCGCGCTGGTCCCCGTCGTGGGCGTCGGGGCGGTGATGATGGCCTTCATCCTCCTGAGCACGAGCATGCTGGTGACGTCCTTCCGGTACAGCGACACGACCCGCGGGGGAGTGCAGGCTCAAGCGGCCGCCCAGGCCGGGATCGCGACCGTGGCAGCGCAGCTGACGCAGGGCACGTGCTCCCTGCCGTATACGAGCAGCACGAGCCCGAAGTACTCGGTGACGGTCTCTTATCAGCGCACAGTCAGCGGCACGACCTGGCTGAGCGGATGCCCCTCCAACGCGACCGATGTGAACAAGGTGAAGCTCGTCTCTGTCGGCGCGTCGCCGACGTCGACAGGGGCGACCAGGACACTCGAGGCCGTCTACAATTACATCCCGTACAACCCGGGCCAATCGATCACCGGTTCCGGCTCGGCGGTGTACGGCTACGACGTCACCGACGGCACGATCACGAACCTCACGATCACACAGGCCGGCACGAGCAGCCCTGGCATCGAGTTCAAGAACGGCAGCGCCAGCTGCCAGACCGGTGGCTCGATCCAGGGCGATGTCATCCTCGGCGACGGCATCTACCAATCCCCGAGCGGCTGCACGATCAACGGCGACCTTTGGGCATCGGCCACGGTTCAGATCGGCAACAACAGCGTGATCAGGGGGAACGTCCACGCCACCGGTTCGACTTCTCCAGTGGTGCAGGTCGCGAACGGCGCTCAGATCAACGGCAACATCACGTCCTCCGGACCGGTCAGCATCTCCGGAAGCGTTGGTGGCAGCGTCATCGCCGGCCCCCGCACCGGTGCATCGAGCGTGTCGGGCAGCGTCGGCGGCACTTTCAAGACGTCGGGGACGGTCAGCGTCTCCGGTTCCGGACTGCCCTCGAGCCGCGTCTTCCAGAACCAGACGGGGATCGTGACGCCGGCGCCACCGGTCGTGCCGGACTGGGTCGATTTCGATTACCACCTGAGCGATTGGACAGGCTTCACGCAACAGGTCCCCACTGCATGCAGCGGGTCCACCGTCGCGAGCGCCATCAACACGGCGTCGACGCCGACCGTCGTCTATGCATCGTCCAAGTGCCCGGGCACGATGGTCGATCTGAGCAATCAGGACCTGACGTTGAAGACCGACGTCGTGCTGGTCGCCGACCTGTTCGATCTGAAGAACGAGACGATCACGGCCGCCTCAGGATCCGGGACCCACCGGCTCTACATCATCTCTCCGGACAAGGTTGCGAACGCTTCGCCGGACTGCGCGGCAGGACCCTCGGGACGATCGAAGATCGAGAATCAGGTCGATACCGACCCGTCGGTGGACATCATGATCTACACCCCGTGCGGCCTCGGCAACTCGGGAAGCGCCTGGTGGGGTCAGATCTACGCAGCGAACATCGCCTTCAACAACTCGTTCACCCTGCACTTCATCTCCATGGGCCTTCCCGGCGTCAACTTCGACAACGGCACATACACGCCGCCCCCGCCCCCTGTGCCCGGCCACCTCGATACGGTGTTCTCCGTGCGGAACATCAGCGGGTAGGGGGGCAGATCATGGTCGCCGTCGTCGCCGTTTTCGGCTCCCTCATCGGGTCGTTCCTGAACGTGGTCGTCTATCGCGTCCCCGCCGGGATGTCCCTGATGCGCCCTGCGAGCGCGTGCCCGATCTGCGGTAGTCGCATCCGTCCGCACGACAATGTCCCCGTGCTCTCCTGGCTGCTTCTCCGTGGCAGATGCCGGGATTGCGGCACGCGAATCCCCGTCCGCTATCCGCTCGTCGAACTAGGAACGGCGGCGCTTTTCGCTGTCGTGGCATTCGCTTTTCTGGTTCCCCTGCGGGTTCCCGGCCGGCCGCTCGCCGCGACGATCCTCGAACTCCTCGCCTGGCTGTGGCTCGCCGCCGTGACGATCGCGCTCTCGATCATCGACATCGAGACCCATCGGCTGCCCGACCGCATCGTGATTCCGACGGCTGTGGCCATCGCCGCCCTTCTCACGGCCGCGGCCGCGGTCGAGGGCGACTGGTGGAGGCTCGGGCAGGCGGGCATCGGCGCCGCGGCTCTGGGAGGCTTCTACCTCCTGCTCGCCTTCGTGCGGCCCGGCGCCATGGGTCTCGGGGATGTGAAGCTCGCCGGTGTGCTCGGCCTCGCACTGGGGTGGGCCGGTTGGGCTCAACTCGCGGTCGGCGCCTTCGCCGCGTTCGTCCTCGGGGGCGTGTTCAGCCTGGTCTTCGTTCTCGCGAAGCGGGTCGACCGCAAGGGCGGCATACCGTTCGGCCCGTGGATGCTGGCCGGCGCCTGGGTGGGAATGTTCTTCGGGGCGCAGCTCGTCGCCACGTACTTCGCCGTGATCGGCCTGCAGTGACTGCGGCGGAAAGGGGATTGCTCGATGACTAAGACGATTGTGGGGGTGGACATCGGGTCGACGACGATTCGAGCTGTCGAACTCGCGGACCCGGCGAAGCCCCGTCCCACCCTCCTCCGCTACGCGGAGGTCCCGCTGACTGAGAGCGCGGTGAGTCGCGGCGAAGTGCTCGAGCCGAACACCGTGGGCGCGCTTCTCAAGCAACTGTGGAGCGTCGGCGGATTCAAGAGCCGCCGTGTCGTGCTCGGCATGGGCAACCAGCGGGTGCTCGCCCGCGATATCAGCGTCCCTTCTGCTCCCCGCGAGCGCATCCGGGAGTCGCTTCCGTTCGTCGCTCAGGAGATGCTGCCCGTCCCGGTGCAGGACGCGCTTCTCGACTTCTTCCCCGTGTCCGAATCGATGACCGAGGCCGGCCCGATGACGCACGGCTTGCTCATCGCAGCCGTGAAGGAGGCGGTGGTAGGTAACGTGAAAGCCGTCCAGGCTGCCGGACTCACACCGGTAGAGGTCGATTTGATCCCCTTCGCTCTGGGCCGCCTGATGGTGACGCGCCCTCGGCTCCAGGGCACGGTCGCCCTCGTCGATGTCGGCGCCAGCACGACGAGCGTCGTCACTTTGCTCGACGGGGTGCCGCAGTTCGTGCGGATCATCTCGGCCGGCGGCGCGGACGTCACAGCGGCAGTCGCCTCCCAGCTGTCCATCCCGATGGATGAGGCCGAGCGGCTCAAGCGGCTGCACGGTGTGGCGTCGGCGGACCCATCGCCGACAGCCCAGGCGACTGTTTCGGCGGCCCGCGAGATCGTCTCGGACCTGCTCGTCAGTATTCGCAACACCGTCTCCTACTACTCGAACACGCGGCCGGACCATCCCGTCGGAGCGATACTGCTGACCGGCGGTGGCTCCTCCCTGCCCGGTTTCGTCGACGCGCTCACAGATTTCACCCGGCTGCCTGCTTCGCTCGGGGATCCCTTCCCCGGCCTCGCCCTGTCGCGCGGGCTGGACGCGCAGAAGCTCCGCAACGACCAGGCAGCGATCACGGTGGCGCTCGGACTCGCGTTGGGAAGTGAGGCAGCATGACAACCGAACTGACGCACCCCGATGAAACGCCAGAGGTCAAGAACCGCACGTCCCGCCGCGGGCACGGCTCGAAGGGGTCGGCTCTGACCAACCCCTCGAAGAGCAGACGGCAGGGCGTGGGGAGGAAGAAGCCCGACGCGGAGGGCGCTGACCGCGTCAGGGCGACGGCCCCGGCTGGCCGTACCGGTGGCGCGTTCGCCGTATTGCCGAGGGTCGACCTTCTGCCTCCGGAGGTGAAGGCTTCGCGGCGCAATGTCGCGATCGGACGGCGGCTGCTCGTCGCGCTCTTCGTCGTCGTCGCACTCGTCGCCACCGCTATCGGCGGCAGCACGGTGATGGCAATACAGGCGAATTCGACACTGTCGGCAGCACAGGCCGAAACCGCCGCGTTGACCAAGCAGCAGCAACGCTACGCAGAAGTTCGAGCGGTGGAGAGCCAGATCGCGCTCACCAAGGCGGGCCAAGAGGTGGGGGCGTCGACCGAGGTCGACTGGCAGGCTTTCCTGACCGACGTGCGAGCAGTCACGGGGGGCGGCCTGGCCATCACCGGCATCACGATCGATTCCGCATCCCCGCTGGCCGCGTATCAGCAGTCCACGGTTCCCCTGCAGGGTACGCGCGTGGCGACCGTGACCATTCAAGTCAAAGCACCGAACCTCGATGTGGTGTCTGCCTGGCTGTCTCAACTCTCGGGCTTGCCAGCCGTCGCGGACGTCTCGCCGGGAGCCATCACCCTCGACGGCTCCGGGTACACGGCCTCCGCGATCATGCACTTGAACGAATCGGCCTTCGACGGCCGGTTCGAGCAGAAGGGGAAGTGACGTGGACAAGCAGCGCATCGTCATTGCGGCCACAGGCTTGGCCATCGCCGTGGTCCTGGCTCTCGGTTACCTGCTCGGCGTTCAGCCACAGCTCGCAGCCGCGGGGGCGGCCAACGAACAGATCGCCACAACCCTCGCGAGCAACCAGGCGGCCGAGGCACAACTCGCCAAGCTGAAGCAGGACTACGACAGGCTGTCCACGTACAAGGATCAGCTCTCGCAACTTCAGCAGTCCGTCCCGTCGAGTCAGTCCCTGGACGCCATGCTCTCCGACCTGCGGGCACTCGCGGCTTCGACCGGCACGACCATCTCGCAGTTCAACTCGGGAGAGCCGGTCGCATACGTGCCTCCGGCAGCTCCGGCAGCCACCGCTCCGTCCGGTGCGGCAACCTCGGGCTCCTCGCCCTCGCCGACGCCTACCTCGACAGCACCGGCAGCGCCGGCGGCGCCGCGGACGACGACGAACTCCCTGATCACGGCGGGCGATTTCGTTGCGATCCCGGTCACGATCGGAGTGCAGGGCGGCACGGATGCCGCAATCGCCTTCCTCGGCGGCCTTCAGCACGGCAAACGACTCGTCCTGGTGACGGGCTTCACGGGCACCCAGGACGCGAGTTCGGCTCCGGCCGCGGGCGGGGCGGCGGCTGCCGGTACCGCAGGTTCGACGTACACGATCACCGGTCTCGTCTACGTGCTCGGTGCAGCTCGCCCGACGGCGGCGGCGGCCGCGCCCAGCAGCACCGGTGCAACAACCGCCCCGACGCCGGCAGCGACTCCTTCGCGATGACGAACGGGAGGGCTTCCCGGCTCCGTGCCGCCGGTATGCCCTCCCTGGAATCGGCTCACCCCGTTGGTACAGTGGGCACCTGACGGGACCCGCCGGGGTCCATGGAGGTGCCACTGATGAGCGACACGCCGGAGACCGCGCCCAAGCGCGAGACCTACGAGCCCGCGCCCGACGCCGAGCGGGTCGCCCCCGCGACCGCCCCGGCCGAGTCGGCCGCCGCGGAGCCCAGCACCGACACGGGTGCTCAGGTCGTGGAGCCCCCGTCGAGCCCGGTGTCCGCACGTGGCCACCTCAACCGCCCGGCGGAGGAGGAGACGGCCGCGAACGCGAGCGCCCCCGCCGCCGTCCCGGCAGCCGCCGTTCCGGCGCCCGCCGCCGAGCCCGCGCGCCCCGCCGCGATCTCCGAGCCGGAGCCCGTCGTCTCCACCGACGACGACGTCGCCGCCGCCGTCGCACGCAACAGCGCCCAGCCGGGCGCCACGGGCGCCACCGCCGGGGGGGACGCCACCGTCGACACCGCGTCGCCGACCGAGTCGGCCACCCCGGTCATCGTCGCCGCCGAGGCGGCCAACCTCCGCCAGGCGCAGGACGCCCCGACCACGGCGTACCCCGCCGCCTCGACCGGCGAGACCGCCGGCGTCGCGACCGCCGCCGCCGGAACGGCCGCCACGACCGCCGCCCCCGCGGCCCCGCAGCCGGTCGCCCCGATCTACCTGCAGCGTCCCGAGCCGCCGAAGAAGAAGAGCAACCGCGGCGTCGGCATCCTGATCGCCCTCGTCGGCACCGTCGCGTTCGCCGTCCTGTGGGCCGCGGCCGTGCTCATCGTCGGCTCGCTGCTCACCCCGAGCGACGAGTTCGTCCCTGCGCTGGTCCAGTTCTTCACCGGCGGCCTCCGCGGGTGGGCTCCGGTCGTGGCGTTCTTCATCGGGATGGTCGTGCTCATCCAGATCCTGAACCGCGCGCGCTGGTGGGCCTACATCCTGGGCGGCCTGTTCGTCGCCGTCTTCGTCTACCTCGTCTACATCGGGGCCGGGCTCGTCGACGCGCAGTACTGGACGCGCACCTCCAACGAGTTCGCCATCCTGATGCGCAGCGCCTGGGTCAACCCGTTCGCCGTGCTCGCCGGTGTGATCGCCCGCGAGATCTCCATCTGGACGGGCGCCTGGCTGGCCGGTCGCGGCCGCAAGCTGAAGGCCCGGAACGCGGAGGCGCAGGCCGACTACGAGCAGCAGGTGGCCGACACCCAGAACCAGGCCGCCGCGGCCTACGCGCAGCAGGGGTACTGATCCGGAGGTGACGGATGCGTGACGACCGGGCCTACGCCACCGTCGTCGCGTTCTTCGCGGCGGGGCTCTACCTCGCGCTGCTCGTCGCGGCGTTCGGGCTGATCTCGCTCGCCACGGACACGGACGTCATCGGCGATCCGCAGGTGGGACCGCTGGTCGGCCCCACCATGGTGATCGCGGCGGCCGTCATGCTGCTCGTGTTCCTCATCGTGCTCGGCACCCGCGTTCCCGCCGACCGGCAGCGCGTGTCCCCGGGCGTGGCCCTCGGCGTCGGCGTCGCCTGCTACGCGGTGTTCATCGCCGCAGGCGGAATCGCCGGCGCCTTCGGCGATCCCGGCGACCCGCTGCACTACTTCCTGTTCGCCCTCTCACAGCTGGTCCGGTGGCCGTCGATCACGGCCGGCGTCGCGGCGTTCGCCGTGACGCTGCTCTACCAGCTGGTGCTGGTGGGCCGCTTCCGCCAGCGCGGCCGCCCCCGCTGGCCGTGGGAGCGCGACGAGGACGAATAGCCGGCGCGCAGAGTCCGTCAGACCCGCACCCGCGCCGGGAGCGACGCATCCACCAGCGGCACCTGCACGCGCGTGAAGCCGCCCTTCTGGATGAGGACCCCGCGCCCGGGAGGGAACTCCGACCGGTTCAGCCGCGGCAGCGGCGTCTTCAGCAGCAGGTCGCCCTCGATCGAGTCCGGCTGCAGCAGCAGGCCGCGGCGGCCGTTCTTCACCTCACCGAGCAGCGGCCAGGAGCTCCCCCACGCGCTGGTCTCCGCCTCCGCCACGAGCAGGTGGTCGCTGCGCCGCACGGCGCGCACCAGCTCGACGATGGCCGAGTCGGCGGGCGTCTGCAGGAAGTCGCCGATGCTCTCGACGAAGACGGCGATCCGTCCCTCGGTGTCCGGGTCCGCGACGGCGACGGCGAGGTCCTTGGCGAGCTCCGCCGCGTCGGACGGGGTGAGCGCGCGGTCCGTCCACATCCCCGAGCCGGCGAGCGGCGAGCGCGCGCTTCCGACGTAGTAGAGCCGCGTCTCGGCGTCGAACCGGGCGACGGCCTCCACGATGGCGGCGAGGGCCGTGGTGCGACCGCTGGCGGGCGGCCCCGCGAGCAGCAGCGTCCCGGACGGCTCGAAGCCGAGCGGCCCCAGGTCGAGGTCGCCGATGCCGAGCACGGGGAGGCCGTTCGTGCTGTCAGGGAGGGTCGCGGGCAGCAGCTCGGTCGGCATCGAACCGACGGCGGGTGCGGGCGCGATGCCGGCCCGCTCCATCGCCTCGGCCAGTCGGCGCACCGCCTCCGACTGGTCCGCGACGGCGCGCGAGCCGCCGAGCACGGCGATCTGCGTCTCGTAGCCGTCGACGATCGCCCGTCCGGGAGGGGAGGCGGGCGAGAGGATGTCGCCGGGCACGTCGAGCATCCCGTAGCCGTCGTCGGCCAGCCGCAGCACCACGCGCCGCTGGACCAGGGACCCGATGGCGGTCGGCACGGCGCCCGCGCGGTCGCCGGTGAGGGCGACGTGCATGCCGAGGCGGCGGCCGTCGGCGAGGATGTCGCGGAACACGTCGTACCACTGCGAGCGGCCGGCCGGGATCTCGAAGTCCTCCCGGAACCCGGGGAAGCCGTCCACCAGCAGCAGGATGCGCGGCTCGTCCAGCCGCCCGGTCAGCGACCGGTACTCGGTGATGTTGGAGGCGTTGGCCTCGGCGAAGCGCGGACCGCGGTCCTCGAGGGTCTCCTTCAGCATCCGGAACAGGCGGATGATCCGCTCGGGGTCGTCGCCCGGGATGATGGAGCCGACGTGCGGCAGCTTCTCGAGCATCCGCAGGCTGCCGGCCCCGAAGTCGAGGCCGTAGACGTGGACCGGCCCGCCGCGCGGGGTGATCGCCGCCGCCGACGCCAGGGTGCGCAGCACCGTCGACTTGCCCGATCCACCCGTTCCGTAGACGGCGATGTTGCCGTCGAGATCGGGCTGGAAGTACACGGGCCGCTGCTCCTGCCGGTCCGGGATGTCGGCGACGCCGAGCAGCAGCTCCGCGTCCGTCCGCTGCCGCAGCAGCCCCAGGTCGTAGGCGGCCGCCAGCTCGTCGAGCCACGGCCGGCGCGGGGCCGGGATGTGCGCAGCGGCCTGAGCGCGGACGATCGACGCCACCAGCCGCTGCTGATCGGTCGGACCGAGGTCGCGTTCGGGCTCCTCCGCCGGGCGCTCTTCTTCCCAGCGCACCTCGCCGCCGAACCGCAGCTCGGCGACCTCCACGCCCGCCCGCTCCGGCTCGCGCGTGGTCCAGCCGCCCGCGTACGCCGACTGGAAGCGGACCAGCCGCCCGGGGCCGGTCTTCGCCATGCCGCGGCCGGGGATGCCCGGGTCGAAGTGGGCGGCGTCGGCCACACCGACGACGTCCTGGCTGTCGGACTCGTCCGCCATCCGCAGGGCGATGCGCAGGTTGGTGTTGGCGCGCAGATTGTCCTTGATGACGCCGGCCGGCCGCTGCGTCGCCATGATCAGGTGGATGCCGAGCGAGCGTCCGCGCTGCGCGATGTCGACCACGCCGTCCACGAACTCCGGGACCTCTCCCACCAGCGCCGCGAACTCGTCGATCACGAGCACCAGGGCGGGCGGGCTGTCCGGGTCGCCGCGCTTCTCCAGCTCGAGCAGGTCCTTCGCCTTCTTGCGGTTGAGCAGGTGCTCGCGGTGGTGCAGTTCGGCGCGCAGGCTGGTCAGCGCCCGCCGCACCAGGTGCGGACTGAGGTCGGTGACCAGGCCGACGCAGTGCGGGAGGCTGACGCAGTCGGCGAAGGCGGACCCGCCCTTGTAGTCCACGAACAGGAAGGTGACCCGATCCGGGCTGTACTCGGCAGCCATCCCGAGCACCCACGCCTGCAGGAACTCGCTCTTCCCGGCGCCGGTGGTGCCGCCGACGAGGGCGTGCGGCCCCTGGGTGCGAAGGTCGAGGTGCATGGCGTCGACACCGGCGGAGCCGATGGTCGCGCGCAGCGTGCCGGGACGGCGGCGCACGGGTCGGGCCCCCGAGCTGCGGTCGTGGATGGAGGCGTTCTGCCGCCAGCGGTCGACCACCGCGTCCGACGACTCGGCCAGCTCGTGGCCGAGCAGGGTGACGAGGGAGATCGAGCGCGGCAGGTCGCTCGCGTCGGCGACGAGTGCGCCGGCATCGATCACGGGCGCCATCCGTTTGGCGTAATCGAGGGCGGTGGCCGCGCTGACCGGCTCGGTGACGACGTCGTCCACCGTCTCGCCGAGCCGCACGAACCCGGCGCGGGCGCGGTGCGGCTGCTCGGTGTGCTGGAGGTACGTGCGGCAGACGGCGGGGAGCGCATGCACGTCGTCGGAGACCCAGATCGGGAAGACGCCCGCGTCCGCCGCTGCCTCGGCCAGCTGCACCATGCGCGCACGGTCGACGGCGACGTCGTCGGAGATGACGACGACGACCGCCGGAACCGGGGACGGCGTGCCCTCGGCGGTCTGCGATCGTCCGACGTCGGCGCCGCGTTCCAGCGCGGCGCGCTCCTGCTCCATGGCTCCGCGGCGCTGCGGGCCGCTGCGGGCGGCCGCCAGCCGCTCCTCCACGAGTCCCTCGAGCGCGCTCAGCACGCCCGCCGCACTCGACGCGCTGTCGGCGAGGTGGGCGCCGGGCAGCGGGCTGTGCGGGGAGGACGTGTGCGGCATCCACTTCAGCCAGCCGAGTTCGCGCGACCAGCGTGGGGAGACCAGCGCCGCGACCGCCAGCTCGGCGGGGGAGTGCAGGGCGGTGAGCTGCACGAGCACCGAGTTGACGGAGCCGGCGATCAGCTCGGCGGGTCCGGCGATGCCCAGAGCGCCCGACTCGTACAGGTTGTCGAGCACAGGAACGTCGTCGACACGCTCGTTCGCGGCGATGACCGCGTCCAGCCGCTCCTGGAACTCCGCGATCAGCTCCGCCCGGTCGACGGCCTGGACGCTGTTGCGCGACCGCATCGAACCGCGGCCCAGCTGCAGGTTGAGGAACGACCAGTGCTCGGGGCGCCGCGTCCACAGCAGCGGGCCGCGGCGCACCGCCTCCGAGAGGGCGTCGGCGGTGGTGGGCGTCTCGGCCTGGCGGAGCTCGACCTCCACGCGGCGCTCCTGCTCCAGCTTGGTCGAGAGCGCCTCCAGCCGCTGCTCGAACAGCGCGATCTGCTTCTTCAGCTTCCGCTTGCCGCGGGTGCGGCCGCTGATGTAGTTGCCGACGAGCATCACCGGCGACAGCAGCACGAACAGCAGCGTCGTCGGCTGGTGGGTCAGGGCGAACATCGCGCCGCCCAGCAGCAGCGGCGTGATCATCGCGAGCAGCGGGAACGGCGGGTCGTCCTTCTCGCCCGGGACGTCCGGCGCCTGGAAGACCTGCCCGGCGTAGCGGCGCTCCACCCGGGGCGACCGGTTGAAGAACACCGGGCCCGCGGTCGGCGTCGCCGCGGGGAGCTCCGACGCCGCCTTCACATCCAGCTCCACCTCGGTGTCGCCGATCAGGAGGGTCTCGGTGCGGCGGACCGTGAAGCGGGTCACGAGTCCGCCATCCACCACCACGCCGTTCGCCGAGCCGAGGTCCACGACCTCGACGCCGTCGCCGGCCTCGAAGCGGACGTGCCGCTTCGACACCAGCGGGTCCTCCAGCACGATGTCGCACGACGCGTCGCGGCCGAGCACGGTGGTGCCCGCGCGGAGCGGGAACGAGGCGCCCGCCTGCGGCCCGCTCAGGATGCGCAGGGTCGCGACCACGGGCACGTCGCCGAGCTCGGGAGCTGCGTAGTGCAGTCCGGCGTCTGCCAGCGCGACCGTCGCGCCGCTGCCGATCCAGGCCTCGCCGACCGGGGCGTCCGGCGGCAGCACCAGCGGGTCCGCCTGTCCGGGCAGCTGGGCGCGCAGCGTGAGCGCACCCGGTGCGGCGACCGGGCCGGTGCGCCGCGGGTCGATCCGTGCGATCGTCGCCGCGACCTCCGAGATGCTGGCGGCCGCGTCCGCCGTGACGACGATGTCGTCGCTGCTCCCGGAGGGCCGGGCGAGAGTCAGTTTCAGTCGCACCTCTGCACCATACCCAGTCCGCTCGCACGGGCGGATGGGGACCGCTCCCCATCGCCTCCCCGCTGGACCACCGGTACGTTGCTGAAGGCAGGATGACCGGAGGACCCGGCGCCGTGGACCGACAGGGGAGGAACAGTGTCCGATCTCGTACTCAAGCTGGACGAGCTGGTGCAACTGCGCGACGACCTCGACGCCGTGGTGCGCGAGTTCCAGAACGCCGACGACTTCAGCGACTCGGTCGCCGACGCGACGGGACACGACGACCTGCACAGCCACGTCCGCGACTTCGCCCACAAGTGGAACGAGAAGCGCAAGGACATGACCGAGAACGTGAAGAACGTGCAGCAGGTCATCGCCGCGGTCGCCGACAACTTCACCAAGGTGGACGGCGACCTCGCGAAGGCCCTCGACGACACCAAGAGCGGAGCGAAGAAGTGAGCGACCGGGAGTTCCAGCCGCTGACCGGTGATCCGGACGTCCTGGAGGCGAAGGCCCGGCACTACCAGTCGATCGGCGAGGCGATCCAGCGCTCCGTGAAGGAGCTCAAGAAGATCCACGACCTTGACGGCTACAAGTCCCAGGCCGTGTCCAAGCTGCAGGAGATGTCGCGCGACACCGCCGACGACATCGACAAGGCCAAGGACCGCTACTCCAAGACCGCCAGCGCGCTCCTCACCTACGCCGGCGAGCTCCGTGGCGCGCAGGACGACGCCGAGAAGGCGATCACGCTCATCCAGCAGAAGCAGGGCGACGCGGATGCCGCGCACAAGGCCGCCACGACGGCGCACACCACGGCCGACAAGGCGAAGCCCGAGGACGCGTCCACCGCGGGCAAGGCGGCCGACCAGGCGGACGACGCAGCGCGCGCCGCGAACGCCGCGCTCCAGGCGGCGCACCAGGCCTGGTACGACGCCCGCGACCGCAAGAACCGCGCCGCCGAGAAGGCGGTCGACGCCATCGTCGACGTCGTCGACCACCACAACCACGGCCTCAAGAACCCCGGCTTCTGGGACAAGGTGATGGATGTCATCGAGACCATCGGGGACATCGCCGGAATCCTGGCGATCTTCTTCGCCTGGGTCCCCATCCTCGGCCAGGTGCTCGCGGTGATCGCGCTCGTCGCCTCCATCATCAAGCTGGTGGATGCGGTGGTGAAGTTCGCGAACGGCGAGGGCAGCTTCCTCGACATCCTCGGCGCCGCCGTGACCGTCGTCCTCAGTGTCTTCGGCGGACGCATCTTCAGCTTCCTGGGCAAGGCGGCGCGGATCAAGGCGCTGGCCCGCGTCCCCCGGACGGTCGGGGGCGTGCACACCAGCCCGAATGCCATGCTGAAGGCGCAGATCGGCAAGCGCCTGATGAAGTCGGCGACCAAGAAGCTCTTCGAGAATCCGGCGAAGGATCTCAACATCTGGAAGGCGGCCGGCGACTCGGCGGCGGCGCAGCGCGAGGCGTACCAGGCCCTGGTCGCGAACGGCGCCGACCGGGCCAAGGCGATGCGCGCCCTCCTGGGCGTCGACCAGAACGTGGTCCGCGCCGTCACGCACGACGTGAAGGCGCGGGAGCTGAACCCGCTCACCGTGGTCGCGGCCTACCACCAGGGCTCCGCGCTCTACAACAAGGGCGTCGAGCTGGTGAACCTGCCGGGCAAGGTCGACCTGGTCGTCAACAAGCTCGACGGCGGCCGCAACCACACCGACCTGCCGCAGCTGCCGAGTGTTGACCTGCAGAAGTTCGTGCTCGGCAAAGCCGACACGTACGCTCCCACCTACAAGAGTCACAACGGCTGAGGAGGGGACCGGAGATGACGCTGCGTTCGCAGGACATCGTCGACATCGCGTTCGACGCGCCGGAGGGCTGGTACGACGTCGAGCTGCTGAGCGAGCACGGCAGCGAGGACTGGCCGGAGCGGCTGATCGCCTCCCTCGACGCCGGCGCCCTCGCCGGTGAGCTCGCCGAGCGCTTGCGGGCGCTCCAGCAGCTGCTGCACGCGGAGGACCCGACCGGCGCCACACGCGCCCGGGTCTACCTCCCTGTCCCCGCGGCGGGTGTCCTCACCGCGTTCCAGACCTGGGAGCTCCTGCAGCTCGAGGTCGACGACTCGCCCGAGAGCTACCTGGCGGCGGTGGATGCGGAGGGCGGCCACCGCGAACCGGGGTACGAGATCGTCGGCTACCGCTCCTGGCGCACCCCGCATCCGACGGGCGAGCTGGTCGGCTTCACCCACCTGACGGCCATCGCCGACGAGGACGCGGGCGACGCCCTGCTGGAGCAGCGCGTCGTGTTCGCGCTGTTCCCGGTCGGCTCGGCGCAGGCCGTCCAGCTGGCGTTCCGCTCCGCGTTCGTCGGCGGTTTCGCCGACATGGTCGAGGACACCCAGGCCATCGCCGACTCGCTGCGCGTCACCCTGGGGGAGTTCGCATGACCGATCCGCGCCTGACCACGCTCGACGACGAGCTCACCATCGTCTTCCCCGGCACGTGGGTCATGATCCCGCTGCACGACGACGAGGCGGCGGCCCGCCGCATCCAGCGCCTGGTCGCCGACCGCGTCGGTCGTGCGGACCGGCTGGCCCGCGTGCGGCGCACCGCGAAGAGCGAGCTGGAGCGGCTGGTCGCCCTGGCCAACGGCAGCACCGCCTTCGCGCTGGCCCTCTCGCTCGAGATCCTTCCCGGCGTGCCCTTCCCGGCCTCCATCGTGCTGTCGCGGGAGGAGTGGCCGACGCGGCCGGAGCCGGGTGCCGACCCGGCCGTGCACCTCGCGCGCTGCTTCCCGGATGACGAGGCACTCGACTTCTCCTTCGGCCCCGTGCGCCGCCGGTCGACGGTGCGGACGAGCACCTACGAGGAGGAGACCGCGCCCGAGCTGGTCGCCGACTACCGCTTCGCCGTGCCGGGAGGGGAGCGGCTCGTCCACGCGCGCGTCAACGCGCCGATGGCGGCGGCTCCCGACCTCTACCTCGAGCTGTTCGACGCGATGATCGACTCGATCAGCTTCCGGGCACCGCTCGGGGCGCCGGCCGCCGCCCGCTGACCCGCGCGCGGTACGCCCGCACCACGAGCGCCACGGAGAGGGCCACCAGCGCGCCCGTCACGATCGCCCACACGGCGACGCCCACCACGCCGAGCGGCCAGAACAGCCAGCCGGCTGCCAGGAACGAGGCGAGCCCGTACGGGATGCCCGCGTACAGGATGCGTCGGCCCGGCCGCCACCCGAGCAGCATCAGCTCGGTCCAGAACCGGGTCCACGGGGTGAGGCGCACCGGCAGCAGCGACAGCGCCGTGGGTCCGAGCGTCGGCGGCCCGATGACGTTGCGCGACCATCCTGTGCTCGACAGCCGCTCGCCCGAGTAGCGCGGGAGCAGGCTCCGGCCCACGTAGGTCCAGGCCAGCACGGCGAGCGGCACGGCGGCGAGCGGCAGGGCGACGTACGCGTAGCCGAGCAGCGGCACCAGCACCACGGCGGCGAACACGAGGAACAGGACGGTCGGGACGACATCGCCGCCGGTCAGGAACTCCTGCGTGCTGAAGTCCGGGTTCGTGCTCCACAGTGCGAAGGGCAGCGCGGCGGGGAGGAGCAGGACGATCGCGCCGAGCACCGTCCACACCAGGGCGACCAGCAGGTAGCCGACCGGACGCAACGCCCGCTCGGCGGCCGACGGCGGCGTCGCCGCCCGGTCCGAGCGGGGGAGCCGGGCGCGGGCGGCCGCGGAGTTCGCGTTCGGCTTCATCGGGCTGTACGACGGCATGGCTGCCAGGCTATCCCGCTGGCCCGGCGGGGCAGAACCCGCGTGCATGGGGAGTGCTCCCCATTCCGTCCATCCGGCCCGCCTGGTTAGGTGGACGTAGCTGGTCGGCCCCGGGGGTACGGCCTCTTTCGAACACGAAGGGATAAGGACCGTCATGGCCAACATGAACGTCACGTACGGCGAGATGACCGATGCCGCCAACCGCCTGATCGCGGGCAAGGACGACATCACCGCGAAGCTGCATGAGCTCCAGAACCTGGTGAACGGGCTCGTCAACGGCGGCTTCGTCACCGACCAGGCGTCGGGCGCCTTCCACAGCTCCTACGAGCAGTTCACCAAGGGCACCACCGACGCGGTGAACGGCCTCGACGGGATGTCGCAGTTCCTCACCAAGGCGGCGGACGCACTGCAGAACGTCGACAGCGAGCTCGCCAAGGGCATCGGCGGCTGACCGCTCCGGCGACCGTCTCGAGCGCGGGTACCCCGAACGGGTGCCCGCGCTCTGCTGTGCGCGGCCCCTAGGCTGGCTCCTGGTCGAAGGGGGAACCG
Organism: Leifsonia sp. 22587; assembly: GCF_052044215.1. Classification (NCBI taxonomy): domain Bacteria; kingdom Bacillati; phylum Actinomycetota; class Actinomycetes; order Micrococcales; family Microbacteriaceae; genus Leifsonia; species Leifsonia sp. 22587. The sequence goes on from NZ_JBQENB010000001.1 coordinate 534,497, forward strand.
TGAGCGAGCAGTCCGTCGAGGCACCGGCGAGTCGGATCCGGGTGCGCTGGTACTGGTGGGCGCTCGCCGCCCTGGCGGTGCTGTGCACCGCGGTCGGCGCGTTCTTCTCGGCGTCGACGATCGCCGCGGCCCAGGACATGCCGCGCAGCGTGGTGGCCCGCTACCTGACCGCGCTCGAGCACGGTCGTGCTCGCGAGGCGATGGCGCTCGGCGGCATCACCGCGAAGTCCGGCGACATCCTGCTCACCGACGCCGCGTACCGCCGCGCCACCGACCGGATCACCTCTTTCACGCTGGCGCGTCCCACCACGCGCGGCGGCATCACGACGGTGGATGCGACGGTGCAGCAGGGCGATCGCCCCTACCACCGCACGTTCCGCGTCGTGCGGGCCGGCGGCCTCCCCTTCCTCCCGCTGTGGAGGCTGGCCTCCGTGACGCCCGACACCGTGGAGGTCGAGGTCGACGGACCGACCGGGCTGACGTTCACCGTGGCCGGGGCCAGGCCGCACGCCGGTACGTCGGACGTTCGCCTGCGCGCACTGCCGGGCAGCTATCCGGTCGCGGTCACGTCGCCGGACGCCGACTACACCGTCAGCGGCGGGGTCGCGCTCTCCCACCCGGTCGGCAGCACGGTCACCCCGACCGTCTTCGCGGCCCAGCTCTCCAGTGCGGGAAGCGCGGACGCCCAGAAGGCCGTCGACTCCTGGCTGGACGCGTGCCTCGCCACCCAGGACGCGGCTCCCGTGAACTGCCCGTTCCTGGTCAAGGACGAGACGGTGAACGGCGTCCGCGCCAGCGACTTCCGCTGGACGCTGGACGCGCGACCTGAGGTGACGGTCGACACCGCGTGGACCGACGGCGGCTTCGCCGTCCGCGGCGACGGAGGGGCCGTCCAGGCGACGGCCACCCTGACGCGCCTGGCCGACGGCGCGACCGCCCAGGTGACGACCGAGCAGATCCCCTTCTCGTACGCAGGCGAGGTCACCTTCACCGGCGACGGCGCGGTGTTCCGCCCGTCCTTCGGCGACGACTCGGGGCAGGGCTGACCGCTGTGGGGTCCATGAGCCGGGGGAGCCTCACCGCGCTGTGGGTCGGCGCCGCCGCCGCGGTGCTGGCGACGGTCGCGGGCGCTGTGATGTCCGTCGCGACCATCGGGATGGCGCAGGACCAGCCCCGCGCCCTGGTCGCCCGCTATCTGACCGCGCTGCAGCACGGCAGGGCCGAGCAGGCCATGCGCATCGCGGGCATCCGTCACTCCGCCGCCGACATCCTGCTGACCGACGCCGCCTACGCGAAGGCCGGCGACCGGATCGCGTCCTTCACGATCTCCCGGCCGGTGACCCGCTCGGGCCGGACGACGGTGGCGGCGACCGTCTCCCTCGGCGACCGCACGCAGCACCGCACCTTCACGTTCGAGCGCACCGGCGGCCTGCCCGGCGTCCCGCTCTGGCGGATGCGGCCGGTCGCCGCCGACACCGTGTCGTTCGCGGTCCACGCGCCGGACGGCCTGACCTACTCGATCGCCGGCATCCGGCCGAAGGAGCAGACCCCGGGCGCAACCGTGACGCTCCGCGCGCTCCCCGGCAGCTATCCGGTGGCCTTCTCGTCGCCCAGCAGCGAGTACCGCATCTGGGATGCGGATGTCGCCTCCACGCCGGCCGACCGGACGCACAGGGTGACCTTCTCGGCGCAGCTCTCGTCCGACGGCGACACCGCGGCGCGCGCGGCGGTGGAGGCGTGGCTCGACGCCTGCCTGGCCTCGACTTCGACGGCGCCCGCCGGATGCCCGTTCGTCGTCGACGCGGCCACGGACGACGGCGCGGTCGTCGGCGACGTGCACTGGACTCTGGATGCGCGGCCCGTCGTCAGCGTGGACCCGGCGTGGGCGCACGGCGGCTGGCTGGTCCTGGGCGACGACGGGCGGCTCGAGGCCAGCGGCACCGCGACCCGTCCCTCGGACGGCGCCACCGGCGAGGTGTCCACCGAGCCGTTCGCCTTCCAGTACTCCGGGGTCGTCACGTTCGGGCCCGACGGCGCGGTCTTCACGCCGGTGCTCGACGACGGCACGACGCAGGGCTGACGCGGGGTTTCGCCGTGCGCGGACAGGGGCGTCGGCGGCCCTCCGCCATTTGACCGCCAGGAGGCCACCGGATAGTATTTATCGGGTGTGCGCTCTGTCGCGCGCTTGTCTCGTGCCCACTTCCGGGCGCAGGTCGAGCGGGCTGGCACGTACTCATCCGATGGGCAGGGAGACCGCACGGAACCCCCGCCCCCACGGCATATCGGCCGGCGGACAACGCCTGTCGGCCGATTCCCCCAGTGCCTTCTCATCCGCGAGCCGAATGCGTGCGAAGCGGGCGGGTGGCTGCTGGGGAATAAGCGACAACTGTCACCGTGCAGTCCATATAAGGAGAAGTTCAGTGCCAACCATTCAGCAGTTGGTCCGCAAGGGACGGACGCCGAAGGTCACCAAGACCAAGGCCCCCGCCCTGAAGGCCAACCCCCAGCAGCGCGGCGTGTGCACCCGTGTCTACACCACCACCCCCAAGAAGCCGAACTCGGCGCTCCGCAAGGTCGCCCGTGTGAAGCTGTCGAACGGGACCGAGGTCACCGCTTACATCCCCGGTGAGGGCCACAACCTGCAGGAGCACTCCATGGTGCTCGTCCGTGGCGGCCGTGTGAAGGACCTTCCCGGCGTCCGCTACAAGATCGTCCGCGGCGCCCTGGACACCCAGGCCGTGAAGAACCGCAAGCAGGCTCGTAGCCGTTACGGCGCGAAGATGGAGAAGAAGTAATGCCTCGCAAGGGTCCCGCTCCGAAGCGCCCCGTCGTCGCCGACCCGGTCTACGGGTCCCCGGTCGTCAGCCAGCTCGTCAACAAGATCCTCCTCGACGGCAAGAAGGGCCTCGCCGAGCGCATCGTCTACGACGCGCTCGAGGGCGTCGCCACCAAGTCCGGCCAGGATGCTGTCACCACGCTCAAGAAGGCGCTCGACAACATCCGTCCGACCCTCGAGGTCCGCTCCCGCCGTGTCGGTGGCTCGACCTACCAGGTGCCGGTCGAGGTCAAGCCGCACCGCGCCAACACCCTCGCGCTCCGCTGGCTCACCAGCTACGCCAAGGGCCGTCGCGAGAAGACGATGACCGAGCGTCTCACCAACGAGATCCTCGACGCCTCGAACGGCCTCGGCGCCGCCGTGAAGCGCCGTGAGGACACGCACAAGATGGCCGAGTCGAACAAGGCCTTCGCTCACTACCGCTGGTAATAAATCTGGCCGTCCGGGCGTTGTACTCAAAGGTGCCGCGCCCGGACGGCACACCTTCCACTTTCAACTTTTCGGAGGAACCCTGTGGCACAGGACGTGCTCACTGACCTGAACAAGGTCCGCAACATCGGCATCATGGCCCACATCGATGCCGGCAAGACCACCACGACCGAGCGCATCCTGTTCTACACGGGCGTCAACCACAAGATCGGCGAGACGCACGACGGCGCCTCGACCACCGACTGGATGGAGCAGGAGAAGGAGCGCGGCATCACCATCACGTCCGCGGCCGTGACCTGCTTCTGGAACAAGAACCAGATCAACATCATCGACACGCCCGGACACGTCGACTTCACCGTCGAGGTGGAGCGCTCGCTCCGCGTGCTCGACGGCGCGGTCGCCGTCTTCGACGCGAAGGAGGGCGTGGAGCCCCAGTCGGAGACCGTGTGGCGCCAGGCCGACAAGTACAACGTCCCGCGCATCTGCTTCGTCAACAAGATGGACAAGCTGGGCGCCGACTTCTACTTCACGGTCGACACCATCATCTCCCGCCTCGGCGCCAAGCCGCTGGTGATGCAGCTCCCGATCGGTTCCGAGTCCGACTTCGTCGGTGTCGTCGACCTCATCGAGATGCGCGCGCTGGTCTGGCCGGGCGACGCCAAGGGCGATGTGACCATGGGCGCCAAGTACGAGGTCCAGGAGATCCCCGCCGACCTCCAGGCCAAGGCCGAGGAGTACCGCGCGAAGCTGATCGAGACCGTCGCCGAGAGCGACGACGCGCTGCTCGAGAAGTTCTTCGGCGGCGAGGAGATCACGGTCCCCGAGATCAAGGCCGCGATCCGCAAGCTCACCGTCAACAACGAGATCTACCCGGTCCTCTGCGGTTCGGCGTTCAAGAACCGCGGCGTCCAGCCGATGCTCGACGCCGTGATCGACTACCTCCCGTCGCCGCTCGACGTGCCCGCCATCGAGGCGCACAACCCGCGCGACGAGGAGCAGGTCATCATGCGTCACGCCGACGCGACCGAGCCCTTCTCGGCGCTGGCCTTCAAGGTCGCCGTGCACCCGTTCTTCGGTCGTCTGACCTACGTCCGCGTGTACTCGGGCCGCATCGACTCCGGTGCCCAGGTCGTCAACTCGACCAAGGGCAAGAAGGAGCGCATCGGCAAGATCTTCCAGATGCACGCCAACAAGGAGAACCCGGTCGACTTCGTCACCGCCGGCAACATCTACGCGGTGATCGGCCTCAAGGACACCACCACCGGTGACACCCTGAGCGACCCGGACAACCAGGTCGTGCTCGAGTCGATGACCTTCCCGGAGCCGGTGATCGAGGTCGCCATCGAGCCGAAGACCAAGGCCGACCAGGAGAAGCTGGGCACCGCGATCCAGAAGCTGGCCGAAGAGGACCCGACGTTCCGCACCGAGCAGAACCAGGAGACCGGCCAGACCGTCATCAAGGGCATGGGCGAGCTCCACCTCGACATCCTCGTCGACCGCATGAAGCGCGAGTTCAACGTCGAGGCGAACGTCGGAAAGCCCCAGGTGGCCTACCGCGAGACCATCCGCCGCACGGTGGAGAAGTACGACTACACCCACAAGAAGCAGACCGGTGGTTCCGGTCAGTTCGCAAAGGTGCAGATCAGCCTGGAGCCCATGGAGGTCACCCCGGAGACCTCGTACGAGTTCGTGAACGCCGTCACCGGCGGTCGCGTCCCGCGCGAGTACATCCCCTCGGTGGATGCGGGCATCCAGGACGCGATGCAGGTCGGCGTTCTCGCCGGCTTCCCGACGGTGGGCGTCAAGGCGACGCTCGTCGACGGTGCCTCGCACGACGTCGACTCCTCGGAGATGGCGTTCAAGATCGCCGGCTCGATGGCCTACAAGGAGGCCGCTCGGAAGGCGAACCCGGTGCTCCTCGAGCCGCTCATGGCGGTCGAGGTGCGTACGCCGGAGGAGTACATGGGCGACGTGATCGGCGACCTGAACTCCCGTCGTGGGCAGATCCAGTCCATGGAGGACGCCAGCGGTGTCAAGGTGGTGCGTGCCAACGTTCCGCTGTCCGAGATGTTCGGATACATCGGCGACCTGCGGTCGAAGACCTCGGGCCGCGCGGTGTACTCGATGCAGTTCGACAGCTACGCGGAGGTCCCGAAGGCTGTGGCCGACGAGATCGTCCAGAAGAGCAAGGGCGAGTGACCTCGGTCGCTCACCCCAGGCAACATCCCGTAACATAAGAAACCAATCCGCAGATCCCACCGGTCGAAATCCGTCGACCGAGGGACCTGCACGAGAGTCCTGAGGAGGACCCACAGTGGCTAAGGCCAAGTTCGAGCGGACTAAGCCGCACGTCAACATCGGAACCATCGGTCACGTCGACCACGGCAAGACGACGCTCACCGCGGCGATCTCCAAGGTGCTTGCTGACAAGTACCCGTCGGCGACCAACGTTCAGCGCGACTTCGCGTCGATCGACTCGGCTCCGGAAGAGCGTCAGCGTGGTATCACGATCAACATCTCGCACGTCGAGTACGAGACGCCGAAGCGCCACTACGCGCACGTTGACGCCCCGGGTCACGCCGACTACATCAAGAACATGATCACCGGTGCTGCTCAGATGGACGGCGCGATCCTCGTGGTCGCCGCCACCGACGGCCCGATGGCTCAGACCCGTGAGCACGTTCTGCTCGCCAAGCAGGTCGGCGTTCCGTACCTGCTCGTCGCGCTGAACAAGTCCGACATGGTCGACGACGAGGAGATCCTGGAGCTCGTCGAGCTCGAGGTCCGTGAGCTGCTCTCCAGCCAGGACTTCGACGGCGACAACGCTCCGGTCGTCCGCGTCTCGGGCCTGAAGGCTCTCGAGGGCGACGAGAAGTGGACGCAGTCCATCCTCGACCTCATGGAGGCCGTCGACGAGTCCATCCCGGACCCGGTGCGCGACAAGGACAAGCCGTTCCTGATGCCGATCGAGGACGTCTTCACGATCACCGGTCGTGGCACCGTCGTCACCGGTCGCGCCGAGCGCGGCACCCTCGCCATCAACTCCGAGGTCGAGATCGTCGGCATCCGCCCGACGCAGAAGACCACGGTCACCGGTATCGAGATGTTCCACAAGCAGCTCGACGAGGCGTGGGCCGGCGAGAACTGTGGTCTGCTCCTCCGCGGCACCAAGCGCGAGGACGTGGAGCGCGGCCAGGTCGTCGCGAAGCCGGGTTCTGTGACCCCTCACACCAACTTCGAGGGAACCGCCTACATCCTGTCCAAGGATGAGGGTGGCCGTCACAACCCCTTCTACACGAACTACCGTCCGCAGTTCTACTTCCGCACCACCGACGTCACCGGCGTCATCTCGCTGCCCGAGGGCACCGAGATGGTCATGCCCGGCGACACCACCGACATGTCGGTCGAGCTGATCCAGCCGATCGCCATGGAGGAGGGCCTCGGCTTCGCCATCCGTGAGGGTGGCCGCACCGTGGGCGCCGGTACCGTCACGAAGATCAACAAGTAAGTCCTCGCGACCTCGCTTGGAGAGGGTCGGGCCTTCGGGCCCGGCCCTCTTTTGTGTTCACCGGGGCTTTACCCGGCGGCATCTCCGTCGCAGAATTGACGCACCGTATCAACCGAACGGTTCCGTCGATGAGAGGAGTGCCTATGGATACCCACGGCCTCGCAAACCAGCCCACGTCGCTGACAGGTTCTCGCAACGGAAGTTCGGGGGCCGCGTAGCGGTCGTGGACACATCAGCTGAGTGGCGGCGCGAGGCGCCACTCGAGCGGGGTCGGCAGAGCCGGCCCCGCTCCCTTATGTCCGGCCGACGTAGGAGTTGTCAGCACGGCAAACGTCATTGGCCTCTTTGCATCCTCAGGTCTGTCCCGCGAACGGCCGGCTCGTCGACGCCGTCAATGGTGCAGCGAGGCGAAAGCGTGACGCCCGCCGCTGTGAGGATGGCGCTCATGCGATCGGGGCGGGTACCGGTCGGCCACCCCCATCGAACGACTCGCAGACCCATCGACTCGATGAGTCTCTGCCGCTCGGCGTGCGCTGAGACAATGTCCGCCGAACTCCGTTCACGCCGCATTGCGGGCTGACGGTACTTGACCGCACCGTCAGCCTCGCCGACGAGGCCTAGGTCGGGCCACGCGAAATCCACGCGCGCACGGAAGCCGAGCAGGTCCTCCACCTCCAGCTGAAGCTCGGGCGTTGGGGCGCCGGCGAGTCCCATGCTCACCCTGCTCACGGACTCCAACGGCGACTCCGCACGCCCGTCGGCGAACCGGGCGACGACCTGTGCCCGTGCCCGTCCTGAGGCGCCGCCGGCGAGCGAACGGGCCGCATGCGCCAGGTCGTCACGTGAGATCCGCGGCATCCGTCCAGGCCGGCCTCGGCCTGCCAGTGCGGCATCTGCGACGACGACTCCGTCCATCAGGGAGGCGCTCGCTGCGACGTCCACAACGGTGTGGGCCAGCGTTGTGACGAGCAAACCGCGAATCTCCACCACAGGGGCGTCGTCGCGACGGGCGTGGGTCACGATCCCGTGTTCATGGTCGTCTCGCGCCGCACGGGCCAGCACGTGAATCGCGGTCGGCGATGTGCCCAGCAGAGGCAACCCGTGAATCAAGAGGGCGGACGACTGGCAGAACACCGGCGCATTCACCCTTCGCCGCGCGTACATGCGCATCCGCTCCAGGAGGTCGTCGCGGCTCCTGTGACGAGCGATGAGGTCTGCATTGGCGGCGCGGCCGGGCTCGACGGCCTTCTCGTGAAGTCGACGGAGGGTCGATGAAGTACTTACGCCCGCTGAGATGCTCATGCCCCGAGCATCGCGTCTGGCTCGCGAGCGCGACGCCGAGTCGACGCTTCCGTGGAGAACCCGCTTCTCCACAGCGCGGAGCGCGCCACGCCGGCGCGACACGCCCGGGTTGCAGCATTGGCCGCGATCTGGCAAACTTGTCTAGTTCAACATTTCGGAACGTGTGCGCAGGTGCGCCCGCCGACCGGATCACTGCCAGGCAGTGCATAACCCGTCGCAGAAGCGACCGATGGTTAGGCCGCAGGCAGCAGGACACGCTCAATCAGACCACCGTAGAGGCCAGGGGTTACCCCTGTGCCACGAACCGGCCGGCTCGGGTGAGTTGACAGAAGAATAGTGGCGTTCCCCACGCGTACGTCGCACCGCGTCCAATGCGAAGAACGACTCGAGAGAGCCGTCTCGTACGACGCCATAACAAGAGAGAGAGTCAGACATGGCGGGACAGAAGATCCGCATCCGGCTTAAGTCGTATGACCACGAGGTCATCGACACCTCGGCGCGCAAGATCGTCGACACGGTGACCCGTGCAGGCGCGACCGTCGTCGGCCCGGTGCCCCTTCCCACCGAGAAGAACGTGGTGGTCGTCATCCGTTCGCCCCACAAGTACAAGGACAGCCGCGAGCACTTCGAGATGCGCACGCACAAGCGGCTGATCGACATCATCGACCCGACGCCGAAGGCCGTCGACTCGCTCATGCGTCTCGACCTGCCCGCCGACGTCAACATCGAGATCAAGCTCTAAGGGGGAGTGTCACCATGCCTAACTCCAACAGCGCAGCGCACGACACCAAGACCTCCAAGGGTCTCCTCGGCAAGAAGCTCGGCATGACCCAGGTCTGGGACGAGAACAACAAGCTCATCCCCGTCACGGTCATCGAGATCACGCCGAACGTCGTGACCCAGGTCCGCACCCCCGAGGCCGACGGCTACAACGCCGTCCAGATCGCCTACGGCCAGATCGACCCGCGCAAGGTCAACAAGCCGTCCGCCGGTCACTTCGACAAGGCGGGTGTCACCCCGCGTCGTCACCTCACCGAGGTCCGCACCGCCGACGCCGCCGAGTACGCGGCCGGCCAGGAGCTCACCGTCGACGGCACCTTCGAGATCGGCCAGCTGGTCGACGTCGTGGGCACCTCGAAGGGCAAGGGCTTCGCCGGTGTCATGAAGCGCCACAACTTCCAGGGCGTCTCCGCTTCGCACGGTGCGCACCGCAACCACCGCAAGCCGGGCTCCATCGGCGCCTCCTCGACCCCCAGCCGTGTCTTCAAGGGCATGCGCATGGCCGGTCGCATGGGTGGCGAGCGCGTCACCGTCCTGAACCTCAAGGTGCAGGGCATCGACGCCGAGAAGGGCCTGCTGCTGGTCAAGGGTGCCGTTCCCGGCGCTCGTGGCCGCATCGTTTTCGTCCGCAACGCAGTGAAGGGGGCCTAAGCACATGGCTACCTCGATTGACGTCGTCGACCTCAAGGGCAAGAAGGCCGGCTCCATCGAGCTTCCCGAGGCCCTGTTCGACGTTCAGACCAACATCCCGCTGATCCACCAGGTCGTCACGGCGCAGCTCGCCGCGGCACGCCAGGGCACGCACAAGACCAAGGGTCGTGGCGAGGTCTCCGGCGCCGGCCGCAAGCCGTTCAAGCAGAAGGGCACCGGTCGCGCCCGCCAGGGTTCCATCCGCGCCCCGCAGATGACCGGTGGTGGCATCGTCCACGGCCCGACGCCGCGCAGCTACGCGCAGCGCACCCCGAAGAAGATGATCGCCGCTGCTCTGCTCGGCGCTCTCTCGGACCGCGCTCGCGGCGCCCGTCTCCACGCCGTCCAGGCCTTCACCTCCGGTGACGCGCCCTCGACCAAGGCCGTCGTCGACCTGCTGAGCGGCATCGCGACCTCGAAGCACGTCCTCGTCGTGCTGGAGCGCGACGACGAGCTGGCCTTCAAGAGCGTCCGCAACGTCCCCTCGGTGCACGTGCTGACCTTCGACCAGCTGAACGCCTACGACGTCCTGGTGAGCGACGACATCGTCTTCTCGCAGGCCGCGCTCGAGGGCTTCATCGCCTCCAAGACGAACACTGCGAGCAACAAGGAAGAGGTGGATGCGTAATGGCCGTCAACAAGGACCCGCGCGACATCATCATCGCCCCGGTGGTCTCCGAGAAGAGCTACGGCCTGATCGACGAGGGCAAGTACACCTTCGTCGTCGACCCCCGCTCGAACAAGACCGAGATCAAGCTCGCGATCGAGTCGATCTTCAAGGTCGAGGTCGCTTCGGTGAACACCCTGAACCGTCAGGGCAAGACCCGCCGCACCCGCTTCGGCATCGGCAAGCGCAAGGACACCAAGCGCGCCATCGTCACGCTGAAGTCCGGTTCCATCGACATCTTCACGGCCGTCGGCTGAGCGAAGGACTAGAGGAAGACAGACATGGCAATTCGTAACTACAAGCCCACGACCCCCGGTCGTCGCGGCTCCTCGGTCGCCGACTTCGCCGAGATCACCCGCTCGACGCCGGAGAAGTCCCTTCTCCGTCCGCTGTCGAAGAGCGGTGGCCGCAACAACCAGGGCCGCATCACGACCCGTCACATCGGTGGTGGCCACAAGCGCCAGTACCGCGTGATCGACTTCCGTCGCAACGACAAGGACGGCGTCAACGCCAAGGTCGCTCACATCGAGTACGACCCCAACCGCACCGCTCGTATCGCGCTGCTCCACTTCGTGGACGGCACCAAGCGCTACATCCTCGCGCCGGCCGGCCTCAAGCAGGGCGACGTCGTGGAGTCGGGTGCCGGCGCGGACATCAAGCCGGGCAACAACCTGCCGCTGCGCAACATCCCGACCGGTACCGTCGTGCACGCGATCGAGCTGAAGCCGGGCGGCGGCGCCAAGATCGCCCGTTCGGCCGGTTCGTCGGTGCGCCTCGTCGCGAAGGACGGCCCCTACGCCCAGCTGCGCCTCCCCTCGGGCGAGGTCCGCAACGTCGACGCGCGCTGCCGCGCCACGATCGGCGAGGTCGGCAACGCCGAGCAGTCGAACATCAACTGGGGCAAGGCCGGCCGCATGCGCTGGAAGGGCGTCCGCCCGACCGTCCGCGGTGTCGCGATGAACCCGATCGACCACCCGCACGGTGGTGGTGAGGGCAAGACCTCCGGTGGTCGCCACCCGGTCAGCCCGTGGGGTCAGAAGGAAGGCCGTACGCGCCACCCCAACAAGGAAAGCGACAAGCTCATCGTCCGCCGCCGTAACGCCGGCAAGAAGCGCAAGTAGGAGTTCGAGAAGATGCCACGCAGTCTCAAGAAGGGCCCCTTCGTCGACGAGCACCTGTTTCGCAAGGTGGTCGCCGCGAACGAGGCCAACAGCAAGAACGTGATCAAGACCTGGTCGCGCCGCTCGATGATCGTCCCCGCCATGCTGGGTCACACCATCGCGGTGCACGACGGTCGCAAGCACATCCCGGTGTTCGTCACCGAGACCATGGTCGGTCACAAGCTCGGCGAGTTCGCGCCGACCCGTACCTTCCGCGGTCACGTGAAGGACGACAAGAAGGGTCGCCGCCGCTAACGCGGAGGCGAAAGGAGGAGAGAAATGGTGGAGTCGATCGCCCGCGTGCGACACATCCGCGTCACCCCCATGAAGGCCCGCCGCGTCGTCAACCTGATCCGCGGCAAGCAGGCCCAGGAGGCCCTGGCCATCCTGAAGTTCGCGCCCCAGAGCGCGAGCGAGCCTGTCTACAAGCTCGTCGCCTCGGCCATCGCCAACGCGCGGGTCAAGGCCGACCAGAGCAACACCTACCTGGACGAGCAGGACCTGTACGTGAGCCGCGCCTTCGTGGACGAGGGAACCACCCTCAAGCGGTTCCAGCCGCGCGCACAGGGCCGGGCCTTCCGGATCAACAAGCGCACCAGCCACATCACGATCGTCCTCGCGACGCCGGATGAGGTCGTGGACGCTCAGCCAGCGAAGAAGGCCAGCACCGTGAAGAAGGCGAGCAAGTAATGGGCCAGAAAGTCAATCCCTACGGCTTCCGTCTGGGCATCACCACCGACCACGTGTCGCGCTGGTTCTCGGACAGCACCAAGCCGGGTCAGAAGTACAGCGACTACCTCGCCGAGGACGTCAAGATCCGCCGCCTGCTGCAGACCTCGCTCGACCGCGCGGGAGTCTCGCGCATCGAGATCGAGCGCACCCGTGACCGCGTCCGCGTCGACATCCACACCGCCCGCCCGGGCATCGTGATCGGTCGTCGTGGCGCCGAGGCCGAGCGCATCCGCGCCGACCTCGAGAAGCTCACCGGCAAGCAGATCCAGCTGAACATCCTCGAGGTGAAGAACCCCGAGGCCGACGCCCAGCTCGTCGCGCAGGGCATCGCCGAGCAGCTCTCCGCCCGTGTGGCCTTCCGCCGCGCGATGCGCAAGGGCCTGCAGGGCGCGCAGCGCGCCGGCGCCAAGGGTGTCCGCATCCAGGTGTCCGGCCGTCTCGGCGGCGCCGAGATGAGCCGCTCCGAGTTCTACCGCGAGGGTCGTGTGCCGCTGCACACGCTCCGCGCCAACATCGACTACGGCTTCTACGAGGCCAAGACCACCTTCGGTCGCATCGGTGTGAAGGTGTGGATCTACAAGGGCGACATCACGAACAAGGAACTGGCTCGCGAGCAGGCGAACGTCAAGCCGTCCCGCGAGCGCAACGACCGTCCGCGTCGCGGTGGCCGGGGCAACGCCCCCGAGACCACGGCCGCGCCGGCCGCAGCAGGAGTTGAGGCATAACCATGTTGATCCCACGCAGAGTCAAGCACCGCAAGCAGCACCACCCCGGCCGTAGCGGCCAGGCGACCGGTGGCACGAAGGTCTCCTTCGGCGAGTTCGGCATCCAGGCCCTGACGCCCGCTTACGTGACCAACCGTCAGATCGAGTCCGCTCGTATCGCCATGACGCGTCACATCAAGCGTGGCGGCAAGGTGTGGATCAACATCTACCCCGACCGTCCGCTCACGAAGAAGCCGGCCGAGACCCGAATGGGTTCCGGTAAGGGTTCGCCCGAGTGGTGGGTCGCGAACGTCAAGCCGGGTCGCGTCCTCTTCGAGGTCTCGGGAGTCTCCGAGGAACTCGCTCGCGAGGCCATGACCCGTGCAATCCACAAGCTGCCCCTCAAGGCACGCATCATCAAGCGCGAGGAGGGCGACGCATAATGGCGATCGGTTCCAAGGAGCTTGCCTCGAGCGAGCTCGACACTTTCGAAGACGAGCGTCTCGTCGACGAGCTGAAGAAGGCCAAGGAAGAGCTGTTCAACCTGCGCTTCCAGTCGGCCACCGGCCAGCTCGAGAGCCACGGCCGCCTGCGCGCCGTGAAGCGTGACATCGCTCGTATCTACACCGTGATCCGCGAGCGCGAGCTCGGGATCCGGGCGACCCCGGCCCCGGCCGAGGCCGCGCCGGCCGAGAAGAAGAAGACCCGCGCCAAGAAGGCGGCCCCGGCCGCCGAGGCCGAGGTCGACACCACGAATGAGGAGGCCAAGTAATGGCTGAGACCACCAAGGCCGCGGCCGCGGAGTCGGCGGCCGGCGAGGCCCTCGTCCGCGGGTACCGCAAGGCCCGTCGCGGTTACGTCGTCAGCGACAAGATGGACAAGACCATCGTCGTCGAGGTCGAGGACCGCGTGAAGCACCCCCTGTACGGCAAGGTCATCCGCCGCACCTCCAAGGTGAAGGCGCACGACGAGAACAACACCGCCGGCATCGGCGACCTCGTTCTCATCAACGAGACCCGTCCCCTGAGCGCCAGCAAGCGCTGGCGCCTGGTTGAGATTCTGGAGAAGGCCAAGTGATCCAGCAGGAATCCCGACTCAAGGTCGCCGACAACACCGGCGCCAAGGAGCTCCTCGCGATCCGCGTGCTCGGCGGCTCCAGCCGTCGCTACGCCGGCCTCGGCGACGTCATCGTCGCCACGGTCAAGGACGCGATCCCGGGTGGGAACGTCAAGAAGGGCGACGTCGTCAAGGCGGTCGTCGTGCGTGTTCGCAAGAACACCCGCCGCCCGGACGGCTCCTACATCAAGTTCGACGAGAACGCCGCCGTCATCCTGAAGAACGACGGTGACCCCCGCGGCACGCGCATCTTCGGACCGGTCGGCCGCGAGCTCCGCGACAAGAAGTTCATGAAGATCATCTCGCTCGCACCGGAGGTGCTGTAACCCATGGCGAACATCAAGAAGGGCGACCTGGTCCAGGTCATCTCGGGCCGCTCGCAGGCCCGCGGTGGTGACCGTGGCAAGCAGGGTCGCGTCATCGAGGTTCTCGTCGAGCAGAACCGCGTCATCGTCGAGGGCGTCAACTTCGTGACCAAGCACGTGCGCGTCGGCCAGACGCAGCGTGGCACGAAGACCGGCGGCATCGAGACCCACGAGGCCCCGATCCACGTCTCGAACGTGGCGCTGGTCGACCCCGAGAGCAAGAAGCCGACCCGCGTCGGCTTCCGCGAAGAGAGCGTCACGAAGGACGGCGTCACCAAGACGGTCCGCGTTCGTTACGCCAAGAAGTCTGGTAAGGACCTGTAATGACCGACACTGCAACCGCTGCTGGCAAAATCCAGCCGCGCCTGAAGCAGAAGTACAAGAACGAGATCTCCAAGCAGCTCCAGGGGGACTTCGGCTTCACCAACGTGCACCAGGTGCCCGGTCTGGTGAAGATCGTCGTCAACATGGGTGTCGGCGAGGCGGCTCGTGACGGCAAGGTGATCGACGGTGCGGTCAACGACCTCACCCTGATCACCGGCCAGAAGCCTCAGGTCACCAAGGCCCGCAAGTCCATCGCGCAGTTCAAACTGCGCGAGGGCCAGCCGATCGGTGCGCACGTCACGCTGCGCGGCGACCGCATGTGGGAGTTCCTCGACCGCCTGCTCTCCCTCGCGCTTCCGCGTATCCGCGACTTCCGCGGCCTCAGCGACAAGCAGTTCGACGGGAACGGCAACTACACGTTCGGTCTCACGGAGCAGTCGATGTTCCACGAGATCAACCAGGACCGCATCGACCGCGTCCGCGGCATGGACATCACCGTGGTGACCACTGCCAAGAACGACGACGAGGGCCGCGCGCTGCTGAAGCAGCTCGGCTTCCCGTTCCGTTCGAGCGACGCGGCCAACTAGGCCCACCTGCGGGCCGGCCGGCCTGGCCGGCCCGCTTCCACCACAGGTCGTCAGTCGTGTAACGGCTGAACGAAACCTGGTGACCAAAGGAAACACCGAAATGACCATGACAGATCCGGTCGCAGACATGCTGACCAGACTGCGCAACGCGAACTCGGCTCACCACGACACCGTGTCGATGCCGCACTCGAAGCTCAAGGCCCACATCGCCGAGATCCTCACCAACGAGGGCTACATCTCCGGCTGGGAGGTCACCGACGCCCGCGTCGGCAAGACCCTGACCCTGAACCTCAAGTTCGGTCCGGACCGCGAGCGTTCCATCGCCGGTATCAAGCGCGTGTCGAAGCCCGGCCTCCGCGTCTACGCGAAGTCCACGGAGCTCCCCACGGTGCTCGGCGGCCTCGGCATCGCCATCCTGTCCACCTCCTCCGGTCTGCTCACGGACCGTCAGGCTGAGAAGAAGGGCGTGGGTGGGGAAGTCCTCGCCTACGTGTGGTAATCCGCCATGTCGCGTATTGGAAGACTGCCCATCGACGTCCCCGCCGGGGTCGATGTGAAGATCGACGGCCAGGCCGTCACCGTCAAGGGTCCGAAGGGTGAGCTGAGCCTCACCGTCGCGAACCCGATCGAGGTCAAGCTCGAGGAGAACCAGGTCCTCGTGACCCGTCCGGACGACGAGCGCGAGTCGCGTTCGCTGCACGGCCTCACCCGCACCCTCATCAACAACCAGATCATCGGCGTCACCCAGGGCTACTCCAAGGGCCTGGAGATCGTCGGCACCGGTTACCGCGTCGTGCAGAAGGGTGCGGCCGTCGAGTTCGCGCTCGGCTTCTCGCACCCGGTGACCGTGGAGCCGCCGGCCGGCATCACGTTCACGGTCGAGGGCAACAACCGCCTCACCGTGGCCGGGATCGACAAGCAGGCCGTCGGCGAGGTCGCCGCGAACATCCGCAAGATCCGCAAGCCCGAGCCGTACAAGGGCAAGGGCGTGCGCTACGCCGGCGAGGTCGTTCGTCGCAAGGCCGGAAAGGCTGGTAAGTAATCATGGCTCTGGGTACCAGAGGAAAGAGCAAGGCGGCCGCTCGCGACCGCCGTCACACCCGCCTTCGCAAGAAGATCGAGGGCACCGCGGTCCGTCCGCGCCTGGTCGTCACCCGTTCGGCCCGCCACGTCTTCGTGCAGGTCGTCGACGACGCGAAGGGCCACACGCTGGCCTCGGCGTCGACCATGGAGGCCGACCTCCGCACGTTCGACGGTGACAAGACCGCCAAGGCCCGCAAGGTCGGCGAGCTCGTCGCCGAGCGCGCGAAGAGCGCCGGGGTCGAGGCCGTCGTGTTCGACCGTGGTGGCAGCAAGTACGCGGGTCGCGTCGCCGCTGTCGCCGAGGGAGCTCGAGAGGGTGGACTGAACCTGTGAGCGACGCAAACAACAAGGAGCAGACCGTGGCCGATCAGGTAACGGACAGCACGCAGCCGGTCGAGACCGCTGCGGGCACCGACAACAACACCCGGAGCGAGCGCGAGCCGCGCCGCGGTGGCCGCGAGCGCAACCCCAACCGCGACCGTGGCAGCCGTGACGCCGACAAGAGCCAGTTCCTGGAGCGCGTCGTCACCATCAACCGCGTCTCGAAGGTCGTGAAGGGTGGTCGTCGCTTCAGCTTCACCGCTCTCGTGGTCGTCGGCGACGGCAACGGCCTGGTGGGCGTCGGCTACGGCAAGGCCCGTGAGGTGCCGCTGGCGATCTCGAAGGGCGTCGAGGAGGCGAAGAAGAACTTCTTCCGCGTCCCGCGCGTCGGCAACACCATCCCGCACCCGGTGCAGGGTGAGGCCGCCGCCGGCGTCGTCCTCCTGCGTCCGGCCGCCGCCGGTACCGGTGTCATCGCCGGTGGTCCGGTGCGCGCCGTGCTCGAGTGCGCGGGCATCCACGACGTCCTGAGCAAGTCGCTCGGCTCGTCGAACACGATCAACATCGTGCACGCGACCGTCGAGGCGCTGAAGCAGCTCGAGGAGCCCCGTGCCGTCGCTGCCCGCCGTGGCCTCGACTACGACCAGGTCGCCCCGGCGCGCCTGCTTCGCACTGAGGCAGCGCTGGCCGAGGCCGCCGCGACCGCTAAGGCAGGTGCCTGATGGCTGCGCGTCTGAAGATCACGCAGATCAAGTCGAAAGTGAGCGAGAAGCAGTACCAGCGCGACACGCTGCGCAGTCTGGGACTGAAGCGCATCGGTGACGTCGTCGTCCGCGAGGACAACCCGCAGAACCGCGGGTACGTCAACACCGTCGCTCACCTGGTGAAGGTTGAGGAGATCGACTAATGGCTGACGACAAGGCCACCACTGAGGCCGCCGAGAAGCCGGCCACCAAGAAGCCCGCGACCAAGGCCGCGAGCACGAAGGCTGCCGCCGACAAGCCGGCCGCCGAGAAGACCAGCACCGCGAAGAAGGCTCCGGCCAAGAAGACGACGGCTTCCGCCGCCGACAAGGCCGCCGCCTCGACGAAGGACGACACGGTGTCCGCAAAGCCGGCCGCCAAGGCGTCGGCCAAGAAGGACGTCGCGGAGCCCCGCGAGCAGGTCCTGAAGGTGCACCACCTCCGTCCCGCCGCCGGCGCCAAGAAGGACAAGACCCGCGTCGGACGCGGTGAGGGTTCGAAGGGTAAGACGGCCGGCCGCGGTACCAAGGGCACCAAGGCGCGTTACCAGGTCCGGCCCGGTTTCCAGGGCGGCCAGCTTCCGCTGCACATGCGTGCGCCGAAGCTGCGCGGCTTCAAGAACCCGTTCCGGGTCGAGTACCAGGTCGTGAACCTGGAGAAGCTCGCCGAGCTGTACCCGTCCGGCGGTGACGTCACCGTCGCGGACCTCGTCGCCAAGGGCGCCGTTCGCAAGAACGAGAAGGTCAAGGTTCTCGGCAACGGGGACATTGCGGTTAAGCTGAACGTTGCGGTCGACAAGGTCTCCGGCTCTGCCGAGCAGAAGATCGTCGCCGCTGGTGGCTCCGTCCAGTAGCCACCCGAACAGCAGTCGAGTCGGGTGGCCGGGAGACCGGCCACCCGACTGACTCTTAGGAAAGCAGGACGCAGGTTTGTTTAGCGCCGTTGCGCGGATCTTCCGCACCCCGGATCTTCGCCGGAAGATCTTCTTCACCCTGGGCATCATCGCCCTCTTCCGGTTGGGCTCCTTCATCCCTGCGCCGTTCGTCGACTTCGGTAACGTCCAGACCTGTCTGAACGCCAACCAGGACACGTCCGGCCTCTACTCGCTGGTGAACCTGTTCTCCGGCGGCGCGCTCCTCAAGCTCTCGATCTTCGCGCTCGGCATCATGCCGTACATCACCGCGTCGATCATCGTGCAGCTGCTGCGCGTGGTCATCCCGCGCTTCGAGACCCTCTACAAGGAGGGCCAGGCGGGCCAGGCCAAGCTGACGCAGTACACGCGCTACCTCACCATCGCGCTGGGCGTCCTGCAGTCCACCACCCTCATCACCGTCGCCCGCAGCGGCGCACTGTTCGGCACCACCGCCGTCTCGCAGTGCACGCAGCTCATCACGGACGACTCGTGGTACGCGATCATGCTGATGGTCATCACGATGACCGCCGGTACCGGCCTCATCATGTGGATGGGCGAGCTCGTCACCGAGCGCGGCATCGGCAACGGCATGTCGCTCCTCATCTTCACCTCGATCGCCGCGCAGTTCCCGTCCTCCCTCTGGGCGGTCGGCCAGTCGCAGGGCATCGAGATCCTCCTGGTCGTGATCGCGATCGGACTGCTCATCGTCATGGGCGTCGTCTTCGTCGAGCAGTCGCAGCGGCGCATCCCCGTGCAGTACGCGAAGCGCATGGTCGGCCGGCGGACGTACGGCGGCAACAACACGTACATCCCGATCAAGGTCAACATGGCCGGCGTCGTGCCCGTCATCTTCGCCTCGTCGCTGCTGTACCTGCCCGCCCTGATCGCGCAGTTCAACCAGCCCGCCGCGGGCAAGGCCCCGGCGCCGTGGGTGACCTGGATCACCAACTACCTGACCAAGGGCGACCACCCGCTCTACATGCTCCTGTACTTCCTCCTGATCGTGGGCTTCACGTACTTCTACGTGGCCATCACCTTCAACCCGGAGGAGGTCGCGGACAACATGAAGAAGTACGGCGGCTTCATCCCCGGCATCCGCGCGGGCCGCCCGACGGCCGAGTACCTCGACTACGTGCTCACCCGCGTGACGCTGCCCGGCTCGTTCTACCTCGGCATCATCGCGCTGATCCCATTGGTCGCCTTCGCCTTGATCGGTGCGAGCCAGAACTTCATGTTCGGCGGTACGTCCATCCTGATCATCGTCGGTGTGGGACTGGAGACGGTCAAGCAGATCGACTCCCAGCTCCAGCAGCGGCATTACGAAGGGCTTCTGCGTTGACCCGAATGCTGATCGTCGGTCCCCCCGGAGCGGGCAAAGGCACCCAGGCCGCCCGCATCACCACCGCATACGGGATCCCCGACATCTCCACGGGCGACATCTTCCGGGCCAACATCAAGAACGAGACCGAGCTCGGCAAGCAGGTCAAGGCCATCGTGGATGCGGGCGACTACGTTCCCGACAGCCTCACCAACCAGCTGGTCGCCGACCGCCTGGGCGAAGAGGATGCGGCCGGCGGCTTCCTGCTCGACGGCTACCCGCGGACGCTGGCTCAGGTCGAGTACCTGGACGAGCTGCTGGCCGGCCAGGGCGAGAAGCTCGACGCCGTCATCCAGCTGACCGCCGATCAGGACGAGATCGTGGAGCGCCTCAGCAAGCGCGCCCACGAGCAGGGCCGCGCCGACGACTCGGAGGAGGCGATCCGCCACCGCCAGCAGGTGTACCTGCGCGAGACGTCCCCGCTGATCGACGTGTACCGCGAGCGAGGTCTCCTCGTCCCCGTCGACGGCCTCGGCGGGATCGACGAGGTCGCCGAGCGCATCGCCGCGGCGCTGGCCGAGCGGGGCATCCTCCCCGTCGCCGGCGCTTCGACGGGCGAGTCCGTGGCCTGACGGTGGTCTTCAAGAAGTCGATCTACAAGACGCCCGCCCAGTTGCGCGACATGGTCGCGCCGGGGCTGGCGACCGCCGCCTCCCTCGAGAGCGTCGCCGCGGCCGTGGCGGCAGGCGTCTCGACGCTCGAGCTGGACGCGATCGCCGAGCGTGCGATCGTCGACGCCGGGGGAGCATCCAACTTCAAGCTGGAGCCGGGATACCACCACACGATCTGCGCGTCGGTCAACGACGAGGTCGTGCACGGCATCCCGAGCGGGCGCATCCTGGAACCGGGCGACATCCTCTCGGTGGACAGCGGCGCGATCCTGAACGGCTGGAACGGGGATGCGGCGCGCACGTTCGTGCTGCCGGACCCCGCGCATCCCGAGACCGTCGCCGAGCGGCAGCGACTTTCGGACGTGACCGAGCAGTCGCTCTGGCGCGGCATCGCCACGCTCGCCTCGGCCCGCTACCTCAACGAGGTGGGGGAGGCGATCGAGGACCACATCATGTCGCAGGGCGACTACGGCATCCTCACCGATTACATCGGCCACGGCATCGGCCGGCGGATGCACGAGGAGCCCCCGGTCTTCAACTACCGCGTGCGCGCGAAGGGCCCGGAGATCAAGCCCGGACTCGTCGTCGCCATCGAGCCGATGGTCGTCCTCGGCTCCCAGGAGACCTACGTCAAGGACGACGGCTGGACCGTCGCCACGGAGGACTCGTCGGCCGCAGCGCACTGGGAACACAGCGTCGCCGTGCACGCGGACGGCATCTGGGTGCTGACCGCCCGCGACGGCGGAGCGGCCGGGCTGGCGCCGTTCGGCGTGACTCCGACCCCCATCCCGTGACCCGCCGGAGCCGTCTCGACGCGGGTTCGCTCAGAGCGCGCGCAGATGATACACGCGGATTGGCGGAATCGCTCCCTTTCCCATAAGATAGATCCTTGGTGTCTTAGGCACGTTTCAGACGAGCCTTCCGCCGATCAACGCACGACCAGCAAACCACTACTTTTAGCGACAGTGAGGCTATGGCCAAAAAAGACGGTGTCATCGAGATCGAAGGATCCGTGATCGAAGCTCTGCCCAACGCGATGTTCCGCGTCGAGCTGACGAACGGTCACAAGGTTCTTGCCCACATCTCCGGCAAGATGCGCCAGCACTACATCCGCATCCTCCCCGAGGACCGCGTGATCGTGGAGCTGAGCCCCTACGATCTGACCCGCGGCCGGATCGTCTACCGCTACAAGTAAAGGTCTGCTGTAAGTAACGGCCTCGCCCAACGGGTCGCCCCGGGCGAGGTACGAGGACAGCGAACAAAGGTTAGAAACACTCATGAAGGTCAACCCCTCCGTCAAGAAGATCTGCGACAAGTGCAAGGTCATCCGTCGCAACGGCCGGGTCATGGTCATCTGCGAGAACCCGCGTCACAAGCAGCGCCAGGGCTGAGCGAACGCGGCTGAACGCAGTCACAACCGAATAGAAGAACAGGCGATCCCAGAACCCGCGTCCGGAGACGGACGCGGGGGACACCCTCGGAGGAGGCCGGGGCACCGGGATCGCTGCAGACCTCCACTCATCACAGGAGAAGCCAACACATGGCACGTCTAGCAGGCGTCGACATCCCGCGCGAGAAGCGCGTGGAGGTCGCACTCACCTACATCTACGGAGTCGGCCGCACCCGCGCCCTCCAGACTCTGCGCGAGACCGAGATCTCGGGCGACATCCGCGTCAAGGACCTGACCGACGAGCAGCTCGTCGCTCTCCGCGACTACATCGAGGGCAACTTCAAGGTGGAGGGCGACCTGCGCCGCGAGGTGGCCGCCGACATCCGCCGCAAGGTCGAGATCGGCAGCTACGAGGGCATCCGCCACCGCAAGGGCCTCCCGGTCCGCGGCCAGCGCACCAAGACCAACGCTCGTACCCGTAAGGGTCCGAAGCGCACCGTGGCCGGCAAGAAGAAGGCGCGCTAAGGCCCGCGGCCCCACGCTCTTAGGATTCAGGAGAAGAAATGGCAGCACCCAAGTCGGCCGCTCGCAAGCCGCGCAAGAAGGAAAAGAAGAACATCGCTGTGGGCCAGGCCCACATCAAGAGCACGTTCAACAACACGATCGTCTCGATCACCGACACCACCGGTGCGGTCATCAGCTGGGCCTCGTCCGGCGGCGTCGGGTTCAAGGGCTCCCGCAAGTCGACCCCGTTCGCGGCGCAGCTCGCCGCCGAGTCGGCTGCGCGTCAGGCGCAGGAGCACGGCATGAAGAAGGTCGACGTCTTCGTCAAGGGCCCGGGTTCGGGTCGCGAGACGGCGATCCGCTCCCTCCAGGCCGCAGGCCTCGAGGTCGGCTCGATCAACGACGTCACCCCGCAGGCGCACAACGGTTGCCGCCCGCCCAAGCGCCGTCGCGTCTAAGCAGTTCTCTTCAGTCCGCCGCAGGCGGCGACTCCACCGGGTCGCCGCCTGACGGCGTGACACCCCCACCTCAGTAGAAGCGAATGTCATATAGCGGACATTCAGCCGAAAGGAATCAATAGTGCTCATTGCACAGCGTCCTACGCTCACCGAAGAGAACATCTCCGAGTTCCGCTCGCGGTTCGTCATCGAGCCGCTGGAGCCCGGCTTCGGATACACCCTCGGCAACTCCCTGCGCCGCACCCTGCTCTCCTCCATCCCCGGCGCCGCGGTCACCAGCATCCGCATCGACGGTGTGCTGCACGAGTTCAGCACCGTGCCGGGCGTGAAGGAGGACGTGACCGAGATCATCCTGAACATCAAGGGTCTGGTGGTCTCGAGCGAGCACGACGAGCCGATCACCGCGTACCTCCGCAAGACGGGCGCCGGTCAGGTCACCGCCGCCGACATCTCGGCCCCGGCCGGTGTGGAGATCCACAACCCCGAGCTCGTCATCGCGACGCTCAACGACAAGGCGAAGTTCGAGGTCGAGCTGACCATCGAGCGCGGCCGCGGCTACGTTTCGGCGCAGCAGAACCGCAACGAGTACAGCGAGGCGGGCCAGATCCCGATCGACTCGATCTACTCGCCCGTCCTCAAGGTCACCTACCGCGTCGAGGCCACCCGTGCCGGTGAGCGCACCGACTTCGACCGTCTGGTCGTCGACGTGGAGACCAAGCCCGCGATCAGCCCGCGCGACGCCATCGCCTCGGCCGGCCGCACCCTGGTCGAGCTGTTCGGTCTGGCCCGCGAGCTCAACAGCGCGGCCGAGGGTATCGAGATCGGCCCGGCGCCGGTCGACGCCGTCCTCAGCTCCGAGCTGTCGATGCCGATCGAGGACCTCGACCTGTCGGTCCGCTCGTACAACTGCCTCAAGCGCGAGGGCATCAACACCGTGAGCGAGCTCGTCTCGCTGTCGGAGACGCAGCTCATGAACATCCGCAACTTCGGTCAGAAGTCGGTGGATGAGGTCAAGGACAAGCTGACGGAGATGGGCCTGTCGCTGAAGGACTCGGTCCCCGGGTTCGACGGCGCCCACTTCTACAGCGGCTACGACGAGGACGAGTCCACCACCATCTGAGGCTCGTCGTCCGACTCAGCCATCAGACCTTTTCAACACTGGAGATAACCGATCATGCCTAAGCCCACCAAGGGCCCCCGCCTCGGGGGCGGCCCGGCGCACGAGCGCCTGCTGCTCGCGAACCTGGCCGCTGCGCTCTTCACCCACAAGAGCATCAAGACCACCGAGACCAAGGCCAAGCGCCTCCGTCCCGTGGCCGAGCGCCTGATCACGTTCGCGAAGCGCGGCGACCTGCACGCCCGCCGTCGCGTGCTCGCCGTGATCAGCGACAAGTCCGTCGTGCACGAGCTCTTCACGGAGATCGCGCCGCTGGTCGCCGAGCGTGAGGGCGGCTACACCCGCATCACGAAGCTCGGCTTCCGCAAGGGCGACAACGCCCCGATGGCTCAGATCGAGCTCGTCCTCGAGCCGGTCACCCCGAAGGTGAAGTCGACCAAGACCTCCGCCGCCCCCAAGGCCGCGCCGGTCGAGGAGACCAGCACCGAGGAGACCCCCGCCGAGGAGACCCCGGTCGAGGAGACGAGCACCGAGACCGCAGCCGCCGAGGCCGAGGTCGCGGAGGACGCCACCGCCGACACCGAGGTTGCCGGCGAGTCCGACGCCGAGACCGAGGCGGAGAAGGCGTAACACCCTCCCGTTCCGAACGAAGGCCCCGCATCCCCGGATGCGGGGCCTTCGTCGTTCCGCCGGCATCGAGGGGTCGCAACACGCCGTTCTGGCCGCCGGATAACGGCGTGTTGCGACCCTTGGATGGGCGGGCGCGGGTGGGAGCCGAGGCTCTAGGGTGAAGGGATGACCGACGACACCCTGCCGCCGCTCCGCGAGCGGGTCACCGCGCCGCCGACCTACCGCCCGCAGCATCCCCTCATCGCCGACTGGCGTCCCGCCACGGCGGCGGACGTCGACGCCGTGCACGAGGTGTACCGGGCGATCGCCGTCCAGGACCACCCGAACTATGTCGCCACCCGCGAGGAGGTCGAGGAGGAGCTCGGCTACAGCTTCGTCGACCTCGAAGCCGACACGCTGCTCGCGGTCACCGCGGACGGACGCGTCGTCGCGGTCGGGGTCGTCATGGAACCGCCCCGGCAGGAGACGCTGGTGCGGGAGTTCATGAACGGCGGCGTGCATCCTGAGTTCCGGGGACAGGGGATCGGGCGCGAGCTGCTCGCCTGGCAGCGCGCCCGCGGCGAGCAGAAGCTCGCCGCCTCGGAGAAGACGCTGCCCGGCTGGCTCGTCGGCTACGCGGACCGCCGGGCGCCCGACCGTGAGCGGCTGCTGCTGGCCGGCGGGTTCGAGGTGGCGCGCTACTTCCGCACCATGGAGCGCGACCTGCGGGACCCCATCCCCGAGGTCTCGCCGACGGTGGATGTGCGGATCGTGCCGTACACGAGCGAGCTGGCCGATGCCGTCCACGTGGCGCGCGACGACGCCTTCCGCGACCACTGGGGCAGCCAGCCGCTCAGCGACGAGCAGTTCGCCGGACTGGTCTCCGGCGTCTTCGTACCCGAGCTCTCCTTCGTGGCGCTGGCGGGCGACGAGGTCGCCGGCGTGCTGCTCACCGACGTGAACGAGGACGACTGGGAGGGGCAGGGCTTCACCGGCGCGTACGTGTCGACCGTCGCGGTGACCCGGCCGTACCGGGGCCGCCGCATCGCACCGACGCTGTTGCGCAGCGTGCTCGAGGCGTGCGCCGCGCGCGGCTGGGACAAGGTGGTGCTCGATGTGGACGCCGAGAACCCGACCGGCGCGCTAGGCCTCTACACCGGGATGGGCTTCGTCACCACGCAGGCCGAGACGGGTCTGGTCCGTGCCTACTGACGCGCCAGCGCCTCGGCTGGCGCGCCGCTACCGGCTCGACATCGCGTACCAGGGAACCGACTTCAACGGCTGGGGACGTCAGCCCGGGCTGCGGACGGTGCAGGGGACGCTGGAGGACGCGCTGGCGACGATCTTCCGCCGGGCGGGGGAGCCTTCGCTGCTCACGGTCGCGGGACGCACCGACGCCGGGGTCCATGCCGTCGGCCAGGTGGCGCACATCGATCTCACCCCGGAGCAGGAGGCTGCGCTGCGCAAGCCGCACGGCAAGCGGCCGCCGCTCTCGGCGGAGGAGGCGCTGGGCCGCCGGCTCAACGGCATCCTCGGCCCGGTGTCCGACGTCGTGGTGCTCGCCGCGACCGTCGCGCCGGACGGGTTCGACGCCCGGTTCTCGGCGCTCTGGCGCCGCTACGAGTACCGGGTCGCCGACCGTCTCGCCCTGCGCGACCCGCTGCAGCGCCACCGCACGGCGTGGGTGTCGTCGGATCTCGACGTCGCCCGCATGGACATGGCCTCTCACGGGCTCCTCGGCCTGCACGACTTCGCCAGCTACTGCAAGGCGCGGGAGGGCGCGACGACCATCCGGACACTGCAGGCCTTCTCGTGGAGCAGGGATGCCGACGGGGTGCTGATCGCCGACCTGACCGCCGACGCGTTCTGCCACAGCATGGTCCGGGCATTGGTCGGCGCGTGCGTCGAGGTGGGGGAGGGCAAGCTGGAGCCGGACGCCCTGGTCGCCCTGCGCGACGAGCGCCGCCGGACCAGCGCCTTCAAGGTCATGCCCGCCCGCGGACTCACCCTGCTGGAGGTCGGCTACCCCGAGGGCGCGGAGCTGGCCCTCCGGGCGGAGAGGACCCGGGCGCTGCGGGAGCTCTAGCGTCCGATACGGCGCGCTGACCCTCAGCGCAGTGTCTGGGCCCCGATGACCGACAGCAGTCGCAGCTTCTCCGCGGACTCGCTGCCCGGGATCGCCGTGTAGACCAGCAGCGAGTGCGCGTGACCCGGGTCGACGAGCTGCTGGCAGTGGAGTTCGAGCTCCCCGACCTCCGGGTGCGCGAAATGTTTGACCTCCTTCGGCCGGAGCCCGACCTCGTGCGCCGCCCAGAGCGTCCGGAACTCGGCACTGCGGTCGAGGATGTACTCCGCCAGGGCGGCCGCTCGTGAGCCGGGGCCACGGGCCGTCACGATCTCGCGCAGGCCGGAGGCGAACATCCGGCTCAGGAAGTCGTGGTCGCGCGGCGCGTACAGACGGCGTGAGGCGGGATCGGTGAACCATCGCACCCCGAGACTGCGCTCCGGACCGCGGAGCGACGCCGTGTCGCCGGTCAGTGCCACGCCCATCCGGCTCTGCCGCAGCGTCTCTCCCAGTTCGGTCACGATCTCGGCCGGGGTGTCGTCGAGCCGGTCGAGCACGCGCAGCAGGCCGGGGCTCACGTGCTCGCTCTCGGATCCCTGCGCCGGCGGGGTGTGACCGGCGAGACGGAACAAGTGATCGCGCTCGGCGTGGGAGAGATGCAGCCCCTGTGCGATGGATGCGAGCATCTGCTCGGACGGCTGAGGACCCCGTTCCCGCTCCAGACGGGCGTAGTAGTCGACGGACATGTGGGCCAGTGCCGCCACTTCCTCGCGCCGCAGCCCGGACGTGCGGCGACGGCTGCCGCGCGGGAGACCCACGTCCTCCGGCTGCAGCAGGTCGCGCCGTGTCCGGAGGAATTCGGCGAGTCCGATGCGATCGATCACCTCTCATGTCTACCGTCTGGCGCTCTCCGTAACCACGGATCGCCGGGCCGTGGCTACGGCGGACCGGAGCGTCCAGGGTGAAGTCACCGAACGAAGGAGAACACCGTGGCACGCACGATCGACATCCACATCCCACCGCTCACCGGCAAGCGGGCCGTCGTCACGGGGGCCAGCGACGGTATGGGAACGGTCATCGCGGCACGGCTCGCCCAGGCCGGCGCGGAGGTGGTCCTGCCCGTGCGCAACCGCGCGAAGGGGGCTGCGGCGGCGGATCGGATCCGTTCGGCCGTCCCGGATGCGGACCTGGTGCTGCGCGACCTCGACCTCGCCTCGCTCGACTCGGTCGCCGCCTTCGGCGAGGGGATGCGGACGGACGGCCGCCCGGTCCACATCCTCATCAACAACGCCGGGCTGATGACGCCGCCGGAGCGCCGCACCACGGTGGACGGGTTCGAGCTGCAGTGGGGCACCAACCACCTCGGCCATGTCGCGCTCGTCGGGGCACTCTTCCCGCTGCTCCGGGACGGGCGCGCACGGGTCACCTCGCAGGTGAGCGTCGCAGCGCGCAGGGGCGCGATCGACTGGGACGACCTCGCCGGCGAGCGTCGGTACCGCGCCCAAGCGGCCTACAGCGCCTCGAAGATCGCGCTCGGCCTGTTCGGGCTCGAGCTGGACCGCCGCAGCGCCGCGGGCGGCTGGGGGATCAGCAGCAACCTCGCGCACCCCGGGGTCGCGCCGACCAACCTGCTCGCAGCGCAGCCCGGGTACGGGCGCGCGGCGGACACCGGCGCCGTCCGCCTCATCCGCCGACTGTCCGCGCGCGGCATCCTGGTCGGCACCCCGGAGACCGCCGCGCTGCCCGCGCTGCTCGCTGCGACCGGACCGGATGCGGAAGGTGGCCGGATGTACGGTCCCAGCGGACCGGGTCACCTCGGCGGGGCTCCGGCGGAGCAGACCCTGTACCCGCCGCTCCGCGATACCGTGGAGGCCGCCCGGGTGTGGGAGGTCGCCGAGCAGCAGGTGGGCCTTTCCCTCCCGGTTTGACCGGGTACTCCCGGCTCACGTAGTATTGACCTTTGGTGTCCGGGCCCCCTGCGGCCGGACGCACGAACGTGAGCCCTCCACCGGTCCGGTTCTCTCGCCATCGGCGTGCGAACCCCCAACGGAGCGGGATTCACGAACACCTCCGTTCGAGACAGAAAGCAGCCACTACTGTGACGCGCACCTATTCCCCGAAGGCAGACGAGATCCAGCGCGACTGGGTCGTCATCGACGCGACCGATGTCGTGCTCGGCCGTCTCGCCAGCCACACCGCCGCGCTGCTGCGCGGCAAGCACAAGCCGACCTTCGCTCCGCACATGGACATGGGCGACTTCGTCATCATCGTCAACGCCGACAAGGTCGCGCTGACCGGTCAGAAGGCTCTGCAGAAGAAGGCCTACCGCCACTCGGGCTACCCGGGCGGCCTCAAGGCGACCACCTACTCCGAGCTCCTCGAGAAGAACCCGATCCGCGCCGTCGAGAAGGCCGTCCGCGGCATGCTCCCGAAGAACTCCATCGGTCGCGCCCAGCTCCGCAAGCTGAAGGTCTACACCGGAAGCGAGCACCCGCACGCCGCTCAGCAGCCGAAGCAGTACACGCTCGGCCAGGTCGCCCAGTAACACCGGCGACGCAGACCTTCAGACTTCAAGAGACAAAGGATTATCACCACCGTGGCGAAGATCGCAGACAGCATCGACACTGCCCAGGCCGAGAACGTCGAGTCCTACTCGACCGAGACTCCGGCCTCTGAGGCCCCGGCCGCCCCGCGCGCCGTCCTCTCCGTCCCCGGCGCGGCCGTCGGCCGCCGCAAGGAGGCCATCGCGCGCGTGCGCCTGGTCCCGGGTTCCGGCACCCTCACGGTCAACGGCCGTGAGTTCGCGGACTACTTCCCGAACAAGCTGCACCAGCAGCTCATCACCGACCCGTTCAAGGTGCTCGACCTCGTCGGCTCCTACGACGTGGTCGCCCGCATCACCGGCGGCGGCCCCTCCGGCCAGGCGGGCGCCCTGCGCCTCGCCATCGCGCGCGCTCTCAACGAGATCGACCGCGAGAACAACCGCCCGACCCTCAAGAAGGCCGGCTTCCTGACCCGCGACGCTCGCGTCACCGAGCGCAAGAAGGCCGGTCTCAAGAAGGCCCGCAAGGCGTCGCAGTTCTCCAAGCGTTGACGCTCGCGAGCGCCTAGGCTTCGGTCCATGCCCCGCCTTTTCGGAACCGACGGCGTTCGCGGTCTCGCGAACGGCAGTCTCACCGCCGACCTGGCGCTCGGCCTT
>NZ_JBQENB010000001.1:564118-700818 GCF_052044215.1 Leifsonia sp. 22587
CTGTACTGACGCAAGGCCGAAGCGCCGAGGCGCGCCGCGCCGCCGGCAAGCGCCCCTCGGCGATCGTCGCCCGCGACCCCCGCGTCTCGGGCGAGTTCCTCTCCGCCGCCGTCGCGGCCGGGCTCGCCAGCTCCGGCATCGACGTGTACGACGCGGGAGTCATCCCCACACCCGCCGCGGCGTTCCTCATCGCCGACTTCGACGCGGACTTCGGTGTGATGGTGTCGGCGTCGCACAACCCGGCGCCCGACAACGGCATCAAGATCTTCGCCCGTGGAGGCACCAAGCTCCCGGACATCGTCGAGGACCGCATCGAGCAGCACCTCGACCTCGACAAGCTGACGCCCACCGGCGCGGCGGTCGGCCGCATCCGGCGCTTCGCCGACGCGGAGGACCGCTACGTCGTCCACCTGCTGGCCAGCCTGCCGCACCGCCTCGACGGCATCCACGTCGTGCTCGACTGCGCCCACGGCGCGGCCGCCGGCATCTCGCCGGAGGTGTTCACCGACGCCGGCGCCCGGGTCACCGTGATCGGCGACTCCCCGGACGGCATGAACATCAACGACGGGGTCGGCTCCACCCACCTCGACAAGCTCGCGGAGGCCGTGCTCGCCGCCGGCGCCGACGTCGGCATCGCCCACGACGGCGACGCGGACCGCTGCCTCGCGATCGACGCGAACGGCAACGTGGTCGACGGCGACCAGATCATGGCGATCCTCGCGGTCGGTATGAAGGAGCGCGGCAAGCTGCACGAGGACACGCTGGTCGCCACGGTGATGAGCAACCTCGGCCTCAAGCTGGCCATGCGCGAGCACGGCATCCGAGTGGTTGAGACCGCGGTCGGCGACCGGTACGTGCTCGAGGAGATGAACGAGCACGACTTCTCCCTCGGCGGAGAGCAGTCCGGCCACGTCATCATGCGCGAGTTCGCGACCACCGGCGACGGCATCCTCACCGGGCTCCATCTCCTCAGCGAGATGGCGCGCCAGAAGAAGTCGCTCGCCGAGCTGGCCAGCGTGATGACCGTCTACCCGCAGGTGATGATCAACGTGAAGAACGTCGACCATCACGGCGTCCACACCGACGAACTCCTGCGCACGGCTGTGCAGACCGCGGAGAGCGCCCTGGGCGACACCGGTCGCGTGCTGCTCCGTCCTTCCGGGACCGAGCCGCTGGTGCGCGTGATGGTGGAGGCGGCCGATCAGGAGACCGCGGAGCGCCTCGCCGCCGAGCTGGCCGACGTCGTGCGGGAGCGCCTCTCCCTCTGAGGGACGCTCGCGGTGAGCGCCTAGCGCGACTCCTGCGCCCGCCGGGCGGCGATGAAGTCGGCGACCGAGTAGGCGCGCGAACGATCCGGCAGCATGTCGGCGCCGTACAGGCCGCTCATCAGTTCGGCCGGATCCACGTTCAGCGCGGTCGCGAGACGGACGATCGTGTGCAGCTCGGAGTTCGCCTCGCCGCGCTCGACGCGGCCGTAGTTGGTGACGTGCATGTCAGCCAGCCCGGCGATGTCCTCCTGGCTCATGCCGAGGGCGATGCGCGCCTCGCGCACGCGACGGCCGAACACTTCGGCGGCGCGGGAGCGTGGAGTTGGCATGCCTCATGCCTACGGGATGTGTGCATCCCGGGCCAGAGCTTGACGGCCTCCCGCATCTGGACGTGAGGTCTGAATGCCCTACAGCTTGCGGAGCAGGACCGAGCTGACGGCGTGGTCCTCGTCCTTGCGCAGCACCAGCTTGGCGCGCGAGCGGGTGGGCCGGATGTTCTGCACGAGGTTCGGCTCGTTGATGCTCGACCAGATCGCGGCGGCCCGGGCCCGCGCCTGCTCCTCGGTGAGCGACGCGTAGCGGTGGAAGTACGACTTCGGGTTGGCGAAGGCGCCTCGCTGCAGCTTGAGGAACCGCTCCTCGTACCAGCGGGCGATGTCGCGGGTGCGCGCATCCACGTAGACGCTGAAGTCGAACAGGTCGCTCACGGCCAGCCGGTTGCCGCCGCCCGCTGGCTGCAGCACGTTGAGGCCCTCGACGATCAGCACGTCGGGACGGCGGACCACGATCTCCGCGTCCGGCACGATGTCGTAACTGAGATGGGAGTAGAACGGAGCGCGCACCTCGGGGGCGCCGCTCTTGATGGCGGTGACGAAGCGCAGCAGCGCCTTGCGGTCGTACGACTCGGGGAAGCCCTTGCGCTCCATGAGGCCGCGCCGCTCGAGTTCGGCGTTGGGAAGCAGGAAGCCGTCCGTGGTGACGAGCTCGACGCGGGGGGTGTCGTCCCAGCGCGACAGCAGCTCACGGAGGAGGCGCGCGATGGTCGACTTGCCCACGGCGACGGACCCGGCGACGCCGATCACGAACGGCGTGCTCGCCGCGCGCTCCCCGAGGAAGTCGCTCGTCACCCGGTGCAGCTGCTTGGCGCCGCCCACGTAGAGGTTGAGCAGACGGCTCAGCGGCAGGTAGACCTCTTCCACCTCGCGCATGTCGAGCGGATCGCCGAGACCCCGCAACTGCACGATCTCGGTCTCCAGCAGCGGGAGGCGCGTGTTCTGCGCCAGCTCGGCCCAGTCGCTCCGGCTCAGCTCGACGAAGGGGGTGGAGGAGTCACCGTTCGGAAGCATAGGGCACCCAGTCTAGGGGTGGCCTCCCAGCGGGGCTTCATCCGCGCCCACGATAGACTCGGGTGCATGTGTGGAATCGTGGGGTACGTCGGTACCGACAAGAGCCTCGAGGTGCTCCTCGGCGGTCTGAAGCGGCTGGAATACCGCGGATACGACTCGGCCGGCATCGCCGTCATCGGTCCGGACGGTGCCCTGGGCACCGCCAAGAAGGCCGGGAAGCTGTCGGTGCTGACCGACGAGCTGAAGCACAATCCCATCCCGAACGGTCAGACCGGCATCGGCCACACCCGCTGGGCGACGCACGGCGGCCCGACCGACGTGAACGCGCACCCGCACCTGGGGGACGAGGGCCGCCTCGCGGTCATCCACAACGGGATCATCGAGAACTTCGCCACGCTGAAGGACGAGCTCCTCGCCGACGGATTCGCCTTCGAGTCCGAGACCGACACCGAGGTCGCCGCTGTGCTCCTCGGTCGCGAGTACCACCGCACCGGCGACCTGCCGCAGGCGTTCCAGGCCGTCGTGTCGCGCCTGGAGGGCGCCTTCACGCTGCTGGCGATGCACCAGGACCAGCCGCACGTCGTCGTCGGCGCGCGCCGCAACTCCCCGCTCGTGATCGGGCTGGGCGACGGCGAGAACTTCCTCGGCTCGGATGTCGCCGCGTTCGTCGAGCACACCCGCCGCGCGATGGCCATCGGCCAGGACCAGATCGTCACCATCACCCCGGACAGCGTGACCGTCACCGACTTCGTCGGCGCGCCGGTCGAGGTCGAGCCGTTCGAGGTCGCCTGGGACGCGTCCGCCGCCGAGAAGGGCGGCTGGTCGTCGTTCATGGCGAAGGAGATCGCCGAGGAGCCGGACGCGGTGGCGAACACGCTGCGCGGCCGCCTGGCCGGCGAGACGGTGCACATCCCCGAGCTGGATGCGCTGGGCGACGAGTACTTCGCGGGCATCGACCGCATCACGATCATCGCCTGCGGCACGGCCGCGTACGCCGGCCTGGTCGGCAGCTACGCCATCGAGAAGTGGGCCCGCGTGCCCGTCACCGTCGAGCTCAGCCACGAGTTCCGGTACCGCGAGCCGGTGCTCACGGACGGCACGCTCGTCATCTCCATCAGCCAGTCGGGCGAGACGATGGACACGCTGATGGCCGTCAAGTACGCCCGCGAGGCCGGCGCCAAGGCGATCTCGGTCTGCAACACGCAGGGGGCGACCATCCCGCGCGAGTCCGATGCGGCGCTCTACACGCACGCCGGCCCGGAGGTCGCGGTCGCCTCGACGAAGGCGTTCGTCGCCCAGATCACGGCGCTCTACCTCTTCGGCCTGCACCTCTCCCGAGTACGCGGCACCCTGTCCGCCGCGCAGCAGCGCGACGCGATCGCCGAGCTGCAGTCGGTGCCCGAGAAGATCGCGACCGTGCTCGAGTCGCACGGCGAGATCGCCCAGCTGGCCAAGTGGATGTCGGACACCCGTTCCGTGCTCTTCCTCGGCCGCCACGTCGGCTACCCGATCGCCCTGGAGGGTGCGCTGAAGCTCAAGGAGCTCGCGTACATCCACGCCGAGGGCTTCGCGGCCGGCGAGCTCAAGCACGGGCCGATCGCGCTGATCGAGCCGGGCCAGCCCGTCTTCGTCGTGGTTCCGAGCCCGCGCTGGTCGGACGAGCTGCACAAGAAGGTCGTGTCGAACATCCAGGAGATCCGCGCCCGCGGCGCCCGCGTCATCGCGATCGCCGAGGCCGGGGATGCGGCGGTGCTCCCGTTCGCCGACGAGGTCATCCGCATCCCGCTCGCCGCGCCGCTCTTCGAGCCGCTGCTCGCGGTCGTGCCGCTGCAGATCTTCGCGATGGAGCTCTCGGCGGCCAAGGGCCTCGACGTGGACCAGCCGCGCAACCTGGCCAAGTCCGTCACCGTGGAGTGATGCCGTGATCGCCGGCATCGGGGTCGACGTCGTCGATCTGGCCCGCTTCGAGCGGTCCATCGCGCGCACCCCGAAGCTGCGCGAGCGGCTGTTCACGGAGGCGGAGCGCCCGCTTCCCGTTCACTCCCTCGCCGCGCGGTTCGCGGCGAAGGAGGCGCTCATCAAGGCGCTCGGCGGCTCCGAGGGCGTGCGCTGGCACGACATGGAGATCGTCCCGGACGAGGAGAGGAACCCCGGTTTCGTGCTGCACAACGTGGTCGAGGCGCAGGTGCGCGAGCGCGGCATCACGCGCATCCACGTGTCGATGTCGCACGACGCCGGGATCGCGACCGCGTTCGTCGTGACGGAGTGCGCGCCGTGAGCGCGGCGTTCCGCGAGCGTGTCGTCGACCTGGATGCGGTGGCCGGCAACGTCGCCCGCCTGCGGGAGCTGGTGGGCACGCCGCACGTGATGGCGGTCGTCAAGGCGGATGCGTACGGTCACGGCGCGGTCGAGTGCGCCCGCGCGGCGCTGGCCGGGGGAGCGGACTGGCTGGGCGTCGCCGAGATCGCCGAGGGGCTCGCGCTGCGGGAGGCCGGGATCACCGCGCCCGTGCTCGCGTGGTTGCACGATCCGGATGAGGACTTCGCCGCAGCCGCAGCGGCCGGACTGGATCTGGGGCTCTCGTCGCGCAGTCAGCTCGAGGCCGCCGCCGCGGCGGGCGACGGGTCGGCGCCGGTCTTCGTGCAGCTCAAGGTCGAGACCGGTCTGAGCCGCAACGGGCTCGCCGAGGAGGACTGGGATGCGGCGTTCGCCCGGGCTCGTGAGCTGGAGACGCAGGGTGCCATCGTCGTGCGCGGCATCTTCTCGCACCTGTCGAACGCCTCGCCCGAGGACGACCGGGCGGCCATCGCGCTCTTCGAGCGGGCGCTCGCGCGCGCGGCCGCGGCCGGTCTGACGCCCGAGCTCCGGCACATCGCCGCGAGCGCCGCGGCCCTGTCACTGCCCGAGGCGCGGTACGACCTGGTGCGTCTCGGCATCGCCGTCTACGGTCTCTCGCCGTTCGGCGGCTCGGCCGCCGAACTGGGACTCCGCCCCGCGATGACGGTGCGCGGCCGGGTGGCCGCCGTGCGCCGGGTCCCCGCGGGCAAGGGCGTGTCGTACGACTACACGTACCGCACCTCCGGGGAGACGACGCTGGCGCTGGTCCCGCTCGGGTACGCCGAGGGCATCCCGCGACACGCCTCCAACCGGGCGCCCGTGTCGATCGGCGGCCAGACGTTCCGGGTGAGTGGTCGCGTCGCCATGGACCAGTTCGTGGTGGATGTCGGCGATCTCGACGTGCAGGTCGGCGACGAGGTCGTGCTGTTCGGCGATCCGGCGACGGGTGTCCCGAGCGCCGATGACTGGGCGGAGGCCGCCGGCACGATCAACTACGAGATCGTCACGCGGCTCGGCGGGAGGCTGACCCGCACCTTCCTCGGAGGTGAGCGATGAGCACCGCATCCCACGCTCCCACCGTGCGTCGCGTCGCGACCGCGGAGGAGATGCACCAGCTGGGCCGGGAGCTCGCCCTTCGGCTGCGTGCGGGCGACCTGATCGTGCTGTCCGGGCCGCTCGGTGCGGGCAAGACGACGCTGACCCGTGGCATCGGGGAGGGGCTCGACGTGCGGGGGCCGGTGACGAGCCCGACCTTCGTGCTCGCGCGCACGCATCCCAGCCTGTCCGGCGGGACGCCGCTCGTCCACGTGGATGCGTACCGCCTGTCGAGCGCGCTGGAACTGGACGACCTCGACATCGACTTCGCCCGCTCCGTCGTCGTGGTGGAGTGGGGCGCCGGGATGCTCGACGGCGTCGCCGAATCGTGGCTGGAGGTCGCGATCGAGCGACCGACCGGCGCCGATGAGAGCGGCGACGCGGTCTCGGACGACCAGGCCGACGTCGACGAGGTGGATGAGCCGCGCACAGTGACCATCACGGGCTTCGGACCGCGGTGGGCTCAGGGGCCGGACGTCGTCGATCCCGCATAGGCTGGACGCATGCTTCTCGCCATCGACACGTCGGCCGGCACCAGTGTGGCGGTCGTCGACCGGGACGCCGGAGTGCTCTCCGAGGTGATCGAGACCGACACCATGCGCCACGCCGAGGTGATCGGCACACTGATCGACGAGGCGCTCACCGTCGCCGGCATCGAGCTGCGCGCGCTCTCCGGTGTGGTCGCCGGCATGGGCCCCGGCCCGTTCACCGGGCTGCGCGTCGGGATCGCGGCTGCGAAGGCCTTCGCGATCGGCATCGGCCGTCCGCTCGTCCCGGTGGTCAGCCACGACGCCGTGGCGTACGAGCGCTACGCCGCCGGGCACACGGGACCGCTGCTGGTGGTGACGGATGCACGGCGCCGCGAGCGCTACTGGACCGCCTACTCCGGCGCCGGCGACCACGGCCTGCCGGTGCGGCTGGACGGGCCGGGACTCGCGAAGCCGGACGACCTCCCGCACCCGGGCATCGAGCGGTTCGACGCGGAGGTGGTGCCCGCAGGGCGCCTCGGGATGCTCGCCGAGCTGCGCTACGCGAACGGACTACCGATGGATCCGGACGAGGCGCTGTACCTCCGCTCGCCCGACGTGACGCTCTCCGCCGGCCCGAAGCGGGTGACCGCATGACGGCCGAGCCGGCAGCGAACGCGCACGTCGCCTACGAGCTGCGCCGCGCATCCCGCGACGACGTCCCGGCGATCATGGAGCTGGAGCGCTCGGTGTTCGTCACCGACGCCTGGTCGGAGCGCTCGATGCTCTCCGAGGTCACCGGTGAGCACGGCTACTACCTCGTCGCCTTCGAGCCCGGAGCGCCCGACCGCATCGACGGCTACGCCGGCCTGCTGGCGCCGCGCGGGGCCGGTGAGGGCGACATCCAGACCATCGCCGTCGCGCCGCACGCGCGCCGTCGCGGCCTCGGGCGCACGCTCATGCTCGCCCTGATCGGGGAGGCCCGGCGACGCGGAGCGCGCGAGGTCTTCCTCGAAGTGCGCGCCGACAACCCCGGCGCGCAGACGCTCTACCGCACGCTCGGCTTCGAGGAGATCGGCGTGCGGCCCCGCTACTACCAGCCGGACGGCGTGGATGCGATCGTGATGCGCCTCACCGTCCCCAGCCCGGAGACGACGATCGCATGACCATCGCAGCCACGGACTCCGGACCCCTGGTTCTCGGCATCGAGACCTCGTGCGACGAGACCGGCATCGGCATCGTGCGGGGCACGACCCTGCTGGCGAACACGATCGCGTCGTCGATGGAGGAGCACGCCCGCTACGGCGGCGTGGTTCCCGAGGTCGCGGCGCGCGCCCATCTCGAAGCGCTCGAGCCCACGCTCCGCACCGCGATCGCGGACGCCGGCATCGAGCTGGCCGACGTGGACGCGATCGCGGTCACGAGCGGTCCGGGGCTCTCGGGCGCGCTGATGGTCGGGGTGGGCGCCGCGAAGGCGCTCGCCGTCTCCCTGGGCAAGCCGCTGTACGCCGTCAATCACCTGGTCGGCCACGTCGGCGCGGACCTGCTGGATGCGTCGGGCGGCCCCGGCCATCCCGTCGAGCTCCCGACGATCGCGCTGCTGGTCTCCGGAGGCCACACCTCGCTGCTGCTGGTGCGCGACCTGGTGTCGGATGTGGAGCTGCTCGGCGAGACGATCGACGACGCCGCCGGCGAGGCGTTCGACAAGGTCGCGCGGGTGCTCGGCCTGCCGTATCCGGGCGGTCCGCAGATCGACCGGGTCGCCGCGGACGGCGATCCGGCGGCCATCCGCTTCCCGCGGGGTCTCACGCGGCCGAAGGACCTGGAGAACCACCGGTACGACTTCTCCTTCTCGGGGCTCAAGACGGCGGTCGCCCGCTGGGTCGAGCAGCGGCAGGACGCCGGCGAGGAGGTGCCCGTCGCGGATGTGGCCGCATCCTTCCGGGAGGCGGTCGTGGATGTGCTGATCACGAAGGCGCTGGCCGCCTGCCGCGACCACGGCGTCCCCCGGTTGCTGCTCGGCGGCGGGGTCGTCGCGAACGCCCGGGTGCGGCAGCTCGCCGTGCAGCGCGCGGCGGAGGCGGGAGTCGCGCTGCGCATCCCGGCCCTGTCGCTGTGCACCGACAACGGCGCGATGATCGCGGCGCTCGGCGCGCAGCTCATCCTGGCCGGGCATGCGCCCAGCGAGCTGACGTTCTCGGCGGACTCGACGCTCCCGGTGACGGAGATTCAGGTCACCCGCTGACGTGGTGCGTTGACACCCCCGCGCGCACCCTGTCACGATGGACCTGATACAGCGTTCTCTCAGGAAGCGGAGCTTCCCGGGCGGAACGCCGAACGACGACTTCCACTGAAGGAGATGGGTCCCATGACCGATCCGAACACCCCCGCCGAGCCGGTGGACCCGAACGCGCAGAACGGGTCCGTCCCGCCGGCCGCGCCCCAGCCGCCCGCGGGCGACACCGGCGCCGTTCCGCCGCCGCCTCCGCCCGCGCCGGACTACGGCCAGCAGCCGCCGGCCCCGGGATACGGCCAGCAGCCGCCCGCGCCGGGCTACCAGCAGCCGTACGGTCAGCAGCCGTACGGGCAGCAGCCCTACGGCCAGCAGCCGGGCCAGCCGGGTTACGGTCAGCCGGCGTACGGTCAGCCCGCCCCGGGCTACGCGCAGCCCTACGGGCAGCCGGCCGCCAAGTCGCCGATCCTGAGCATCCTCTCACTCGTCGGCGGCATCGTCGGCATCGTGCTCAACCTCGCGTGGGGCATCGGATTCCTCTTCGGAATCGCCGCGGTCGTCCTCGGCTTCATCGGCCGCCGCAAGGAGCCGCAGGCTCGCGGCTTCTGGCTGACCGGTATCATCCTCGGTTTCGTCAGCATCGCGATCGCGATCATCTACTGGATCTTCCTCGCGATCATCTTCGCCAGCCTCGCCACCTACGGCAACAACTACGGAGGCTGATCAGAGCCGCTCGGCGAGCAGAGCCGTGTGCCGCCCGGCCACCCTGGTGAGGATCAGGGTGGCCGGGCGGTCGCCGTTGAGGGCGAGCCGACGGCGCAGTGCCGCGGGGTCCACATCCACGCCGCGCTTCTTGATCTCCAGGGTGCCGATGCCGCGCTGACGCAGCGCGCGCTTCAGGTCCTTCTCGCCGTACGGCAGGGTCTCGAGGACCCGGAAACCGGCGGCGAACGGCGTCTCCACGGGGGCGTCGGCGGTGATGTAGGCGATCTGCTCGGAGAGCATCCGCCCGTCGATGCGCCGGGCGAGGTCGCCGATGAGGCGGGCGCGGATGACGGCGCCGTCCGGTTCGTAGAGGTACTCGCCGAGGGGGCCGGTCTCCTCGTCCTCGCTGTCCGCGTCCGCGACCAGCTCGTCCGCCTGGTCGCCGCGGAGCACGAGGGCGGCTCGCCGGATGCCCGGGCGGGCCAGCGCCCCGAACCAGAGGCCCAGCTCGACGACCTGCCCGTCCGCCGACACCCACTGCGCTTCCGCGTTCGAGGGGATGAGGTCGCGGTCGAAACCGGGACCGAGCTTCAGTCCGACCGAGCGGCCGGTCGCCAGCTCGTACGCGAAACCGAGCGACGGAGTGTAGTCGTCGGGGTCGACGAGGCGCTCGGTCTGGGTGTGCCCGGCGGTGCGGCGGGCGGGGTCGAGGAACACGCCGTCGACGGTCCGCAGGTCCACATCCTCGGCCCGGCCGTGTTCGACGGTCGCCGTCGGGAACGGCGCGAGGTTGAAGGACGCGATCGCCGCGGTGACCTCGTCGGCCTCCACAGCGGTCACCTCGAGCTCGAGAGCGGCCAGGGCCAGTGCGTCGCCGCCGATCCCACAGCCGAGGTCGGCGACGCGATGCAGCCCGGCGGCGCGGAACCGTCCGGCGTGACGCGCGGCGACCGGCAGCCGGGTCGCCTGCTCCAGGCCGGCCTCCGTGAAGAGCATGCTCGCGGCGAAGTCGCCGAACTTGGCCTGGGCCTTGCGGCGCAGCTTCGACTGCGTCAGGACGGCGGCCACGAGGGCGGGGGAGTGCCCCTGCTTGCGCAGGTCGGAGACGATCCGCAGCACGTCGCGCTCGCTGCGGTACGGCGGGAGCGAGTCGAGCAGGCGCAGGCCCTCGGGGCTCAGCAGTGCGACCAGCTCGGACCGTTCCATGGCGTCCAGGCTACCCTGGCACTCACGTTGCGGGACTGCTAACGCACCCCCTAGACTCGTGTTAGCACTCTCACTGCGAGTTTGCTAATCAGTCTTAGTCGAGACACTGTTCTTCACAGGAAAGGGGTCAACGTGTCGGTCTCCATCAAGCCGCTCGAGGATCGCATCGTCATCAAGCAGGTCGAGGCTGAGCAGACCACTGCTTCCGGTCTGGTCATCCCCGACACCGCCAAGGAGAAGCCGCAGGAGGGCGAGGTCGTCGCCGTGGGCCCGGGCCGCATCGACGACAACGGCAACCGCGTCCCCCTCGACGTCGCCGTGGGCGACAAGGTCATCTACTCCAAGTACGG
Source organism: Leifsonia sp. 22587 (assembly GCF_052044215.1). NCBI lineage: Bacteria > Bacillati > Actinomycetota > Actinomycetes > Micrococcales > Microbacteriaceae > Leifsonia > Leifsonia sp. 22587. Next base: position 575,126 of record NZ_JBQENB010000001.1, read on the forward strand.
TGGCACCGAGGTCAAGTTCGGCGGCGAGGATTACCTGGTCCTCTCGGCCCGCGACGTGCTCGCGGTCGTCGTCCGCTGACGCACCCTTCTTCCGACGGCCCGGCTGCTCTGAGCAGCCGGGCCGTCGTCGTCTCTGCGGTGATGTCTGCGGCGGCGCCGGGGGGCGGCGGTGTCGGCGGGCGGCGGTGTCGGCGGGATTCGTGCCGAATGCTGCTCAGGGCGCGACGTGAGTCGCGATTCGTGCCGAATGTCAGGTCCCTCGGCGGAGAAGGCACCCGTCCCGCGTGCGGGATTCGTGCCGAATGCAGGGTCTGGCGGGACGTGAGGCTCCATTCGTGCCGAATGTCAGGTCCGCCGGCGTGCAGACACTCGACAGCGGGTCCACGATTCGTGCGGAATGCAGGCTGAGGCGGGATGTGAGGCACGATTCGTGCCGAATGTCGCGTTCCGCATAACCGCGCAAGCGCAGCGTGAGCGACGATTCGTGACGAATGTCGGGAGGTCACCACTCCGGCGGCGCAGGCGGGCGGCGGTGTCGGCGGGCGGCGGTAGAGTCGTGCGAGTGGCACAGCCTGACGACCTCTCCTCGCACCGCACCTCCGGGCTGGTGTACGCGGTCTCCGCGTACGTCCTCTGGGGCATCCTCCCGATCTACTTCCTCGCGCTCGCCCCGGCCGGCGCGTGGGAGATCGTGGCGTGGCGGGTCATCTTCTCGCTGGTCTTCTGCGCCATCGCGCTGACCGTCACGCGGTCGTGGGGCCGGTTCGCGGCGCTGCTGCGGGATGGGCGGGTCCTCCTCACGATGGGCCTCGCCGGCGCGTTCATCTACGTGAACTGGCAGACCTACGTTCTCGCCACGGTCAGCGGCCACGTCGTGGAGGCGGCGCTCGGGTACTTCATCAACCCGATCGTGACCGTGTTCCTGGGTGTGCTCGTCCAGCGCGAGCGCCTCCGGATCGCCCAGTGGGTCGCCGTCGGCGTGAGCGTCGTCGCGGTCATCGTCCTGGCCGTCGGATACGGCTCGGTTCCGTGGATCGCGCTCATCCTCGCGTTCTCGTTCGGCTTCTACGGGCTCATCAAGAAGCGCGTCGGCGGACGGGTGGATGCTCTTTCGGGCCTCACCCTGGAGACTATGTGGCTGACCCCGGTCGCCGTCATCCAGCTGGTCGTTGTCGGCGTCACCGCCGGCCTCACGATCGGCTCCGCCGGTCCCTGGCACACGGTCCTGCTCGCGGGAGCGGGAGTGATCACGGCCGTGCCGCTGCTGTTCTTCGCCGCGGCCTCCCGGCGCCTGCCGCTCGTCTACATGGGCTTCATCCAGTACTTCGCCCCGTTCATCCAGTTCATCGTCGGCGTCGCGGTGCTGCACGAGGCGATGCCGCCCGAGCGCTGGGTCGGGTTCGCGATCGTGTGGCTCGCGCTCATCATCCTCAGCATCGACATGATCGTCGCCGCGCGTCAGGGCAAGCGCGCCGCCGAGCTCGACCTCGCGCCGGTCGACTGAAACCCACCAGATCCCGGACCCTGATCGGCGGAATAGCCGCCCAGTTTCTGCCGTTACCATTGAGCATCCACAGTCGCGCATCTTGATAGGGGTGAAATGGACCAGGCGGATCCGTTCGGATTCATCGGTTTGACCTACGACGACGTCATGCTGCTCCCCGGGCACACGGACGTCATCCCGAGTGAGGCGGACACCTCCACTCGCCTGACCAAGCGGATCTCGATGGCGACGCCGTTGCTGTCGAGCGCCATGGACACCGTCACCGAGTCGCGGATGGCCGTCGCCATGGCGCGCCAGGGCGGCATCGGCATCATCCACCGCAACCTCTCCATCGAGGACCAGGCGGCCCACGTCGACAAGGTGAAGCGTTCCGAGTCGGGCATGATAACCAACCCGGTGACCACCACCCCGGACGCGACCGTCGAAGAGGTGGACGCGCTGTGCGGCCAGTTCCGCGTCAGCGGCCTCCCTGTCGTGGAGCCGGACGGCACCCTGGTCGGCATCATCACCAACCGCGACATGCGCTTCGTCTCGCCGTTCGAGCGGTCGACCACCAAGGTGCGCGACGTGATGACCCGTCAGCCCCTGATTACCGCCCCGGTCGGCATCGACCCGGACTCCGCGGTCGCCATCTTCGCCGAGCACAAGATCGAGAAGCTCCCGCTGGTGGATGCCGACGGCAAGCTGCGCGGACTGATCACGGTCAAGGACTTCGACAAGAGCGAGAAGTACCCCGACGCCACGAAGGACGAGGAGGGCCGGCTGCGCGTCGGCGCCGCCATCGGCTTCTTCGGCGATGCCTGGGACCGCGCCATGACGCTGGTCGACGCGGGCGTCGACGTCATCGTCGTGGACACCGCCAACGGCGACAGCGCGGGCGTGCTCGACATCATCCGCCGCCTCAAGGCCGAGCCGCGCGCGTCGCACGTCGACGTGATCGGCGGCAACGTCGCGACGCGCTCCGGCGCCCAGGCGCTCATCGACGCCGGTGCGGACGCGATCAAGGTCGGCGTCGGCCCGGGCTCCATCTGCACCACGCGCGTGGTCGCGGGCGTCGGCGTGCCCCAGGTGACCGCCGTGTACGAGGCGTCGCTCGCGGCGCGCGAGGCGAACGTCCCGCTCATCGCCGACGGCGGCCTCCAGTACTCCGGCGACATCGCCAAGGCGCTGGTCGCGGGCGCGGACAGCGTCATGCTGGGCTCGCTGCTCGCCGGGACCTCCGAGTCCCCGGGCGAGCTGGTGTTCGTCAACGGCAAGCAGTTCAAGAACTACCGCGGCATGGGCTCGCTCGGCGCGCTCCAGACCCGGGGCAAGAAGACCTCCTACTCGCGCGACCGCTACTTCCAGGCGGACGTGCCGAGCGACGAGCAGCTGATCGCCGAGGGCATCGAGGGGCAGGTGCCGTTCCGCGGCCCGCTCTCCGCCGTCGCGTACCAGCTCGTCGGCGGCCTGCGGCAGTCGATGTTCTACGTCGGCGCGCGCACCATCCCGGAGCTCAAGCAGAACGGCAAGTTCGTGCGCATCACCGCGGCCGGCCTCAAGGAGTCGCACCCCCACGACGTGCAGATGGTCGTGGAGGCCCCGAACTACCGTCGCTGATCCGACGACTGCGGTCATTCGGAACGTCTGCGGCGGGTCGCCCCGGCGCAGACGTTCCGAAACGCAGCAGTCGCGACCGGGTCAATTCCGGGTCAGCTCGGCGATGCGGTCGACGGCCTCCGTCAGCACCTCCGGCGAGCAGGCGAAGTTCAGCCGGACGAACCCGGCGCCCTGGCGCCCGAAGTCGGCGCCGGGATTGACGGCGACGCGGGCCTCGTTCAGGATGCGGGCGGCCGGGTCGTCGCCCCAGCCGAGTTCGCGGAAGTCGAGCCACGCCAGGTAGCCGGCCAGCGGCTCCCGGTAGCGCACGCGCGGCAGCCGGTCGGTGAGCAGCAGCGAGAGCAGTGCGCGATTGGATTCGATCGCCTCCAGCGCGCCATCCAGCCAGCTGCGCGCCGAGCGGTAGGCGGCTTCCGTGGCGATGCGGCCGAACTGGCTGGTCCGCACCTCCACCTCGATCGGGAGCGCGTGGACGCGCTGCGACTGCTCGCGCGAGGCCGTCACGAAAAGCGCGCACTTCAGTCCGGCGAGGTTCCACGCCTTGCTCGCCGCATGGGCCGCGATACCCACCCGCCGCGCTTCGTCGGAGACGGACAGGAACGGGGTGAACGTCGCGTCGGAGTGCGTCAGCGGCGCGTGCACCTCGTCGCTCACGACCCACACGCCGTGGCGCGCGGCCAGCGCGGCCACGGCCTCCAGCTCCTCCCGTGGGTGGACGAGCCCGAGCGGGTTGTGCGGGTTGCACAGCAGGAACGCCTTCGCGCCCCCGGCGAAGGCGCGCTCCAGCCCGGCGAGGTCGAGCGCCCAGCCGCGGCCGTCGGCCCCGCCCTCCAGCAGCGACACCTCCTCGACCACGCCGCCGGCCTCCGGGATGAAGTCGAAGAAGGGCGGGTAGACCGGCGGTGTGATGACGACGCGGTCGCCCGGCTCGATGAGCATCCGGAGGGATTCGACGATCACCACGCCGACATCCGTCGTCGTCCGGGTGCGCGCCGGTTCGACCTCCCAGCCCCAGCGGTCGCGCGCAAACCGCGCGAAGGCCCGCTGGGTGCGGTCGTCGGGACCGATGTACCCGGTGTCGTTGCGGTCGACCGCCGCATGCAGCGCCTCGGCGACGGCCGGGGCGAGCGGGTAGTCCATCTCGGCGACGAACAGCGGGAGGACGTCCTCGGGGTAGGCGCGCCACTTCTCACTGGTGCGCTGGCGGAGGCGGCTGAGTGGTTCGGCTTCGACGGTCACCACCCCACCATCCCACCGCGGGGACCCTCCGACCTAGAGCCGCGTCCGACGGCGGTCGCGGACGCGCGCACTGGCCCGGAGGGACCGGCGGCCTAGACTGAAGCGCGTGAGTATGGAGATCGAGATCGGGCGCGCCAAGCGCGCCCGCCGTGTGTACGCCTTCGACGACGTCGCGGTGGTTCCCAGCCGCCGCACCCGTGACCCGGAGGACGTCTCGGTCTCCTGGACGATCGACGCGTACCAGTTCGCCATCCCGTTCATCGCGGCGCCGATGGACTCCGTCGTCTCGCCGACCACCGCCATCATGATGGGCCAGCTGGGCGGCCTCGGGGTGCTCGACCTCGAAGGCCTGTGGACCCGGTACGAGGACCCGGAGCCGCTGCTCGCCGAGATCCGCGAGCTCCCGGCCGAGCGGGCCACCGCGCGCATGCAGGAGATCTACTCCGAGCCGATCAAGCCGGAGCTGGTCACCCGCCGTCTCGCCGAGATCCGCGAGGGCGGCGTCACGGTCGCCGGCGCCCTGTCGCCGCAGCGCACGCAGGAGCTCTACGAGACCGTGGTCGACGCGGGCGTCGACCTGTTCGTGATCCGCGGCACCACCGTGTCCGCCGAGCACGTCTCGAAGAACGTCGAGCCGCTCAACCTCAAGAAGTTCATCTACGAGCTGGATGTGCCCGTGATCGTCGGCGGCGCCGCCACCTACACCGCGGCGCTGCACCTGATGCGCACCGGTGCGGCCGGCGTGCTCGTCGGCTTCGGCGGGGGAGCCGCATCCACCACCCGCTCGACCCTGGGCATCCACGCGCCCATGGCAACCGCCGTGGCCGACGTCGCCGGAGCCCGGCGCGACTACATGGACGAGTCGGGCGGCCGCTACGTGCACGTGATCGCCGACGGCGGCCTCGGCAGCTCGGGCGACATCGTCAAGGCGATCGCCTGCGGCGCGGACGCGGTCATGCTCGGCACGACCCTCGCCCGTGCGACCGATGCTCCGGGAGGCGGCTGGCACTGGGGCGCCGAGGCGCACCACTCGCAGCTGCCGCGCGGCAACCGCGTCGCGGTGGGCCAGGTCGCGCCGCTCGAGGAGATCCTCTACGGACCGGCCCCGGTCGCCGAGGGCTCTGCGAATCTGGTGGGAGCCTTGCGCCGGAGCATGGCGACGACGGGATACTCGGACCTGAAGGAGTTCCAGCGCGTCGAGGTCGTGGTCGCGCCCTACCGGACGCAGTAGCACTGACGCCGGCCGAAGATGGTCGGGGAGGGAGAGAACGATGACGGATACGCAATCGGCTCCGGGCGGCAACAGGCACGCCACCCCCGCCTCCAATCCGGCGGTGACATACCCATCGCGGCTCGGCCCGGCCGAGCGGGCCGCCGCGATCGCGGCGCTGAAGGACACCGAGCTCGACATCCTCGTGGTCGGCGGCGGCATCGTCGGCGCCGGCTCGGCGGTGGATGCGGCCACGCGCGGACTCAGCGTCGGACTGGTGGAGGCGCGCGACTTCGCGTCCGGCACCTCCAGCCGGTCGTCCAAGCTCGTGCACGGCGGCATCCGCTACCTCGAGCAGCTCGACTTCCGGCTGGTCCGGGAGGCCCTGATCGAGCGCGGCCTGCTGCTGCAGCGCATCGCCCCGCACCTGGTGAAGCCGGTGCGGTTCCTCTACCCGCTGCACAAGCGGGTGTGGGAGCGCTTCTACATCGGCGCCGGCATGATGCTCTACGACATCTTCTCGTACTCGGGAGGCCGTCCCCCGGGGGTCCCGCACCATCGGCACCTGAGCAAGCGGCAGGTGCTCAACGCCATCCCGTCGATGAACAAGGACGCCCTGGTCGGCGGCATCACCTACTACGACGCCCAGGTGGATGACGCCCGGTACGTCGCGAACCTGGTCCGCACGGCCGCCCACTACGGCGCGCACGTCGCCTCGCGGGTGCGCGTCGAAGGCTTCATCAAGGTGGGGGAGCGCGTCGTCGGCGTGCGGGCGCACGACCTCGAGACGGACGAGCGGTTCGACATCCGCGCGAAGCAGGTCGTCAACGCGACCGGCGTCTGGACGGACGACACCCAGTCGATGGTGGGCGAGCGCGGCCAGTTCAAAGTCCGCGCCTCCAAGGGCATCCACCTCGTCGTGCCGCGGGACCGGTTCCAGTCGACGATGGGCCTCCTGCTGCGCACCGAGAAGAGCGTGCTGTTCGTCATCCCGTGGGGCCGCCACTGGCTGATCGGCACGACGGACACCGACTGGCACCTCGACAAGGCGCACCCCGCGGCGACCGCGGCGGACATCGACTACCTGCTCGCGCACGTCAACGAGGTGCTCAACGTGCCGCTGACTCGGGAGGATGTCGAGGGCGTGTACGCCGGCCTCCGGCCGCTGCTCGCCGGCGAGTCCGAGCAGACGTCGAAGCTGTCGCGAGAGCACCTCGTCGCGCACTCGGTCCCGGGTCTCGTCGTCATCGCTGGCGGCAAGTGGACGACGTACCGTGTGATGGCGAAGGACGCGGTCGACTCGGCCGTGAGCGCTCTCGACGGCAAGATCCCCGCATCCACCACCATGGACATCGCGCTGGTCGGAGCCGAGGGCTACCAGGCGGCGTGGAACCGGCGCGGGCGCATCGCGAAGGAGTCGGGCCTGCACGTCGCCCGGGTCGAGCACCTGCTCAACCGGTACGGGACGTTCGCCGAGGACATCCTGGCGCTCATCCGCGAGGACCCGTCGCTGGCCGAGGCGCTGCCCGGAGCCGACGACTACGTCGGCGCCGAGGTCGTGTACGCCGCGTCGCACGAGGGCGCACTGCACCTCGAGGACGTGCTCGCCCGCCGCACGCGCATCTCGATCGAGGCCTGGGACCGCGGGGTCTCGGCGGCGCCGGTCGCCGCGTCGCTGATGGCCCGCGTGCTCGGCTGGGACAAGGATCGCGAGGAGCGCGAGGTGCGCACGTACCTCAAGCGGGTCGAGGCCGAGCGCTCGAGCCAGCTGCAGCCCGACGACGAGTCGGCCGACCGCATCCGGCTCGAGGCCCCGGACATCGTGGATGTGGATGCCGCGGCGGCGAAGAGCGGAGCGGCGGCCGGCGCGGCGGCCGGCGCGGGGGCGGCGAAGCGCGGCGCGGCCGCCCGGCCGACGCCGACGAGCGCCGACGAGGCGCCGAAGGACGTGCAGGGCGCCGGCGCGGAGGACGCGCCCGCCACGGACGGCTGACCGCTCCGCCGAGCGTCGCCTCCAACGACTGCGGCGTCCCGGAACGACTGCGTGGGCTCGACCCGCCGCAGTCGTGACGGGACGCCGCAGTCGCGTCTGGCGCCGACGCCGGAGGGGGTCCGCGTGCCTTCGATAGACTGGAGGCTCACTCCCCTTATGCCGGCGAACCCGGTGGATGGAGACGGATGATGGTAGACGTTCGGCGGGTCAAGCTCCCCGGGGTGGGGGTGCTGCACACCTTCGTGACCGACGATGGCGGCAAGGTCGGCGTCATCGCGCACCGGTCCGGTCACAGCGACCTCATCACGTTCTCGGACCACGAGGACGGCAGCGACGTGACCAAGGTCTCGCTGCGGCTCAACGAGGACGAGGCGCACACCCTGGCCGAGCTGCTCGGCGGCACGCAGATCACCGAGACGCTGACGGCGCTCGACCAGATCCCGGGCCTGAGCATCGACTGGTTCACCGTCGACTACGACGACCACATCGCGGGACAGCAGCTGGGCGCCCCGGGCGACCGCGGTTTCGTCGGTCTGACCGTCGTCGCCGTCGTGCGCGGGGACTCCGCGAACCCGGCGCCCGCTCCCGACTTCAAGGTCTTCCCCGGCGACACCCTGGTCGTCGCGGGCACACCGGAGAAGGTCGCCAAGGCCTTCTCGTTCTTCCGCACGGGCGAAGTCGCCTCCCGGGTCGCCGCCGACGCTCCGCCCGGAGGCTGATCGACGATGCATCTCGGCGAAGACCTCATCGTTCTCGGACTGCTCCTGCTCGTCGCGTACGTGCTGGGCCGCCTCGGCAAGCTGGTCGGTCTCCCCGCGATCCCCATCTACATGATCGTCGGTCTGCTGGCGAGCCCGCACACCGGCTGGTTCCCGCTGAACTTCGACAGCGACTACATCGAGCTCATCGCGATCTTCGGGCTCATCCTGCTGCTGTTCAATCTCGGGCTGGAGTTCGACCAGGACGAGTTCTTCGGCAACTTCGGCAAGCTGATCGTCTCCGGCGGGTCGTACATCCTCATCAACATGGGGGTCGGCCTCGTCTTCGGCTTCATGGTCGGCTGGGGCACCCGGGAGGCGCTCATCATCGCCGGGATGACCGCCACGTCGTCGTCCGCGATCGTCACGAAGCTGCTCATCGAGCTGCGGCGCCTGGCCAACACCGAGACGCCGATGATCCTGGGCGTCACCGTCGTCGAGGACATCTTCATCGCGATCTACCTCGCCATCGTCTCCGTGGTGCTGAGCGGTGAGACCGACTTCTGGCCGGTGGTGGGCAAGCTGACGATCGCCTTCGTCTTCCTGGTCGTGATGTTCACGATCGCCCGCTTCGGCGGCCGGTTCGTCTCGCGGCTGTTCCGCACGAAGGACGACGAGCTCTTCACCATCCTGTTCTTCGGGTTCGCCGTGCTGTTCGCGGGCATCGGCGAGCTGCTCGGGGTCACGGATGCGATCGGCGCGTTCCTGATCGGGCTCGTGCTCGGGGCGACGAAGTACCGCAACAAGATCGAGCAGATCGCCATCCCGCTGCGGGACGTCTTCGCCGCCTTCTTCTTCCTCAACTTCGGGCTCGCCCTCAACCCCGCGCAGTTCCCGTCGGTGCTCGTCCCGGTGCTGGTCGCCGTGGGCCTGACCATCGTGCTGAACATCGCCGCCGGGCAGTTCGTGGCGTGGATCAACGGGCTGGGGGTGCAGGCCGGCATCAACACGACGGTGATCCTGCAGAACCGGGGCGAGTTCGCGCTGATCCTCGCGACGCTGTCTCTCGCCGCGGGGCTGGATGAGCGCATCCAGCCGTTCGCCGGGCTGTACGTGCTGATCATGGCCGTGCTGGGGCCGATCCTCGCAGCGAACTCCGAGAAGATCGGTGCGATGATCCTACGGTCCGGGCCGAAGAAGGAGCGCCGGCGGAAGAGGAAGAAGACGCGCGATCCCATGCTCGACGAGGAGATCGCGCTCGTGGAGGCGGCGACCGCCGATCCCGGCTCCGAGCCCGCCCCGCGGCGCGAGCACGCGAGCGTGGACGAGACGCGGCAGGCCGTCGACCGGATGGTCGAGCAGGCCATGCAGCAGGACATGAGCGGCGAACGGGAACGGGACTGACGATCGACACCACCACGGGAGGGTCCGCGGCCGACCGCCCCACCACCCTCTTCCAGATGATGCTGCGCCCGCGCTGGATCGCGGCGCTGGTCTTCGCTCTGCTCCTCGCCGCCGGATTCGCCTGGCTCGGGCAGTGGCAGCTCGAGCGCGCCGTCGAGTCGGGCAAAGCGGTGGAGGCTCCGACCGAGACGGTGCTGCCGCTCGCGAAGGTCGCCGGCCCCGGGGCGCCGCTGCGCGACGTCGCCGTCGGCCAGCTCGTCTCGTTCACCGGCACCTTCGTGCCGGGGGACTACCAGCTGCTGCACGGCCGTCTCAACAAGGGCGCCAGCGGCTGGTGGGTCGTCGGGCACGCGAACGTCGAGCGGCCGGACGGCAGTAAGGCGGCGCTCGCCGTGGCGCGCGGCTGGGCGGCCGACGAGCCGACCGCGCGCGCCGCAATCGCGCGGCTCGCCGAGGAGCCGGCGACCCCGCAACCGATCGTGGGGCGCATCCTCCCCGACGAGCAGCCGCAGCTGCCGGACGACAAGGAGAAGGATCCGACCGGCATGACCAGCCTCGGCGTCGGCCAGCTCTACAACCTGTGGACCGGCGTGGACGGCATGGACGTCTACGCCTCGTACGTCGTGCAGCGGGGAGCACCCGAGGGGCTCGTGCAGATCTATTCGCCGCCGCCGATCGCGCAGACGGAGCTCAACTGGCTGAACGTCTTCTACGCCGCCGAGTGGATCATCTTCGCCGGTTTCGCGGTGTTCCTCTGGTACCGCCTGGTGAAGGACGCCAAGCAGAAGGAGGACGAGCTGCGGGAGCTCTCAGCGCAGGAATCCGCCACCGCGGGGAACGTAGAATAGCCTCATGCCCCTCGCTCCCAAGCTTGAAGACTTCCCGAAGATCCGCGGGGCGCTCCGGTTCTACCAGGTGTTCGCGTACGTCACGGGCATCATGCTGCTCCTGCTGTGCGCCGAGATGGTCGTGAAGTACGGGCTCGGCTACGAGCTCTTCGCCTTCAGCAACTACGGGGCGCTGACCTTCGTGCCGGTCAAGACCGCGGTCGCGCCGACCGGTGTCGACCTGAGCACCGGCATCCTGATCCTGCACGGCTGGCTCTACGTCGTGTACCTGTTCTCGGACTTCCGCCTGTGGAGCCTGATGCGCTGGCCGTTCTCGAAGTTCATCATGATCGCCCTCGGCGGCGTGGTGCCCTTCCTGTCCTTCTTCGTGGAGGCGCGCATCACCAAGCAGGTGAGGTCCTACCTGGCCGGCCGGGAGGCCGAGGCCACGACACTCGCGGAGGCGACAAATTAGCGAAGATTCCAGGAGGCCCGATCCGATGAGCACGGACGCCCCGTTCACCGAGCAGCCGGGGGGCGCCGACTCGGCGAATCCCTCCGGGCCCGTGCTCGTCGTCGACTTCGGCGCGCAGTACGCGCAGCTGATCGCGCGGCGCGTGCGCGAGGCCAACGTGTACTCGGAGATCGTGCCGCACACCGTCACGGCGTCCGAGATCGCGGCCAAGCGCCCGTCCGGCATCGTGCTGTCCGGCGGCCCGTCGAGCGTGTACGAGGAGGGCGCCCCGCGCCTCGACGAGGGGATCTTCGACCTCGGCGTCCCCGTCCTCGGCATCTGCTACGGATTTCAGGTGATGGCGACCGCCCTCGGCGGCGAGGTCGCGAAGACCGGCCAGCGCGAATACGGCTCGACCGCGGTACGCATCTCCGACTCGGGCGTCCTGCTCGACGGCCAGCCGGCGGAGCAGACCGCCTGGATGAGCCACGGCGACTCCGTCTCGCGCGCCCCCGAGGGCTTCGAGGTGCTCGCCTCGACCGAGGGCACGCCGGTCGCCGCCTTCGCGAACGACGCTCGCCGCCTCTACGGCGTGCAGTGGCATCCCGAGGTCAAGCACTCGACGTACGGGCAGGCCGTGCTGGAGAACTTCCTCCACCGCGCGGCGGGCATCCCCGCCGACTGGAACAGCGGCAACGTGATCGCCGACCAGGTGGCCGCGATCCAGGCGCAGGTCGGCTCCGGCCGCGTCATCTGCGCGCTGTCCGGTGGCGTCGACTCGGCCGTCGCGGCCGCGCTCGTCCACAAGGCCGTCGGCGATCAGCTCGTGTGCGTGTTCGTCGACCACGGGCTGCTCCGCAAGGACGAGGCGCGCCAGGTCGAAGAGGACTACGTCAAGGCGACGGGCGTGCGGCTCGTCACGGTGAACGCCCAGAAGCAGTTCCTGGATGCGCTCACCGGCGTGAGCGACCCGGAGACGAAGCGCAAGATCATCGGCCGCGAGTTCATCCGCGTCTTCGAGAAGGCGCAGGCCGACCTCATCGCCGAAGCGGCGAGCGAGGGCGACCCCATCCGCTTCCTGGTGCAGGGGACGCTGTACCCGGACGTCGTCGAGTCCGGCGGCGGCACCGGCACCGCGAACATCAAGAGCCACCACAACGTCGGCGGCCTGCCGGAGGACCTCCAGTTCGAGCTGGTGGAGCCGCTGCGCACGCTGTTCAAGGACGAGGTCCGCGCGATCGGCCGCGAGCTCGGGCTGCCGGAGGAGATCGTCTCGCGTCAGCCGTTCCCCGGGCCGGGCCTCGGCATCCGGATCGTCGGAGAGGTGACCCAGGAGCGGCTCGATCTGCTTCGGGATGCGGACGCCATCGTCCGTGCCGAGCTGACCGCCGCGGGTCAGGACGCCGAGATCTGGCAGTGCCCGGTCGTACTGCTGGCCGACGTCCGCTCGGTCGGCGTGCAGGGCGACGGACGCACCTACGGGCACCCGATCGTGCTGCGCCCCGTGTCCAGCGAGGACGCCATGACCGCGGACTGGACGCGCCTGCCCTACGACCTGCTGGCGAAGATCTCGAACCGCATCACCAACGAGGTGGACGGGGTGAACCGCGTGGTTCTCGACGTCACGTCGAAGCCGCCGGGGACCATCGAGTGGGAGTGACCTCCCGCTGACGCGACAAGCGTCGACGCGAGAAGGCCCGGGATGCGGTGAGCATCCCGGGCCTTCGTCGTTTGCTTATGCGATTAGTCGCGGCTGATGGCGAGCATGCGCAGGATCTCGAGGTACAGCCAGATGACGGTGACCATGATGCCGAAGGCGCCGGACCAGCCGTAGATGCGGGGGGCGCGGTTGGTGACGCCCTGCTTGATCGCGTCGAAGTCGAGCACCAGCGAGTACGCGCCGAGGATGACGACGAGCAGGCCGATGATGAGGCCGAGCTTGATGCCGGTGTTGCCGAGCTCGACGCTGTTGAGGCCGAAGGCGCCGTTGGTGGCGCCGGTCCACATCAGGACGAGGTTGACCAGCGAGTAGGCCAGGTAACCGAACATCGCGATCAGGAAGACCTTGGTCGCCTTGGCGGAGGCGCGGATCTTGCCGGACGCGAACAGCGCGAGCGTCACACCGACGACCGCGAAGGTGGCGATGACGGCCTGGATGACGATGCCGGACCACTGCGCCTCGAAGACCATCGAGATCGCGCCGAGGAAGATGCCCTGCGCGAACGAGTAGCCCAGGATGAGCGCGGGGACCGGGCGGCGCTTGAAGATGTTGACCAGCGCCAGGACGAAGCCGATGATCGCGGCCGGGAGGGCGAGGGCGGGGACGAACCAGCCGATGCCGGCGCCGGCGAGCAGGAGGACGAAGCAGATCGCGGTCTTGACGATCGAGTCCTCGACCGTCATGCGGTCGGTGTCGACCGACGTGGCGGACGGCGCCTGGTACATCTGCTCCAGGTTCTCGGCCGAGACCGTGGCGGCCTGGCCGTTGCTGGAGAACGCCGGGTTCGTGGAGAAGGCCGGGTTACTGAGTGCCATGAGCTCCTCGTTCTTAGGGGACCGCAGGCGGGTGCGGTCGTGTCAGTCCAATCTATTCGTTTCTTTCCTGAGAGTTCTGACAGATTGCCATGAATCCGCCCGGATCGCGATCCAACGCGCGAGCCAGGCGGCGGCCACGATGATCACGCTGCACGACAGGATCGTGATCCAGCCCTGCCCGTAGTAGCGCACGAACGAGGGGAGGACGATGCTCCATCCGATCGGCAGCAGCAGCACGACGAAGGAGAGCAGGGGGCGGAGCCGCACCAGCAGCCAGGCGGCGAGCGGGACGGCGTAACACCAGGCGAAGCCGGCGCCGCCGAGCATGAGCCAGGTGAAGCCGAGCACCGGCAGTGCGACGGCGACGCGGCGCCCGATGGTCGACGGCAGGACGGCCCAGCCGGCGGGCTGCATCAGCGACCCGACGAGCAGCAGAGGGAGACTGTAGGCGGTCGTCGCGAGAACGCACGCGGTGCCCACCACGAGCATGGCGAGGCCTGTCACCAGACGCGCACGGTAGGAGCCCCAGCGGAGGGGGAGCCGCGAGGCGGGCTCCGTCCATGACGTGGCGGCGGTCGCGTTCGGGTCGGCGGGCACGGGACGATTCTGGCATCCCCGGGCGCGGCGTGGCGCCCGGCTAGGATCGGGCCATGCGAGCTCGAACCGCCCCCGTGGTCATCGGGCACCGGGGTGCCCCCGGGTACCGGCCCGAGCACACGCGCGGTTCCTATGAGCTGGCCTTCCAGCTCGGGGCGGATGCCGTGGAGCCGGACATCGTGGCCACCCGCGACGGCGTCCTGGTGCTCCGCCATGAGAACGAGATCTCCGGGACGACCGATGTGGCCGACCATCCCGAGTTCGCCGACCGGCGCACGACCAAGGAGGTCGACGGCGTCGAGCTGACGGGGTGGTTCACGGAGGACTTCACGTGGGCGGAGCTCTCCGTCCTGCGTGCGCGGGAGCGCATCCCGAAGCTGCGTCAGGCGAGCTCCACGTTCGACGGGCACTACCCGCTGCTGCGGCTTCGCGACCTCCTCGAGCTGATCGACCGCACGGCCGAGGCGGCCGGCCGCGACGGCGGCGGCCGCGATGGCGGCGGCAGGACCACGCCCGGGTCGCCCGGACTCGTCGCCGAGCTGAAGCACGCGACGTACTTCGCGGCCGCCGGGCTCCCGCTCGACGAGCTGTTCCTGGCGGAGCTCGCGGACGCGGGCTGGAACGACCGGTCGGGAGTCGTCGTCGAGAGCTTCGAGCGGACCGTGCTCGGCACACTGCACGACCGCGGTTTCCGGGGACGCCGGGTCTACCTCGTCGAGAGCTCGGGAGCGCCGGCGGACCGGGTGGCCGCGCTGGGATCGTCCGCTCCCGGCTACGACACCGATGTCAGCCTGCGCGGGCTCTACGCGCTCGGATCGGCGGCGGCGTCGCCCGCGCACCGGGTCGACGGCATCAGCGTGGAGACCAGCCAGGTGCTGTCGTCGGGGTCCGTCTCGGTCGCCCTGTTCGGCGAGGAGGACGCGGCCGACGTCGGAGCGGTGACCTCGGATCTGGTCGACCTGGCGCACTCGGCCGGACTCGCCGTGTTCTGCTGGACGCTCCGGCCCGAGAACGGCATGCTGCCCCCCGAGTTCCGCACCTCGTCGACGGACACCGAATGGGGCGATTGGCGCCGCTACTACTCGATCCTCCTCCACTCGGGGGTGGACGGGGTCTTCGCCGATCATCCCGACCTCGCAGTGTCGGTGCGCGACAACCGCTGAGCGGCACAGGGGCCGCGGGCGTCGCAGGCGCCGCGGGCGTGGCGGGCGCCGCGGGACCGGGCGCGGGGGACTCCCGGCCGAATGACGGTGGCAGCGACTAAAATCGACGGAGACATGACGAGCCTCCCCGACGCCCCGCAGACCACCCCCTCCTCCGTCCCGATCATCCTGGACGGGTGGCAGGGCGACGGTGCGGACCGCACCCCGGCCGAGGGGAGCCGCTCGGGCGGAGGCTCGGGCGGGTCCGGTGCCGGTCAGGAGGGTTCCGGGCACTGGCGTGGGCCGAGCGAGCGGCTGTTCGCCGGCCTCAACCCGCAGCAGCGCGAAGCTGCCGAGTACCGCGGGCAGGCGCTGCTCATCGTGGCCGGCGCCGGCTCCGGCAAGACCAGCGTGCTCACCCGCCGCATCGCCGGGCTCATCGAGAGCCGCGAGGCGTGGCCGAGCGAGATCCTGGCGATCACGTTCACGAACAAGGCCGCGAACGAGATGCGCGAGCGCGTCGAGCAGCTGCTCGGCGGCAAGGCGCAGGGCATGTGGATCTCGACCTTCCACTCCGCGTGCGTGCGCATCCTGCGGCGCGAGGCCGAGACGATCGGCAAGACCCCGAGCTTCACGATCTACGACTCGGGCGACAGCCGGGCCCTCCTCAAGCGCATCATCAAGGAACTCGACGCCGACACCCTCGGCTTCACGGTGGGAGGCGCAGCCAACCGCATCTCGAAGCTGAAGAACGAGTTGACCGACCTCGAGACCCACGCGCGGTCCGCCAATCTGAGCGACCCGCAAGAGGTCATGTTCCTCGAGATCTTCCGTCAGTACACGCGCGAGCTCCGCCGGGCCAACGCGTTCGACTTCGACGACCTGATCGCCGAGACGGTGTACCTGTTCCGCGCGTTCCCGCGGGTCGCCGCCCTGTATCAGAGCCGCTTCCGGCACATCCTCGTCGACGAGTACCAGGACACGAACCACGCTCAGTACTCGCTCATCCGCGAGCTGACCATGCCGGTGGCGCCCGACATCGTCGACGACCTGGAGGCGCACGGCCGCAACGTCCGCCCGCTGCGCGACGCGGCGGGACTGATCCCGCCTGCGTCGCTCACGGTGGTCGGCGACTCGGACCAGTCGATCTACGCGTTCCGCGGGGCGGACATCCGCAACATCGTCGAGTTCGAGCGCGACTTCCCCGGTGCGAAGGTGGTGCTGCTGGAGCAGAACTACCGGTCGACGCAGAACATCCTGAGCGCGGCCAACGCCGTCATCGCGAACAACTTCGACCGCAAGGACAAGAAGCTGTGGACCGCCGTCGGCGACGGCGAGAAGATCATCGGCTACACGGGGTACTCCGGCCACGACGAGGCGCAGTTCGTCGCCGACGAGATCGAGAAGCTGCACTCCGCGGGGATGGACTACAAGGACATCGCCGTCTTCTACCGGACGAACGCCCAGACGCGTGCCCTGGAGGAGATCTTCATCCGGTCGGCGCTGCCCTACAAGGTGATGGGCGGCACGAAGTTCTACGAGCGCGCCGAGATCAAGGACGCGATGGCGTACCTGATCACGGTCGCCAACCCGGATGACATGCTCGCGCTCCGCCGCATCCTGAACACGCCGAAACGGGGAATCGGACCGGCGACCGAGACGCAGCTGGCGAGCTATGCGGAGGACAACGGACTGACCTTCCGGGCGGCGATACGCGACGCCGGATCGCTGGGACTCGGGCCGAAAGTCACCAACGCGATCCTGCAGCTGTCGAACCTGCTCGACGAGGCGGCGGCGAAGATCGACCCGTCGAACCCTGCGGGCATCTCGCCGGTCGCCGACGTACTGACCTTCCTGCTGGACGGCAGCGGGTACCTCGAGGTGCTGCGCAACAGCCGCGATCCGCAGGATGAGGCGCGCGCCGAGAACGTGGACGAGCTGGTCGCGGTGACGCGCGAGTTCGCGCGCAACAACCCGAACGGCACCCTCGTGGACTTCCTCACCGAGGTGTCGCTCGTGGCGGCCGCCGATGAGATCGACGACTCGAGCGGCTCCGTGTCGCTCATGACGCTGCACACGGCGAAGGGGCTCGAGTACGACGCCGTGTTCCTGACCGGGATCGAGGAGGATCTCCTCCCGCACCGGATGTCGGCGAACGAGCCGGGCGGTCCGGCGGAGGAGCGCCGGCTGTTCTACGTGGGCATCACGCGGGCGAAGAAGCGGCTCTTCCTGTCGCTCGCGATGACCCGCGCGCAGTTCGGCGAGACAGCGGTCGCCATGCCCAGCCGTTACCTCCAAGAGATCCCCGCAGACCTCATCGACTGGCGGCAGTCTCCCGGCTCGGCGAACGGTCGCGGTGGCACGCAGTCGCGCGCGCTCAACGCGCGCCGGCCCGGCCTCGGCGCTGGTTCCGGCGACGGCTCCGGCGGCTGGAACGACCCGCTCTCCGCCTCGACGTTCCGGCAGGAGCGTCCGAAGGCGGAGTGGCCGAACCGGGTCACCGGCAAGGTCCGCGACAACGGCGACCTGGAGCTCGAGCCGGGCGACCGCATCCGGCACGCCGACTTCGGCGAGGGCCGCGTCACGGCCGTGACCGGGCAGGGCGCCAAGCGCGTCGCGCACGTGCAGTTCGAGAAGGTGGGCGCGAAGAAGCTCCTCATCAAGATCGCTCCGATCGACAAGCTGTGAGGGCCGTCTCCGGTCCCCGGAATCTGGAGGTGGGACTGCGGGCCGCGCTGGCGGTCGCCGTCCCGTTGTCGGTGCTGTTCGCGGTCGGTCGGCTCGACCTGACCGCGTACGCCACATTCGGCGCCTTCACTGCCCTGTACGGGCGCAACGAGCCGTACCGGTACCGGGTGCGCACGCTCACCGTCGCGGCGATCGCGCTGCTGGCGAGCATCGCAGCGGGAATCGGCCTCGCGGTGGCGGGCGAGCCCCTGCCGCTCGTCGCGGTCGCGCTCGTCGTGGTCGTCGGTGGCGGGACGCTGTTCGTCACGGTGTTCCAGATCGTTCCTCCGCAGTCGCTGTTCTTCGTCTTCGCCCTCCTGGTGTGTGCCGCGATACCCACTGCTCCCGCCGACGTGCTGCCCCGCCTCGGGCTGGCGGCGGTCAGCGCGGCGTTCGCCTGGCTGCTCACGATGTCGGGCTGGGCGATCCGCCGGATCCCCGGTGCCTCGCAGGGACTCCTGGCGCGCAGCGGTCTGGTCACCGAGCTTCGGCGTCGCCCCGGCATCGACACGGCAGCTCTGCGCGACCCGCGCGTGTGGCTGACCGTTGTGCAGAACGTCGTCGGCGTTCTCCTGGCGGGCGGCATCGCGCTGGCGTTCGGCTTCGGGCACGCGTATTGGGCGGTCGTGAGCGTCGTGGCTGTGATCCCGCCTGCGCGGGCGGCCCATTCGATCTCGCGCTCGTTGCACCGGATCGTCGGGACCGTCGTGGGCGTCGCCGTCACCGCCGTGCTTCTCAGCTGGTCGCCTCCGGCCGCCTTCGTCATCGCCGTGATCGTGGTGTGCCAGTTCTTCGCCGAGATCCTGGTGGCGCGGCACTATGGTGCTGCGCTCGTGTTCATCACGCCGCTCGCGCTGTCGGTGTCGCACCTCGCGAATCCCACGCCGATCGGAACGCTGGTCATCGATCGAGTGCTGGAGACCGTTCTCGGCGCCGGGATCGGCATCGTCCTGGTGCTCCTCGCCCGTGGGTTCGAGCGACGGCGGGGACTCGCGCCCTAGGACGTGACGACTGCCGACCGCAGCTTGGCCCGGTACCGCTCGTGGGGAAGCCGACGCAGCCTCGACGGGAGCCGCGGGTACAGGACCGCGGTGAAGCGCAGCAGGCGGTCGAATCGCCGTCTCCTGCCCTCGCTCCAGTCGAGCCGGAACTCGGCTCGCACCTCGGGAGGCAGCAGACCGGCGGTGAGCAGCCGGAGGAGCGGCAGAGCCGGGCGCATCCCCCAGGGGACGCCTCGCGGGTACAGGATCTGGCGCGACACCGTCAGCACCTCCTCGTCCACGGAGAGGGTCGGGAGCATGTCGTCCCAGTACCGGTCGAAATCCCGCCGCGATGCCGGCCAGTGCTCCGGCGACAGCTGCAGGTTGGACAGAGCGTGCACGAAGTCCTCGTACACGGAGTCCGCCTGGTCTGCGTTCAGCTCGCCGAAGACCCGACCGTGGAGGTCCATCATCGTCTGGTAGAGCGTCGCCGCCACCCACACCTGCAGCTCCGGGTCGAACGCGTTGTACGGCGTCGTCCCCTCTCCGCCGCGGACCGGCGCATGCGCCCGATTCACCGCTCGCCGCATGGCCCCGACCTCCTCGGGCGAGCCGAACATCGACGCGGTCAGATAGAGGATCGTGGCATCGAAACGGTCCATCAGCCGCGTGGCGAAGTCGCTGTGCTCCACGACGCCACGGCCCACCGCAGGATGGGCGATCTGAAGGAGCAGCGCGCGTCCGCCTCCGGCGAGCGTTATCGCTTCCGCCGCGATATCGCGGGCATCCACGGGTCGGGTGCGGGAGCGAGGCACGGCTCCATGGTGCCCACTCCGCCTGCGAAGCAGCGGAGAGCACGCCGTCGTTCACAGTGAGATCCAGGTGGACCGTGCCCGCCGGGGACGCGCACGTCCGAAGCGGGGTGCGCGCCCCTTCCGCCGGTCGCGCCGCATGTGCGACATGACCAGCATGGCCACGCCGGTCGCGGTCGCTCCGAGGCTGGATAGGGCTGCGGGGCCGATGTCCCTACCGACGTCGGCGCCGGTGTCGGCCAGCACGACGGTCGTCGCCAGGCTGGCCGTCGAGCCCGGCGCGACCGGGACCGGCGCGACCGGGACCGGCGCGACCGCGACCGGCGCCGACGAGACCCGTGTGATCTCCGTCGCGACGCCGAAACGGGACACCCAGGGCCGCAGACGACCGCCGCCGTCGGCGACCGCGACGCGAGACGGGTCGATCCGGTCCGTCCAGACGTAGTAGCCGTCGGCCGGGACGGTGCAGGGCGGCGTCACGTACTCACCCGTGTCATGGATGGCCGTCTCGACGGTGCAGACCGTCGGCGCTCCGACGGGTGGCTTCTCAGCCTCCGCGATCGCGTCGGAGAAGGGGCCGTACAGCGTGCTCTCCACGACGGCTTCGACGGGCTCGAAGCCGTCGCCCGCCGCGCGCACGCCCCACGACGGGAGCAAGCCGTCTCCCTCCTCGACCGTGACCGTGAGCCGGTCGGCCACCTCCGCACCCGGGTGCGCCTGGGCGGCTGTGGTCTGCGTCTCGACTCGCGGCTGGAACGGCAGGGGAGACGGACCGGTCGCCTCGGTCTGCGCCTGAGCGCTGGCGGAGGACGGCTGCGCGATCAGCACTGCCTGCGCATCCACGGTCGGAAGGGCGACGGTCAGGCGGTTCCCGTACGGCAGGCCGTCGGTCGTCGCTGCGGCGCTGACGGTGGTGCTCGCGGCCGTCCCCGTCGGGGTGATCGGGATGTCGGTCCCCGAGGGCACCGAGCGCTGAGTGGTGCCGTCGTCGAAGGCGGCGCCGGTCAGGGTCACGGCGACGGGATGCGCCCCAGGCGGCAGCACCTCGGGACCACTGACCCTGTCGACGGTCAGCTCCACGCGCACCCGGCCCGGTCCGGACTCGGCGAGCTCGACGATCGCCGCAGCGTGGACGCCGGTGGACGCCTGCACCCGTGCCTCGGCCAGCATCCGCCCGGCACGTTCGTAGACGGCGTCCGCGTCGGCGCCTGCCCGAGCCGCGTGACCGCGGGCATCGGCGTCGGACATCCCGGCGTAGATCCAGGTCGCCAGCTGGCCCGAGGCGGCGGTCAGGCGGTCGCCGGCGCCTGCCCACGTGCGGGCGATGTAGGCGAACACCGCCGACTGTTCCGGCGTCCACCAGCCCATCCCGGCCGATCGGCATAGGTGTAGGTCACTCCGGTCGGCGACACCTTGCCCGGGTTGAGACAGAAGCCGAGCGCCCCGTCGTCGAAGTGGTAGGCGCCGATCCACCAGCCGTCGGCGGACCGGTATCCGGGCTCCGTCCCGTCACCGGCGAGTGCCCGTGCGGGTGCGGCTCCGGCGACGACCGCCTGGAGGACGCCGAGGAAGACGGCGAGGCCGGCGAGCGCCACCGCCGTGATGAGGGAGAAGGGTCGATGCGTCATGCATCCACCGTCGCTGGCCGGCGAGGTCCGCTGTCGGGAGACCCCGGAATCGGTGGATAACCGCACATCCCGGGCACCTGTGAGCACATCCCCGGTTTCGGGCCGTTCAGGGGGACGCGCTAAAGTTCTTCCTGGCGAATTTATCTCGGCGTCGAGCTATTCTCGCGTCGGACCGCCCGGAGAAATCAGCCGGCAGCCACGAGCGCACCGGACCACCAGCGGATTGGATAACCGTGGATCTATACGAGTACCAGGCCAGAGACCTGTTCGAGAAGTACGGGGTCCCGGTGCTTCCGGGAATCGTCGCAGACACCCCGGAGGAGGTGCGAGCAGCGGCCGAGAAGCTGGGCGGCGTGACCGTCGTCAAGGCGCAGGTCAAGACCGGCGGCCGCGGCAAGGCCGGTGGCGTCAAGGTCGCCAAGAACCCGGATGAGGCCGAAGAGGCCGCGAAGGCCATCCTGGGCCTCGACATCAAGGGTCACGTCGTGCGCCGCGTGATGGTCGCCGGCGGCGCCCGCATCGCTCGTGAGTTCTACTTCTCGGTGCTCCTCGATCGGGCCAACCGCTCCTACCTGTCGCTGACCAGCGTCGAGGGCGGCATGGAGATCGAGCAGCTCGCCGTCGAGAAGCCTGAGGCGCTCGCGCGGGTCGAGGTCGACCCCCGCGGCGGCATCGACCACGCCAAGGCCGTCGAGATCGCCCAGGCCGCCGGCTTCCCGGACGAGCTGGTGGAGAAGGTCGCCGACGTCTTCGTGAAGCTCTACGAGGTCTACACCGGCGAGGACGCGACGCTCGTGGAGGTCAACCCGCTCGTCCTCACCGAGGAGGGCGACGTCATCGCCCTCGACGGCAAGGTCAGCCTCGACGAGAACGCCGACTTCCGTCACCCCGACCACGAGGCGCTCGAGGACAAGGACGCGGCCGACCCGCTGGAGGCCAAGGCCAAGGCGGCGAACCTCAACTACGTCAAGCTCGACGGCCAGGTGGGCATCATCGGCAACGGCGCGGGACTGGTCATGTCGACCCTCGACGTCGTCGCCTACGCGGGCGAGAAGCACCAGGGCGTCAAGCCGGCGAACTTCCTCGACATCGGCGGCGGCGCGTCCGCCGAGGTCATGGCCGCGGGCCTGGATGTCATCCTGAACGACCCGCAGGTCAAGAGCGTGTTCGTGAACGTCTTCGGCGGCATCACCGCCTGCGACGCGGTCGCGAACGGCATCGTGAAGGCGCTGGAGATCCTCGGCGACGAGGCCAACAAGCCGCTGGTCGTCCGCCTCGACGGCAACAACGTCGACGAGGGCCGCCGCATCCTGAAGGATGCGAACCACCCGCTGGTGACGCTCGCACTCACCATGGACGAGGGCGCCGACAAGGCCGCCGAGCTGGCCGCGAAGTAAGCGAAGGACGAACGAGAATGTCTATCTTCCTCAACAAGGACTCCAAGGTCATCGTCCAGGGCATCACCGGCGGCGAGGGCACCAAGCACACCGCGCTGATGCTGAAGGCCGGCACCCAGGTCGTCGGCGGCGTCAACGCCCGCAAGGCCGGCACGACCGTCACCCACGGCGATGTCGAGCTGCCCGTCTTCGGAACGGTCGTCGAGGCGATCGAGAAGACCGGCGCCGACGTGTCGATCATCTTCGTGCCGCCGGCGTTCGCGAAGGATGCGATGGTCGAGGCCATCGACGCCGAGATCCCGCTGCTCGTGGTCATCACCGAGGGCATCCCGGTGCAGGACTCCGCCGAGGCCTGGGCCTACGCCAAGGAGAAGGGCAACAAGACCCGGATCATCGGCCCGAACTGCCCCGGCATCATCACGCCCGGCGAGTCGCTGGTCGGCATCACCCCCGCCACCATCACCGGCAAGGGCCCGATCGGACTCGTCTCCAAGTCGGGCACGCTGACCTACCAGATGATGTACGAGCTGCGCGACCTCGGCTTCTCGACGGCGATCGGCATCGGCGGCGACCCGGTGATCGGCACCACGCACATCGACGCACTCGCGGCGTTCGAGGCCGACCCCGAGACCAAGGCCATCGTCATGATCGGCGAGATCGGCGGCGACGCCGAGGAGCGCGCGGCCGACTTCATCAAGGCGAACGTCACCAAGCCGGTCGTCGGCTACGTCGCGGGCTTCACCGCCCCGGAGGGCAAGACCATGGGCCACGCCGGCGCCATCGTCTCCGGCTCCGCCGGCACCGCACAGGCGAAGAAGGAGGCCCTCGAGGCCGCCGGTGTGAAGGTCGGCAAGACGCCGTCCGAGACCGCCGAGCTGCTCCGCGAGGTGTACGCCGCGCTGTAAGGCGACTGCGTCGACACCGGCGCAACGCGCATCCGGAAGGCCGGGACCCCCGTGGTCCCGGCCTTCCCCGCGTCAGGCGAGAGGCCGCGAATACTGCCTGCCCACATCCGCATGCCCGGCGCTACAGTGAGCGCACCGTGACGGCGGAAGGGGGCCCTGATGGCTCGCCCGACGAATACCACCGACCTGCTGCAGCGCATCGCAGCCCTCGAGGAGGAGAACGCGTCCCTGCGTTCGAGGATGACCGAGGAACAGGTGGAGGGAGCGCCCGCCACCGTGGCGTCGACCCCGGTGAAGCACCGGCGCAGCTGGGCGTGGACGCTGCTGGCGACGGTCCTCATCGTGCTCGGCTCCGTCCTGGCGCCGCTCGCCGTCGTGTCCTCGTGGGCGAAGGTCCAGCTGACCGACACCGACACGTTCGTAGCGACGTACGCGCCGCTCGCCCACGACCCGGACGTTCAGGCGTTCGTCACCGACCAGACGGTCAAAGCGGTGCAGCAGCACGTCGACGTCGAGCAGATCACCGGTCAGGTGATCGACGGGATCACGGGGCTCGGCACCGGGCCCGTCGCGACGAAGGCGCTCGAGTCCCTGAAGGCGCCGCTCGCGCAGGGGATCGTGTCGCTGATGCAGTCGACGGTGCAGCGCTTCGTGGCGTCCGACGCCTTCGCGCAGGTGTGGCAGCAGGCGCTGCGGACCAGTCACGACCAGCTCATCGCGACGATGCAGAACAACCCGAAGGCGGCCGTCACCGTGGGAGCGGACGGCTCCGTCGGCATCCAGCTCGCACCGATAGTCGCGCGGGTGAAACAGCTGCTGGTGGATCAGGGGCTCACCTTCGCCTCGCGCATCCCGACCGTGGACCGCACCATCACCGTGGCGCAGAACTCGTCCATCCCTACCCTGCAGCTGCTCTACGGCCTGTCGATCGCGGCCGGTGCGTGGCTTCCCTGGGTGGCCATCGGGCTGCTGGCCCTCGGCGTCATCGTCGCCCGGCGACGCGCGCTGGCCCTCGTGTGGGCGTCCATCGCCCTCGGGCTGGCGATGGCATTGACGCTCGGGGCGATCGCCGTCGCGAGGCTCGTGTTCGTCGCCAGCGCATCCCCCTCGCTGGTGCCCTCGGGGCTCGCCCAGACGCTCTACTCGACGGTGACGGATGCGATGATCGCGACCGCCGTCGCCGTCCTGGTGCTCGCCATCGCGGTCGCCCTCGTCGGCTGGTACGCCGGGCCCTTCGGCGTGCCCCGGCGCCTCCGCGGGTTCTTCGGCGACGGCGTCGCCTGGGTGCGCCGGTCGGCCGAGTCGCACGGGATCACCACCGGTCGCGTCGGCGAGTGGATGTACGCGCAGCGGGTCCTGCTCCGCACTGCTGTGGCGGTGATCGCGGCAGCGGTGGTGCTCTTCGTCCGGCCGCTCACCCCGTCGCTCATCATCTGGACGCTGGTGCTCGCGGCGCTCGTCGTCGCCATCCTCGAGCTGCTGCAGCGTCCCGTGATCACCGTGCCCGAAACCGCCGACGAGGAGACGCCGGTGGTCACGGTCTCCTGAGCGCCGAAGTGTCGACGGTGCGCGCGACCGCGCCGCCGGTAGGCTCCGTTCGGTCATGAGTCGCACATCCGTCGCCCTGCTCGCCGCTCTGGAGGCGCTCATCGTGGCCGCCATCGGGCTGGGCATCTGTCTCGTCCCGATCACCATCCTCTGGGCCGCGCAGTACCACCTGGGCGCGGACTTCACGGTGGTGTGGCGCTCGGCAGCGGACATCTGGCTGGTCGGGCACGGCGTGAACCTGACCGTGGCGCTCGACCCGCAGACCGTCGCCCAGCTGGGGCTGCCCGCGGCCGCCGCACCCTTCCAGGTGACCATCGCGCTTCTCGGATTCGCGGCGCTCACCGTCGGTCTCGGCGTCCGCACCGGCCTGCGCGCCGCGGAGACGGACGAGCGCCTGATCGGGGCGCTGAGTGCGGTGGCGGCCTTCGCAGTGATCTCCACGCTCGTCGTGCTGTCGTCGGGGTCCGCCATCGCGCAGCCCTCGGTCTGGCAGGGGATCGTGCTGCCGCCGTTCGTCTACGCGCTGGGCATCGCCGTGGGCTTCGGCTTCGCTGCGCTGCGCGGACCGGCGCCGGAGGATGGCGAAACCGGCGCGCGCGCCGACGCATCCCCGGGAGCATCACGCGAGAGGGCGGCCGGTGAATCCTCGTCCGGCGGCGCCGTCCTGTCGGCGCTGCGCAGCCGCACGACCACCATCGAAGTGCCCGGTGCGCTCCGTTCCGGAGCACTCGCCGCCCTGCGGGCCGGTTCTGCCGCCACCGCGGTCGTCATCGGCATCGCCGCCCTGCTGCTCGCGCTCCTCATCTTCGGCCACTACGGCACCATCATCAGCCTCTACGAGCAGCTGCAGACCGGCGTCGCCGGAGGCATCGCGCTGACTGTCGGGCAGCTGGCCGTGCTGCCCAACCTCGTCGTGTGGACGGCGTCGTGGCTGATCGGGCCCGGATTCGCCATCGGGACCGGCTCGTCGGTCGGCCCGCTCGGCACCGAGCTCGGGCCCGTTCCGGGGCTCCCGCTGCTCGGGGCCATCCCGACCGGCGGGGTGGCGTTCGGCCTGGTGGGGCTCGTCGTCCCGCTGCTGGCCGGGTTCCTCTCGGCCGCGCTCCTGCGGTCGCGCACCGGAGGGGCCGTGGCCGCGTTGCACGACCTGCGCGGGCGCATCCTGACCGCCGTCGGCATCGGCGTCGTCGCGGGTGTGCAGCTCGGGCTGCTGGCATGGTGGTCCTCCGGCTCGTTCGGGCCCGGGCGGCTGCACGACGTAGGACCGCATCCGTGGCTGGTCGGAGCGCTCGCCGCCGCCGAGGTGGCGGTCGGCGCCGTCGTCGGGCTGGTCATGGGGGCGCGCGACCGGCGCTGACGCGGCCCGGGCATCCGGGCCCCGCACTCGCCGCTAGGCTGGGGGAGTGCTCACGATTGTGGTCCTGATCTCCGGCGGTGGCTCAAACCTGCGCGCACTGCTGGAGGCCGCCGGGGACGCCGAGTTCCCCGCGCGCGTGGTCGCCGTCGGAGCCGACCGCGACGCCGACGGCTTCGAGCACGCCGAGCGCTTCGGCATCCCGACCTTCACCGTCCCCTACACCTCGTACCCGAGCCGTGAGGAGTGGGGCGACGCGCTCCTGGAGCAGATCCGGCAGTGGGAGCCGGACCTCACCATCCTGTCGGGCTTCATGCGCCTGGTGCCGCCGCGGGTGGTCGAGGCGCTCTCGCCCAACCTCCTGAACACCCACCCGGCCTACCTGCCCGAGTTCCCGGGGGCGCACGCCGTCCGCGACGCCCTCGCGGCGGGAGTCACGCAGACCGGGGCCAGCCTGATCGTGGTGGACAACGGCGTCGACGCCGGTCCGATCATCAGCCAGGAACGCGTGGAGGTGCTGCCCGGAGACACCGAAGCGGCCCTGCACGAACGCATCAAACCCGTGGAGCGACGGCTGCTCATCGACGCCGTGCTCGACATCGCCAACGGACACATCGACCTCGAGGAGCTTGCCCGAGCATGAGCGGACCCCGCCACGACCCCAGCCTGTACCGCGAGCGGGACGTCGTCCCGATCCGCCGTGCCCTCGTCTCGGTCAGCGACAAGACCGGGCTCCTCGACCTCGCCGCGGCGCTCGCCGGGGCGGGCGTCGAGATCGTCTCCACCGGGTCGACCGCACAGACCATCCGGGATGCCGGGCACCCGGTCACCGACGTCGCCAGCGTGACCGGCTTCCCCGAGTCGCTGGACGGCCGGGTCAAGACGCTGCACCCGGCCATCCACTCGGGACTGCTCGCCGACCTGCGGCTCGCCTCGCATGAGGAGCAGCTGAAGGACCTCGGCATCGAGCCGTTCGAGCTCGTGGTCGTCAATCTCTACCCGTTCGTCGAGACGGTCGCCTCCGGCGCGGTCGGCGACGACGTGGTGGAGCAGATCGACATCGGCGGCCCGGCCATGGTCCGCGCGTCGGCCAAGAACCACGCCAACGTGGCCATCGTGGTGTCGCCGTCGGACTACGCGGACGTCATCGCCGCCGTCGCCGCGGGCGGCACCACGTTCGACCAGCGCCGCGAGCTGGCGTCGAAGGCGTTCGCGCACACCGCCGCCTACGACGGCGCGGTCGCCGCGTGGTTCGCGGGCGAGGCGCCCACCACGGACGACTTCCCCGAGCGCTGGGAGGTGCGCGCCGAGCTGAAGCAGACGCTCCGCTACGGCGAGAACTCCCACCAGGCCGCCGCCCTCTACGCGGACCCGACGGGACGCGGCATCGCCCAGGCCACCCAGCTCGGCGGCAAGGAGATGTCGTACAACAACTATGTGGATGCCGACGCGGCACTGCGCAGCGCGTACGACTTCGCCGAGCCGGCCGTCGCGATCATCAAGCATGCGAACCCCTGCGGCATCGCCGTCGCCGACGACATCGCCGACGCCCATCGCAAGGCGCACGAGTGCGACCCGGTGTCCGCATACGGCGGGGTGATCGCGGCGAACCGCACGGTCACGCTCGCGATGGCGGAGACCGTGAAGGGCATCTTCACGGAGGTCCTGATCGCCCCGGCGTTCGAGCCGGAGGCGCTGGAGCTGCTCCAGACCAAGAAGAACCTGCGCATCCTGCAGCTGCCCGAGGACTACGCGCGGGCGCTGACGGAGTTCCGCCAGATCTCGGGCGGCGTCCTCGTGCAGGACAGCGACCGGTTCACTGAGTTCTCCTCCGCGGGATGGACGCTGGTCGCGGGCGACGAGGCCGACGCCGCCACGCGCGCCGACCTCGAGTTCGCCTGGAAGGCGTGCCGCGCCGTGAAGTCGAACGCCATCCTCCTCGCGCACGACGGCGCCTCCGTCGGCGTGGGCATGGGCCAGGTCAACCGGGTCGACTCCTGCCGGCTCGCCGTGAGCCGCGCCGGCGACCGCGCGGCCGGGTCGGTCGCCGCGTCGGACGCGTTCTTCCCCTTCGCGGACGGCGCCCAGATCCTCATCGACGGCGGCGTGCGCGCGATCGTGCAGCCCGGCGGGAGCATCCGAGACGAAGAGGTCATCGAGGCGGCGAAGGCGGCCGGAGTGACCATGTACTTCACCGGGGAGCGGCACTTCTTCCACTGAGGTACGGACGCCGTTGCTTCCGGCGAGGACGCAGGGGAGAATGGACGGCGGTCCACAAGACCGCCTACCTTTTCACCGCGATCCCACGAGGAGACACCGATGTCCGCCCTGCCCGCACTTCCCCTTCCCGGCAACCTGCCCCACGAGACACTCCACGTGGTGAAGGGCAGGCGAAGTGGACTCACCATCAGCATCGCGGTGCACTCGACCGTCCTCGGCCCGGCCCTCGGTGGCTGCCGCGTGTGGACGTACGACTCCTGGCAGGACGCGGTGGCCGACTCCCTGCGCCTGGCCGAAGGGATGACCCTCAAGAACTCCGCGGCGGGTCTGAACCGCGGAGGCGGCAAGGCGGTCATCTACCTCCCGCGCGGCACGGTGCTGACTCCGACCGAGAGGTACGAGGCCATGCTCGACCTGGGTGACGCCGTCGAGACGCTGGGCGGCAGCTACATGACCGCCGAGGATGTCGGCACGAGCGCCGAGGACATGTCCGTCGTCGCCACCCGCACCGCTCACGTCTGCGGGCTGCCGCCGTCGGAGGGCGGCGTCGGGGAGCCGAGCGACGCGACCGCCGCGGGCGTCTACGCGGGGCTCCTCGCCACGCTGGAGCGCGCCTTCGGGTCGCGCTCGGTGGAAGGCCGCCGGGTCACCGTCCTGGGGCTCGGACACGTCGGGTCGATCATCGCCATGCGCCTCGCCGGCGAGGGCGCCGTGCTGACGGTCACGGACGTGAACCCCGCCAAGCGTGCTCTGGCCGACGCCCTGGGCGCCCAGTGGGTCGAGCCGGAGGAGGCGCACCGCGTGGAGGGCGACCTGTTCGTCCCCGCGGGCGTCGGCGGCGTGCTGACCGACCGGGTGATCGACGAGCTGCGCGTCCGCGCCGTCGTCGGCCCGGCGAACAACCAGCTGGCGCACCGCTCCGGGGCGGAGCGGCTGGCCGCCCGCGGCATCCTCTGGGCTCCCGACTTCGTGGTCAACGCGGGCGGCGTGATCTTCCTCGACATGATGGGGGAGGCCGGTGTCACAGCCGAGGCGACCCAGGAGCGGGTCGAGCGGATCGGCGACACCATCGCGGAGATCTTCCGCGCGGCGGACGAGCGCGGGATCACCACTCTGCAGGCCGCGGACGAGCTGGCCCTGGCGCGGCTGCGGGAGCCAGCGAACGCATAGCGGCGCTCCGCTAGGTTGGTTCCCATGACGTCTTCCTGGGGCCGCCGGCTCGCCGCATCCATCTCCGCTGCTTTCGCCGTCGCCGCGATCGCGTTCGTCGCCTCGACGTTCGTGATCCTGGTGGCGAGCCAGCTGAACTCCGCGGCGCTCGCCAACACGACGCCGTACGTCGGCTGGCCGGCGGTGGTGGCCCTGGTGCTCGGCTTCGCGGCGGCGCTGCTGGGCGCGATGGACCGGCGCTGGATCGCGGTCGTGACGGGCATCGTGCTCGCTCTGGTGAGCACGGCGCTCGGCACGATCATCCTCTTCACGGTGCTGAAGGTGACGCTCTCCGGCGACGCGTGGGCGCAGCTGTTCCAGTCGTTCATCGGCATCAATCTGCCGTTCTGGCTCGCGGTCGCGATCGCCTTCCCGACGGCGGGCTACGCCGTCTTCCACGCCATCGACTCGGGCGAGCGCGCCGAGCGCCGGATCGCGCTGGTCCGCATCCCCGCGGCGAACCTCGCCGACGGCCTGACCACCCACATCGAGCGTGAGCCCGTCGACACCGAGCTGGCCGACAAGCAGTGGGATGCGTACGTGGCGGCTCTCGCCGGCGCCGGCTGGCAGACCGTGGAGGTCGCGAGCGCCGACCGTCTCGCCGACTCCGTGTTCGTGGAGGACACCGCCGTCGTGCTCGGCGACACCGCCGTGATCACGCGCCCGGGCGCCGAGTCCCGCCAGGCAGAGCCGGAGGGCACCGAGGCCGCACTGCGCGCGCAGGGCCTGCGCCTCGAGCGCATCGTCGAGCCCGGCACCCTCGAGGGCGGCGACGTGCTCAAGGTCGGCTCCACGGTCTACGTCGGCCGCGGCGGCCGCACCAACGCCGAAGGCGTCCGTCAGCTGCGGGCCATCGCCTCGCGGCTCGGCTACACGGTCGTCGCGGTGCCGGTCACCAAGGCGCTCCACCTGAAGACCGCCGTCACCGCGCTTCCCGACGGCACGGTCATCGGCTACGAGCCCATCGTGGACGAGCCCCGCATCTTCGAGCGCTTCCTGCCCGTCCCCGAGGCGCACGGCACCGCGGTCGTGGTGCTGGCGGAGGACACGGTGCTGATGTCCTCGTCCGCACCACAGTCCGTCGCGCTGGTCGAGAGCCTGGGCTACACCGTCATCCAGGTGGACATCTCCGAGTTCGAGAAGCTCGAGGGCTGCGTCACCTGCCTGTCGATCCGGATCCGCTGAGCGCGGCCTCCTCGCGCCTGGCGCGGGGCAGCACGCACCAGGCGGCCGTCAGTGCGGCGACCACCGCGGCGCCCAGCCAGCCGGCGCCGACGCCGCCGAAGGACGCGACGAGGATGAGCACCGAGGTGCCGAGTGCGGTCCCCAGCTGTGCGCCGGTGTTGAGGATGCCGCTGGCGCTTCCGGCCAGCTCCTCCGGCACGCTCGTCCCGATGGTCGTCGCCGCCACCGACGACAGTCCGAGGCCGGCGCCCGCGAGTGCGACACCGGCGAGGATTCCCCACCACGAGCCGACGGTCAGCGTCAGCAGGAGGCAGCCGAGCGCGATCGTCCCGATGCCCACGCCGCTGACGGTGTAGGCGCTGAGACGTCCGAGCAGAGCACGGGTGGAGGTGGACGTCAGGACGACCGCCACGCTGAGGGCCATGAGGGTGAGGCCTGTCGCGACCGGGTCGAGGCCGAGGCGTTCCTGCAGGTAGAGCGTGGCGAGCACAGCGGTGGAGCTCGTGGTGGCCGTGTTGACGAACGACAGGGTCGTGCCGTGGCGCAGCCGCCGGGAGCGGAAGGCGTCCGCCGGGATGAGCGGCGATCGCGCGGTGCGGAGCCGCACCGCGAGCAGCACGGCGAGCACCGCGCCGAGCGCGACGGCGACAGCGCCAAGGGCGCGGGTTTCCGCCTGCTCGATCCACGCGGCTCCGGCGATGACCGCCATGACGGCGAGGATGAGAAGGGCCGCGCCGGGCACGTCGAGTGGACGTCGGTCGACGTGTTCGCGTGTGGAGGGCACGGCCACCAGGACGCCGGCGGCGAGACCCACGGCGAGCGGGAGGTTCACCCAGAACACGGCCGGCCAGCCGAACGTCTGGACGAGCAGGCCGCCGACGAGGAAACCGGACGCGCCGGCCGCGGCACCGGTAGCGCTCCAGGCCGCCAGCGCCGCGTGGCGGCGATCCTCGCTGGGCGTCGCCGAGAGGAGCAGACGCAGTGCGGACGGGACGCAGAGGGCGGCGGCAGCGCCCTGGAGCGCACGCGCGATCAGCACGACGGCGAGCCCGGCGCCGCCCCACGCCCCCGCGGTCGCACCGAGAACAGACGCCGCGCCGAACAACCCGATGCCGGTGAGGAGGATCCGCCGGTGGCCGTAACGGTCGCCGAGCCGGGCTCCGAGGATGAGGACGCCGCCGAAGAACATCGCGTACACCGTGGCGAGCGGACCGGCCGCCGAGGGAGACGCGCCCAGCCCCGCGAGGATCGCCGGGATGGCTGTCGTCGCGCTCGTGACCCCGAGCACATCCACGAACTGCACCAGGCAGAGCACGACGACAACTCCTCGACGCATGAGCGTCACGGTACGCGTGGGGTCCGACATCCGATCCGCCGGCCGGACGTGAGAAAAAAATCTTGCGGTCCGGCTCAACCTGGCAATATCCTGTAGGGCTGCCTTGTTGCGGCACACAGGACGCATTCATCGAGGCTGGGAGGACGCCATGACGACGATCGAGACCGCACGAAAGACCACCGTGCCCGGGTCCGTCGCCGCCCTCGTGGCGACCACCCGACCGTCCGGGCGGTAGGTCCCGCCCCAGCCGCGCGCTCGTCGCGCCCGCGTCTTTCACAAGGTCTGCCACCGCCGGCAGTCCTTCGGCGACTCCTCCGCGCTGTCGCCGCCGACTCTCGTCGGACCACTCACAGAAAACGGAACACCCATGTCTGTCGCCCCGGCACAGAAGAAGAACGACTCCCCGCGGAAGAGCACGGCGCGCACCCTGCTGCGCATCCTGCCCTTCGCCAAGTCCGCCGCGCCCCGCATCGTGCTCGGCATGGTCGCCGCGCTGCTCGCCAGCCTGGTCGCCCTGAGCATCCCGCAGGTGCTGCGGTGGCTCGTCGACGGCCCGCTGTCGGACGGCGACCCGGCTGCCGTGTGGCCTGCCGCGCTGCTCGTGGTCGGCCTGGGCGCCGCCGAGGCCGTCTTCATCTCCCTCCGCCGCTGGTTCGTGCTCACCCCGGGAACCCACGTGGAGGCCCGGATGCGCAACGCGCTGTACGAGCAGCTGCAGGACCTCCCGGTCGCCTTCCACGACCGCTGGCCGAGCGGGCAGCTGCTGTCGCGTGCCGTCAGCGACCTGAGCATGATCCGCCGCTGGCTGTCGTTCGGCATCGTGCTGCTGGTGGTCAACGTGGTCACGATCATCGTCGGCTTCGCCATCCTGATCGGCTGGAACTGGCTGCTCGGGCTGATCTTCCTGGTCTGCTCCGTGCCGCTCTGGATCTACGGCTTCGTCTTCGAGAAGAAGTACTCGATCGTGGCGCGCCGCAGCCAGGACCAGGCGGGCGACCTGGCGACGGCGGTCGAGGAGTCGGTGCACGGCATCCGCGTGCTCAAGGCGTTCGGGCGCGGCAAGCACGCCCTGAAGAGCTTCGAGTCGCAGGCGGAGCAGTTGCGCGGCACCGAGATCGAGAAGGCGAAGGCGATCGCCGGCATCTGGCTGTGGCTGCTGCTGGTGCCGGACGTCGCGTTCGCGATCTGCCTGGTGGTCGGTGTCTGGCTGTCGGCGCAGGGCCAGCTCTCCGTCGGCGAGCTCGTGGCGTTCTTCGCGACCGCGACGGTGCTCCGGTTCCCGGTCGAGTCGATCGGCTTCCTGCTGTCGATGACCTTCGACACCCGCACGGCCGCCGACCGCTTCTTCGAGGTGATGGACGAGGTCAACACGATCACGGACCCCGCCGAGCCTGCGAAGATCACCGACCCGCGCGGTGAGCTGGTGTTCGACGACGTGCACTTCCGCTACCAGGACTCGCCCGAGCGCTTCCCGGATCTGCTCGACGGCATCCGCCTGACCGTCCGTCCCGGCGAGACGATGGCGCTGGTCGGCCTGACCGGCTCCGGCAAGTCGACGCTCACCGCCCTGACCACCCGCCTGTACGACGTGACCGGCGGCGCGGTGAAGGTGGACGGCGTGGATGTGCGCGACCTCACCCGCTACGACCTGCGGAAGGCGATCGCCATGGCGTTCGAGGACGCGACGCTGTTCTCGGCCTCCGTGCGCGACAACGTCCTGCTCGGCCGCGACGACCTCGACCCGGATTCGGGCGAGGCGGAGCGCGTGCTGACGGAGGCGCTGGAGGTCGCCCAGGCCGGCTTCGTCTACGACCTGCCTGAGGGTGTCGAGACGAAGGTCGGCGAGGAGGGGCTCAGCCTCTCCGGCGGTCAGCGGCAGCGGCTCGCGCTGGCCCGTGCGGTCGCGGCGAACCCGAGCATCCTCGTGCTCGACGACCCGCTGTCCGCGCTCGACGTCGACACCGAGGCGCTGGTCGAGGCCGCGCTCCGCCGCGTCCTCGCCTCCACCACGGCCCTGATCGTCGCGCACCGCCCCTCCACGGTGATGCTCGCCGACCGGGTGGCCCTGCTGGAGGACGGCCGCGTCACGGCGGTCGGCACCCATCACGAACTGCTCGCGAGCAGCGAGCACTACCGATTCGTCATCTCCAGCCTGGAGGACGACGAGAACGAAGAGATCCTCGAGGAGGTGAACCTGTGAGCACGACCACTGTCCTCGGTGTCGAGGGCGAGGAGCGCAACGACCTGAACGCGGCGGAGAGCCGCCAGGTCCGGCGCCGCTCGCTCCGGCTGCTCGGTTCGCTGCTGCACCCGATGCGGATGCGGCTGGTCCTGACCGCGATCGTGGTCGTGGTGAGCACGGCCGCGCAGGTCGCGGGGCCCGCGATCATCGCGTACGGCATCGACAACGGCCTGCCGGCGCTGCTGAAGCAGGACTGGTTCCCGCTGGCCGCCGCCGGCGTCGCGTACCTGATCACCGGCGTGATCGGCGCGGTGCTGATCGCCTGGTACACGGTGCTGAGCGCGCGGATCAGCCAGGCCATCCTGATCGACCTGCGCAAGCGGGTGTTCCTGCACACGCAGAAGCTCTCGCTGGAGTTCCACGAGTCGTACACGTCCGGCCGGATCATCTCGCGCCAGACCAGCGACCTCGACTCCATCCGCGAGCTGCTCGACTCCGGCATCAACCAGCTCGTGCAGGGCGTCCTGTACATGCTGTTCATCGCCATCGCGCTGTTCACGCTCGACTGGCAGAGCGGACTCGTGCTGCTCGCGTCGCTGGTGCCGCTGTACCTCCTGACCCGGTGGTTCCAGAAGCGCTCGCAGGTGCTGTTCCGCGTCTCGCGGGTGGCGTCGGCGAAGCTGATCGTGCACTTCGTGGAGACGATGACGGGCATCCGCGCCGTCAAGGCGTTCCGCAAGGAGAAGCGCAACGAGAAGGAGTTCGGCGGGCTGGTCGAGGAGTACCGCGACGTCAACGCGCGCGTCATCCAGCTGTTCGGGATCTTCGACCCCGGGCTCGTGATGATCGGCAACGTGACGGTCGGCGTCGTGCTGCTCGTCGGCGGCTTCCGGGTGGCCGACGGCCAGCTGGCCATCGGCGTCCTGCTCGCGGTGCTGCTGTACACGCGCCGGTTCTTCGACCCGATGGAGGAGATGGCGATGTTCTACAACTCCTACCAGTCGGCCGCCGCGGCGCTGGAGAAGATCTCCGGCGTCCTGGAGGAGGAGCCGAGCGTCCCGGACCCGGTCAAGCCGGTCGACCTCTGGTCGGCGCAGGGCCACGTGCGCTTCGACGACGTGACCTTCGCCTACAAGAAGGACCGCGTCATCCTGCCGGAGTTCACGCTCGACATCCCGGCCGGGCAGACCGTCGCCCTCGTCGGCTCCACCGGTGCGGGCAAGTCCACGCTGGCCAAGCTGATCTCGCGGTTCTACGACCCGAGCTCCGGCGCGGTCACCATCGACGGCGTCGATCTGCGCGATCTGCACCCGAAGGACCTCCGCCGCGCGATCGTCATGGTCACGCAGGAGGCGTACTTGTTCAGCGGCTCGGTCGCCGACAACATCGCGCTCGGCAAGCCGGACGCGACGCGTGAGGAGATCGTGCGGGCGGCGCAGGCGGTGGGAGCGCACGAGTTCATCGCGGGCCTCCCGAACGGGTACGACACCGACGTGAACAAGCGCGGGGGCCGCGTCTCGGCGGGTCAGCGCCAGCTGATCTCGTTCGCGCGGGCGTTCCTCGCAGACCCGGCGGTCCTCATCCTGGACGAGGCCACCAGCTCGCTGGACATCCCCAGCGAGCGGCTGGTCCAGGAGGCGCTGCAGACCCTGCTCGCGGACCGGACCGCCGTGATCATCGCGCACCGCCTGTCCACGGTGGCGATCGCCGACCGGGTGCTCGTCATGGAGCACGGCCGCGTTGTCGAGGACGGAACGCCGGACGACCTGATCGCCGGCACCGGCCGGTTCGCCCAGCTGCACGCCGCCTGGCGCGACTCGCTGGTCTGACCGGCGGCGCGCTCGCATCCACAACGAATAACGGCGGGGACCACGGGGAAGCCGTCCCGTGGTCCCCGCCGCCTGCGTCCGGTCGGCGAGGGGTTGGTTCAGCCGGCCGACGTCCAGGTCGATCGCGCCTTGGCGGGGCGGGGGATGCGGCGGCGGGCGCGGAGGACGACCACCTCGGCGCCGGCGTCGATCAGGGCGCTGGCGGTCGCCGGGTCGGCGTACCGCTCCGCCGTGCCGGTCACCAGGGTGATGGCGTCCGCCGCGACGCCGCGGCCCGCCGAGGCGAGCACCGTGATCTGCGAGGTCGCCGGGGCGACGAGCGAGCGGATGCTGCGCCCGAGCGCGGCGAGCCGGTGCGGGTAAGCGGTGGGCGGCCCGTCCAGGGCCGGGCCCAGGTCGAGGATTCCCAGCCTGCGGCCGGTCGACCGGGCGATGCGTGCGCGCGCGGCCATGGCCGCGTCCACCGTGTCGAGCAGGTGGGCGCTCGACGCGTCTCCGGGCAGCCGCAGCGAGAGCCCGGCGACCCGCACGCCGAGCGCGTGGGCCCGGCTCTCCGCCTCATCCACGAGCAGCGGGTGCAGCCGGAGGAGTACGGCGACCCCGGCGGGCGCGCCGGCGAAGTCGTCGAGATCGCGGGCGTCGTCGATGACGAAGAGCCGGACGCCGGCCTCCCAGGCATCGC
This sequence comes from Leifsonia sp. 22587, assembly GCF_052044215.1. Taxonomy (NCBI): domain Bacteria; kingdom Bacillati; phylum Actinomycetota; class Actinomycetes; order Micrococcales; family Microbacteriaceae; genus Leifsonia; species Leifsonia sp. 22587. The sequence goes on from NZ_JBQENB010000001.1 coordinate 612,322, forward strand.
GCCGTCGGGATCCGCGCGCCCACCGGTCCGCGTGGAGCACGCGGGCCGGGTCGACGCCGGTGCGCTGCAGCACGGGCAGGGCCGACTCGTGGGTCGCGACGAAGCCCGCGCCGTCGGCGGCGAGCGAGGCGAGCAGCGCGGGATGCGCCAGAGCGCACGCGTCGAAGCGCACGTCCATCCAGGGCAGGGCCGCCCGCAGCTCGCGGAAACGGTGCGCCACGCGCGGCAGGTCGATGACGACGACGGGCAGCGGCCGCGGGGCGTCGTGCGGGCCGTCTCGCCGGCCGTCGCGCCGGGGGAGGGCGGGGTCCATCGCGACCGCCCCGGCGGTCACCCGGGTGCGGGTGGCGCCGTTCGGGCGGGCGGTTCGGGTCGCGATGGACATCGCCGTCTCCTCGGTGGTTCTCGGCCCGGTTCGCCCGGGTCGGCGTCCTCCGCGTTCGGGTCGCTGAGGTTGTCTCATATGTTCGTCCTGCCGGGGATGCCCCGCATCCGGGGGGTCACCTCTTTCCGAATGCGTGGAAGCACGGATGATCGCCGGGGTCCGCGCGGTGATGATGGGGACATGGGCCCCCGCGTAGTGATCGTCGACGACCACGAGCGGTTCCGCACACAGGTGGCGGAGCTGCTCCGTCTGGAGCGGTTCACCGTGGTCGGCGACAGCGCGACGGCGGCGGGGGGCATCGAGCTGAGCCGCCGGCTGGCGCCCGACCTCGTGCTGCTCGACGTGGGCCTTCCCGACGCGAGCGGGTTCGACATCGTGGCGACGATGCACGCGACCGGGGCGGTCGTCGTGCTCACCTCCAGCCGGACGGCGACCGACTACGGACGACGGGTCGCCGACAGCGGCGCGGAGGGGTTCATCAACAAGGAGGAACTGACCGGTGAGGCGATCCGCAGCCTGCTAAGGTAAGCGCGTGAGCGGGGGACAGACAGATAGTTCTCGCGCGCTCAGGGTGGCGGTCGCCGACGACGCAGTGCTGCTGCGCGAGGGCATCGGGCAGATCCTGCGCGCCGGCGGGATGGACGTGGTCGCGTCCGTCGACACCGCCGAGGAGCTCCTGGACGCCGTCCGCGCCGACGGAGACGTCGACGCCATCGTGCTCGACATCAAGATGCCGCCGACGCACACCGACGAGGGCCTCCGCGCGCTGGAACGCCTCCGCGCGGACGGCTCGCGCGCCGGCATCCTGCTGCTCTCCATGTACACGACCGCCACGTACGCGATCCGGGCCATGAGCGCAGGCAGCGGCACCGGCTACCTCCTGAAGGACCGGGTGGCGGATGCGGACACGCTGGTCACCGCGGTGCGCACGGTCGCGCGCGGCGGCTCGGTGGTCGACCCCGAAGTGGTGCAGCTGCTGGTGAACGCGCGCTCCTCCGAAGCGGCGGTCGAGGCGCTGTCGTCGCGTGAGCGCGACGTGCTGCGGCTCATGGCGGAGGGCAAGTCCAACGTCGGCATCGCCGGCGACCTGCACCTCAGCCTCCGCACGGTCGAGTCGCACATCGGCCACATCATGGCCAAGCTGGGCGTGGAGGACTCCGCGGAGGGGCACCGGCGCGTCTTAGCGGTGCTGCGCTTCCTCGGCCGGGACGTCTGACCCGTGGTCGCCGCGCGCGAGGACCTGGGCGCCGTCGAGACGCTGCGGCCCGGGAGCGCGCGCCCGCACGCATTGCGGCTGGCGCTGCGCGCGCTCGCCGTGACCGTGGCCGTCGCCTCCAACGTGCTGGCCCAGGTGGTTAGCGCGATGACCAACGACTACGGTCCGCGGCCCTCGGGAGCGGGCTGGGCCATCGTCTTCGTCACCGTCGCCCTCGACTACGTCGTCTGCGCCGTCGTCGCCTGGCGCCTCGTGCGCAGCTGGGTCCCCGGCTGGCTGATGGTCCTCGCCGCCGTGTTCTGGTCGGCCGGCGCCTGGTACCCGCTGGTACGGCAGTGGGGATGGGTCTGGCCGTGGGTCGCCGGCGTCACCGACCTGTGGGCGGTGCTGGTCGGCATCCTGGTGCTCTGCTACCCGACCGGCCGGCTCCGGGCCCGGTTCGACCGCGTCGTGGTGCTCGTGGTGACGATCGCCTTCGCCATCCGCCTCGGCGGCATCCTGCTGTTCTCGTCGCCCGAGCCGTCCGAGTGCGGCTGCGCGCCCAACGCCTACGCGGTGCTGCCCAGCGACGCGGCGGACTACTGGCTCGGCCTCGGCTGGCGCTTCGTCGGGCTCGCCCTGATGCTCACCGTGGCGGCCCGGCTGATCGCCCGGTGGTTCACCAGCTCCCTCCCCGCACGCCGCGTGGCGTTCGTGATGCCGCTGGCCATCCTGCTGTGGTGCTACGGCACCGTCCAGGACTCGCTGAGCTTCGCACTCGGCTGGAACGGCGGCTGGCTGCAGTTCATCCCGCCGGTCGCGATCGCGCTCATCCCTCCCGCCTTCGTCGGTGGGGTGCTCTATGCCCGCGGGCTGCGCTCCCGGGTCGCCGACCTGGTGATCGTCGCCCGCGACAAGGTCGACCGCGCGCTGTGGGAGTCGAGTCTGGCCCGCACCCTGCACGACAGCTCCCTGCGGGTGTTCTGGTGGGATGAGCCGCTGCAGCGCTACCAGACCAGTGACGGCCGGCCCGCGCCGGAGGCCGGACCGGCCGCTCGCCCCGGCAGGTCGACGCTCGCCATCGACTCCGATCAGGGGCCGATCGCCCTCATCGAGCACGATGTCGCGCTGACGCAGGACGACCGGCTGCTCGACGCGGTGTCCTCCGCGTTGCTGCTCTCCGTCGACAACGACCGCCTGCGCGCCCGGCTGGAGCGCACCATCCAGGAGCTCCGCGAGTCGCGGCTGCGCATCGTCGAGGAGGGCTACCTGGCCCGCCGGCAACTGGAGCGCGACCTGCACGACGGCAGCCAGCAGCAGCTCGTCTCGCTGGCGATCAGCCTGCGCATCGCGACGTCGAAGGCGGAGGCCCATGGCGACGAGGAGCTCGCCGGCGACCTGCAGCGCTCGTCCGAGCAGCTGGCGGATGCGCTGCGGGAGCTGCGCGAGCTGGCCCGCGGCATCCACCCGACCGTGCTCAGCGACGGCGACCTGCGCTCGGCACTGGAGGAGCTCGGGATGCGCAGCCACCTGCCCGTGGAGGTGCGGGTCGACCTCGACGAACGGCTGCCCGAGGTGGTCGAGGAGACCATCTACTACTGCGTCTCCGAGTGCCTGGCGAACGCCGCGAAGCATTCGCGCGCGCGCAACTGCTCCGTGGCGGTGAGTCGCGCGGATGCGACGGTCACGGTCGTCGTGAAGGACGACGGCCAGGGCGGCGCCCGGATCGAGCCGGGCGGCGGGCTCGAGGGCATCCGGGACCGGGTGGAGGCCGTCTCCGGCCGTGCGGACGTGCGCTCGGTCGAGGGGCTCGGCACGATCATCGAGCTGACCATCCCGGTGCACGCGTAGCCGGTTCCGCGGGCGCCGGGCAGAATTCACCTGTCGTTCAAACGCGCTCGCGGCGATCGGCGTAGTCAGGGGTGGGACGCGGAACCGCGCCTCTCCGACGCCGGAAGGATCGCCGCATGGACATGCTCGTCACGGTCGTGGCCGTGATCGTCGTCGCTCTGATCTTCGACTTCACCAACGGGTTCCACGACACGGCCAACGCCATGGCCACCTCCGTCGCCACCGGGGCGCTGAAACCCCGCACGGCGGTGCTGATCTCCGCGGTGCTGAACCTCGTCGGCGCGTTCCTCTCGACAGCCGTCGCGCAGACCATCTCCGGCGGAGTGATCAAGGAGGGCTCCTCCGGCGTGGACATCACCCCGACGATGATCTTCGCGGGGCTCATCGGCGCGGTGCTCTGGAACCTGGTCACCTGGTACCTGGGCCTGCCCTCGAGCTCCACGCACGCGCTGTTCGGCGGCCTGATCGGGGCCGCCGTGATCGGCGCGGGCTTCGGCGCCGTCGACTGGCAGGTGCTGCTCAGCAAGGTCGTCATCCCGGCCCTGCTGTCGCCCCTCGTCGCGGGCTTCGTCGCCATGGTCGCGACCTATGCGGCCTACCGCATCACGAGGAACGCGCGCGTGCACGGCGCGGAGACGGGCTTCCGGCACGGCCAGACCGTCTCGGCGTCGCTCGTGTCGCTCGCGCACGGCACCAACGACGCGCAGAAGACGATGGGCGTCATCACGCTCACCCTCATCGCCGCGGGCCTCGCCCCGGCGGGCAGTGCGCCGCCGTTCTGGGTGATCGCGTCGTGCGGTCTGGCGATCGGCCTCGGCACCTACCTGGGCGGCTGGCGCATCATGCGCACCGTCGGCAAGCGGATCACGGACGTGAAGGCGCCGCAGGGCTTCGCCGCGGAGACGTCGTCGGCCGCCACCATCCTGGTCTCGTCGCACCTCGGCTTCGCGCTCTCGACGACCCAGGTCACCTCGGGCGCGGTCGTGGGCAGCGGGCTGGGCAAGAAGCTCGCCTCGGTGCACTGGGGTGTCGTGGGGCGCATCGCCACCGGATGGGTCGTCACGCTCCCGGCCGCGGCGCTCGTCGGCGGGCTCGCCGCGTGGGTCGCATCCACCAGCCTGGTCGGGCTGATCTGCGTCGGGGTCGTCGGGCTGGCGGGCGGGCTGCTCCTCTACGGCCTGTCCCGCCGCGACCCGGTGAACCGGCACAACGTCAATGAGACCGCGGAATCCGGACCCCAGCGCGAGCAGGCGCCGGTGTCCGTCGGACAGGAGGGGTGAGCATGCTGCACTCGACCATCCAGGATGCGGCGCCCGGCGGCGTGCGCGCGGCGGCGCCCGAGGGTTCGTTCCTCGGCGTCGACTGGGGCTCGTTCGTCGTCGTCTTCCTGGTCGCCTTCCTGGCGACCGTAGTCGTCGTCGTGTCGTACGCCGTGGCCCTGCGGCTGCTCTCGGTGGGCGCTCCGCTCGATGCGACGGATGGCGCGGTCACGGTACGGGTGGGCAGACGTCCGGTCGCCGCGACGGCGGGGGCGTACGTCTGCTTCGCCATCGGGGTCGCGGCGGTGATCTACGGGATCTGGCTGATCATCCCGCAGTTCCACTGACCGGCCCGAGGGTCCGGCCGGCGGGCGGCTACTTCGCGGTCGGGGCCTTCGCGGCGTAGACCTGGTCGCCGATCGCGAAGCCGGACCAGCCGCCGCCGCAGTCGCCGGCCTTCGCGGGCAGGCCGTCGACCGGCCACCAGCTGTCCTGGATGGTCGGCTTCGGCATCGGCACCTCCTTGGCGCACGTCCCCGGCGCCACGTGGGCCTTCGAGGAGTACGTCATGATCGCCGAGCCGTCCTGCGTGTCGTAGTCGACGCGGATGATCGTGGCGTCGTCGGGCACGAACGTCGGAGAGCCGAAAGTGGAGGTCTTCGCGGCCTTCATGTCCTTCGCCGTGTCGAAGATCTCCGACTCGACGTGCGGCGAGAACGCGGTCAGCACGGAGCATCCGGACAGGGCCAGGGCGAGGGCGGACATCGTCGCGATGACTCCGGCGGTACGGATGCGGGGCACGGCAGCTCCAGGTGACAGAAGGACAGGGTTCCGACAACGAGTGAACACTACGGAACTGAGCGAATCATCGGTCGGAGGGATGATCCCGCGCGGCGTCGAAGCGGGCCGCCCGTAAATCTACCCGGTACGCGACCGTTCCGCCGCCGAGGAGCGGTGTGCCCTCGGCCCGGTAGTGCTGCAGCGCGATGTGCTCGTGGTTCGCCGGTGGATGCCCGCCGGCCCGGACCACGCGCCACCACGGAACGTCGGAGCCGTAATAGGCCATGATCTGGCCGACCATCCGGGCGGCACGGGAGCCGAGCGTCGCCGCGACGTCGCCGTAGGTCATCACGTGGCCGGGCGGGATCGAGTCCACGACGTCGAGGACGCGCTCCACGAAGGATCCGGCGGCGTCGCCGTCCCCGGGCTCCCGGTCAGAGGTCGAGGGCACCGATCGTCTCGCCGTACTGCGTCTCGCCGACCGGCTGGAAGCCGCTCCGCAGGAAGAACTGCTCCGGACCGAGCTCGCCCGACTCCCAGATGACGTAGAGGCGCTCGTGCCCGCGGGCGCGGGCCTCGTCGGCGAGGGCGCGCACGGCGAAGGTGCCGATGCCGCGGCCCTGGTCGTCCGCGTCGACGTTGATGCGCCAGAGGATCGCCTTGAACTCCTCGTGCTCGGCGTTCGGGTCGAAACTGCCCATGATGAAAGCGACCACGTCGTCGCCGTCGAGCACCACGCGCTGCCACGAGGTGTTGGGGTCGGGGATGGCTGCCGCCGCCGAGTAGGAGACCGGAGCGACGAACTGCTCCTGGCCCGGCTTCAGTGTCAGCGCGTTGGCCGCCACGACGGTCCGCGCGCTCAACTCTTCCAGTCTCAACTCAGCCATGACGAAAGCGTATCCTGCGTGCCCGATCGGGGCATAGCTCCCTCCCAGCCGACCATCCGCCGAGAGAAAGTGTCTCGATGTCAAGATAGTTCTCTGGCTCAGGTAAGCTGTCGTCGGCTCAAACGGCACAGACTCAGGAGAACCATGGACAAGATCAAGGTTGACGGGACCGTCGTCGAACTCGACGGCGACGAGATGACACGCATCATCTGGAAGGCCATCAAAGACTCGCTCATCCACCCGTACCTCGACGTGAACCTCGAGTACTACGACCTCGGCATCCAGAAGCGCGACGAGACCGACGACCAGATCACGATCGACGCGGCCCACGCCATCCAGAAGCACGGCGTCGGCGTCAAGTGCGCCACGATCACGCCGGACGAGGCGCGCGTCGAGGAGTTCGGCCTGAAGAAGATGTGGAAGAGCCCGAACGGCACGATCCGCAACATCCTCGGCGGCGTGGTCTTCCGCGAGCCGATCATCATCTCCAACATCCCGCGGCTGGTCCCCGGCTGGAACAAGCCGATCGTCATCGGCCGTCACGCCTTCGGCGACCAGTACCGCGCCACCGACTTCACCTTCGACGGCCCGGGCACCCTCAGCATCAGCTTCCAGCCGAACGACGGCGGCGAGGCGCAGAGCTTCGAGGTCTACCAGGCCCCGGGCGCGGGTGTCGCGCTGGCGATGTACAACCAGGACGAGTCCATCCGCGACTTCGCCCGTGCGTCGTTCAACTACGGCCTCGACCGCCAGTACCCGGTCTACCTCTCGACCAAGAACACCATCCTGAAGGCCTACGACGGCCGCTTCAAGGACCTCTTCCAGGAGGTCTTCGACACGGAGTACAAGGAGAAGTTCGACGCGGCCGGCCTCACCTACGAGCACCGCCTCATCGACGACATGGTCGCCTCCAGCCTCAAGTGGGAGGGCGGCTACGTCTGGGCCTGCAAGAACTACGACGGCGACGTGCAGTCCGACACCGTCGCGCAGGGCTTCGGCTCGCTGGGCCTGATGACCTCCGTGCTGACCACGCCGGACGGCTCGGTCGTCGAGGCGGAGGCCGCGCACGGCACCGTGACGCGCCACTACCGCCAGTACCAGCAGGGCAAGCCGACCTCGACGAACCCGATCGCCTCGATCTTCGCCTGGACGCGCGGCCTCGCGCACCGCGGCAAGCTCGACGGCAACCAGGACCTCATCGACTTCACCCACACCCTCGAGGACGTCGTGGTGAAGACGGTCGAGCAGGGCAAGATGACGAAGGACCTCGCGCTCCTCGTCGGCCCGGAGCAGAAGTTCCTCACCACCGAGGAGTTCCTGGACGCGATCAGCGAGAACCTGAAGGCGCGCCTGGGCTGACCCCCGCCTGACGCATTCGTGCCGAATGTCGGCTCCCGCGCCGCGGGAAGCGACATTCGGCACGAATCGTTAACGGGGTCAGCGCGCGGTCCAGCCCCCGTCGATCGCGAGGGTCTGGCCCGTGATGAGGGATGCGGAGGGCGACGCCAGGAAGGCGACCGCGCCCGAGACCTCCCGCGGCTGCCCGATGCGGTGCAGCGCGGCGATGCGGTCGACGGTGTCGGCGCGGAACGCGTCGTCCGAGAGCGCCGCCGCGGTGCCGTCGGTCTCGATGAACGTGGGGGCGACGGCGTTCACGCGGATGCCGTACTCGCCCCACTCGACGGCCAGGCACCGGGTGAGGTGCACGACGGCCGCCTTCGCCGCGCAGTAGGACACCTCACCCGGCAGCGCGACAAGCCCCGCCTGCGAGGCGACGTTCACGATCGCGCCGCCGCGGTTCGCCCGCATGCTCTTCGCCAGGTGCTGTGACACGAAGAACGTCGAGCGCGTGTTGAGCTGCCAGACGTGGTCGAAGTCCTCCTCGGTCACCTCGAGCGCGGGGGAGTCGATGCCGCCGCCGGCGTTGTTGACCAGGATGTCGATCGGCCCGAGCTCCGCGGTGACCGCGTCGATGGCGGCGCGGCACGCGGCCAGGTCGAGCACGTCCATCCGGATGGCCGTCGCCGTCACGCCGGAGGCCTGCAGCTCGGCCACGAGGTCCGCCGACCCCTCGGGATCCCGGACCCCGAGGATGACGTCGGCCCCCTGGCCGGCGAGCTCGAGCGCGATCTCCCGTCCCAGCCCGCGGCTGGCGGCGGTGACCAGGGCGCGGGATCCGGTGAGCGAGAATGGTGTGCGGGGCGCCGGGACGGCGGTGGATGCGTCGGTCATGCTCGGAGCCTATTCCGCCGCTCGTGTAACGACTTCGTTTCGTCTCTTGCAATTCATTTGTTCGTAAGCTTTACTAACAAACATGACGACGACGGAGGTGCAGGGAAGCACCGGCGGGCTGGGCCCGGGGCGGGTGCTCCGGCCGCGCGCCAAGGTGCTCCCGGAGCACGCCCGCAGTCACAACCGGTCGCTCGTGCTCCAGACGCTCTACCGCTCCGGGGAGCGCAGCCGGGCCGACCTCGCCCGGGACACGGGACTCACCCGCGTCACGGTCTCCGACCTCGTCGCCGAGCTGCTCGCCGAGGGGCTCGTCATCGAGCTGGGCCAGCGCGAGTCCGCCCGCCCGGGGAAACCGGCCGTGCTGCTCGACATCAACCGCAGCGCCCACCAGATCGTCGGCGTCGACCTCAGCGACCACGACCGGTTCCGCGGCGCGGTCATGGACCTCGACGGCGCCATCATCGCCTCCGCCGAGGTCATGCTCGCCGGCGGCAGCGACAACGGCAGCGACGGCGGACTCCCCGCCACCGGCGAGGCTGCGCTCGCCAAGGTCGACGAGCTGGTCGACCGGCTCGTCGCATCCTCCACCGCTCCCATCCTCGGCGTCGGCGTCGGCTCGCCCGGCGTCGTGGACCTCGCCGGCACCATCCTCACCGCCCCCAACCTCGGCTGGAGCGACCTCGCCCTGCAGCGGCACCTCGCCGCACGCACCGGCCTCGCCGTGGTCGTCGCGAACGACGCCAACGCGGCGGCCCTCGCCGAGCACACCTACGGGGGAGCGGCGGGCGACATGATGCTCATCCGCGTCGGGCACGGCATCGGCGCCGGGCTCCTGGTCGCCGGCGCGCTGGTGTACGGCAGCCACTTCGCCGCGGGGGAGATCGGCCAGGTCATGGTCGGTACCGACCTCGGGCTCGAGACGACGTACAACCGCGACCAGGTGCTCGAGCACTGGCTCAGCGTCCCGCAGCTGCAACGCGGCCTGCGTGCCGCCGCGGAGGCGGGGATGGATGCGACGCCCATCCTGCGCGAAGCCGGTCAGCGCCTCGGCATCGCGCTCGCGCCCGTCGTGGGCGCCCTCAACCTGTCGGAGATCGTGCTCAGCGGCCCGACCGAACTGCTCGACGGCCCCCTCGCGGAGGCGACCGTCCACACGCTCCGGAACCGGACGATGGCGGAGAACCACGCCGACCTGTCCCTCCGGATGACCACGCAGGGGCAGGACATCGTCCTGCGCGGCGCGGCCGTTCTCGTCCTCTCCGGACGACTCGGGGTCTCGTGACACAGCATGCCCCTTGACCACCTCGAACACCGTTCACCTCGAAAGTCCCACACAACCAAAGCCCCACCCCTACGAAAGGACAGTGCTATGAAGAGAAAGCTCGTCGGCCTCGCCGCAGTGGCCACAGCTTCCGCTCTCGTGCTCGCCGGATGCGCGTCGGGAGGCTCCACCGGAGCCAGCACCGACGGCAAGGGCAAGACGGTCACCCTCTGGCTCGTCGGCTCGGACACCCCGGACGCCCTCCGCAACTACCTCAAGACGGAGTTCGCCAAGGAGACCGGCGCGACCCTGAAGATCGAGCAGCAGGACTGGGGAGACATCGTCACCAAGCTCACCACCGCGCTGCCCGACGCCAACAACACCCCGGACGTCACCGAGATGGGCAACACGCAGTCCCCGACGTTCACCAACGTCGGCGCGTTCCTCGACATCTCCGACATGTACAAGGACCTCGGCGGGAGCGACCTGCTCCAGTCGTTCGTCGAGGCGGGCAAGGTCGACGGCAAGAACTACACGCTGCCGTACTACTTCGGCTCGCGCTACATGTTCTACCGCAAGGACGTCTACCAGGCGGCCGGCGTCAGCGTCCCGACCACCCTCGACCAGTTCAACACCTCCGTGGCCGACATCACGGCCAAGAACCCGAAGAACATCGACAACTTCTCCGGCTTCTTCCTCGGCGGCCAGGACTGGCGCGACGGCATCTCGTGGATCTTCGCCAACGGCGGGGACATCGCGAAGAAGGACGGCGACAAGTGGAAGGCGACCCTCGAGTCGCCCGAGTCGCTGAAGGGCCTGCAGCAGCTCCAGGATCTGTACAAGAACGCATCCAAGGCGCCGAACGACGCCAAGGACTCGAACCAGTACATCTACCTGAACGACACCGACCAGACGGTCGACGCGAACGGCACCAAGACCGGTGACACCTCGCTCGCCGCCGCGACGATCATGGCCCCGGGATGGGCGCACTGGTCGATCGGCGACCTGTCGGAGAAGGACGGCAAGCCGGTCCGCACCTGGAACGACGCCACCTTCGGCACCTACGTGCTTCCGGGCAACGACGGCAAGCCGGCCCCGGTGTTCGCCGGCGGCTCCAACATCGGCATCTCGGCGAAGACCAAGGAGCCGGGCCTGTCGAAGACCCTCCTGAAGATCATCTTCTCGAAGGAGTACCAGGAGATGCTCGGCAAGAACGGCCTCGGCCCGGCCAACGCGAAGTACACGTCCTCGCTCGGCGACGACCAGTTCGCGAAGGCGCTCATCGAGTCCGCGTCCAACTCCAAGCTCACCCCGGCGGCTCCCGGATGGGCGTCGGTCGAGGCGGGCAACGTGATGGAGGAGTTCTTCTCCAAGATCCGTGACGCGTCCGACCTGAAGGCGCTGGCGCAGGAGTACGACAAGAAGATCGACGCGCTGCTCAACGTCAAGAGCTGACGCCGATCCATCCCACCGGGGCGAGGGCGCGGAGGCACCCCTTCCGCGCCCTCGCCTCTGCCCTCAGACTCTGAACATCACCGGAAGGAGGACGCCCGTGACCGCCACCGAGGACACCCGCATCGCCGTCGCCGCGCCGCCCCCGCCCTCACCGGACGCCCCGCGCCGTCGCCGGGGGAGGCTGACGCCGTACACGCTGCTGCTGCCGGCCATCGTCATCCTGCTCGTCGCCCTCGGCTACCCGGTGGTCTGGCAGCTGATCACCTCCATGCAGCACTTCGGGCTGGCCCAGCAGTTCGGGAAGCCCGCCGACTTCGTCTGGTTCGAGAACTACATCACGCTGTTCTCGGACGGCTACACCTGGGTCGTCGTGGCCCGCTCGATCGCCTTCTGCCTGGTGACCGCCGCCGTCACGGTCGTGATCGGCGTCGGAACCGCGCTGCTCATGAACGCGGTGAACCGCGTGGTCCGCATCATCCTGCAGGTCGCCCTGCTGCTCGCCTGGGCGATGCCGGTCGTCGCCGCGATGACCGTCTGGAACTGGCTGTTCGACTGGCGCCGCGGCGTCGTCAACTACGTGCTGACGTCCTGGGGCCTCGACTTCCAGGACCACAACTGGCTGCAGAACCCGCTGTCGTTCTTCTTCGTGGCGATGGTCATCGTGACCTGGATGAGCGTCCCGTTCGTCGCCTTCTCCATCTACGCCGGGCTGACGCAGGTGTCGACGGAGGTCGTGGAGGCCGCCCAGATGGACGGCGCGCGCGGCTGGCAGCGGCTCCGCTACATCATCCTGCCGATCATCCGGCCCGTGCTCGGCATCGTGCTGCTGCTGCAGATCATCTGGGACCTGCGGGTCTTCGCGCAGATCAAGCTGCTGCAGGACAAGGGCTCGATCGCCAGCGAGACCAACCTGCTCGGCACCTACATCTACCAGCTCGGCGTCGGCTCGAGCGACTTCGCGATGGCCAGCGCCGTCAGCGTCTTCGTGCTCGTGCTCACGGTCGCCCTCAGCTGGTTCTACGTGCGCCACCTGCTGAAGGAGGACGAATCGTGACCGCCTCGACGACCGCCCGCACCGCCACCACCGCGCCCGGCGCGCCCGGGCGCCGCGTGCGCTCCCGCCGCCGCATCCGCGTCTCGCGCGTGCTGCTCGGCGCCCTGGGGATCGTGCTGGCCCTGATCTGGGTCTTCCCCGTGTACTGGATGGTGAACTCGTCACTGCTGCCGAACGTCATCCTGCAGAACAGCACGCCGACCTGGCTGCCGTTCGGCGGCTCGTTCGACAACTTCGCCGCCGTCGTGCAGGGCGGCACGTTCTTCCCGGCGCTCGGCATGAGCGTCGCCGTCGCGCTGATCACGGTCGTGTGCTGCCTCGCCTTCGCGTTCCTCGCGGCGCTGGCGATCAGCCGGTTCCGGTTCCGCGGACGGCGCTCGTTCGTGCTGGCGGTGCTCCTGATCCAGATGCTCCCCGCCGAGGGGCTGTTCATCGCCCAGTACAAGCTGATGGGCACGCTGGGCCTGCTGAACACGGTCGTCGGCGTGAGCATCCTGTACATCGCCGCCGTCGTGCCGTTCACCATCTGGATGCTGCGCGGCTTCGTCGCCGGCATCCCCGCCGACCTCGAGGAGGCGGCGATGGTGGATGGTCTCAGCCGCACGCAGGCGTTCCTGCGGATCACCTTCCCGCTGCTCGCGCCCGGCCTCGTCGCCTCCGGCGTCTACGCGTTCCTGCAGGCCTGGAACGAGTTCACGGTGGCCCTCGTCATCCTGCCGCAGTCGAGCAGTGCGACGCTTCCGCTCTGGCTGCGCGGCTTCGTGCAGCAGTCCGCCTCGCGGGCGACCGACTGGGGCCAGGTGATGGCGGCATCCACGCTCGTCGCGGTGCCGGTGATCATCTTCTTCCTCATCGTGCAGGGCCGCATGACCAGCGGCCTCGTCAGCGGGGCGGTCAAGGGGTGAGCGGCGCCTCCGTCGCCGACACCGCACTGACCGACCCGGACCTGCGCCGCAGCATCGCCGCGACGCTGCTGCCCGGCTTCGTCGGCACGACGCTGCCCGGCTGGCTGGCGGAACGGCTGCGCGACGGCCTGGGCGGCGTGTGCCTGTTCGGGCAGAACATCGCCTCGGCCGAGCAGCTCCGCGTCCTCACGTCCGCGATCTACGAGGCCAACCCGCACGCGATCGTCGCGATCGACGAGGAGGGCGGCGACGTCACGCGGCTCTACTACGAGAGCGGCTCGCCGTATCCCGGCAACGCGATCCTCGGCCGGCTGGGCGACCCGGACTACACGGAGCGGGTCGCGCGCCGGGTCGGCGAGGAACTGCGGTGGGCCGGCGTGAACCTCGACTTCGCGCCGGACATCGACATCAACTCCAACCCGGACAACCCGGTGATCGGCGTGCGCAGCTTCGGCTCGGACCCGGAGGTGGTCGCCGAGCACGGGGCGGCCTGGACGCGCGGCCTGCAGTCGGCGGGCGTCGCGGTCGCGGCGAAACACTTCCCGGGCCACGGTGACACCGGGACGGACTCGCACCTGGAGCTGCCGGTGGTCGACCTGTCGGCGGCGCAGCTGCGCGAGCGGGAACTGGTGCCGTTCCGGGCGGTCGTCGCCGCCGGGGCGCGCGCGGTGATGACCTCCCACATCCTGCTGCCCCAGCTCGACGCCGTCCTGCCCGCGACGCTCAGCCCGGCGATCGTCCACGGGATGCTGCGCGGCGAGCTCGGTTTCGACGGCGTCGTCGTCAGCGACGCCCTCGACATGCACGGCGCCAGCGGCGACCGCGGCATCCCGGAGGCGGCGGTGCTCGCGCTCGCCGCCGGCTGCGACCTGCTGTGCATCGGCACGGAGAACACGGACGCGCAGCTCGCCGCGATCGAGAACGCCATCGCCGCGGCCGTCGCCGCCGGCCGCCTCGCGCCGTCGCGCGTCGCCGACGCCTCCGCCCGCGTGCGCGCGCTCGCCGCATCCGCCGCATCCGTTGCGCCCGACCCCACCGTCGAGTACACGAAAAGTGCACGCTCCGGCGGCGTGTCGCGTGCACTTTTTGCGGACTCGACGGAGGGGGCGGAGGGGGTCGAGCGGGCGGAGGCGCTGGAGCGCGAGGATGCGGAGGCGGCGGAGCGCGCCTTCGACGTGAGCCCGCACGCGCGGGAGTGGCTGCGTCGGCACGGCGGCGGCCGGTTCTCCGTGGTGCGCATCGACACGGTCGCGAACATCGCCGTCGGGAGCGCCCCGTGGGGGCCGTTCTCCGTGCTGGAGGCCGGCCCGGCGGATCCCGAGGCGGCCGCGTTCGCCGCGAATCCGACGGTGCTCTTCACCGAGGGCGACCATCCCGACCTCGTACTGGCGGCGCAGTCGCCGGTGCTGGTGATCGGCAAGGACAACCACCGGCACGCGTTCGCGCGCGCCGCGATCGACCGGCTCCGCGCCGAACGCGACGAGGTGCTCGTGGTCGACATGGGCTGGCCCAGCGACGACCGCGCCTACGCCGACATCGCCACGTTCGGCGCCTCGCGCCTGGTCGGGCGTGCCCTGCTCTCGCTGCTCGGGCGCGGGTCGTGAGACTCGGCATCGACATCGGCGGCACCAAGACGGACGCGGTCGCCGTCGACGAGTCCGGCGCGCTCGCGGAACGCATCCGCCTCCCCACCGGCTTCGGACATGCGGCCGTCGTGGAGACCGCCGTCGCCGCGGTGTCGCGGCTCGGCGAGCTGACCGGCCTCGCGCCCGGCGGGTTCCAGTCGATCGGGGTCGGCATCCCCGGGATGGTGGATGCCACGTCCGGCCATGTCGCCCACGCCGTCAACCTCGGGCTCGACCGACTGGAGCTCGGAGGGATGCTCGCGGGGCGCCTCGGCGTCGGCGTCCGCGTCGAGAACGACGTCAAGGCCGCGGCTCTCGGCGCGTCGCACCTGCTCGGCCTCACCGGGACGGTCGCGTTCCTCAACCTGGGCACCGGGATGGCCGCGGGCATCGTCGTCGACGGACGCCTGTGGCGCGGCAGCACCGGCATCGCCGGCGAGATCGGACATCTGCCCGTCGACCCGGAGGGGCCGCTGTGCGCATGCGGCCAGCGCGGCTGCCTGGAGACGCTCGCCAGCGGCTCCGGCATCGCCCGGCAGTGGCCGACCGACGACCCGTTCCCGGTGCGCGCGCTCTACGCCGCCTCGGAGGGCGGCGACCCCGCCGCGCGGGCCATCGCCGCTAGGCTGGCGGTGGGCATCGCCGCCGCGGTGCGCGTCCTCGTGCTCACCGTCGACCCCGCCACCGTGGTGATCGGGGGCGGACTGAGCCACCTGGGGGAGCGCCTGCTCGGCGAGGTCCACGAGGTGCTGCACGACTGGGAGCGCACGTCGCCGTTCCTGGCGTCGCTCGACCTGCCCGGGAGGGTGCGCCTCGTTCCCGAAGGAAGCCCCGTCGCCGCCCTCGGTGCGGCACTCGTAGGAGAGAACTGATGGCCGAAATCGTCGTCGTCCGCGACCAGGACGCCGCGGGCGACCTCGCCGCGCGCAGCATCCTGGACCTGATCGCCGCCAAGCCCGACACGGTGCTGGGGCTGGCCACCGGATCCACCCCGCTGGCCGTGTACCGGGCGCTGGAGCGCGGCATCCGGGAGCGCGGTGTGGATGTATCCCACGTCCGCGGCTACGCGCTCGACGAGTACGTGGGCCTGCCCGCCGGTCACCCCGAGTCGTACCGCGCCGTCATCACCCGCGAGGTGGTCGAGCCGCTCGGGCTCACGCCGTCGCTCATCCACGTGCCGAACGGCTCGCTCGACGGCATCGAGCATGCGGGCGCCGACTACGAGCGGGCCATCGCGGAGTCGGGCGGCGTGGATGTGCAGCTGCTCGGCATCGGCACGGACGGGCACATCGGCTTCAACGAGCCGGGGTCGTCGTTCGCGTCGATCACCCGCGTGAAGACGCTGACCGAGCAGACCCGCAAGGACAACGCGCGCTTCTTCGCATCGGAGGACGACGTCCCGATGCACTGCATCACGCAGGGCCTGTCGACCATTCTCAAGGCGCGCCACCTGATGCTGCTCGCGTTCGGCGAGGGCAAGGCGGAGGCGCTGGCGGGCGCCGTCGAGGGGCCGGTGTCCGCATCCAACCCGGGCTCGGCCATCCAGCTGCACCCGCACGTCACCGTGCTCGTCGACGAGGCCGCCGCCTCCCGCCTCCGCAACATCGACTACTACCGGTACGCCTACGCGAACAAGCCGTCCTGGCAGACGCTGTAGCGCGCCTGCGCCGCGCGAAGCGGCGCCCCGGGCTCAGCGGGGGAGGACGGCGCCGTCGGCGACGACCGAGCGCACGCGCCAGTCGTGGTCGAGCAGCACCGCGTCGGCGACGTAGCCCGTGTGCAGGCGGCCCAGCCGGTGCTCTTCGCCCAGCACGTGCGCCGGGGTGCGCGTGAGGGCGGTGACCGCGGCGACCGGGTCGACGCCGGCGCGGGTGACGGCGTTGCGCAGGGCGACGTCCTGGGTGAGCGTCGAACCGGCGATCGTGTCCGTGCCGGACAGCACCGCGAGGCCGTCGTGCACCGTCACGTTGAGCCCGCCGAGGTGGTAGTTCCCATCGGTCGCACCGGCGGCAGCCATCGCATCGGTCACGAGGGCGACGCGGCCGGGCGCCTCCCGGAACAGCAGTCCGGCGACCGAGGGATGCACGTGCAGCCCGTCGAGGATCAGCTCCAGCGTCACATCGCGGTTCTCGATGGCCGCCATCACGGGGCCGGGGGCGCGGTGGTGGATGCCGGGCATCGCGTTGAACGCGTGCGTCAGCAGCCGGGCGCCCACCTCGAACGCGCGGGCGGCCTGCGCGTAGTCCGCGGTCGTGTGCCCGACGCCGACCACCACGCCGGCCTCGATCAGCACGCCGATCGACTCCAGCGCGTTCGGCAGCTCGGGGGCGATGGTCGCGGTGCGGAGGGTTCCGCGCGCGGCGCCGATCAGCGCCTCCACGGTCTCCGGCTCCGGGTCGAGCAGGTACCGCGCGTCGTGCGCGCCGCGCCGCTCGGGGGCGAGGAACGGGCCCTCGAGGTGCGAGCCGAGCACCAAGGGGTCGGATGCGGTCAGGTCGGCGACGATCGCGAGGGTCTCGCGGAGCGCGGGGAGCGGATTCGCGACGTGCGAGATGAGGGAGCGGGTGGTGCCGTGCGCGCGGTGCGTCGCCAGCGCGGCGCGCAGGTCGTCGATGCCGTCGTCGTACGGATGCCCTCCGCCGCCGTGGCAGTGCAGGTCGATGAAGCCCGGGGTCAGCCAGTGGCCTTCGGCGTCGACGACCGTCGCGCCCTCGGAGGCCGCTTCACGCCAGCCGATCCCGGTCCCGGTCGCGGTGATCCGCGCCCCGTCGGCGACGAGCCAGAAGTCGTCGACCTGCCCGTCCGCATCCACTTTGCGGGCGCTGTGGACGACGAGGCGGCTCATGCGAACTCGCGCCGGCCGTTGATGACCCCGCTCACCGTCGCGACGACCGCGAAGACGATCGCGACGACCGGCTGGCCGAGGTCCCACCAGGCGAACGCGGCGGACGCCATGACGACGACCTCGACGATGGCCTTCACGAACGCGTCCACGTGAAGCACGGCGCGCGGCGACCGGAACAGCGCCCAGAGCAGGATCGCGACGACGGGTGCGCCGATCCCGACGACGATGTTCCAGGGCAGCGGCCACGCGACGAAGCCCCAGATGGCCAGCGAGACGATCGCGAACAGCTCGAGCAGGAAGCGCACGACGTCGTTGACGCCCAGCTTGAAGGAGGCCTGCTGATCGGGGGCGGAAGTCACCGGACCAGTCTAGCCGCGGGCGTCAGCGGAAGATGATGGTACGGGCGCCGTCGAGCAGCACGCGGTCCTCGGCGAACCACTTCACGGCCTGCGTCAGCGTGCGGCTCTCCTCGTCCTGCCCGATCGCCACGAGCTCCTGCACCGACTGGGTGTGGTCGACCCGCACGACGTTCTGCTCGATGATCGGCCCCTCGTCCAGGTCGCTGGTGACGAAGTGGGCGGTGGCGCCGATGAGCTTCACGCCGCGCGCGTGCGCCTGGCGGTACGGGTTCGCGCCCTTGAAGCCGGGGAGGAAGGAGTGGTGGATGTTGATCGCGCGTCCGGCGAGGCGCTCGCACAGCTCCGGCGACAGGATCTGCATGTACCGGGCGAGCACGACCAGCTCGATGTCGTGCTCCTCGACCGCCTCCAGGATGCGCGCCTCGAACGCCGCCTTGGAGTCCGGACCGTGCACCGCCTGCGCCTCGAACGGCACCCCGTAGAAGCCGGCCAGGTCGCTCAGCGTGTCGTGGTTGGACAGCACCAGCGGGATCTCGACCGGCAGCTGGCCGGCCCGCTGGCGGAACAGCAGGTCGTTGAGGCAGTGCGCCGCCTTCGACACCAGCACGAGCGTGCGCAGCGGCCGCCCGACGTTGTCGACGCGGTGCGTCATCCCGAACCGCTCGACCACCGGAGCCAGCGCCTGCTCGAACTCGTCCCGCCCGGCCTCCGACTCGACCTGCAGGCGCATGAAGAACCGGCCGGTGTCGGTGCTCGCGAACTGCTGGCTCTCGGTGATGTTGCCGCGCGCGGCGACGATCGCGCCGCTGACGGCATGCACGATCCCGGGGCGGTCGGCGCAGCTGAACGTGAGCACCCAGTGGTTGGAGGCGGTGGAGTCGGTCACCAGATCAGGGTAGCGGTCGGCGTGATAGCCTTGGCTGATATCCAAAATATGTCTGCATTAGGAGGCGCATGGTGATGAAGCAGGTCATGGTGACGGTCGGGATCGATGAGGACATGTACGAGGTGATCGAGCGGCTGGCCGCGAGTTCGCGCCGCACGGTCGAGGACGAGCTGGAGTACATCATCGGGCAGGCGGCGGTCGGTGAGCCGGTCGACCCGAGGCCGGGCGTACGGAAGCTCGGTTTCGTGCAGTTCATCCGCAACCGCGTCGAGGCGATGCAGGAATGATCGTCGTCGACACGAACGTCCTGTCGGAGCTTGCGAAGCGTCGACCGGATCCGCGAGTGATCCGCTGGTTCGAGCGGGTACGTCAGACCGACCTCTACATCACGGCCGTGACCGTCGCCGAGATGCTGATCGGGGCGAACCGGATGGACCACACGGCAGACGCGGAGACGAAGGCCGAGGTCATCCTGGAGATCCTGGCGCGATATCACCGAAGGACCCTCGCGTTCGATACGGTCGCCGCGGCAGAGTGCGCCAGCATCACCTCTCTCCGATCGGCGGCAGGGCGGCCGATCGCTCTCGCGGACGCCATGATCGCCGCAACGGCGATCGCCACTGAGGCGGATGCCATCGCGACGCGCGACAAGGACTTCGCGGATGTCGGCATCCCGGTGCTGAACCCGTGGTCGGGCTGACGCGTGCCGCTGTTGACGTGCCGCCCCCCGTGCACCACGATCGGTGCATGACCAGCACCGGTGAGGATGCGCCCGACACCCGTACGGGCGCGGCATCCGCCTTCGACGTCGAGCTCAACGGGCTCAACACCATCCACGAGGACGAGCGGCACGGACGTCCCCGCGACCTGTTCTGGCCGTGGTTCGGCGCGAACGTGTCCGTCTTCGGCCTGAGCTATGGGTCGTTCCTGCTCGGGTTCGGCATCTCGTTCTGGCAGGCGACCATCGTCGGCGTGGTCGGCATCGTCGCCTCGTTCCTGCTGTGCGGGGTCATCGCCCTGGCCGGCAAGCGCGGGTCGGCGCCCACCATGGTGCTGAGCCGCGCGGTGTTCGGGGTGGAGGGCAACCGCGTCCCGTCGTTCCTCTCCTGGCTGCTGACGGTCGGGTGGGAGACGGTTCTCGTGTCGCTGGCGGCGCTCGCCACCGCGACCGTGTTCCAGCAGCTCGGCTGGGAGGGCGGCTGGGTGACCAAGCTGGTCGCCCTGATCGTCGTGGTCGCGCTGGTGATCGTCGGCGGCGTGGTCGGCTTCCACCTGATCATGCGCATGCAGATGGTCATCACCATCGTGACCGGCGCGCTGACCGTGGTCTACATCCTGCTGGTCCTCAACCACATCGACCTCGGCGCCGTCGCGGCCCTGCCGGCCGGTGACGCGCCCCACGTCATCGGCGGTTTCGTGTTCATGCTCACCGGCTTCGGCCTGGGCTGGGTGAACGCGGCCGCCGACTACTCCCGCTACCTGCCCCGCAGCGCCCGCAGCGGGGGAGTGGTGGGATGGACGACCTTCGGCTCGTCGCTCGCCCCGGTCATCCTGCTGATCTTCGGCATCCTGCTCGCCGGGTCGTCGTCGAAGCTGAGCGAGGCGATCGCCGCCGACCCGATCGGCGCGCTCGCCTCCCTGCTGCCGACCTGGTTCCTGGTGCCGTTCGTCATCGTCGCCGTGCTGGGGCTCGTCGGCGGCGCGGTGCTCGACATCTACTCGTCCGGGCTGGCGCTGCTCAGCGTCGGCGTCCGGGTGCCCCGGTACGTCGCCGCCGGCATCGACGGCGTCATCATGAGCGCCGGCGCCATCTACGTGGTGTTCTTCGCGACCGACTTCCTCGGCCCGTTCCAGGGCTTCCTGATCACCCTCGGGGTGCCGATCGCCGCCTGGTGCGGCATCTTCGTCGCCGACATCCAGCTCCGCCGCCGCGACTACGCGGAGGCGGACCTGTACGACCGGCGCGGCCGCTACGGCGCTGTCCGCTGGCTCCCCATCGCGCTCATCGTCATCGGCACCGCGATCGGGTGGGGCCTGGTGACGAACGGCTCCGCGTCGTGGCTGGCATGGCAGGGCTACCTGCTCGGCCCGATCGGCGGCACGCAGGGCGACTGGGCGTACGCGAACCTGGGCGTGCTCGTCGCGCTGGTGATCGGCTACCTCGGCACACTGCTGTTCTCGCGGGCCGCCGTGCGCCGCCAGGAGGAGCGGTGACCGACGCAGGCGGACCCACCCTCGTCGTCGTCGACATGCAACAGGTCTTCGGCGACCCCGCCAGTCCGTGGTTCACCCCCAAGTTCTCCGAGGCGGAGGCGGTCATCGCCGGGATGGTGCCGGCGTTCGGCGACCGCGTCATCTTCACCCGCTTCGTCGCGCCGGAGCGGCCCGAGGGCGCGTGGGTGCCCTACTACGAGCAGTGGCCGTTCGCGCTGATGCCCGAGGACGATCCGATCTACGACCTGGTGCTCGCCTTCCGCGACACCGGGCACCCGGTGGTCACCGAGACCACGTTCGGCAAGTGGGGCGCCGACCTGCGCGCGGCGCTCGGCGGGTCTCAGGATGTGGTGCTCGCCGGCGTCTCCACCGACTGCTGCGTGCTCAGCACGGCTCTCGGCGCCGCGGACGCGGGGGTCCGCATCCGGGTCGCCGCGGACGCGTGCGCCGGCCTGTCCGACGCCGACCACCAGCGGGCCCTGGATGCGATGGCGCTGTACGCCCCGCTGATCGAGATCTCGGACAGCAGTCGCATCCTGGACGAGCTCCGGTAGAATCGTTTCTGGTCGGCGGTTCCCGCACGGCCCTGGGCGCGCACATCGGCGCGTAGTCGACCCGCCATCCCTCCCGGTACCGCAACGGACCGTGGCCCGCGCATCGCGGCGGATGGCCGGGGAACGCCACGTTGGACAGATCCGTATGACTGCCACTTCGACGACCCCGGCGCGCACCGCGCCGAAATTCCCCTGGGTGGGGCTGATCGCTCTCGCCTCCGCCACCTTCCTCTCCGTCACCAGCGAGATGATCCCGACCGGGCTGCTGCCGGACATGAGCGCCTCCCTCGGGGTGAGCGAGGCGCAGGTCGGCCTCCTCGTGACCGTATTCGCGTTCACGGTCGTGGTCACGAGCACCCCGCTGACCGCGCTCACGCGGCGCTGGCCGCGGCACGGCCTGCTGATCGGCATCCTGGTCGTGCTGGGCGTCTCCAACGCGCTCACCGCGATCGCACCCGACTACGGCTTCGTCGTCGGGTCGCGCATCCTCGGCGGGGTCGCGCACGGGATGTTCTGGTCGATCGTCGGCGCCTACGCCGGCCACCTCGTGCCGAAGGACCAGATCGGCCGTGCCGTCTCGATCACCCTGGGCGGCGGGACGCTCGCCTTCGTGTTCGGCGTCCCGCTCGGGACGTTCGCGGGTCACCTGTTCGGCTGGCGGCTGTCGTTCGCCATCCTCGCCGGCCTGATGATGGTGGGCGCGCTGGTGATCTGGAAGCTGCTGCCCGCGGTGGAGCGCGACTCGGACGGCGCCCGCCGCACCCGTCGCGACCGCACCGTTCCCCGGCCGCGCGACCGCACCGTCCCCGCCGTGATCATGGTCTGCGCCATCGCCGCGGTGACCATGGTCGGCCACTACGCCTTCTACACGTTCGTGGTGCCGTTCCTGACCGGACCGATGGGCGTCCCTTCGGGCAACGTCGGGGCGCTGCTGTTCCTCTACGGCATCGCCGGCGCCGGCGGCCTGCTGCTCGCGGGCTCCGTGCTGGGGCCGCGCCCGCAGCTCGGCCTCATCCTCGCGCTCGCGGTGACCGGCGTCGCCGTGGCCGTCCTCGCGCTGGTGGCCGGACAGATCGTCGCCGCGCTGATCGCCTTCCTGCTGTGGGGGCTCGCGTTCGGCGCGCTGCCGCCGCTGCTGCAGACCCGGATGCTGCACACGTCGTCCCCGGCGTTCCGCGACACCGCGAGCGCGCTCTACACGACCTCGTTCAACATCGGCATCGGCGGCGGAGCCCTGGTCGGGGCGCTGATCTTCGACCTCGGAGGGCTGATGCTGCTGCCGTGGTGCTACGTCGGACTGCTGGTCGTGTCCATCGTGCTGGTCCTGCTCGTCCCGCGCCTGTCCCGCGCGTAGCGCGCCCGGCGCGTCAGGGGAGGACGGGCTCGCCCGCCGACCACACCTGCCGCACGCGCAGGTCGCCGTCGAGCAGCACGGCGTCGGCGGCGTAGCCGGCGCGCAGCCGTCCGAGGTCGTGCCCGCGCCCGATCGCCGCGGCGGGCGTCTCGCTCACGGCGCGCACGGCATCCACGATGGGGATGCCCACCTCCTGCACCGCGCGCCGCAGCGCGTCGTCGAGGGTGAGCGTCGACCCCGCGATGGAGCCGCCGCCCGCGAGCCGGGCGATCCCGCCGCGCACCTCGACCTGCAGCGATCCGAGCAGGTAGTCGCCGTCGTCGGAGCCGGCGGCGGCCATGGCGTCGGTGACGAGCGCCATCCGGCCGGGCGCGCTCGCGAACGCCATCCGGACGATCTCGGGATGGACGTGCACGCCGTCGTTGACGATCTCGAGCGTCACGCCCGGCGTGCGTGCGGCGGCCGCGACGGGTCCGGGCGCGCGGTGGTGGAGGCCCGGCATGGCGTTGAAGGCGTGGGTCAGGATGCTCGCCCCGGCGTCGAAGGCCGCGAGCGTCCGGTCGTAGTCCGCGTCCGTGTGGCCGACCGCGACGGCGACGCCCGCCGCCGCGAACGCGCGGACCGCGTCCATCCCTCCGGGCAGCTCGGGCGCCAGCGTGATCTGCCGCAGCGTGCCGCCCGCCGCGTCGAGCAGCGTCTCGATGTCGGCGGCGGTCGCCGGGCGCAGCAGCACGGGGTCGTGCGCGCCCTTGTGCCCGACGTCGAGGAACGGCCCCTCCAGGTGTGCGCCGAGGACGCGCGGGTCGGCCGCGGTGAGCGCCGCCACCTCGCGCAGCCGCTCCGCGAGCGAGGCGACCGGCGCGGTGACGAGCGAGATCACCGAGCGGGTGGTCCCGTGCCGCCGGTGCAGGTCGAGCGCCCGCGCGATGTGCTCGGCGCCGTCGTCGAAGCTCTCACCGCCTCCGCCGTGGACGTGGATGTCGACGAAGCCGGGCGTGAGCCACGCGCCGGCGGCATCCGTCACCGTCGTCGCGGGCGACCCCCGCCAGGAATCACCGGTCCCTGTCGCGGCGATCGTGCCGCCGGCGAACCGCACCCAGCCGTCGTCGACGACGGTCCCGCCGCCGACCAGCCGTGCCGAGTGGATGACGTGGTCGCCGCTCACGCGACGATCACCTCGAAGCCCTGCTCGACGAACGCAGTGCGCTGTTCGTCGGTGATGCCGTCGTCGGTGATCAGCGTGGTCAGCAGCTTCGGGCCGCCGAGGGTGGCGAACGCCTTGCGCCCGATCTTGGACGAGTCGGCCACCACGACGGCCCGGGTCGCGCGACGCGCCATCAGCGAGTTGACGCTCGCCTCGCCCTCGTCGTGCACTGTCGCGCCGACCAGCGGGTCGATGCCGTTCACGCCGATGAAGGCGATGTCCATCGTGATCTTCTCCAGCACCACGTCGCTGTAGGGCCCGACGAGCTCGTACGAACGCGCGTGCACCACGCCGCCGGTCACGACCGTCTTGATCTGCGGCCGCATGACCAGCTGGGCCGCGATATTGATCGCGTTGGTGACGACGGTGAGGCTGGGATGCGGCGACGGTTCCATGAGGTCGGGCCGCGAGCTCAGCACGGTCGCGACGGCCGTGCTGGTCGTCCCGCCGCACAGCCCGACGACCGCGCCGCGTGGCACCAGCGCGCTCGCCGCCTGTGCGATCCGCAGCTTCTCGGGGGCGTGCTGCTCGCGCTTGTAGCGGATCGGCAGGTCGTAGGCGACCGACTGCCCGATCGCCCCGCCGCGGGTGCGGGTGAGCAGCTGCTGCGACGCCAGCGCGTCCAGGTCGCGGCGTGCCGTGGCCGCCGAGACGTCCAGCTTGGCGACGATGTCGTCGACCTCGACCTGGCCGGCCTCGGCCAGCAGGTCGAGCACGGCGTTCAGCCGTTCCGCTCTGTTCATCGGTGCACCGTCTCCGTTCCGCCGGTCCCGCCCGCGCCGTCGACGTCGAACAGGGTCATCAGGCGTGCCGCCTCGGCGGTCACCGCGGCCCGTCCCTCCCGCACGTACTTCCGCGGGTCCACCGTCTCGGGATGCGCGCCGAGGTGCGACCGGATCGCATCGGTGAAGAACCGGTTGAGGTGGGTGGAGACGTTGACCTTGGTGATCCCTGCGCGGATCGCCTGCTCGATCGTCTCATCCGCCACCCCGCTGGAGCCGTGCAGCACCAGCGGAACCGGCACGGCGTGTCGCAGACGCCCGATGAGCTCGAGGTCGAGCGCCGCCGTGCGCTCGGTCATCGCGTGCGAGCTCCCGACGGCCACGGCGAGGGCGTCGACGCCGGTCTCTTCGGCGAACCGGCGCGCTTCGTCCGGGTCGGTGCGCACGCCGGGTGCGTGCGCGCCGTCCTTTCCGCCGATCTCGCCGAGCTCCGCCTCCACCAGCACGTCGTGCGCGTGGGCGTACTCGACGACGGCCACGGTCGCGGCCACATTGTGCTCGTAGTCGAGCGCGGAGCCGTCGAACATCACCGAGCCGAAGCCCAGCTCGACCGCACGGCGGGCGAGCTGCGCGTCCTCGGCGTGGTCGAGGTGCACGGCGACGTGCGCGCTCGACCGGTGCGCCAGCGCGAGGGTCGCCTCCGCGATCGGCTCCATGGCGCCGTGGTAGGCGACGCAGTTCTGCGAGATCTGCAGGATGACGGGCAGCCCGGTCTCCTCGGCGGCGTCGACGAGCGCCTCCGCGGTCTCCAGCAGCACGACGTTGAACGCCGCGAGACCGGTGCGGTGGCCGACCGCTGCGTGCAGCAGGTCGGCGGTGGGGACGAGGGGCATGGCGGCTCCAGGACGGTGGACGGGGAGGCGGTCAGGTGGTCACGAGGCGCGCCTCGAACTCCGGGTAGGAGGGATGCAGCTCTCCGGCGAGCGGGGCGAGCACGGCGGCGGCCGACCAGGCGGTCGCGCGGCGCAGCAGCCGCTCGGGGTCGTCGGTCCCGGAGGCG
The DNA here is from genome assembly GCF_052044215.1 of Leifsonia sp. 22587. Taxonomy (NCBI): domain Bacteria; kingdom Bacillati; phylum Actinomycetota; class Actinomycetes; order Micrococcales; family Microbacteriaceae; genus Leifsonia; species Leifsonia sp. 22587. The sequence continues at coordinate 638,409 of NZ_JBQENB010000001.1, forward strand.
AGCAGGGTGGCCACCGCGGCGACGGCCGCATCGCCGGCCCCGGTCGCATTGCCGGTGAGCGGCTGGGGGAGGCGCGCATGCAGCGGTTCTCCCGCGCGGGGCACGGCGAGCATCCCGTCGGCGCCGAGGGAGACGAGCACGAGCCCGGCGCCCGCGTCGAGAAGGATGCGCGCACCGGCCACCGGGTCGTCGTCGCCGGTGGTCTCGGCCAGTTCGCGCCGGTTGGGCTTCACGACGTCGGCGCCGGCCTCGGCGGCCAGGATGAGCGCGCGCCCGATCGCGTCCATGACGCTCGGCACCCCGCGGTCCGCGGCGACGGCGACCAGGTCGGCGTAGACGTCGTCGGGCGCGTCCGGCGGCAGGCTGCCGGACCCGACGATCGCGGTGGCGGGCACGGCCAGCCGCCGGGTCGCATCCCGCAGCGCGGTCCACTCGGCGTCGGTGAGCGGACCACCGGTCTCGTTCACGACGGTGGTCTCTCCCGCGGACTCGTCCACCAGCGCGATGCTCGTCCGGGTCGGAGACGCGACGGGCAGCAGCTCGGACGGCAGCTGTGACGCCTCCAGCTCGTCGGCGAGGCGCACGCCCGGCGCACCCCCGGCGGTCGTCAGCGCGAAGGCGGCGCCCCCGGTCTGCGCGATCACGCGCGCCACGTTGAGGCCCTTGCCGCCCGCGCGCACGGCGGGCGGAGCAGCGCGGTGGGTCTCGCCCGGCACCAGCGCGGTCAGTCGGTAGGTGAGGTCGAGCGCCGGATTCGGCGTGACGGTCAGGATCACGAGGCCGGCTCCGGAGCCGGCGCCGCCACGAGCAGGTCGCGCGCCCGCAGGGCCGCGCCGATCACTCCCGCGTTCTCGCCGATGCTCGCCGGCAGCAGCACCGGCCGGCGATGGAAGGTCAGGATGCCGTCGAGCTTCGCCGCGAGAGGCTCGAACAGCGCGGGGCCGGCCTGCGCCAGCCCGCCGCCGATCACGATCGCCTCCGGCGCGAGCAGGGCGACGGTGTGCGACAGGTCCAGCGCCAGGGCGTCGAGCGCGGACTCCCAGACCCGCTGGGCCACCGCATCCCCGTGCTGCGCGCGCTCCAGGACCTCGCGCGCCCCGGGCACGTCCTCCCCGGCCGCCGCGTTGTACCGCCGCGCGATCGCCGCCGCCGACGCGACCGCTTCAAGACAGCCGATGCCGCCGCAGGCGCAGACCGGTCCGTCGGCGACCCGCGAGTGGCCCATCTCGCCGGCCATGCCGCCACCGGTGTACAGGCGGCCGTCGACGAAGACGGCCCCGGCGATGCCGGTGCCGATCGCCATCACGACGACGTCGCGGTAGGGCGCCGCGGCACCCAGCCGGTGCTCCGCCTCCCCGGCGCCGCGAACGTCGTGGCTGAACGAGACCGGCAGGCCGAGCGCCTGCTCGGCGCGGTCGCGGAACGGGAAGTCGTGCCAGCCCAGGTTCTCGGCGAACACCCCGACGCCCGCGGCGTCGTCTACGTGACCGGGGACGAGCAGACCCGCGGCCTGCGGCACGACGTCCGGATTCTCGGCGGCGAAGCGTGCGGCGAGACCGGCGATCGCGTCGACGACGGCGTCACCGGTGGCCTCCCCGGCATGCGGGGTGGGGATGCGCAGCACGCGCACCAGCCGGCCGTCCGCATCCACCAGCGCCGCCTTGGTGTCGGTCCCGCCGACGTCGAACGCCAGCACCGGCGCGCCGCTCCCGAGCGGGGCGGCGGTCGGTGCCTGCGGGGCGAGGGCGTCGGCGGTCACGAGGGCAGGATGACCGATCGCGTGAGGTTGCGGGGGCTGTCGGGATCGAGGCCGGCGCGACGGGCACGGGCCAGCGCCACCCGCTGCGCGCGCACCAGGTCGGCCATCCCGTCGATCGGACGGTCCTCGAAGTGTGCGCCGGTGACCCGCAGATCGTCGGCGAGCCCGGTCGGCGCCTCGCCCAGCATCCACGTGACGCGGCCGGGTGCGGCGATCGCGATGGGGCCGTGACGGTACTCCTTGGCGGGGTAGGACTCGGTCCACGACTGCGAGGCCTCGCGCATCTTGAGCGCGGCCTCGTGCGCCAGTCCGATCGTCCATCCGGCGCCGAGGAACGAGTACTGCTCGGCCGCGATCAGCTCGTCGTCCAGCTCCTCCTCGATGGCGGCGGCGGCCTGGTCGATGACGGGGGTGAGGTCTTCGCCGAGGGATGCGCGCACGAGCGCGAGGGCGGTGGTCGCGAACCGCGTCTGCACGACCGACTGCTCGTCGGCGAAGGGCAGCCGGATCGCGGTGTCGACGAGGTCGACCAGCGGAGTCTCGGGATCGCCGACGATGCCGACCGTGCGTGCGCTGCTGCCGGAGCTGCGGAGCGCGTCGAGCAGTTCGAGCACCTCGGTCGTCGTGCCCGAGCGGGTGATCGCCACGATCGCGTCATAGCCGCGGTCGAGCACCGGCGCCTCGGAGGCCGCGAACGCGTCCGTCACCCCGTGCCCGGCGCGCTCGCGCAGCGCCGCGTACGCCTGCGCCATGAACCACGAGGTGCCGCAGCCGACCACGGCGATGCGCTCGCCCGATGCGGGGAGCAGCGACTGCTCCTCGCGGAGCCCGGCCGCGGTGGCCCAGGTCTCGGGCTGCGAGCGCAGCTCGGCCTCCATGTGGGCTCCTGCGGTGGATGCGTGCGTCACTGATCGCTCCTGTCGATTCGTCTGCTCGATGTGCTGGTCACAATGATCGCTGATGATCGAACGTTGTGTCCAGTGATCATGTTCAATCGTTTCCGTCGCCTATGTACAGGGATCTGGGTCCCGGTGTAAACGCCGTGTAACGATCTGCGGTCTGCTCCTTGACGGGAGCGTGGCGACACGACATGATTTCGATCATCCATTGAGTGCAAGTGCTTGTTTCGAGCAGAAACAAATCACTAAGCATCAAACAGCTACGCACCGTCGCGCAGGCACCAACAGCAGTGACGGTTCGTGTTTTTCCCTTCGAGAAGTGAGGAAGCAATGAAGAAGTCACTGCGGTGGGGAGCGGCGGTCGCAACCGCGGCGGTCGCCACCATGACGCTCGCCTCGTGCGGCTTCAGCGGCGGGTCCGGAGGCTCGTCCGGCGGCGCGCAATCGCTCGACCTGATGGTGGCGAGCTACTCGGACAACACCAAGGCCGAGTGGCAGCAGATCATCAAGGACTTCGAGGCCAAGAACAGCGACATCAAGGTCAACCTCGACGTCGAGTCCTGGACCGACATCAACAACGTCATCAAGACGCGCATCCAGGCCCAGAAGCAGCCCGACATCCTGAACATCGACGCGTTCGCCGGTTTCGCCTCCGACGACCTGCTCTACCCGGCGAAGGACATCGTCTCGGCGTCCACGCTGAACGACTTCCAGGACGCCTTCAAGAAGAACGCCAGCATCGACGGCACGCAGTACGGCCTCCCGTTCATCGCGTCGGCCCGTGCGCTGTTCTACAACAAGGACGACTTCGCCAAGGCCGGCATCTCGGCTCCGCCGAAGACGTGGGCCGAGTTCGAAGAGGACGCGGCCAAGCTGAAGGCCGCCGGCGTCACCGCCTACGGCATGCCGCTCGGCAGCGAGGAGGCGCAGGCCGAGACCGCGATCTGGTTCTACGGAGCGGGCGGCGGCTACGGCGACGCCAAGAAGCTGACCATCGACAGCCCCGAGAACGTCGAGGGCGCGACGGAGATGCAGAAGATCATCGACCAGGGCTACACCGAGCCGAACCCCGGCTCGACCAACCGGACGCCGCTGCTCAACGTCTTCATCCAGGGCCAGCTCGGCATGCAGGTCGGCCTCCCGCCGACAGTCGGCCAGCTCAAGGACAAGAACCCGTCGCTGCAGTACGGCATCGCGCCGATCCCGACCAAGGACGGCTCGCCGTTCACGCTGGGCGTCGCAGACCACCTGATGGCGTTCAAGAACAAGACGGACAAGACGGAGTCGATCAAGAAGTTCCTCGACTACTTCTACTCGAAGGACGTCTACACGAAGTGGGTCAAGGCGGAGGGCTTCCTGCCCACCACCAAGTCCGGCGCGGACGTGATGGGCTCGGACGAGACCATCAAGCCGTTCCTCGACCTGCTGCCGAACGCCAAGTTCTACCCGTCCACCAACCCGAACTGGTCGGCCGCGCAGGGCGCGATCCAGAGCCAGATCGGCCAGCTGGGTCAGGGCGCCAAGCCCGAGGACCTGCTGAAGTCCATCCAGGCGAAGGCCGACGGCCAGTAGACCCGGATGACCCGCACTGCTGAAGCGACCCGCGCGGGGGCGGCCACCGGCCGTCCCCGCCGCGGGGAGTCCCCCAAGCCCCCCAAGGCACCGAAGAGTCCCGGAGGCGCAGCCGACCTGTGGCGCGCCGTGCCGTGGACGCTGCCCGCCCTCATCCTGATCGTCGGCGTCGTGCTGTTCCCGGCCGGCTACATGGTCTACAACTCCACCCGGAAGATCTCGATCGCCGGCGTGGACCACGGATCCGTCGGCCTGCAGAACTACATCACGGTGCTCTCGCGGCCGGAACTTCCCGGCATCCTGATCAACTCCCTGGTCTGGGTGGTCTCCGTCGTCGTCATCACCGTGGTGATCTCGCTGGCCCTCGCCCAGTTCCTCGACAAGAACTTCCCCGGCCGCCGGTGGGTGCGGATGGCGATCATCGTCCCGTGGGCGGCGAGCGTCGTGATGACCACCACCGTGTTCGTCTACGGCCTCGACCCCTTCTACGGGATCATCAACAAGTTCCTCGTCGACATCCACCTGATCGCGGAGCCCTTCGGGTTCACCAAGGAGCCGCTGCCCGCCTTCATCTCGTCGATCGGCATCGCGGTGTTCGTCTCGCTGCCGTTCACGACGTACACGATCCTGGCCGGGCTCGCCGGCATCCCGGGCGACATGCTCGAGGCCGCGAAGGTGGACGGCGCGAGCGCCCTGCGCTCCTACTTCAGCGTCACGCTGCCCAACCTGCGGAACGCCATCGCGCTCGCGACGCTGATCAACATCATCAACGTCTTCAACTCGCTGCCCATCCTGAAGCTCATGACCGGGTCCATCCCCGGCTACAAGGCGGACACGACCACCACCTACGTGTTCAAGCTGCTGCAGAACGAGCAGCGGATCGACCTGTCCAGCGCCCTCAGCGTGATCAACTTCCTGATCGTGCTCGTCGTGGTGGGCCTCTACCTGTGGATCGTCAAGCCGATGAAGGAGGTCTCGTGACCGCACCGGCCCCCGTCGCGCTCGCCGGAGCCCCGACACCCCGCCGCCGCCGTGCGGGCGGGTCCGGGTCGCCCGGGCGCACCGTCGTCAAGGTGATCGCGGGCATCGTCATCGCGCTCGTCTTCATCGCGCCGTACCTGATCATGCTCGTCGGCTCGTTCAAGAGCCGGAACAACATCCTGGCCGTCCCCCCGACCTACCTGCCCGAGCAGTGGCATCCCGAGAACTACCTCACGATGTGGTCGACCCCGGAGACGCCGCTGCCGTACAACCTGATCTCGACCATCGTGATCGCGGTGTTCGCGACGGCGCTGGTGCTCGTGGTCTGCGTGCCGGCGGCGTACTACACCGCGCGGTTCCGGTTCCCGGGACGCGGGATCTTCCTGTTCCTCGTGATCGTGACGCAGATGCTGCAGCCGACCGTGCTCGCGACCGGCCTCTTCAAGGAGATGGTCGCTCTCGGGATCAACGACACCTGGCTCGCGATGATCCTCGTGAACGCCGCCTTCAACCTGGCGTTCGCGATCTGGATCATGCACAGCTTCTTCTCCGGCGTGCCGAAGGAGATCGACGAGGCCGCGCAGCTCGACGGCGCGGGCAAGTGGACGGTGCTGTTCCGGGTGCAGCTGCCGCTGGTCTGGCCGGGCATCGTGACGGCGATCATCTACACCTTCGTCGCGTCGTGGAACGAGTTCGCGGCGAGCCTGGTGATCCTGTCGACGGATGCCAACCAGCCGCTCTCCGTGGCGCTCACGAAGTTCGTGGGCCAGTACGACGCCGCCTGGCAGTACGTCTTCGCGGTGTCGGTGGTCGCGGTCATCCCCGTCGTCATCCTGTTCATGCTCATCGAGAAGCGCCTGGTGGGAGGGCTCACGGCCGGCAGCGTCAAGTAGCGGCCGGAGTCAACCCGTCCCGGGGGCCGGCGGTGACGGGTACCATCCAAGAGGCGAAATCTGCCGGAGCTGGCTCCGGAGCGACCTCACGGATGGAACGATGACAGCGGGTACGACGAGCACGAGGCGGCCGGCCCTCACGGCTGCCCCGCTCCGCGTCCCACGCCGGCTGCGGATCGCCGGGCGCGAGGTGCCGTGGTGGGCGGCCGTGCTGGTGCTCTATGCGGTCTCCCGCCTCCTCACGACGACGCTGATGCTGGCGCTCTTCATCACGGCGACGGCGCTGCACTGGGACTTCGCGAGCCCTCGGATGGACCCCACCTTCTTCACGTTCTCGGGGTCGTGGGACGGCTCGTATTACAGCCAGATCGTGGAGCAGGGCTACCCGACCTCGCTGCCGCTCGACGCGGACGGGTCGGTGCAGCAGAACCCGTGGGCGTTCCTGCCGCTCTTCCCGATCGTGGTGCGCGCACTGATGTTCGTGACCGGCCTCAGCTTCTACCCGGCCGGGTTCGCCGTCGCCCTGGTCTTCGGCGCGGCCGCGAGCGTCGTGCTGTTCCGTCTGGTGGCGGCCCGCGCCGGCGTCTCCAGCGCGTTCTGGGCGACGGCGTTCTTCTGCTTCAACCCGCTCTCGTTCGTGCTGCAGATCAGCTACGCGGAGAGCATGTTCTTCTTCCTGATGTTCGCGGCGCTGCTCGCCATGATCCAGCGGCGGTACTGGCTGATGATGCCGTTCGGGGTGGCGGCGGCCTTCACGCGGCCGGGGGCGCTCGCCCTGCCGCTCGCGCTCGGCATCGTGCTGCTGTTCCGGATGCTGCAGGCGCGGCGCGGCGGCGAGGGGTTCCGCCCGCGGGAGCGGATGTCCATGCTCGTCGCCGGCGGGGTGATGGCGCTCGCCGGGATGTCCTGGCCGATCATCGCGGCGGCGGTCACCGGCACGGGCGACGCGTACGTGAGCACCGAGCTCTCCTGGTGGACGGGCTTCATCGGCAAGGTCGCGTTCATCCCGCTGACCCCGTGGTTCCTGCTCAGCTGGCGCTACCTCAGCATCCTGGGCGCCCTCATCGTCATCGGCATCGTCGCCGGTTACACGTGGATCCTCACCCGGCCGTCGGTGCGGGCGCTGGGCACGGACATGGTCGCATACGCGGCCAGCTACGGCCTCTACCTGTTCGCCGTCTTCCTGCCGCAGCAGAGCACCTTCCGCCTCCTGCTGCCGCTCGCCCCGCTCGCCGGGGCCAGGGGGCTCACCCGCAGCCGCCGCGCGCGCAAGGCCACGCTGATCGCCTGCATCGCGCTGCAGCCGGTGGCGCTCGTGCTGCTCTGGTTCATCGGCTACCCCTGAGCCGCGGGGCGGCGCGCGGGGCGGCGCCGCGGGGCGCCGGCGTCTGCGCCGTCGGAGCAGGCGCGCCGGTCAGGAGTCGACGCGCTGCGGCCACGGCACCTCGGGTACCGCGCGGTAGTGCGTGCCCGCCGCATCCCAGTGCTCGGACAGCCGGGCGACGCGCTCGACGAAGTCGGGCAGGTCGCGTGCCGCCTCCACCGGTTCCGTGTCGGCGGGGGCCGTCGACCAGCCGATCTCGGCGATGGCCGCGAGGCGGGGGAGCACCATGTCCTCCACCTGCTCGATCGTCGCGACGGTCTCGGTCCACAGCGGCGCCTCGACGCCCAGGATGTGCGCGTCGCCCACGCCGGGCACGACGCGCGCCGGGTCCCAGCCGAACGAGCGGGCGAGGGTCGTGGGGGAGCCGGTCCAGTCCTGGCCGATCGGGTCGCCGTCCTCGTAGACGATGTCGAGGTAGGCGGCGTCGGACGGCGACAGGATGAGCGCGCCGCCGCCGCGCGCGAAGGTGAGCGCGCGCTCGGCCGCCCGATCGCGCGGCGTCGTGAAGTCCCAGTACTGGCCGATCGTGCCCGCGGGCAGGGCGTCCGCCTTGCCGAGCTCGTGCCATCCGATCGGCGTCTTCCCGTTCCGGGCAACCTCGGCGGCCGCGTGGTTCGCGAACGCGACGAAGTCCGCCTCCGGGGTGCTGAGGCACTCGTCCCCGCCGATGTGCAGGTACGGGCCGGGCGTCAGCGCCGCCACCTCGCGGACGACGTCGCGCACGAAGCGCTCGGTGGTCGGGTCGCCGGTCTGCAGCGTGCTGAAGCCGACCTCCGAGCCGGTGTATCGGGCGGGGGCGATGCCGTCCGGGTTCAGCTCGGGATACGACGCGAGCGCGGCGTTGGTGTGGCCCGGCATGTCGATCTCGGGCACCACGGTGATGTGCCGGCCGGCGGCGTATCGCACCAGCTCGCGGTACTCCTGCTGCGTGTAGAAGCCGCCGCGGCTCCCGTCGCTGCCCGTCGAGCCGCCGATCCGGGAGAGCTCGGGCCAGGACTCGATGTGGAGGCGCCAGCCCTGGTCGTCGGTGAGGTGCAGGTGCAGGCGGTTGACCTTGAGCAGCGCGATCGCGTCGATGAAGCGCCGGACCTCGGGGGGCGTGAAGAAGTGGCGCGCCACATCCAGCATCGCCCCGCGGTAGGCGTAGCGCGGGTGGTCGTGGATGCGCTGGGCGTCGACCGCGATCAGCTGGCCCTCCTGCGCCGCGGGCAGCAGCTGCCGCAGCGTCTGGACGCCCCAGAACGCGCCGGCCGGGGTGGCCGCCCCGATGCGGACGCCCTCGGCGGCGACCTCCAGGGTGTAGCCCTCGGCGCTGTCCGAGCCGTCCTCGTGCGGCCCCTCGCCCGGCGCGATCACGATCGCGATGTCGCCGTACGCCGGCGGTTCGTCGACGATGTGTGGTTCGTGGCCGAACCCGACGGCCAGCGCCTCGGCGAGCAGCCGGGCGACCGCATCCGCACCCGGACCGGCGACGCTGATCCGTGCGGCGTCGCCCAGCACGAAGGGGGACGCGTCCGACTGATCGGTGCGGACAGGGCGGGGCACGACCACAGGGCACTCCTCAGGGTCTGATGAGAACGGAGGAGGCCGACGTCGCCCGCCCCACGAGGGTCGGCCACAGCGAGTATCGCAGGGCTCCTGACAAACTGGCAGAGGTTCCGCCGGTCGCTCCCTTTGCTATGCTTGGCGCGTCGCGACTGGCGCTCAGATGGTCACCATCGGGGAGCGACACGGTATCTCGAGAACACGGATGGATGCGGCCGCGCGCCTGGGTCGCTACGGATAGGTCCATCCCTGTATGAAGGAGCCGGCAATGACCGATACCCTCCCCTCGACGTTCACCGCCCCACTGGCGGAGGTCGACCCCGAGATCGCGGAGGTGCTGCAGCTCGAGCTCGGTCGCCAGCGCGACTACCTCGAGATGATCGCCTCCGAGAACTTCGTGCCGCGCGCCGTGCTCGAAGCGGTCGGCTCGGTGCTCACCAACAAGTACGCGGAGGGCTACCCCGGCCGCCGCTACTACGGCGGCTGCGAGTACGTCGACATCGCCGAGCAGCTGGCGATCGACCGGGCCAAGGCCCTCTTCGGCGCGGAGTACGCCAACGTCCAGCCGCACTCCGGCGCATCCGCCAACGCGGCGGTGCTGTCCGCCATCGCGACGCCGGGCGACACCATCCTGGGCCTGGAGCTCGCGCACGGCGGCCACCTGACCCACGGCATGAAGCTCAACTTCTCGGGCAAGCTCTACAACGCCGTCTCCTACGGCGTCGACCCGGAGACGTTCCTCGTCGACATGAACGTCGTGCGCGACAAGGCGCTCGAGCACAAGCCGCAGGTGATCATCGCCGGCTGGTCCGCCTACCCGCGCCAGCTCGACTTCGCGGCGTTCCGCGAGATCGCGGACGAGGTCGGCGCCAAGCTCTGGGTCGACATGGCGCACTTCGCCGGTCTCGTCGCCGCGGGCCTGCACCCGTCTCCCGTCCCGTACGCGGACGTCGTCAGCTCGACCGTGCACAAGACGATCGGCGGACCGCGCTCCGGCTTCATCGTCAGCCGCGACACCGAGCTCGCGAAGAAGCTCAACTCGAACGTCTTCCCCGGCCAGCAGGGCGGACCGCTCATGCACGTGATCGCCGCGAAGGCGACCGCGTTCAAGCTCGCCGCCACCGAGGAGTTCAAGGACCGCCAGGCCCGCACCATCCGCGGCGCGCAGCTCCTCGCCGAGCGCCTGACCGCCGAGGACTCCCGCGCCGCCGGCGTGGACGTGCTCACCGGCGGCACCGACGTGCACCTGGTGCTCGCCGACCTCCGCACCTCGGAGCTCGACGGCCAGCAGGCGGAGGACGTGCTGCACGAGGTCGGCATCACGGTCAACCGCAACGCGGTGCCGTTCGACCCGCGCCCGCCGATGGTCACCTCCGGCCTCCGCATCGGCACGCCGGCGCTCGCGACCCGCGGCTTCGGCGACACCGAGTTCACCGAGGTGGCCGACATCATCGCGCTCGCGCTGCGTCCCGGCGCCGACACCCGCGCCCTCCGCGCGCGCGTCGACGCCCTGACCGCCGCCTTCCCGCTCTACCCCGGCCTGACCCCGTCCGGCCAGGAGGGCTTCCCGGTCGAGCTCCCCTCCTCGATCTGACCCGCCCGCAACAATCGCTTCCTCACGTAATCCGCTGTTTCGCGCCCGGAACACGGATTAAGTGAGGAACAGATGGAAGGAATGCGCGTGACCGCACAGATTCTGGACGGGAAGGCGACCGCCGCCGAGATCAAGTCGGAGCTGAAGGAGCGCGTCAGCGCGCTCCGCGAGAAGGGGATCGTCCCGGGGCTCGGCACGATTCTCGTCGGCGACGACCCGGGCTCGCAGTGGTACGTCGCCGGCAAGCACCGCGACTGCGCGGAGGTGGGCATCGCCTCCATCCGCCGCGACCTGCCCGCCGACATCTCGCAGGCCGAGCTCGAGGCGGTCGTCGAGGAGCTGAACGCGGACCCCGACTGCACCGGCTTCATCGTGCAGCTGCCGCTCCCCGGCCACCTCGACACCGACGCCATCCTGGAGCTGGTCGACCCGGCGAAGGATGCGGACGGGCTGCACCCGACGAACCTCGGCCGCCTCGTGCTGAACGTCAACCGCCCGATCACCTCGCCGCTGCCGTGCACGCCGCGCGGCGTGATCGAGCTGATGCTGCGTCACGGCATCGACATCCGGGGCAAGGATGTCGTGGTCGTCGGCCGCGGCGTCACCGTCGGGCGGTCCATCGGCGCCTTGCTCACGCGGCGCGAGTACAACGCGACCGTGACGCTGACGCACACCGGGACGCACGACCTCGACGAGCATCTGCGGCGCGCGGACATCATCGTCGCCGCGGCGGGTGTCGCGGGCCTCGTGACCGCGGACAATGTGAAGCCGGGCGCCGTCGTGCTCGACGTGGGCGTCAGCCGCGTCGAGGACCCGGTGACCGGCAAGAGCGTCGTCGCGGGCGATGTCGCACCCGAGGTGGCCGAGGTGGCCGCGTGGGTGTCGCCCAACCCCGGTGGCGTCGGCCCGATGACGCGGGCCCTGCTGCTGCAGAACGTCGTGGAGTCCGCCGAGCGGGAGCTGGCGTGAGCGAGACCGCTCGCCCGCATCCGGCGGTGGAGCGCGTCGAGGCGGCCCTGCTGGATGCGGGCGTCGAGCCGCGCGTCCGCTGGTTCGAGACGGCCACGCCGACGGCCGCAGCCGCAGCGGCGGAACTCGGTGTCGAGGTCGGCGCGATCGCCAACTCGCTCGTCTTCACCCTCGACGGCGAGCCGCTGCTCGTGATGACGTCCGGCGCGCACCGCGTCGACACCGCGTTCCTCGGGGAGCGTCTCGGCGGCCGCATTTGCCGCGCCGACCCGGAGACCGTCAAGGCCGCGACCGGCCAGACGATCGGCGGCGTCGCCCCGCTCGGCCACCCCGCGCCGCTCCGCACCGTGGTGGATGTCGCTCTCGCCGGCTACCCCGAGATCTGGGCCGCCGCCGGCCACGCCCACACCGTCTTCCCGACCACCTTCGACGAGCTAGTCGCCCTCACCCACGGCACCCCCACCCCCGTCACCCCCTGACCGCCTTCGCCCACCGTCGAGTACACGAAAAGTGCACGCGACGCGCCGTGCGGGCGTGCACTTTTCGTGTACTCGACGGAGGGGCGGAGGAGCGGAGGGGCGGAGGGCGTCAGCGGTCGAGGACGACGATGAAGCGGCGGCGGACGACGCGCTCGCCGGGCGTCCCGCGCAGTTCGTCGAGGGCGGAGAGCACGCGGTCGAGGATGCGCGGGCGCAACGCCAGCTCCGCCTCGTCGGGCTGGTCGACCGTCCCGGCCGGGTAGTCCACGCCGGGGTCCGTCGACATCTCGATGTGCGCACCGCGCAGCTCGCGCACCGGGGCGGTCGGGTCGTCGCGGAACCGGATCAGCCGCTCGATCGTGGAGCGGAACTGCGCCAGGTCCCGCACGTACAGCCGCGCGGGCAGCACGGTGTCCCCGGTGAACAGGATGCCCGTCGCACGATCGAAGAACACCACCGCCGACGGCTCGTGCCCCGGCCCGCCGATCACGTCGACGACGCGACGGCCCAGGTCGAACGCGACCGTCTCATCCGGCCACGAGCGGAATCCGAAGAATCCGATCACCTCCGCCGGGCTGGTGCCGACGACGGTGGTGCCGGGCCGGTCGCGCAGCAGCGCATCCCCCGCGATGTGGTCGCGGTGCGCGTGCGAGTGCGCGACGACCAGCGGGTACGGGCGGAGGAACACCACGGGGTTCCGCCGCAGCCATTCGGCGATCAGCCGCTCCACCGTCGCGCGCAGCGGGAACTGCTGCTCGTCGGTGGTGGCGCCGGTGTCGATGAGCAGCGCCCGCTCCCGCCCGAACAGCAGGTACAGGAAGGGCGCCTCCCAGTGCGACGTCTTGGGCTGCCGCAGCTGGACGGTGTCCGGGTCGAGCCAGAGCACGTCGGGCTCGTTCATCCGCTGTTCGCTCACCTGTCACATCCTCCACGCACCGGGTGACGTGCAGGTGAACGGATCTCAGCTCTCGCGCAGCGCACCCTCCGATGCGCGAACGGTGAACATCTCCGGCTGACCGAAGCTGTGCTCGGCGAACGCTCCGTCGAGGGCCACGAGCACGCGGCTGACGGCGTCCGTCGGCACGAGAGCGATTGCGGAGCCGCCGAAGCCGCCACCCGTCATCCGGGCGCCGATCGCGCCGTTCGCCTGCGCTGTCTCGACGGCGAGGTCGAGTTCGGGCACCGAGATCTCGAAGTCGTCGCGCATGGAGACGTGGGAGGCGTCGAGTAGCGCGCCGATCGCCTGCGGCCCCTGCTCGCGCAGCGTGCGGACGGTGTCGAGCACGCGCTGGTCCTCCGTGACGACGTGCCGCACGCGGCGGAACGTCACGTCGTCCATGAGCTCGCGGGCGCGGTCCAGGTCGCCGACCGCGACATCGCGGAGCGACTCGACGCCGAGGATGCGGGCGCCCTCCTCGCAGGATGCCCGGCGGTCGGCGTACCCGCCCGTCGCGTGCGCGTGGGCCACGCCGGTGTCGATGATGAGGAGCTCGAGCCCCGCATCCTCGAGCCCGAGCGGGACGATCTGCGACTCCAGCGAGCGGCAGTCGAGGAAGACCGCGGCGTCGCGCTCGCCGAGCAGCGACGCGGACTGGTCCATGATTCCGGTCGGCGCGCCAACGGCCACGTTCTCGGCGCGCTGTCCGACGCGCGCCAGGGTGCGCCGGTCGAGTCCGAGCCGCCACAGCTCGTTGAGCGCGACCGCGACGGCGCTCTCGATGGCGGCCGACGACGACAGGCCGGCGCCGACGGGCACGTTCGAGTCGATCAGGATGTCGACGCCCGGCACCGCGGCCAGGTCGGCGCCGAACTCGCCGAGCGCCCAGGCGACCCCGAGCGGATAGGCGGACCAGCCGCTGAGCGCGTCCGGCGTGAGCGCGTCGAGCGGAACCTCGACCAGCTCGTCGGCGAACGTGCTGCCGACGCGGACGACCCGGTCCTCGCGGGCGCCGACGGCGGCGACCGTCCGGCGGTTGATGGCGAGCGGCAGCACGAAGCCGAGGTTGTAGTCGGTGTGCTCGCCGATCAGGTTCACACGGCCGGGCGCGGACCACACCCCGTCGGGCTCGCGGCCGAACACCTCGGCGAAGTCGTCGCGGACGCCGGTGCGCAGGTCGGTCATCGGTCAGCCTCTCGGTCGGGGGTGGATGCGCTGTCGGCCTGATCGACCGTCACCAGTCCGGAGACGGTGACGGGCAGCTCGCCGACCGGGTTCTCGCGGTCGGCGCGCTCGACGGCCTCGCGGAGGGCGACGGCCGCCTGCTCGGGCGGGATGTCGCCGATCCAGGCGCCCATGGCCGACTCCGAGCCGGCCAGGAACTTCAGCCTATCCGCGCCGCGCCGTGGCGACGTGATCTGCAGCATGAGCCGGATCTCGTCGCGCCGCACGCCGACGGGCGCCTGGTGCCACGCGGCGATGTACGGGGTGGGGGAGTCGTAGAGCGCGTCCACGCCGCGCAGCACGCGCAGGTAGAACGTCGCGAGCTCGTCCCGCTCCTCGGGGCTCGTCTCGGCCAGGTCGGCGACGTGGCGGTGGGGGAGCACGTGGATCTCGATCGGCCAGCGGGCGGCGAACGGCACGAAGGCCGTCCAGTGCTCGCCGGACAGCACGACGCGCTCCGACGCCCGCTCACGCTCCAGGATGTCGGCGAACAGCGTGGGTCCGTACGCGTCGAGCGAGCGGAGCAGCGCGGTGGTCCGCGGCGTGATGTACGGGTAGGCGTAGATCTGGCCGTGCGGGTGGTGCAGGGTGACGCCGATCGCCTCCCCGCGGTTCTCGAACGGGAACACCTGCCGCACGCCGGGCAGCGTGGAGAGCTGGGCGGTGCGGTCCGCCCACGCCTCGATCACGGTGCGGGCGCGGCTCGGCGTCAGACTGCCGAACGCTCCGGTGGTCGCCGGGCTGAAGCAGACGACCTCGCAGCGGCCGACGGAGGTGCGCGTGCGGCCGAGGCCCACGGCGGCCAGGTCGTCGAGCCCCTCCGGCGCGTTGCCGTCTTCGAGCAGCGGCCCGAACGACGGCGACTTGTTCTCGAACACCGCGACGTCGTAGAGGTCGGGGATCTCGGAGGGATTGGTCGGGCTGGCGGGGGCGAGCGGGTCGAGTTCCGCCGGCGGCAGCATGACGCGGTTCTGGCGTGCCGCCGCGATCGACACCCACTCGCCGGTGAGGGGGTCCTGACGCATGGTCGCCGTGGCGGGACGCGGTGCCGGCTCACGGAGGTCGGGCTTGCGCTCCGGGCTCAGCGTCGTGTCCGCGTCGTCGTAGTAGATGAGCTCCCGGCCGTCGGCGAGACGGGTGGGGCGCTTCGTGATCGCAGCCATGCCATCCTTTCGTTTCCGAAAGCGAGGATACCGCTTCTGCTTTCGTATTGACAAGGATTCGGAAGCGCTCCAGCATGGGTGCATGAGCGAACCGCTGCCCGCCGCGCTCCGCCGCGAACGGATGCTCGACCTGATCGGGCGGGCGGGGTTCGCGCGCGTCGCGGACCTGAGCGAGGCGTTCCAGGTGTCGGATGTGACGGTGCGCAGCGATCTGGATGCGCTGGACCGCGAGCAGAGCATCCGCCGGGTCCATGGCGGCGCCGTGCTGCGCACCGCCGGCGTGCGCGAGCCGAGCTTCGAGGAGGCGCTGGAGTCGTCGGCCGATGAGAAGCGCCGAATCGGCGAGGCCGCCGCGGCGATGGTGGTCCCCGGCAGCAGCGTCCTGCTCGACGTCGGCACCACGACGGCGGCGATCGCACGGGCGCTGGTCGAGCGTGAAGACCTCGAGGGCGTCACCGTCATCACCAACGGACTGACGATCGCGCTGGAGCTGGAGCGCGCCATCCCGCGCTTCGAGGTGGTCGTGACCGGCGGGACGCTGCGCCCGCTGCAGCACTCGCTCGTGGAGCCGCTCGCGTCCGTGCTGCTCGGCCGGGTGCACGCCGACGTGGCGTTTCTGGGCTGCACGGGCGTGCATCCCACCGGTGGAATCACGAACGTGAACCTCCCGGAGGCCGACCTCAAGCGCGCGATGCTGCACTCGGCCGAGCGCGCCGTCGTCGTGGCCGACGGCAGCAAGCTGGGCCGCACGCACGTGGGGCGCATCGCCGCGGTGGATGAGGTGGCCGAGCTCGTGACGGGCGGATCGGCGTCCGGCGACGACGTTCGGGCGCTTCGGGATGCCGGTCTCCCGGTGGTCGTGGCCTGAGGCCTACCCTGGTCCCATGCGACCCGCGACCGGTGAACAGTACGAACTCGACTTCGGCGACCTGAGCGCCACCATCGTGCAGGTGGGGGCCGGCATCCGCTCGCTGCGGTTCGCCGAATCCGACCTGACCGAGCCGTATCCCGCAGAGGCCCAGCCGCCGTCCGCGTGCGGGATCGTGCTCGTGCCCTGGCCGAACCGCGTGGCCGACGGACGCTGGGAGCACGAGGGCGAGACGCTGCAGCTCGACCTGACCGAGCCGGCGAAGCGGAACGCCATCCACGGCCTGCTGCGCCGCCGGCCCTACGAACTGGTCGACCGCTCGGACTCGACGGTGACGCAGACCGCGACGATCTACCCCGAGCCGGGGTACCCGTTCCTGCTCGACACGACGGTGATGCACGAGCTGCACACCGAGGGGATGACGGTCACGCACTCCATCGCGAACGTCGGCGACACTCCGGCCCCAGTCGCGGTCGGCGCGCATCCCTACCTGCGGATCGCGGATGTGCCGCCCGAGCAGCTGACGGTCACGGTCGCCGCCCGCACGCGGTTCGAGGTGGACGACCGGAGCAACGTCACCGGCGAGACGCCGGTGGCGGGCACCGACTACGACCTGTCGGCCGGCCGCCGGGTCAGCGACCTGGACCTCGACACCGGGTTCGCGGACCTGCCGGAGGGTCCGGTGGAGCACGCCCTCGCGGCCGACGACGGGCGCCGCGTCGTGCTGTGGGGCGACGACGACTTCCGGTACGTGCAGGTCTTCACGCACCGGAAGTTCGCGACGAAGCCCGGCGGGGTGGCCCTCGCGATCGAGCCGATGACCGCCCCGGCGAACGCGCTCAACTCGGGACGCGGGCTCCGCATCCTGCAGCCGGGCGAGACCTGGACGCTGAACTGGGGCATCCGGCCGGAGGGATTCGGCGGGGAGGCCTACCTGGCCAGCTGGGGGTAGAGCACGCGGACGTCCTCGTGGAGGTGCGACTTCACGTAGCGCGCGGTGTCACCGACCACGGCCTCCGCCTCGTCGTTCTGCACGGCGTCCAGCGCCTCCTCGACGACCTGCTGCGGCGGCACCTTGTCGGCGGTCACGTCGGCGGCCATGTCGGTGTCGACGTAGCCGACGTGGACGCCGACGACCTGGATGCCCGCGGGCGCCAGGTCGACGCGGACCGAGTTGCTCGCCGACCACAGAGCGGCCTTCGATGCGCTGTACGAGCCGACGCCCAGCCAGCTGAGTGCGGAGTGCATGTTGACGATCGCGCCGCCGCCGTTCGCCTCGAGGATCGGGCTGAAGGCACGGGTGACCAGCACCGGACCCCAGAAGTTCGTGTCGAGCTCGCGGCGGATCTCCTCGAGGTCGCCGCTGACGAGCGACTGGTTCACCGCGATCCCGGCGTTGTTCACAAGGATGCTGACGTCCGTCGCGATGGACGCCGCACGGCCGATGCTCTCCGGGTCCGTGACGTCGAGCTCGAGAGGGACGACGCGGGGATCGTCCGACTCCACCGAGCCGGGGCGGCGGGCGGCGGCGTAGACCTTCGAGGCGCCGCGCTCGAGCAGCTCGGCGACGAAGGCGGCGCCGAGGCCGCGGTTGGCGCCGGTGACGAGGGCGACGCGTCCGGTGATGTCCGTCATGAGGGTTCCTTCCAAAAGTAAACCGATCTGTGTATCGGCGACGGGACTCAATGTACACAGATCGGTTTACTTTGTGCAAGCCGTTCCGTAGAATCGGGGCATGACCAGCACTGTGACCCCCGTCAAGCCGAAGCCGCGCGACCGCGTTCTCGCCGCCGCGGCCCGGCTGTTCATGCGCGACGGGGTCAACGCGGTCGGGGTCGACCGTCTTGCGCAGGAGGCGGAGGTGTCGAAGCGCTCGCTGTACCAGCACTTCGACGGCAAGGACGGCGTGGTCGCCGCGATGCTCGAGGCGTACGGTCCGCAGGTCGTCGCGGGCTACTTCGCCCCCGATGACGAGGGGACGCCGCGCGAGCGGGTCCTCCACGTGTTCGACGCGCTGCACAGCGCAGCCGAGGCGGACGACTTCTTCGGCTGCCCCTTCGTCAACGTGGCGACCGAGCTGCGCGACCGCGAGCATCCCGCCGCCATCGTGGCCCGCCACTACAAGGAGGAGCTGACCGCGTACTTCGAGCGGCAGGCGACGGCCGCCGGCGCGCACGACCCGCACACGCTCGCCGTGCAGCTCACGCTGCTCTTCGACGGCGCCTCGGCCAGCGCCGCGATGCGCGGCGGCACGCCCGAGGCGGCGCGCCTGGCGGTCGCCGCCCTCTTCGACGCCGCGACCGCGCGGCGCTGACGCGCGCCGCGCGCCCCCGCGCCGCCCCCCACATTCGTGCCGAATGCTGTCTCTGCGCCGCCACATTCGTGCCGAAGTCGCCTCTCGCCCCGCCACCAGCGACATTCGTGACGAATGTCGCCGCCGTGCCGCCCGCCCCGCCCGTGAACATTCGTGCCGAATGTCGCTTCTCGCCCCACCGAACGCGACATTCGTGACGAATGTCGCCGCCGTGCCGCCCGCCCCGCCCGTGAACATTCGTGCCGAATGTCGCCTCTCGCCCCACCGAACGCGACATTCGTGACGAATGTCGCCCCCGCCCCCGCTACGGCGCGATCGACAGGAAGATGAACGCCGCGAACAGCACGAGGTGGATGCCGCCCTGCAGCCGCACGGCGCGCCCCTGCACGATCGTGAGGATGCTGACCAGCACCGTCAGGATGAGCAGCACGATCTGACTCGACCCGAGCCCGAGGTGCAGCGCGCCCGGCAGCCAGATCGAGGCGACCGCGATGGCGGGGATGGTGAGCCCGATGCTCGCCATGGCCGAGCCGAGCGCCAGGTTCAGGCTCGTCTGGGTGCGGTTGCGGTTCGCCGCCTTCGCGGCCGCGATGCCCTCCGGGAGCAGCACCAGCAGAGCGATCACGACGCCGACGAACGACTGCGGCAGCCCGATCGCAGTGACCGCCCGCTCGATCGGCGTCGACTCCAGCTTGGCGAGTCCCACGACCGCGACGAGCGACACGAGCAGCAGCGCGACGCTGATCCACGCGGTGCGGTTCGACGGCGCCGCGGCGTGGTCGTCTTCGGCGAGCGGCTGCCCCTTGCTCCCGACCGGCAGGAAGAAGTCCCGGTGCGCGACTGTCTGGGTGAAGACGAACATCCCGTACAGCGCGACGGATGCGATGGCGGCGAACACCAGCTGGGGCCCGGAGAAGACCGGCCCGGGCGCGGACGTGAAGCTCGGCAGCACCATCGTCAGCGTCGCGAGCGCCGTCACCGTGGCGAGGGCCGCCCCGCTGCCCTGGGCGTTGAAGGCCGTCGACTCCCGCCGGGATGCGCTGAGCAGCAGCGAGAGCCCGACGATCCCGTTCATCGTGATCATCACCGCCGAGAACACGGTGTCGCGGGCGAGTTCCGGCGAATCCTTGCCCGTGGTCATGAGGGTGACGATGAGCGCGACCTCGATGATCGTGACCGCGACCGCCAGCACCAGCGATCCGAACGGCTCGCCGACCCGGTGGGCCACCACCTCCGCGTGCTGAACGGCGGCGAGCACCGTCCCGGCGAGCACCACCGCGATCAGGCCGACCGCGAATCCGTTCAGCTCCACCGCCCAGAACGCGACCAGGACTACGACGCCGATGGCGGGCACCCCGATCGTCCACCACCGTGCGAGCCAGGAGCCGAGTGCCGTCATGCAACCATCCTGCCAGGCGCCTCCTCCAGCGGTCCTGCGGCGGGTCCGCCGCCGTCGGGCCCTCTGCCGTGATGGGATGGGCGCATGACCGGGAACTGGACCCTCCGCGCCGCCGCCTCCGCCGGCCTCGCCGTCGCGCTCGCCCTCGTCGTCACCGGATGCGGGACGCCGAACTCCGCACCGACGACCGGCAGCGCTTCCGCATCCACCTCCACGACCCCGTCGACGTCGCCGCGACCGACCGGCACGACGACGGCCGTCCCGATCGAGGGCCAGTGCGACACCGCGGACCTGACCGGCACGATCGGCAAGGGAGGCGGGGGAGCGGCCGGAAGCGTCGAGGTGACGATCGTCCTCACCAACAACGGCAGCACAGAGTGCTCGCTGCAGGGCTGGCCCGGCGTCTCGTTCGTGGGCGACGGCAACGGCACGCAGCTCGGCAAGCCGGCCGACTTCGACCGCAGCACCCCGCATCCCACCGTCGTCCTGCAGCCGGGCGGAACCGCGCAGGCGCCGCTGCGGATCACCCAGGCGCTCAACTACCCGGAGGCCGACTGCAAGCCGCAGCCCGCCGACGGCTTCCGCGTCTACCCGCCAGGATCGACGGAATCCCTGTTCATCAAGTACGACGGCGCGACGGCGTGCACCACGGACACCGTGTCGCTGCTGCAGGTCGGGGCGCTCGTCGGCAGCTGATCCGGCTCGACCGCATCCGGCTTGACCCGGTGCGGCTCGACCCGATCCGCCTCGCCCCGATCCGGCTCGACCGGGTGCGGCAGCGCGGTCAGGCGCAGACGCGCGCGATCGATCCCTGCCAGGCTTGGTGCACGGCGTCCGAGGCCTGCTCCACCATCGTGTCGTCGGCCATGGATGCGGACGGAGCCGCCGCGTAGGCGCTCACGCTGTCCGACAGGGCGCTGAGGCTGCCGCGCACCGGTCCGAGGGCCGTGACAACGGAGTCGGTCGCCAGGTCCTCCGTCCGGGCGCGGAACGCCGCGACCGCCGACCGGATCGCCTGCGCCGCTTCCGCGTCCGGCGCGCGCAGCGGCAGGCGCGCCTGCAGCGTCGCATCCAGGGCGTGCCGCGCGCTGGCGATCGCCGTGCAGTCGCGTCCACGTTCGGCGGAGGCCTCGGA
The DNA here is from genome assembly GCF_052044215.1 of Leifsonia sp. 22587. Classification (NCBI taxonomy): domain Bacteria; kingdom Bacillati; phylum Actinomycetota; class Actinomycetes; order Micrococcales; family Microbacteriaceae; genus Leifsonia; species Leifsonia sp. 22587. The sequence goes on from NZ_JBQENB010000001.1 coordinate 659,524, forward strand.
GAAGAGCGGGAACTCCATGCCGAGCGCCGCGTTCAGCAGCAGGCAGGCCGCGACGCAGCCCGCGACCAGCGCACCGAGCGGCGGCCCGAGCCGCCGGGCGATCGATCGGGCGGTCATCTCACGAGAGAGGACGCGGCCACCCGCGTTTCGTGACGCCGGCGCGGTGACCGGCGCGGTGTCGGCCGCCGGTCCGCTCGGCTCCGCGACAGCGGGCGCGCCGGCGGGCGCGGTCACGTTCGGCACAGCCGGAACGGTCGCGCCGAGTTCCCGCGGCTCGCGGAGGGATGGGGTCACGCGATCACCGTAGCCGGGACCGGTTAACTCTTCGTTGCCGGATTCACCGCGCACGAGCCCGGCCGCGCCTCCCGATACGCTGGGCCCGTGTCCTCCGCCCGGCGCATCCCGCGACCCGCCACACCGCAGTGGCTGGCCCGGCTCGTCGTCGTCACCGCGCTCGTCGGCGTCGGGGCGGGCATCGGCGGAGTGCTGGTCTACCTCGGCCTGCACGCCCTGCAGCACCTCGCCTTCGGCTCCTCGGAGGGCGACCTGTACGAGGGTCTCCTCGACGCCCCGCCGGTCAACCGGGTGGTGGCGCTCGCCGTGGCCGGCGTGATCGGCGCCGTCGGCTGGTGGCTGCTGCGGCGGTGGGGCCGCCGCGTCCCGGAGCACGCGATCGTCTCCGTCGAGCAGTCGGTGGAGGGCCGCCGGATGCCGCCCTTCGTCACGCTCGCCAATGCGGCCCTGCAGGTGGTCATCGTCGGGCTGGGCGCATCCATCGGCCGGGAGGTGGCCCCGCGTGAGGTGGGCGCGCTCTGGGCCGGGTGGCTGGCTGAACGGGCGGGGGTGTCGGCGCGGGAGCGGCGCATCCTGGTCGCCTGCGGCGCCGGAGCGGGTCTCGCGGCCGTCTACAACGTCCCATTCGGCGGGGCGGTCTTCGCGGTCGAGATCCTGCTCGCCGAGGTCAGCTTCGCGACCGTTCTGCCCGCGTTCGCGACCTCGGCGATCGCGGCCCTGGTCGCCCGGGTCGTCGTCCCGTCGAACCCCCTGTACCAGCTGCCCGAACTGCACCTGTCCGTCACGGTCGTGGTGTGGTCCGTGCTCGCCGGACCCCTGATCGGCTTCGCGGCCGTCGGCTTCGTCCGGGCGGTCCGTTTCCTCCAGGATCACCGGCCGGAGTCGTGGCGCATCCTGATCGTCATGCCGCTGACCTTCGTAGCGGTCGGGGTGGTGTCGCTCTGGCTCCCCGCGATCCTCGGCAACGGCCGCGCGCTCGGTCAGCTCGCGTTCGCCGCCTCGGTGCCGGTGCTGCTCATCCTGCTCACCACCATCGTCAAGGCCGGCTCCACCCTCGCGACGATCGGCGCGGGCGCCGCCGGCGGCACCCTGACCCCGTCGCTGGCGATCGGCGCCGGCCTCGGCCTCGCCGGCGGCGCCGCCTGGAACCTGCTCTGGCCGGGCGCCGAACTTCCCGCCTTCGCCCTCATCGGTGCGGCGGCGTTCCTCGCGGTCACGATGCGCGCCCCTCTGACCGCCCTGCTCCTCACGATGGAGTTCACCGGCCAGGGCCCCGAGCTGCTGGTCCCGGTGATGCTGAGCATCGCCGGCGCGGTCGCCGTCGGCTACGTGCTCGAGCGCGCCCGCGTGACCGGCATCGCCTGACCCGCCGCCACGGGCCTACGCGGCTGTCCGGGGCCTTCCGTCGGAGGTCTTCGACCGTCCGTCGGAGATCCGCGACCGTCCGTCGGAGATCTCACCCGCCTCGGCCGGAATCTCCATCCCCAAGGCCCTGTGTCGGAGATTTGGGACCCGTTCTCCGACGATCGTGCGGCACGCGCGGGGCCGACCGAGCGCAAGGCGCCACTCGACCAGAAGAGGGTGGGCCCGGTGGGGCTCGAACCCACGACCCGCGGATTAAAAGTCCGATGCTCTGCCAACTGAGCTACAGGCCCTCACCTCCAATCTAGCGTGGATTCAGGTGGCCGGTTCACGGGGGCAGAATGGGGGGATGTCGGATCGGTTCCACAAGCCCGCGCTGTTCACCAGCGGCATGTTCGAGGCGTTCCTGGGGGGAGAGGACCCCGCGCAGATCAGCCGAGTCGCCCACGAGACGGCCCAGGCGCTGCTCGCCCGGGTGCGGCAGGATCCGGACCCCGCGATCGTGGACCGGTTGGTCGCCTTCACGGACGAGCACGGCATCGACGCCCTCGCCGAGCTGTGGTCGCGGTCGAACGCGAAGAGCCTCCCCGGCGCACTGTGGCGCATCTACCTGCTGCGGCTGCTCATCCGTCAGGATGCGGAGGGCACCGCGTACCTCTACCAGCGCGGCACCGAGGTGCTGCAGTCGATCGACGCCGCGGTCGCGGGCGCGCCGACCCCGGCCGGGCCCGCGGAGATCACCGAGCTTGCGGATCGGATCCTGCGGGGCCTTTTCGAGGGCGACTTCGCCGTCGCGCTCGACCGCGCTGCCGCATTCTGCCGGGTGGCCGCCGCCGGTGCCGCCTCCGTCGCCGACGACCGCGACATCCTCGACCCGGAGCGCGCCAGCGAGCTGACGACCCGGGCGCTCCGTTTCACCCGCACCGCCGAGGAACTGACGGCATGCGCACGCCTCTGGCGGTCCGGCTCCCTCGACTGACGCGGCGACGGCCGGCTGCGGCCGCAACAGCGCCTCCGGTCCCGTCAACCCCCGCGCCGCATCCGCCGTTCTCGGCCCGCGAACGCCACGCCGACGGACGGCCGGGAGCCCTCCTGTACACTGGATGTCGCCGGGCCGCAGTAACCCCGGGCTCCAAAACTAGCCGCTCCGAGCGGCCTCGCGCCGAGAGGGCGTTCTGCGGCCCGGCACTCATCTGTCGGAGGGCACTCGCCGGAGGAACGACAGACCGGATGAGCGGAGACGACGTGGAGGACGCCCCTGCGGTCGATCTCGACGCGCTCCTCGTCCGCACCGCCACCGGCGACCAGGCGGCCTTCTCGACCTTCTACGATGCCACCGCCTCGCGCGTCCTCGGGCTGGTCCGCCGCCTGCTGATCGACCCCGCGCAGTCCGAGGAGGTCGTGCAGGAGATCTACCTCGAGGCGTGGCAATCCGCTTCGCGTTTCGATCCGAATAAGGGTCGAGCGCAGACGTGGATCCTGACCATGGCCCATCGACGCGCCGTGGATCGGATCCGCGCGTCCCAGGCGTCGCGGGACCGGGACACCGCCGTGGGCATCCGCGACCTGCCGACCGCCTATGACGAGGTGGCCGAGACCGTGGAGGTCCGGGTCGAGCACGAGAGGGTGGAGGTGGCCATGGCGAAGCTGAGCGAACCGCAGCGGAAGGCCGTCACCTTGGCCTACTACGGCGGCCTCAGCCAGTCCGAGGTGGCTGCCGAGCTCGGGATCCCGTTAGGCACAGCCAAGACTCGGCTACGCGATGCGATGATACGGCTGCGACAGGAACTGGGGGTGACGACATGACCGACGAGCACGACCGAGGCGACACCCGCCTCGGCTTCCGGCTGGGAGCCGACGACGAGCCGGAGGCCCGCGCCTTCGAGGAGGTCGCCGCCCAGCTCGCCCTCTCCACGGAGCCGGTGGAGCCGCGTCCCGAGCTCAAGGCCGCCCTGTTCGCGCAGCTCGCGAGCACCCCGCAGCTGCCGGCTCAGGATGCGGCGCCCGCCGCACCTGCGCCCACAACGCTTCCGGAGGCCGCCGAGCCCGCCGCTCCCTCCGCTCCGGCGCCCGTCGCGCCGCTTCCCGCCCCGACCGCCGACACCCCGACCGCCGACACCCCGCAGCCCGGCCCCGCCGAGCGCGCCGCGCAGCGCCGCTGGTTCCAGCGTCCCGGACTCATCCTCGCCGCCGCCGCGGCCGCCGTCGTGTTGTTCATCGGCGGAGCGTTCGTCGGCTCGTCGCTGTCCGGGTCCAACTCGTACCAGTCGCAGCAGGCGTCCGCCCTGGCCGAGATCAACGCCGCCCCGGACGTGCAGCGGGCGACCGCGCCCGTCTCCGGCGGCGGCACCGCGACACTGGTCTGGTCGGGCGAGCTGGGCCGGTCCGCTCTGGTGGCGAACGACCTCCCCGACCTCCCGGCCGACAAGACCTACGAGCTCTGGTACATCCGCGACGGCCAGGCAACCCCGGCCGGCACGATGCAGCCGGCGTCGACGGGTTCGACCTGGCGCGTCCTCACCGGCGAGATGGCCGCCGGGGACACCGTCGGCGTCACCGTGGAGCCCCGGGGCGGTTCGGATAAGCCGACCACCGCCCCCATCGTGGCCATAGCCTCCTGACCCGCGTCGGCGCCCCACGCCGATCCGCGCGCCCGTCGACTCGCCCGCCAACGAGAAGACCCCGCGACATCGTGTCGCGGGGTCTTCGTCGTTCAGCGGCTGCGGATCAACCGAACCGGCCGGACACGTAGTCCTCGGTCGCCTGGACCGTCGGGTTCGAGAAGATCAGGTTCGTGTCGTTGTACTCGATGAGCTTGCCCGGCTTGCCGGTGCCCGCGATGTTGAAGAACGCGGTGCGGTCCGAGACGCGCGAGGCCTGCTGCATGTTGTGGGTCACGATGACGATCGTGTAGTCGTTCTTGAGCTCCTCGATCAGGTCCTCGATCGCCAGCGTCGAGATCGGGTCGAGGGCGGAGCACGGCTCGTCCATCAGCAGCACGTCGGGGGAGACGGCGATCGCACGGGCGATGCAGAGCCGCTGCTGCTGGCCGCCGGAGAGGCCGGAGCCCGGGAGGGCGAGACGGTCCTTGACCTCGTTCCACAGGTTGGCGCCCTGGAGCGACTTCTCGACCAGGTCGTCGGCCTCGCTCTTCGACATCCGCCGGTTGTTCAGCTTCACGCCGGCGAGCACGTTGTCGCGGATGCTCATCGTCGGGAACGGGTTGGGACGCTGGAACACCATGCCCACCTGGCGGCGCACGAGCACCGGGTCGACGCCCGTGCCGTAGAGGTTGTTGCCGTCGATCAGCACCTCGCCCTCGACGTACGCGCCCGGGATCACCTCGTGCATGCGGTTCAGCGTGCGGAGGAAGGTCGACTTGCCGCATCCCGACGGTCCGATGAACGCCGTGACGGTGCGGGGCTCGATGGTGAGCGACACGCCCTCGACGGCGCGGAAGCTGCCGTAGTAGACGTTGAGGTCGTTGACTTCGATGCGCTTGGACACTTTTTTCCTTAGCTTTCGGGTGCGGGCCGGGGTCAGCGGCCGTACTTGGGGGCGAAGACCTTGGCGATGATGCGGCCGACCAGGTTGAGCACCATCACGATGATGATCAGGGCCAAAGCGCCGGTCCAGGCGCGGTCGATCGACGCCTGAGCGTGGAGACCGGCGGCCTGCGTGTACTGCGTGTAGACGAAGACGGGGAGGGTCATCATCCGGTCGTTGAAGAGGTCGTAGTTCATGCTCGTGGTGAAGCCGGCGACGATCAGCAGAGGTGCGGTCTCGCCGATGACGCGGGCGATGGCCAGCATGACGCCGGTCACCAGACCCGCGATCGAGGTCGGCAGGACCACCTTGAGCACGGTCAGCCACTTCGGCACGCCGAGGGCGAGGGAGGCCTCGCGCAGCTCGTTGGGGACGATCCGCAGGATCTCCTCGCTGGAGCGCACGACCACGGGGATCATCAGCACCGACAGCGCGACCGACCCCATGAAGCCGTTGCGGATGCCGGGGCCGAAGAAGAGCGCGAACAGCGCGTAGGCGAAGAGGCCGGCGACGATCGAGGGGATGCCCGTCATCACGTCGACGAAGAAGGTGATGCCGCGGGCGAGCATCCCGCGCCCGTACTCGACCAGGTAGATCGAGGTGAGCAGTCCTATCGGCACCGAGATGACGGCCGCCATCAGGGTGATCTCCAGCGTTCCGACGATCGCGTGCAGGGCGCCGCCGCCCGCACCGATGACGTTGCGCATCGACTCGGAGAAGAAGGCGACGTCGAAGCGGGCGAGGCCCTGCGCGATGACGGTCCAGCCCAGCGAGATCAGGGGGAGCAGGGCGATGATGAACGCGGTCGCGACCAGCGAGGTGACCAGCCGGTCCATCGCCTTGCGCGAGCCCTCGACGAGCAGCGAGGTGACGTAGATGGCGACGTCGAACAGCACCGTGCCGAAGAAGATGGCCCCGACGATGTTGAAGCCGTCGGTCGCGCGGCTGGCGGCCAGGATGGCGAAGATGGCGACGAAGACGGCCCAGGATGCGACGAGCAGCACCCACGGGGTCCAGCGGGGCAGCTTGCCCGCGGTGTACGAGTTGGTGAGCGGGCGCGGGACGGCGGCGGCGGTCGTGGTGGCCATCAGTTCGCTCCAGAGAAGGCCTTGCGGCGGCTGACGATGTAGCGGGCGAGCACGTTGATCAGCAGCGTCACGACGAACAGCACGAGGCCGGACGCTACGAGCGCGTTCACGCCGAGGCCGGTCGCCTCGGGGAACTGGAGGGCGATGTTCGCCGCGATGGTGTTCGGGCTCTGCGCCTGCAGCACGGCGAACTTCACGATCAGCGCGGGCGAGAGCACCATGGCGATCGCGAGCGTCTCGCCGAGGGCACGGCCGAGGCCGAGCATGATGGCCGAGACGATGCCGCTGCGCGCAAAGGGCAGGACGGCCATCTTCACCATCTCCCAGCGGGTCGCGCCGAGGGCGAGTGCGGCCTCCTCGTGGAGGCGCGGGGTCTGCAGGAAGATCTCGCGGCAGATGGCGGTCATGATCGGGATCACCATGACGGCGAGCACGAGGCCGGCGGTCAGGATGGTGCGGCCCGTGCCGGAGACCGGCGGAGCGAAGAGCGGGATCCAGCCCAGGTTGTCACCGAGCCAGACGTAGAACGGCTGGACGAACGACGCCAGCGTCGCGATGCCCCAGAGGCCGAAGACGACGGACGGAACGGCCGCCAGGAGGTCGATGATGTAGCCCAGCACGACGGCGACGCGGCGCGGGGCGTAGTGCGAGATGAAGAGGGCGATGCCGATGGAGAGCGGCGTGGCGATCAGCAGGGCGATGAGCGCCGCCCAGATGGTGCCGAAGACGAGTGGCCAGACCCACGACCAGAAGTTCGTGGCGTTGTTGGGCAGCTCGCCCGCGCCGGCGAACAGGGCCGGGATGCTCTGGATGACGAGGAACGCCGCCACCGCGGCGAGCGTGGCGAGGATCAGGGACCCGGCGACGACGGTGGCGGTCGAGAAGACGCGGTCGCCGAGGCGGACCTTCGCTTTGGGCCTGATGGCTCCTGCGGTTCCGGCGGTCATTCCTGGCTTTCTCTCATCGGGTGCGCCTTGCGGCTGAAAGGGGAGCGCCGCTCGGCCCGGGCTGCGGTGTGCAGCCCAGGCCGAGCGGTGGAGTGTTACTTGATGCTGGCGGCGGCCTTGGAGACCTTCGCGGCCAGGTCGCTCGACAGCGGGGCCGAGCCGGCCTGCTCGGCGGCGGCCTTCTGGGCGTCGCTCGAGATGATGTAGTCCACGTAGCCCTTCACCAGGTCCGCCTTGCTGGCGTCCTTGTACTCCTGGCAGGCGATCACGTAGGAGACCAGGACGAGCGGCCAGGCGCCCTTCGTGGTGTCCTTGCGGTCGATCTGGATGGCCAGGTCGTTGGCCTCGCGGCCGTCGGCGATGGGGGAGGCGGCGACCACGGCTGCAGCACCGTCGGCGCTGATCTTCTCGTAGTTGTCGCCGACCTTCAGCTGGGCGATGCTCAGCCCGGCCGAACCCGACTCGTCGATGTAGGTGATGGAGTTCTTCGCGTTCTTGGTGGCGTCCGCGACACCCGAGGTGCCCTTGGCCGCGTCACCGACCTGGAACGGGAAGGTCTGGGAGGCCGGAGCGGTCCAGACGGTGGGGGCGTTCGCCGCGAGGTACTCGGTGAAGTTCTGGGTGGTGCCCGAGTCGTCGGAGCGGTGCACGACGGTGATCGGAGCCGACGGGAGCGAGGCGCCCGAGTTCTGGCTCTTGATCTTGGCGTCGTCCCACGTGGTGATCTTGCCCGAGAAGATGCCGGCGATGGTGTCGGCGTCGAGCTTGAGGTCCTTCACGCCGTCGACGTTGTACGCGATGGCGATCGGGGAGATGTAGACGGGGAGGTCGATGCCCTTGCTGTCCGCGGCGCAGCCGGCGAACGTGGAGGCGAGCTCCTCGGTCTTCAGCGCTGCGTCCGAGCCGGCGAAGTCGGCCGCGCCCGAGATGAAGCTCTTGCGGCCGGCGCCGGAGCCCTGCGGGTCGTAGTTGATGGTGGCCTTCGGGTTGGCCTGCTGGAAGCCGGCGGCCCAGACGGTCTGCGCCGCGCCCTGGGCGGACGAGCCGATGCCGTTCAGCGTGCCGGAGTAGTTCTTCGCGGCGGCCGTCGTGGTCGACGGGGTGCTGCCCTCGTTCGCCGCACACGCGGTGAGGCTGATGGCGGCGGCGGCGAGGAGCGCCACGGGAGCGCCGATGCGCTTGAGATTCACAGTTGTCCCTTCGGGGATCAGTAACAACAGGACGGGGTCGGTGCGACCCGCGTGAGACGCTATTCCCGGTGTCTGTCCAGAGTCCCCCGCAGTGGTAAACGGGAGGTTAACGCGGGGTGTTCTCTTGCCTGCGCGGTCCTGTGAATCCGCGGCGGAATCAGCCGGCCTGGCGGTCCTCGACCGGCGCGTAGGTCTCGATCGAGACGATGCCCGAGGCCGGATTCGTCGCCGAGAGGTGGACCACGGAGAAGCCACCGGTGTCGAGGTCGGCGGCATCGTTGAGGTACCCGCCCGGCATGGTGCCGGTGGCGAGCGCGATCTCGCGCATGATCTCCGGCAGCACCGGGCCGTGGCTGCAGAGCACGGCGGTCTTGCGGGAGCGGATGCGCTTGCCGACGACGCGGCGCACCTCCGGCTGGCCCTCCTCGTAGGCGTCCTGGCTGATGCCGTGATCGCGGTGCGGCTTGATGCCGGTCGCTGCGGCGAGCGGAGCCACGGTGGTGACGCAGCGCACGGCGTCGCTCGTCACGATCCGCTTCGGCCGCCACGCCTCGAGCGTCGCGACGTCGCCGGCCGCCTGCTTCACGCCGCGCTCGGTGAGCGGACGGGACGCGTCGGAACCGTTCCAGCGGTCGCGCGGCTCGGCCTTGCCGTGCCGCAGGGCGATCAGGGCGAACGTGGAGGTGATGCCCTGGTGCACCAGGGAATCGAACGCGTCGAGGATCTCGACGTCGCGTTCGTAGGTCAGGTAGCCGCGCGCCTTCTTGATGGTGACCCACTCGATCGCCGCGATCTCGCTGTTGGGAACGAACGTCGACCGCTCGATGGCCTTGTCGCTCACCTCCGCGGCCCAGTAGTGCACGATCTTCTCGCGCCCGCTGCTCAGCGGGTACGTGGAGACGCCGAGCGGCACGCCGAGGCCGATCCGCAGGCCGGTCTCCTCGTGGATCTCGCGGACGGCCGTCTGTGGGAGCGTCTCGCCCGGGTCCACCTTGCCCTTGGGGATGGTCACGTCGCCGTACTTGGTGCGATGCACGACGAGCACGACGATTCGGTCGTCGACCACCCGCCAGCAGAGTGCACCCGCGGCGTAGATGGCCGGGCTCACCGCCTCGTTCCCGTGCGGGTGCTGCGCGGACGGTGGCTGTACTGCTGGATCAGCTTGCTCTGGAGGTCGACGAGGGGCTTGCCGTCGGCGTCGAGGTGGTGGCGCGTCCAGACGCCGTCCTCGTCGAGCCGCCAGGTCGCGGTGCGCTCGTCGAAGGCGAGGTCGAAGAGCGCTTCCAGCTCGCGCAGGTGGTCCGGGTCGGACAGGCGCACGAGCGCCTCGACGCGACGGTCGAGGTTGCGGTGCATCATGTCCGCACTGCCGATGAACACCTGCGGCTCGCCGCCGTTCACGAACGAGAAGACCCGCGAGTGCTCGAGGTACCGGCCGAGCACCGACCGGACCCTGATGTTCTCCGAGAGACCCTCGCGCCCGGGCACGACGCCGCAGATCCCGCGCACCCAGAGGTCGACGGGGACGCCGGCCTGGCTCGCGCGGTAGAGCGCGTCGATGATCGCCTCGTCCACGATGGAGTTGAGCTTGATCCGGATGCCGGAGGGACGCCCCGCCTCGGCGTTGATCCGCTCGGTGTCGATGCGCTTGAGCAGACCCTTGCGCAGGTGGAGCGGCGCCACGAGCAGGCGCTTGAACTTCTTCTCGATCGCATACCCCGAGAGCTCGTTGAAGAGGCGCGTGAGGTCTTTTCCGACCTGGTCGTCGTCGGTGAACAGCCCCAGGTCTTCGTAGATGCGCGACGTCTTGGGGTTGTAGTTGCCGGTGCCGATGTGGCTGTAGCTCTTCAGCACGCCCTTCTCCTCGCGGATGACGAGGGCGAGCTTGCAGTGCGTCTTCAGCCCGACGAGCCCGTAGACGACGTGCACGCCGGCCTTCTCGAGCTTTCGGGCCCACGAGATGTTGTTCTGCTCGTCGAAGCGCGCCTTGATCTCGACCAGGGCGAGCACCTGCTTGCCGGCCTCGGCGGCGTCGATGAGCGCCTCCACGATCGGGCTGTCGCCCGAGGTGCGGTACAGCGTCTGCTTGATGGCCAGCACGTGCGGGTCGGCGGCCGCCTGCTCGAGGAAGGCCTGGACGCTCGTCGCGAACGACTCGTACGGGTGGTGCACCAGCACGTCCTGCCGGGTGATCGCGGCGAAGATGTCGGGCTTCGCATTCGGCTCGCTCGGCATGAGCTGCGCCGGAGTGGTGGGCACGTGGTTGGGGTAATGCAGGTCGGGCCGGTCGATCTTGGCGAGGTCGAACAGGCCGCCCAGGTCGAGCGGCGCGGGAAGGCGGTAGACCTCCTGCTCGCTCACGTCGAGCTCGCGGACCAGCAGCCCGAGGGTGACCGCGTCCATGTCGTCGGTGACCTCGAGCCGGATCGGCGGACCGAACCGCCGGCGGAGCAGCTCGCGCTCCAGCGCCTGGATGAGGTTCTCGGTCTCGTCCTCGTCGATCTCCACGTCTTCGTTGCGCGTCACGCGGAACACGTGGTGATCGAGGATCTCCATGCCGGGGAAGAGGTCGCCGAGGTGGTTGGCGATCAGGTCCTCCAGCATGATGAACCGCACCTGCCCGAGCCCCTCGCGCTGGTCGATGCGCACGAACCGCGGCAGCATCTGCGGCACCTTGAGGCGGGCGAACTGCTCCTTGCCGGTGCGCGAGTTGCGGACGCGCACGGAGAGGTTGAGCGAGAGCCCGGAGATGTAGGGGAACGGGTGCGCCGGGTCGACCGCGAGGGGCATCAGCACCGGGAAGATCTGCTGCGAGAAGATGTCGCGCATCTGCGACCGGTCGGCGTCGTCCAGCTCGTCCCAGGTGGCGACGGTGATCCCGGCGTCGCGCAGCGCGGGCAGCACGAGGTCGTGGTACGCCCGCGCGTGCCGCAGCTGCAGCTCGTGCGCCTTCTCGGAGATGTCGGCCAGCACCTCCTGCGGGGCGCGGCCGACGTTGGTGGGCACGGCCAGCCCGGTGGCGATGCGGCGCTTGAGGCCCGCGACGCGGACCATGAAGAACTCGTCGAGGTTGCTGGCGAAGATCGCCAGGAAGTTCGCCCGCTCGAGCACCGGGAGCAGCGGGTCTTCCGCGAGTTCGAGGACGCGCTGGTTGAAGGCGAGCCAGCTCAGCTCGCGGTCGAGGTAGCGGTCGTCCGGCAGCGTCGGATCCGGTTCGTAGATGAAAGGGGCGAAGTCGTCGTCGAAGTCGCTGCCCAGGCTCCCGCCCAGCCCTGTGTCAAGAAGGCCGTTCTCCAGAGTCGTCCGCTCGTCCATTGCTCCATCATGGCACCGCGGGCGGACACCGGGGACGGCCACCGGTAAACGGTGGATAAACGGAACCTGTGGAGGGATTCGCCGTCAGGGACGGACGGACGTGGGGAGGCGGTCGTTCTCGTCCTCGTAGACGTTGAACCGGTAGCCGACGTTGCGCACGGTCCCGATCAGCGACTCCAGGTCGCCGAGCTTGGCGCGCAGCCGCCGGACGTGCACGTCGACGGTGCGGGTGCCTCCGAAGTAGTCGTACCCCCACACCTCGCTGAGCAGCTGCTCACGGGTGAAGACGCGGGAGGGATGGGTCGCGAAGAAGCGGAGGAGCTCGAACTCCTTGAAGGTCAGGTCGAGCTGCCGCCCGTGCGCCTTCGCCGAGTAGCTCGCCTCGTCGATCGTGATGCCGGAGGCCTGGATCTTGGACTGCGAGTGCTCCTGCGTCTGGCGGCCGATGGCGAGCCGGATGCGCGCATCCACCTCGGCGGGACCTGCGGAGTCGAGCACGACGTCGCTCACGCCCCAATCCGCGCTGACGGCGGTGAGGCCGCCCTCGGTCAGCACGAGAAGAAGAGGGACCGTCACGCCGGTGGTGGTGAGGATCTTGCACAGCGACTTCGCGCTCGCCAGGTCGCGGCGCGCATCCACGAAGATGAGGTCGCAGCTCGGGGCGTTGACCAGTGACGCCGGCTCGGCGGGGATCTGGCGGACGCGGTGGCTGAGCAGCGCGAGCGCGGGAAGGACCTCGGCGCCCGGCCCGGCGGAGTCCGCAGCCGACGACCCCGGTCCTGCCCCGAGCGACCCGGTGCCGCTGGAAGCGGACGGACCCGGCGCGGACGTGAGGATCAGAAGTTGCGCCACCCATTCCTCCTCATCCGTCTGTCCCGCAATGCTACCGGAAACGGGAGGAGCGACTTCCGGCTGCCCGGCGTCCGGCCGGCGGGGCACAATGGGAGGGTGAGCGACGACATCCCGGAGACCCCCGCACCGCACGCGCTCGGCCCTGCCGCCGCGGCCGGTCCGGCCGAGCCGCCGCTTCCGCGCTGGGCGTCCCGGCTCAGCATCGGGTCCGTGTGGGCGGTGGCGCTGCTGCTCGGCATCCTGATCGCGGCTCTCGCGCATCCCGGCGGCTACGCGTCGTGGCTGTCGCTGGCACTCGCGGTGTGCGCGCTGCTGGCCTTCGTGTCGCAGCTGGCGACCCAGCAGAAGGACGGTTTCATCACCCGCCTCGCGGCGACGCTGACCGGCAGTTTCGTGGTGCTCGGCCTCTTCGGCGCGGTCCTCGCCCTCGCATCCGGGATGCGCTGAGCGCCTCCGCTCGACTGTCGGTGGGCGACGGCTAGACTGAGTTCATGCTGGTCGCTCTCGAACTCTTCTTCATCGGCCTTCTCGGCCTCGCAACGCTCGCCATCCTCGGCGTCTCCGGCGTGGTGGTGTACAACCTCTTCCGCGGCCAGCGCTGATCCGCGGTCGATCATGATCGAGATCCCCACCGATCTTCCCGCCGAGCTGGTCCCCCTCTCCTGGCTGATCGGCGTCTGGGAGGGGACCGGCGTGCTCGATTACGCGATCGAGGAGGAGCACACCGAGCGGGAGTTCGGTCAGCGGATCAGCTTCAGCCACGACGGTCTCGGCTATCTCAACTACTCGTCCACGTCGTGGGTCCTCGACGAGGAGCGCACGCCGCTCGCCGCCGAGACCGGCTATTGGCGGCTGCACCGCACGCTGGTCGAAGGCGACCCGGGGCCGGCGATGCTGCCGGGCAGCGGCGTCCGTCCTTTCAACACGGCTCAGTCGGTGGAGACCCTGCGCAACTCGAACGGGGCGTTCGACATCGACGTATCGATCATCCACCCTGACGGCGTCAGCGAGATCTACATCGGCCAGGTGGCCGGACCGCGGATCGACCTCGCGACCGACGCCGTGATGCGCACGGCCGGGGCGAAGGAGTACACCGCGGCCACCCGCCTCTACGGTCTCGTCGAGAACCACCTGCTGTGGGCGTGGGACATCGCGGCCCTCGGGCAGGAGCTGCGCACCCACGCCTCCGCCCGCCTCGCCAAGGTCGAGTGAGGCGCTCATGAGTGATCGCTCTCCCTTCCTGGACCTGCCGGGCGCGGTCGACCTGACCGGCTCCGGCGTGCCCTCGCACTACGGCAGCCCGCTCGCCGAGCAGCGCGCGCTGGCCGAGGGCGGCGCCATCGTCGACCTGTCCGACCGCGCGGTGCTCACCGTGCAGGGTCCGGACCGGCTGAGCTGGCTCAACTCGCTGACCAGCCAGGCGCTCACGGGTCTCGCGCCGGGCGAGTCCTCCGAGACCCTGCTGCTGGATGTGACGGGCCGCGTCGAGCACGCCGCCCGCGTGCTCGACGACGGCGACACGGTGTGGCTGCTGGTCGACCGTCCCGAGGCGGAGGGGCTGCTCGCCTGGCTGACCTCGATGCGCTTCATGCTCCGCGTCGAGCTGGCCGACCGCACCGCCGACCTGGCGACGATCGGCACGCTGGGCGACCCGCCCCTCCCGATCGCCGCACCGAACGGCGTCCCGCTGATCTGGCACGACCCGTGGCGCGAGGTCGCCCCCGGCGGCCACCAGTACGCGCGCGGCGAGCATCCCGGCGCGGGATGGACGTGGAGCGAGCGCCTGGTGCCCCGCGACGCCCTGCCCTCGCTGGTCTCGCGCGTGACGAGCGGCGAGCTCGCCGTGACCGGCACGGTCGCGGCGGAGGCTCTGCGCATCGCCGCCTGGCGTCCGCGCTTCTCCACCGAGGTGGACGAGCGCACCATCCCGCACGAACTCGACTGGCTGCGCACGGCCGTGCACCTGAGCAAGGGCTGCTACCGCGGCCAGGAGACCGTGGCGAAGGTGCACAACCTGGGTCACCCGCCGCGCCGCCTGGTCATGCTGCACCTCGACGGCTCAGAGGGCGTGCATCCGGTGACCGGAGCGTCCGTGACGCTCGACGGCCAGGAGGTCGGCACCGTGACCTCCACCGCCCTGCACTACGAGCTCGGACCGATCGCGCTGGCCGTCGTGAAGCGGTCCACCGACCCGTCGGCGACACTGCTGGTGGATGCGGACGGCACCGCGGTCACGGCCGCGCAGGAGATCGTGGTGCCCCCGGAGGCGGGGGCCGAGGCGCACGTGCCGCGGCTGCCGCGGCTCGGTGCGGTGACGCGGGCGCCGCGGGCGTAGCTCGCGCCTCGTGCGCCGTGCGCACCACGCGCCGCGCGCCTAGTCCGCCGGCGCGACGGCCTCCCAAGCCACCGTCAGCTCGCCCAGCCGCCAGCGTCGCGGGCCGCCGCTGACCGGCCAGCCCGCGTCGCGCATCCCGCGCGCCACCGCGATCCAGCGCTGGCTGGGGCCGTAGGCGGCGAGCGGCGAGTGGATGCGCCACGCGCGATCCAGTTCGCCGAGGAAGGCGTGCACCCGCTCGCCGGGGACGTTGCGGTGGATGAGCGCCTTCGGCAGCCGCTCGGCGACCACCGACGGCGCGTCCAGGCCGCGCAGACGGAGCGAGACGGTGAGCGAGACCGGACCGGCCGCATCCAGGGCGACCCAGCTGGCGATCCGCCCGATCTCGTCGCAGGTGCCCTCGACCAGGAGGCCGTCCGGCTGCAGGCGTGATCGCATCCGCTCCCACGCTCCCGCGACCTCCACCTCTCGGTACTGCCGGAGCACGTTGAAGGCCCGGATCACCGCCGCCTTCCGGCTGTCCGGCAGCGGCACCTCGAAGCCGCCCAGGCCGAAGCGGATGTGGGCGTCCGGATCGAAGGCGGTGCGGCCGGCGCGAACCGCTTCGAGCTGCTCGTTCGCGGTGCGCACCCGTCCGGGTTCGATCTCGAGGCCGACGACCTCGACATCCGGCCGCACGGTCGCCAGCCGCTGATGCAGCTCCAGCGCAGTGACTCCGCTGGCGCCGTAGCCGAGGTCGACGACGACCGGGTCGGGGGTGCGCCGGAGCTCCGGCTGCGCGGCGATCCAGCGGTCGACCCGGCGCAGCCGGTTGGTGTTCGTCGTCCCCCGCGTGACGGTGCCGACGGCGCCGGATGCCATGCGTCCAGTCTGCCAGCGGACGCGGGACGCCGCCGCTGGCCCCGTCGCCCGCCCCGTGGCCGCCGGGAGGCCCGCATCCTCGTGAGGCGATAGATTGGAGCACATGGCCGCTCCCTACACCCTGATCCTCCTGCGCCACGGCAGCAGCGAGTGGAACGAGAAGAACCTGTTCACCGGCTGGGTCGACGTCCGTCTCAGCGAGACCGGCGTCGCCGAGGCCAAGCGGGCGGGCGAACTGCTCCGCGACTCCGGCCTGGCGCCCGACGTGCTGCACACCTCGGTGCTGACCCGCGCCATCCAGACCGCGAACTATGCGCTCGACGTGGCCGACCGGCTGTGGATCCCGGTAGAGCGTTCGTGGCGCCTCAACGAGCGCCACTACGGCGCCCTGCAGGGCCTCGACAAGGCGGAGACCCTCGAGAAGTTCGGCCCGGAGCAGTTCCAGCTCTGGCGCCGGTCGTTCGACGTACCGCCGCCGCCGCTTCCCGACGACAGCGAGTTCTCGCAGGTCGGCGACCCGCGCTACGCCGGCCTCGGCGACGAGCTGCCGCGCACGGAGTGCCTGAAGGACGTCATCGAGCGGATGCTGCCCTACTGGGAGTCGGACATCACGCGCGATCTCGCCGACGGCAAGACCGTGCTGGTGACGGCCCACGGCAACTCGCTGCGCGCCCTGGTCAAGCACCTCGACGGCATCTCCGACGAGGACATCGCCGGGCTGAACATCCCCACCGGCATCCCGCTGGTCTACAAGCTGGGTGAGGACTTCACCCCGCTCGAGCCGTCGTACTACCTCGACCCGGAGGCCGCCGCCGCCGGGGCCGCCGCGGTCGCCGCGCAGGGCAAGAAGTAGTCACGACCAGCACGTTCGTCGTCGTCGCGTTCCTTCCGGGACGCGGCGACGACGTGTTTCCGGACCGGTTCCCGGCCGCAGACTGGCCGTTGCACGTGACCATCGTGCCGCCCTTCGAGACCGAGCTCTCCGCCGAAGGCGTCGCCGCGCTTCTGCCGAGTGTCCCGCCGATCCCGGTCACCGGGGGAGCGCGGGAGCGTTTCGGCGCGCACCGCACGGTCCCCGTGACGGTGCTGCGCGCCTCCCCGGCGCTGCACGCGCTGCACACGGCATCCGTCGACGCCCTCGAAGCCGCCGACGTGGTCCTGCGCGACCAGCACCACCTCCGCGACGGCTACCGCCCCCACGTGACCGACCAGCGCTCCGGCCGTCTGCACCCCGGCGAGCACGCCCTCCTCACCGCCCTTTGCGTCGTCGCGCGCGCCCCCCACTCCACGCGCTCCGTCGCCGCCCGCGTCCCCCTGCGCCCCTGAAAGCAGCCATCGCTTCCTCAGTTAATCCGCGAATTCGGGCCGAATGAGCGGAAAAAGTGAGGAAGCGATGAATTATGAGGCGAGCTCGGGAGCCCAGTCGCCGGTCGCGAGGTACTGGACCTTCTTCGCGATCGAGACGGCGTGGTCCGCGAAGCGCTCGTGGTAGCGGGACGCGAGGGTCGCGTCGACCGTGTCGACGGCCTGGCCCTTCCATGTCTCGCCGAGCACCTTGTCGAAGACGCTGATGTGCAGCTCGTCGATGTCGTCGTCGTCGTTGCGGATCTCGTCGGCGAGGCGCAGGTCCTGCGTGCGGAGCAGCTCGGAGAGCTTCTCGGCGATCTGCACGTCGAGGCGGCCCATCTCCGAGAACGTGCCGCGCAGGCTTTTCGGGACGACCTTGTCGGGGAAGCGGTAGCGCGCCAGCTGGGCGATGTGCTCCGCCATGTCGCCCATCCGCTCCAGCGACGCGCTGATCCGCAGGGCGCTGACCACGATGCGCAGGTCGCGGGCGACCGGCTGCTGGCGGGCGAGGATCTGGATGGACAGCTCGTCGAGCAGGACGGTCAGCTCGTCGATGCGGTGGTCGTTGACGATCACGTCCTCCGCGAGGCTCACGTCGGACTCGTTGAACGCCTGCGTGGCGTTCCGGATGGAGAGGACGACGAGCTCGGCGATCTCGACGAGCCGGTCCTGAACCTCCGCCAGCTCCTGCTGGAAGACTTCGCGCATGGGGTGGGGTCCTTCCTGGCGTGCGCGGGCACGCGGGATGTCGGGACCTTCTGGCCCCGTATGCATGTTCGCGAGAGCAGGTTAACAAACGGTGCCGCCCGGCTGAACACTGTCTAACGTACCCGCGAAAAGACGCGGCCGGTGGCGGGATGCGTCCATGCGGTCGCATCGGTATCACCTACGCTGAGAGCCATGGACTCCACCTGGTTGGTGCTGCTGTCGCTGGGCCTGGGGCTCGCCGTCGGCGCCGGTTTCGTGTGGGTCCTGCACATCGCCGCCCGCCGCGGTCACCACGCGGCCGCGGTCGTCAATCCGGCGGTGCCGGACGGGGTCGACCAGGTGCTCGACGCGCTCGAATCGGCGGGCGTGGTCCTGGACCCCTCGAACAACGTCATCAAGGCGTCCCCGGGCGCACACGCGATCGGCCTGGTCTGGAACGGCCTCCTGGTCCACCCGCACCTCGTCGAGCTCGTGGACCGCGTCCGGCGCACCGGCGAGTCGATCACCGAGGAGTGCGAGCTGTCGCGCGGCCCGTTCGGCGACGCCGGCATCCATCTCAGCGTGCGGGTGGCGCGCCTCGGGTCCCGCTACATCCTGCTGCTCGCCGAGGATCGTACCGAGTCGTTCCGGCTGGAGGCGGTCCGCCGCGACTTCGTGGCCAACATCAGCCACGAGCTGAAGACGCCGATCGGCGCGGTCGGCCTCCTCGCCGAGGCCCTGGACGACGCCTCCGACGATCCCGACCAGGTGCGCCGGTTTGCCCTGCGGCTCTCGGAGGAGGCCCAGCGCCTCGCCCGGATCACCCAGGACATCATCGAGCTGAGCCGGCTGCAGGCGACGGATGCGCTGGGCGACGCCCACCAGCTCTCGGCCAGCAAGGTCGTCAAAGCGGCGATCGACCAGAACCGGGTGGCCGCGGAGACGCGCAACATCGAGCTGGCGATGCGCGGTGACAAGCAGGCGCAGGTGATCGGTAACGAGGGCCTCCTGGTCACGGCCGTCCACAACCTCATCTCCAACGCCATCCAGTACTCGCCCGACGACTCCCGCATCGGAATCGGCGTCCGCAATACCGGCGGCGTCGTCGAGATCGCCGTCACGGATCAGGGCGAGGGCATCCCCGAAGAGGACCTGGACCGCGTCTTCGAGCGCTTCTTCCGCGTCGACCAGGCGCGGTCACGCAACACGGGCGGCACCGGTCTCGGTCTCGCGATCGTCAAGCACGCCGTGCAGAACCACGGCGGCGAGGTGCGCGTCTGGTCGCAGCCGGGACGCGGCTCCACCTTCACGATCCGGCTCCCGGAAGCCTCCACCGTCCGACCCCCGATAGGAGACACCCAGTGACATCCATCTTGCTCGTCGAGGATGAGGCCGCGCTCAGCGAGCCGCTCGCGTACCTGCTGAAGCGCGAGGGCTACGAGGTCGAGGTCGCGGAGGACGGTCCGAGCGCGCTCGCGGCGTTCGACCGCTCCGGCGCCGACCTCATCCTGCTCGACCTGATGCTGCCGGGCATCCCGGGCACCGAGGTGTGCCGTGAGATCCGGACCCGCTCGAACGTCCCGATCATCATGCTGACCGCCAAGGACTCCGAGGTGGACATCGTGGTCGGGCTCGAGCTCGGGGCGGACGACTACGTCACCAAGCCCTACTCGTCGCGCGAGCTGCTCGCCCGCATCCGGGCCGTGCTGCGCCGCCGCGTCGAGGAGGAGGAGCTGCAGGATGACGGCGTGCTGGAGGCGGGCACCGTGCGGATGGATGTGGACCGCCACACCGTCGCCGTCAACGGCACCGAGATCTCCATGCCGCTGAAGGAATTCGAGCTGCTGGAGCTGCTGCTCCGCAACGCCGGCCGCGTGCTCACCCGCGGCCAGCTCATCGACCGGGTGTGGGGGAGCGACTACTTCGGCGACACCAAGACGCTCGACGTGCACATCAAGCGCATCCGCTCGCGCATCGAGGAGAGCCCCTCGGAGCCCCGGATGCTCGTCACCGTGCGCGGGCTGGGGTACCGCTTCAACGCCTGACGGTCGCCGGCGCCGGCGACGCCGGTCCGAAGACGCGAAGAAGCCGCCCGGTGCGATGCGCCGGGCGGCTTCGTCGTTGCGCCGTAGGGCCTACCGCGCGGCCGGCAGGATGGTCGGCGGCACCAGGCTCTTGTACTCGGGCAGCTGGCCGTCGAGCACCGGGACCGTGAGGTTGACGCCGGTCTCGTCGCCGTACTGGAAGTAGACGGAGTAGAGCGCGCCGGGCTTGGTGGTGAACTCCGGGATGAGCACGTTGCTCGTGCCTCCGTTCTCCGGGTCCTCGCCGAGCTGCTTCACCTGGCCGGGTGCGACCGTGACGTGGGCGGCGGAGGAGCTGCTGTCGCCGGCGCTGATGGCGAGGCGGTGGCTCTTGTCGCCGGTGTTCACCAGCGTGACCACGAGGTTGCCCACCGTGCCGTCCTTCGCGTCGGTGACGATGATCGCGTTGCGGACGTCGATCGTGCCGACCGATCCGCTCACGCCGTCGCTCGCGTCGTAGTGCTTGGTGGTGGCCTGCGGGGCGACGAGACCGCATCCAGCGGTACCGAACGCGACGGCCAGGGCGAGGGCGACGGACGTCGCGACTCGTGCTTTCACGGATGACCCTCCCGGTGGAATTCTCGCTTCGACTCTATCCCATCGGCAGGGGCCCTCCGGGCCCGCAGGAGGCGCGGGGGCGAACCTTAGCACGTGCCTCATGTGGTATCCTATTCATTGCTGAAGGGACAACAAATCTATGCTTTTCGAGGTTGGCGAGACCGTCGTCTATCCGCACCACGGTGCCGCAACGATCACCGAAGTCAAGAAGAGAATCATCAAGGGTGAAGAGAAGCTGTACCTCAAGCTCAATGTGACTCAGGGCGACCTGACCATCGAGGTCCCCGCCGATAATGTCGACCTCGTCGGAGTGCGCGACGTCATCGGCAAGGAGGGCCTCGACCGCGTGTTCGAGGTGCTGCGAGCCCCCTTCACCGAGGAGCCGACCAACTGGTCCCGCCGCTACAAGGCCAACCTTGAGAAGCTCGCCTCCGGCGACGTCATCAAGGTGTCCGAGGTCGTCCGCGACCTGTGGCGCCGCGATCAGGACCGCGGCCTCTCCGCCGGCGAGAAGCGCATGCTCGCCAAGGCGCGCCAGATCCTCATCTCCGAGCTGGCTCTGGCCGAGAAGACCGACGACGAGAAGGCCTCGAGCCTGCTCGACGAGGTCCTGGCCTCCTGAGGCGGCTGCACCGCCCATCGTCCGAAGCCCCGCTGCACCGAGCAGCGGGGCTTCGTCGTTTCCGCCGGGCCGTCAGTCGCCGTGTGCCGGTACGGTGGTCGGGTGGACAGCTACACCGGGCCGCGCGTCGCGGTCGTGATCGTCGCCGCCGGTTCCGGCACGCGGCTGGGCGCCGAGCGCCCGAAGGCGTTCGTGACCCTCCAGGGCCCCACCCTCCTCGAGCGCTCGCTGCATGCCGTCCGCGGTATGCGTCGCGCGGCGGACCCGATCGTGGTGGCACCCGCCGAGCTGCTCGCCGAGGCGGCGGAACTGTCCGAGCGCGCCTCCGGTCGGCCGGTCCAGGTCGTCGCCGGGGGAGCGACCCGCCAGCGTTCGGTCGCCGAGGGCCTCGCCGTGGTCGACCCCTCCGTCGAGGTCGTGCTCGTGCACGACGCCGCCCGCGCGCTCGCGCCGGCCACGCTGTTCGACGCCGTGGTGGATGCGGTCGTCGAGCGCGGCTACGGCGTCATCCCCGGGCTGCCCGTCAGCGACACGGTGAAGCGCATCGGCGCCGACGGCATCGTGCACGAGACCGTCGACCGGTCCGCCCTCGCGGCGGTGCAGACCCCGCAGGGCTTTCCGCGCGAGCAGCTGCTGACCGCCTACGCGCTGGCGGAGAGCGACGAGACCGACGACGCCGGTCTGGTTGCCGCCGCGGGGTTCCGGGTGGATGTGGTCCCCGGCGATGCGCACGCCTTCAAGGTGACCACCCCCTGGGACCTGCGCCGCGCCGAGGAGCTGCTCACCGGCTCCCGGTCGCCGCGGATCGGTTCGGGCAGCGACACGCACGCCTACGACCCGGCCGCCGAGCTCTGGCTCGCCGGCCTGCACTGGCCGGGCGAACCGGGTCTCGCGGGGCACAGCGACGGGGATGCGGTGGCTCACGCCATCGTCGACGCGCTGCTCTCCGCCGCGGGGCTCGGCGACATCGGCGGCGTCTTCGGGACCGGCGATCCGCGGTTCTCGGGCGCGCACGGCGACGTCTTCCTCACCGAAGCCCGGAGACGGGTGGAGGAGGCCGGCTTCCGCATCGGCAACGTCGCCGTCCAGGTCATCGGCAACCGGCCGAAGCTCGCAGGCCGCCGCGTGGAGGCCGAGGAGCGGCTGTCCGCCATCCTCGGAGCCCCGGTCTCGGTCGGCGCCACGACGACCGACGGTCTCGGTTTCACCGGCCGGGGCGAGGGCCTCACCGCCCAGGCCACCGCGCTGCTGCTCGGCTGAGCACGGAGCGGCGTCGCGGCCGACGCCGCAGCAGGCCTACTCTGACCGATGGAGTGCCGCACGGGCGGCGCCGGGAAGGGGCACCACATGGCATCCACGGACACCGAGACGGTCGCGCGGCAGTACATCCACGCGGTGGGAGCGCGGGACGAGGACCCGCTCGACGACCTCTTCGACGTGGCCCTGGTGGCGGAGTTCGCCGGTTCGACGCTCGACAAGGAGGGGTGGACGGCGGCACTGCGCCGGCTGATGCCCGTGATCCTCCGGAACGAGATCCGTGAAGTGTTCACGAACGGCGAGCGCGCGTGCATCGTCTACGACTTCGTCACCGACACCGCAGCCGGCGCCGTGCGGTGCGTGGAGCTCCTGACCGTGCGCGACGGGCGCATCGTGCAGATCGAGCTGTTGCTCGACCGCGCCGCCTTCGCACCGGTGAACGAGGAGCTGGAGAAGCGCGCGGCCTCGTAGGCCCCGCGCCCTCTAGGCTGGTGGGCGTGACTCTGCGACTCTTCGACACGAAAGCGGGCGCCCTGCGCGACTTCGTCCCGCTGCGCGACGGCGAGGTCGGCATGTACGTGTGCGGCCCGACCGTCCAGTCGTCCCCGCACATCGGGCACCTCCGCTCGGCCCTGGTCTACGACCAGCTGCGCCGCTGGTTCACGTACCGCGGTCTCGACGTCACCCTCGTGCGCAACGTCACCGACATCGACGACAAGATCCTGGTCAACGCCGCGGCCGGCCAGGCCGCCGGGGGTAGCGAGGAGTGGTGGGCGCTGGCCTACCGCTTCGAGCTCGAGTTCACCGACTCCTACCGCGCCCTCGGCATCCAGCCGCCGACCTACGAGCCGCGTGCGACCGCGAGCATCCCGCAGATGCAGGAGATCATCCAGCGGCTCATCGAGCGCGGTCACGCGTATGCCGCGCAGGACGGCTCCGGCGACGTCTACTTCGACGTGAAGAGCTGGCCGTCGTACGGCGAGCTGACCCGGCAGAGCATCGACAACATGGAGGCCGCGGCCGACGCGGACCCGCGCGCCAAGCGCGACCCGCGCGACTTCGCGCTCTGGAAGGGCCGCAAGGACGACGAGCCGGCGTCGGCCGCGTTCCCATCGCCGTGGGGCGACGGCCGCCCGGGGTGGCACATCGAGTGCTCGGCCATGTCGCGCCGGTACCTCGGGCCGCAGTTCGACATCCACGGCGGCGGGCTCGACCTGCGCTTCCCGCACCACGAGAACGAGATCGCGCAGTCGACCGCCGCGGGCGACGCGTTCGCGAACTACTGGGTGCACAACGGCCTGGTGAACGTGAACGGCCAGAAGATGAGCAAGTCGCTCGGCAACTCCGTCTACGCGGCGGATCTGCTCGGCGCCGCCCGCCCGCTGGTGGTCCGCTACTACCTCGGTTCGGCGCACTACCGGTCGACGATCGACTTCACCGACGGCTCGCTCAGCGAGGCGGAGGCCGCCCTCGACCGGATCGCCGGCTTCTTCGAGCGGGTGGACCGGCGGCTCGCCGGCACCCGCTTCGCCGGCCACGGCGCGGAGGTCGTCCCCGACGCCTTCGCGGAGGCGATGGACGACGACCTCGCCGTGCCGCAGGCGCTCGCGGTGCTGCACGACACCATCCGCACAGGAAACGCGGCGCTGGATGCGGAAGACTTGGAGGCGGCCGCCACCGCCCGCGGGCACGCGCTCGCCATGACGGAGGTGCTGGGCATCAACCCGCTCTCCCCGCAGTGGCGCACCGGCGGCTCGACCGCGGCGGAGTCCGCACTGGGCGAGCTGGTCGGCCGGCTGCTGGCGGACCGCCAGGACGCCAGGGCCGCCCGCGACTTCGCGGCGGCCGATCGCATCCGCGACGAGCTGAGCGCCGCGGGAATCACCATCGAAGACACCCCGACGGGGTCGCATTGGAGCATCGGATCATGAAGAACTCGGGTGGAAAGCCCCGCGCCGGGGCGGTGCGCAAGAGCAAGAAGGGCGCCCAGGTCGGCACCGGGGGCCACGGCCGCAAGGCGCTCGAGGGTCGCGGACCGACCCCCAAGGCGGAGGACCGCGACTACCACCCCGCCGCGAAGGCGAAGGCCCTGCGCGAGCGGGCCGCCGCGAAGGCCGCGCAGCGGGGCGGACGGGACGCGACGCCGCGCGGCGCGTCCGGCGCCTCGCGCCGCGCCAAGAGCGGGGACGAGAGCGAGATCGTGACCGGCCGCAACTCGGTGCTCGAGGCGCTGCGGGCCGACATCCCGGCCTCGACGCTGTACGTCGCGGCTCGCGCTGAGCTCGACGACCGGATGCGCGAGATCCTCTCCATCGCGACCGGCCGCGCCATCCCGATCCTGGAGGTCATGCGTCCCGAGCTCGACCGGCTCGCCGGCCGCGACGCCGTGCACCAGGGCGTCGCGCTCAAGGTGCCGCCGTACGAGTACGCGCACCCGGGGGAGCTGCTCGACCGGACGCTGCGCTCCGGCGACACCCCGCTGTTCGTCGCGCTCGACGGCATCACCGACCCGCGCAACCTCGGCGCGATCATCCGCTCGACCGCGGCCTTCGGTGGCCAGGGCGTCATCGTGCCGCAGCGCCGCTCGGTCGGCATGACGGCCGCCGCGTGGAAGACCTCCGCCGGCGCCGCGGCGCGCACCCCGGTCGCCATGGCCGCGAACCTGACGCAGACCCTCAAGGACTTCAAAAAGGCGGGCGTCTTCGTGCTCGGCCTCGACGGGGGAGGCGACACGTCCCTCCCGGGCCTGTCGTTCGCCGACCGCCCGGTCGTCATCGTCGTGGGCAGCGAGGGCAAGGGCCTGTCGCGCCTGGTGACGGAGACCTGCGACGCGGTCGTGTCCATCCCGATCACGGCGACCACCGAGTCGCTCAACGCCGGCATCGCCGCGAGCGTCACGCTCTACGAGATCTCCAAGCTGCGGGCCGAGGCGCGCACCCGCGCCTGACCGCTGCTGCTCGGCCGTCTGCTGCCGTCCGGAACGACTGCGCCTGCGTGAGCGGGCGCAGTCGTACCGGGACGCCGCAGTCGCGGCCCCGCCTCAGACCTTGGAGCGCCAGTCGTCCTCGTCCTCGTCGGCGGACGCGGTGCCGTCGCCGAGCACGGGGATGCTGATCGTCTCCGTCGGCGGCGCGATCACGGTCGCCTCGTCGCGGCGGTGACGCAGGATGTCGTTGATGTACGAGGTGAGGGCCTCGGCCAGCGGCACATCCCGGCCCTCCTTCTGCGACATGAACCAGCGGTGCTCCAGCAGCTGGTGGAACACCTCGGCCGGCTCGAGCTTGCCCTTGAGGTCGGCGGGGATGGAGCGGATGACCGGCTCGAACACGCGCATGAGCCACTCGTGCGCCATCGCCTCCTCGTCCAGTCCCTCCTTGCCCAGCGTGGCGGCGTAGGAGTCGAGGTCGTTGAGCAGGCGGCGCGCCTGGTTCTCGCCGGTGTCCAGGCCCGTCAGCCGCAGCAGGCGGCGCTGGTGGTGACCCGCATCCACGACCTTCGGCTGGATGCGCACCTTGGTGCCCTCCTCCGAGGTCTTGATGGCCAGCTCCTCGATGTCGAAGCCGAGCTCGTTGAGACGCTCGACGCGCTCGCTGATGCGCCAGCGCTCCGATGACGAGAACGACTCGCTGCCCGTCAGCTCCTTCCAGAGCGACCGGTAGGCGGCGACGATGCCGTCGGAGAGGCTGATCGGGTCGAGCTCCTCGTCGACGCGACCGCCGGCCTCCAGGTCCATCAGCTCGCCGGCGATGTTCACGCGGGCGATCTCGAGGTCGTTCTCGCGCTGGCCGTTCGAGAGGCCGCCCTCGTAGAGCTGGCCGGTCTCCGCATCCACCAGGTACGCGGCGAACGCGCCCGCATCCCGTCGGAACAGGGTGTTCGACAGCGACACGTCCCCCCAGAAGAACCCGACGATGTGGAGGCGCACCAGCAGCACGGCGAGGGCGTCCACCAGGCGCGTGGCGGTGTCGGGCCGGAGCGTCTGCGAGAACAGCGCGCGGTAGGGGAGGGAGAACTTGAGGTGCCGGGTCACCAGCGCGGCGTTCAGCGGGGTGCCGTCGTCGGAGGTGCGGTTCTTGATGACGGCGACCGGGTCGACGCACGGCACGTCGAGGCGCTGCAGCGTGCGCAGCATGTCGTACTCGCGCTGCGCCATCTCCGCCGTCGTCTCCTTGATGGCGATGACGTAGCCCGACAGGTTCGCGAACCGCACCAGGTGGCGGCTGATGCCCTTGGGCAGCAGAGCGATGTGCTGGTTCGACCAGTCCTCCAGCGGGATGTTCCAGGGAAGGTCGAGCAGCGCGGGGTCGACGGTCGCCGCGGTGATGTTGACGGATCCGGCCACGATGGTCCTCCGGTCGGTTCAGTGGATGCGCGCACCCGTGGAAAGCACTCTGCCGCAGCCCGGCTCCGGACTGCGGCAGAGTGAGGAATCGCTCCTGGAACTTTAGTCGACGACCGCGCCGCCCAGGCGCTCGCCCGTCTCCGCGTGGAAGACGTGGACGTGGCCCGGCTTCGGCGTGATGTAGACCGTGTCGCCCGCGTTCGGGTGGATACGGCCATCGACGCGACCGACGATGTCGGTGCGCTTGCCCTCGACCTCGGAGTGACCGTACAGGTAGCCGTCGGCGCCGAGCTCCTCGACGAGGTCGACCGTGACCTTGAGGCCGGTGCCCTCGGTGTTGGACACGACGACGTCCTCCGGACGGACACCGATGGTGACCGCCGAACCGGCGCTGGCGATGGTGTCGCGCTCGACCGGGACGACCGCGGAACCGAACTTCACGCCGCCGTCGGTGACGTCAGCGGTGAAGAGGTTCATGGCCGGGCTTCCGATGAAGCCGGCGACGAACACGTTGTTCGGCTGCGCGTACAGGTCGCGCGGGGTGCCGACCTGCTGCAGCACGCCGTCCTTGAGCACCGCGATGCGGTCGCCCATGGTCAGCGCCTCGGTCTGGTCGTGGGTGACGTAGACCGTGGTGACGCCGAGGCGGCGGGTCAGCGAGGCGATCTGCGTGCGGGTCTGCACGCGGAGCTTGGCGTCGAGGTTCGACAGCGGCTCGTCCATGAGGAACACCTGGGGCGACCGCACGATCGCGCGGCCCATGGCGACGCGCTGACGCTGACCACCGGAGAGCGCCTTCGGCTTGCGGCCGAGGTACGGCTCGAGGTCGAGCAGCTTGGCGGCCTCGAGGACGCGCTGGGCGCGCTCCTCCTTGCCGACACCGGCGATCTTGAGCGCGAAGCCCATGTTCTCGGCGACGGTCATGTGGGGGTACAGCGCGTAGTTCTGGAACACCATCGCGATGTCGCGGTCCTTCGGCGGAACATCGGTGACGTTGCGCTCACCGATGAAGATGTTGCCGTCGTTGACCTCTTCGAGGCCCGCGAGCATGCGGAGCGAGGTGGACTTGCCGCAGCCCGAGGGGCCGACGAGGACGAGGAACTCGCCGTCGGCGATCTCCAGGTCGAGCGCGTCCACGGCGGGACGGGTGGAACCCGGGTAGAGCCGGGTCGCCTTGTCATAGGTGACTGTCGCCATCTTCTTCTTGTCTCCTTCACCGGCAGGTACGTGCCGGACGATCCGTTGTGAATGGATGAACGTGGCGTAGACGTCCGATGGCGTCTCTGCCACGTGGCCATAATATGGCATCGGCGGACATGCTCTCGACCGGACCCCCAGCCGGACGCCCGCGCGGCCGCCGCTGATCCGCCGAACGCGCGTCCAGCCACCGTCTGGTCGATTCCCAGACTGCCGGTTTACGCTGTCCCGGTTGTGTGCGCCGGATGCGCGCCCCGCCCCACCGCGTCCCCCGCGCGGCCCGTCCGACCCGAGAGCAGTTTCCGGAAGACATGAGCCCTGACACCCAGCCCGACGACAGCCGCCCCGGCGACGTCCGCGCGGCCGCCCGTGAGAAAGCACGGCAGCTCCGCACGTCCCACCAGAAGAAGGAGCGCCGCAGACGCGCCCTCCTCGGCGGCGGCATCACCGTCGCGGTGCTCGCGGTTCTCGCGATCGTCGCCGTGGTGATCGTCAGCGCGATCCGTCCGACCGTCCCCGGCCCGAAGAACATGGCGAGCGACGGCGTGGTCGTCGGTTCCGGCCTCAAGGTGAAGACCACGATGGCGCTCGCCCCGGATGCGAAGCCCGTCGCCAGCACGCCGGACCCGAAGGCCAGCACGGTCGACATCCGCATCTACGCGGACTACCTCTGCAAGCTGTGCGGCGACTTCCAGCGCACCAACCTCAAGCAGCTCGAGCCGCTGGTGAAGAACGGCGCGGTCACCGTCGAGATGCACCCGGTGGCGATCTACACCAGCCACTCGGCGGGCACGAAGTACTCGCTCCGCGCGGCAAACGCCGCGGCCTGCGTCGCGAACTACGACCCCAACGCGTTCTGGAAGTTCAACGCCTCCCTGTTCGACAAGCAGCCCGCCGAGGGTGGTCCGGGACTGAGCGACCAGGTGCTGAAGAAGCGCGCCGAGGCGGCAGGTGCTGCGCACACCGGCGACATCGACTCGTGCATCGACGACGGCCGCTTCAAGAGCTGGGTGACGACCGCGAGCGACCGCGCCCTGAGCGGCCCCATCCCCAACTCCGACGTCAACAAGATGACGAACGCCCTCCTGGTGCTGGTCAACGGCAAGCCGTACACCGGCTCGCTCACCAGCGCGGACGACTTCAAGGCGTTCATCCTCCAGGCGCAGGGCGACGAGTACACGTCGACCGCGACGCCGACCCCGACGCCGACCCCCTAGGATGTTGGGCGGGCGGGAGACCGCCGTGCCGGCTTAGCTCAGTTGGTAGAGCACTCGCCTTGTAAGCGAGCGGTCGCGGGTTCGAGTCCCGCAGCCGGCTCCACAGCGTCACGCCCGGCAGCAAAGCGCCGGATGACGGGTCTCTTCTAGAGAACGCCGTCTCCGACCGAAAGGCCGCCCGTGACCATCGCCATCATCAACTCGATCGCCGGTGTGGTGGTCTCCCTGTCGCTCGCCTACTTCCTGGTGTCGATGCTCGCCGGGCTCCACGAGAACCGGAAGCTGGGCGCCAAGCTCGGCGCGCAGGGCGACACCACGTACCTCGACCCGTTCATCGACGACCCGGAGACGTTCGACGTCTACGTGATGATCCCCTGCCTCAACGAGGAGGCCGTCATCGGCCCGACCGTGGCGGCGCTCCGGGGAGGCCGCCGGGTCACCACCATCGTGATCGACGACGCCTCGGACGACGCGACCTCCGAGATCGCTCGCCGCGAAGGCGGCGACTCGACCATCGTGCTGCGCCGTAAACTGCCCCACGCCCGGCAGGGCAAGGGCGAGGCGCTCAACGACGCCTACCGTCTGGTCCGCGAGCTGGTGGAGGAGCGCGGGCAGGACCCGGCTCGCGTCATCGTCCTGGTGATGGACGCCGACGGCCGTCTGTCGGACGGTGCCTTCAGCCACGTCCTGCCGCTGTTCGAGGACGAGACGGTCGGAGGCGTGCAGCTGGCCGTCCGCATCCGGAACCGCGGTCGCAACTTCCTGACCCGGTTCCAGGACTTCCAGTTCTGGTCGATGTCGGCCGTCACCCAGTTCGGGCGCCGGAAGACCGGGACGGTGTCGCTCGGCGGCAACGGTCAGTTCACGCGGATGTCCGCGCTCGAAGGCCTCGACGCGCTTCCCTGGTCGTCCTCACTGACCGAGGACCTGGACCTCGCGATCAGCCTGTCGAACAACGGTTGGGAGCTCACGACGACGCCGTACGCGTCGGTGGACCAGCAGGCCGTCGAGAGCCTGAAGCGGCTCATCGTGCAGCGCCGCCGGTGGTACCAGGGGCACATGATGGCCGCGAAGCGCCTGCCCGGCATCTGGTCGAACCCCAAGCTCAGCGCGCCCAAGGTGCTGGAGCTGTCCGGCTACCTGATCGTTCCGTGGCTGTTCGACCTGCCGTGGTCCCTCCTCTCCCACTGGACCCTGTTCATGTTCATCTCGCGCATGGACTCGTCGTTCGCTTTCGTGAGCGGGCCGCTCTCCCTGATCCTCGGGGTGCTCGCGTGGTACCTGCTCACCTTCGCGCCCGCGCTCTTCACCTCGGTGGTCTACCTGCGGCGCGACAGCGAGGTCGGGTTCTGGCGCGCCTACCTCATGGGCCACTCGTTCGTGGTGATGAACTACCTCTCCTACATCTGCGCCTGGGGCGCGCTCATCCGGATCTTCCAGAAGAAGACCGGATGGGACAAGACGGTGCGGACGGTCGAGGTCGCTGCCGTCGCCTGATCGGCGCCTCCGGACGGTGCGGCCTCAGCAGTACCGGCTGGCCGTGGTGCCGGCATCCGCCTGCTGCGCGCTCGAGGGGACGCGCAGCAGGCGGTCGAGTGCGGCCTCCGGCGCGATCCGGTTGTTGATCGCCTCGTCCCAGATGCGTTCGTAGGCGGCGGGGCTGATCGGGAGGGATCGGGCGCGGCGCGTGGACGTGCCCCGGCCGGGGCGCGGCAGCCGCAAAAGCCGCTCGCGGATCAGGAACGGGAGATTGTCCTCCGGCGCGATCCCGCGGCGGCCGTCCCGGAGCGAGACCACGAGCTCGCCCGTCGTCGTGGCATGACGCACCAGCGCGATCGTGAGGCCCGTGAGGCGGGCGAACTCGTCGACGGCGAGCAGCTCCGGGAGCTTGCTCACGTACTCGTCGGCGACGGCGAGCCTGAGGCGCAGCCATGAATCGGTCCGTGTGTGCGGGCTCTCCTGACGCCGCCCCGGCGAGGGCTCGATGCGTGGTGCAGTACGTTTCGGCATGGTCGTCTCCCCATCTCGGCTGTTCCGCGAAGCGGTTCCACACACGATGACGAGGGACCTCGGGCGCGCGTGACGCGACGTGGAGGCTACTGTCAGCAGCGTCCCACCGCGTCGGGGTGGACGCGGGCGGCCGGCGGGGGATGAATGGAGGGATGCCGACCTCGTCCACCGCCCCCGTCCTGCTGTTCCTGCACGGCCGCTACGGCATCCGGGAGGATCTCGCCTGGATCGCGGAGCGCACGCCCGCGCCGTGGCGGACCGAGCTGCTGCAGGCGCCGCTGCCGCTGGGAGACCGGTTCGAGTGGTTCCACGTCGCCGACGACGGAGAACGCGGGGCGCTCTCGAGCAACGTCGCGCCGGCGGCGGACCGGCTGCTGGCCTGGGTCGACGAGCGGTTCGGGGACGCGCCCGTGGCGGCGGTCGGGTGGTCGCAGGGCGGCGCGACGGCGCTTCAGATGCTGCGGCGCGCACCCGGGCGGCTCTCGTTCGTGGTGACGCTGGGCGGCTTCACGACGGACGACGAGGAGCGCGGGGATGCGGAGCTCGCCTCCAGCCGTCCGCCGGTGTTCTGGGGGCACGGCGCCCGCGACGACGTGATCAGCACGCACGACATCATCCGGATGCGCGAGTTCCTGCCCGGGCACTCGACGCTGGAGGAGCACGTCTACCCGGCGGCCGGCCACGAGATCACGCCGGGGATGGCGCACGACGCGATCCGCTTCGTGACGCAGCACACGCCGGAGGGATAGCGCCGCAGCGGCGACCCGTCAGGCCGGTTCGCCCGCGTCGTCGCGGCGGCGCAGCTCCTCTTCGAGGCGCCGGATGCGCTGATCGCGGTCGGCGGCCTCGATCTCGCGCTCCAGGGCGGCGAGCTGCGCCTCCGTGCTGTCGGGCCGGAGGGCCGGGTCGGTTCGGTGCCGCTCGTCCACCGACGGCATGCGCAGCGTGCGGCGGGGCGCAGGGGCGCTTTCGTACTCGCGGCCGACCGCGAACCAGAGGATGCCGCCCACCAGCGGGAGCAGGATCACGATGAACACCCAGGCGAGCTTCGGCAGGTGCTTCACCTGGTCGTCGCGGCGCAGGATGATGTCGACCAGCGCGAACACGAACAGTGCGAACACGATCAGCGGCAGCAGCACCATACCGGTCAGTCTAGGGGGAGCGTTCAGCGGAAGGACAGGATCTGCTCGCCCCAGCCCGCGCGCAGGGCTCCGTCCAGATCGGGGACCACGCGCTCTTCGGAATCGATGAGCAGGGTGGCGCGCTGCTCCGCGTCGTAGGGCGGCCATCCCTCGCCCGGGGCGCCGCCGTGCGCGAAGGAGGCCCACCGGGCCCGCATCCGCCGGGAGACCTCGTCGGCGCTGCGGCGTCCGCCGAGCCAGAACGACGGATCGCGGGGGAGGCCGCCGAACTCTCCCCAGACGTACGGGAGGTCCGTGGCGTGCGCGGCGCCGATGCCGCTCAGCCGCAGCAGCGGCGGCGCGAAGTCGAAGCGATAGAGGAACGTCGGGGCCACCTCCGCGTGGCCGGCCGCGGCCCACACGGCGGGCATCCGGAAGGCGATGTCGGTGGCGATGCGGACGTTCCGGGAGAGCGGCGCCCGACGGTACGCGGCGAGCACGCGGTCGGGCGGTGGGAGCCGCGCCGCATCCGGTCCATCGGCGCGCTGTTCCTCCTGCATGGCCTGGAACATGCGCTGAAGGGCCGCGCGCCGGATCGGGAGCAGCGGCGAACGCATCAGCCGGAACAGCGTCGCCTCGTCGCGGTTCGTGCCGATCACGAGCGGGACGCGCATCCCGCGGCCCTCGCTGAGGACCCGGAGTGGCGCCTCCGGCAGCACGTCGTCGCCGACCACGGGCGCGAAGGCGAGCATGCCGGGATGCTCGCGCGGGATGTCCGCGTAGACCGCGGCCCCCGCATCCACGATCCGCTCGACGGGCACGTGCTCCAGGGCGTCCGCGTCGTCCGGACGGACGCCCAGCCGCTCGAGGAACGCTCGCGCGACGACCTCCGAGCGCTCCGGACCGTACATGGAGCCGGCGGGCGGGCTCTGCGCGATGGCGCGGTGGAAGAGGCCGTGCGCGAGCGGCGAGGCGAGCAGGGCGGTGACGAGACCAGCGCCGGCGCTCTGCCCGAACACGGTGACCCGAGCGGGGTCGCCGCCGAACGCCGCGATGTTGTCACGGACCCAGCGCAGCGCCAGCAGTACGTCGCGCAGGGCCACGTTGCTCTCGGCGCCGGGGACGCCCGCGGCGCCGAGGTCGAGGAACCCCAGCGCTCCCAGGCGGTAGTTGAGCGTCACGACCACGACGTCGCCGGAGGTCACCAGCTCGTCCCCGTGGTAGACCAGCTGGCTGGAGGAGCCCAGGGCGTAGGCGCCGCCGTGCAGCCACACCATGACCGGGCGCGGCCGCCCTGGCGGCGGATCGGCGCTCGGACGGACCACGTTGAGGAACAGGCAGTCCTCGTCCAGCCGGGCGCCGCCCGGTTCACCCGGCGCGAGCGGGACCGACGGATTCGGGCGCTGGGGAGCGGCCGGGCCGAAGCGCACGGCATCGGCGACGCCATCCCACGGTCGCGCGGGCACGGGGGCGCGCCAGCGCATCCGTCCGGTCGGCGGCTCGGCGTAGCGGATGCCGCGCCACGTGCTGACGCGGCCGTCGTCACGCCCGCGGACCGCGCCCGCGGACGTGACGACGACCGGCCGCTCGCTCACGCCCCGGCGACCTCGTCCCACTCCATGAACGGACGCAGCTCCAGCTGGCCGTTGCGGGCCATCGGGTGCCGGGAGGCGATCTCGATCGCCTCGTCCAGGTCGGCGACGTCAAGGATGTCGAACCCGCAGATCCACTCCTTGGTCTCCGCGAACGGGCCGTCGGTGACGTACCGCTTGCCGTCGCGCACGCGGACCACGCGCGACTCGGCGGGCGCCTGCAGCACCTCGCCGATCACACGCTTGCCGCTCGCGTCCAGCTCGTCCACCCAGCCGTCGACGTCCGACTCGTCCCGCTCGGTGTCGGGCGAGCTGTCGGTGATCACGAACATCATGTACTTCATCGTTGTGTCCTCTCGAGAGCGAATGCTTCACCGGGGCGTCGAACGGGTGGACCGTCGATCGACATTCTGGCCCGGGGAGCCGGGATCCGGCAGAGTCGGGCGCTCTCCTCTCAGGGGATCACAGGCCACTCAGGGGATCACCAGGGGAGCGGCGAGCTGGTTAGTGTAGCCTTACCTTAGTTCCGCTCCGCCGCCCGTCCACCGGAGACACCGTGACCATCCTCGCCCCGACCCGCACCGAGCGTCCACGCCCGGCGTACCGGCCGTACCGTGCCCGGGTCGCAGCGATCAGCCGGCTGAGCCCGCACTTCACGCGGGTCCGCTTCGAGTGCGGCGACTTCGAGCACTTCGGCACCGAATGCCTGGACCAGCGGATCAAGCTCCTCTTCCCGCTGGCGGACGGCAGCTTCGCCGACCTCGGCGTGGACGACGAGGAGGCGCACTTCGCGGGCGACTGGTACGAGCGCTGGCGCGGACTCCCCGAGCATCGGCGCAATCCGTTCCGCACCTACACGGTCCGTGCCATCGACACCGACGCATGCTGCCTCGACATCGACTTCGTCGTGCACGGCGACGGCGGACCGGCCGCCCGGTGGCTGCTCGGCGCGCGACCCAACGACGAGCTGGTGGTGATCGGCCCGGATGCGCGCAGCCCGCATCGCGGCGTCGGCATCGACTGGCGTCCGGGGTCCGCCCGCGAGCTCCTGCTCGCAGGGGACGAGACGGCGGCGCCTGCCATCGCGTCCATCCTCGAAACCCTCCCCGCGGGTCGTCGCGCCCGGGCGTTCATCGAGGTGCCGTCGGCGGAGGACGCACTCTCGCTGCGCCTCCCGCCGCACGTCGAGGCGACGTGGCTGCCGCGCGGCTCCGCCGTGACCGGCGCCGCTCTGGTGCCGGCCGTGCAGCGCTGGCTGGCCGAGCATCCCCGGGTCGTCGCTGCGGCCGCCGCCGGCCGGGCGCAGAGCCTGGACGATGTGGATGTCGACCGCGACATCCTCTGGGAGAGCCCGCTCGACGAGGCCGACGCCACGCACGCCGGGTTCTACGCGTGGATCGCGGGCGAATCGGCCGCGGTCAAGACGCTGCGCCGGATGCTCGTGCGCGACCACGGGATCGACCGGTCGCGCGTCGCGTTCATGGGGTACTGGCGGCTCGGCCGCTCGGAGAACTGAGCGTAACCGGCCTGGTTACTGGTCTTCGCGCTCGACGCCGCGGAACGTGTCCGGGTAGTCGTCGAGCCACGACCAGTGACTCACGGGCCAGCTGATTACGAACGCCTTGCCCACGACATCCGACAGGGGCACGAAGCCCTTGCCCGGGTCGTCCATGTGGTACCGCGAGTCGGCCGAGTTGTAGCGGTTGTCGCCCATGACCCAGACGGTGTCCTTCGGGACGGTGACGTCGAACGACTTTTCCGAGACGGCCTGCACGCCGGCGGGGAGGAGCACGTACGGCTCCTTCAGGGGGACGCCGTTGACGCTCATCTGTCCAAGTGCGTTGCAGCAGCTCACGTGGTCGCCGGGAAGGCCGATGAGCCGCTTCACCAGATGCTGGTCGGAGTCGGACGCGCCGAGGCCGACGAAATCGAGGACAGCACCGATGCCCTGCTGCACCGCGTTGCCGGTCTGCGGCGGCGCGGGCGGGAGCCAGCCGCCCGGATCCTTGAACACGACGACGTCGCCGCGCTGCAGGCCGAACACCTTCGGCTGCAGCTCGTTGACGATGATCCGGTCGTTGATCTGGAGGGTGTTCTCCATCGATCCTGAGGGGATGTAGAAGGAGCGGGCGACGAACGTCTTGATCAGGAACGACACCAGCACGGCGACGACGAAGATGACCACCACATCCCGCAGCAGGGTCTTCCAGCTGGACGTACGTCGCGCGGAGCGGCGCGGGCGCGCGGTGGCAGTACTGTCGGTCACAACCCCCCACCGTAACGTGCCGATGCTGTGAGCCGCATCACACCCTGTTCGGGTGGCTTGTCCCCGCCCGGAGGGAGTGAGAACATCTCACTACGGGCTTGCGGCACGTGCCGCCGGCCCGTTCCCACTCATGCGGCGAACGTTCGAACGGCACGGAACGGCGACGCGGTTCCGGGGGCCGCGCCTCCTTCACGCATGCGCGGTTCTCGCGCTCGTGGCGGGCGGCATCCTGGCGGTCCCGCAGGCGGCGGCCGCCGACGAATGCGGGGCGGGATGCGTCCCCGCGCCGACGGAGACCGCGGCGCCCACGCCGGACCCCGGGACGGGCGAAGGCACGGACCAGGGGAGCGACCCGGGCGACGGTCAGGATGCGACCGGCACGCCCACCCCCACGCCCGACCCGAGCGGCACGCCGACTCCCACGCCGACGCCGACGCCGGACCCGACGGAAACGCCCACGCCGACTCCCACTCCGACCCCCGACCCCACCGGCACGCCGACGCCCGCCCCGACTCCCGCGCCCGCCCCGGACCCGGCCCCCGCCCCTCCGCCGACCGACGACATCCAGCTCGAGGCCCCCGACCTGCCGCAGTTCGACAGCGTCGACCCGGTGGAGCTCGCGCAGACGGCGCAGCTCGCCAGCGACCTCGCCGCGGCGCAGCAGCAGCTCGCCGACGCGACCGAGCAGTCCGAGAGCGCGCAACGGGAGCACGACCAGGCGCAGGCGGTCGCGGACGCCGTGCAGAAGCGGGCCGACGCGGCGGCCAAGCAGGCGAAGTCGGCGGCCGCGTTCGCCACGGCGCTGATCCGCTCCTCCGGCACGCACCTGCTCACCCAGGACCCGCTCAGCGCCGCGCTGCACGGTCGGGGCGACCTGCTGACCAAGCTCGGCGCCGCCGACCGGCTGGCGAAGCTGTCCGCCGACCGGGATGCGGCCATCCGCGCCGCAGCCAGCGCCAAGAAGGCCGCGCAGAAGCTGACGCAGCAGGCGCAGGGCGCCGCGGACGCCGTCGCCGCGGTCGACGTCGACTCGCCGCAGCAGGCGGTCGCCGAGGCGCAGTCCCAGGTGGATGCGGCATCCGCGGCGCTCGCCGCGGCGCCCACCGTCCTCCAGGCCGGCTCCGACTGGCAGGTGCTCACCTCCGACCCGGCCCTCGTCGCGAGCGGCTGGGCGCTGCCGGTGCACGGCGGCCTGACCGACGTGTTCGGGCCCCGGCCGTCGCGTCCCCTCGGCACGGCGCTGTTCCACCCCGGTGACGACATCGGCGCCTCCTGCGGCACCACCATCTACGCCGCGGCGGCCGGCACCGTCGAGCGGGCGGGGCCGTTCAGCGGGTACGGCAACTACATCCTGATCGACCACGGCGGCGGGGTCGAGACGGCGTACGGCCACATCCGCGACGGCGGGATCGGGGTCACCGTGGGCGAGCACGTCGCGGCTGGCCAGCCGATCGCGCAGGTCGGCTCGACCGGTCTCTCCACAGGCTGCCACCTGCACTTCGAGGTGCACGTCAACGGGCTGCAGATCGACCCGCAGCCGTTCATGGCGGCGCGCGGCGTGGTGCTCGGAACCCGCTGAGCCGCGCGGAAGCGCGACCGTCGCCCGTTCCTCCCGATCGCCTGACCGCCCCGCGCGAAAACGCCGGTCCGGGCGTACGGTTCAGGCATGACCGAACTCACCGAGCTGGTCGGATCGTGGATGCGGCGCCAGCGCTGGTACTCGACCAAGAACGTCGAGCCGCGCCTGCGCCTGCTCGCCTCGTTCGACGCCGAACCCGCGGCCGGCGACGTCCGCATCGTCACCCACTTCTTCGCCGACGACGCCCCGCGGACGCCGCGGGTGTACCAGGTGCCCGTCGTCGCCCGCACCGAGCGCGACGGCGACGAGGCGGCGCTGATCGGCGAGGCCGGAGGCCGGTTCCTGTACGACGGACCCACCGAGGAGGCGTACGTCACCGCGCTCGTCCAGCTGATGACGGGGGAGGAGCGGGCGGAGGGTCGCGACGCGCACGCGCAGGGCCACACGCTCGGCGAGCGGATCGCCCTGCGCTCGTCGCGGAGGCTCACCGGTGAGCAGTCCAACACGTCCATCGTCGGCGAGCTCGCGGATGGCCGGCGGGCGCTCATCAAGGTGTTCCGGGTCGTCCAGGACGGCGAGAACCCTGATGTCTCGACGCTCGCCGCACTCACCGCCGGCGGCTCGCGGCGGACCCCGTCGCTCCTCGGCTGGCTGACCGGCCGGTGGCCCACCGCGGACGGCCGCACGGCATCCGGTGAACTGGCGCTCATGCAGGACTTCGTCCCAGGCGCCGAAGACGGCTGGGAGCTCGCGGTCAGCGCGGCGGAGCGCGGCGAAGACTTCACCGAGCGGGCGTACCAGCTGGGCGGGGGAACCGCCGAGCTGCATCGCCTGATGGCGCAGGTGCTGCCGA
Organism: Leifsonia sp. 22587; assembly: GCF_052044215.1. Lineage (NCBI taxonomy): Bacteria > Bacillati > Actinomycetota > Actinomycetes > Micrococcales > Microbacteriaceae > Leifsonia > Leifsonia sp. 22587. The sequence continues at coordinate 698,046 of NZ_JBQENB010000001.1, forward strand.
CGACGCGGGCGACGACCGAGGATGTGGCACGCGCGCTCGACGGGATGTTCCGGCGACTGACGGTCACCACGACCGAGGTTCCGGAGGTGGAGGAGCTGCGGGCCGGGATCGCGGCCGTGTACGAGGATGCCGCGGCGGCTCCGCTGCCGACGCTGCAGCGCATCCACGGCGACCTGCACCTCGGGCAGGTGCTGTACTCGCTGGAGCGCGGCTGGCAGTTCATCGACTTCGAGGGCGAACCGCTGCGTCCGCTCGCGGAGCGCGCGCTTCCGGACGCGACCATGCGCGACGTCGCGGGGATGCTGCGGTCGTTCGACTACGTCGCCGGGTCGCTGGCCCGCCGCGACACCCCGATCGACGCCGCCGGCTGGGCGGGCGACGCCCGGCAGTCGTACCTCGACGGCTACGCCTCGGTCGCGGGCGGCGAGGTGGAGGAGTTCCGCCTGCTGCTCGACGCGTTCGAACTCGACAAGGCGGTGTACGAGATCGCGTACGAGGCGCGGCACCGGCCCGCGTGGATCCCGATCCCGCTCTCCGCGGTGCAGCGCCTGCTCGCGAGCCGCGTGTCCTGACCGCTCCGCGCGTCCGTCGCCTGCGTCGAACCGTGAGTAGATGCTCCAATCGGCGACGAATTGCCGCAAGATGTCACGACTCGACGGAGCGGCGCACGCGGCGGGAGCGCGCGGGCGCGCGCCGCTCAGCGGCCGGTGAAGCGGGGGGTGCGCTTCTCCTGGAAGGCGCGGAAGCCCTCGCGGTAGTCCGTGGTGTCGCGCAGCTGCGCCTGCGCTGCGTTCTCGGCGGCGATCGAACCCCAGAAGTCGAGGGGTCCGTCGCGCAGCCCGGCGACGATGCGCTTGCTCGCCAGGAACGCCTCGGTCGCGCCGCCCGCGGCTGCCGCGGCCGCGGCATCCACCGCGTCCGGTAGTTCGGCGGCCGGGAGCGCGCGCGAGAACAGCCCGCCCGCGACGGCCTCGGCGCCCGAGATCAGGCGGCCGCTCACGATCAGGTCCATGGCGCGGTGCGGGCCCAGGCGCGACACGAGCAGCCAGTGCCCGCCGGAGTCGAGGGCCGCGCCGAGCGCGGCGAACGGCGAGCCCACCTTCGCGTCCTGGGCGACGTAGACGATGTCGGTTGCGACCAGCAGCCCGAGGCCGACGCCGAGGCAGGCGCCGTGAGCCGCGGCGAACGTGGGCGCGGGGAAGGCGGCGATGCGCCGCAGCAGCGGGGTCACTTGTCCGTCGAGGTAGCCGCTGACGTCGTCCGTCGCCGGGTCGACGCCCGCGATGTCGCGTCCGGCGCAGAAGGCGCGCCCTTCGCCGCGCAGCACAAGGGCGCGCACGCCGGCGGCCTCCGCCTCGGCGTAGGCGGCGTCGAGCGCGCGCAGGTCGTCGGGGCCGAGCGCGTTCAGCCGCTCCGGGGCGTTCAAGGTCACCCGGGCGACGCCGTCGGCGATGTCGAGTTCGATCACGGGGCTCCTCGGTTCAGACGTCGTAGTCGACGACGACGCGGTCGGTGAGGGGATGCGACTGGCAGGTGAGCACGTAGCCGCGCTCGAGCTCCTCCGGCTCCAGGGCGTAGTTCTCCGTCATCCGCACGTCGCCCGAGATCAGCCGCGCCCGGCAGGTGCCGCAGACGCCGCCGGTGCAGGCGAACGGCACGTCCGGGCGCACGCGCAGCGCGGCGTTCAGCACGGACTCGTTGGCGTCGATCGGCGTGGTGACCGTCGAGCTCAAGCCGTCGAGTGTGAACTCGATGTCGGCCGTCCGCTCGCCCTCGTGCACGACCACCGGACGCCCGCTGTCGCCGCGGACCTCGCCCGGCTCGCCCGTCGTGAACAGCTCGAAGTGGATGCGCTCCCGCGGCACCCCGTAGCTCTCCAGCACGTCCCGGCACAGCTGCACCAGCTCGAACGGCCCGCAGAGGAACCACTCGTCGACCGTGTCGGGAGGGAGCAGCGCGTCGAGCATCCTGCGCAGCCGGTCCTCGTCGATCCGGCCCGACAGCAGCGGCGCCGACCGCTGCTCGCGCGACAGCACGTGGTGGAGCGCCAGGCGAGACGGGTAGCGGTCCTTCAGGTCGGCGAGCTCCTCCAGGAACATGACGTCGATCGCCGTCCGGTTCGTGTAGACCAGCGTGAACCGGGATGTGTCGGAGCCGGCGAGGATGCTGCCCGCGAGGGCCATCAGCGGCGTGATTCCGGAGCCGGCCGCGATGCCAACGATGTGCTTGTGCGCCGCGGCCGCCGCATCCACCGTGAACGTGCCCTGGGGGCTCATGACGTCGATCGTGTCGCCGGGACGCAGCTCGCTCGTCGCCCAGGTCGAGAACGCGCCGCCCAGGTCGCGCTTGATCGCGACGCTGATCCGGCCGGGCGACGGCGGACGGCAGAGCGAGTAGCTGCGGCGCAGCTCCCGGCCGTCGACGTGCGCGCGCAGGGCGACATGCTGGCCGGGCAGGTAGTCGTACTCGCCGTGCAGGTCCTCGGGCACGGCGAACGTGACCTCGACGCTGGCGGCGGTGAGCGGGCGCACCTCGGCGACCGCGAGCGAGTGGAAACGGGCCCGCGCCATCAGCCGGCCCTCACAGCGCCTTGAAGTGGTCGAACGGCTCGCTGCAGGCGTTGCAGACGTACAGCGCCTTGCAGGAGGTAGAGCCGAAGTGCGCCACCTCGCGGGTGTCGAGCGAGCCGCAGTGCGGGCACTTGACCGACATACGGACGCGGACCGGGCCCGTCGCGGAGGGCGGGGCGATGCCGTAGTCCTTCAGGGCGGCG
>NZ_JBQENB010000001.1:700832-847349 GCF_052044215.1 Leifsonia sp. 22587
GTCGGTGGTCCACGCCGGCGAGAGCTCGAGCCGCACCCGGACGTCGCCGAAGCCGGCGGACGACAGGGCGCGCACCACATCCTCGCGGATCGCATCCATCGCCGGGCAGCCGGAGTAGGTGGGCGTGATGACGACTTCGACCCCGTCGTCGGTGACGGTCACCTCGCGCAGCACCCCCAGGTCGTCGATGCTCAGCACGGGGACCTCCGGGTCGACCACGGAGGCCGCCGCCGACCACGCCCGCGCGGCGTCCGCGTGATGCGTCACCACGATGCCCCCGGGTGCTGACGGGCGAGCACCTGCAGCTCAGCCAGGAGCGGGGCGAGGTGCTCGGAGTGCCGGCCGCGGCGTCCGCCGCCGGCGGCGTGGAACGCGTCCGGCGGGGTGAGCTCGGCCTCGGCGAGGACGGGAGCGACGTCCGCGTCGAAGGCCGCGCGCAGCGACGACGGGCGCACCGCGACGCCCTCCAGCGCGTCGAACAGGTCCGCATCCAGAGCCGACGCGTCGGAGAACAGCTCGTCGACGTACGGCCAGACGTCCTCCATCGCGCGCAGCGTGCGGCGGCGCGACTTCTCCGTGCCGAGAGCCAGGCGCAGCATCCACTGGTCGGCGTGGTCGCGGTGGTAGTCGACCTCCTTGACCGCCTTCGCGGCGACGCCCGCCAGCACCGGGTCGGTGGATGCGCGGAGCCGGTCGTACAGGGCGTACAGGTAGTGCGCGGCGGCGAACTGGCGCACGATCGTGTGCGCGAAGTCGCCGTTCGGCTGCTCTAACAGGTGGGCGGAGCGGAACTCGCCCTCCTCGCGCCAGTACGCCAGGTCGTCCTCGGTGCGACCGGACGCGGCGCCCGCGTAGCGGAGCAGCGAGCGGGCATGGCCGAGCAGGTCGAGCGCGATGTTGGCGAGCGCGACATCCTCCTCCAGCTCCGGGGCGCGGGTGATCCAGCCGCCGAGGCGCTGCGCCAGGACGAGCGCGTCGTCGCCCAGCCAGAGGGCGTACTCGGCGACCTCGGGGGAGGGCGGGACGTCGGAGCTGACGAACTCCTCGGAGAGGGTCACGGCGCTGAGTTCGATGTGGCCGGGCTCGGCGTGGTCGTGCTCGGCGTGGTCGGTGCCTGCGTGGCCGGGCTCGATGCGTGCATCCGTCACAGGTGCTTCACCCCTTCGGCGGCGGTGTAGTAGGTGGCGTGGCGGAAGTTCTTGCCCTCGGGGGAGGAGAAGAAGGCGTCCTTGGCGTCCGGGTCGCTCGCGGTGATCGCGTCCGAGCGGACCACCCAGATCGAGACGCCCTCGCCGCGGCGCGTGTACAGGTCGCGGGCGTTCCGGACGGCGAGCTCCTCATCCGGCGCGTGTAGCGACCCGACGTGCACGTGGCTGAGGCCGCGGGAGGCGCGGACGAAGACCTCCCAGAGGGGCCACGGCTCGGCGGTCACGCGACGGCCTCCGCGCTCTCGTGCGTCGCGCGCGGCTGCTGTGCTTGCTGCTTCCGGGCGTACGCTGCGGCGGCCTCCCGCACCCAGCGGCCGTCCTCGTGCGCCTCGCGGCGGCGCTGCAGCCGCTGCGCGTTGCAGACGCCGCGGCCGGCGATGACCTCCTGCAGCTCGGTCCAGTCGATCGGTCCGAGGTCGTAGGCCTGGCGCTCCTCGTTCCAGCGGAGGTCGGGGTCGGGCAGGGTGACGCCCAGCGCCTCCGCCTGCGGGACGAGCATCGCGACGAACCGCTGCCGCAGCTCGTCGTTCGAGAAGCGCTTGATCTTCCAGGCCATCGAGCGCGCCGAGTTGGGGGAGTCGCCGTCCGGTGGCCCGAACATCATCAGCGACGGCCAGTACCAGCGGTCCACCGCATCCTGAGCCATGCGCTGCTGCTCCGGGGTGCCGCGCATGAGCGACAGCAGGATCTCGAAGCCCTGCCGCTGGTGGAACGACTCCTCCTTGCAGATGCGCACCATCGCACGGCCGTACGGCGCGTACGAGCAGCGGCACAGCGGCACCTGGTTGCAGATGGCGGCGCCGTCGACGAGCCAGCCGATCGCTCCGATGTCGGCCCAGCTGAGCGTGGGGTAGTTGAAGATCGACGAGTACTTGGCGCGACCCGAGATCAGCTGCTCGGTGAGCTCGTCGCGCGTGACGCCGAGCGTCTCGGTCGCGGAGTAGAGGTAGAGGCCGTGGCCCGCCTCGTCCTGCACCTTCGCTATGAGGATGGCCTTGCGCTTCAGGCTCGGAGCGCGCGTGATCCAGTTGGCCTCCGGCTGCATCCCGATGATCTCGGAGTGGGCGTGCTGCGACATCTGGCGGATGAGGGTGCGGCGGTAGTCGTCGGGCATCCAGTCGCGCGGCTCCACGCGGGAGTCGGAGGCGATGAGCTGGTCGAAGGCGGCCTGCTCGGCGCCCTGCTCGGCGTCGGCTCGCTCTGTGGTGGTGGTCTCCATCGACGCCCCTTTGCGCACGGATCGGTTTACTTACTGATCGTTCGGTCAGTATATCCCCGCGGCCGGGCGACATGCCAGACTGAGCGGGTGACCGAGACGGCGGACTCCGAGACCCTGCGGCGCGGGCGCCCCGGGTACGACCAGCGCGGCATCCTCGAGGTCGCCGTCGCCGCGTTCAACGAGCACGGGTACGACGCCACCTCGATCGGGATGCTCGCCGACCGGCTCGGGCTGTCGAAGTCGGCCATCTACCACCACGTCGCCTCCAAGGACGAGCTGCTGCGACTAGCCCTTGACGAAGCGCTCGACGGACTCGAAGGCGTGCTGCGCGCGCCCGAGGCCGCGGCGGGCCCGGCCGCCGACCGCCTGGCTTTCGTGCTGCGCGGGGCCGTCCGCGTGCTCGCCGACCGGCTGCCCTACGTCACGCTGCTGCTGCGGGTGCGCGGCAACACCGAGGTGGAGCGCGCCGCGCTCGCCCGCCGGCGCGCCTTCGACCACGCGGTGGCCGAGCTCGTCGCCGAGGCACGGGCCGAGGGCTCGCTGCGCACCGACGCCGACCCGGCCGTCGTCGCGCGCCTCCTCTTCGGCATGATCAACTCCCTCACCGAGTGGTACACCCCGACGGGTCCCCTCACCCCCGACGACCTCGCCGCCACCATCCTCGCCCTCGCCCTGCGCTGAGTCCCGTCGCCGCCCCCGTCGAGTACACGAAAAGTGCACGCGACACGCCGGGCGAGCGTGCACTTTTCGTGTACTCGACGGAGGGGGCGGGCTACTTCGCGACGAGGGTGAGGACGTCGTAGGTGGCGACGAGCTCGTCGCGCTGGTTCAGGATGCGCGCATCCCAGCGCACCTCGCCGTAGTCGTCGGTCTCGCGCGGCGTGATCTGCTTCGCCGTCAGGGCGACGCGGATGCTGTCGCCGGGGACGACGGGCGTCAGGAACCGCAGATCCTCGAGGCCGTAGTTGGCGAGCACGGGCCCGGGCGCCGGGTCGACGAACATCCCGGCCGCCCACGAGACGAGCAGGTAGCCGTGCGCGACCCGTCCCGGGAAGAACGGGTTCGCCGCCGCGGCCTCCTCGTCCATGTGCGCGTAGAAGGTGTCGCCGGTCGACGTCGCGAAGTCCTCGATGTCGTCGAGCGTCACCTGCCGGGGCCCTGCCTGCACCTGGTCGCCGATCCGCAGGGTCGCGAGCGACTTGCGGAAGGGATGCTGCGCATCCGACGACACCGCCGCCCCCGGATGCCACACGCCGGTGATCGCGGTCAGCAGGTCGGGCGACCCCTGCAGCGCGGTCCGCTGCATGTGGTGCAGCACCGCGCGGATGCCGCCCAGCTCCTCGCCGCCGCCCGCCCGGCCCGGTCCGCCGTGCACCAGGTGCGGCATCGGCGAGCCGTGCCCGGTGGACGTGCGGGCGTCGTCCCGGTCGAGCACCAGGATGCGGCCGTTGTAGGCGCCGGAGCCGAGCACGAAGGTCCGCGCGAAGTCGGGGTCGTGCGTCGCGACGCTGGTCACGAGCGACCCGCCGCCGCGCGCGACGAGGGCCACCGCCTCCTCCGCGGTCGAGTAGGGGAGGATGCTCGCCACCGGCCCGAACGCCTCCACCGTGTGCGCCTCGGGCGTCCAGGCGTCCGCGAAGCGGAGCAGCACCGGCGCGACGAACGCGCCCTCCGGCGCCACGCCGGTCGTGCCGTCCGCGTGCCGGACGCTCGGCTGGTCGAGCCCGCCGAGCACGAGCTCGCCGCCCGCGGCCACCAGCCGCGCCACCTGGCGCAGCACCTCCTCGCGCTGGGTGCGGGAGGCGAGCGGCCCCATCGTCACGCCCTCCGCCCGCGGATCGCCGAGGACGACGCGGGACGCGATGCGCTCCCGCACCGCGGCGATCACGTCGTCCTGCAGCGGCGCGGGCACGATCGCGCGGCGGATGGCCGTGCACTTCTGACCCGACTTGGCGGTCAGCTCGACGACGAGCCCCTTGATGTAGGCGTCGAACTCCGGCGTGCCGGTGACCGCATCCGGGCCCAGCACCGACGCGTTGATCGAGTCGGTCTCGCTGGTGAACCGCACCCCGCCGGTCTGCACCGAGTCGTGGGCGCGCAGCCGCTCCGCGGTCGACGCGGATCCGGTGAAGGCCACCAGATCGCCGAGCCGCAGGTGCTCGAAGAGGTCGGGCACCCCGCCGCTCACCAGCTGCAGCGATCCCGCCGGAAGCAGTCCCGACTCCACCATGATCCGCACCGCGGCCTCGGCGACGAACGCGGTCGGCGTCGCCGGCTTCACCAGGGTCGGCATCCCGGCGAGGAAGGACGGCCCGAGCTTCTCGAGCATCCCCCACACCGGGAAGTTGAACGCGTTGATCTGCACCGCGACGCCCGGCAGCCGGGTGTAGACGTGCCGGCCGAGGAAGCTGCCGTCCTTCGACAGCTGCTCCGCCGGTCCGTCGAGCACGACTTGCGCGTTCGGCAGTTCGCGGCGCCCCTTGGAGCCGTAGGTGAACAGCGCACCGATCCCGCCGTCCACGTCGATCCACGCGTCCGCGCGCGTCGCGCCGGACTGCGCCGACAGCGCGTACAGCTCGTCCTTGCGCTCGGTCAGCGCCTGCGCCAGCTGCTTCAGGATGAGAGCGCGCTGGTGGAACGTCAGCTCGCCGAGCGACCGCTGCCCGACCGTCCGGGCATGCTCCAGCGCGCCCGCGAGGTCGAGCCCGGCCGTGCTGATCTGCGCGATCGGCTCGCCGGTGGAGGCGTCCAGCACCTCTGCGGGCCGGGGCGCCTCGTCGCCCGATCCCGTACCGAGGACGCCGGCTGGGGCGTCGTCGGGCGTCCACCATCCGTCACGGATGTAGCTGGGCACGGTCATGAGAGGCCTCCTCGAGTGGATGCGTATGCTGACGGCATGGCCGACGGCGACTGGACGATCGAACTGGGTGAGCTCGACGTGAAGATGGGGGTGCGCATCCTGGAGCAGTCCGCCGAGCGGGTCGTCGCGACCATGCCGGTCGAGGGCAACCGCCAGTCGTTCGGGCTGCTGCACGGGGGCGCATCGGTCGCCTTCGCGGAGGCGCTCGGCTCGTGGGCCGCGGTCATCCACGCCGGTCCTGGCCGAAGTGCGGTCGGCGTCGACATCAACGCGACGCACCACCGGGCCGCGCGCTCGGGCGTGGTGACCGGGGTCGCGACCGCCATCCGGCTGGGCCGCACCATCGCGTCGCACGAGATCGTCATCACCGACGAGGAGGGCAACCGCCTCTGCACGGCGCGCATCACCAACCTCATCGTCGACGCTCCCGGGCGGTAGGGACCGCGGTCCCGTCCTCGTCCCAGAAGAAGAACCCCTGACCGCTCTTGCGGCCGAGCATCCCCTCGGCGACCATCTTGCGCAGCAGCTCGGGAGGCTCGTAGCGCGGCCCGAGCTCGCGCGCGAGGTACTCGGCGATGTCGAGCCGCACATCCAGCCCCACCAGATCGGTGAGCCGCAGCGGGCCGACGGGATGCTTGTAGCCGAGCTCCATCGCGGTGTCGATGTCGTCGGGGGTGGCGACGCCCTCCTCGACCATGCGGATCGCCTCCAGCCCGAGCAGCACGCCGAGACGCGAGGAGGCGAAGCCGGGGGAGTCGCGGACGGTGATCGCGGTCTTGCCGAGCGCGCGCACCCATCCGGTGGCCGCGTCGGCGGCGGACGGGGCGGTCGCCGTGGCGAGCACGACCTCGACGAGCGCGGACGCGGGCACCGGGTTGAAGAAGTGCAGGCCGAGGAAGGCGCCGGGACGGGATAGCCCCTCGGCGAGCACGTCGATCGACAGCGACGACGTGTTCGTGGCGAGCACCGCATCCACCGGCAGCAGGTCCTCGGCGCGGCGGAGTGCCTCGCGCTTGAGGCCGACCAGCTCGGGCACGGCCTCGATCGCGAGCCCCGCGGCGCCGAGCGCCTCCCACGTGACCGTCACGACCAGCCGGTCCGGGTCGGGAGCCGCGGCTCCCCGGCGGACGCTGCCCTCCACGGCGGCCAGGATGCGGTCCCGCGCCTCGGACGCGGCCGTCGCGTTCTGCTCGACCACGGCCACCTCGGCGCCCGCCATGAGGAACGCGTGCGCGATCCCCGATCCCATCCGTCCGCCGCCGATCACGGCGACCCGCTCCGGCAGTCCCGTCGCGCTCATCGCCTGCTCCTCCGTTCCAGGAACTCGGTCATCCTCCGCCGCTTCTCCGGCGACTCGAACAGCACGGCCTGCGCCTCGCGCTCGGCGGCGGGATGGCGCTCCGCCGGCTCGCGCAGCACCTGCTTGGTGAGCCGCGTCGCCAGCGGGTCGTTCGCGGCGATGCGGTCGGCGAGGGCGTGCGCGCCGGTGAGCAGCTCGCCCGGCTCGAGCAGGTCGCTGACGAGCCCGGCGGCCAGCGCCTCCTCTCCGGTGAGGATGCGCCCGGTCAGCACCAGCTCGGTGGCGAGCGGCAGTCCCACCAGCTGGGGCAGCCGCCACAGCGCGCCGGCTGCGGCGATGATCCCGAGCCCGGTCTCCGGGTTGCCGATCCGCAGCCGCGGGGTGCCGACCCGCAGGTCGGCCGCGTAGGCGAGCTCGGCGCCGCCGCCCAGCGCGAACCCGTCGAGGGCGGCGATCACGGGCATCGGGAGGGCCGCGATGCGCGAGAAGATCGTGTCGTTGATGCCGTTCGCGGCGTCGGCGGCGGTCCGCTCGCGCAGCTCGGCGATGTCGGCGCCGGACGCGAAGACGCCGTCCGACCCGGTGAGGATCAGGATGCGCGGCTCGCGCTCCAGCCGCTCGCACACCGCGTGCAGCGCATCCACCATCGCCTGGTCGATCGCGTTGCGGCGCTCGGGCCGGTCGAGGGTGACGACCATCCGGTCGCCCTGCTCCTCGACGCGCAGGCTGTCGGTCATACCGCCTCCACGATCAGCGAGGTGCCCTGGCCGACGCCGACGCACATGGTCGCGAGCCCGCGTCGGGCGCCCTCCCGCTCCATCCGGCCGAGCAGGGTGACCAGGATGCGTGTGCCGCTCGAGCCCAGCGCGTGGCCGAGCGCGATGGCGCCGCCGTCGGCGTTCACGGTCGCCGGGTCGAGGCCGAGGCGGTGGATGCACGCGAGCGCCTGGCTGGCGAACGCCTCGTTGAGCTCGACGGCGCCCAGGTCGGACACGTCGAGGCCGGCGCGCGCGAGGGCCTTCTGCGTCGCGGGGACCGGGCCGAGGCCCATCACCTCGGGGGCGACCCCGGCGCTCGCCGCGGCGACGACCCGGGCGCGCGGACGGAGGCCGTAGCGCTCGACGGCGGTGGCGCTCGCCACGAGGATGGCGGACGCTCCGTCGTTGAGCGGGGAGGCGTTTCCCGCGGTGACCACGCTGCCGCCGGCGACGACGGGCTTCAGCCGTGCCAACGCATCCAGGTCGGTGTCGCGGCGGATGCCCTCGTCGGCGGTGACCGCGCCGGCGGGCGTCTCGACCGGCAGCAGTTCGTCGTCGAATCGTCCGGCGTCGGCAGCCGCGGCCGCCCGGCGGTGGCTCTGCAGGGCGAAGGCGTCGGCGTCTTCGCGGGTGATGCCGTCGAGGCGGGCGACCTCCTCGGCCGTCTCGGGCATCGTGAAAGTGGCCTTGTCGCGGGCGAGCAGCCGCGGGTTGGCGAAGCGCCAGCCGATCGACGTGTCGAACTGCGGACCGGGCTTCGCCCACGGGCGCTCCGGCTTCGCCTGCACCCAGGGCGCCCGGGTCATCGACTCGACGCCGCCGGCGACGACGAGGTCGGCATCCCCGGCGCGGATGGCCTGCGCAGCCTGGATGACGGCGGAGAGCCCGGAGGCGCACAGCCGGTTGACGGTCATCGCCGGGACCTCGTCGGGCAGCCCCGACAGCAGGACGGCCATCCGGGCGACGTTGCGGTTGTCCTCGCCGGCCTGATTCGCGGCGCCGAGGATCACCTCGTCGAGGGCCTCCGCAGGGGTCGCGGCGCGGCGCACCGCCTCGGCGACGACGAGCGCGGCGAGGTCGTCGGGACGGACGCCCGCCAGGGCACCGCCGTAGCGGCCGACCGGCGTGCGCACGCCGCCGACGAGGTAGGCCTCCGCCATCGCGCTCTCCCTCGAACCCGAATTACCGAACGAGCGTTCAGCAATTGCATCGTCGCAGAATCGCCGCCCCCGGGCAACCCGGCGGGTGGCGCGCGGCGTCGGGTGGTCGCATGTCGGAGATCCGCGTCCGATCGTCGGAGATCCGCGTCCGATTGTCGGAGATCCGCGCACGATCGTCGGAGATCCGGGCGGATTCGGCCCGAATCTCCATCCACAACGCCTTCCGTCGGAGATTTGAACGTTTCACACCTACGATCGTGCGGAGCCCCACCTCGCGTGGGCCCTCACCGCAGGTCGTGGTCCTCGAACACCAGCGACGTCTTCGTGTCGCGCACGGACGGGATGCTCGTCAGCTCCTCCAGCACCACCCGCCGCAGGTCTTCGTTGTCGCGCGCCCGCACCAGCAGGATCACGTCGAAGTCGCCGCCCACGAGCGCGAAGTGCTCCACCTCGGGGATGCGCTGCAGCCGTTCGCGCAGGTCGTGCCAGTCGGCCTGCTCCACCCGCAGCGTCACGTACGCCGACGAAGCACGCCCCGACCGGCGGGGGTCGACCTTCGCGGTGAACCCCGTGATCACCCCGTCGGCGACCAGTCGCGACACCCGCGCGTAGGCGTTGGCGCGCGAGACGTGGGCCGTCTCGGCGACGGCCGTGATGGAGGCGCGGCCGTCGGCGCGCAGAGCGTCCAGGATGCGTACGTCGATGTCGTCCATGGTGCTGGACAGTCTGTCACTCGTGGCGCCCGCGCGCATCCGTTCGTCTCGACTCCGGGCGACCCATAGCGTTCGACGTCCGGCGAAGTCACCATGAGAGTGAGCGACGTCTTTCGAAGGAGAACAGATGCACGCGGACGATCTGCTGCCCGGCGACACCCCGCTGCGGCTCATCGACCAGGATGGCGCGTCCCACCCGGACGACCGCCACCGGATCCCGTCCACCGACACGACGCTGGACGGCTACCGCCGGCTCGTGCTCGCCCGCCGCCTCAACGACCAGGCCGACGCGCTGGTGCGCCAGGGCCGTCTCGCGGTGTACCCGTCGTCGCACGGGCAGGAGGCCTGCGAGGTCGCCGCCGCCATGGTGCTGGATGAGCGGGACTGGCTGTTCCCGACCTACCGCGACACCGTCGCGGTGATCGCCCGCGGCGTCGATCCGTTCGAAGCGTTCGTGCTGCTGCGCGGCGACTGGCACTCCGGGTACGACCCGACCGTGCACCACGTCGCGCCGCAGTCCACGCCTCTCGCCACCCAGCTGCTGCACGCGGTCGGCTTCGCGCACGCGGCCCGGCTGCGCGGCGAGGACACGGTCGTGCTGGCGATGTGCGGCGACGGCGCCACCAGCGAGGGCGACTTCCACGAGGCGCTCAACTTCGCCGCGGTGTTCCACCTGCCGGTCGTCTTCCTCGTGCAGAACAACGGCTACGCGATCTCGGTGCCGCTCAGCCGGCAGACCGCCGCCCCGAGCATCGCCCACAAGGGCGTCGGCTACGGGATGCGCGGCCGCCTGGTCGACGGGAACGACCTCGCCGCCCTGCTCGCGGTGCTCGGCGAGGCGGTCGCGGAGGCGCGCGACGGCGGCGGCCCGACCCTCGTCGAGGCGCTCACGTACCGCATCAAGTCGCACACCAACGCGGACGACGCCACGCGGTACCGCACCGCCGACGAGGTGGAGCCGTGGCTCGCCCGCGACCCGCTGCTGCGGCTGCGCACCTGGCTGACCGCGGAGGGCGCGCTCGGCGAGGGCGACGACGCGGAGGCGCACGCGCACGCCGAACGGGTCGCCGCCGACCTGCGCGCGGCGATCATGACGGATGCGGAGCCGCACCCCGAGGACCTCTTCGCCCACGTCTACGCCACCCCCACCCCGCACCTGCGGGAGCAGGCGGAGCAGCTGGCCGCCGAACTCGCCGCCGGCGCATCCACCGAATCCACCGCACCCACCCCCGACACCGCGGAGGTCGCCCGATGACGGTCATGCACGACGCCCCCGCCGAGCGCGCCGCATCCACCGCCGCCGACGCCCAGCCGGACGCCCGCGCCGCCGCCCCCGTCACCATGACGATGGCCCAGGCCCTCAACCGCGCCCTGGCCGACGCGCTCGCCGCCGACCCGTCCGTCCTCGTCTTCGGCGAGGACGTCGGCACCCTCGGCGGCGTCTTCCGCATCACCGACGGCCTCACCGCCCGCTTCGGCGAGAGCCGCTGCTTCGACACCCCGCTCGCCGAGTCCGGCATCGTCGGCACGGCGGTCGGCATGGCCATGAACGGGATGCGCCCGGTCGTCGAGATGCAGTTCGACGCGTTCGCGTATCCCGCGTTCGAGCAGACCGTCGACCACGTCGCCAAGATGGGCAACCGCACCCGCGGCGCCGTCCGGCTGCCGATGGTCATCCGCATCCCGTACGCCGGAGGGATCGGCGGCGTCGAGCACCACTCCGACTCCTCCGAGGCCTACTACGTGCACACCCCGGGCCTGACCGTGGTGTCGCCCGCGACACCGCAGGACGCCTACGGGATGCTGCGGGCCGCGATCGCGCATCCCGACCCGGTCGTGTTCCTGGAGCCGAAGAAGCTGTACTGGACCACCGGCGAGGTGGATGCGGCCGCGCCGCTCCCCGAGCTGGGCCGCGCCCGCGTCGCCCGGGAGGGCGGCGACGCCACCCTGATCGCGTACGGCCCGTCGGTTCCCGTGGCGCTCGCCGCGGCGGAGGCGGCGGCCGAGGAGGGACGCGAGCTCGGCGTGATCGACCTGCGTTCCCTGTCGCCGTTCGACGACGAGACCGTGTGCGCCGCGGTCCGCGCGACCGGCCGCGCCGTCGTCATCGCGGAAGCCCCCGGCTTCGCGGGCGTCGCCGCCGAGGTCGCCGCGCGCGTCTCGGAGCGCTGCTTCCACCACCTGCTCGCGCCGGTCCGGCGGGTGACCGGCTTCGACACCCCGTTCGCGCCCCCGAAGCTCGAGAAGTTCTACCTGCCCGACGTGGACCGCGTACTGGATGCGGTGGATGCGCTTCAGTGGGAGGACGCGTGACCGCCCGGGTGTTCACCCTCCCGGACCTGGGGGAGGGCCTGACCGACGCAGAACTCGTGCGCTGGCTCGTCGCGGTCGGCGACACCGTCACGACCGACCAGCCGATCGCGGAGGTGGAGACCGCCAAGTCCGTCGTGGAGGTGCCGTCGCCCTACGCCGGGACGGTCGCGGCGCTGCACGGGGATGAGGGGGAGACGATCCTGGTCGGCGCTCCGCTGATCGAGGTCGAGGAGGCGGCCGCGCCGCAGGAACCCGCGGCGCAGGAGCGCGCAGCGGGTGGATCTGGCCAGGTGCTCGTCGGCTACGGTACGACCGCGCACAGCGGCCGCCGCAACCGCGTCGCGCGCGCCGGGACCGTCACCGCCGAGCGTCCGGCCGCGGCGACCGGCGTTGGCGTCGCGTCCCGTCCGGCCGCAGCGACCGGTGCCGCGTCCCGTCCGGCCGCATCGACCGGCGTCCCGTCCCGACCGGCGGGCATCGTGCCCGTCGTCTCGCCCGTCGTACGGGCGCTGGCCCGCAGCCACGGGATCGACCTGGCCACGCTGCGTCCGAGCCGTCCCGACGGGGTGGTCACGCGCCGGGATGTGGAGGCCGCCTTCGCGACGGCGCCCGAGACCGTGGGGACCCACCCGACCGTCGCCGCGGTGGACGAGCAGAGGACCGGCACGGCCGCCCCCACCGACCCCCGCACCGGCCTCACCCTCCGCGCCACGACCCCGTTCTCCCGCCTCCGCCGCACCGTCGCCGAGACGATGTCGCGCAGCCGCTCCGAGATCCCCGAGGCGACCGTCTGGGTCGACGTGGATGCGACCGAGCTGTGGGAGGGCCGCCGCCGGCTCGTGCGCGACGGCCGTGCGCCCTCGTTCCTCTCCTTCGTGGCCCGCTTCGCCCTGTCCGCGCTCGCGCGGCATCCCGAGCTCGGCGGACGGGTCACGCCGGACGGCCAGGGCCTCGTCACCTTCGACGGCGTCAACCTCGGCTTCGCCGCGAACACGGACCGCGGTCTCCTGGTCCCGGTCGTCCGCCACGCCGACCGCCTCTCGGTGCGCGAACTCGACGCCGAACTGGACCGCCTCGCCCGCGCCGCGCGCGACGGCTCGCTGCCGCCCGCCGACCTGACCGGGTCGACGTTCACGATCAACAACTACGGCAGCCTCGGCGTCGACGGCAGCGCCGCGATCATCAACCACCCGGAGGTCGCGATCCTCGGCCTCGGCCGCGCGATCGAACGGCCGTGGGTGGTCGACGGCGCGATCGTGCCGCGCCGCATCCTGCAGCTGTCGCTCGTCTTCGACCACCGGGTGACCGACGGCGGCGTCGCGGCCGGGTTCCTGCGGGAGGTGGCGGATGCGATCGAGTCGCCCCTCGGCGCGCTCGCCGACACGCCTGGACCGGCGAGCGGCCCGGCGTAAGGTGACGGCATGAGCGACAAGAAGAACGACGACCGCGACCTCAGCGAGGAGAAGGAGGTCGCGCCCGAGGAGAACATCGACTGGCTGCCCGACCCCGAGCCGACCGACGGCGGCGCGCCCGCTCCCTGAGCGCACCCCGGGGATGGCGGCCCCGGAGCCGCATCCAGCCGCGGGCTTAGGGTAGGGGGAGTGACCCCTCGCTCCCTCCCGCTGTGGCTCGCGCTCGTCTTCGCGGTGCTGTGCGGCGGTCTCGTGGCCGTGCAGTCGCGGATCAACGGCGAGCTCGGCAGCCGTCTCGGCGACGGGTTCACGGCCGCCGCCATCTCGTTCGGCTCCGGCCTCGTCATCCTCACGGTCGGACTGGCGATCGCCCCTGCGGGCCGTCGCGGCCTCGCCCGGGTGCGGGACGCGCTGCGCACCCACCGCATCCGCTGGTGGTACGTGTGCGGCGGTGCGGCGGGATCGTTCCTGGTGCTCTCGCAGGGCCTCGCGGCCGCCGCTCTCGGCGTCGCGCTGTTCACCGTCGCGGTGGTCGCCGGTCAGACCATCAGCGGCCTGGTGCTCGACCGCGTCGGGATCGGCCCTGGCGGCCGACGCCCGCTCACCGCCGCGCGCCTGGTCGGCGCCGTCCTCGCGCTGGGAGCGGTGACCTGGGCGGTCTCCGCGCAGTTCGGCGGCAGCGCGCCGGTCTGGCTGATGATCCTGCCGTTCATCGCCGGTCTCGGCACCGGCTGGCAGCAGGCCGTCAACGGCCAGGTGCGTCAGGTCGCGAACAGCGCCCTCAGCGCCACCTTCATCAACTTCGCCGTCGGGACGACCGTGCTGCTCGTCCTGATGCTCGGGCACTGGGCGATGGTCGGCCTGCCGAAGCAGGTGCCGACCGAGCCGTGGCTCTACGTCGGCGGCGCGATCGGCTGCGTCTTCATCGGCGTGACGGCGCTGCTCGTGCGCCAGACCGGCGTGCTGCTGCTGGGGCTCGCGACCGTCGCCGGCCAGCTGGTGGCCGCGCTCCTGCTCGACCTGCTGCTCCCGACCGCCGGACACGTGCTCGCGTTCTCGACCGTGGGCGGCACGCTGCTCGCGATCGTCGCGGTCGCCATCGCCAGCATCCGCTGGGGCTGGCGGCGCACTCCCGCCTGACCTCTCGGGATGCCCGCCCGCTCAGTCGAGCACGGACAGGAACCGCGACGGGTCGAGCGACGTGCGGTGCCCCTCCTTGCTGTCCGCGGGGATGCCGCCCACGTACAGCCAGCCCAGCAGCCGCTCGTTCTTGGCGAGCCCGTGCATCCGGTGCACCGCCTTCGACCGGGTGTGGTGGCCGGTGCGCCACATCACGCCCCAGCCGGCGTCGTGCAGCAGCAGGCTCAGGATGTGCGCGACGCCCGAGGCGACCGCGTCCTGCTCCCAGCCGGGCACCTTCTCGCTCTTCGTCCGCACCGCCACGATGGCGAGCAGAAGAGAGGAGCGCAACGGCTTCGCGGCCAGCTTCTCCGCCTCGTGACCGGTGGCCTTCGCATCCCGCACGAACGCGTCGCCGAGGCGCTGCCGGGCCTCGCCGCGCAGCTCGATGATGCGCCACGGATGTAGCGCGCTGTGATCCGCGACCCGTCCCGCGGCCGCGACCAGCGGCAGCAGCTCCTCGTGCGTCGGCGCGTCGAGGGTCACCCGCGAGTAGGAGCGCCGGGCGGCCACCCGCCGGGGCAGATCCGCGCCGCCGGTCTCGGGGGCGCCGCCGGCCGCGGCCGTCGGACTTCCGCTCATCAGGCTTCCGGGGTGAAGTTCAGCGAGATCGAGTTCATGCAGTAGCGGTCGCCGGTCGGCGTCCCGAAACCGTCCGGGAAGACGTGTCCCAGGTGCGATCCGCAGTTGGCGCAGCGCACCTCGGTGCGCACCATCCCGAGGCTGGTGTCCTCGATCAGCTCGACCGCCTCCGGGCGCACCGACTCGTAGAAGCTCGGCCAGCCGCAGCCCGAGTCGAACTTGGTTCCCGCGGCGAAGAGCTCGGCGCCGCATGCCGCACAGGTGTAGAGGCCCGCGCGGCTCTCGTCGAGCAGCTCGCCCGTCCACGGACGCTCGGTCCCGGCCTCGCGCAGCACCGCGTACTGCTCCGGGGTCAGCTCGCGCCGCCACTCGTCCTCGCTCTTCGCGACCTGGTAGCCGTCCTGCCTCGTGCCGTCGTGTGCCATGCCACTCCCTTTCGTCGTCACCAGGGTAAACGGCCTTCCTGAACCGGCTGTTCCCGATCCGCCGACCGCGCGCGCGAACCGCGACGTGCCGAGCGGGAACGGGAAAACCACAGGACCAGCGCCCTAGGATGACGTGCGAGCGCGGGGCGCGACCGGCACGCCGGTGGGGCCCGGCATCCGTGACGAGGGAAGGCGGTGCGCGTGGCCCGGTCAGCCGACGGACGGCCCGCCGACGACCGCGAGCCCTCGGACACGGAACAGCTGAGCGATCGGGATGCCGCGATCCTCGCGTTCGAACGCCAATGGTGGCGGCACGCCGGAGCCAAGGAGCAGGCCATCCGCGAGGAGTTCGGTCTCTCGGCGGCTCGGTACTATCAGTTGCTCGGTGCGCTGATCGACCGTCCGGCGGCGCTGCGCCACGACCCCATGCTCGTCAAGAGGCTGCTGCGGCTCCGCGAGGCGAGGCTGGCCGCACGACACGCACGGACCCTCCCGTCCGGCGACTGACCCCCAAGGACCACACTCCCCGATGGCAGAGAAGTTCCCCCGCGACCGGTTCGACGAGATCCCGGACGATTTGACGCGCGTCGGCGCGCACCGGGCGCCCCGTCCCCGCGGCCGCGCGTGGATCGCCGTCGGGTGGGCCGCGCTGGCCACCGTCCTGCTTGTCGGCGCCGGCATCTTCGGCCTGTCGCTCGTCAACGGCAGCATCTCGTTCCACGGCGCCGGAACGTCCGCCTCGCGCACCGCATCCACGACGCCGACGCCGACCGCGACGCCGACGCCGACCATCGTCCCGACGGTGAACCCCGCGCTGACCGTCAACGTGCTCAACGGCACCAGCCGCGAAGGACTGGCCGGCACGGTCGGCGACGTGCTCACCAAGGCGGGCTGGAAGGTCGGCGCCCTCGCGAACGCCGACAAGACCGACCTCGCGGAGACCATCGTGTATTACGGCGACCCGGCCAACCAGGCAGCCGCCCTCGGCGTCGCGCAGTCGCTGCCGGGCGCGACCATCCAGCAGAGCACCGCGTTCTCCGACACCGGCGCCGACATCACCGTCGTGGTGGGCGCGAACTACGCCGGCTGAGCGGCCCCGGGGGCCCTCCGCTCCTCTTTGTTACGCACGTGTTTAACTTTGGCGGCATTTCGATACGGATTCACGAAATCGCTGGCGCCGCCCCGTATTGCACGCATTAGGATCGCACTCAACGTGCGGCGATGGACCGCGCGAGCGACACAGCAATGGGAGTAATGCATGGCGAACGGGACCGTGAAGTGGTTCAACGCTGAGAAGGGCTACGGCTTCATCACCGTCGAAGGTGGGGGACAGGACGTTTTCGTTCATTACTCCGCAATTGACATGGCGGGATACAAGGTTCTCGAAGAGGGCCAGCAGGTCGTATTCGAGGTCGGCTCCGGGCAAAAGGGCCCGCAGGCCGAATCGGTCCGACTGGCCTGACACCGATCCAGCAGCAACAGGAGCGCCGTCCCGCGAGGGGCGGCGCTTCGCTGTTCCTCTCGCTTGCACTCCACCGCCACGAGTGCCAGAATCTGTTTAGCACTCCATCTGTCTGAGTGCTAAAACACGGAATCTTTCGCAGACGTCCGGGAGGGACGAGAAACACATGGCAAAGATCATTGCTTTCGACGAGGACGCGCGCCGCGGCCTCGAGCGCGGCCTGAACACCCTGGCCGACACGGTCAAGGTGACCCTGGGCCCGCGTGGTCGCAACGTCGTCCTCGAGAAGAAGTGGGGCGCCCCGACCATCACGAACGACGGCGTCTCCATCGCGAAGGAGATCGAGCTCGACGACCCGTACGAGAAGATCGGTGCGGAGCTCGTCAAGGAGGTCGCGAAGAAGACCGACGACGTCGCGGGTGACGGAACCACCACCGCGACCGTGCTCGCTCAGGCCCTGGTCAAGGAGGGCCTGCGCAACGTCGCGGCCGGCGCCGACCCCATCACGCTGAAGCGTGGCATCGAGAAGGCCGTCGCGGCTGTGACCGAGGAGCTCATCGCCTCCGCCAAGGAGGTCGAGACCAAGGAGGAGATCGCGGCCACCGCGTCCATCTCCGCCGGCGACACCACCATCGGCGAGATCATCGCCGAGGCGATCGACAAGGTCGGCAAGGAGGGCGTCGTCACCGTCGAGGAGTCGAACACCTTCGGCACCGAGCTCGAGCTCACCGAGGGCATGCGCTTCGACAAGGGCTTCCTGTCGCAGTACTTCGTGACCGACCAGGACCGCCAGGAGGCGGTGTTCGAGGACCCGTACATCCTCATCGCGAACCAGAAGATCAGCAACATCAAGGACCTTCTGCCGATCGTCGACAAGGTCATCCAGGCCAACAAGCCGCTCCTCATCATCGCTGAGGACGTCGACGGCGAGGCCCTGGCGACGCTGATCGTCAACAAGATCCGCGGCATCTTCAAGTCCGTCGCCGTCAAGGCTCCGGGCTTCGGCGACCGCCGCAAGGCCATGCTGCAGGACATCGCGATCCTGACCGGCGGCCAGGTCATCTCCGAGGAGGTCGGTCTCAAGCTCGAGAACGTCACCCTCGACCTGCTCGGCCAGGCCCGCAAGGTCGTCATCACCAAGGACGAGACCACGATCGTCGAGGGCGCGGGCGACCCCGAGGCCATCGCCGGCCGCGTGCAGCAGATCCGCAACGAGATCGAGTCGACCGACTCGGACTACGACCGCGAGAAGCTGCAGGAGCGCCTCGCCAAGCTCGCCGGCGGCGTCGCCGTCATCAAGGCGGGTGCGGCCACCGAGGTCGAGCTGAAGGAGCGCAAGCACCGCATCGAGGACGCCGTGCGCAACGCGAAGGCCGCCGTCGAGGAGGGCATCGTCGCCGGTGGTGGCGTCGCCCTCATCCAGGCCGGCAAGACCGCCTTCGAGAAGCTCGAGCTGACCGGTGACGAGGCGACCGGTGCGAACATCGTCAAGGTCGCCATCGAGGCTCCGCTGAAGCAGATCGCGATCAACGCGGGCCTCGAGGCCGGCGTCGTCGTCGAGAAGGTCCGCAACCTCCCGGTGGGCCACGGCCTCAACGCCGCCACCGGCGAGTACGTCGACATGCTCGCCTCGGGCATCAACGACCCGGTGAAGGTCACCCGCTCGGCGCTGCAGAACGCCGCGTCCATCGCGGGCCTGTTCCTCACCACCGAGGCCGTCGTCGCCGACAAGCCGGAGAAGAACCCGGCGCCGGTCGGCGACCCGGGCGCCGGCATGGACTTCTGAGTCCAGTCCGACCGACTGACAGAGGGCGTCTCCCCTTCGGGGAGGCGCCCTCTTCCGCGTCTCGGGGCTCCGTCCCGCCCGGCGCCGAGCCGTGAGTCGCGGTCGTATTCGCGACGGCGGTCGCGCGAGTTCCGAGCGCCGGGCCGCGAGTCGTGAGTTGTTGTCGCAATCGCGCGCGAGTCGTGACTACATGTCGCAACTCGCGGGGAGGCGGAGCCGACATCTGGCGACGAGTCGTGAGTTGTCGTCGTAATCGCGCGCGAGTCGTGACTACATGTCGCATCTCGCGGCACGAGCGGACGCGGCGGCGGCCCGCGAGGCGCGAGCGCCCGGGGCCGCAGGTTACGGCGCGACCGCGCCCGGCGCCGCGGCGGACGCCGCCAGCGGCAGCGAGACGCGGAAGGTCGCGCCGCCGCCCTCCGTGTCGACCACGTCGACCGTGCCGTTGTGGGCGGCCACGATCGACGAGACGATCGCCAGCCCGAGGCCGCTGCCGCCCGTCTCGCGGGCGCGGGAGGTGTCGGCGCGCCAGAAGCGCTGGAAGATCTTCTCGCGGATCTGCGGCGGGATGCCCTCGCCGTGGTCGCGCACCTCGAGCGTGGCGCGCTCGGTGCGGTGGTCGACGCGCACGGCGATCTCGATCGGGCTTCCCTCCGGCGTGTAGCGGAGGGCGTTGCCCATCAGGTTCGTGACGACCTGGCGGAGCTTGTTCTCCTCCGCCATGACGATCGCGGGCTCCGACGGCGCGGGGCGCGTCAGCACGACACGCTCGCTGGTCGTGATCGGCAGCGGCTCCGTCGCGGTGCCGCGGCGGCCGCGCCCGCGGCGCAGGCGCGCGAGCGCCGATCCGGCGAAGGAGATCGGGCCGGTGGCGTTCGACGGCCGGCCGCTGGCGTCCGCGAACGTCATCGGCACCGTGTCGACGCCGGGCTCGTCCAGGTCCTCTTCCTCCGGCGCGGCCGGCTCGGGGACGAGCACGGTCACGACACGGCCCGGGGAGCCGGCCATCGCATCCATCGCCGCGTCCTGTGCGATCTTCACCAGGTCGACGCGGTGCAGGTCGAGCGGCTTCGTCTCGTCGAGGCGGGCGAGCTCCAGGAGGTCCTCCACGAGGATGCCCATGCGGATCGCCTCCTTCTCGATGCGGTCCATCGCCTGGGCGACGTCCTCGGGCGTCTGCAGCGCGCCCATCCGGTACAGCTCGGCGTAGCCGCGCACCGACACGAGCGGTGTGCGCAGCTCGTGCGACGCGTCGCCGACGAACCGCCGCATCTGCTCGATCGTGCGGGCACGGTCGGTGAAGGCCCGGTCGATCCGGTTCAGCATGGTGTTGAGGGAGCGGTTCAGGCGACCGACCTCGGTGTTGGGCGTCGCGCCGCCGAGGCGCTGGCTGAAGTCGCCGTCCGCGATCGCCGCCGCCGTCTGCTCCACTTCGCGCAGGGGCGAGAACGTCGTGGTGACGAGCATCCGGGTGAGTCCCGCGCCGACGACGATGACGATCACGCCGAAGCCGAGGAAGATCGCGAGGAAGCTCGCCATCACGGTGTCGATCTGGGAGGTCGTCGTCGCCACGATCGCGGTCGCCAGCTCGCCGCTTCCCTCGAAGGTCTGCGTGGTGGCCAGCGCCCGGTACGTGGTCCGGCCGTCGTTGCTCGGGAGGTTGAACCCTCCGGGAGCCATGTTCTTGGCCTCCGCGACGGTCAGGCTGCTGGGGATGGCCGGCCGGTGCGCGTAGGGGATGTTGTCCCAGTTGTGCGCGACGAGGTGGCCGTCCGAGTCGTAGAGCGCGGCGAAGTAGTCCGACGGGCTCGCGTCCGTCGCGATCTGGTCGGCGCCCGACGACGTCTTGAACAGGTAGGTGTTCAGGTACGACGCTCCTGAGGCCGCGGAGAGCTGCGCATCCAGCTGGTCCAGCAGCACCGGCTTGAGCATCGACATCGTGCCGATGCCGGTGACGAGCAGCCCCAATGTCAGCATGAGCACGGTCACGCCCGTGATCTTCGTGCGGAGTGAGATCGCGTTCCAGCGGTCGAGCAGGCGTGAGTGCATCAGGCCGTCAGTCTATGCAGGGGATGCTGTGCCGGGCATGTGTGCGGGCGGTGCTCCCGCCCGCACACCGGCAGAAGCATCTCAGGCCTTGGCGGCCTTCAGCATGTACCCGAAACCGCGCTTGGTCTGGATGAGCGGCTCGCTGGAGTGCGCATCCACCTTGCGGCGGAGGTAGGAGATGTAGGACTCGACGATTCCGGCGTCGCCGTTGAAGTCGTACTCCCACACGTGGTCGAGGATCTGCGCCTTCGACAGCACGCGGTTGGGGTTGAGCATCAGGTAGCGCAGCAGCTTGAACTCGGTCGGGCTGAGCTCGATCGGGGTGTCGCCGACGAAGACCTCGTGCGTGTCCTGGTCCATCGTCAGCTCGCCGGCGCGGATGACCGCATCCTCGTCGGCCTGCATCGTGCGACGCAGGATGGCCTTGATGCGGGCGACGATCTCGTCGAGGCTGAACGGCTTGGTGACGTAGTCGTCGCCGCCGACGGTAAGGCCGGTGATCTTGTCCTCGGTGTCGTCCTTGGCGGTGAGGAACAGGATGGGCGCGGTGTAGCCGGCGCCGCGGAGGCGCTTGGTGACGCCGAAGCCGTTCATGTCCGGCAGCATGACGTCGAGGATGATCAGGTCGGGCTCCTCTTCGAGGACCGCGGAGATCGCCTGGGCCCCGTTGCCGACCGCCCGTACGGCGAACCCGGCGAAACGGAGGCTGGTGGTGAGGAGGTCGCGGATGTTGGGCTCGTCGTCGACGATGAGAATGCGGGGTCCTGCGTTCATGGCCAACATTATCTGCGCGTCAGCTGACTCTTACCTGTGAGCCATCGGTGCGCGCCGGGTGCGGAGGTCTGGCGCCCGCAGTGGGAAGAGTGGATGCTGGAATCATGACCGAACCCACCGTCGTCATCGCGGGCGCCGGCCTCGCCGGGGCGAGCGTCGCGACCGAGTTGCGCGAGCACGGCTTCGGCGGTCGCATCCTGCTGCTCGGGATGGAGGAGCACCGCCCCTACATCCGCCCGCCGCTGTCGAAGGAGTTCTTGAAGGGCGATGCGCCGCTCGAGGAGGCGGCCGTCCATCCCGACGACTGGTACGCACAGAACGCGGTCGAGTTCGTGCCCGGCGTCGAGGCCGGTTCGTTCGAGGCGGATGCGCACGAGCTGTTCATCACGGACGACGGCGGCCGCATCACTTACGACAGCCTCGTGATCGCGACCGGCGCGCGGGCCCGTCCGCTCGGTGTGCCGGGCAGCGGGCACGGGGCCGTGTTCCCGCTCCGGACGCAGGAGGACTCCATCCGGCTGCGGGACGCTCTCAAGGTGGGCGGTCGCCGCGTGGTCGTGATCGGCTCCGGCTGGATCGGCATGGAGGTCGCCGCCGCGGCCCGCGGCTACGGCAACGAGGTGACGGTGGTCGGCCACTCGGCCGTGCCGCTCTCCGGTGCGATCGGACGGGAGCTGGGCGGCGTCTTCGAGCGGCTGCACCGGGACAACGGTGTCGATTTACGCAACGACGCCGTGGTGGTGGGCGTCGACGGCGGCACGCAGCAGTACGTCGTGCTCGCGACGGGCGAGCGCATCCCGGCGGATGTGGTGGTGGCCGGGGTCGGCGCGTCGCCGAACAGCCTGGTCGCCGAGCGCTCCGGGCTCGCGGTGGCGGACGGCGTGCTCACGGACAAGGGGATGCGCGCCAGCATCGAGGACGTCTACGCCGTCGGCGACGTGGCGAACCCGTTCCTCCCGGCGATCGGGCGGCACCTGCGCAGCGAGCACTGGGCGAACGCGATCGCGAGCGGGAAGGTCGCCGCGCACGCGATCCTGGGCGAGCGCGCGTCGTATGACGACATCCCGTACTTCTACTCCGACCAATACGATCTGGGCATGGAGTATTCGGGCTACGTGCCTCTGACCGTCGGAGCCCGCGTGGTGTTCCGCGGCGACGTCGAGGCCCGCGAGTTCATCGCCTTCTGGCTGCGCAACGACCGGGTCGTGGCGGGGATGAACGTCAACGTGTGGGACGTGCAGGACGACATCCAGCGCCTCATCCGCTCGGCCGAGCGGGTGGATGCGGACCAGCTCGCCGACCAGGACGTCGACCTTGCCGCGCTCTGAGCCGTACCTGCCGCCGCTGCGCGTGCCGGTCCGGCGGATCGGTGCGCGCACGTTCGACTTCTCGCGGCAGGTCGCCGTGATGGCCGTGGTGAACCGCACGCCCGACTCGTTCTTCGACCAGGGCCGCACCTACGCCTTCGACCGGGCCGTGGACGCGTGCTTCGAGGCGGTCGCGCTCGGCGCCGACTGGGTGGACATCGGCGGTGCGCCGTTCGCGCCCGGCGAGCCCGTGCCTGTCGAGGAGGAGATCGAGCGGGTCGTCCCGGTCGTCGCCGAGCTGCGCGCCGGCTCCGATGTCGTCATCTCGGTCGACACCTTCCACGCCGCGGTGGCCCGCGAGGCGATCGCGGCGGGCGCGACGGTCATCAACGACACAACCGGGCTCCGCGACCCCGAGCTCGCGCCGGTCGTCGCCGCCAGCGAGGCCACCCTCGTCATCACGCACAGCCTGGCGGAGCCGCGGAAGCCGTTCCCGCGGCCGCAGTACGACGACGTCGTCGCGGACGTGTCGGCGTTCCTCCTCGACCGCGTCTCGCGCGCGAAGGCCGCCGGCATCCCGGAGGAGCGCCTCATCATCGACCCGGGCCACGACCTGAACAAGAACACGCTGCACTCGCTGGAGCTCACCCGCCGCCTCAGCGAGCTGGCCGACCTCGGATACCCCGTGCTCGCGGCCGTCTCGAACAAGGACTTCATCGGCGAGACCCTCGACGCCCCGCGCGCCGAGCGGCTCGAAGGCTCGCTCGCCGCCGCCGTCATCAGCGTGATGAACGGCGCCCGCATCGTCCGGATGCACGACGTGCGCGCGTCCGTCGCCGCCATGCGGATGACGGAGGCCGTGCTCGGCCTGCGCGCGCCCGCCTACCTCAAGCACAACATGGGAGACGTGAATGACTGAGCCGGCCATCCATCGCCTGTCACCGCTGCCGTCGCAGACCGAGCTCAGCGACGACGACATCACCGAGCTGTACCTGCAGGATGCGGGGGACCCGTGGCTGCGCGTCAACTTCGTCAGCAGCGTGGACGGCGCGGCGACGCATCAGGGCCTGTCCGGCGGCCTGTCGAACGACGTCGACGGCCGGGTGTTCGAGCTGCTCCGACGCCTCTGCGACGTGGTGCTCGTCGGAGCCGGCACCGTGCGCGCCGAAGGCTACGGCGCGATGCGGGTGGGCGCGGAGTCCGCTCGCGCTCGCAGCGGGGCCGGGATGACGCCGCATCCGGTCTTCGCCATCGTCTCGGCCGGTCTCGACCTCGACCCGCGCAGCTCGATCTTCGCGGACGCGCCCGAGCGCCCCATCGTGCTGACGACGGAGCTGTCGCGGCCTGAGTCGCGCGAGGCGCTCTCCGAGGTGGCCGACGTCGTCGTCTGCGGGCGGGAACGCGTGCAGGCCGAGCGCGGGCTCGCGGTGCTGCACGAGCGGGGGCTGACGCGCATCCACTGCGAGGGAGGTCCGCACCTCTTCGCCGACCTGATCGCCGCCCGCGCCGTCGACGAGCTGTGCCTGACGATCAGCCCGCGGCTCGAGGCGGGTACGTCGTCGCGCATCGCCACCGGCGCCGCCCCCATCGCGCCGCTCGGGCTGCGGCTCGCGCACACGCTGGCGGGAGACGACACGCTGCTGCTGCGGTATGTCCGCGGCTGAGCTCCGTCCGCACATCGACGCCGCGCTGGTCCGCCGGCTGGTCGACGCGCAGTTCCCGCAGTGGCGCGCTCTCGTCATCCGGCCTGTCGAGCACGACGGCTGGGACAACCGCACCTTCCGCCTCGGCGACGAGCTGAGCGTCCGCCTGCCGAGCGCCGCCGGATACCGGGAGCAGGTCGCGAAGGAGCAGGAGTGGCTGCCCCGGCTCGCCCCGCTGCTGCCGCTGCCCATCCCGCAGCCCGTCGCACAGGGCGAGCCGACGGAGGAGTACCCGCTGCCGTGGTCGGTCTACCGCTGGCTCCCGGGCACGCCGGTCGTGCTGCGCGGCGACGTGTCGCGGGATGCGGCGCTCGCCGAGGCGATCGGGGGCTTCCTCGTCGCCCTGCGTTCGGCGCCGGCCGACGGCGCGCCGGGCCCGGGGACGCACAACTTCTTCCGCGGCGCTCCACCCGACGTGTACGGCGAGGAGGCGCTGGCGGCCTTCCCGGTGCTGGGCGCCGACGCTGCGGCGCGTGCGCGTGCCGTCTGGGCGGAGGCGACCGCGTCGCGGTGGCAGGGACCGCCGGTGTGGTTCCACGGCGACGTCGCGCCCGGCAACCTGCTCGTGGATGCGTCGGGCGCGCTTTCCGCGGTGATCGACTTCGGCACATCCGGGGTCGGTGATCCGGCCTGCGACCTGGTGCCCGCCTGGACGATGTTCGAGGGCGCCGCCCGCGACGCCTTCGTGGCGACGGTGGGCGTCGACGACGAGACGTGGGCGCGGGCGCGTGGTTGGGCGCTGTGGAAGGCCGCGATCACCGTGCGCGACCGCCCGGCCGATGCCGAGGCGCGCGCGACGCTCGCGCGCATCCTGCGCTGACGCCGCCGCGCCGCCCTCGCTCGCCGCTCTCGTGCGCGCTGCTTCGCACGATTTGTGCCAAATCGCGGTTATGCGACCCCCAAAACCACGATTTGGCACAAATCGCACCCCTGCCCGGCGCCACGCGACCCGCCCGAGCGGCCCGCGATTTGTGCCAAATCTCGGTAATGGCGCCCCGATAACGACGATTTGTGCCAAATCTCTCGCCCGACGGACGCTGCCGGCGCGGGCGCTTCAGCCGCAGTACTCGGGCGCCGGGTAGTCGCTGTCGCCGACGGAGATGGAGATCACGCGCTGCGACTCGCGAGCGACCTCGAAGTCGATCCAGCTCCCGTCCGGCTGCTGCAGTGAGTAGTACGGGTAGAGGTTCGGGTCGGGCCGCTGGATGTCCGGGTAGGCGGCGAGGATCTCGTCGGCGCTGGAGCCCAGCCCGATGCCTGCCTTCGTGTGCGGCGACGGGGATGCGGGGTCGAGCGACCCGTTGATGCGGATGTCGTTGATGGTCGCATCGTCGGCGTCCGGTGTGAGGACGATCTGCATCCTCGAAACGCGCGACGAGTACACATCCACATCGCACTGGTACGGCTCCGTGGTGAACGCCGCGTCCAGCGCCTCCGCCGCGGCCCGGCGGTCCTCCCCACGGGTGAGCGGTCCGACCGTGTTCGCGTCGATGATCCAGGTCTCCGGCGCCGCCAGGTCGATCGTCGGCGTGGGAGTCGGCGTCGGAGTCGGTGTCGGCGTCGGCGTCGGAGTCGGAGTGACAGTCGGTGCCGGACTCGGCGAGCTGGGCGCCGGCGGCGCCGGCTGCTCGAGGAACGGCAGGTTGCCGGTGAGCGCCAGCGCGACCCCTCCGCCGGAGAGGAACAGGGCGGCCACCACGAGGGAGACGAGCAGTGCCGCACGGCGCGCGATGCCGGTCCCGGCCCGGCTGTCGTTCTCGGCCTCGGAGACGAGCATCGAGCGGATGTTGCGGCTGCGCAGCGGGTCGAAGGTGGGCTGGTCCGTCATTTCGCACCTCCGGGGATGGACTGGGTGTCGGTGAGGGCGGTCGTGAGCTCGAGCAGTCGGCTCTTCGCCCGGCTGAGGCGCGACTTGACCGTCCCGGTGGGGACGCCGAGCGCGGTGGCGGCCTGCGCGAGCGGCAGGCCCTCGAGGATGCACAGGGAGACGACGTCCTGGTCTTTGGGCGACAGGCGCGTGAACGCGAGCCGGACGGCTTCGCGGCGGGCGGCGCCGTCGAGGTGCGCATCCACCTCCGAGCTGAAGTCGGGGTGGTCGCGTTCCGGCGAGACCCGAGCCATCGCCCGCTGGTGACGTCGCTGGGTGCGTGCATGGTTGCGTGCGACGTTGTTCGTCGTGACGAGCAGCCACGGCAGCGGCGAGCCGTCGACGATCCGGACGCGGGGCCGGTTGCGCCACGCCTCGAGGAACACGAGCGCGGTGATGTCCTCCGCGTCGTGCATCGTCCGGGTATGGCGCAGGGCCTGCGCGTAGACGCGGTCGCGGTAGGTGTCGAAGAGCTCGCCGAACGCCTCGGCGTCGCCCCCGCTGACCCGCGACCACAGCTGTGGCTCGGGATCATCGAAGCTGAGTGCTGTCACACTCCATCATGTCCGCTGCCCGGAAAGGGTTCCATCCAGGCAGGCCCACCGGCTGAAGCGCTCGGCGCCGCCCGGCGCCGCCCGGCCGCCGCCCCCCTACGCCGCCTGCAGCGCGTGCGCGTCCAGGATCGTGTACGAGTACCCCTGCTCGGCGAGGAAGCGCTGGCGGTTCTGCGCGAAGTCCTGGTCGACCGTGTCGCGCGCGACCAGCGTGTAGAAGTTCGCGGACAGGCCCGACTCCTTGGGGCGTAGCAGACGTCCGAGGCGCTGGGCCTCCTCCTGGCGGCTGCCGTACGAGCCGGACACCTGGATGGCGACCGTCGCCTCGGGCAGGTCGACCGAGAAGTTCGCGACCTTGCTGACCACGAGCACCTTGGTGCGGCCGTCGCGGAACTCCTGGAACAGCCGCTCGCGCTCATCCACCGGGGTCGCGCCCGTCAGCTGCGGAGCGTCCAGCGCGGATGCCAGCTCGTCGATCTGGTCGAGGTACTGCCCGATGACGAGGATGCGCTCACCCTCGTGCCGCGCGACCAGCTGCCGCACGATGTCGAGCTTCGCCGGGGCCGTGGCGGCGAGGCGGTAGCGCTCGTCGTCGGGGGCGGCGGCGTAGCTCAGCCGGTCGGACGGCGGCAGGTCGACGCGCACCTCGTAGCAGGCGGCGGGGGAGATGAAGCCCTGCGCCTCGATCTCCTTCCACGGGGCGTCGAAGCGCTTCGGGCCGATGAGGCTGAACACGTCGCCCTCCCGACCGTCCTCGCGCACGAGCGTCGCGGTCAGTCCGAGGCGGCGGCGCGCCTGCAGCTCGGCGGTCAGCTTGAACACCGGCGCGGGCAGCAGGTGCACCTCGTCGTAGACCACGAGGCCCCAGTCCAGCGCGTCGAGCAGCGCGAGGTGCGCGTACTCGCCCTTCCGCTTGGCGGTGAGGATCTGGTAGGTCGCAATCGTGACCGGCTTGACCTCCTTCACCTGGCCCGAGTACTCGCCGATCTCCTCCGCCGTCAGCGTGGTGCGGCGCAGCAGCTCGTCGCGCCACTGGCGCGCCGAGACCGTGTTGGTGACCAGGATGAGCGTGGTCGTCTTCGCCGTCGCCATCGCCCCGGCGCCGACCAGCGTCTTGCCCGCGCCGCACGGGAGCACGACGACGCCCGAGCCGCCGTCGAAGAAGTTGGTGACGGCCTTGCGCTGGTAGTCGCGCAGCGTCCAGCCGTCCTCCTTGAGCCCGATCTCGTGCGGGGTGCCCGGCGTGTAGCCGGCGAGGTCCTCCGCGGGCCAGCCGAGCTTCACGAGCTCCTGCTTGAGCTGTCCGCGCGCCCACGCCTCCACGACGAACGTCTCGTCGTCGCGGCGCTCCAGCAGCAGCGGGGCGATGCGCTTGGCACTCGCGACCTCGGTCAGCACCGGCAGGTCCGCGGACCGCAGCAGCAGCGTCCCCTCGTCGTCGCGCTCGATGACCAGCCGGCCGTAGCGGGCGACCGTCTCGGTCATGTCGACCGACACCGTCTGCGGGATCGGGAACTTGGAGTACCGCTCCAGCGTCCCCAGCATGTCTTCGGCGGTGTGGCCCGCGGCCCGCGCGTTCCACAGTCCCAGCCGCGTGATGCGGTAGGTGTGGATGTGCTCGGGCGCGCGCTCCAGCTCGGCGAAGACGGCGAGGTCGTGACGCGCGTCCTCCGCGTCCGGGTGTGCGACTTCGAGCAGCACGGTGCGGTCGCTCTGGACGATCAGGGGGCCATCCGACATAGCTGCCCAGCCTACGCCCTGCCGGTGTGAGCAGGCTTCAGGATGCGCTCCCGGCGAAACCGGGACCCGCGAACCCGCGGACGCGGCCCCCTCACTCCTCCTGGTCGGGCGCCGGCCGCATGCCTCGCACGCTCGACAGCGGCAGTGTCCGCTCGATGTCCGCTGCGCGGTCGCGTCCGCGCAACCGGCCTCCGCCGACGCCGGTCGGTTCGAGCAGGTAGTCGACGATCTGACCGTCGGGCATGGCCACCTCGATCACGATCGGCTGCCGCGCCCGCACCGCCAGGTCGAGCTGGCGCGCCAGCCAGCGCTCGCCGGTGTCGTCGCCCGCATCCGCGTCCGCGAGCCGGAGCCGCTCGACCAGTTCGAGGTCGCGATCGTGCTCGGGGGCGGCCGCGGGATGCGCGACCCGCTGCCGCCGCAGCGTCACCTCGGCCCCGTTCGCGTCCTCGGCCACCACCGGATAGCGGGCGTCGCTGAGGGCCCAGAACACCACGTCGCGCGGGAAGCGGCTGATCAGCTCCCCGGTCCGTCCGGGAGCCAGCCGCAGCGAGGCGAGAGCCTGGTCGACGTGGATGGTGCGCAGCAGCGTCGCGTCCTCCGACCGCACGGCCGACCGCACGCCCTCGCCGACCGCCTCGCGCACCCGGACGCGGCCGTGCCGCTCCGCCGCGTCCGCGATCAGGTAGTCGACCGGCTGCGGCAGTCCCGTCAGCGAGATCGCGCTGAGGAACTCGCGGATGCCGTCCGCCGTCTCCCCGGCCGTGAGCGCGCGGTCCACCGACGCGGCCGAGATCCGGAAGGTGGAGGCGAGCGCCCGCGACTCCAGCTCGGCGATGCCGCGCAACCGCGACTCGATCTCCGGCGCCAGGGGTCCCGGCGAAACGATCGTCAGGTCGTGCTGCAGGTAGACGCGGTCGACCTCCGCCGGGAACTGCGTCGTCATCACCGCGGTCGCCGCGTCCGGGCCCTCCTCGACGAGGGCCGCGCCCGCCGAGCTGGGCGCCTGGTGCGCGGTCACGCCGAGCCACTCGGCGAGCCGCGTGTGCGCATCCACTCGCCGCTGCGCCTCCTCGATGGATGCGGGATACAGCCACGCGACGTGCTCGCGCAGGCTCTCGCCCCAGGCCGCCCGGCTGCGCAGCGCGAGCAGCGTGCGCAGGTCCTCGGGAAGCGCGGCCAGCCAGGCGGCCGCGAGGGCGCGCCAGCGGTCGGCCGTGGGGGAGTGCGACCAGGCGGCCGCCTCGTCGGTCGGGAGCCACATCCCTTCGTCCACCGCGACGAGCCCGGCGCGCTCGGCGGCCGACAGCGCCACCGGCACCAGTTCGGCGTCGAGCGACAGCGCCTCGGCGAGCCGCTTGACGGCCGGGAGCGCCAGGCCGCCCTTCTGCAGGCGCCGGGCGCCCTCGCGGCCGAGCTCGGCGAGCAGCTCCGACACCGCCGCGACGGCCTCGAACGCCCGCTCGGCGGCCAGCCGGTCGGTGAAGCGGCGCTCGGTGTCGGGCACCGGGGCGAGCGCGGGAGGCGGGGGAGTGCCGAGCAGGTCGTCCCCCGACGGCAAACCCTGCGCGGGCCACGCGGCGAGCTGCGACGCGACGCCGTCGTACAGGTCGAACGCGCGATCGCCGGACGAGTCGGCGGGATGCACGAGCAGCAGCCCCGCGAGGTCGTCGAGGGCCGCGACGACGGCGTCACGATCGATGCCCGCGGTGGCGGGTGCGTCCGCGAGTGCCGCGGCCACCGCATCCACCGTCAATGGCCGTGCTGCGCGTGCGAGCACCACCAGGGCAGCGAGCCGCGGACGGTCGAGCGGAGCGAGCGCCCGCTGCACCGAGTCCGCGTCGAGCAGGGCGTCGGCGAGGTCGAAGAAGTCGGCGACGCCTGTCCGCCGGTAGGTGCGGCGCTGCAGGGCTGCGAGCAGCGCGGCGTCGTCCAGCTCCCGCAGCCGGGCTGCGAGCGCGAGCGTGGTCGTCATCCGCCGAACCGCCGGCCGTCCGGCCTAGCGCCGGCCTTTGGGTCCGCTGGGCGCAGCGCCGGGTGCGGCGTTCGCGCGGTTGAGCGCACGGTTGCGGCGCGCGCTGACGATCAGCAGCACGATGATGAGGATGAACGCGATCGGGAGGGCGGCGTAGGGGAAGAGGAACACG
This sequence comes from Leifsonia sp. 22587, assembly GCF_052044215.1. Taxonomy (NCBI): domain Bacteria; kingdom Bacillati; phylum Actinomycetota; class Actinomycetes; order Micrococcales; family Microbacteriaceae; genus Leifsonia; species Leifsonia sp. 22587. The sequence continues at coordinate 731,351 of NZ_JBQENB010000001.1, forward strand.
GTCGGCCAGAGGCCCTGACCCGATCCCTGGGCGGCGAACTGGCCCGCTGCGGTGCCGATGAGGATGGCCGCGATGCAGACCAGGGACACGATGACGAGCGCGGCGATGATGTAGGCGAGGATGCGCTGGAGCCGCGAAGCCGGCGGCGGGGTCTGCTGGGTCACGAAATCAAGGATAATTGAGGTTGGTCATACGATCCCCCATGCGAAGTGAGGTTCCCATGCCAACCGGCAAGGTCAAGTTCTACGACGAGGAGAAAGGCTTCGGCTTCATCAGCTCCGATGACGGCCAGGAAGTCTTCCTGCACGCCTCGGCGCTCCCCGCCGGTGCCGTCGTCAAATCGGGAACCCGTCTGGAGTTCGGCATCGCCGACGGCAAGCGCGGCGCGCAGGCCCTCTCGGTGCGCGTGCTGGAGGCTCCGCCGAGCCTCGTCAAGATGAAGCGCAAGTCGGCCGACGACATGGCGATCATCGTCGAAGACCTCGTGAAGCTGCTCGACGGCATCGGCGCGAACCTGCGCCGCGGCAAGTACCCGGACAAGGCGCACGGCGCGAAGATCGCGGCCGTGCTGCGCAAGGTCGCGGACGACCTGGATGCCTGAGCAGGGCGAGCCTGCCGCCGACGAGGAGCTGCTCGCGGCCCTCCCGCTGGCCCGCGCCGCGCTGGCCGAGATCACCCCGGAGGCGACGATCGGCGAGCCGCTCGGCCACGTCGTCGAGAGCGCCGGCGTGCTGTCCCTGCTGTTCGAGACGCGCCTCCCCGGCTACCCGGGCTGGCACTGGACGGTCACCGTCGGCCGCGCCGACGACGACAGCGAGCCGACCGTGCTCGAGGCCGAGCTCATGCCCGGCGAGGGCGCGCTGCTCGCGCCCGACTGGGTGCCGTGGTCCGAGCGCCTCGCCGAGTACCAGGCGACCCAGGAGGCGCTGGCCGCGCAGCAGGCGGAGGCCGGCGACGAGGATGCGGACGAGTCCGACGACGAAGACGCGGACGATGAGGATGCGGACGAGTCCGACGACGAGGACTTCGAGGACGCGGACGAGGACGAGGACGACCGCGACGTCCACGACCTCCACGAGGACGACGACCTGGACGGGGTGGACATCGACAGCGTCGACGTCGGCTTCGACGAGGAGACGGATGTCGACCCCGACCTCGACCTGGAGGCGGAGGAGGCGGCGGCGCTCGCGGATGAGGACGACGACGAGTCGGATGACGACGAGGACGAGTCGGACGACGACGAGGACGAGTCGGACGACGATGGCGACGAGTCGGACGATGACGGGTCGGATGACGACGATGACGATGACGGGTCGGATGACGACGATGACGACGACGACTCGGACGACGACGCCCCGTCAGCGCCGGCGAGTGACCGTCAGGTAACCGAGCCCGAGGACGCCGAGGCCGAGCCCGACGACGATCGTCCAGAGCCAGGTGCCCTCGGGGGCTCCGACGATGAGGACGACGACGAGGGCGACCAGCCACAGGCCTAGCCCGACGAGCACGGCCCGCCGGTCGTCCGTCTTCACGGGGACCGGGTCGGGCCGACGCTCGTCGTCGCGGAGCCAGAGGCGCATGGCGCTGGTCAGCCCAGCCGCTCGACCACGTGCTCGATGCAGCCGATCAGGGCCCGCACATCCGCCGGCTCGATGGCCGTGAACGTGGCGACGCGCAGCTGGTTGCGGCCGAGCTTGCGGTAGGGCTCCGTGTCGACCACGCCGTTGGCGCGCAGCGTCTTGGCGACCGCGGCCGCGTCGATCCGGTCGTCGAAGTCGATCGTCACGACCACCTGCGAGCGGTGCGCCGGGTCGGTCACGAACGGCGTCGCGTACTCCGCCTTCTCGGCCCACTCGTAGAGCGCGCCGGATGACTCGCGCGTGCGCGCATCCGCCCAGGAGAGGCCGCCGTTGCCGTTCATCCACTCGACCTGGTTCTCGAGCAGCACGAGCGTAGAGATGGCCGGGGTGTTGAGCGTCTGGTTGAGGCGGGAGTTGTCGACCGCGTTCTTGAGGCTCAGGAACTCGGGGATGTAGCGGCCGCTCGCCGCGATGCGCTCGACGCGCTCGAGGGCGGCGGGGGAGAAGAGGGCCAGCCAGAGCCCGCCGTCGGAGGCGAAGTTCTTCTGGGGCGCGAAGTAGTAGACGTCCGACTCGCTGACATCCAGGTCCACGCCGCCCGCGGCGCTGGTCGCGTCGATGACCGTCAGCGCTCCGTCGTCGCCGTGGACGCGGCGCACCGGCGCCATCACGCCGGTCGACGTCTCGTTGTGCGGCCAGGCGTAGACGTCGACGCCCGCGACGACCTCGACCTCGCTGCGGGAGCCGCCCGGCGCCTCGATCACGTGCGGAGCATCCAGCCACGGCGTGGTCGCCGCCTTGGCGAACTTGCCGCCGAACTCGCCGAAGACGAGGTTCTCGCTGCGCTTCTCGATGAGTCCGAACGCGGCAGCGTCCCAGAACGCCGTCGACCCGCCGTTGCCGATGACGACCTCGTAGCCGTCGGGCAGGCGGAACAGCTCGCCGATGCCCTCGCGCACACGGCCGACCAGGTTCTTGACCGGAGCCTGGCGGTGGGAGGTGCCGAGCAGCTCGGTGCCGGGGCCGGACAGGTACGCGACCTGCTCGGGGCGGACCTTGGAGGGTCCGCATCCGAAGCGACCGTCGGCGGGCAGGAGCTCAGAGGGGATCGTGACGTCCGGCATAACTGAAGTGTATTGGCTGTTGTAGAGCGGGGACGGCGCGCCCGGTGCCCCCGTCCCGGCCTGCGCCGGCCTGTCAGCCGCACCAAGTAGGCTGATATCCGACGTTCGCGCGCCGTCACGTGGAGGGGTTCATGACCGATCTGATCGATACGACCGAGATGTATCTCCGCACCATCCTGGAGCTGGAGGAGGACAACATCGTCCCCCTGCGTGCGCGCATCTCGGAGCGTCTCGGGCACTCCGGTCCGACCGTCTCGCAGACCGTCGGCCGCATGGAGCGCGACGGTCTGGTCGTCGTCTCCGGCGACCGCCACCTCGAGCTCACCGACGACGGCCGTCGCAAGGCCGTGCACGTCATGCGCAAGCATCGCCTGGCCGAGCGCCTGCTCAGCGACGTGATCGAGCTGGAGTGGGAGTACGTGCACGAGGAGGCGTGCCGCTGGGAGCACGTGATGAGCGAGCAGGTCGAGCGCAAGCTGCTGACCATGCTCGGTCACCCCACCGAGTCGCCGTACGGCAACCCGATCCCCGGCCTGGGAGAGCTCGGCGTCGTCGCCGACACCTCCGTATCCACCGAGAGCCTGATCAACCTGGTGGATGTGGTGCGCGGCAACAATTCCGGCGTCACCGCGAAGATCCGCCGGCTGGGCGAGCCCGCGCAGGTCGACCCCGAACTGCTGCTCCAGCTGAAGCAAGCGGGCGTGTTTCCGGGCTCCACCGGCACTTTCTCTCCGGCCGGGTCGTACGTGGCCGTGCAGATCGACGGCTTCGAACCGGGCCTCGAACTGCCCAACGAGCTGGCCGCGCACATCTTCGTCGACGCCTGAATCTCGTTACCGATTCGTTAAAAAGTCGTCCGAAAGATGTGACAAACGGGATAACGTCCCGTAGTCTCTTACGAGTCCGAACGGGCCACAAACGGCCCATCAGGACCCCGGATCGTGACGCTCCACCCCCCTATTACCCGTCTCGCGATCCGTGAAGCCGAAGCCACCCAGCTTGGGACGGGGGCAGCTCCCTAGTGCTGCCGGAGCGCTGGAGGTCACACTTTGGCACAGTCGAGCACGCCCGGTCCCGACGAGGACCGCACGAACCCGAACCAGAGCCTTTCTTCTTCCGCCGTCTCCCGTCGCGCCGTGCGCACGACGACCGCGGCCACCGCGTCCACTCGCCCGGCAGGGTCGCCGGCGCGCGCTGGTGCTGCCGCGTCCGAGAAGCCGAAGAAGAAGCGCAAGGGCGGCTGGATCGTCAACGCCGGTGTCATCACCGTCGCCACCGGTCTCATCGCCACCATGTCGCTCCCGGCTTTCGCGTTCAACCCGAACGGCGCCGACAGCGCCGCGTTCGGCCCGAGCGCCGCGGACTCCATGAAGAAGGCGCAGTCGCAGACCGTCGAGGTCGGCGGCGTCGCCTCCGCGTCCGTCACCCGTGACGCCGCGTCGGCCACCACCGAGGAGCAGCTGAACGCGCAGAAGGCCGCGGCCGCCGCTGCTGCAGCCGCCGAGGCCGCCCGTCGTCAGGCCGCCGTGCAGCTCGCGACCTACGCGACCAGGTCGTCGAGCGGACCGTCGGTCTCCGACTTCCTGGCCAACCCGCCGTACCCGAACTTCAGCCTCTCGCAGGTGTTCTCGGTGGCGCAGCAGTACATCGGCACCCCGTACGTGTACGGCGGCGCCAGCCCCGCGGGCTTCGACTGCTCCGGCTACGTGATGTACGTGTACGCCCAGTTCGGCATCAACCTGCCGCACTCGGTGTCCGGCCAGGCCGCCATGGGCAAGCGCATCTCGATCGCGGACGCCCAGCCCGGCGACATCGTCATCATGCCCGGCCACGACGGCTTCTACGCCGGCAACGGCAACATCATGGATGCGCCCGACACCGGCCGCTCCATCTCGATCCGACCGATCTGGACGAGCGACTACTACATCGTCCGGCTGGGCATCTGAGCCACCACCGAGCCTGACCGACCGGTTTCCGGCCGGTGAACACTCCGCACCACAGCACCCGAGCGGCGCGCCACGAATAGGTGGCGCGCCGTTTCTGGGTTACCCTGTCGTTCTGAGCTGCCTCGCCGCAGCCGCAGATTCGGAGGATCCGATGGCCGGAACATGTTCCGCCGGGTCGCTGAGGGCGACCGGGTGGGACGAGTGCGGCCTCGACTTCCTCGCCTGCCGCCACCACGTGGAGGCCTGCCAGCGCCACCATGTGGCCTGCCACCACCATGCCGCCGCAACCCTGGGCGCTGTCCGCACGGACAGTGCCCTTTTTGTTTGCCTTCGCCCGCCCGCGGGCCGTCGCCTTTTCCCGGAAGGTCGCAGATGAAGACTCTGGTTCTGAACGCCAGCTACGAACCGCTCGGCGTGATCTCGACGCGGCGGGCCGTGATGCTCGTGCTCGCCGGCAAAGCCTCCACCGTCGCCGGGAGCGGGGCGCAACTCCACAGCCGCTCCCTGGTGCTGGATGCGCCGAGCGTCGTGCTCCTGAACCAGTACATCCGCGTGCCGCACCGTCGTATCCCGCTCACCCGCAAGTCGGCGCTGGAGCGTTACGGCCACGTATGCGCCTACTGCGGCAAGTTCGGCGACACCCTCGACCACGTCATCCCGCGCGCCCGCGGCGGCACGCACACCTGGGACAACGTGGTGATCGCCTGCTTCCGCTGCAACAACGTCAAGAGCGACCGCCTGCTGTCGGAGCTCGGCTGGAAGCTCCCCTTCGAGCTGAAGGAGCCCCACCTCAACATGGCGTCCCTGATCAGCATGCGCTGGAACGACCCCAACTGGGACGAGTACACCGAGCCCTGGCGCCGCCACGAACTGCAGCTCGCGGGCTGACCCGCCGCGTTCGCTAGGATTGACGGGCCAGCCTCTGTAGCTCAATGGAAGAGCAGTTCCGTCCTAAGGAAACGGTTGGGGGTTCGAGTCCCTCCAGGGGCACTTTCGGTTCGCGGTAAAACTGCTGGTCAAAGGTATAATTCACACCTCGGATACAGACGGCATTCACAATTTGCCCACAATTTGCCCACAGCAACGCCGAAAAACTCTACGGAACTCTAAGGGTGCCGCTGTGATCAGTGTGATGCTGTCATGCCCGATTCGATTCGACCGGCCTAAGCCGCATCGTGGCTGAAGTGGTGCCGGCGGTTCGGCGCACGGCATGCGATCCTTATCCCGTGACACAGGCCAACGACCTACTCGCGGTGCTGATCGACGCCGATAACGTCTCGCCCACAAGGATCGCTGCAGTTCTTGCAGAAGCTGCCCGCTTCGGTACGACGTCGGTGAAGCGGGTGTACGGAGATTGGACGAGGCCGAACCTGGCCGGTTGGAAAGCCGCTGCGAGTGAGCATGTCATCCAGCCGATGCAGCAGTTCGCAAACACGACTGGAAAGAACGCCACCGACAGCGCGCTCATCATCGACGCCATGGATTTGCTTTACACGAAGCGCTTCAGTGGTTTTTGCATCGTGTCATCGGACAGCGACTTCACCCGATTGGCCTCTCGTATTCGCGAAGAAGGAATCACCGTCTACGGTTTCGGCGAAAGGAAGACACCTGAGGCATTCCGTAATGCGTGCGATCGCTTCACCTATCTGGACGTCTTAGACGAACCGCTCGCAGATAACGCCATTCCGACTCCCTCCCGAGTTCCCACATCGGAGCTTCGCGCCGACACCAAGTTGGTGTTCGGCCTCCGGACTGCAGTCGCGACGGCCAGCGGCGAGGACGGATGGGCGAACCTCTCCACAGTCGGCAGCCTTGTGCGCGCTCAGCAGCCGGACTTCGACTCCCGGAACTGGGGCTATTCCAAACTCTCGGATCTCATCCGCGCGACGAACCTGTTCTTGATTGAGGCTCGAACTGGCGGCGGGCACCAAGTCAAAGACAAGCGGGTGCAGAACGGCGACTGAGGCCAAGAACCGCACTCCCCTGGCACGCCATCCACCCGTCGTGCGCTAGCCCAAACGGGGGATTCTTCGGCGCCATTGTTATCTCTAGGCTCGGCACATGGCGCGTCGACAAGCCCGGGCTTCGGATCTTCTCAAACTCTGGCTCATTGAGTTGGTTGTCATCGTGGGCGCCGTTTACTCAAGCAGTCGACAGGCGAGTGCGGAGCTATGCGGTGTCTCCGGATCGGATGCACGAGGCAACCTCTTCGAATGTTTCACCGGCTCTCTGGCTCGGATGGTACTTCCGTGGGCTGTCGGCGGCTCGATTCTGATCGGGTGCATGGCTTTAATCCTCAGCGTGGTCTACGCACTACGCCGCCGCAGCGCCCGACCACCTGCCTCCCCCTCCTAAGGGGCGTATCGGTACCCCTCACGCTGCAGCGAGACTGAACATTGACATCTGGCGATAGGCCGCTTGGGGGTGCGTTTTGGGATCGGCAGGTCACTCCGCCGGTGAAGAAGGACGACGACTCAGCGCCTTAGCAGCAGAGCACGACCGACTTGCTGCAGAGGCTCGAGAAGCCGCAGAGCGCTGGATGATTGCGCACCGAACCGAACGACAGGTCGCCGGTAGCCTGGCGCCGCTCTCTGCGGCTGGCTACTCGTTTCTTCACGACCGAGGATGGCCAGGATCCCGGTCCCGCGCTCAGATCGATCATGTGCTCGTTGGGCCGGGCGGCCTCTTCATTGTCGACACGAAAGCATGGGCGGACGTCGAGATCGCGGCCGGTCGCATCTTCCGTGGTCAAGCGGACGTGACGGACGACCTGGGGGGTTTAGCCGACGTCGGTTATGGAACTGAAGCAGTTATGGCGGAGCTCGGCTTGGCACCCGGGGAAGTGCACGTCGTCGTTGTGCTGGCTGGTCGCCGCATGCCGCCGACAGAAGTGGGTGGTGTCGTCGTGGTTGGTGAACGACAGGCCGCCACCTATATCAACTCGTATGGTCGACGTCTGACGGATGTGCAGGTCAATGCTGTCCTCAGCGCAGCGCTCAACCATTTTCCGGTCCTGAGCTCGTCGCCCGCGATGTTGGACACGAGCGTCCGCGAGCCGGTTCTCGCGGAGTCTGAGCCGGAGCCGCTGCTGGAGCTCGACGAGGTGACGGACATCCTTCTTGCGGGTCTGATGGCCGAGCCAATCGAGGAGTGGATGGCTTTCTTGCACCCGAGCCAGGCGAAGCTCGTGAGACGCGGTTTCAACGGTCCGGCGCGCATTCGGGGTGCTGCTGGTACGGGCAAGACGGTAGTCGGTCTCCACCGGGCCGCCTATTTGGCAAGGTCGCAGCGGTCCAAGGTGCTGGTTACGTCGTTCGTTCGAACGTTGCCGGACGTGCTGAGCAATCTCCTGGCCCGGCTCGCGCCCGACGCTGCGGGCAGCGTTGAGTTCGTCGGCGTCCATGCGTTCGCCCTGCGTCTGCTCAAGCAGCGCGGCGTCCGGGTCAACCTTGACGGGTCGGAGGCCGCGTTGGCGTTTTCGTCGGCCTGGTTACGTGTTGCCGCCGGCGGCCCGCTCGCCGGCGTCGATCCGAATCCGCATTACTGGCGAGACGAGATCAGTTACGTGATCAAAGGGCGCGGACTGTCGCGCTTCGAGCAGTACGCAGACCTGGTCCGGACCGGTCGTCGCCGGCCGCTGAACGTCGATCAGCGTCGTGAAGTGTGGAAGCTCTTTCTGGCCTACGAGGCAGAGATTCGAGAACGGAGAATTCACGACTTCGATGATGTGATTCTGCTGGCCGAAGCTTCGCTGCGTTCCCAGCCAATCACCGAATATGGCTGCGTGATCATCGACGAAGCGCAAGACCTGACCTGTGCGATGGTGCGCATGCTGTACCTGCTCGTCGGAGACAAGCCTGATGGACTCACGCTGATCGGGGATGGACAGCAGACCATTTACCCCGGTGGGTTCTCTCTGACCGAAGCGGGCGTTTCGATCGCAGGCCGCGGCGTCGTGATGTCGACCAATTACAGGAACACGAAGGAGATCGTGGACTTCGCCTCGGCACTAGTGGACGGAGACGAGTTCACTGACATCGAGGGCGACATCCGCGGTCGAGACGCGTCCGGCGACGTGCCGAGGTCCGGCCCCGAGCCAATCTCTCAGCGGTTCGCCGATCGAGCGACGCACGACAAGCAGCTGATCGCCCACTTCGCCGGTCTGGAATGCCCGCCTGGCGACGTGGGCGTGCTGTGCCTCACCAACCAGGGCGTACGAGACGCGCTTCGAGCGTTGAGCTCGGCCGGTGTCCCCGTCCTTGAGCTGACCAAATATGCAGGGATACCGGTCGACGCGGTGAAGGTTGGCACGATCAAGCGGGCGAAAGGTCTCGAATTCAAGCACGTTCTTCTGCCGCGAGTTCCACCCTCGCTGCTCGACTCCCTCGACCGCGACGACGAGACCGCCACGATCCATCGGCGAGAGCTCTACGTGGGCATGACTCGGGCACGAGATGGGCTCTGGGTTGGTGTTTGTCCCTAGGGCCGTCCCGCGCTAGGTCCAGAGGCTGCCGCCGCTCTCGGCGATCACGCGTTCGTTAAGCCGATCAGCGACAGACCCTAGATCGTCCTCGAAGAGATCGGCGTAGGTGTCCAGGGTCATCGCGGCCGACTTGTGTCCGAGCATGCGCTGAAGGGCTTTTACGTTCGCGCCGGCGCTCACGGCCAGGCTAGCGGCGGTGTGCTTGAGGTCGTGCGGCGTCATGTGCTCAAGTCCTGCATCGCGCAGCGCGGTCAGCCACCAGGATTGCCGATTCAGGGCGGTGTCGGGTCGAGCAAGGTAGCCGCCGGCGCGGGCAGGGAACACGAGGTCGCTAGGCCTCTTTCCGGCGATCAGCGACTCGAGACGGGGCGCAAGGAACGCCGGGAACGGTACCGAGCGGGCCTCCCAACTCTTCGGCGGCCCCACGTGGATGAGCCCGTCCACTTCTGTGGCGGTTTGGTGGATGGCGAGACGGCAACGTTCCAGGTCGATGTCGTTGACCCTGAGCGCGACAGCTTCACCCCACCGGATGCCGGTGTAGGCGAGAGTCAGGACGAGGACGCTTCGGATGTCGTCGGGCACGGCGCGTGCGAATCGGAAGACCTCCTCGTTGGTCAGGTATCGGCGACGCTTCTTGGTTCCTTTGCGCGGAAGGTTGCTCGCACCGCGAGCAGGGTTCGCTGGAATCCTGCCGTCGCGCACAGCAACGTCGAGGATGCCCGCGAGGATCCCTAGCGCGCGGAGAACGACGCCAGCCGATCGTGGCTTACCGGCGTTACCTTCGCGGACCCGGACCGTGACAGCCTTGCCTTGGCTTAGCTCGCGGATCCACTTCTCGACGGCCGACGGCCGGATCGCGCCGATCGGAGTCGCCGCCCAGCGCGGCTCGACGTACACGCGCCATGCAATGCGGATGGGCGAGAAGCTTGAGGGCTTAAGGGCTTGCTCCTTGTTGGCGAGCCACTCCGAGGCGAGCTCACCGACGGTGATCTTGGACTGGGATGCCTCGAAGTAGGTTCCTCTTGCCATCGCCACTTCGACCGTTGCGTTGTACAGCTCTGCTTCGCGCTTGGTACGAAACCCGCGCTTTTCACGCTGTTGGTGTTCGGGGTCGCGCCAGCGCACGCGATAGCGCCGGCCCTTGGCCGACTCGTACGCGTCGATGCTTCCCACTTCCAGAAACTAACTCGAGCCACCGACGACGTCGGCTCGCGTAGATGCGGGCAAGCGAGCTCGTCGGTTATCCGAGGATGGGTGCACTCTGGACGTGTGAGAGAGGCTCCTGAACCAAGACCGCGCGGAGCGACCGACGATGAGGCAGTCGAGTTGTGCAGAGATTGGATGCGCTTCCTCGGTGCCACAGACGCAGTCGTGGCGAAGGGTGAGTCGCGCCAGTCCTGCGACCTGTATGCCCACGGCTATCTCGGCTGGGTTGAAAACAAGCGAGGGAACCTCGGATTGGAGGCCGTGGAGCGAGCCGCACTGGTTGTCGCGGCAGACGGGCGTCGGGGCTTGATCTTCATTCGCGCAGGAGCTCTCCCGCAAGCGGTCGACAGAGCTGACGCCCTGGGCATCGCAATCTTCGGCTTCGATCCTGAAGGCGGTACGTTGGATGGGGTAAATCTGGTCGGCCGAGAGTTGTGCGCTGTTGGTATTGGCGGCTAGCGCTGTCGACCCGGTCATTGGAGGCCAATCGCGGTGAGCTGGGTTTCGGTCACCGCGGTTATCGGTTCGGCAGACGACCGAGCAGCCCGCCGAAGCTCGACCTGAGCCGCCGCCCGCGATTTCCTCATGGTCTCTTCCGTCGGCTGGCGTTGCATCATCTCGACCAGCTGCGCCTTGGCCGAGTCCGCGTTGGCAGCCACTAGCACCGCCGTGTTGTGCTGCTTGCCTCGAGTCAGACCGACGTAAAGTCCGGCTGCGTCCACTCCGGGTCCGACAAGGGCGCGGTCAGTCGTCTCGCCCTGAACGCCGTAGACGGTTGTGGCATAGGCGAGGTGGATGTGCGACGCGGCGTAGTCGAGGCTGACCTTCCTCAAATCGGTCGTGTCGGTGCTCGCGGCCAGGATCACGTGGTCCTTGGCGATCGTCTTCACGACCCAGTTCTGGCGGTTTTGTACGTCCGAAGCGCTGTCGTTGCGTCGGGTCTGGACCACGTCACCAACGAAGATCGCCAGGCCGGATTGCCCACTAAGTGTTTGGCTAGTGTGAATTGCCCCGGCCTCGATGCGTCGGCGTTGGATAGCCTCGCTGATCTCCTGCGCTTCACTGTGAGTCGCTGTCACCAACGCGATTGTCTCCCGGCACCGCAGGGCCTCAAACCATCCTTCGACCATTGTCCCGCGTGCGGCGACGTCGCTATCGGCCATCACGATATGGTCTGTTTGAACGAGGGCCTCAGCGATCTCTCGACTTTGGTCCTCGCTGTACGGGTGCCGGAGCCGAAGCGTCATGGCTGCCCACGTCTCATCGTTGAAGCGGTGAGTAGTTGTGAGCTCAATGCGCCGCGATGACCGGTGCCAGAACAGCGCCATGGCCCCTGAGTGCCCGACTGGCACGGCTTGATACTGGTCACCCACGAGCGCAACTCCCGCGCCGGTAGCGCGGATGATGTCGCAAAGCGCAGACGCCGCCTCGAGGTCCAGCATGCCGGCCTCGTCCACGACAATGCGATCGCCAGGGTCGATGCGGGTGCGGGGACCGCAATAGCTGCCGCCCGTGGTCGGGTCAACCTCGCCAATCGAGAGTCGCCGCCACTCGGTTGCGCCGGATGCGGTAGTCGCCCAACGCCATCCGAACTCGTGGAGAAGCTGGTGGAGGGACGATGATGCGCTCATTGTTTCGCGTCCGGCGACAGACGAAGCCTTCTTGGTTGGCGCGACGATGATCATATTGTGGCCGCGCCGCCGAAGCGCTGCGCCGGCCACTTTGAGCATCGTGGTCTTTCCGGTGCCGGCGGGGCCGGAGATAACGACGTTGCGAGATGTGCCGCCGATCGCGGCCGCGCCAGCCAGCTGGGCTTCATCGAGCGTCCGATCGGGCTCAATCGCCCGTCCGATCGCGGCGAGCTCATCCGTGTCCAGGGTCTGCCCCGGCTCGGAGAACGCGTCGACCTTCTGAGCGAGGGTGACTTTCAATGTGGCGGTGGAGACCGCCATCAGGTGCTTGACGTGCTTCGGGACGTCCGGCTCGGAGATCAGGGTCACCGTGTGCGAGCGCGCCACGACTTCCTCAGCGAGCTTCGCGAGGACGTCCCGCTCGGCGACAACGCCGGTGGCGGCGATCGCGCGGAGCGCACCGGCCCGCACGTCCATCGCGCTGAAGCGGCCACCGCTGCCGGTTGAGCGGGCATCCGCGTCGACAACGGCCTTGGCTGCCAGCAATCCGATGTCGAGTTCCTCGACGGCAAGAGGACGCAGTGTCGCAGGAGAATGCTGCATTCCAATGGTCGGGTCGGCGGAATGTAGTTCCTTGCGGACGAGGGCGGCCCAGTCGCCTTCGTTCAACTCGCCCGGCTTGTTGGGTCGGCCGACCGCCCAGGCCCAGTGGTCGATCTGGCTGAGCACATCGTGGGAAGGTTCCTGCCTGGGGTGCTGCCGCCTCCACCAAGCGGTGCGGGCAATCTTGTTGGCCTCGATCTGCGCGGACCGCTTCGACAGCGGTCGCACCAGGTGCTGGAGCTGAGTAACTTCACCGTCAGCGTTGAGGGTGAACCCCTTTGCGGCGAGAGCGCCGACCCATGCCGGGTCGGTGCGGGAGGCGAGGTCACCTTCGGCATTGATGACGTTCTGAAACCGCAACGCCACCCTCGTGTCGATGTTGGACCATTTGCCGTCTTGGCCTTGCACTTTGACATTCAGCCAAAGGTGGCGGTGCTTATGCGGGTCCAAGGAACGGGAACGTTCGTGACGCAGCTCGACGACCTCGATCCGCGCCAGGTCCTCCCGGATGGATCCGCCTTTGCCGCGTCGGGCGTTGAGCTCGGACTGCCACAGCTTGATGATCCGGTCGCGGAGGCGGTCCTGGAGATCCTCATAGGCGGCGGCGAGGTCGGGGTCGAGCATGGCGGCGATCGAGAACGACTTCGGCGCATTGATCGTCGCATCCAGAATCAGATCCGCGACCGGCGACTCGAGGTCCCGGCCGCGACGTTTCCCGGTGAGGGGATCCAGGCCGTCGACCCAGGCTTTGAGTTGGTCGCGGGTGAGGAGGTCGTCGCGGATGGCACCGTTCTCCACGATGTACCGGGTCATCACCGCGTCCGCGTAGCCGGCCGCGGCGATCACTCCGTCGGCGGTTTTGGCGGTGAGGGAGGCGTCACAGGCACCGGAGAAGGCGTAGTTGACCGCTTGCTTGACCCCGTGGGATTGCTGTCCCCGCTTCCATCTGGCTACTCCGCCTCGCACCTGCAGTCACCTCCCTCACACGTCGCTTCGGAACTCTCGAAACCAGGCAGTCTCGTACTTTGTCGGAAATTGCCCTCTACTTATTACTTCCGGTTCGGGGAGCGTTTTGGCGCGCATTTGGCGCGCGCTGCTGCTTTCCCTGAATCCGCTCCCTTCGGGAACGGCGGCGACCGGCCGCATCTGGCACGCCATCGACGGCGCCGGCGAGCTGCAGCGCGGTGCTGCCTTCCAGAACGAATGCCCTCATACCTGCACGTTGTGTTTCCAAGCCGGTTTTGACGCGCAAATCCGATATTCGTTGGATCACGCCCAGGCAAAGACTCCGGCCGGACGCCGCCGAGGCCTAAGCCGGTTCCCTTCCGGGCCGTGCGTACGCGGAGAGTCTGGTCAGACTGAGGAAGGGCACGCATGCTGTCTCCGCGGTGAGCGCCGCTAGCCATCCGATCGGGGTGGACGGGTCGGCGGCGATCGCCCACCCATCCATCGCGTATTGGCTGACGGTCTCCACGCATTCCTGCTTCTCGGCTGCGGTCGGGCTCGCGGAGCCCTCTACGCCAACGAGTCCGCTTTGCAATTTCGGATCCATGTTGCTGGCGTCGATGATGAATACCCGCATCTCACTCGCTCCCTCAGAGGTCGATCGTTTTTGAGTGCCTTTCCGGCGGGTGATCGAGAGCGAGTGGGAGGTGTGGAGTGCTGGGACCGTGGAGTACCGGGGGAGCGCAGCGGGGGAGGATACGCCGCGAAAGCCCGGCACGGAGCACCGGGAGCGAGCTACGATCGGGCGACGGAAAGGCACTCCCTTCTATTCGCGTGGGCCTCGTATAAGCGGTAAGGAACCCATGCCAGCGACGACCATTCGCAACTGAGGTGCAAGTGACAGCGAATTGGCGAAGGCGGCCCCGGAGTACCGTCAGTCAAAAGGAAAGGCGGGGAGACCCAAAGCCTCAGCAAGGGGAGCCCATCCGCAAGCTCAGGGGCGGGCGTCTCTGCGCTCTCGTTCTTCAGCTGCTAGATCTAACGCGCCTTGGTAGCGGTAATAGGCCGCGGCAACTTCGTTGCGCCACATGTCGAAGAAGGCACCGGCGATGGTTCGCACTTGAGCCGTGTCGGGAGCGTTCCAACTGGATATTGCCTCCAGGCAAGCTAAGCCGGCCGCTGCGCGATTGGCGCAGGCCTCACCCTCCGCGATCATGGCCGGGCTATTGTCCTCGATGTAGACGGTTTCGATGGTCGGAGTCGAAAGGCGGATGTTTGTCACCGCGGTGTGCATTCCGATATACGCGGCGGTCAGCGACAGGAGAGGAATTGGGATTGTAGTGGTAGCCCCGAGATGCGCATACGCATCCCAACGGGCGCTCGTCCACTCACCACCGGTGACGAAATAGTCATACACCTCAGAGGGTGCTTCCCAAACGCGCAACCATTTCCCTGGCTCGATGGCAGATGGAATCTCCGGAAGGAAGTGGTCCGTCAGCTGTTTGAGTCCCGCTAAGTTGCCCACCGTCATGAGCAGAATCTATTGTGAATCAAGCCATGAGAAAAGATCAAATTTGCGGTTATCCGTGTTATCGGCTGCTGCGCGTGCGTGCGTTGGGCATCCGCGGATTCCTTTGGGTTCTCCGACAAAGCCTCGCTTGACCAACTAGGTCGTGAGGCGCGACCCGGTCATCTCACTGAAGTGCCTACGTGCATAGCTCCTTAGACTGCTCCTTAGAATCTGTCGCGTCTGCCTGTGACCTCTTCTTGGCCTCTATCTCGGTTTGACTTGCTTTGGGTTTCTTCCTCCTCTGGTTTGCCTCTAGTCTCGTTGTCTGCTCAGCGCTTCTGATCTTTGGCCCCCTCCTCATTTGAACCCGTGGTAGCCAGACGTGCCGTCCGGCGGAGTGTGCTCCGATTGTCGTTACAATTTCCGCTGCGCAACCCCGGAGTCAGGATTCAGCTCAGAGAATCGACGTGATTTCGAAATCAGCGCCGGGCTCCAATGACGCACGAGGCGACTCGCGGAAGCTTGGGATAGGAGTCGCGGTCCCCAGTCGCTCGATAAGATTCACTGGCATTACGGTCCGGGCTCGAGTCGAGCGTAAATGCGCGAAGAAGTGTGGTTTTCTTGCCCTACTGCAAGCGCGCGAGAGTAGGAAACATTCATGGCGAGATTGAGTCTCAAGGCCATCGAAGAGCGCATCACCCCGCTTGCCGGTCGCCAAGCCTACGATCGCGAGTTCATATTCGATCTTCTTCTCGCCTACGGTAAGCCACAGGGCAACGTCACCCGTCTACGCAACGGCTCCCTGAACATTGCCGCGGATCCGACATCCGAGGTCGCACAGAAGAACACTGTCTACTTCAAAGAGACCACCAGGGATCCGCTCGAGATCATCGAAGACCTTAAGTCGTCGCCGGCGGTAGTCCGGTTCAGCACCCGTTTCGTAATCGTGACCGACTACGTCCACCTCATCGCGACCGACACAAAGACTCGTGAGACCATCGGCTTTCCGATCGGGGAGATCGACCAGCACTTCGCCTTCTTCCTACCCTGGGCAGGAATGGAGAAGGCGCAGTACTTCAGCGAGGCCCACGCCGACGTAAAGGCCGCCGAACGCATGGGCAGACTCTTCGATGAGCTGCTCAGTGCGAACCCTGGCCTGTTCGACGACGAGCGCGGGCGGCATGCACTTAACATTTTCTTCACCCGCCTGCTGTTTTGTTTCTTCGCTGAAGACACCGGGATCTTCGCCGAAAATCAGTTCACGAACGCAGTGGGCTCGCAAACTCAACCCGATGGCTCGGACACAGACGTGTTCTTGGCAGACCTGTTTGTTGCGCTAGACACGGCGAGCCCTGAGGAAAAACCGAGAAGCCTTGCGGACTTTCCCTATGTCAACGGTCGCTTGTTCGCGATGACCGCCGAGCACGTTGTGCCGAGGTTCACGAAGAGAGCCCGCGAGGAACTTATTTCGTCGGGCAAACTCATCTGGCGCGAGATTAACCCCGATATCTTCGGCTCAATGTTCCAAGCGATCGTCACACCGGGCAAACGCAGCGACCTCGGACAGCACTACACATCGGTGCCGAACATCCTCAAGACGATCGAACCGCTGTTCGTCGACGCACTCAAGGCAGAGCTCGACGCAGCTTACGACAGCGAGCGTCGGCTCGTCCGACTGCTTGATCGAATCGCTGGCATCAAGGTATTCGACCCCGCGTGCGGGTCGGGCAACTTCCTCGTCATTGCATACAAGGAGTTGCGCAAGCTCGAGCACGCAATACTCGAGCGCCTGGCCGAACTCAGCTCGACGCACCAAGTACTGTGGGCCGACTCGAAGATCAGTATCGAGAACTTCTACGGCATCGAGATCGACGACTTCGCTAGTGAGGTCGCGGTGCTGTCCCTGTGGATTGCTAAGCACCAGATGAACACCGAGTTCCGTGAGAAGTTTGGCGTCTCCATCCCGCTGATCCCGCTCAAGGAGACTGGTCAGATCCGCGCGGGCAATTCGACACACGTCGATTGGAATGAGGTGTGCCCGAACGACGGCACTTCGGAAATCTATCTCATCAGTAATCCGCCGTATGTCGGCTCGAGCATGCAGACGGCAGAGCAGAAAGCGGAGTTCAAGCCAGTTTTCGGCATCCGGCCCTTCTCAAGGAACCTCGACTACATCTCCCTATGGTTCATCAAGGGATCTGACTACATCGCTGGTACGCGAGCTCAGCTCGCGTTTGTCACCACAAACTCGGTGGCCCAGGGCGAGCACGTAAGTCTGCTATTTCCCACGATCTTCGACATGGGGATTGAGATCGGATTTGCTTACACGTCGTTCAAGTGGGAAAACAACGCGAAGCGCAACGCGGGCGTGACTGTCGCAGTTATAAATCTGCGGAACGAGTCGCCAGAGCCGAAGTACATCTACACCGACGACCTGCGGATTGCGGCGACCAACATCAACGGTTACCTGGCTGACGCCCCAAACGTCATGGCTGTCCGCAGATCGAGACCTATCTCAGAAGCTCTGCCACCTATGGCCTTTGGCTCGAAGCCTACCGATGGTGGCCACCTAATCCTGAGTCCCGCCGAACGAGCTAATCTCCTCGCATCCGCGCCGGAAGCCGCCGTGTTTATCAAGCAGTACATGGGTTCGTCGGAATTCATCAACGGTGGGGAGCGTTTCTGCCTGTGGATCGACGACGAAGGAGTAAAGGATGCGAATAAGATTCCTGCTGTTCGTGATCGGTTGCTCCGAGTTCGTCAAGCTCGGTTAGCTGAGGACGCCAGCGATATCTCGAAGAAATTTAGCGCAGAGCCACATCGGTTCATCCAGCGCGCCTACAAGCCAACCGATTCGATCATCGTGCCCAGCGTCTCGTCGGAGCGTCGGCGGTACATGCCAATGGGCTTTCTAGGGCCCGAAACCGTGGTTTCGAACCTCGCCTTCGCAATCTACGAAGCCGAGCCCTGGCTCTTCGCACTCCTCAACTCGGCGATGCACATGGCGTGGACGCGTGCAGTGGGCGGCCAGCTGGAGACACGCATCCGTTACTCCAACACCATCGTCTACAACAACTTCCCCGTCCCGCCGCTATCTGATGCCTTGAAAGAAAAGCTGAGCGTGGCCGGGCTGCGCGTGCTCGACGTTCGCGAGTATCACTGTGAGCGGACCCTGGCGGAGCTCTACGACCCGGACGAGATGCCGGAGGACCTGCGTGCCGCGCATGCGGAAATCGATGCTCTGGTTGACTCGGTGTACTCCAAGAGGCCATACGAGACTGACGAGCAGCGCCTTTCTGATCTGTTCGTGATGTACGAGCAAATGTCCGTTGAGGCGTCGGCGGCGACCCTGACGAAGAAGACGCGCGCACCCAGGAAGGCAGTAGCGAAGTGAACGCGGTAAACAAGCCTGTCAATATCGTCAACGTTACCTACGCCCAGACGAAGGCTTCGGTGAACACCGATGAGCTCGGCATGCGCGAGATGCAGCAGCGAGTCTTTGCGAAGCGCGACGCCCAGCATCTGCTTGTGAAGGCGCCGCCGGCCTCTGGCAAGTCCCGTGCGCTCATGTTTGTCGCGCTCGACAAGCTTTACAACCAAGGGCGAAAGAAGGTGATCGTCGCAGTGCCGGAGCGCTCCATCGGTGCTTCGTTCGCGTCGACGAGTCTCACCGAGTTCGGCTTCTGGGCCGACTGGGAGATCAAAGACGAGAACAACCTATGCGATGCAGGCTCCTCAGCAGGAAAAGTCGAGGCATTTGTTAATTTTCTGGAGGGTCCTGATGCCGTGCTGGTTTGCACGCACGCGACTCTGCGCTTCGCCTTCGAGAAGCTCGCACCCGAAGCGTTCAACGGGACAGTGCTCGCAATTGACGAGTTCCACCATGTCTCCGCTGATACCGAAAGCTCGCGTCTTGGTGCACTGCTACGCGACGTGATGAACGGTTCGGATGCACACATCGTGGCGATGACGGGCTCGTACTTTCGTGGCGACTCGGTCCCGGTGCTTGCGCCCGAGGACGAGGCAAAATTCACGCCGGTCACCTTCAACTACTACGACCAGCTCAACGGCTACGAGTATCTGCGCTCTCTCGGCATTGGCCACCACTTCTACCAGGGTCGCTACACCGAGGCGATTCACGAAGTGCTCGACCTCGACAAGAAGACGATCGTGCACATCCCAAGTGTGAACTCGGGTGAGTCTACGAAGGACAAGATCGAAGAGGTGGGGTTCATCATTGACGCCATCGGGCACGTCGAGGAGACCGACCCCGATACAGGCATCATCAGTGTGCGTCGCGGAGACACGAGCGCAATCGTGCGCGTCGCGGACCTCGTCGATGACACCGATCAGAAGAAGCGCGGCGACACGCTGCACTACCTCGCCCACACTGCGTCAAAGGATCGCGACGCGGTCGACATCATCATCGCTCTTGGGATGGCTAAGGAAGGCTTCGACTGGCCATACGCAGAGCATGCGCTCACCGTTGGATACCGAGCGTCACTCACCGAAGTAATCCAGATCATCGGCCGCGTGACGCGCGACAGCGAGGGCAAGAAACACGCCCAATTTACAAATCTCATCGCCGAGCCCGACGCCTCGCAGGGTGAAGTCAAGGTCTCTGTAAACAATATGCTCAAAGCCATTACCGCCTCGCTGCTTATGGAGCAAGTGCTTGCGCAGAATTTCACGTTTAAGACGAAGAAGTTCGGTGAATATGAGCCGACCAAGAAGGGCGAGCTAAAGATCAAGGGCTTCAAGGAGCCCTCCAGCGACCGCGTGAAGCAGATCGTCGCAACGGACCTTAATGACCTCAAGGCGACGATCCTGCAGGATGACACATTCGCCCGAGCCGCCGCTGGCTCCATCGATGCCGAGACAACGAATAAGGTGCTAATCCCAAAGATCATTCGGGAGAAATACCCGGATCTCGACGAGTCTCAGGTCGAAGAGGTGCGCCAGCAGGTGGTCGTCGACTCCGTGATCAAAAGTGGCGAGGTCCGCGAGGTCGGCGACAAGCGCTTCATCAAGATGGCCGAGAAGTTCGTGAATATCGACGACATCAACATCAACCTCATCGATTCGGTGAACCCGTTCCAGCGGGCCTTTGAGGTGCTGTCGAAGTCAGTGACGCCGTCGGTCCTGCGGATTATCCAGGACACGATCACGGCAACCAAGATCGAGTTCACGGACGAAGAGGCGTTGGCGTTGGTCCCCAAAATTAAGACCTGGAGACAGGTCAACGGTAAGAACCCGGATATCCGGTCGGAGGACTCGGCGGAAAAGCGGCTGGCCACGGCCTTGCTGTATTTGCAGAGGCGCACTGCCGAGCGCAAAGCCGAGAAGCGCGCCACCGAGATGGTGGACCATCATGACTGAGGGCTTCACGAATAAAGGGGACGTCGCTCTGTCGATCGACGACATCCTCGACGACGACCTGTTCACGGCTCCCGAGAAGCCGACGAAGCTCACCTCGTCGGACAGGTTGGAGCGCGCGTTCGTCGAGATCGTCGAATTTCGTCGTGCTGAGGGTCGGGCTCCGAGTTCGCAGACGCGCGAGATCGCCGAGCGCAAGCTCGGAGCCCGTCTCGACGGATTCCTCGCCAATGAAGCGCGGGCCGCCGCGGTCAGGCACCTCGACGAGTTCGGGCTCCTCCAGTCACAGACTGCGCCGGCGTCACTCGACGACCTGCTCGAGAGCGATGACCTCGATGACCTGTTGGGCGACGACGCGTGGATCCTCGACGTGTCTGATCTGCCGGTCATGAAGCGCCCTGAATCGCCGGACTCAGTTGCACAGCGCGTGAAGTCCGAAGATTTTGCGCAGTTCCAACCTCTGTTCAAGACCAAGCATGCTGAGCTTGCCGAGGGTACCTACGAGCTCAAGCCCTTCACAGGTATGGACCTCATCCGGGAGGGTATGTTCTTTGTCCTCAACGGCGTCATGTGCTTCGTCGCCGAGGTCGGCGAAGATGTGGACCTTGTCGTGGGTGGGAAGCGAACACAGAAACAGCGCCTTCACGTTGTATTCGAAAACGGCACGGAGTCACGCATGTACAAGCAGAGCCTGATGACGCGCTTGTACGAGGTCCAGGGGCAAGTTCTGGCTCGCTCCGGGGTCGACATTGGCGAGATCCTAGATGCCGACATCGAGAGCGGCCACATTTACGTCCTGAAGTCCATGAGTACCGACCCGCTCATCGCGAATATCGCGAACCTGCACAAAATCGGCTTTTCGACCACAAGCGTTGAGCAGCGTGTCAAGGCCGCCTCAACTTCGCCGACTTACCTCATGGCCCCCGTCCAAATCGTCGCGGATTACCGGCTTTACAACGTCAAGGCATCAGCGCTTGAGCACCTGTTGCACCGCGTTTTCGCAGACGTGCGGCTCGACTTGAGGCAGGTCGACAAGAAGGGCCGGAACTATGACCCGTCCGAGTGGTTCGTCGTGCCGATCGATGTGGTTAATGAGGCTGTAGCGATGATCATGTCGGGTGAGATTACCGAGCATGTGTACGACCGAGCGTCTCAGAGACTGATACGGCGTGCCTAAGCTGACAGCTGCTCACGTCGGTCCGAGCGAACATTCGGACAAGGGTTAACTCGAAGGGGAAACTGGGCGGCGAGATCGGCGTCGGAGTCAGTTAAAAGAGCGGACGAAGGTCCACCGTCCCTGGTTGCTCTCTCCACTTGCCACCTGAAAGTCCGAGTGAGACAAGGAACATCACTCCTTGTCTGACCCCTTCAAGTCATCGGCGAGTTCAAGGTCCGTAACCTCCGGCCTGCCGAAGTAAATCCGGCGTGCCGCGTCGCTCAATTGAAATTCTCGTCGTCCACGCACGAGTTGCCGATCAACGAGCCTTTGCTCGTCGAGGGCCTTAGCTCGCTTCCCCACCATTTGGTAGGAAACATCGAGTTCACCTGCAATTTCCGAAGCGTAGAGAGGTTTAGGCTCCGAATTCAACGTCTGAAGAATACCGAGTTCCGTCGGGGGAAGAAGCTGTTCTTCGTTGACGCTTCGAATCAGAGACTCATATTTCTTGGAGATGTTCGTCACGCGACAGACGCCGACCCGACAGTTGGGGCAGAGCATCCCAAACCGTTTGAGTGCTTCAAGATCTTCAGATTCAAAGACTGAAGAACAAGAGTCGCATACGATTTCCTGATTACTCGCCACGAAATCCTGTAGCAGCGGAGTGTAATCAAACACTCGCTCTACGAAGTAGAGCCGTTGTTCTCGCGTCTCCGTAGGTCTGCCGAAAGCTATCGAGTACTTCTCGCATAAACCGTAGTTCAGCGCATAGACGGTGACTCGCTTGCCGTCTCGATTACTCATGACGTAGTAGCGAGTGAGAAAAAAATTCAGCTCCAACGTGGAGAGCAAGGCGTCGAAGGCCTGCGCAGTGTAGAAGTGACTAGTCGGGTGCTGACCCTCGATTTTGCGGAACACGCTCGCGGCATCTTTCAGTCGGAGGGCGCGAGCACGGTCGACGATCCTCTCGAGAAGCTCCTTGAGGCTGAATATTGTCGACTTTTCTTCAAAAGACTCGTGCAGGAATCGACCCATCGCAAAATAGGGCTCCAACTTGTCCTCGTAGTACCGTTTGGACGCATCTCGAACGCCAGTTACTGTGATCTCGCGACCATACAGCAGCTGGCTTTCGTAAGCGAAGAAGAGGATGTACCCGAGAGTTCGAGGGTTGCCCAACGACGCCTGGAAGAGTGCCATCCAAACAGCCTCAGCCGATTTGGCGTCCACATATTTCCGTACATCTAGGCCGAAGTGGTTGAGCCTCTTCTGAACAAGGCGCTTCACGAACTCAACGCCCTTTAGTTCCATGTCAGCAACCGTCGATTGACCGTAGAGACTGTGAAGGTCAAGGTTGATTTCGTCGATCTTCGACTTATCGAGAGCCCCGTAGTAGATCCGGCCCGGGTATGCGGCGATCTTGAACTTGACCAGCTCATCGGACCAGTTGTTCAGCGGCGCAATCAATGCGTCCACCACAGTTGTCATCGCCGTAAGCGGAAGTTCAGAAAAGTCGTCCAGGAAGACGTACAGGTGGCGCACAGACATTGGCTCGAGAAGGTCCTTCAGGCCGGCAATGAGCTTCCGGACATCCATCATCCGGAGCAGCACGTCGCCGTACTCGGTTCCGATCGCGTCTTCGCTGAAGCTGGAGATTTCCGCCGAGACTGCTGCGGTCGGCTTCCCTCCATCAAACCCGAGTTTGGCACCTGATTTCTCGCTGGACCGGTCCTGCGAGAAGTCCTTGAGGCGAACCTCCCGGATCCCCTGAGCGTTGATGAACTCGGGATCATCGAGCTCGGCTACGAATTGGTCCAGCTTCGAACTCAGATCTCGATAGCTGCCGCCGAATGCTTCCTTGATCCTGTGGCGCCAGGAACTTGAGAGCTGCTTTTCAAGCTCGTCACGTAGACCAGCGACCACGGCTTTAACGAACGCCGTCATGAGTAGGAATTCGGAAAGTGCTGATTCGGGCAGCGCGCCATCTACAGAACCGAGTTTGGTGAGGAGCGAAGGATCGATCTGTGCTGACTCGAACACCGTCTTGATATCCACGTATGTGGATAACACTCCGTTTTGGTTTAGCAAGCTTTTTTGCGCGCGCAGAAAGACCGTCGATTTCCCGGTTCCTTTGCGTCCGATGAGGAAAGTAGTGTTCGACTCGCGAAGGAGTTTCAGCACGTGATCGTTTGGAAGCGGGTCCACGTAGAGTTCTTCGATGAGGTCCTCGCCTTGAGGGCTTTCAAGCTCGGCTCGCCTGTATAGTTTGAGCGTTTGTATTGCCTCTTGGAACTTGTCGAGTTCGTAATCCGTAAATCCCATGCTGTTCCGATTCCTCAATACAACGCCCGACGGTGCCATAGTCCGGCTATAGCTGATTTTTTTGAACTTCGACGATAGCGACGCCGCGCCCAAATGAGCGCCTAGGGAGTCCTGTGGTGGTCGGTGCCCGCGTCAGTAACTATCAATGTTGTTGTCGTTCCGCTTGCCGTGTCTACGTCTCGGTATCACCCAGATGCGTCCTCTAAGAGTCACGAGTGGGCCGACAGATCGCGGGTTGACTGGTTAAGCATCGCCAACCGTCTCAACAGACGAGACGAATACTTCGGGTCGTATCGAACGACGTAGGTTTCGTCACTGTCCAGGTCATCAATGATGGCCTCGTTCTCTTCAGCCAGAGTCATCTGCACGTCCATTATTTCTCCATTCATCTCAATATTCGAGGCGGTTTCCCGCCGTAGTCCATTTCCATGAGTCGTCGATGTTTGGGAAGCTACGCTTGAGGTGCTTAACCATCCCATTGACCACCGACTCTTCTGCGTACCGCTGGGCTCGCTCAAAATAGTCTGTTGCCAAGCCCTCGTCGCTTGGGTCTGACAGATACCCGCGGATAGTTCCTCGCAAAGTCGAATTATGCGAATTCCACTCGATGATGCGGCCGGGCTCCACTTTCCTTCCTCGGGCATCCTTCAAGCCGTATTTCCGGGGAACGCTAGAGAATAGGTCGTCAAATCGAGATGGGCTTATGCCTACGAACGGTTCCATCCGAACACGGCCCGAGTCCTTAGTGCCGTCGACGGCGGCATTGACGATGCTGTGCGAATAAAGTTCGTTTGTCATGCTTTTGCCGTACGGCTCGACGAAGACGACCCTTGTTATGCCTGCGGCGACGATGTTGCGGGCGCATTCGTGGCATGGAAACGTTGTGACGAACATAGTGGCGCCGTTAATTGATGTCCCTCGTCGAGCTGCAGAAGTAATGGCTGCCATCTCGGCATGGACGGCTCGCCCAAACTCGATTAGGCCAAAGACCCGGCTCGAACTTAGAGCGGGAAGAGACGCCATCGCGACAACCATCTCATCGGAGATGGGTGGCAGGTCCTTCGCACGCTGTCGCATCCCATTAAGCCACTGCGTTAGTTCTCCTTCATCTTCGTTAACAACTTCGCCCCCCTCCGACTCTCGACTGTCGTAGGCGGAAACCCAAATCGGATCGAATAAGCGGTCGAGCAACTCCTTCACGGCGGCGACTCGGCGTTCATCGCTGGAGTCGACCGCTTCCCCTGTTAGATGCTCTTGAACGGGTATTTTGCTCGAATCGGTTCCTAGACCTCCGCCCGGTTCTGCCGCATCATTCCATCCCACCGCCAACACGCCGCTGAGGTCGCCGGCGACCTCCTCAGATACGATGGCTGCCCCTACTGAACGGCCGAGTGCGGTCGACAGGCGAGCAGCCGAGTAGGCCAGCCCCATGCCGAACTCATCCCGGTTCGGTGCACCGAAAGGATATGAAAAGAGCTGCTTCGACCAGCCGTCGACTACGTCGGCATAACGATCGTGCGCGACAAAAACATCTGCGCGGTCGAAGGTCGAATTGATATTCAGTGCATTGGCGCTGCCGTTGAAGTCAAACGGAAATGTCTCTTCGATCTCGGCGGTCCGTTCACCAGAGTCGATGCGAATGACGAGCGACGCTTCATTTGGAGCATCGCCGCCGCTGTACTTCTTGTACTCCGTTTCGAGATTTTCGCGACGCGACTTCTCTGGTTGATGGGTCGCAAACAGAAAGAATCGCTCGCGATATATCGACCGGAGGAGCGATACCTCTGTCGGATGCATGAGGTTTTGTATAAGATAAGCTACGCCAGATTTCTTATCCTTGATAGCGTCAGCCTGGGCAGATGGACGAGATCGAACGATGTCTGTGACTGCGAATCTGGCCATTTCATAAGGTGTCATCGCCCGTCTGAAGATGTCCCCCCAACGCATTAGCTGAAGCGTGCGGCGATATCCCTTTTCCGCCTGGAACTCACCCGCCTCAGGGTGCGCTCCAGAGACTAACGCGGCCATCTCCTCGAGAATCCGGGAGATCTTCACCTCTCGCCATATGTAGTTGTGGTCCTCAAGGCGGGTCTTGATGCGCTTGACGACGTCGTCATTCCGGGTTCCCTGCGGGCGCACGAATCCAAGTACAAGCTCGGGCACAAGCTCTTCCGGAAGCGCGGGATCGCTCGGCGGCGAGGCCCCGCTGACACTGGCGAGGTACCGCGCGAAGTCGCCATATCCTTGCGTGCCCATTGGCATTGGCGGCGTCCTCCATATCCAAGTTCTGCCAGACTATAGGGCACGAAGCGAGCTGGGCGCCAGCCGGGTAGTTCGCGTGTCTCAAAGGAGGCAGTGTGCCGGGATACAAGCGAGAGCGCCTCTTGAGGAGAGGAGGCCAGGGCGAGGTGTGGCACGGCGTTGATGAGCACGGATGTCCTGTGGCGATTAAGCGACTCTCGCCCAGTTCGGATCCCGCAATACATAACGCTCGCCTGGCCCGATTCCGCCGGGAGGTGGCCTGCCAAAGTACGTTGCTGCATGAAGGAATCGTGGAAGTGACGTATAGCAGTTTGGACGAAGACATTCCGTATTTCGTCATGCCGTTGGCCGAAGGGTCGCTGCGCGACGTCCTCTCCCTCAATGTGGACGGGCTTGACGTGGACCGGGCAGTTGAAATCTTCACTGAGGTGGTCGAGGCGATGGCATACGCTCATTCGCAACAGATAATCCATCGCGACCTCAAGCCGGAAAATATTCTGATGTACGGGTCGCGACCTCGGGTCTCAGACTTCGGGGTTGGCCGGCGGTTGGCCGCGGATAGCCAGCAGTTGACTAGAGCCGGCTTTCCCGTTGGCTCGGCGTCATACATGCCGACCGAGCAACTACGCGACTCGCACGCGGTCACGCCTAGCGCGGACGTTTTTGCTCTGGGCCTCATTTTCTACGAGCTGCTCACAGGTGCTCCTGGAATTGAAGGTATGGACCTGGACCGAGTCCCGTCGCGTTTCCACTATCTCTTGCGCGTCTCCACCCAAGAGGAGCCTTCACAGCGCTTCCAATCTGCAGTCGAACTGTTACGCGAGCTTATGGTTGCCGCCGGTGGCCCAATTGCGAGTGAGCCGGGAGAGGAACTCGCTCGACTATTCAACGATGTCGTCCAGGGCCGGGACCGCTCGGGGGACATGTATCGGTTGCTCAACGAGCACTCTGGCGATTTGGACCTTTTCGTGAACGCGCTGACTCAAGCACCCGCGTCCGTCGTGAATTGCCTAGCAGCCCGACCGGGCGAGTTCGAATGGCTTGTTAGAACTGTGGCTCGTCACGCGGATGGCGAATTCCCTAGCAACGCGGTGGATCGAATCGCATACTTTCTTTCATCGGCGGTGAGTGCCACCGTTAGTGAGGGTGCCCGACTTGTGGCGTTGGAGCGGCTCCTAGTGATTGCATTTCAACACGAGCGGCTCTACGCGCGGGATCGATTTGTTGACGCACTTGCGTATTGCCTGCAGGGTTCTGCGATGGTGCAACCGGTCTGCGCAATCCTGCGAAAGCATCACGAGACATTTCCCTTCGTTCGGCATGCTGTCCTAGAGCTTGAACCTCCTCTCGAAGTGCAGGCAGTCTTCACCCAAGGCGCTGTCTAACCGCCCGGCTGATTTGTCGGGAAATTAGGCTTGCGTGCTAGCCAAATTAGCCCACATTTTGCCCACCATCGGGTGAGCTCCTATGTGATCGCAGTCATCTCGAGGAGGTCCAAAAGCGCGGAATTCCGCAGATTTTGCCATCACGCGGACAGTGCTTGAAGGGTGGTCGCAGTTTTCCAGTCCCTTTGGCGGCGCCCGTGTCTCACTTCACCATTTCTCGCCCGGGGTGCAAGAAATCACCTGGGCGCAAAGCGTGGGCCAACTGACCGCGAAGCCGACTGTAGACGCTTCGTCAATCCGAAAGGTGTTGATGCCGAGAACTTCGCCAGCGGCATTCACCAACGGGCCGCCGCTGTTGCCGTGGTTGATTGCGGCATCCGTCATGACCAGTTGGCTTTCCGCAAGAACGTTGGAGGCAGTGCCAAACGTGACGGTGCCGGCAATCCCATGAGGGCTGCCGAAGGCTGCGACCCACATACCGACCTCCGGTTTGGTCGCCCGGGGCAGGGAGGGGATCGAGTGATCGATGCGAAGTGACGCAAGGTCGGAGTCGCTGTCGTCCGCTTCGACTGCGGCATCGCTCGTGAAGCCATCGCCGTCTACGCTCAGCGCGCCGCCTCCATGCGCACAGTCGGCGATGACATGGTGATTGGTGATCACTGTCCTCGCCGAGCCGGTCTCTGTGCCGTCGGCGAGTGCAAAGCCGGAACCGGTGGCTGTCTGACCGTCGCTGATGCAGTGCACCGTTACGACAGACTGCTGCACCTTGCCAACGAAATCTTCCACGCCGGCCGGCCGATCGAAGAGGGAAGGACCGCCGAGGGAGCCGGACCCGACGTTTGTGAAGACCACGACCGCCACGATCGTCGCCGCGCATAGGACGATCGAGGTGACGACCCACGAGGTCGGGCGCTGCCAGCGGGATCCGCTAGCAGTCTCGGATTGTGCCGCCTGACCCTCAGAAGAACTCGCTTCATGCAGGCGTCCGCCGCTGAAGACGTACGGCGCGTCGGCGAAGTGAATCGTGTCACCCTCGACCAGCTGGACTTGGTCCACGCGCTGCCCGTTGACGAAGGTTCCGTTTGCTGACTGGAGGTCGTGGATGGTGGCGCAGCCTTCGGTCACCGTTAGTTCCGCGTGTTGCCGCGACGCAAGTGGGGAGGGAACGATGACGTCCGCCGGCGCTTCTCGTCCGATGATGAAGCGATCGCCCGATGCCTCACTCATAGAGCATCCGGGTACTGGCCCCTGCAGGCTGTATCCGCACCACCGGGTAGGGACGCAATCAGATCGTCGACGCTAGACCATAGGGTCTTCACGTCCATTTGAATCATTGTGTTTTGCCGGGGGAGGAGGTCGTTGAGATTCCCATACTGAGATGGGCTCAGCCCGGCAATTGCGTTGGAGTACGAGTCCCAGTCCGTGATTACAGCAGACAGAGCATTCGATACAGCATCCGCGGTCCTTTTGACGCCCTCGGTGTACTCAGCCGCCCCGCCGGTTAGCGGAGCCTTTGATTGCTCGGTGGCGGTAGCGAGCTGAGCAAAGAGGTCGTTTGCCAGGCCCTTGGCTCGAGAGGCCCAGACATCCCAGGAAGCGGTCCCGCCTGCCGTGTACCCATGCGCCGCCTGAACGGAGTTGTAACTCTCACGAATGCCGATCAGCGTCGCTAGTCGGGACGACCACGCCGCCGACGTCGCGGATACGCACCTCTTGTATCCCTCGTATTCCTGGGTGACGTATTGCGTCTCATTGGCGCGGTCGAGCACGACGGTTCGCGGCTTCGGTGAACCCCAAAGTGAAGAGGGAGCGAGCGCCAGACGTACCTTGTCGTCGGTGATGTGAAGCCTGATGGTGAGCGGCTGGCCGACGGTGAACAAGCTCATACCCAGCTCCTCCGCGGCGAAGGTCTTCGAATAGCGTTGGTCGTTCTTGAACACAGGCTCGTATGAGACTGTGATGCGTGATCCCGGTTTCCAGGAAGCAAGCGTTTTAGTGTCGGAAAGCTGGTCGAGCTGCAGTGAGCGGCTCTTGCCTTTGTCGACGGAGACGCGGAGGGTGGGCGCCTCGCTGAAGCTGTTGCTCGGAGCTTTCAAGTCATACGTGACGGCGATCGCGCCACCGAGCGGTGCAACGGCGTTGGCGGTGACAACACCGAGGACGATGAGTAACACGACCAGAACCGCCGACGCGGCGACCAGTACGGGGCGGCGGCGAAGGCCGCCAAACATGTGGGTCGCGCCGGCCGCCTCTGCCCGCTCCGCTGCGTTACGCCCAAGGACCGTCGGCGACGCGATGACCGTGGGGGGTGACGCCCCTTCCGACGATTCCCCCATTCCGCTGAGCTGGGCTAGCCGGTAAGCGACCTGGGCTGCCGCCGGGCGCGCGGAGGGATCCTTGCTCATGCACGCAAGAGCGAGTTCCTTCAGTCCGTCTGGAACATGGGCAACGTTGGGGTCCGAGTTGACCACGCGGTAAAGGATCGCGTCGGGTCTCCCTTGACCGAACGGAAATGTGCCCGTACTGAGGTAGGCAATCAGAAGTCCGAAGGCGAAAATATCAGAGGCCGCTCGTACTGAATCACCGGTTGCCTGCTCGGGTGAAATCCACCCTGGCGTGCCGGCGAATGCGTTGGCCGTTGAGGCCCCTTCGACCTCACTGAGGACGCCGATGCCGAAGTCGATGACGCGAACCCCATCCGAGCCGTACAGGATGTTTGCCGGCTTCAGGTCGCGATGCACGACACCTGCGTCGTGAATGTTCACCAGAGCGTCGGCGATGCCGCTCAGCACCGTGTATAGCTCGGCGCCGCGGAGCGGCTGGGCTGGGAGTCGCTCAGAGAGTGGGGAACCTGGCACGTATTCGGTGACGAGATAGGGCATCTCGGCCACAGCGTTTACGTCCAGCACCCGTGCCACTCGGGTGCCGCGGACGCGCTCGAGGAGGAGGGCCTCCTGCGTCAGCAGGGCGCGTACCTCACGAGAAGTGCTCCCTTCGGTCCGCAGCACCTTGACGGCGACGCTTTTGCCGTCCCCTGTGCTACCCAAATAGACCGTCGACGAGGCCCCGGCACCCAACCGACCGACAATCCGGATCCCGCCGATCTCGAACGGATCGTCTGGCAAGAGCGTGATTGGCGTTTCCTGGTGCTCAGCGTCAGACCCTCGCGACATGCCTCGACCCTAGTGGGGCCTCAAGACTGCAGCCATTCCACGTTCGGGGGACCGAACGAGAGGTCCGCAAGCACCTAGATGGACGCCGTTCTTGCTTCGGGTGGCCTATCGATCTCGATCGTGGCCAGCCAGGCGGCGAGGTTGTTGACGTTCACCCGGTCGTGCGTCAGTAGCTGTCGCCGGCGCTGCGGACAGCTCGTGCCCCAACTCCGAGCAGATTTGCCATAAATTGCCCCCAACCGGGCGAGTTCTTATGTCATCGCCGTCATTCCTTGCGATGAAAAAGCGCGGCATTCGCGATTTAGGTGCGACGTCGACGGGCTTAGAGGCTGGTCGCAGTTTGTGAGGCGCCTTGAAGCTTTCCCATTGAGACGGGTTCGATATCGCCTCCGCGACGGTTGCACGTAGCGCTACGCTGCCTCCGCCTCGTTTGGGGCCAACTACTAGGGCTTGACCGGCGGGTCCACCGCGGAAGGCTGCTCGTACTTGCCGACGAATCGGATCGGCTCCCACTAGCTTTAGACGGTGACCTCATTGATCGCCTGGCTCGATGCCGACACGGACGATCAAGCCAGGATGCGGGACATCATCAAGCTGTTCACCGATCGAGATAGTCGTGATGAACTTGGGATCGGGCAAGTCCGTGACGTGATTTCCGAAGGACTGTTTCCCGGGACGACAGTACTGCTGACGCGGGCGCGCTATCTCCTGTTTGTTCCATGGTGTTTCCAGCTCGCCGAGGGCGCATCCGATCCGATGGCGCTGGCGGAGAAGAACGAGCGGCAGCTGATCTCCACTCTTCGCGCATCGGGTAGCGACGATCTCACCGGTCTGCTCGGTGCGCGAGCCGGTCAAGCCCTGCAGACGCTGCCGTCGACGATCTA
This sequence comes from Leifsonia sp. 22587, assembly GCF_052044215.1. Lineage (NCBI taxonomy): Bacteria > Bacillati > Actinomycetota > Actinomycetes > Micrococcales > Microbacteriaceae > Leifsonia > Leifsonia sp. 22587. Next base: position 762,934 of record NZ_JBQENB010000001.1, read on the forward strand.
CTGGGGAACCTTGCGCCGATACGGCATCGTCCGCGAGGAGAGCACCGCAAAATCCGACGTGTTCGATTCGGTGGCACGGGTCCAGGACGGCGACGATGAAAGTGTTCGCAAGCGAAGCTCGGGATGGGCTCCAACCCTTCCGCCGATTCCGCCAAAGTTCCCGCACCAGATAGAGAACGCGTTCGCCCTCTCGCGGGACGAGGCCAGTTGGCTGCGGGAACGCGTGCTGGAGCACGCACCCGACACGGTCATGTCGCACCTCATGCAGCATGCGCCGCTAAAGGACAGCCGGAGCCCATGGGCCGATCCTGCTGTGCTCGGGAGCGAGGGAGACGCGGCGACATTGCTGCGCAACGCGGAGGCCTTCTCGACAGCGATGCACGGGGCTGCACTGCTCTACAACCTTCTGCTGGCCGAAGAGTACGAAAGCCTCGTTCCCGAGGACCGCCGTAGGTATCCTGCGGCAGTAGACCACTATCGGGGCGAACTGGCTGAGTGGGCCGACCGGGTGCAGCGGACGCGGATTGATCGGTGGGACATCGGTGAACTCTGGCACTGGGTGTACGGCACCGCGAAGGCGACGATCGCACCCAGTTCGAAGCGCTTCGTCTCCGATTGGGTCGAACACGTCAAACGCGCCGACCCGCGAACGATCGCCGATGACAGTGTCGCGAAGGGTCTCGTCCGCGAGCGGGAGCGCCGACAGAAGGGGGCGCTTGCGCGGCTGGGCAATCCGAAGCGGCTCAGTGCGTGGTCCGGTGCAGCCGGTGCTGGAGCCCTCACGTTCCGCTGGGAGACAGTGCGTGCACTCGCCCTCGACATCCACGCGGGTTTGGACGGCGATGCTTGAGCCGCAGGCGCGGGCCGCGCTGACGGACATGCTGCGCCCTCCGACGGGCTTCGCGCTGTCCCACGCGGTCGCGACGACTTTCACCCTCGATCTCGACACCGCGCTGACGGTTCCGCTTTCGTTTGCAGCGCACCGGGTCACCGCGGACGACGACCCGATCGGGATCCTCGACGCGGTTCGCCGTGCCGGTGACAAAGTCGACGTTTTCGCGCAGGCAGGGCAGGTCGGCGTCGAGATCCCGCCTAGCGCACTGGTGTCGTTCCTGGAGTCGATGGTGCATCCCGTCGAGGTCGCGCGAGGGATCTTCCATCCGAAGGTGTGGTTCCTCGAGTACGAGCGCGGGACAGAGCGCACCTATCGATTCGTCTGCGCGAGCCGTAACCTCACCGCGGACCGGAGCTGGGATGTCGTGATCTCTCTCGATGGAGCACCGGCTCTGCCGCCGGAGCGGGCCGCAGCACGGATGGTCAACGAACCGCTCGCGCGCCTGCTCCGTGCTCTGCCGGACCTGGCGGTTCGGCCGTTGCCTCCCGAGCGGCGGTCGCGCATCGAGCGCTTAGCGTCGAGCATTCGCGATGTGGTCTGGACGGCGCCTGCGGGTATGCACGATGTCCGGTTCCATGTCTGGGGTGTGGGAGATCGACCGCAGCCGGAGTTCCGGGGTGTCCGGGGGCTCTTCATGTCGCCGTTCCTGACTGACGCCGGCTTGATCGAGGTCAAGAGGGGAGCCTACGGCGATGCGTACTTGGTGTCTCGGCCGACCAGCATCGACTCGCTCTCGCCGACGACCTTCGACAGGAAGCTGCGCCAGGCCTATGTCCTCGACGACGCAGCCGATTTCGCGTCGGAGGACGACCTCCGGAAGAATCGTCGGTCTCCGCTCACCGGGCTCCACGCCAAGACGTATGTATTCGACCGTCAGGACGGGGCCCATGTCTTCATGGGATCGCTCAATGCCACCGGTCCGGCGCTGCACGAGAACGTCGAAGTGATGGTTGAGGCCGTCGGAAAGGTGAACACGTTCGGGGTGGAGAAGACGCTCGAAGGCCTCAGCGATTTCCTTCAGGAGTACGAGTACACCGGCGGTGTCGCGGAGACCGAGGACGACCGGGCGGATCGTGACCTCTCCGCAGTGTTGAGACGGGTCGCGGGAATCCGAATGTATGCGCGCGTGGTGCACGTTGCGTCGTACGAATTGCATGTCTGGCGAGAGGGGGAGGTCGCGGTTCCGCCGGATGTGGAACTATCGTGGCACCCGATCACCCGCACTGGTCTCGTCATTCCGGGTCTTCCAAACGAGCAGGGCGCGCCGTCGACCGTTGGCGATCTGAGTCTCACCGACATCACGCCGTTCATCATTGTGAGAGCACAGGACGCGCGGGGTGAGCGGTTCGCTCAGCAAGCTGTCGTCCTCGCCGAGCTCCACGACGACCCGGCCGATCGCCGAGACGCGGTGATCGCCGCGCATCTCACCGATCGTGCGGCGTTCGTGCGCTTCCTCATGCTCTTGCTGGAGTTGGGAGGCCTTGCGCTTCCTGGTCGCGGAGGCGAAGGCAGCTGGCAGCCGATTGCCGCCGAAGGTGCGCATACGGGGGGCCTGTTCGAAGCGCTGGTGCGCGCGGTCGGCCCCGACCGCACCGGTCTCGAGGACGTGCAACGGGTCATCGAATACCTCGGAAGGCAGCCGGACGGCACGTCCGTCCTTCCGGAAGGCTTCGAAGCGCTGTGGGCATCGATCTGGGCAGCGCAGCAGACCTTGACGAAGAAGAGCGAGCATGGCTGACGTCGACGTTGCCGGCGTTCTACGCGGGCTCAAAGGCTTCCAGCACGACGCGGTCGATCACCTCATCGCACGGTTCTACCCCGATGGCGACGAGCCCGCCTCTCGTCGATTCCTGATCGCCGACGAGACCGGCTTGGGAAAGAGCATCGTGGCGCGTGGCGCGATCGCGCGATCGATCGAAAAGCTGGAAGTGGATCCGAGGGTCGAACGGATCGACATCGTTTACATCTGCTCCAATCAGGACCTCGCGCAACAGAACCTTCACCGTCTCAATGTCACCGGTGAGGGCGAACTCCCGCTCGCTACACGCCTGACTCTTCTCGCGACTGTTTTGCCACGGCTATCCGCTCCGTCGGAAGGCGGCGGAAAGAAGATCAATCTGATCTCGTTCACGCCGGCGACGTCCGGGATGACCGGAGGCGGATGGCGCACCGGCAGATGGGAGGAACGAGCGCTCCTCTGTCTCCTCCTCAGGCCCCTTGTCGTGACGGAGGGAAGCGAGTGGGACGCGCTCATCGATCTGATGAAGGCGACCAAGGGAATTGAGAGATTCCGAGACGGGGTGGACGACCTGGCCCGGCAGATGGGAGGGGATGTCGACCCGGCCATCCAGGGCGCGTTCGAGTCGTTGATCCGGGATGGCGGGAGCGCCGACGATGACGCGTCATCGGTGCTCGGTCGTGTACGGGCACTCGTTAGGGAGCGGGCATCCGGTACGGACGTGCACGGGGATCGCATTGCGTCCGTCGTCGGCAGCCTTCGCCAGGCTCTCGCGAAGGCGAGCTTGAACGCACTCGAGCCGGACCTGGTCATTCTCGACGAGTTCCAGAGGTTCCGCGAGCTGCTCGCCGACCCCGGAACGAGCGAGGCCGCCGAACTGGCTCACGCGATGTTCACGCATGAGAGCGCCCGCGTGCTGCTCCTGTCGGCAACCCCGTATTCACCGTTCACGCGAGCCGACGACGTCGAGGACGACCATTACACGGAATTCCTCGCTACGGTCCGATTCCTCACAGGCTGGGAGGACGAACCGGTCGCTCGCGTTCGTGGTGCGCTCGAGGGCTACCGCGACGCACTGATCCGGGGCGGGGATGCCCACGCTGCGGCCGAAGCTGTGCGGGATGCCTTGCTTCCGTATATGACGAGGTCGGAGCGCCCGCAACTCAGCCACAGCTTCGTGATCAGCGAGCTGCCTGTCGACGTGCCCGAGCCTGCAGACATCATCGACTTCGTCCACCTGCGTACCTTCGGCGAGGAGATCGGCGCGCCAATCGATATCGAGTACTGGAAGTCCATCCCGTACTTCGCGAACTTCATGGAGGGATACAAGCCCGGGGTGACGGCGCGCGAGGCGTTCGGTCTGCCTGAGGGGCGACGTGCCGAGGCCGTACTCGCCTTGATGCGGTCGATAGATCCGACCGACGTGGCGGAGTTTGCCCCGGTCGCGCCAGCCAACGGATACCTCGCCGCTCTGAAGGGGGAGACAGTCGACTCCGGCTGGTGGCGGATGCTCTGGATGCCGCCCTCTATGCCGTACCTCCAGCCGGGTCCGATCTACGCCGCGATCGGCGATGTCACGAAACGGCTCGTGTTCTCGGCCTGGTCCGGTGTGCCGACCTCGGTCGCTTCGCTGCTCTCGTACGAGGCGGACCGAGCCATCGCCGAAGCATCCGGGGGATTCCTCACGGAGAACACCCCGCAGGCGCGGCTCCGGGTCGCCGACCGCTTCACGTATCGGACCAAAGCCGGCGAAGTCGGCGCCTTGTCGACCCTCGCGCTGTTCTGGCCCCACCCGTCTCTGGCGCGCGCGGGTGACCCTCTCGTAGCCGCACGAACGGCCGGGCAACGATTGGCCGCAGCCGACGCCGAGCAGTACGCCGAGCGAGGTTTCCCGACCAGCGTTGCGGACAACGCATGGGATGCCTTCTTCTCGATCGACGGACTGTTGCCTCAGAACGGTGATGCGCGAAGTCTGGTGCGCACCGCGCTCGGTGACGAGACGAGCGAAGACGCGGCTAACGATGTCCCGGATTCGGGTGTGCTGCGCCATGTCGAGGAGGCGATGAGCCGGTTCGAGGCCTCTCGTGCGGAGTCTGGACATCCCGACCTTGCCCGACTCGCAGTGCACGCGCCGGGCAACATCGCGTATCGAGCCGTCCAGCGCATCGCAGGGGCGAATACGACTCCTGAGGGAATATGGGCGGCTGCGTTTGCGCTCGCCGATGGTCTGCGCCGGCTCTTCGACCGAATCGAGAGCGTCGCCACCATCGTCGGAATCTATGGCGACCGTGCCGACCAGCCTTACTGGTCGTCGGTGCTGTCCTACTGCGCCGATGGCAACCTCCAGGCGGTCCTTGACGAGTACGTCTTCCAGCTCCGAAGCGATCTCGGCGGAGCGGACATCGGCGACGCGCAGCTGCTTCAGATCGCACGGCACGCCTCCGAAGTGCTTCGCCTTCGTCCCGCGCGTTACCTTGGTCACGACACCACCCAGAGTCGCGCACCGATCCCGTTCCATGCGCGATTCGCACTGAGGTACGGGGCGCGCTTCGGCGACAACGCGGATGTTCGAGACGGCGCTGTGCGCGCCGCATTCAACAGTCCGTTCGCTCCTTTCGTCCTCGTTTCGACAAGCGTCGGCCAGGAGGGCATCGATTTCCACTGGTGGTGCCACGCCGTCGTGCATTGGAACCTCCCGCGCAACCCCGTCGACTTCGAGCAACGTGAAGGGCGGGTGAATCGCTTCGCGGGTCACGCCATCCGCCGGAATGTAGCGGATGCGCACTGGAGCGATGTTCTCGCAGATGACAGCGAGGATCCGTGGGCGGCCGCCTTCAGCGCTGCTTCTTCGTCGGCCGCCGTCGAGGAGTACGGCGAGTTCGCCCCCTGGTGGGTGTACCCGGGAGCTGCGCACGTTGAGCGGATTCTCGCGCGCTACCCGCTGAGTCGCGACCAGGAGCGATACGAGCGGCTTCGCGACGACCTCGCGCTCTACCGGCTGACGCTCGGGCAACCCCGACAGGAGGACATGGTCGAACTGCTGCGCAAGCGCGGCGTCGACGGCGCCCGTGTGCCCACGATCGACCTGCACCCGCCACGATCACCCGCGCGTTGAGTCCGTGGCGCGTCGGTGCTGCCGGGTAACCTCAGTTCTCGAGCACTCGGGACAGGAGAACAGTGAGCGACGATGCTGAACGCCAAGCCGACCACGCTGACAGTGGTTCTACCGACGCAGGCGCCGTGGATGTGAATCCAGGTACTGCGTTGGTCGAGGTTGCACCGGGTCAGGCACTCGTCTTCGGTGACGTTCCCGACGGTCTGGATCTCGTTCCCTTCAAGCTGATCTCCTCCGCCGATCAACGTGCGATCGTAAGCGCCTTCGCGGCGTCCAGCTCGATCCTGAACGTGGGCGCACAGGCGGCGAACGCGCTAGCGCAGGCCCAGGGGCTTGTGCGGCTCGCCCCTGAGACCTTGAAGGCACTTCAAGCTGGTGCCGAGCCGATCAAGAGCGGTGGCTACTTCCTCGGAACATTGCGTGTCGGCAACCACTTCTCCAACTCGGTCCGTTGGCTGCCGGCCACAGCACCGACAGTGGCTGGCGTCCTGGCAAGCGTCGGGCCGGCGATCGCCATGATCGCGATCCAAATGCAGCTCAGCGAGGTCTCGTCGCTGGTTCGGCAGAACATGGCGCTCACCGAGTCCGTGCTCAAGTCGGTCCGCAATCTGCAGTGGGCGGAGCTCACCGGTCTCGAGCAGGCTGTCTCGAAGGCGCTGGCAGAGGCGACCAGGGTCGGTGAAGTTACGCCTTTGATCTGGGAGAACATCGCCGGCTACGAGGCTGAACTCAGCAAACAACGAGACCTCTTCCGACGCAACACACTGACCCACACGGCCGAGCTGTCGAAGCTGAACGGGCACCAGGAGCGTCGGCAGTACATCGAAAAGAACGGTGAGGCGATCCTGCTCGATCTTCACTGTCTCGTCGTGGCTCACAAATCATGGTTCGAATACCAAGCCATCCGCGCCGGACGTGCTCGTCTAAACGCGGAGAACGATCCGGCCGACGCCAGACTCCTGGAAGCCATCGTCGACAGCGCCCGCGCCGAGCACGACAAGGTCGTTGACGAAATGGCGACGATTCTCGGATCGGTTCACCGTGAGTTGGCCATTCTCGCCGAGCTCCCGGGAAAGCGGACGATCCCGTTCACAGGGTCGCGTCGAAGCGCCGGCGAGGTCGCGAAGATGGCGCAACAGCTGGTCGCCGCCGTGGAGCAAATCTCTGATTCGATCCACCTGGAACCCGCGCCTGTTGTGCGCCCCGACGTCGTCCTCGTAGACAAGGACGAACAGCTTGACAAAGATCTCAGGATCCTGCGCTGGCATCTTTCCGGCGACGAGCGGCTGCTCGCGATCTGTACCGCACATGAATTGATGGACGGTGCGCTCGAGCAATTCGGCAACAAGGTAGGGCGCAGGATGGATTCTGTCGCCGCCGCGGTCGAGGCGACCCTCCGCCGCCAGGACATCCTGGAAGCGGCCACCACGGGGTACGAGCAAGGGGACCTCATCGTTGCGGTGACGGACGCGCGAGTTCTGGTCGCGAACCGCAGTGAGTTTCACGCTCGGGGCGTGCTTCGGCGGTCGATCTCGAACGCGGACATCCGCTATGTACGTCACCACGCCGAGAGTTCTGGCGCCCGAGGGGGAGTCGATCTAATCACTAATCGTGAGAACTTCACGTGGCGCTTCTCCAAAGGGCGCGACTCGAGTGAGGCCATCCGGGCTGTCGCTTCCATCCTCGCTGAGCGCATGAGCATCCCGGAATCCGAGCGAACTGCACTTTCGTTTGCTCAGCTTTCTGATGCATCGGGCGTCAAGCAACTGGTGGAGTAGCTGTTCACGTACCCAGCCACGTGGGCCGGGTGGCTGCTCAAGCCCGCGAGTCGGGTTACAGGATCTGAAGCGCTTAGCGTTGAGCAGGCCCGTTCGGAATCGAGAATGGGTGGTAAATACGGATGACGCGGATCCACGATAACGGCACCGTCTATGCCCGCGGCGCCAAGTTCCAGGTCAGCCGCACCCTCGCCGGGAGCGATCGCCTATCGGGTCGAGGAAAATGACCGACTGCTGATTTTCGACGCCGATGGCACCTCCTGGCCGAATATCCCTGGCCGGCTCCCGCCACCAAATACGTCGGCAGCTGCAACCCCCGCGGACCCCGAGGGCCACGCAAGACTCGCGGAGTGTCAGAGATGTCCTGATACATCCTTTGTCAGAGGTGTCCTGGTGCAGAAACGTCGGAGATGTCCTGGTACATTACACTTGAACAACAAGCGTGATGACCAAATTTGCCCACAATTTGCCCACAAACGAGTGAGTTCCTGCGTGATCGCAGTCATCTCTATGGGGTCGAAAAGCCCGGAATTCCGCGGATTAGGCATCAGGCGGACAGTGCTTAAAGGGTGGTCGCAGTTTTCGAGTCTCTCCAGGGCACCTCTGGCCCCGACTTGGGCGGTCGTTCAGTCCTACATGTCTGACCGGTGATTCGCAGATCGGCGAACCTCGGACATATCCCCCCAGATTGTGTCCTGGCGCCTCATTGGGGGATGGGAGTTCATTGCTGATTCTGACAGCCTCATAATGCATGCATTCATCGACCTCGGGTCGACTGCGCCTGGGAGGAACGTTGGTTGGTTTATCGCGGCTGACGAGCAGAGCGGCAGTAGAAGAAGCGATTGCAGAATTCCGGCACATCGGGCGCCACGCTTTCCTCGACCGTTACGGCTTTGAGGGTTCGCGCGACTACTTCCTGCAGTTTGAGGGCGACCTCATCGACTCCAAGCCAGTCGTGGCCGTGGCGTACGGCATTGAGCATCCGGGCCATGGAGCTCTGGCGAGCTCCGAGTTCTCGGGAGGTACCGATGGTGCTGCCAAGGCGCTACGTAGGCTGGGGTTCAGCGTTGCCAGCCGCGCCGAGATGCAACCGCCACGTCTAAATGACGAGTATCCGGATCGCACCGCGATTCAGGAAATGTATGGTGGCGACAAGGTCGCCGGGATTGTTTGCTTTCCTGGCGAGGACACAGTCAACGCTTTCTCAGATGCAAGCGGACCGTATGCCGATGAGCCGCCTTCCGGTTTCGGTCAGTTCGGCTACCGCGGGGACGGCCTCACAGGTCCTCAACGGCTCGACTCGCCAGGAAACACGCGCTTGGAAAGGGCGCGACGGGACGGCACTGCTGTTCGGTTTTGGTACAAGGCCGATGGTCAGCCATGGCGGTTTTGGTGTTGGGTAGCGGTCGTGGGTCGCGCGTGGGTCAACGGCCTTGATTCGGAGAAGACGCCGCGGTGGGAGATCGAGTGGTGCTTCGTACCGGTGCCCAGCCAAGAACAAACGGAATGGCCTAGCGAAGTGCATCTCGCGCGTGAGTCCGCCGTCGTGTTCGACTCGCCCGAACTTGAGCCCGCGGCTCGTTCCGATGCTTCGTACATTGAACTTGTCCGGCGTCTTGGTGCGCCGGCTCCTGTGCCACGGCGTTCGGGCCGCATCAGCTTCGACTTCCAACGCAGTTTGACAGCTCGGGCCGCGGTGCTCGTCCGGTGTGGGGGCCTGTGCGAAAACCCGGATTGCACAGGAATGCCTGCTGAAGTGAACAAGAGCGGCCAGCCCATCCTTGAAGTGGACCATGTCAAGGATCTCGCATTAGGCGGCCACGACGACCCCGCGAACATGGTCGCCCTTTGCCCTAACTGTCACGCGTCCAAAACCCGCGGGAGGAACGCCGGGTCGTTGCGAGCGAAACTAGCTCGTGTTGCCGCTGGCGCACACGCCGCCGCCATACAAGCTTGACGGGCAGGAGTCGCGGACGTGCGCCGTAGCTCCGCCCGCCGCTCTCGTTGAAATGCGACCGAGCGGACCCCCAACTCATTGCCGCACACACCCCCGTCTGCAACACTTCCCGTAGAACGCCGGTGCCCCACATCTCGCCCGGACTTCCCGGGACCTGCGCTGGTCGGGAAGGGACGCGATCATGTCGAATCCAGGACAGCCGACGGTGCAGCAGGGGGACACCGGCACCACCGTGAGGCGCGTGCAGCGCGCGCTGCGGCGGACGCCGAATCTGAGCGTCGTCGTGGATGGGATCTTCGGCCCGGCGACGCACGCGGCGGTCGTCGAGTTCCAGCAGGGGGCCGGCCTGGTGCCCGACGGGATCGTCGGGCCGCTGACCTGGGCGGCGCTGCCCGATGGGGGGCCCATGCCGTTGCTGCACGAGGGCACGCACGGGCCGGTCGTGTCGAGTCTGCAGACGGTGCTGACCAACGGCGCCGACCAGTGGGGCGGGGTCACGCCCGGGCCGATCGACGGGATCTTCGGGCCGCGCACGCGGGAAGCGGTGGAGGCGTTCCAGGGCTGGGCACTCATCACCGTGGATGGTGTGGTGGGGGACCAGACGTGGAGCGTGCCGCTGCACGCGGGGAACGCTACGCTGGAGTCGGCGGTCGGGCTGGAATACGTGGTGTCTTAGGGTCCGGAGTGGTCTCCCGCCTCAGCGCCCCTCCGTCACCCACCGCTCGATCCGCCGGTGGTCCGGCGTGAAACCGTGCTCCACGCCCCACAGCACCGCCTGCGTCCGGCTGTCGGCGCCGATCTTCCGGTAGACGCTGCGGATGTGCGACTTGACCGTGTTGGGGCTGAGGTAGGTGAGCTCGGCGACCGCCGCGTTGCTCTTGCCTTGGGTGATCAGGGCCAGGATCTCGGACTCGCGGTCCGTGATCCCCTCTTGCTTGCCCGGCCAATCGAGCTCCTCGGCGCTGCGGGCGCGCGGCGGCGGTTCGCTCAGCACGATCTCGCCGGCATTCACAGCCTCCAGAGCTGCGACCAGCTCCGGGGCGGTGAGCGTCTTCGAGAGGTAGCCGTGGACGCCCTGCGCGCGAGCGCTCTCGATGAGTTCGGGATGGAAGTTCCACGTGTACACGACGACGTGGCGGGCGCGGGGGTTCTTCACGAGCTCGCCGATCTGGGCGTGGCTGGACTCGGGCTGGGCGAAGGCGTCGTAGAGCACCACGTCGATCGACTCGCTCAGCGGGGCGTTCGCGTCGATCTCGACGACCTCCAGGGTGTCGCTGTAGGCGTCGAACATGTGCGCCAGGCCGAGGAGCACGACGTCGTAGTCGTCCACGAGCGCGATCGTGAACGGCTTCTTCGTTGTTGTGGCCGGTGCCGACATGGCGCGAGATTACACCCCTAGGGGTGAGGCGACCCTCCCTCCCCGGTGGTTGCCTGGGACCATCAGCCCAACTACCAGAAAGGGTCCCCTGATGAACATCCTCCTGATCGTCATTGCCGTGATCGCCATCATCCTCCTGCTCACGGGAGGCTTCGTCTCGTCCCTGAACTTCCTGCTCTGGGTCGGGATCATCCTGCTCGTGCTGGCCGTGATCGTCTGGCTCGTGCGACTGCTCACCGGCAGCCGGCGCGTCTGAGACGTCCGTCGTCGGGCGCCGGCGCGCCGTCGACCGTTGCGGTCGTCAGGCGCCCGAGCGCCGGCGGCGGCGCACCAGCGCCACGATGATCAGCACCACGCCCACGATGAGCACGATGGGGCCGATCGTGCCCCACACCGGGGAACCGCTCATGACGGACCCGCCGAGCACGTTCAGCCCCTGAAGCGTCCACAACAGTCCGATGAGGACGAGCACGATCCCGACGACGACCAGCAACCACATGGTTCTCACGGAGTGAGGCTACGTCCGAACGCGCGATCCGTGTGTGCTCCGCTTCAGACCGCTGCCGACTCAGTCGTGGGGAGGGCGTCGCAGCCGCTTGATATCGGTGCGGCGCTTCTTGGCATCCAGTCGCCGCTCCCTCGCGCCACGGCTCGGCTTCGTGGGTCTGCGCGGTGGCGCCGGCGGACGGAGCGCGTCGGCCACGAGGTCGGCCAGCCGCTCGCGCGCGGCGTCCCGGTTGCGCAACTGCGCGCGGTGCTCGGAGGCAGCGATCGTCAGCTTCCCGTCGACGATGCGGCCGCTCAGGCGGTCGAGGATGCGCTCCCGCTGGGCGGGCGAGAGAACGGTGGATGCGGCCACATCCCACACGAGCTCCACCCGGGAGTCGGCGGTGTTCACACCCTGCCCGCCGGGACCGGACGACCGCGAGAACCGCCACGACAGCTCGGACTCGGGGATGGTGAGTCCGGCGTCGACCTGAAGGCCGGGACGGTGGGCGGTAGGCATGCCTCCATCATCCTCTTGCGCGTCGGCAACGCCTGGTCGGTTAGCCTGTGGATATGGCCGCATCCGCTCCGATCGAAGACGTCCCCATCGGAAGTGACGGCATCCGCCTCGGTCAGTTCGTCAAGTTCGCGGGGCTCCTGGACTCCGGGGGCAACGTGAAAGAGGCCATCATCGACGGCTACGTCACCGTCAACGGCGAGGTCGACCGCCGGCGCGGACGGCAGCTGCAGATCGGGGATGTCGTCACGTTCGAGGGGCGCAGCGTCCGCGTCAGCCCCTGACGGTCTCGGCTGGCCGGGGGAGCGTCAGCGCGCGACCATGGCCTTCGCCGTCGCCACGACATGGGCGCGGTAGCGGCGCTTGGCCTCGTCATCGGAGACGTCGCCGAACACCATCCGCACCAGCTGCGGCGCCGCCACGAACCAGTACGCCATCGAGATGATGGAGAAGAAGATCGCCTCGGCATCGCGGTCGCTGTCGTCACCGAGGGCGGCGCGCACGGCGGCGACGCGTGACTGGAAGTAGTCGGAGCGTTCCTCGAGCGCGGGGACGTCGTCCGCGCCGTAGTGCAGCCCCTCCTGCTCGAACAGCCACGCGACGGACGGGTCGGCGGTGAGGAAGTCGAACAGGTCCCCGGCGTACGCGGCGAGATCGTCGGACTGGATGGCGACCGTCTTGGCGAGTTCACCGAGTTTGGATTGCAGGGTCGCCTCGAACAGGTCGTCCTTGTTGCCGATGTACGAGTAGATCGACGCCTTGTTGACCTCGGCCCGATCGGCGATCCGGTCGACCCGCGCGCCGCCGACGCCGTGGCGCGCGAACTCCTCAGCGCTCGCCTCCAGGAGCAGGCGGATGCTCTCGTCCCGGTCGTACCGTCTGGCCATGGTCGCTCCTCCGCTTTCCTTTTGCTCCGACGTGGTCTACTATACAACTAAACGTTTAGTTATATTGGAGATGAAATGAACGTCGAACTCACCGCACGCACCATCACCGAGGCTCGGCTCGACGCCGCGCAGGTGGCAGAACTCAGCAGCCGCCCGCAGGCGGCCGGCCCGCAGATCGTCCTCCAGGGCGAGGGACTCGGCTCGCCCCGCCAGTGGACCGCCCAGCTCCCGACCGCCGCAGACCGCATCGTCGTCGAGTACGACTCGGCTGCCGGACGCGTCGAGCGCTCGTGGGCACTCTCGGCCGAGACCCGAAGCACCCGGTACTACACGCTGGAGCACGGCACCGACGGCGAATACATCAGCCGCTGATCTCAGCGAAGTACGTCGGCCGCACGGTAACGGCCTGGCGAAAAGGGGCGCAGCATCCGCTGCGCCCTTTCGCTGTCCTGGCTCGCTCGACGGTGCCGCGGGGCCCGGGAAGACGCGCTATTCGTGCTCGGGCAGCAGCGGCGCCGACCATCCCGGGTCGCGGCCGAGCTGCGCGGCCCGCGCGACCGAGGTCGCGCCGAAGCGGTCGCGGACGGCGTCGAGAGCAGTGTCGAGTCGCGCACCGTCCCCCCAGTCGATCGGCAGTTCGGGCTGGAAGCTGTCCGAACGCCCCAGGTGCGAGAGCGAGATGCCGATGAGGGTGATGCCACGCTCTGCGATCTGCGGCTGAGCCGCCGCCAGCAGACTGCGGGCCACGGTCAACAGCACCGAGGTGCGGTCCGACGGGAAGCCGAGCGTGCGCGATCGCGTGGCCCGGGAGAAGTCGCCGAAGCGCAGCCGTAACACGACCGTGCGGCACGTGCGGTCGCCATCCCGCAGCCGTCGAGCCAGCCGGTCGACGATCTGGGTGAGGATGAGGTCGAGCTCCTCCGCGGTGCGCGGGCGGCTTCCGAGCGCCCGCTGGGATCCGATGGAGCCGCGCCGCTTCGTGCTGTCGACCGGCCGTGGGTCGCGCAGCCGGGCCAGTGCGTGGAGGTGGGCGCCGGTCGCCTTGCCGAGCAGTCGCTCGGCGGTCGCCTCTTCGAGCTCGGCGAGCTGGCCGACGGTGCGGATGCCGAGGCGGTGCAGCTTGTCCGCGGTGACGGCGCCGACTCCCCACAGGCGTTCCACCGGCAGCGGGAGCAGGAACTCCTGTTCGCGGTCGGGTTCGACCAGCAGCAGGCCGTCGGGTTTGCTCACGGCGCTCGCGACCTTGGCGAGGAACTTGGTGCGGGCGATTCCGACCGAGATGGCGAGGCCGACCTCCGCGCGTACCCGCTCGCGTAGTCGTGCCGCGATCTGCTCGGGCGTGCCGGCGATGCGCCGGAGTCCGCCGACCTCGAGGAACGCCTCGTCGATCGAGAGTCCCTCGACGAGGGGAGTCGTATCGCGGAAGATCGCGAAGACGTCCTTGCTCGCGGCGGAGTACGCATCCATCCGCGGCGGGACGACCACGGCCTCCGGGCACAGCTCGCGCGCCTGCCGGCCGCCCATCGCAGTGCGCACTCCGCGCGCCTTCGCCTCATAGCTCGCGGCGAGCACCACACCGCCACCGACGATGACCGGTCGACCGCGGAGCCCGGGCGCATCGCGCTGCTCCACCGAGGCGTAGAAGGCGTCGAGGTCCGCGTGCAGCACCGTCGCCTCGCCGCGCATGCTGCCTCCAATCGCTCGAACGTATGTTCGAATCCATGGTCGCAGAGACCCCGGACATCACGCCATCAGGTTGTCGCCTCCCGCACCGCACGGATGCGCTCCACCGAGCCGGAGTGCAGGCGCTCGTCCTCGACGACCGAAAGGCCGGCGGCTTCAACCTCGTCGCGGTGGCGGCGCGTCAGGTGCTCGCCCTGGAGCGGGATGGTGAAGCGTTCGAGCATCCACTGGCCGGCGAAGAAGACGGCGCGGTCGCTGCGGACGTGGTCTACGACGACCACCGACCCGCCCGGCGCCACCACTCGTGCCATCTCCGCCACCGCGACGGCGGGACGCGGGATGGAGCACAGCGCCAGCGCGCACACCACCGTGTCGAACGATGCGTCGTCGAAGGGCAGGGCTTCCGCGTTGCCCTCGCGGAGGTCCACCGGCCGGCCGAGCTCGGCGGCCCGTCGCCGGGCGATGGACAGCATCTCGGGACTGAGGTCGACACCGACCAGCGACACATCCCGCCGGTAGAAGGGGAGGCTGCGGCCGCTGCCGATCGCGACCTCCAGCACGCGGCCGGTCGCGCGCTCGCCGACCCACTCGCGCGTCCCGGCGAGCATCGACAGTTCGGCCTTGGCCACCTTCGAGTCGTAGCTCTCCGCATGCCGACCCCAGTGGCGCTGCTGGCGGCGCAGTTCGCGGGACTCGTCCGCATCCTTCATGGGGCCATTCTGGCCGCAATGGGAGGAAGTGGAGACTCTTTTCCTGGACATCGCGCTCTGCGTGCCGCTATGCTCGCACAGCTGCGCCGATCGGCCAGCGAACGTACGCCCCGTTGATCTGGAGAGAGGACCGAGCCGTGAGCTATCTGCGCCCGCTCAGCCCTCAGCGACCGCTGCCCACCAAGCGCGGCCAGCGCGAACTCCAGCACCTCGTGTAGGCGCGAACCGTCATTTCTCGACGCTCCGTGCCTTCGAGGGCCCGGGGCGTTCGACGTCTCCCCAGCCGTTTCGGCTCGAGACATTTCGGATCTCTCGGGTGCCATCCATCCACCCACCGAAATCCACACAGACAAGAAAGACGATGAGAGAGATCAACAAGCGCTTGCTCAGCTGGGCGAGCATCCTCGACGCGAAGGCGGAGGAGCAGGCGCGGACCACATCCACGATGCCGTTCGTGTTCCCGCACATGGCACTGATGCCGGACGCCCACCTCGGGCTCGGAGCGACGGTCGGGTCGGTGATCCCGACGCTTCGCGCGGTGATGCCGGCCGCCGTCGGCGTCGACATCGGGTGCGGCATGATCGCGGTCCGGACGCAGTTCCGGCTCGACGAGCTGAACGGCGACCTGCGGGTTCTGCGGGAGCAGATCGAGCGGGCCATCCCCGTGTCGGCCGGAGCGCACAACAACAAGATCGTCGCGACCGCGGCACCGAGAGTGGCCGAGCTGGAGGCCATGGCCGAGGCTGCGGGCTTCGACCCGGCGCGGGCGCTCGGCACGTGGCGGGAGCAGCTCGGGACGCTGGGAAGCGGCAACCACTTCATCGAGGTGAGCGTCGACGAGACCGACGGTGTCTGGCTGTTCCTCCACTCCGGGAGCCGGGGAGTCGGCAACAAGATCGCCCAGCGCCACATCAAGGTCGCCCAGCGGCTGATGGAGAAGTGGTGGATCACGCTTCCCGACCCGGATCTCGCCTACCTCGTCGAGGGCACGCCCGAATTCGACCGGTACATCGCCGAACTGCGGTGGGCGCAGCACTACGCGCTGCTCAACCGTGAGGAGATGATGGACCGGGTCGTCCGGCAGTTCAGCGAGTGGATGGGGACCGCGGTCACCGAGGTGGAGCGGATCAACTGCCACCACAACTTCACCCAGAAGGAGACGCACTGGGGGAAGAGCGTGTGGCTGTCCCGGAAGGGCGCGATCTCGGCCCGGGCCGGCGAGCCCGGGCTCATCCCCGGGTCGATGGGCACCGCCTCCTACGTGGTGGAGGGCCTCGGGAACGCGGCCGCCCTGCAGTCCAGCCCGCACGGCGCGGGCAGGAACTACTCGCGGAGCGCGGCGCGGAAGACGTTCACCCACGACCAGCTGAGGGAGGCCATGAAGGGCATCGAATACCGGGACACGGATGCGTTCCTGGACGAGATCCCCGCCGCCTACAAGCCGATAGACCAGGTCATGGCGGACGCGTCCGACCTGGTGAAGGTGCGGCACGAGCTCCGGCAGATCGTCAACGTGAAGGGCGACTGAATGGATGGGGCGTCAGCGATGGCGCCCTATCCGTGCGTCAGCGACGCGCGGCGCCGCCTTCGCGCGTGAACGCGTACGCCTCCTCGGCGAGTGACTCCCAGACGCCTGGTGCCGCATCCGTCACCACCAGCCACTGCCGCATCGGGCTCTTCGTGCCCGCGCGGAACGGCTCGCCGGTGGAGGCCGCGATGAGCTCGTCGACGCGCGCCGCAGGCAGCTTCACGACGAAGCGCTCGCCGCTCGACACCATGCAGAAGACGGAGCCGTCGACGCGCAGCGCATCCGACCCGAAGCGCCGCGGGCCGCCGGGGATCGGGGGCGTCACGCCGGGACGGCCGACGAAAGCGGTCACGATGTCGTCGAAGCGGTCGTGGACGGTGGTCATGGTTCACGGTAGCGCAGCAGCGTCCCCAGCTCGGGGGCGAGACCGCCAGCGGCCCGGCGGATACCGTCGTCCTTGTGCCCGATGAACCCGCAGCGCCGACGACGGCGGAACGCGTCGACTTCGCGGGCATCAACGCGCTGTCCTCACGGCCGGCCGGGTACGCGGTCGCGCTCAAGTGCCTGCAGGTCCAGGCGGAGGAAGAGGAGCGCGACCCCAACCTGAGGTCCGACGAGCGGGTGGTTCTGCATCCCGACGCGTGGTCCTGGTATCAGGGCGCTGTGGGCGAGATGGCCGTGGGGCAGATGCTCGCTCAGCTGGGGCCCGAGTGGTTCGTGCGGCACTCCGTCCCGATCGGTGCAGGCACCAAGGATGTCGACCACCTGGTGATCGGGCCGGCCGGCGTCTTCGCCATCAACACCAAGCATCACGCGGGAGCTTCGGTGTGGGTCGGCGACCGCGTTCTGAGGGTCAACAACGGGAACACGCGCCACCTCCCGTCTGCGGCAGGCGACGCGCAGGATGTGACCCGCAGACTGGAGGCCAAGACCGGCTTTCCCGTGCCGGTTCGGCCGGTGCTCGCGGTCCTCGGGGCTCGGGCGCTCAAGGACGGTCGCGCACCGCAGAATCGGCCGGTCGCTGTGGTGGATGCGCTGGAGCTCGTGTCGTGGCTGCAGTCGCAGCCCCAGCAGCTGAGCGCGGCAGAGGCCGCCATGTTGAAGCTCGCGGCCGAGGAGCCGCAGACCTGGCACGTCGATCCGCGGGCCGCCGACACGCACCGGGTGATGCAGCGGTTCGAGCGACTGGTCGCCCGCGTCGGGCCGCAGACGCCTCCACTCCAAGTGAGCGCATCTCCGAAGCGGCAACCGACACGACGGCCCGCCGCCTCCGCGCCCAAGACCACTCGCGGGTCGGGGGCGAAAGCGCCGGTGCGAGCGATCGACCTCCTGCGGCCGTGGGGCATGGTGGTCGTGGCGATCGTCGGCATCCTCGTCTTCCGCGCCTTCGCCGATCAACCGTGCACCTCGCCGACGGGATGCCTGCTCCCGCCGCTCTACCTCGCGATCAAGCCGTTCCTCATTCTGGGGATCGTCGGCCTCGTCGCGTCAGCGCTGCTCCAGAATGTCGCACGGCTGCTTCGGCGGGACTCTCCGGCTTCACGCAAAGGCCGCCGCCGCTGAGCGCTTCACCGCTCGGACGCGTGGGGCTCTTCCCACGGAGCACGCGAGTGTTTGATGGGTGCGTGATCCTCGAAATCCTACGCAGGAGCCACCGGTGACCATTCCCGCGTCGCCAGGTGGGCTGCTACGACGCATTCAGTTGAGCCGACGGAAAGGCTGGCGGAAGCCCGAGAACACCGTCGTCGTCGCGAGGCCGTCGAAGTGGGGCAATCCGTTCCCGATCGCTGACCTGGGCCGCGCGCAGGCCATCGCAGCGTTCCGGGCGATGCTCGATGACCCGGCGACCCGAGCGGCGTTGGGCTATCCGGAGCCCGAGGAGATCCGGGCGCAGCTCGCCGGCAAGAACCTGGCCTGCTGGTGCCCGCTGGATCAGCCCTGCCATGCCGATGTTCTGCTCGAGGTCGCGAACGGACGGCGACGATGACTGCCGAGACGAGCAGTCGGCGCCCTACGAGCGCCGCATCCACTCCTCCTGCAGCATGCCCAGCACCACCTCGTCCATGAACTCACCGAGCACCCACGCCGACCGGCGCAGCACGCCCTCGCGGACGAAGCCGTTGCGCTCGGCAGCCTTCAGCATGGCGTGGTTGTCGGCGAGGGTCTCGATCTGGAGGCGGTTGAGGCCGCGGACGACGAAGCCGTAGCGGCAGAGGACGGCGACCACGTCGGTACCGTAGCCGCTGCCGCGGGCGGAGGGGATGAGGCCGAGGCCGAGGTGGGCGAAGCGGTTGTGGGTGTCGATGCCCCAGAGGTTCGCGGAGCCGATCAGGGCGTCGTCGGCGAGGGAGACGACCGAGAACGCGACCACGTCCTCCTTCGACTCGTCCGTGATGAGGCGCGGGTCCCGGGCGCTGGGACGGATCGGGCGCCACGGGGAGCCCTCGGCGCGGGAGCCGTTCACCACGTCGTTGTACAGCTCGGTCACCAGGATGGGGATGTCATCCTCGTAGCGCGCCCTCAGACCCACGGTGGTGCCGGTCAGCATCCACCCTTCATAGCCGACGGGTCCCGGCGCCCGCTACGCAGTAACCGCGCCCGCTCAGCCCGCGAGCGTCAGCTCGGCGATCAGAAGCTCGTCGGCGCCATCCGTCCACCTGTCCGTGCGGGCGACGGCGAAGCCGGCCGGCGCGACGGTCCCGGCAAGGTGCTCGACCGAGTCGAACGGGCTGTGATTCAGGTAGCCGGGCGGGGGAGCGGCGCGATGACGCGACGGGTCGAACTGCAGGAATGTCGCCGTCAGCGCCCGGCCGCCGGGGCGCAGCACGCGCGACCACTCCAGGATGGCGGCGTCAGGATGCGGGAACAGCTGCAGCCCGGTGACGCACGTCACGAGGTCGAAGGTGTCGTCCGGCAGCGGCAGGCTGGTCGCATCCGCCACCAGCAGCTCGGCGTCGGGCAGGTGGCGGCGAGCCTCGTCGATCATGCCTGGGGACAGGTCCACGCCGGTCGCTGCGCCGGTGTAGCCGCGCTCGCGGAGGGCGCGGAGCACCAGGCCGGTGCCGGTCGCGATGTCGAGCACCGCATCCACGCCGTCCAGGTCCGCGAACGCGGCGACTGCCGCAGCGAGTCCGCGGTGCATCGGACTCTCGTCGTAGGTGGGGGCGCGGTCGTCGAAGCGCTCGCGCACCATCCGCAGGTGCTCGTCGTCGGTCACCACGCCAGGGTAGTCAGCGGCCGCGCGGTGCGGGAGGCCCCGGGAACGATGCGACGGTCGGCCCACCCGAGCCGACCGTCGCGCACCGGGAATGCAGTACAGCTGCCCGCCCCCTGCGGTCCAGCCTGCCATCCGGTTGCTTAGTGCACACAGTAAAGCGCTTTCGCGGAATGTCAACCGGTCTCACGCGACGTATTCCGGCCGTTCATCATGCGTTCACCTCGGGCGGCCCGGCGACGATCAGAGGTGTGCCTCGAGGCCGCGGACGGCGGCGGCGATCGCGTCCGGCGCCTCCCAGGCGGTGAAGTGGCCTCCCCGCTCCAACCGGTCGAACGAGCGGATGTCGGCGTAGCTCTTCTCAGCGAGAGAGCGCGGGTAGGCGGCCTCGTGCCGCTGCACCAGGATCGACGCCGGGACGGTGATGACGGGATGCAGCTCGTCGTCGTCAGGCGACTCCCGGTAGGGGCGGAAGCTCGTGCCGATCGACCGCGTCACCCAGTACAGCGTGACGTTGGTCAGCACGTCGTCGACGTCGAAGCGCTCGAGGGTGTCGCCGTCGCTCCAGGCGGCGACCTTCTCGACGATCCAGGCCAGCAGGCCGCTAGGGGAGTCGATGAGCGCAGCGGCGAGGGTGTCCGGACGGGTGCCCTGCTCGTGCGCATAGCCAGACTCGGCGGGGGAGGCGACGGATGCCAGGAAAGTCCGCTCCTCGTCGGTCAGCTCGACGCCGGGGCGCGAGCGCCCAGAGAAGGAGGCATGGCTCGCGACGATGCCCGCGACGGATTCGGGAGAGGAGGCCGCCAGCCAGTCGCTCACGCCGGCGCCGACATCCTCGCCGTAGGTCAGATAGCGGTCGTACCCGAGCTCGCGCGTCATCAGTGCGTGCCAGCGGCGGGCGGTGCCGGCGGACGAGTACGGCTCGGGCAGCGGGGCGGAGTAGCCATAGCCGGGGAGGGACGGGATGACGACGTCCCGCTCCTCGCTGAGCAGGTCGGCGAGGTCGAGCATGGACGCGAACGAGTACGGCCAGCCATGCGTCAGGACGATCGGCAGCGCACCGCTCGGCGCGCGGGCCGGCGCGCGCACGACGTGCACAGCGCACCCGTCGAGGTCGAGCATCCACTGGTCGTAGCGGTCGAGGCGGCGCTCGAAGGCGCGCCAGTCATAGCCGTCGCGCCAGCGGTCGACGAGCCCCGCGAGCACGTGCGGCGGGATGCCGTTCGACCAGTCCGGACCGGGAGTCTGCTCCGGCAGGATGGCGACCTCTAACCGGCGCTGCAGGTCGTCGAGCACGGGCTGGGGGACGTCGATGCGGAACTCCATGAAGCGACGGTAGCGGAGGCCACCGACACGTCGGCGGCGGCGTCGGAGGCCCGGCGTAGAGTGAAAACATGGCCCGCAACCGTGACGAAACCCGTCGCCCGGCTCGCGAGTCCGACCCGCTCGTGGAGGCCGCGCGCTACCGGCTGCGACGTGACGCGGAGGCCCGCGGCGAGCAGGTGGAGGAGGCGAACGCCGGGCAGCCGTCGATGGAGCAGCGCGCGCAGATCGTCGAGACGGCGATCCAGCAGGCGATGCGGCGAGGCGACTTCGACAACCTCCCCGGGGCGGGCAAGCCGCTGCCCGGGCTCACCGGGACGCACGACCCGGACTGGTGGATCCGCCGCAAGATCGAGCGCGAGCAGCTCACCGGGCTCGGCCCTCCCGCGCTCCTGCTGCGCACCGAGGACAAGGAGCTCGACGCGAAGCTCGACCGGCTCGCGTCCGAGACCGCGGTGCGCGAGCACCTCGAGACGTTCAACCGGCGGATCGTCGAGGCGCGGCGGCAGCTGCAGGGCGGCCCGCCCGTGGTCACACCGACGCGCGACGTGGATGCGGAAGTGCGGCGCTGGAGGGAGCGGCGCGAGCAGCGCATCCGGGAGGCGGACGCCCGTCGCCGCGCCGAACGCGAGGAGTGGGAGTCGCTCACCTGGCGGGAACGCCGCAGGCGGAAGCGGTCGGAGGGCCGCTGACCGCTACTCGGTCAGGTGCTGGTGCGGTGCCGTGAAGTGGATGCTGTCCGCGGTCACCCCGACGAGCCCGAGCGTGACGCGCAGCAGCTGCGGCGGCAGGCCGTCGGCGGGCGGCGGGGTGGCGGCGCCCAGTGTGATGCTCTTGCCGTCCTGGCTGGTCGCGGTCACCGAATCCACGTAGACGTTCACGTTGCCGCGCAGCGCCATCTGGTCGGCGGTCGTCGCGAGCTTGGGCCCTGTCGCCTTGCGCACGGTCAGGCTGAACCCGTCGACGGTGATGCTGTCGGCGGAGATCTTCAGCACGGGGATGCGGCTGCCGTCGGCGAGCGGGACGGTCACCACGCTGATGCCCTTCAGCCCCGAGAACGACAGGGACCGGCTGCCCAGCTGCGCGGGCGGCTGGGTGAACACGGGGGCGCCGGCGTCCGGCCCGGCGGGCGCCGGGGGAGCGGTCGGGGTGGGCGTCGCTCCGGGGACGGCGGGGGCGTCGGAGGTTCCGGGCAGCGGGAGGTTCGGGATGCCGGGCACGCCCGGGGTGGTCGAGCTCGGCGACGGCGTGGGGCTCGGGCTCGGAGAGCTGCACGACATGAAGAGGGGGATGCACAGGGCGGCCGGCGCAGACGACGGCACGCGCGCGGCGCCCAGACCGGCGAGCGCCGCGGCGACGCACGCGATCAGCGCGCCGGCGACGACGCCCGAGCCGCGGCGCCTCATGCGGTCGTGCCTTCGCGGTCGGCGGGGACATCCACCGCGTCCACCGCATCCTTCTTCGGCATCCACGCCACGGTGAGGATGCCGCCCACCGTGCTCAGCAGCATCCCGATGAAGAAGCCGCCCAGGTTCACGCCGACGAGCGAGTACACCGCGACCGCCAGCGCGATCACGCCGTAGAAGATGCGGTGCGCGGGCATCGCGATGACGAGCACGCCCAGCAGTACCAGCAGGATCGGGATGATCGTCGCCTGCAGCCCCTCGATGCCGAGCTGCACGTGGATCTTGCCGATGTCGAGCTGTCCCGAGAAGAACATCTCGATTCCGCCGAGAGCGGTGAGGACGCCGCCCACGAACGGGCGACGGCGCCGCCAGGCGCGGAAGCGCGCCCAGCGGCCGGTCGCGTGCTCAGCCACGATCAGAAGCATCCCTTCGAGCCGTCGGTGAGCTGCACGTGCATGCCGGTCAGAGTGAAGACGGAGGCCTGCGTGCTCCACGCGGTCTGCTGGAGGTTCGTGATGGTGACGGTGTCGGCGTCCTGCGCGAAGTCGCCGGCGGCGCCCTTGGCCGTCGTGTTCACGGTGGAGGCGTCGACGCCGATGCGGATGTTGTGGAACTCCGAGTCGCCCTTGAGGTCCGTCATCCCGATCTGAAGGTCGGACGCGCTCGCGGGGGAGCCGCCGCCTCCCGCGGTGATGAGCATGCCGACCTTGCCGAGCGGGGTGTCGGTGACGACGGCCTGGCAGAGGTCGGAGAGGGTGGCGGACTTGATGTTCGCGATCGCGACCTGGTGCTCCTTGCCGGCGGTGTCCGGCGCGACGCCCGCGTACTGGGAGAAGCCGGTTCCGTCGAGCTTGGAGGCGCTGATCTGGAACTGGCTGCCGGAGACGGCGAACGAGACGGGCACGGCGCCCTGCGCGACACCGGCCATCAGCACGGTCGACACCACGGCGACGGGGACGGCCGCGAGCACGATCCGTCCGGCGTGCGACCCGGCGAGCTTTCGGAACTTCATCGATCCTCCTGTTCGGGGGACTTGACAGCCACGGCGCGGTCAGGTCCAGGAGCGAGCTTAGACGTTATTGACCGCGTGTCAATAGTCGAGGTCGCCACTCTCGCGGAGAGGGGCGGCGGATAGGCTCGACGCATGGACACGGACCGGCGGACGCGACTGACGCCGGACGAGCGGCGGGCGCAGCTCGTCGCCCTCGGGGTGGCGTTCCTCGCCGACAACCCGCTGGACCAGCTGACCATCGAGGAGCTGTCGGCGCGGGCGGGGGTCTCCCGCGGGCTGCTGTTCCACTACTTCGGGTCGAAGCAGGGACTCCACCGGGAGGTCGTCCGCACCGCGCGCGACAGCATGCTGTACGCCACGGAACCGGTCGCCGGGCTGCCGCCGCTGGAGCGCCTCCACGACACCCTCACCCGGATCGTCGCGTTCGTGCGCGAGCACAGCGGCACGTTCTACTCGCTGGTGCGCGGCGTCGCCTCCGGGGACACGGAGGTGCGCGCGGTGGTCGAGGAGGCGCGCGGCGAGCAGGCCGAGCGCGTGCACGCGGTGTTCCTCGAACTGGGCGTGCCGGACACGGAGCTGCTGCGCATCGCGCTTCGGTCGTGGATCGCGTTCGCCGAAGAGGCGCTCGTCGAGAGCGCGATCGGCACCGACCTGCCGTCCGAGCGGATCGTCGGCTTCCTCGAGCGCAGCGCGCGCGGGGTGGTGGATGCGCTGGAGCCCGGCCCGGAGGCTGGTGCAGAGGGGTAGCGCGGAGGGCTAGCGCGGAGGGCTAGATGCCCTCCTCCTCGACGTCCTCCTCGGTGAGCACGCCCGCATCCACGTCGTCGTCGCTGTGCTCGTCGTACTCCGGCTCCGCCTCGCGGGCCTGACCGCCGGTGGGGCCGTCGTTGCCGTCGCCGGGGCCGGACCAGATCGTCTCGCCGGCGACCGCGTCGTTGGTGACCAGCTCGTCGGCGAAGTCGGCCTCCGCCTCCCGGTCGTTCAGCGCGTAGTCCACGTCGCCGTCAGCCGGGTCTGCCCAGCCGGCCGTGTCGCCCGCATCCCCTTCGCCCACCTCGACGCCATCGACGCCGTCCTCCGGTACTCGCTCCATGCCCGCACCGTACCACCAACGGTTCCTCACTTAATCCGCGATTTCGGGTCGAAAACCGGGATTAAGTGAGGAACCGATTGCTAGGAGGCGGTGGGGAAGGTGATCGTCTTGCCGGAGCCGGCGTCCTTGACCGCGGCGTCCTTGAAGGCGGCGAACTGGGCGGCGTCGGTGAAGCCGCCCTGGTAGCGCTCGCCGTTCACGAACACGGTCGGGGTGCCGAAGCCGCCCGAGGTCGGGTTCTTCAGCTGCGAGTTGGCGGTCGCGTCCGACGTCATCGTGGTGATGAACGACGCGAAGGTCTGGTTGTTCACGCAGTCGGTGATCGCCTTCGACGAGACGCCCGCATCCTTGAAGATCGACAGGATCTGGGCGTTGCTCAGGCCGCCGCCCGTCTGCTCGTCCGGCTGCTTGGCGAAGAGCGCGGCGTTGATGTCGAAGAACTTGTCGGGGTCGGAGTTCGCGACACAGGATGCCGCGGCCGCGGACCGCGTGGAGTACTGCTTGTTAGCGCTGCTGTCCAGGATCGCGACCGGGTGGACCTCCAGGGTCGCCGAGCCGTCCTGCAGCCACTGCTTGATCTGCGCGTTGTTGGTGGTCTCGAACTGGTCGCAGTAGGGGCACTGGTAGTCGAGCCAGATCTGGATGTGCGCGGTCTTGCCGTTCAGCTCCATCTTGGTGGGCGTCGGCTTGCCGCCGGCCGGGATGGCGGGCGTGCTCGTGGCCTGCGTGGGCGAGGTCAGCAGGATGCCGCCGCTCGCCATGTTCTTGGGGTTCGCGGCGCTGGCGCCCGGTCCCATGCTGGTGAAGACGACCACGCCGATGATGGCCAGCACCGCGACGATGCCGACGATGACGGAGCTCTGGACGACGATCTTGCGACGGCGCGCCTTCTTGGCGGCCTCCTCGCGCATCCTCCTGGCGGTCTCGCGCGCCTCCTCGCGGCGGTCGCGTTTCGTGGGACCCGTGGTTCCCCTGCCAGTTGCCATTCAGCTCATCCCATCGAACGGTGGACAGTTCCTCCACGATCGTAGGGGTCTTTTGCTTTGAAGGCGCTGTGCCGGGCGGCGTCGTGGCCTAGCGTGGAGGCATGCTGTTCACGGATCGAGCCCGCTGATGTCCGACGATGCCGCCGGCGCCGCGAGCGGCGGCCCGAAGGACGGCCGCGACACCGCCGGCGCCGACTACGCGGAGCGGCTGCGCCGCCTGGACACGTCGTGGTGGCGCCGCACCCTCAACGTGCAGGCGCCCTACCGCTGGAACATCCGCCGCCTCCACCTGGGCCGGGTGCTGGATGTGGGGAGCGGCCTGGGCCGCAACCTCGCGCATCTCGGCAACAACGGGGTCGGTGTCGACCACAACCCCGAGTCCGTGGCGATCGCGCGGGCGCGCGGGCTGACGTCGTTCACGAGCGACGAGTTCCCGACGACCGAGTACGCGAAGCCGGGCACGTTCGACTCGATGCTGCTGGCGCACGTGGTCGAGCACGTGGACCCGGACTTCGCGGTGGAGCTGGTGCGGATGTACCTGCCGTACGTGAAGCCCGGCGGTCACGTCCTCTTCATCACGCCGCAGGAGCGCGGCTACGCGAGCGACGCGACGCACGTCGCGTTCACGGACTTCGCCGGGCTGCACCGGCTCGCCGACAGGCTGGGGCTGGTGGTGGAGCGGGAGTACTCGTTCCCGCTGCCGCGGTTCGCCGGCAAGGCGTTCACGTACAACGAGTTCGTGGTGCTGACGCGCATCCCGGGCTGAGCGGGGCGGCCGACCTACTCCGCCGTCGCGGGCGCCCGTCCCAGCTCGACGTCCTCGACGCGCGAGCGCGGCATCGCCAGGCCCGCCGCGATCGTCAGCACCGTGGCGATCGCCACCGCCACGAACACCGCCGTCGACGCCGACTGGATGGTCTCGGGCGACTTCGCGCCGCCCGCCGAGCCCGCGATGATCGAGTTCGCTATCGCGCCGAACACGGCGACGCCGACGGCGCTGCCGATGGAGCGCGCGAACATGTTGCTGCCGGTGACCACGCCGCGCTCGTTCCAGGCGACGCTCGACTGCGCCGCGATCAGCGTCGGGGTCGCGATCAGGCCCATCCCGAGGCCGACCACGAAGCAGCTGACTGCGACGAACAGCACCGACGGGGTCACTGAGGTGAGCGCGAGCGAGATCGCGCCGACGATGGCGATACTCATCCCGAGCAGCGCGGTGTTGCGGAAGCCGATGCGCAGGTAGAAGCGTCCGGACAGGCTGGCCGCGATCGGCCAGCCGAGGGTCAGCGCGGCGACGGCGAGACCGGACACGATGGGCGCGACGCCGATCGTGCCCTCCAGATACGTAGGAACGTACGAGGTGAGGCCGATCAGGATGGCGCCGACGCCCAGCGAGATCAGCGTGGTCGTCACCAGCAGACGGCGGGAGAACACCCACAGCGGCAGCACCGGCTCGGTAGCCCGCCGCTCGACCAGCACGAACGCGACGAGCAGAAGGCCGCCGAGCGCGAACGCGCCGATGCTCCAGATCGAGTTCCACGCCCACGCCTGTCCGCCCTCGAGCACGGCGAGGATGAGCAGGGTCGTGCCGCCGGTCAGGAGTACAGCGCCCGCGTAGTCGATGCGGTGCTTGCGGCGCTCGATGCTCTCGTGGAAGCTGCGGATCAGCATCCACGCGGCCAGGATGCAGAGCGGCACGTTGACGAAGAAGATCCAGCGCCACGACAGGAACTGCGAGAACACGCCACCGAGCGTCGGTCCGACGACGGAGGAGATCGCCCAGACGCTGGCGAGGTAGCCCTGCGTCTTGGCGCGCTCCGCGACGGTGTAGATGTCGCCCGCGATGGTGATCGACATCGGCTGGATGGCTCCGGCGCCGAGCCCCTGCAGGGCGCGGAACGCGATCAGCGCCGGCATGCTCCACGCGAACCCGCACAGCACCGAGCCGATCAGGAACAGGGCGATGCCGACGAGCACGATCGGCTTGCGGCCGACGGTGTCGGAGAGCTTCGCATAGACCGGGACGGACACCGCCTGCGCGAGCAGGTACACCGAGAACAGCCACGGGAACTGCGCGAAGCCGCCGAGGTCCTGGACGATCGAGGGGACCGCCGTCGCGAGGATCGTCGAGTCGATCGCCACCAGCCCCGTCGTCAGCATGAGGGCGATGAGGATGGGGCCGCGCTCCGATCGGAAGCCGACGCTCGCTCGGGTGGGTTGATTCATATCGGTCAACAACGTAGACCTGGTCCCTGCATTCCCGCTTGACGTGAAAGAAAGAGCACGCCATGATCTGAAACATGTCTTTCACATCGGGTCGGCCGGAGCGCCGCACCACGGTCACCGACCCCCGCGCGCTGCGGGCGCTCGCGCATCCGCTGCGCCTCGCCCTGCTCGACCACCTGATGTCGTTCGGTCCGCGCACGGCGAGCGAATGCGCTGCGGTCGTCGGCTCCACGGCATCCAACTGCAGCTATCACCTGCGCGCGCTCGCGAAGGTCGGACTGGTCGAGCCGGCGGATGCGGAGGACGGCCGCGAGCGCCCCTGGCGATCGGCGTCGACCGGTCTGAGCTTCGGGCGATCGGAAGACCCCGAGTTCGAGATCGGCGCGGACACCGTCGAGCGCGCCCTCGCCGACCGGCAGGTCGACGACGAGGGCGCGCTGGTGCACCGGGCGATCGCGCAGCGCGACGAGCAGCCGGTGGAGTGGCGCGAGGCGAGCATCCTGAGCGGCTACGCGCTGAAGCTGACGGCCGTCGAACTGCGCGAGCTGGGGGAGCGGCTGGATGCGCTCATCCGCCCGTACATCGCGCTCACCCGCACCGACGCACCGGCAGGGAGCGACGTCGTCGCGCTGCACCTCAACGCGTTCCGCCACCCGGACGCGATCGCGGCGGCGCGGGTCGCGGAGGAGCGGCCAGCGGAGTCCCGCGTCGCGGAGGAGCGGCTCGCGGAGTCCCGCGTCGCGGAGGAGGACTCATGACCACCGTGCCCGCGCAGAAGCGCTCGCCGTCCCCGCTGCTGCGCCGCGACTTCGCGCTGGTCTGGTCGGCCGGACTCGTCTCGGACACCGGCGACTGGCTGCTCCGGATCGCCCTGCCGCTGTTCGCCCTCTCGGCGACCGGCTCGGCGCTCGGCGCCTCCACCGTCTTCCTGGTCGAGCTGGTGCCGATGCTGCTGGTCGGCAGCTTCCTCGGGGTGCTCGTCGACCGCTGGGACCACCGGCGCACGATCGTGATCGTCGCCGTGCTGCAGGGGCTGTTCCTGCTCCCGCTGCTGGCGGCGAGCGCCGACCGGATGGGCATCGTCTACGCGGTCGCGGCGGTGGAGGCGGTGCTCGGCGCGGTCATCAACCCGGCCCGGCAGGCCATGACCCCACAGCTGGTCGGAGCCGACCAGCTCGCCCGCGCCAACGCGCTGATCGCGGTCAGCGACAACCTGGCCCGGCTGATCGGCTCGCCGCTCGGCGGACTCTCGTTCGCCATCTGGGGGCTGCCGGGCGTGGTGGTGGCGGATGCGGCGTCGTACGTGATCACCGCGGGGCTCGTGGCGCTGAGCCGGCCGCATCCACTCGGGGTGGACGGTGCGGGCGAAACAGGCGCCGACGGCGAGCCCGCGGTGGCGGTCGAGCGGCGCATCCTGCGCGAGTGGGCCGACGGGATCGCGTTGATCGCGCGCTCGGGAACGCTCCGCATCCTCGCCCTCATCGCGGCGCTCGGCGGGGTCGCGCAGGGCCTCTTCCTCGTGCTGTTCCTCGTCTACGTCACGCAGAACCTCGGCGCGGGCGACACCGGCGCCGGCGTGATCCGCGGCGTGCAGGCCATCGGCGGGGTGCTCGGCGGACTTGTCACCGGGCTGCTCGCCCGCCGTCTCGGACCGCGCTCGCTGATCGGCGGCGGGTACCTGGTGTTCGGGATGCTCTCCCTCCTCACCTGGAATCTCGCGCCGTTCACCACCGCGCTCTGGGTGTACTGCGGGCTGTTCATCGCGATGGGGCTCCCGGCCGTGACCACGGCGACCGGCGAGATCACGCTCGTGCAGACCGAGGTGCCGCCGCGCGCCCTCGGGCGCGTGATCGCGGCGGTGACCACGCTCGACGGGGCGGCGCAGGCGCTCGGCCTGCTGCTGGGCGGCCTGCTCGCCGACTCGGGCGACATCGTGCCGATCCTGGATGTGCAGGCGTCCCTCTATCTGCTGTGCGGGGTGATCGGGATCGTCGCTCTGCGGGGCGCGAAGCGTCTTCCATAACGGCCCGCCGCGAGGATAGTGTGGCGCCACGCTGGTCTCCCGGAGGTGGATGATGTCGTTCCGATCACCGCAGCTTCGCCGCACGGCGCTCCGCCGCACGATCGCCGCGGGAGCCGTCGCCGCCTGCGCGCTCACCGGCCTCACCGCGTGCGACCTGTGGGCGCCCCAGGACACGCTCTACATCGAGTCGGCCATCGTCGGCGCGAGCGCGACGGTCGGCGAGGTCTACGTCGGCAACGCGGTGCTGGTGACCGGCGAGGACGACAGCGCGAACCTCGTGATGACCCTGATCAACCAGAGCCAGACGGATGCGCAGGAGATCACGATCATCCCGACCGGCGGCCAGACCATCCAGGTGTCGATCCCCGCGCGCGCCACCAAGAAGCTCGGCGATCCGCCCTCGGAGACCACGCTCGTCACCGGGCTCGACGCGAAGCCGGGCTCGCTGACCACGGTGTCGGTCACCAGCGGCGGCAACTCGGTCGGATTGCAGGTGCCCGTCGTCACCCAGGCGCTGCAGCCGTACGGGACGCTGACGCCCGTCCCGGTGCCGACCTCGACCTCCACGTCGACGCCGTCGCCGACTCCGTCACCCACGCCGTCGAAGTGAATGCGCCGCTCCGCGGGGAGAGCCGCTTGCGCTGAGCACGCCTCCACGCCGGGACTCGCGCTCACGCATCCCGGCGTGATATTGACACGAAACCCGCGCGATTTCCCGGCGATTCCGCGGAAGTGAACGTAGGGTGTCCGTGTGTGGCGACTGGACAGGAAGACCGACGATGACGACGCGACGTCGGACATCGCAGACGACGACGCCCTGAACCCGCGCACGACGACCTCCCCGCACGCCCTCAGCCTCGGCGACCCGGCCCTCGTGGCCGGCAACATCGCCGAGCCGGTGTGGCGGCGCTGGCGGGAGGAGATCGCGGCGATCGGGGGCGACTCCCCGCTGCTCCACTTCGAGGACAGTCCGCGCACCCGCATCGAGCTGAGCACCACGCATCCCGGCGGCCTGCCGCAGTTCATCACCGGCCAGAGCACGCTGCTGTCGAGCCTCATCCGCGACGAGCTGGCGCTGCGCACCGCACGCGCCGCCGCCAACGCGATCACCCAGAAGGGCATCGAGCTGCGCTCGGTGCGCGGCATCGAGTCGGTGCACCTGGCGATCGG
This sequence comes from Leifsonia sp. 22587, assembly GCF_052044215.1. Taxonomy (NCBI): domain Bacteria; kingdom Bacillati; phylum Actinomycetota; class Actinomycetes; order Micrococcales; family Microbacteriaceae; genus Leifsonia; species Leifsonia sp. 22587. Next base: position 794,059 of record NZ_JBQENB010000001.1, read on the forward strand.
CCTCGCCCAGTGGCGGCACGGCGCCGAGGAGTACTTCGCGCCGATCCTGCTGCGTCCGCTCGCCATCCGCCGCTACGGCCGCGACTTCGAGCTGAAGCTCAAGGGGCAGACGTTCCTCAACCCCGAGCTCGCGCGCGCCCTCAACGAGCAGTTCCAGATCACGCTCGACGCGGACGCGTTCGTGGCGCTCGCCGTGTCCAACGGCGTCTTCAAGCCGCAGCCGGTGATCGACCGGCTGCGCGGACTCACCTCGCACCTGCCGTGGTTCAACGTGCAGCCGCGTCTGGTGGCCTCGTCCTTCGCGGATGTCGCCCCCGCGCTGAGCGAGGAGGCCCGCGACCTCGACACCGTGCTGCTGGATGCGCTGGCCGGCAACCCGACCGCGCGCACCACCGTCGAGGGCGCGTTCAACCCGATGGAGCCCATCCGCCAGGACGAGCGCCCGCCCGCGACCGACACCCTGCTGCTCGACGCCGACGAGACGCAGGAGAACGTGGTCGCCCAGATCGCCGCCGGCAACTCGCTCGTCGTGAAGACCCTCCCGGGCACCGGCGGCACGCAGACGATCGTCAACGCGATCGGCGCCCTGGTGTCGCAGCACAAGCGCGTGCTCGTGGTGAGCCCGCGCCGCTCCAGCCTCGACGACATCGCGCAGCGGCTGACCAAGGCCGGGCTGCCCGGGCTCGCGGTCACCCCGCGCACCCTGCGTCGCGACCTCGTGCAGTCGATCGCCCGCAACGAGAAGGCGACGCAGCCCAAGGTCACGGACGTCGACGAGGCGCTCGTGCGCCTCCGCAAGGTACTCGTCGACTACCGCGCGGCCCTCACCCGCCGCGACCCCGTGCTCCGGGTGTCGGTGCTGGATGCGCTGCGCGAGCTGTCGCGCCTGTCGCTGCTGCCGTCGCCGCCGTCCACCACCGCCCGTCTCGGGCGCCACGCCATCGAGGCGCTCGCACGCGACCGCGACGCGTCCGCCGACGCGCTGATCCGCGCCGCACGGCTGGGCGAGTTCCGCTACGGCCCCAACGACTCGCCCTGGTACGGCGCCTCCTTCACCACCACGGAAGAGGGAAAGGCCGCCCACGAGCTCGCCAAAAAGCTCAACCGCGCCGAGCTGCCGCGCCTGATCGACCGCGCGCAGGCGCTCATCGGCCAGACCCGGATGCGTCCGTTCGCGTCCATCGCCGAGCTGGGCGTGTACCTGCGGCTGCTGCTCGACATCCGCGAGACGCTCGACAAGTTCACTCCGTCGGTGTTCGACCGGTCGCTCACCGAGCTGATCGCGGCCACCGCATCCCGCCGCGAGTCGCCGTCGATGTCGAGCGCGAACCGTCGCCGCCTGCGCAAGCACGCGCTGGAGTACGTGCGCCCGGGCGTCCATGTGACCGACCTCAACGAGAGCCTGCGGCGCATCCAGCAGCAGCGCATCCTGTGGAACCGCTTCGCCGTCGCCGGCGTCGTGCCGGAGGTGCCGGTCGGCATCGCGGACGTGCAGGTCGCCTACCAGCGCGTGGCCGAAGACCTGGCGCGCCTCGACATCCCGCTGCGCCGCACCGGCACCCCGCAGTCGCTCGCCGCGTTGCCGGTGGAGGAGCTGACCCGCCAGGTCGCGGGTCTTGCGGCCGAGTCCGAGGTGCTGGCCAACCTGCAGGAGCGCACCGCCCTGCTCACCCAGCTGCGCGACCTGGAGCTCGACCCGCTGATCTCCGACCTCTCCATCCGCCACGTGCCCGAGAGCCAGGTCAGCGCCGAGTTGGAGCTCGCCTGGTGGCAGTCGGTGCTCGAGTCGCTGCTCGCCTCGGACCGCGCTCTGCTCAGCGCCAACACGGGTGTGCTCGACCGGCTGGAGGCCGACTTCCGGCTGGTGGACGAGGCGCACGCCTCGGCGACGGGCAAGCAGCTCGCGTGGATGCTCGCCGAGACCTGGAAGATCGGCATCGTCGACTGGCCCGACGAGGCGGCCGCGCTGAAGCGCCTGCTGAAGTCGAGCATCCCGACCGCGACCACGCTCAACGAGGCGGCGCCGCACCTGGCGCGCCCGCTCGCGCCGGTGTGGCTGATCTCGCCCTACGAGGTCCCGTCGATCGGCCGCGAGGTCGGCTTCGACGCGGTGCTGCTCGTGGATGCGGGAGCGTCGAGCCTCGCCGAGAACGTCCCCGTCATCCGCCGCGCGAAGCAGGTCGTCGCGTTCGGCGACCCGGTGACGCAGACCCCGTCGCGCTTCGACATCGGCGTGCACGAGTACGGCACGACGGTCGAGGACGTCGACGTGGATGCGCTGCACGCGGACTCCGCGCTCAGCCGGCTCTCCGAGCTGCTCCCGGTGTACACGCTCAGCCGCAGCTACCGCGCGGGCGGCGAAGACCTCGCCGAGCTCGTCAACCGCCGCTTCTACGGCGGCATGATCGACTCCCTCCCGTGGGCGGGGACCTACCTCGGTCACGGCAGCCTCGCGCTGCACTACGTGACCGGCGGCCAGGGCATGCCCGACAGCGACACCGGGGCCGTCGAGTCGACGGACGCCGAGGTCGCCAAGGTGGTCGAGTTGGTGCTCGCGCACGCGACCGAGCGGCCGCGCGAATCCCTCATGGTCATCACCGCGAGCGAACGGCACGCGGTGCGCGTCAACCAGGCGGTGCTGGCGGCGTTCGCCAAGCGGACCGAGCTGGCCGACTTCATCCTGGGCGAGCGCGCGGAGCCGTTCACCGTCGTGACCCTCGACCAGTCGGTCGGCCAGAGCCGCGACCGCGTCATCTTCTCCATCGGCTACGGGCGCACCCCGCACGGACGCCTGCTCTCCAACTTCGGCGCGCTGGCCGAGCCGGGCGGCGACCGCCTGCTCGCGGTCGGGATGACCCGCGGACGCCGCGGCATGGACATCGTCTCGTGCTTCAAGCCGGAGGACATCGACGAGTCCCGGATGCGCCACGGCATCGCCGCGCTCGCGCAGGTGCTGGGGGAGGCCGACCAGATCCAGGCGGCGGCGCCCGAGTACCTCAGCCCGGACGCGGACCCGATGGTGCTCGACCTGGCCAAGCGGCTCGCCCGCCGCGGCCTCGACGTGCAGCTCGGCTACCGCGGGAAGCTCACGCTGGTCGCCTCGCACCAGGGCCGCGCGGTCGTCGTCGAGACGGACCAGGACGTATCGAAGGGCAGCCTTCGCGAGTCGCTGCGGCTGCGCCCGGACGTGCTGCGCCGCCTCGGCTGGCACTACCTCCGCGTGCACAGCTTCGAGCTGTTCGCCGACCCCGACGCGGTCGCCGGCCGCGTCGCGGCGCTCATCGGCAAGGCGGAGCCCGACGCCGAGACCGCGCCGATCACGCTGCCGACGCTGTCGTAGCGGTTGGCTTGCGCGCGGCCGGCCGTTCTAGGCTGGATGCGATGAGCGAGACACCCGGGAGGCGGCGGAACCGTCGCGTGCAACGCCCCGGCGCGCCCGGAACCGACCCGGCGCCCCGCGTCGCCCCGCGCGACGAGCCGGCCGCAGCCGGCGCCGCCGGCGCCGCGCCCGACTCCGACGACGCTCCCGCCTGGGGCTCGAACGACGAGCGCCTCCGCCGCGACGTCCCGCCCCACTGGTAGCGCGCGCCCCGCGACCCCCTCCCGTTTCGCCGAGGTGCACTTGTTGCGCACCTGCACGGCGTGTCGCCCGCATCTACGTGCACCTCAGCGGAGGTGGGCTCCGGCGAGGAGGGCCGGATCGCCGAGGTGCACGTTGTTGTGCACTCGCACGGCGTGTCGAGCGCAATTACGTGCACTTCAGGACAGGTGCGCTCCTGCGGGTGGCGCCAGATCGTCGAGGTGCACGTTGTTGTGCACTCGCACGGCGTGTCGAGCGCAACTACGTGCACTTCGAGGAGGGGGAAGCCCTTGGGAGGGACGGAGCATCCACGAGTGGTGACTTGTTGTCGCAACTCCCGCGGGATTCGCGCAACTACTCACGACTCGTCGCGCGAGGCGCGGCGCGAGGCGCGCGGGAGGCGTCAGGTCAGGGGGTCGGCGTGCTTGCCCGTGGGCTGGGGCGGGGACTGCTGCGCCTGCAGGAGGTCGCGGATCTCGGAGAGGAGGTCGAGCTCCGTGATCGGCTTGTCGGGCTGGACGACGCCCTTCTTGCGCAGGCGCTCGGCGCGCTGCTTGACCTGGTTCAGCGGGTACACGAAGACGAAGTAGACGACGACCGCGACGATCAGGAAGTTGATGATCGCCCCGAGTACGGCGCCGAACTTGATGTCCGACCCGTTGAGGGTCACGACCATCGCGCTGTCCAGGGTGCTCGACTTGAAGAACGCGCCGATGAGGGGATTGATCAGGTTGTTGACGATGGACGTCACGACCGCCGTGAACGCCGCACCGATGACGACCGCGACCGCGAGGTCGATCACGTTGCCGCGGAGGATGAACTCCTTGAATCCTTTGAGCATGACCGGACGGACCCTTCTACGCGGCGGAACCCGACGACGACGTCGACGGGCTCGAGGAGGTGGAGGAGCTGGACGAGGACGAAGCGGACGAGCCGGAGCCCGAGGAAGACGAGCCCGACGAAGACGACCCGGAGGATGACGCCCCAGACGACCCCGAGCCCGACGACGAGTCCGACTTCTTCCCCCCGCCGCGCGAGTCCGTCCGGTAGAACCCGGACCCGTTGAACGTCACGCCGACCGTCCCGAACACCTTCCGCAGCGATCCGCCGCAGTTCGGGCAGACCGTGAGGGCGTCGTCGGTGAAGGCCTGCTGGATGTCGAAGGCGTGGCCGCAGTCGCGGCACGAGTAGGAGTAGGTGGGCATTCTTCTTCCGCTGCGCTTCAGGGTGGAGTCGGGTGGAGCCGGGTGGATCGGCGGCTCAGGTGAACTGGACGATCCGGCTGGGCGTGACCGCGCCGTCCACCGGCTGGTCGTGGCGTTCGCGCGGCACCTCGTCGACGAGCTCGCCGTCGAACAGCACCGCGTACACCGGGGGACATTTTTCCATGCTGCCGAGCGTCTTGTCGAAGTACCCGCGGCCCCAGCCCATCCGCATCCCCGTCGCGTCGACGGCGGCGGCCGGGACGACGATGAGGTCGACGTCGTTGATCGCGATCGGTCCGAGCAGCTCGCCGACCGCCTCCGGGAGCCCGTACAGGCCCTCGGTCTCGGTCTCGCCGTCGCCGGTGGTCCAGTCGAGGAGGCCGTCCTCGCGCGAGATCGGCAGCAGCACGCGCATCCCCTGGGCGTGCGCCCAGTTGAGGAACGGTCGCGTGTCGGGCTCGATCGGGGTGGAGAGGTAGGCGGCGACGGAGCGTGCGGAGAGGTCCGTCGCGAGGTCGACGAGGTTGCGGGTGATCCCGGCTGTCGCCGTCTGTCGCTCGGTCGTGGTGAGGTTCTGCCGGCGCTCGCGGAGCTCCGCGCGCAGGGCGCGCTTGCGATGAGCGGCAGTGTCCGGATCCATACGGCAATCCTAGGAGATGCCATCCTGTGCTCCGCTGAAATGCGGATACTGTAGGCGGCATGGCTAATCACGACCGCGTTACGAAAGCAGTGATCCCGGCAGCCGGCCTCGGTACCCGGTTCCTCCCGGCGACCAAGGCGATGCCCAAGGAGATGCTTCCCGTCGTGGACAAGCCCGCCATCCAGTACGTGGTGGAGGAGGCGGTGGATGCGGGACTGCACGACGTCCTGATGGTCACCGGCCGCAACAAGAACGCCCTCGAGAACCACTTCGACCGCAACGCCGAGCTCGAGGAGACGCTGACCAAGAAGGGCGACACCGAGCGCCTGCAGAAGGTCCTGTACTCGACGGCCCTCGCCGACATGCACTACGTGCGCCAGGGCGACCCGAAGGGTCTCGGCCACGCCGTGCTGCGCGCCAAGATGCACGTCGGCCGCGAGCCCTTCGCCGTGCTGCTCGGCGACGACATCATCGACGCGCGCGACGACCTCCTCAAGCGGATGCTGACCGTCCAGGCCCAGCGGCACGCGACCGTCGTCGCCCTGCTCGAGGTCGACCCCGACTCCATCCACCTCTACGGAGCCGCTGCCGTCGAGGAGACCGACGAGGACGACGTGGTCCGGATCACCGGCCTGGTCGAGAAGCCGGACAAGGAGCACGCGCCCTCCAACTACGCGATCATCGGCCGCTACATCCTGCGCCCGGAGGTCTTCGACGTGCTGGAGCGCACGGAGCCCGGACGCGGCGGCGAGATCCAGCTGACGGATGCGCTGCAGTCGATGGCCGAGGCCCCGGACTGGACCGGCGGCGTCTACGGCGTCGTCTTCCGCGGCCGCCGCTACGACACCGGCGACCGGCTCGACTACATCAAGGCGATCGTGCAGCTCGCCGTCGACCGCGAGGACCTCGGCCCCGAGCTGCGCCCGTGGCTGCGCGACTTCGCGTCCGGCCTGGAGGACGAGCCCGTGGAGATCGTCGAGGAGATGCCGGCCGACCCGACCGGTCCCATCCAGACGCTCTCCGCCCGGGACCTCTGACAGCCGGCCGAAGGAGGAGTACGTGGCGATCGTGGTCCCCACCCTCACCGAGGGCCGCGTGGGCTTGCGCCCCATCCGCTTGCGGGATGCGCGCGCCCTCGAGCGCTCGCTGCTCGACAACCGCGGCTGGCTGCGCCAGTGGGAGGCGACGAGCCCATACTCGCCGGGCTCCTTCGACACGCGGGCGAGCATCCGCTCGCTGCTCGGGAACGCGCGCGCCGGCCACGGCCTCCCGTTCATCGTGGAGTGGGACGGCCAGCTCGCCGGCCAGCTGAACGTGTCGTCGATCGCCTACGGCTCCCTCTCGAGCGCGACCATCGGCTACTGGATCGCGGAGGAGTTCGCCGGCCGCAACATCACGCCGACCGCGGTGGCGCTCGCGACCGACTACTGCTTCTACCAGCTGGGCCTGCACCGGATGGAGATCTGCATCCGGCCCGAGAACGGCCCGAGCCTGCGCGTGGTCGAGAAGCTCGGCTTCCGCTACGAGGGGCTGCGGCGCCGCTACATCCACATCAACGGGGACTGGCGCGACCACTTCTGCTTCGGGCTGGTGTCGGAGGAGCTGACCCAGGGCGTGCTGCGCCGCTGGCTCGACGGCAACGTGCCGGCGGATGCGGCGAGCATCCCGGCCGAGGACCGCGCGGCCGCGGCGATCCCGCTGCCGGTGGCGCGCCATCGCTGAAGCTACCGCTGAAGCCTCCCGCCGCGTCTCCTGAAAGAACTCTGGATCGCGTGACACACCCCTCCGCCTGACCGGGCGCGGGCGGCCGCCGCCCCTACCGTAGAGGCATGAACGGGGATGTGATGGGCGGTGGGGTCGTCGTCGCGCTCGCGGCCGCTCTCTGGCTGGCCTATCTCGTCCCGGTGTGGCTGCGCCGCCGCGAGTACATCGCGACGGAGCGCAACGCGGTGCGGCTGCAGCAGACCCTGCGCATCCTCGCCGAGACCAGCGAGCTGCCGGACGAGGTGCGCATGGAGGCGACCGCACGCACGGTCGCGGAGCAGCAGCGCATCCTGCGCCGCGCCGAGCAGAAGTCCCTCGCTGCGGCACGCGCCGAGGCCGCCGCGCACGCCCGCCGCGAGCAGGCGATCGCGGAGGAGCGCCGCCGCGCGGCCGAGGAGGCCGAACGCGCCGCCGCCGAGGCGATCGCCATGGAGCGCGCCGCCCGGGCGGCAGCCGCCCAGCGGGCCCGCGCGATGGCGAACGCGGCCACCACCATCCCGATGTCTCCCCAGCGCCGCCGACGCGTGCGCCGCGCGCGGGCCATCTGCACCCTCGTGCTCGTCGCCGGGCTGACCGGCCTCGTCAGCGGCGCCGTGGTGCTCTTCGAGACCGGCGCCTGGCTGTTGGCGGTCGCCTCCGCCGGCGCCGTGATGCTCTCCGGCTGGATGCTCGGTCGCCTGGCGCGCCCGCAGCGTCCCGTCGCCTCCGCTCAGCCGCTCGTGCGCACGTCGCCGATCGCGCCCGAGCTGTACGACGACGCCCAGCACGACCTGCCGGTGCAGGAGCGCCTCAAGCAGAGCTGGACGCCGCGCCCGCTGCCGAAGCCGCTGCACCTGTCGCCGGGAACGGTCGCCGCGGCGGCCATGGCCTCGGTGGATGCGGCGGCCGAGCTGCGGCGGGCCGCGGCCCGTGCGGAGTTCGAGCGGAAGGCGGCGGAGGTCGCCCCGCCGGCGCCGCAGCCGGTGCCGTTGCGGGTCGTGGCGGCCGCTCCGGCGGCTGTGGCACCTGTCGGTGTCGCGCCGGTCGCGGTGGCTGGTTCGCCGGTCGCCGCCGCGCCCGTCGCGGTCGCGCCGGAGCCCGTCCCGAGCCGGTACGCGAGCATGGGCGTGCTCGACGACGTGGACACCGGGAGCATGGATCTGGACGCCGTCCTGCGCCGTCGCCGGGCCGCCAGCTGAGCCGTGCTCGATTTCGACTCGGTGCGCGTGGGGTGCTATTGTTTCTAAGCAGTTCCCCGGGGCTATGGCGCAGTTGGTAGCGCGCTTCGTTCGCATCGAAGAGGTCAGGAGTTCGAATCTCCTTAGCTCCACCACCACCGGAAAGGCCGCCCGAATCGGGCGGCCTTTTCGTATGTCCGGCTGTCTGGTTGCTTTCGTCGCGGAGGCGCGAGGCGGCTCAGATCACCAGCAGTACGGCCAGCACCAGCATCAGCACGGCGATGCCGCCGTCGAGGATGCGCCACGCGACCGGTTTGGCGAACACCGGCGCCGCGAAGCGCGCGCCGAAGCCGAGCAGCCCGAACCAGAGCAGGCTGGCGGTCGCGGCGCCCGCGCCGAACACCCAGCGGCCCGGGTCGCCGTGCGACGCGGACAGCGAGCCCAGCAGCAGCACGGTGTCGAGGTACACGTGCGGATTCAGCCACGTGATCGCGAGGCACGTGCCGATGGCCGCGGCGAGCGATCCGGCGACGGCGCCGGAGGCGTTCAGCGATTCGGGTTTGAGCGCACGTCTCGCTGCGAAGACGGCATAGCCGACGAGGAAGGCGAAGCCCGCCCAGCGCACGATCTGGAGGGCGACGGGCGCGTTCTTCACCAGCACGCCGATGCCCGCGACTCCCGCGGCGATGAGCAGCGCGTCGCTGAGCACGCAGATGATCACGACCGGCAGCACGTGCTCGCGCCGCAGCCCTTGACGGAGCACGAACGCGTTCTGGGCGCCGATGGCGACGATGAGGGAGGCGGCCGAGCCGAGGCCGGTGAGGAACGTTGGGAGCACTCCTCGACGCTACGAGTGCCGGTTTCATAAGTACAGCTCAGGTTGCTTACGCAGGATTAGCATGGCTTCATGGCGGACATCGAGCACCTGCGGACTCTGGCCGCTGTCGTGGACGGCGGCACGTTCGAGGCGGCCGCGGCGTCCCTCCACATCACCCCGTCGGCCGTGAGCCAGCGGATCAAGGCGCTCGAGGAGCGCAGCGGGCGCGTGCTGGTGCGCCGGACCCGGCCGGTCGAGGCGACGGAGCCCGGCCGCGCCCTCCTCCGCCTCGCCCGCCAGCTGGTACTGCTGGAAGCCGAGGCCGAGCGCGCCCTCGCCGCGGAGGATGCGGCGCGTGCGACGGCCGTCCCGCTCGTGGTCAACGCCGATTCGCTCGCCACCTGGGTGCTGCCCGCCCTGGCGCGGCTGGACGGGATCGCCTTCGAGGTCGTGCTCGACGACCAGGAGCACACCCTCGACCGGCTGCGTGACGGCACGGCCCTCGCAGCGATCGGTTCGGACTCGGAGCCGGTGCAGGGCTGCATCGCGCGGCCGCTGGGGTCGATGGTCTACCGCGCCGCCGCAAGCCCGAGGTTCGCCGCCCGGTGGTGCCCGGACGGATGGACGCCGCAGGCCGCGGCGGCAGCGCCGATGCTGGTGTTCGACCGCAAGGACGCCCTGCAGCACCGCTACCTGCGCGCGTTCGCCCCGGACGCCCGCCCGCCGCAGCACTTCATCCCGGCGTCGACGCAGTTCGTGGAGGCGGCGGTGCTGGGGCTGGGCTGGGGGATGCTGCCGGACCTGCAGGTCGAGGAGCTGGTGCGGGACGGTGCGCTGGTCGTGCTGGATGCGGAGCGCGTGGAGGAGGTGCCGCTGTTCTGGCACCAGTGGTCGCTGCGGTCGGCCACGGTCGACGCGGTCGCGGCGGCGATCGCGGAGGAGGCGGGGCGGGTGCTGCGCCCTGTCGGCGTGTCCGCTACAGCGTCGCGAGCACCAGGTCGAGGGCGTCCACGAAACGGTCGGCGCTCTCCCGCGTGATGCAGAGCGGCGGCTTGATCTTCAGCACGTTCTTGTAGTCGCCGGTCGGCTGCACGATGCAGCCCTCGGCCAGCATCCGCTCGCACACGACGGCCGCTTCGGCGATCGCCGGAGCCAGCGTCTGGCGGTCGAGCACCAGCTCCATGCCGAGGTAGAGGCCCATGCCGTGGACCGCACCGACGAGTGGATGCCGCTCGCCCAGGCCGCGCAGACGGGCGGCGAGGTGGTCGCCGACCGTTGCCGCGTTCTGCTGCAGTTCTTCGTCGCGCATCACATCCAGCACGGTGAGCCCGACCACCGAGGACACGGGGCTGCCTCCCGCGGACGAGAAGAAGCTTCCCTCGGCGGCGAACGACTCGGCGATCTCGCGCCGCGTGATGACGGCGCCGAGCGGCTGGCCGTTGCCCATCGCCTTGGCGATCGTGATGACGTCCGGCACCACGCCCTGCTGCTCGGAGCCCCAGAAGTAGTGTCCGAGCCGGCCGTAGCCGACCTGCACCTCGTCCGCGATGCAGACGCCGCCCAGAGCGCGGATGCGCTCGTACACCCCGGCCAGGTAGCCGTCGGGCAGCATCAGGCCCCCGGCGTTCCCGAAGACGGGCTCCGCGATGTAGCCGGCTACCTCGATGCCGGCGGCGTCGAGCGCGGCGAGGTCCGCATCCAGGTCGGCCAGGTATGCCGGTCCCGCGTCGGGACCGGTGTGGATGCCGCGCAGGGAGTTGGGTGCGGCGACGAGCTTCACCCAGTCGGGCCGCGTCTCGAGGGCGCGCGGATTGTCGCCCAGGGAGGAGGAGACGGCGTCCGAGGCCATCGTCCACCCGTGGTACGCCTCCGTCACGGCGAGGATGGTGCGCCGGTCGGTGTGGATCTGCGCGAGCCGTAGTGCGAGGTCGACGGCCTCGCTGCCGCTGTTCACCAGGAAGACGGTGTCGAGTCCCTCCGGCGCGATCTCCGCCAGCCGCTCGGTGAAGCGCGACAGCTCGTCGTAGTGGAACCGCGAGTTGGTGTTGAGTTGCGCCCACTGGTCACGCACGGCCTCCACGAGCCGCGGGTGCCCGTGCCCGATCTGCGTGACGTTGTTGACCATGTCGATGTAGGTCTGCGCACGCGTGTCGACGAGGTGGTGGCGCCAGCCGCGCTCGACGAGCGGGGGATGCGCGAAGTAGTGCTCCTGCACCGTCGCGAACGTGGCGTCCCGGCGTGCCAGCGACGCGTCCGGATCGGGCGCCTCGACGGTGAGCTCGATTCCGAACAGTGCGGACGGGTCGGGGGAGACCGCGGCCCACTCGGAGAACGGCAGCGTCGGCGTGACGAACGCGGGCGGACGGTGCCCGCTGAGGGTGCTCAGCTGCGCGGTCAGCCGGATGGCCGTCCCGATCGTGTCGCCGGCGCGCACCGTCGCCGTGGTGAGCGGCCGGGTGAGGCCGTCCAGCCACAGCTCCAGCCCGTCGCCGCGGAGCAGCCAGGAGCCGCCGCTCAGCGACAGCTCGCCGTCGAACGGTGCGATTACGTCGACGCCGGTGGGAGCCTCCAGGGTCACGGCGAGCGCGACCGTGCGGCTCGGGAGGGAACGGTCCGTGGACGCGCGGGTCAGCCGCGCCTCGGCGAAACGGGTGACGGCGTGGCCGTGCTCCCGGCAGATGCGGGCCAGGATGGCGTCCTCGGCGTCCGGCCGGAGCCACGCGCCGGCGTCGAGCTCGCGGGAGGTGACGGAGAGGTCGGCGAGGTTGGCCGCGGTCGTGCTCAGCGAGACGAGCGGTGCGATGGCGGGGCGGCCGGACGCGGCGGGCTGCTGGGCGGCGCTCGAGGCGGCCAGCCGGGCGCGGATCAGCGTCTCGACCTCGTCGGCGTCGAGCCGCCGGGCGACGTCGAACGCCACCCACTCGTGGGCGCGGTTCTCGGCGGCGTAGACGTTGTCTGCCTCCAGGGCCACCTGCTGCTCGCCGCTCACGACCAGGACGGCGCCGCGCAGCACCACCAGCGGCCACAGGGCGGCGAGGTCGCTGTCGTCGAGCGGCGCCTCAGCGTGGAACGCGTCGATCACATCCAGCACCGCCAGCGGCTCGTCGGGCACATGGTGCAGTGCGCTCGTCACCGTGGCGGCGAGCTCGGCGACCAGCCACCCGTCCGAGACGTCGCCGAAGTCGATGACGCCCGGACCTCCGGCGCCGAGGACGATGTTGTCGTCCGTCACGTCGCCGTGCACCGCCTGGACGCGCAGCCGGTCGCGCAGGGGCGCCAGGCGGGCGAGCGCGGCGTCCGTGGCGTCGCGCACGACGCGGCGCTTGGCGGGCTGCTCGACGTGCTCGAGGAGAAGGTCGACCACCTCGCCGCCGATCCGCGCGTCCCACTGGGTCGACCGGTCGAGCCCGGGGTGACGCAGCGTGGAGAGCCCGGCGGCGACGCGTCCGGCGAGGGTTCCGAGGGTCCGTAACTGCTCAGGCGTGGGACGCCCGACGTCGGTGAGCGGGTCGCCGTCGAGGTAGCGGAGGACGCGGGCGAGCAGAGTGATGCCGCGCACGTCGACCTCGACCAGCTCCTGGCCGTCGAGGGTGGCGATCACCTCGGGGATGCGGATGCCGGAGCCGGTCAGCGCCGCGAGCGCCGCGTTCTGCGCCCGCAGTTCGTCGGCGGAGAACACCGGATTGGCGAGCTTGAGCACGTAGCGGGCGTCGCCCGTGTCGACGCGGAAGTTGCGGTCTTGATTGCTGCCCAGCTCGATGATGCGGCCCTGCAATCCGAATCGCTCGGCCGCGATCGCGACGGCGTCGTCGGCCGTCACGTCGGGCCGCGGAAGCGCAGGCTGGGTGAGGAAATCGAAGTTCGGCAAGGGGGCTCCCGGGGGCTGGGCGGCGATCTGACGCCAGTCTATTGACGGGGTTCGACGCCCTGTCGATGAACGTGGGGATCTGTGGACAACCTGCCGCTTGTGGACGGATCGTCCAGGCGATCTGTACGGACGCAGCATCGCGCGATCGCATGCCGCTTGTACGCATAACAGCCAGCATCAGCACGGGTTCCGTCCAGCCAATGCTCGGGCGGCGCCGCGTAGCCTGATGGCGTGAAGCCCTGGAGGACCGCGCTCATCGCCTTCGTCATCGACGTGGCGTTCGTCGTCGTCTTCGTCCTGGTCGGACGCCGGAGCCACGGTGAGGCGAACTCCGCCGCGGGCATCCTCGACACCCTCTGGCCGTTCCTGGTCGGGCTCGTCGTCGGCTGGCTCGTCACGTGGGCCTGGCGCCGCCCGCTGGCGATCGTGTGGCCCGGGGTGCCGGTGTGGCTCATGACGGTGGCGGTCGGGATGCTGATCCGCACGTCCGCGGGCCAGGGCGTGCAGCCGACGTTCATCGCGGTGGCCGCCGTCGTGCTCGGCGTCTTCTTCGTGGGGTGGCGACTCCTCGCCCTGCCGTTCGCGAGGCGCCGGTCGGCTCGACTGGCCGAGCAGGACCGCCGCGCGCACGCGCAGGCGCGGGCCTAGGGGCTGGCGCGGGACGCCCGCGCCTCATCCCGCTCGCCTTCACCCCACGAGGTGCAGCGCGTGGCTCGAATTGTTGAGCCGGTGCGCACCGTCCTCCGTGGCCACCACGATGTCTTCGATGCGGACCCCGAACCGTCCCGGCAGGTAGATCCCGGGCTCGATCGAGAAGCACATCCCCGCCTCGATCGGCCGCTCCTCGCCCTCCACCATGTAGGGCGGTTCGTGCGTCGTCACGCCGATGCCGTGACCGACCCGGTGGATGAAGAACTCGCCGTAGCCCGCATCCCGGATCACGGCACGCGCGGCCCGGTCGACCTCCTGGCACGGGACGCCGACGGCGACGGCCTCGAACGCCGCCTGCTGCGCCTGGCGCACGATGTCGAAGACCTCGTGCTCCTCGTCGCTCGGCTCGCCGACGTGGACGGTGCGCGTGGTGTCCGAGCCGTACCCGTCGAGCAGGCCGCCGAAGTCGAGCACCACCATGTCGCCCTCGGCGATGGTGCGCCCATCGGGCTCGTGGTGCGGATCGGCGCCGTTCGGACCCGACGCGACGATCGTGAAGTCGACCTGCTGGTGGCCGTGCTCGCGGAGCAGCCGGTCGAGGTCGGCCGCGAGCTGGAGTTCGGTCCGCCCCGCGAACGGCAGCCCCAGCACGTCCTCGAACGTCGCGTCGGCCGCCGCGCCGGCGGCGGCGAGCCGGTCGACCTCGTCCGCGCCCTTGACGGCCCGCAGCATCGGCAGCGCGTGCGAGATGGCCTCGAACCGCGCCTGCGGCAGCTTCTGCTGGAGCGCGAGGAGGTGCATCGCCCACGTTGCGTCGGAGATCGCGTAGCGGCCGTCGGCACGGAGGAGTCCGGCCGCAGGTACGTACTCGTCCTCGCCGTCGGACCAGTCCACGATCCGGATCGCCTCGGCGGCGCGCGTCTGCGCTGCTCCACCGTGCTCCAGGGCGGGGACCAGCATGGCCGGCTCGCCTTCGGCGGGGACGACCAGCAGCGTGATGCGTTCGGTCGTCGCGACGGGGAGGTAGTCGGCGAAGTACGCCAGGTCGGGACCGGGCGCGACGATCAGCCCGTCGAACCCCGCCGCGGCCGCCTGCCTCGCTCCGCGCTCGAGCCGCTCGGCGAAGTGCCGGGCCGTGATCTCCTTCATCGTGCCTCCTCGTCTTCGGTGCCCGCTGGGCGTTACTCCTCGATCGGCCCCAGCCAGGCGTTCGCCACCGTGTTGTGCGCCGACTCCGCGTCGGACGGGTGGAACATGCCGGCGAGCACATCCCGGTACAACCGGCCGAGCTCGTTGCCGGAGAAGAAGGTGGACCCTCCGGAGACGCGGATCGCCTGATCCACGACGCGACGCGCGGTCTCCGTGGCGCGGATCTTGAGGCCGACGAGCTTCGGGAACCACAGGCGGCCGTGGTCGGCGCGCTCGTCGACGTCGCGCGCGAGCGCATCCAGCTGGGGGAGGAGCGCATCCTGGTCGATCGCCGCCTCGGCCACGCGCCAGCGGATGTCCGGATCGTTCGCGTAGCTGCGTCCGTCGTTCTTCAGGCTCGTCCGCCGGTGCGCCGACGCGACCGCCAGCTCCAGCGCCCTGGCACCGATGCCGGTGTAGACCGCGGCGAGGAGGATCTCGAAGTTCGCGAAGATCGCGAACACGAGCGGATCGGGGTTGGGGCCGGGATCGAGCCGGCGCACGACGCGGTCGGCGGCGGCGGGTGCGCCGTCGAGCACCGTCGTGTTGCTCTGGGTCGCGCGCATCCCGAGCGTGTCCCAGTCCTCGCGGATCTCGAACCCGCCGCCGGTGCGCTCGATGAAGCCGTACACGATCTTGGGCGCATCCGGGCTGGTGGTGTCCAGTCCCATGGTGCCCAGCCGCGTCCACGCCGGGGAGAGGGAGGTGAAGATCTTGCGGCCGTGGAAGCGGTACGAGCCGTCGGGTTGCGGACGTGCCTCGGTCGTCGAGCCGAACAGCACGAGATCGTTGCCCGCTTCGCTCAGGCCGAAGGCGAAGACCTCGCCGGCGCCGGCCTCGCGGAGCACGAACTCGAGCGAGTCGTCGCCGCGGTCGCGCAGCGTCTTGGCGATGCCGGTCCACACCAGGTGCATGTTCACCGCGAGGGCCGTCGCGGGCGCGGCTCCCGCCAGCCGCACCTGCAGCCGGGCGGTCTGCTCCAGGCTCAGCCCGAGGCCGCCGAACTCGACGGGAACGAGCGCGCGCAGGTAGCCGCCGTCGGCGAGCTCGGCGAAGTCCTCCGTGAAGAAACGGTTGTCGCGGTCGTAGCCGTCGGCGCGCTGCCGGATGCGTTCCAGCAGCTCGTCGGTGAGGGGGTCAGGGGTGTCGTGCTCGGTCACGCTCCTCAGAGTAAGGGAGCGTGACCGGGCGCGGCAGGACGCTGCGAAATCTGTGGAGAACGCAGCCGTTGTGGATTACTGAGCGGTGTATCCGCCGTCCACGAGGTGGTAGCTGCCGGTGATGAAGCTGGCAGCGTCGGAGGCGAGGAAGGCGACGAGCGCGGCGACCTCCTCGGGCTCCCCGAGACGACCCAGGGCGTGCTTGCCCTCGAGGAAGGCCAGGGCGTCGGTGTCGAGGTTCGCGGCCACCAGCGGGGTGCGGATGAAGCCGGGGCCGACGGCGACGACGCGGACGTTCTTGCCGGCGTACTCCAGCGCGGCGTTCTGGGTGAGTCCCAGCAGCGCGTGCTTGGCGGTGACGTAGGCGGACGAGTTGGCGAAGCCGACACTCCCGAGGATGGACGCCATGTTGACGATCGCACCGCCGCCGTTGCCGGCGATGGCGTCGAGCTGCGGCTGCATCCCGTAGAAGACGGCGTTGAGGTTGACCTCGATGACCTTGCGCCACGAGTCGATCGGGTAGTCCCCGACCGGAGCCGAGGCGCCGCCGATGCCGGCGTTGTTGACGGCGATGCGCAGCGGGGCCAGCTCGTTCGCGGCGGCGACGCTGGCCGTGGCGAACTCCGGGTCGGTCACGTCGCCCGCGAGGGCCTTCGCGGTTCCGCCCGCCGCTTCGATCTCGGCCACGACGGCCTGCGCGTGCTCCTCGTTCAGATCGGTGACGAGGACGGAAGCGCCGCTCGCCGCCAGGGTGAGCGCGATGGCGCGGCCGATGCCCGAGCCGCCTCCGGTCACGATCGCGGACCGGTCGGCGACGTCGTACTGAGCCATGGAAAATCTCCCTTCGTAATCCGACATCTGTCGGATAACTCCATTGTACGATCGTCCGGTGGATGCGCGCCAGCAGAAGACCCTCGCCCGGCTCAGCGCCGCCGTGCTCGACCTGGCGACGCGCGGACCCGTCACCGAGGTGACCGTGTCGGCGCTCGCCGCCGCCGCAGGCGTGCACCGCTCGACGGTGTACGAATACGCCTCGTCGCCGGCCGATCTGCTCGAGAAGGTGCTGCGCAGCGAGCTCGACGACCTGCGGACGGAGTACCTGGTCGGGATCGAGCCCTCCGACGCGGCGGCCGCGGTCACCGACGTGACCCGGGCGGTGCTGCACCACGTCGATTCGCATGACGCGGTCTATCGGAGAGGCCTCGGCGCGGAGAGCGGTACGGCGAGCCTCCACCGGATGCTCAGCGAGCACTTCCAGGGATCCGTCGAGCTGCTCCTGGAGCAGCACAGCTTCACGGTGCCGGCGGACGACGACACCGACCGCCACGCGATCGCGCGATTCATCGCCGACGGCACGATCGGCGCGATCGACGTCTGGCTGACCCGGCCGCGCCCGCGCGACGTGGATGCGTTCCTCGCCCTGGTCGGACGGCTCACGCCGGCCTGGTGGCCGGGGACCGGGGCGGGCGCCGGGACGGGCGCGGGCGCTCGCTGAGGGCGGTCCCCTGGTCGCCCACGGGCCAGCGCCTAATGTGTAGACATGGAACAGCGCATCCTCGGTGGGACCGGACGTGAGGTGTCGGTCGTCGGACTCGGAACCTGGCAGCTCGGAGCGGACTGGGGCGACGTCTCCGAAGACGACGCCCTCGGCGTGCTGGAGGCGGCCGCCGAATCCGGGGTCACCTTCTTCGACACGGCCGACGTCTACGGCGACGGGCGCAGCGAGCAGATCATCGGGCGGTTCGTGACCGCGCATCCCGAGCTCCCGCTCACCGTGGCCACCAAGATGGGGCGCCGCGAGGCACAGGACCCGGTCAACTTCACGCTCGCGAAGTTCCGTGAGTGGACGGACCGCTCCCGCCGCAACCTCGGCGTCGACCGGCTCGACCTCGTGCAGCTGCACTGCCCGCCCACGCCCGTGTTCTCCACGGAGGCGGTCTACGACGCGCTCGACACGCTGGTCGAGGACGGCGCGATCGAGAACTACGGCGTCAGCGTCGAGACGGTGGATGAGGCGCTCGCCGCGATCGCGCATCCCGGCACGGCGACGGTGCAGATCATCCTGAACGCCTTCCGCCTGAAGCCGCTCGACCGCGTGCTGCCCGCCGCCCGCGAGGCGGGAGTCGGGATCATCGCGCGCGTGCCGCTGGCCTCCGGCCTGCTCAGCGGCCGCTACACGGAGCAGACGACGTTCGCGGCCGACGACCACCGCTCGTACAACCGCCACGGCGAGGCGTTCGATGTGGGCGAGACCTTCTCGGGCGTGGACTTCGAGGAGGGTGTGAAGGCGGCGCGCGAGTTCGCGGAGCTGGTGCCCGACGGGGCGACGCCCGCGCAGGCGGCGATCGCGTGGATCATCGCCCAGGACGGCGTCACGACGGTCATCCCGGGCGCCCGCTCGCCCGAGCAGGCGCGCGCGAACGCGGCCGCCGCGTCCGTCCGCCTGCCCGACGGCTTCGACGCCGCGGTGCACCGCATCTACGACGACCACTTCCGCGCCTCCGTCCACCCCCGCTGGTAGCCCGCCTCAACCGTCGAGTGGTGACTAGATGTCGCAATTCGCCGCGGATTCGCGCATCTAGTCACGAGTCGTCGCCAATGCGTGCATGACGCGAGCGATCAGCGGGCCGGGGGAGGCGAGGTCGGCGGCTGTCACGCGGATGACGCGCCAGCCGAGGTCCTCGAGGCGCCCCTGACGCCGGATGTCCTTGTGCCACTGGTCCGCATCCACGCGGTGGTGATCGCCCTCGTACTCGAGGACGAGACGCTGATCGGGATACGCGAGGTCCACCCGGGCGACGAAGCCGCCATCGCGCGCATGGATCCGGTAGTTGAGCTCGGGAGGGGCGATCCCGGCGTCGTGGAGGAGAACGCGGAGGGCGCTCTCGGCCGGCGACTCCGCCCCCTGCCGTATGAGAGGGAGTGCGAGGCGCGCAGCGGCGATTCCACGGCGACCGTGCGCGGAATCCACAGCCGCCTGCAGTTTTTCCGTCGTGGTGAGTGAGGCGCCGAGGAGGTAGTCGGCCGCTGCGATGAGCCGGTCGCGCGGAAGCGCAGGGGCGAGCTCGAGCCAGGTCTGAGCCGGCGTGGAGAGCGGCAGTGCGCGATGAATGGTTCTCTCGGGCGTCGTCGCGACGTGACCGACGACGCCGGCGATCTGGGGCGCACGCGCGGTGGACGGGACGGTGACGTGGATGCGCTCCTCGCCTTCGAGATGCCGGGGGAGCGGTATCCCCCAGAGCCGGGCGGCCGTGAGGTGGCTGAACCACATGTCGGTTCGGCGGTGCAGAAGAAGCGCACGGCACCGCGTCGTCAGGTCGCCGTTCGCCGGCATCCGGACGCCGCGCACCGGTCGCGCGAGGTCCGGCCCGCGGAGACGCCCCGCCCCGACACCGCTTCGTGCGGCATCGACGACGCGGAACGGCGCGCTGGACAACTCGCGCGGAAGCGGAACGGAATGACGACCCATCCCTCCACTCTGGCGCCTCCGCCGCTTCCGCCCAGAAAGTTATCCACAGCCAGGGATCGAGTCGTGAGTCGATGCGCCAATTCGGGGCCAGTTGCGACATCTTGTCACGACTCGTGGCGCCCCGCGCTCGCGGAGAATGCGGAGGAACGAGTCGTGAGTTGATGCGCCAATTCGGTGCGAGTGGCGACACTTGGTCACCACTCGTCGCGCCGCTGGCGCGTCGGCGATTTCGGAGCGTGACGAGTCGTGAGTTGATGCGCGAAATCGGGGCGAGTTGCGACATGTAGTCACGACTCGCGCGGGAGCGGCGCGCTACGACGGCTGGACGGGGACGGGCTCCGTGTCGGGGATGGGGGACGCGTCGCGGCCGCGGAGGTCGGGGTGCACTCGGTGGGCGAGCGCCGGGACGGCGAAGCCGACCAGCGCGAACGCACCCGCGATCCAGAACGCGCCGACCGCGCCGACGCCGTCGATGAGGAAGCCGGCGAGGGCGGAGCCGAGGGCCGCGCCGATGAGCTGGCCGGTGCCGACCCAGCCGTAGGCCTCCGCGGTGTCGGAGAACTTCACGCTCGCGGAGACGATCGCGAACAGCACGGCGAGGGCGGGCGCGATGCCGAGTCCCGCGATCAGGAGGGTCAGTGACAGCCCCCACCACGACCACAGCATGAAGGTGGAGAGCACGATTCCGATGAAGACGATCAGCATGCGGCGCGCGGTCGCCCAGGGGCCGATCGGGACGTGGCCGAAGGCCAGGCCGCCGACCAGCGAGCCGAGCGACCAGATCGCGAGCACGATGCCCGCGAGCGGCGAGCCCTCGCCGAACGTCGCGACGACGCCCGCCTCGACCGCCGAGCACGAGCCGATCAGCAGGAAGCCCACGACGGTCGCGAGGAGCACCGGCGGACGCGCCAGCACCGTCCCGAAGCGCCGCTTGCTGCGCGGGATGCGCACCCGCCCGACCTCGGGCGACGCGATGAACCAGAAGCCGCCCGCGAGCATGATCGCCACCGACATGAGGATGCCCTCGGTGGTCCCGATCTGGGTGGAGACGAAGGTGATCGCGACGGGCCCGGCGATCCAGATGATCTCCTGCGCGGACGCGTCGAGCGAGAAGAGCGGCGTGAGCTGCCGCGAGTTGACCATCTTCGGGTAGATGGTGCGCACCGCGGGCTGGATGGGCGGCATGCTGAGCCCCGCGAAGAACGCCACGGCCATCGTCAGCGGGATCGGCATGACGACGAGGCCGATCACCGCGACCGCCGCCGAGCAGAAGAGGAGCGTCGTCCACAGCACCACGCGCATCCCGAGCACGCCCATCAGGCGGCTGGTCATCGGACCGGCGATCGCCTGCCCGATGCTCATCGCGCCGAGCACCAGGCCGGCGGCGCCGTACGAGTCGTGGATGCGCTCGATGTGGAGCAGGAAGGCGAGCGACAGCATCCCGAACGGGAAGCGCGCGGTGAGCTGAGCCGCGATGATCCGGGCGACGCCGGGCGTCTTCAGAAGGCTCGAGTAGCTGCTCACAATCGTCCACACTATCGGTCCGGATGCGCGTGAACGAGGTGTCCACACGGGCGCCATCCCCCCTTCGCGGGGTGTGGAAACTGTGCATAACTTCTCCCCATCTGTGGACGACACGCCCACTAGATGTGGGGGAGTGGAAATGTCGGACCCCCGCTATATAGTGGTCGAGCACACAGAGCCGGTCAGCCTTCCCGGGATGGGAGAGGGCACGGTTCCGCGGGGATTTCAGCCGCCGCAGGCGGCATATCGAAGAGGGAGAGACAGTGGCAATCACAGTCGTCAAGCGCAACGGCGAGCGCGAGCCGTACGACGCCAACAAGATCAACCTGGCCATCGAGAACGCGGCCCAGGGACTGGACGAGAACATCACGTGGGTGACGCAGATCGCGAGCGAGCTCGAGCTCACGCTGTTCGACGGCATCACGACGCAGCAGCTCGACGAGGCGGTCATCCAGGTCGCCCTCCAGAACGTCAAGGACGACCCCGCGTTCGACACCGTCGCCGCACGCCTCCTCCTCAAGACGATCTACAAGCGCGTGCTCGGCGACTACCAGAGCCACGACGAGCTGGTCGAGCTGCACGCCTCCCGCTTCCGCTCCTACATCGAGCGCGGCGTGGCCGAGACCCTCCTCGACGGCCGCTTCACCACCGCGTTCGACCTCGACCGCCTCGCCGGCTACCTGGACCCCTCCCGCGACGAGCTGCTCAAGTACATCGGCGTCGTCACGCTCAACAACCGCTACGGCATCAAGGCCCGCAACGGCGACTCGCTCGAGGTGCCCCAGTTCTTCTGGATGCGCATCGCGATGGGCCTCTCCCTCAACGAGGCCGACCCCACCAGCCACGCCATCGCGTTCTACGACAAGATGTCGAAGCTCGAGTACCTCGCGGCCGGCTCCACCCTCGTCAACGCGGGCACCGCGTACCCGCAGCTCTCCAACTGCTTCGTCATGGAGATGCAGGACGACATCGAGCACATCGCAAAGAGCGTGCGCGACGTCATGTGGCTGACCAAGGGCACCGGCGGCATCGGCCTCTCGGTCACCAAGCTGCGCGCCCAGGGCTCGCCCATCCGCTCGAACAACACGACCTCCACCGGTCCGATCCCGTTCATGCACACGATCGACTCGGTGCTGCGCGCGGTCAGCCGCGGCGGCAAGAAGTTCGGCGCCCTCTGCTTCTACATGGAGAACTGGCACATGGACTTCCCGGAGTTCCTGGACCTCCGCCAGAACTCCGGCGACCCCTACCGCCGCACCCGCACCGCCAACACCGCGGTCTGGATCAGCGACGAGTTCATGAAGCGCGTCCAGAACGACGAGGACTGGTACCTCTTCGACCCGCTGGAGGTCGCCGACCTCAACGAGCTGTACGGCAACGCCTTCTCGGAGCGCTACGCCCACTACGTCGCCGAGGCCGAGGCAGGCAACCTCAAGATGTTCAAGAAGATCAGCGCCCGCGCGCAGTTCAAGGACATCCTGATGAGCCTCCAGACCACCAGCCACCCGTGGCTGACCTGGAAGGACACGATCAACAACCGTGCCCTCAACAACAACACGGGCACCATCCACCTCTCCAACCTGTGCACCGAGATCACGCTGCCGCAGGACCGCGACAACGTCTCGGTCTGCAACCTCGCGTCGATCAACCTGTCGCGCCACCTGGTCGACGGGCGGATGGACTGGGAGCGCATCGAGGCCAGCGCCCGCCAGGCGGTGCGCCAGCTCGACAACCTCATCGACATCACGGTGTCGAGCGTTCCGGAGGCGGACTACTCGAACCAGCAGAACCGCGCGATCGGCCTGGGCGTCATGGGCTTCACCGACGTGGTCGAGAAGCTGGGCCTCAGCTACGAGAGCGAAGAGGCGTACGCCCTGATCGACGAGATCATGGAGCACGTCTCGTACGCGGCGATCGACGAGAGCGCCGACCTGGCGCAGGAGCGCGGTGCGTACCCGAACTTCGAGGGATCGCGCTGGTCGCAGGGCCTGGTGCCCTACGACTCGATCGCGCTGACCGAGGCCGACCGCGGCACGCCGATCACGGTGGACCGCACCATCCGCCTCGACTGGGACCGCCTCCGCGAGAAGGTCAAGGGCGGCATGCGCAACGCGACGCTCATGGCCATCGCGCCGACCGCGTCCATCGGCCTCGTCGCCGGCACCACGCCGGGCTTCGACCCGCAGTTCTCGCAGATCTTCAGCCGGTCCACCTCGTCGGGCAAGTTCCTCGAGGTCAACCGCAACCTGGTCGAGACGCTGCAGGAGCGCGGCATCTGGCAGGACGTCCGCGAGGCGATCCTGCGCTCGCAGGGCGACATCCAGAACATCGCGGAGATCCCGGACGAGGTGAAGGCCACGTTCAAGACGAGCTTCCAGCTCTCGCCGTACGCCTTCATCGAGGTCGCGGCCCGCGCCCAGAAGTGGATCGACCAGGCGATCAGCCGCAACATGTACCTCGAGACGCGCGACCTCGGCGACATGATGGACATCTACTACGCCGCGTGGGAGAAGGGCGTCAAGACGACGTACTACCTCCACATGAAGCCGCGTCACCAGGCCGAGCAGTCGACGGTCAAGGTCAACAAGGCCGAGGAGATCAGCGGAGGCCGCAAGGGCTTCGCCTCCGTCGGCGCCGGCGCGCCGGCTCCCGCCGCGGCTCCGGCCGTCACCGAGACCGCGCCCGCCGCAGCACCCGCCCGCCGTGGCTTCGGCTTCGGCGGACTGACCTCCTCCTCCTCCGCAGGGGGTGACAACTGATGAGCACCACCACCCGCGTCGAGGACTACTACGTGCCGGTCGACCCGATGGACGACCTGCAGTGCGAGTCCTGCCAGTAATCCGGCTGTAAGCAACGAGGAGAGAAACACCATGGGGATTCTGGGCACCGGAATCGAAGAAGGCCTTCTGCTGAAGCCCGTCAAGTACCAGTGGGCGATGGACCTGTATGACCAGGCCGTGGCGAACACCTGGTTCCCGAACGAGATCCAGCTCGGCGAGGACATCGCCGACTTCAAGCGGATGACGGACGAGGAGCGCCACGCGGTCACGTTCCTGATGAGCTACTTCAACCCGAACGAGCTGCTCGTCAACAAGGCGCTGGCCTTCGGCGTCTACCCCTACATCAACGCGGCCGAGGCGCACCTCTACCTCGCCAAGCAGATGTGGGAGGAGGCGAACCACTGCATGTCGTTCGAGTACGTCCTGGAGACGTTTCCGATCGACCGCGAGCAGGCCTACAACTCCCACGTCGACGTCCCGTCGATGGCGAAGAAGGAGGAGTTCGAGGTCCGCTTCATCAAGCGGATGACCGAGCAGGCCCTCGACATCACCACGACCGAGGGCAAGCAGGACTTCATCCGCAACCTGGTGGCGTACAACGTCATCCTCGAGGGGATCTGGTTCTACTCGGGCTTCATGGTGGCGCTGTCGTTCCGCCAGCGGAACCTGCTGCGCAACTTCGGCTCGCTGATCGACTGGGTGGTGCGCGACGAGTCGCTGCACCTCAAGTTCGGCATCAACCTCATCCTCACGGTGCTGGAGGAGAACCCCGACCTGCAGACGCCGGAGTTCGCCAACGAGATCCGCCAGATGATCCTCGACGCCGTCGAGATGGAGGAGCAGTACAACCGCGACCTCCTGCCGGGCGGCATCCTGGGCCTGAACGCGAACTACATCAACCAGTACGTGCGATACCTGGCCGACCGCCGTCTGGAGGAGCTGGGCTTCGAGGCCGAGTACAAGGTCTCCAACCCGGCGAAGTGGATGGCGACGGCCAACGACACGCTCGAGCTCGTGAACTTCTTCGAGTCCACGAACACCTCGTACGAGTCGAACGCCAAGGCGTCCACCGGACGCTGACATGCCGACGGAGCCATCTCCGCTGATCACCGCCGCCGCGCTGGACGTCGCTCTCGGGGCCGAATCCCTGTGGAGCGGCGCCGGCCGGCGGCGTTCGGCGTGGCGCGTCCTCGACGTGCGCTGGAAGCTGGGCGGTCCGCCCGGGCGTGAAGAGTACGAGCGCGGCCACATCCCCGGCGCCGTCTACGTGGACCTCGACACAGAACTGGCCGGCCACGGCGCTCCCACCAACGGACGCCACCCGCTGCCGGCCGAGGAGGACTTCCAGGCGGCAGCCCGGCGCTGGGGGCTCGACGACGGCGACGCGGTCGTCGTCTACGACGACGCCTCCGGCACCTCGGCGGCCCGCGCCTGGTGGCTGCTCCGCCACGCCGGCGTGCGCGACGTGCGCGTGCTCGACGGCGGGATCGCCGCGTGGCGCGACGCGGGCTACGCCGTGCAGACCGGGATGCTGGTCCCTCCCCGTCCCGGTGGGATCACCCTGCGCTACGGAGAGCTCCCGACGCTGGATGCGGACGCATCCGCCGCCCTCGCCGCCCGCGCCGACGGCATCCTGCTCGACGCCCGTGCCGCCGAGCGGTTCCGCGGCGAGGTGGAGCCGGTCGACCCCCGGCCCGGCCACATCCCGGGAGCGGTCAGCGCCCCGACGACGGACAACCTCGACGCGAGTGGCCGGATGCTGCCCGCAGAGGCCCTGCGCGAGCGGTTCTCCGCGCTCGGCGTCGACGAGCACACCGCGGTGGGCGTGTACTGCGGGTCCGGCGTGACCGCCGCCCACGAGGCGCTCGCCCTCGTCGTCGCGGGGCTGCCGATGCCCGCCCTGTACGCCGGGTCGTACTCCGCCTGGTCGAACGACCCGAGCCGCCCGGTCGTTACGGGAGCGTGATCTCGGCGCAGGATGCGCCCGGCCGGGGCGTCCCGCGCGGGTTTCGCAGCGGCTCCGTGCAGGAATCCACGGATTCCGCTGCGAGAATCGGCGAAACGTGCCGGAAACGTCCGTGAAAAACGCTGTTCCCTGCGCGAATTAGTGTTGAAGTGCGGCAACGCCGCTGGGGTATCCTCCCCTTACCCGTGCAATACGCATCGACACATTCCTGTACCAGGAAGAAGGACAACGACAACATGCGCATCCGTTCCGCGGCACCCATCGCCGCAATCGCCGCCGTTGCAGCGCTCGCGCTCACCGGCTGCGTCGACAACAGCACCCCGTCCGGCAGCTCAACGTCGAGCTCGGTCTCGGACGTGAAGAAGGACGACACCCTCGCCGGGCAGCTGCCCCAGAAGATCAAGGACGCCGGCAAGCTCGTCGTCGGCATGGACAACACGTACCCGCCGAACGAGTTCAAGGACGACAACGCCCAGCCGGTCGGCTGGGAGGTCGACCTCGCCAAGGCGATCGGCGACAAGCTCGGTGTGAAGACGGAGTTCGCGATCGCGAAGTTCGACAACATCATCCCGAGCATCAGCGGCGGCAAGGACGATTACGGCATGTCGTCGTTCACCGACACCACCGAGCGCGAGCAGCAGGTCGACTTCGTCAACTACTACTCGGCCGGAATCCTCTGGGCCTCCCAGAAGGGCAAGGACATCGACCCGGACAACGCGTGCGGCCTGAAGGTCGCCGTGCAGTCGACCACGTACGAGGACACCGACGAGGTCCCCGCCAAGTCGAAGAAGTGCACGGATGAGGGCAAGCCCGCCATCCAGGCGCTCCGCTATGACACGCAGGACGACGCGACCAACGCGGTCATCCTCGGCAAGGCCGACGCCCTGAGCGCCGACTCGCCCGTCACGCTGTACGCGATCTCGAAGTCGGACGGCAAGCTGCAGGAGGCCGGGAAGACCTTCGACGAGGCGCCGTACGGCCTCCCCGTCAAGAAGGACTCGGAGCTCACCCCCGTGCTCCAGAAGGCCGTGCAGGCGCTGATCGACGACGGCACGTACAAGAAGATCCTCGACAAGTGGGGCGTCGCCGACGGCGCCGTCCAGTCCGCCGAGGTCAACGCCGCCTCGAAGGGCTGACCTTCATGTCCCAAAGCAACGCCGCCCGCCCGGCGACGGGATCCGTCCCGTCGCCGGGGGGCACCCGCTCCGAGCCGATCAAGGCGATCAAGCTCAAGCACCCGTGGCGGATCGTCTTCGCCGCCGTCCTCATCCTGCTGCTCGTCTGGTTCATCATCGACGCTTCACAGCGCGACGCCTACGGCTGGCAGTACGTGGGCAAGTACGTCTTCGACAAGCGCATCAGCGCCGCTGCGCTCGTGACCCTCCAGCTGACGATCTACTCGATGATCATCGGCGTCATCCTGGGCCTGGTGCTCGCCGTCATGCGGCTCTCGCCCAACCCGGTCGTGAAATCGGTGGCCTGGCTCTACCTGTGGATCTTCCGCGGCACCCCGGTCTACGTGCAGCTGGTGTTCTGGGGCCTGTTCTCGCTGATCTACCCGCAGATCTTCCTCGGCGTGCCGTGGACGAACATCGGCGTGGATCTGAACCTCGGGTTCATGCAGAACGCGTTCATCATCGCCGTCATCGGCCTGGCGCTGAACGAGGCCGCGTACATGGCGGAGATCGTGCGCGCCGGCCTGCTCTCGGTCGACGAGGGCCAGGAGGAGGCGGCGACCGCGCTCGGCATGTCGTGGTGGCAGACCATGACCCGGATCGTCATCCCGCAGGCCATGCGCGTCATCATCCCGCCGACCGGCAACGAGGTCATCTCGATGCTGAAGACGACGTCGCTGGTGGCAGCCATCCCGCTCACCACCGACCTGTACGGCGTCGCCCGTGACATCTCGGCGGTCACGTACACGCCCATCCCGCTGCTCATCGTGGCGTCGCTGTGGTACCTGCTCTTCACGTCGCTGCTGATGATCGGGCAGTACTTCCTCGAGAAGCGGTTCTCGCGCGGCGTCAACGCGCGGCGCCCGGACCGCAACGACCCGGCACTCGCGACGGGCGCGCTGCCCGCCGCGGGCGCACCCGACGGAAACGACCTCGGAGGCAAGGGATGACCGACACAAAGACCCCCATGGTCCTGGCGGAGGGCGTCTCGAAGAGCTTCGGCTCGAACGAGGTGCTCAAGAGCATTGACCTCAAGGTGAACCCCGGCGAGGTGCTCTGCATCATCGGCCCCTCAGGTTCCGGCAAGTCGACCTTCCTGCGCTGCATCAACCACCTGGAGCGTGTGGATGCGGGCCGGCTGTCCGTCGACGGCGAGGTCGTCGGCTACCGCCAGCACGGCGACAAGCTGTACGAGCTGAAGCCGAAGGAGGCCGCACGCCAGCGCCGCGAGATCGGCATGGTGTTCCAGCGGTTCAACCTGTTCCCGCACATGACGGCGCTGGAGAACATCATCGAGGCGCCCATCCGCGTGAAGGGGCTGTCGAAGGCGAAGGCCGTCGAACGCGCGACCGAGCTGCTCGCCCGCGTCGGCCTCTCGGACAAGGGCGACCACTACCCGTCGCAGCTGTCGGGCGGCCAGCAGCAGCGCGTCGCGATCGCCCGGGCGCTCGCGATGGACCCGAAGCTGATGCTGTTCGACGAGCCCACATCGGCGCTCGACCCGGAGCTCGTCGGCGAAGTGCTCGACGTGATGAAGGGCCTCGCTGCCAGCGGCATGACGATGGTCGTCGTCACCCACGAGATGGGCTTCGCCCGCGAGGTCGCGGACGAGCTGGTCTTCATGGACGGCGGCGTCGTCGTGGAGTCGGGCGACCCGCGCGAGGTGCTCAGCAACCCGCAGCACCAGCGGACGCAGGCGTTCCTCTCGAAGGTGCTCTAGCGAGCTAGCGAGCTAGCGAACGGAGCGGGCGTCGGCCGTCTGACAGAATCGTCGGATGGACAACGACGCCCGCTCCGCACGTCCGGTGGTGTTCGTGACGGGAGCCAGCCGTCCCGAGTCGATCGGCGCGGCCATCGCCCGCAACCAGGCATCCCTCGGCTGGGATGTCGCCTTCGCGTTCTGGGACGACTACGACGCCGGGATGCCGTGGGGAGCCCGCGAGCGCGCGCACGAGGTGCTTGCGGATGAGCTTCGCGCTCTGGGGGCGCAGGCGCTGCCCGTCGCGGTCGACCTGTCGCATCCCGAATCACCGGCACGCGCCGTGGAGCGGGTCCGCGCCGGCCTCGGGCCGATCCAGGCCCTGGTCGCCAGTCACGCGCACTCGGTCGACAGCGGCCTGCTCGACACCAGCGTCGAGGCGTTCGACCAGCACTTCGCCGTGAACACGCGCGGAACCTGGCTGCTCATCAAGGCGTTCGCCGAGCAGTTCGCCGCGCACATCCCGGCCGACGCCGGTCTCGGCCGCATCGTCGCGCTGACCAGCGACCACACCGCCCATAATCTTCCCTACGGCGCCAGCAAGGGCGCGCTCGACCGGATCGTGCAGGCCGCGGCCGTGGAGCTCGCGCACCTCGGCATCACGGCGAACCTGATCAACCCCGGCCCGATCGACACCGGCTGGATGACGCCCGAGCTCGCCGAGCAGCTGACATCCGAGACCGCCCTCGGCCGCCTCGGCACGCCTGCCGACACCGCCGACCTGGTCGCGTTCCTGCTCTCGCCTGCCGGCGGCTGGATCACCGGCCAGCTCCTCCACTCCAACGGCGGCTTCCACCTCCCCGTCTAGCCCGGCTCCGCCCACCGTCGAGTACACGAAAAGTGCACGCGAAACGCCGGAGGAGCGTGCACTTTTCGTGTACTCGACGGAGGGGAGTGGGCTTAGGGGGAGGTGAGGACCTTGCGGATGCGGGGGAGGGAGACGGTTTCGGCGGTGCCGAGGGACTGGGCGAAGAGGGAGACGCGGAACTCCTCGAGCATCCAGCGGGCGTGCACGATCGGGGGCGGCGAACCGGGCGCGAGGGGGATGCGGCCGCCGGCGTCGGTGTAGAGGGCGACCGCGGTCTCCACCTGCGTCTGCCAGGCGCGGTCGCGCCCGGGGTTGGTCGGGAGGGCCTGCATCCGCTGGGAGATGCCGGCGAGGTAGCGCGGCAGGTGCCGCAGCTGCTCCAGGCCGGTCGCCGAGACGAAGCCCGGCCCTTTCGGATCGGCCCAGACGAGCCCGGCGAGCTGGCCCTTCGCGTCGTTGAGCGCCGGCAGGTAGGTGAGCGCCGTCACGCTCGAGATCGCCTTCTCGGCGGCCCGGGCGGCGGTGAGGATGCGCGTGACGAGCGCGACCGTCTCGAACATCGCGTCCATCACGATGCCGGACACGCGGTCGCGCACCGCCTCGAACTCGGCGCGCATGAACACCTGGCCGTCGGGCTTCATCCGGTACAGCACCGAGTCGACCACGGCCAGGAGGCAGTCGTCGAAGAGCGCCTTGGTGTTCGGGTACGGGCTGGCCGCCAGGGTCAGCTTCTCGTTGGAGGTGAGGTGCTGCTGCACGTAGGCGACCGGTGAGGGGACGCTGGCGAGCAGCAGCCGCCGGACGCCTCCCGGCATGGCGCGCGCCTGCTCGGCCGGGGTGCCCATCAGGCGAATCGACACCGACGCGCCGTCGTCGACGAGCGCCGGGTAGGCGCGGATGACATTCTTCGTGCCGCCCGGGCCGGTGTGGGTGGAGTCGACGAAGCGCGGCAGCTCGTCGAAGTCCCAGGTGGTGAGGCCGGAGCGCTCGATGGCGTTGGGCGTCCGCGCCTCGGCGACGGCGGCGACCGAGTCGCGAGCGCGGGTGCGCAGGCGGTCCTGGAGCGCGGCCAGATCCTTGCCGCTCGCGAGCGGGCGGCCGCGTTCCCCGATCACCTGGAACGTGGGGCGCAGGTGGGGCGGCAACCGGTCGAGGTCGAAGTCCGTGCCGCTGACGCGCGATCCGGTCAGGCGCGAAATCGTCGCCGCAAGCGTGCCCACGAGGGATGCCGCGGGCCGCTCGCCCTCGTGCGCGCGCATCCCCGCGGTGCCGCTGAGCTCGCCGAGCAGGCGCTGGGCCCAGTCGGCGGCCGGCACCACCTGTCGGCGGATCGCCTTCGGCAGAGACTTGATGAGCGCCGTGACCAGCTCGTGCCGCAGGCCCGGCACCTGCCAGTCGAAGCCGTCCGGCAGCAGGCCGGCCAGCAGCGGCAGCGGCACCTGGACGGTCACGCCGTCGTCCTCGGCGCCCGGCTCGAACCGGTAGCGCAGGGTGAGCCGCTGGTCGCCCTGCCGCCACACCGGCGGGAACGCCTCCTCGTCGACCTCGGCGGCCTCGTCGTCGAGCAGCGCCTCCGGGGTCATCGTCAGCAGGTCCGGCGTCTCCTGCCGCGCCTTCTTCCACCAGCCCTCGAAGGAGCGGGTGGAGACGACATCCGCCGGGATGCGCGCGTCGTAGAACTCGAACACCGCTTCGTCGTCGTTCAGGATGTCGCGCCGCCGGGTGCGCTCCTCCAGCTCGCGCAGCTCGGCGCGCAGTTTGCGGTTGGCGCGGTCGAACGCCTGGTGCGAGTCCCACTCGCCGTCGACGAGGGCGTGCCGGATGAACAGCTCGCGGGAGAGCGGCGCATCGATCCGCGCGTACTGCACCCGACGGCGCGGGATGATCGGCACGCCGAACAGGGTGACGCGCTCGTAGGCGACGACCGCGCCCTGGTTCTTCTCCCAGTGCGGCTCGCTGTACTGCCGCTTGCACAGGTCGCCGGCGATCGGCTCGGCCCAGGCGGGGTCGATGGATGCGTTCATCCGCGCGAACAGCCGGGACGTCTCCACGAGTTCGGCGCTCATCAGGGCGTTCGGCTGCTTCTTGGCGAGCGTCGAGCCGGGGAAGATCACGAACCGGGTCTGCCGGGCGCCGAGGTACTCCGACTGCCGGGGGCCGCGCGCGCCGCCTTTAGCGCCGGAACCGGACTCCCGCACATCCTTCAGCCCGATGTGCGACAGCAGCCCGGCGAGAAGGGAGCGGTGGATGCCGTCCGGGTTCACCGACGGCTCGCCGATCGTCAGCCCGAGCGGCTTGGCGAGCTGGCGCAGCTGCCGGTAGACGTCCTGCCACTCGCGCACCCGCAGGAAGTTGAGGTACTCGGCCTTGCACAGGCGGCGGAAGGCGCTCGACGAGAGCTCGCGCTGCTGCTCCTCCAGGTAGTTCCAGAGATTGAGCAGCGTGAGGAAGTCGCTGGTCGGGTCGGCGAAGCGGGCGTGCTTCTCGTCGGCGCTGCCGCGCTTCTCGACGGGACGCTCGCGCGGGTCCTGGATGGTGAGTCCCGCCACGATCGCCATGACCTCGCGCGAGGTGCCGTGGCGCTTCGACTCGACCACCATGCGAGCGAACCGCGGGTCGATCGGGAGCTGCGCGAGCTGGCGGCCGACGGCCGTGAGCTTGGTCCCGTCCTTCGCCGGGGCGATCGCGCCGAGTTCCGTCAGCAGGTCGAGGCCGTCCTTGATGCCGCGCGAGTCGGGCGGCGTGAGGAACGGGAAGGCCGCGATGTCGCCGAGGCCGAGCGAGATCATCTGCAGGATGACGGCGGCGAGGTTGGTGCGGAGGATCTCCGGCTCGGTGAACTCCGGGCGCTTCTCGAAGTCCTCCTCCGAGTAGAGGCGGATGGCGATGCCGTCGCTCGTGCGCCCGGACCGGCCGGAGCGCTGGTTGGCGCTCGCCTGCGAGATCGCCTCGATCGGCAGGCGCTGCACCTTCGCGCGCGTGCTGTACCGGCTGATGCGCGCCGTTCCCGCATCCACCACGTACTTGATGCCGGGCACGGTGAGGCTCGTCTCGGCGACGTTGGTGGCGAGCACCACGCGGCGGCGCACGCCGGGCTGCGTGGACGGCTGGAAGACGCGGTGCTGCTCGGCGGCGGAGAGCCGGCCGTAGAGCGGGAGCACCTCGGTGCCGGGCAGGTTGCGGCCGCGGATCGCGTCGGCTGCATCCCGGATCTCGTTCTCGCCGGAGAGGAAGACCAGCACGTCCCCGCGGTCCTCGCGGGCCAGCTCGTCGAGCGCATCGTTGATGCCCTGCAGGTAGTCGCGGTCGGCGGCGGGGATGGGGTCCGGATCGTCGTCGTCCTCCTCCATCGCCTCGGCGACGAGCGGGCGGTAGCGGATCTCGACCGGGTAGGTGCGGCCGGAGACCTCGACGATCGGGGCGGGCGTGCCGTCGGCGGACGCGAAGTGCGCGGCGAAGCTCTCCGGGTCGATGGTCGCCGACGTGATGATCAGCTTGAGGTCGGGCCGCTGGGGGAGCAGCTGCTTGAGGTAGCCGAGCAGGAAGTCGATGTTGAGGCTGCGCTCGTGCGCCTCGTCGATGATGATCGTGTCGTAGGCGCGGAGCAGCCGGTCGCGGCGCAGCTCATTGAGCAGGATGCCGTCGGTCATCAGCTTGATCCGGGTCGCCTTCGAGACCCGGTCGGTGAACCGCACCTGGTAGCCGACCAGCTCGCCGACGGACTGGCCGAGCTCCTCGGCGATCCGCTCCGCGATCGTGCGCGCGGCGATCCGGCGCGGCTGGGTGTGCCCGATGCTGGTGCGGCCCAGCTCCAGGGCGATCTTCGGGAGCTGCGTGGTCTTGCCGGAGCCGGTCGCGCCCGCGACGATCACGACCTGGTTGTCGCGGATGGCGCGCGCGATGTCCTCCCGCTTGCGGCTGACGGGCAGCTCGGGCGGGAAGACGATGCGGGGGAGGGTCGCGGTCGAAGACATGAGCCCTCCAGTCTAGCCGCGTGACGCGCCCCGGGCGGGGGCGTTGCCCCGCGGCCCCGGGTGACGTAGGTTCGCCTCAACCCGATCGGGTCCTGTGTCGATGAGGACGAGGAGAACCCATGAGTCACGGCTATGCGACCATGTCCGTCGCGAGCATCCTGGCGGAGACGGCGCACCGGCTGCCGGACAACGTCGCGCTGGTCTTCGCCGGGCAGGAGATCCGGTACCGCGAGCTGTGGGAGCAGACGCGCGCCTACGCGGGCGCCCTGCGTGATCTCGGCGTCGGGCCGGGCGACAAGGTCGCCCTGATGCTGCCCAACGTGCCCGACTTCCCGCGGTCGTACTACGCGGTGCTGGCTCTCGGCGCGGTCGTCGTGCCGATCCATGCGCTGCTGAAGGCCGAGGAGATCTCGTACGTGCTGCGCGACTCCGGGGCG
Source organism: Leifsonia sp. 22587 (assembly GCF_052044215.1). Lineage (NCBI taxonomy): Bacteria > Bacillati > Actinomycetota > Actinomycetes > Micrococcales > Microbacteriaceae > Leifsonia > Leifsonia sp. 22587. Next base: position 827,981 of record NZ_JBQENB010000001.1, read on the forward strand.
TCGCTGCTCATCTGCGCGGCCCCGCTGCTCGGTGAGGGCGCGCGCGGTGCCGGGCTCGCGGGCATCCCGACGATCTCGGTGCTCGTGCCCGACGAGATGTACGAGCAGGCGCCGTTCCCGCGGCTGGAGGAGCTCGCCGCGGAGACCGAGCCGATCGACACCTACGTGCCGCGCAAACCGCTCGACACGGCGACGATCCTGTACACGAGCGGAACGACCGGCAAGCCGAAGGGCGCCGAGGGATGCCACTTCTCGCTCATCGAGCAGGTGAACGTGCTGCTCGCCGGCACCCTCGACCTCACGCCGGAGGACCGCATCCTGGGCTGCCTGCCGCTGTTCCACACGTTCGGCCAGACCTGCGTGATGAACATGGGCTTCCGCGCGGGCTCGGCGGTCGTGCTGGTGCCGAAGTTCGACGGGGCCACGGCGCTGCAGCTGCTCAACCAGCACGCGTGCACGATCATGACCGGTGTCCCGACGATGTACATCGCGCTGCTGGAGGCCGCCAAGGCCAACCCGGACCGTCCGCCGCTGAGGTACGGCATGAGCGGCGGCGCCGCCATCCCGGTCGCCGTGATCGAGCGGATGAAGGAGGTCTACGGGATCGACGTGCACGAAGGATACGGGCTCACCGAGACCTCGCCGGTCGCCTCCTTCAACCACCGCGGACGCCCGACGCGCGTCGGCACCGTCGGCACGCCGATCTGGGGCGTGGATGTGGAGATCGCCGACGCGGAGGTCGACGACCGGATCGAGCTGCTGCCGCGCGGCGAGCTCGGCGAGATCGTGGTGCGCGGCCACAACCTGATGAAGGGGTACCTGAACCTCCCGGAGGCGAACGCCGAGGCGGTCGTCGACGGCTGGTTCCGCACCGGCGACCTGGGCACCAAGAGCGACGACGACTACATCACGATCGTGGACCGGAAGAAGGACATGATCGTGCGCAACGGCTACAACGTGTACCCGCGCGAGGTCGAGGAGGTGCTGTCCACGCATCCCGCCGTCGCCATGGTGGCCGTCTTCGGTGTCGCCCACGAGACGCACGGCCAGGAGATCATGGCGGCGGTGACGCTGATGCCCGGAGGAGAGGCGGACCCGGACGAGCTGGTCGCCTACGCCCAGGACAAGGTCGCCGCCTACAAGTACCCGCGGCGCGTCGAGATCCTCGAGGTGCTGCCGCTCGGCCCGAGCGGGAAGGTGCTCAAGCGGGAGCTCGTGGCGCGGTTCGAACAGGAGGGTGCGCACCCGGTCGGCTGACCGCACGCGGGCTGGTACCGTGGCGGATATGGTTGCACACGCAAATACTCCGCTTCTGACCCTGAACAACGGGACGACCATCCCGCAGCTCGGCTTCGGCGTCTTCAAGGTCGACCCGGCCGAGACGACCCGGATCGTCACGGACGCCCTCGAGGTCGGCTACCGCCACATCGACACCGCCGCCATCTACGGCAACGAGGAGGGCGTCGGCCAGGCCATCGCGTCCTCCGGTATCCCGCGCGACGAGCTGTTCGTCACCACCAAGCTGTGGAACGACCGCCAGACGGACGCCGAGAACGCCTTCGAGGAGTCGCTCGGCAAGCTGGGCCTCGACTACGTGGACCTGTACCTCATCCACTGGCCCACCCCGCAGAAGGACACCTTCGTGCAGGCCTGGAAGTCGCTCGAGAAGATCTACGCGTCCGGTCGCGCCAAGGCGATCGGCGTCTCGAACTTCCTCGTGCCGCACCTGCAGAAGCTGCTCGCCGAGACGGACATCGTCCCCGCCGTGAACCAGATCGAGCTGCACCCGGCGCACCAGCAGCCCGAGGTGACGGCGTTCTCGCACGAGAACGGCATCGAGATCGAGGCGTGGGGTCCGCTCGGCCAGGGCAAGTACCCGCTGTTCGAGACCCCGGAGGTCGCTTCCGCCGCCGAGGCGCACGGCAAGACCCCGGCGCAGGTCGTCATCCGCTGGCACCTGCAGACCGGCAACATCGTGTTCCCGAAGTCGAACTCGCGCAGCCGCATGGCCGAGAACTTCGACGTGTTCGGCTTCGAGCTGACCGCCGACGAGGTCGCCGCCATCAGCTCGCTGGAGCGCGAGGGCCGCGTCAGCGCACACCCGGACGAGGTCAACTGACCCCGATCCGGACGGGCAGGCCCGGGGATGCGCGGCGCGGACGCGGTGTCGCATCCTCGGGCTAGGCTCGAAGGGTGAGGATCACGTCGGTCGCGGGGAAGATCAGCTACATCGTCGGCGCTTTCGCGCTCATCCTCGTCCTCAACGTGTTCCTCATCGCACGGCTGGTGAATCCGACGTTCGACGTGCTGATCGTCGCCGTGCTCAACGTCGCGTACGCCATCGTGGGCGTCCGCACCTTCCGGGGCGCCGGCGAGAACAAGACGGATCCGCGCCCGTGGTGGCGCGCGACCGCCCGCCCGGCTGCCGGGTTCTGGATCGGCGCGCTGCTGGTCGTGCTGGCCTTCATCTCCGGCGTCGGCGCGTTCGCGAGCGACCCGGAGGATGCGTTCATCCCGGCGCTCGCCTGCCTGACGTACGCGGTGCTCGCCGCCTTCTACCTCAACTCGTCGGTGCGGCTGCAGGGGATGGACACCGCCAGCTGACCGGGGCTTCCGTTCGCGTGCCGCGGTCGTAGGGTGAGCCCATGGCCAACCGACTCGCCGATGCGATCAGCCCCTACCTGCGTGCGCACGCGGACAACCCGGTGGACTGGTTCCCGTGGGGCGCCGACGCGTTCGCGGAGGCTCGCAGGCGGGACGTCCCCGTCATGGTCTCCATCGGCTACGCGACCTGTCACTGGTGCCACGTCATGGCGCGGGAGAGCTTCAGCGACCCGGCCGCCGCGGAGGAGCTGAACTCCCGGTTCGTGGCGATCAAGGTCGATCGGGAGGAGCATCCCGACGTCGACGCCGCCTACCTGTCCGCGGCCAGCGCGTTCACCGGCAACCTCGGCTGGCCCCTGACGGTGTTCGCGACGCCCGACGGCAAGGCGTTCTTCGCCGGAACCTACTTCCCGCCGCAGCCGGTGGCCGGGCGCGCGTCGTTCCGGCAGGTGCTGGACGCCGTCTGGGACGCCTGGACGGAGCGCCGCACCCAGGTCGAGTCGGACGCGGGCACGGTCGTGACGGCGCTCGCCGCGGCAGCGGACGCCGCGACCGCCGTGGCGGACCTCCCCGACGACCGGCAGCTGGACGCGGCGGTCGCCCAGCTGGCGGAGGCGGAGGACCCGGAGTTCGGCGGCTTCGGCACGGCGCCGAAGTTCCCGGTCGCGCCGGTGCTCGACTTCTTGCTCACGCAGCCGTCCGGCCACGAGCTGGCGGCGCGCACCCTCGCGCGGATGGCGGCCTCGCCCCTGCGCGACCCGGTCGACGGCGGGTTCTTCCGGTACGCCACCCGGCGCGACTGGAGCGAGCCGCACTACGAGCGGATGCTGTACGACAACGCCCTGCTGCTCGACGCCTACGCGCGGGTGTGGCGGCAGACCGGTGAGGAGTGGGCGGAGCGCACCGCCGACGGGGTGGCGGCCTTCCTGCTCGGCGTGCTGCGGCGTCCCTCCGGCGGCTTCGCCTCGGCGCAGGACTCGGAGAGCACGATCGACGGAGCCTTCGTCGAGGGCGCCTACTACACGGTGCCGCCGGAGGAACGGGCCCGGCTCGACCCGCCGCCGATCGACGCCAAGGTGCTGACCGGATGGAACGGGTTCGCGATCGGTGCGCTCGCGCGGGCGGGGCGCATCCTGGACCGTCCGGCCTGGGTGGTGGCCGCGCGGGAGGCGGCGGACGCCGTGCTCGGCCGGCACCGCCGCGAGGACGGGACGCTGCTGCGCGCCTCCCTCGACGACCGGCGGAGCGAGGCGGGAGCGACCCTCGAGGACTACGGCGGACTCGCCGCGGGCCTGCTGGAGCTCGCGCTCGCGGCCGGGGACGCCTCGGCTGCCGTCGCCGCCCGCGACCTCGTCGACCTGTGCCTGGATGCTGCGGAGGGGGCGCCCGGTTCGGGCGACTGCCCGTTCGGCACGCCGGGGGGCGGCGACCCCGTGCTGCAGGCGACAGGGCTCGCGGTCAACGTCGACCCGTCCGAGGGGGCGTACCCGTCGGGGCTCGCCTCGCTGGCGCAGGCGGCGCACACGCTGTACCTCACGACCGGGGAGCGCCGGTACGAGCGGGCCGCCCGCGAGGGGATGCGGATGGTCGCCGCGCAGGCGGTGCGGGTGCCGAGCGCGTTCGGGACGTCGCTGGCGCTCATGTCGCGGCTGGCGGGGGAGGTGGAGCAGTTGGTCGTCGTGGTGCCGGATGCGGGGGGCGCCTCGGCGGCGGGGGCGCCGGGCGCTGGGGCGCCGGGCGCTGGGGCGCCGGGCGCGGGCTCGGGTGATCTGCTCGCCGCGAGCCGGCGGCATCCCGCGCCTCTGGTCGCCGTGGCCACCGAGGCGCAGGCGGAGGAGCTCGCCGCCGACGGCTTCGAGCTGTTCGCGGCGCGCACTACGCGCGACGGGCTGCCGACCGCCTACATGTGCCGCGACTTCGTCTGCCGGCTGCCGGTGACGGATGCGGCCGGGCTCAGCGCCGCACGCGATAGGTGAGGTGCGCGACCTCCGGCGTGACCCGCGACCGCACCAGCTCGAGGTCGAGTGCCGGGACCCGGTCGAACACCCGCTCGCCCGCGCCCAGAGTCACCGGGGTGACGTGCAGCCGCAGCTCGTCCACGATCCCGGCCCACAGCGCCTGGTTGAGCGTCTCGGCGCCGCCCGCGATCGCGACGTCGGCGTCGCCGGCCAGCTCGCGCGCCCGGTCCACCGCGGCGTGGATGCCGTCGGTGACGAACGTGAACGTGGTGCCGGTCAGCTCCAGCGGCTCCCGCTCGTAGTGCGTGAGGACGAAGACCGGCGCGTGATACGGCGGCTCGTCGCCCCACCAGCCGATCCAGTCGCCCAGCGGCTCATCCGGAGCGGGCCACTCGTGCCGGATCGGGCCGAACATGTTCCGGCCCATGACGTACGCGCCCGCTGCGGTGATGGCATCGATCTCGGCCGCGTGGGCGTCGCCGTACTCGAACATCCACGCGTGCAGCCGGTTCTCGGCCCCCTCGCCCAGCGGCTGCTCCAGCGACTGGTTCGGCCCGGCCGCGAAGCCGTCGAGCGAGATGGCGATGTCAGCGGTGACGATACCCATGCGGGCAGCGTAGTCAGGCGCGCTCGACCTTGTCGAGCATCCCCCAGACGGCTTCGCTCAGCTCGGGATGCTCCAGCGCGATGCGACGGAGGACCGAGTACTCGAAGCGGGTGAACATCTCGCGGCCGGCCGCGGGATGATGCGCCCGGGACTGCTCCTCGGCGAGGTCGAACGCCTCGATGGCGCCCGCCCGGAGGGAGATGACGACCTGCTCGTCCACGCTGGGGAGCTCGGGGATGAACTGCCACGGGTCCTCGCCCGCACGGCAGCGGTGCTCGATGATCGCGGACAGCTCGTCGCGCGCCTGCTGGCGCAGCAGCTCGATGCTTCGGGGCACCTGCTCGCTCATCTCGCACCTCCCTTCCCCGGGGTCGTGGACGCTTCAGCGGCCGCCGCGCGGTCGCCGTCGGCCGCGCAGTGGCATCAGCCTAGGCGCTGCCGCCGACGCTCGCGAATCGGGGTGACACGGTGTGTCTACCGGGCACTCCGTCGGTCACTCCGTGCCTCACTCGGTCCGTCACTCCGTCCGTGCGAGGAGGTACGCGTTGAGCTCCGCGGTGAGCGCCGCATCCACCGGGTACTCGCGCCCGTCGAGGTGTGTGACGGGCGCCGCCTGCCGGACGCTGGACACCAGCCAGATGGCGTCGGCGGAGACGACCTCGTCGAGGGCGAGCGGTGCGAACTCGGTGCGGAGGCCGCGGCGCTCGAAGAAGTCGAAGACGGCCGCCTGGGTCGTTCCGGCGAGGATGCCCTGGTCGGTGTTCGGGGTGCGGACGACGCCGTCGGTGAGGGTTACGACGTTCGAGGTGGGTCCCTCGAGCGCGTAGCCGTCGCTGCTCACGAACAGCACGTCGTCGGCGCCGCGGCGCACGGCCTCGCGCTGGGCGGCGCGGTTCACCGCATACGACAGGGTCTTCGCGCCGGCGAGCAGCCACGGGGAGGTCTCGGCGACGTCGTGCCGGAGGCCGCGGTCGAGCACGACGACCTTGATGCCGAGCCGGGCCTGTCGGAAGTCCTCGCCGAGGTCGACGAACAGCCAGCCGCTCGGGGCGCCCGCGCCCTCCACGCCGCGCGTGTAGATGAGCTTCGCGAACAGCTCGTCCTCGACGGATCCGGCGCCGTTGCGTGTCAGGTAGTCGGCCACTCCGGCGCGGACGGCCTCCCGCCACACGTCCAGCGCGGGCTTCGGCAGGTCGAGCAGCTCGGCGGAGTGCGCGAGACGCGCCAGGTGCGGCTCCAGCGCCTGCGGGTGCCCGTTGATGACCGCAATGGTCTCGAACACGCCGTCGCCCCGGGTCACCGCGAGGTCGGTGATGCGCACCTGCGGCGCGTCGAAGTCGGCGACGACGAATCCCGGATCACCCGCCTCGGGCGTCCCGGTCGGCATGGTGATGGTCAGCAGTGTGGCGCGCGTCATGCCCCCATTCTGCCCGCGCGCTGGCGCCGCGTCGCGTCCTGCGTCCGTGCCGGGTGCGTGCCGGGTCCGTCCCGCGGTCTGGGCGCTCCGTCTGTCCCGCGGTCCGTCCCTCCGTCGAGTACACGAAAAGTGCACGCTTCGGCGGCGTGTCGCGTGCACTTTTCGTGTACTCGACGGAGGGGCGGAGGGCGCGCGGGGGGCGGGCGCGGCGGGCGCGGCGCTCAGGAGGTGGTGCGGATGCGGAAGGCGTCGTCGTCCTGGGTTGGGACGTCGGTGACGGTGACGGAGTCGACGGAGGCGCCGGGCGGCCCGGTGCGCAGCCAGTCCAGCATCCGGTCGACCTGGTCCTGGTCGCCCTGCACCTCCGCCTCCACGGTGCCGTCGAGGCGGTTGCGCGCCCAGCCGGACACCCCGATGCGCTGCGCGGCCTCCCGCGCGCTCCAGCGGAACCCGACGCCCTGGACGCCCCCGGTCACGATCGCTCGCCTGCGGATCATGGCCCCATTCTGCCCCCGGACCCGCCAGCGGCGGTCGGGGCCGCGCCGCGCCGGCGCCGCGCCGGGTGTGACTGCCACCGTTCGGAACGTGTGCGGGTGCTCGCCGGGGCGCAGACGTTCCGGGAGGGCGCAGTCACCGCCGGCGCCGCGGCGGCGCCGCGCATGGGTTTCAATGGAGGGATGACCGACTCCGCTCTTCCGGCCGCCGACCGCATCCCGGACCTCCGCTCCGACCTGCTCGCGGCGGGCCTGTCCGTCGACGCGCTGACGCGGCTGTGGGGTGAGGAGGCGGCCGAGGCGCTGCACCGGGGGCAGCGCGTCCCGGCCGAGCGGGCGCTGGCCCGGCGCGAGCCGTCCGCCCTCGCGACGCTGGCCCGCCTGTTCGTGCTCGGCCTGCCGGTCGCCGCCGACGCGGCCGCCGCTGCACTGCCGGCGCTCGGCGTCGACGGAGCCATCGCGCTGGGGCTCGTCACCTCGGACGATGCGTCCGGCACGATCTCCGCGGCCGTCGACCTGCGCCCGTACGGCTTCGTGGATGCGGCCGGTCCCGCCGAGTGGTGGATCGTCTCAGACCTGGGCGAGCTGGCCCTCGGCCACGCACTGCCCGAGGACCACGTGCTCGGCGTCGGCGGCGCCTCCCTGACGCTGAGCGGCCTCATGCTGCAGGCGCCGGTCGAGAGCGCGCTCGACCTCGGCACGGGATGCGGCATCCAGGCGATGCACGCCGCCCGCCACGCCCGCCGGGTGGTCGCCACCGACATCTCGCCGCGGGCGCTCCGGATCGCGGCCCTCAACCTGGCGCTGAACGAGATCGGAGGGGTTGAGCTGCGCCTCGGCAGCATGTTCGAGCCGGTCGCGGGGGAGCGGTTCGACCACATCGTGTCCAATCCGCCGTTCGTCATCACGCCGCGCACCGACGGCGTGCCCGCCTACGAGTACCGCGACGGCGGGATGGTCGGCGACGGGCTGGTCGCGTCGTTCGTGAGTGGATGCGCGGAGCACCTGACCCCAGGCGGCGTCGCGCAGCTGCTAGGCAACTGGGAGTACCGCGGAACGGGGGACGGGCTGCTGCGCGTCCGCGACTGGGTCGACGCGTCGCCGGAGCCGCTCGACGCGTGGGTGATCGAGCGCGATGTCGAGGATGCGGTGCGCTACGCCGAGACGTGGATCCGCGACGGCGGCACGCGTCCGGGATCGCCGGAGTTCGAGCGGCTGCTCGCCGCGTGGCTGGACGACTTCGACAGCCGGGACGTGCGGTCGGTCGGCTTCGGCTACCTGCTGCTGCGCCGGGCGGAGGGCACGCCGACGCTGCGCCGGTTCGAGCGGCTTCACGGGTCGCTCGGCGCCAACGAGGCCGGTCTCGGCGTGCACCTCGGGGAGGCGCTGGCCGCGCACGACCTGCAGGCGGCGCTCACGGACGACGAACTGCTGCGGCTGCGCCCAGTGGTCTCGGGCGACGTGACGGAGGAGCGTCACCTGTGGCCGGGCGCCGACGCGCCCACCGCGATCCTGCTGCGGCAGGGCGGCGGCTTCGGCCGCGCGGTCGCGGCCGACACGGGCCTGGCGGCCCTGGTCGGTGCGTCCGACGGCGAGCTGAGCGTCGGCGCGATCGTCGCCGCGCTGGCGCAGCTGCTCGAGGTGGACGAGGACGCCCTGCGCGCCGACCTCCTCCCCGCCGTGCGCGGCATGCTGGTCGACGGCTTCCTGCGCGCCTGAGCCGCGCATCCACCCGGGCCCCGGCCAACGAGGGGTCGCAACACGCCGTTATCCGCCGCGCATAACGGCGTGTTGCGCCCCCTGGATGCCGCGCCGGCCGTCAGGGTCGCGGGACCGGCACCAGCACGACGTCGCCGAGCCGGCCGTCGGTGAGCTCGACGCTGAGGTACGTGCCGACCGGCTGCCGACGCCGGTCGGTCGGCGAGCCGGGGTTGAGCAGCCGCATCCCGCGCGGCGTCACGGTGTCCCAGGGGATGTGCGAGTGCCCGAACACGAGGACGTCCGTGTCCGGGAAGTCCCGGTCGCACCGCGCCTCGCGCCCCGTCGCCGGCCCTGTCTCATGTACGACGGAGAAGCGGAGGCCGCCCAGCGACACATGCGCGACCTCCGGCAGCCGCCGCCGCAGCTCCGGTCCGTCGTTGTTGCCGTAGACGCCGACCAGCCGCTTCGACCGCTGCTCCAGCAGGTCGAGCGTCGCCGCATCCACCCAGTCGCCGGCGTGCACGACGACGTCCGCCGCATCCACCGCCGCCATGACCTGGTCGGGCAGCGAGCGCGCGCGCTTCGGGATGTGCGTGTCGGAGATCAGGAGGAGCCTCACGAACGCACACAGTATGCGAAGCACGGATACGGGGCTAGGTTCGCGTCATGCAGCTACGGAATCTCGGAAACAGCGGAACGATCGTGTCGGAGTTCGCCCTCGGCACCATGACCTTCGGCGCGGAGGCCGACGAGCAGACCTCGCACGCCATCCTGGAGCGCTACCTGGACGGCGGGGGCAACTTCCTCGACACGGCCGACGTCTACACCGCCGGTGCGTCCGAGTCGATCATCGGACGCTGGCTGTCGCGCAACCCCGGCCGCCGCGACGGCGTCGTGATCGCGACCAAGGGCCGCTTCCCGATGGGCGGCGGACCCAACGACCTCGGCCTCTCGCGGGCGCACCTGCGCACCGCGCTGGACGCGTCCCTCCGTCGTCTCGGTGTCGAGCACATCGACCTCTACCAGATGCACGCGTGGGATGCGCTCACGCCGATCGAGGAGACGCTGCGGTTCCTCGACGACGCGATCAGCGCGGGCAAGATCTCGTACTACGGCTTCTCGAACTACCTCGGCTGGCAGCTCACGAAGGCCGTGCACGTGGCCCGCGCCCACGGCTGGGCGCCGCCGGTGACCCTGCAGCCGCAGTACAGCCTGATCGTGCGCGGCATCGAGCACGAGGTGGTGCCGGCGGCGCTGGATGCGGGGATCGGCCTGCTGCCCTGGTCGCCGCTCGCGGGCGGCTGGCTGAGCGGCAAGTACCGCCGGGATGAGCCGCCGACGGGCGCGACCCGCCTGGGCGAGAACCCGACACGGGGCATGGAGGCGTGGGAGGCGCGCAACGCCGACCCGCGCACGTGGGAGATCATCGACACGGTCAACGCGGTCGCCCAGGAGACCGGCGCCTCGGCGTCGCAGGTGTCGCTGGCGTGGCTGAGCGGGCGGCCCGCCGTGACGTCCGTCATACTGGGCGCCCGCACGGTCGAGCAGCTCGAGGACAACCTGGGAGCCGCCGACGTCCACCTGTCGGACGAGCAACGCGCCCGCCTCGATGACGCCAGCACGCCGCGGACCGACATCTACCCGTACGGCGAGCAGGCGGTGCAGCAGCGGCACCGCAAGCGGGAGGGCGGCCGGTAGAGCGCCGTGACGGCGCAGCTGCGAGGCTCTCACAACGAGGGCGGCCCCGGCCCGAAGGGATAGAAACCTTGGGGCCAGGGCCACGGCCAGGGGACGGGCTGATCACCCGGGGACGAGGGTCACCTTCCCATCGCCGGTGTCGTCCGCTGTTGCGGCGGTAGCCACACCAAGTGCCACCGCGACAACGATTGACATGCTGAGCACGACGATCGCAGTGGTGAGCATCGCCACCGAACGGGGCCGCTGACGCGCCAATCGCACCGAGGCCCAGACCAAGAGGACAACCGCGCCGATGAGAGCAGGCCATACGAGCGGGGCGAGAACGCTCACTCCTACTGAAGCGACTAGCAGCCACCGGTCGGCCACGGCGGGGTGGGTTCGGGCCATCGCAGGGGTGGTCATGGCTAGATGTTCTTCAGGCTCGCGCTGATAAGCCTGGTGCCCGTGTACACGAGCTGCTGCTGCTTGTTGGTGCTGAAGAAAGACCCCTTGAAAGCAAGCGACATGTTGTACTTGACCGTGCAGGCGCCCTGACCGCCGGAGACGTAGTTGCTTTGGCTGGTGCTGATGTTCCAGACTCCGGCTGCTCCGGTGAACCATCCCGTGCATTCCAGGTTCCGGGTGACGTTCGTCGACGTGGCCTCGAACACGTAGCGCAGGTTGAATGTGCCCGTCGTGATCCCGAACAGGCTTGCGTTCACCGGGTAGGTCGCCGTGTACCGAGGCGCAGCCGCGGCCGCCTGGATGTGGAGCCTGCTGGCGGCATTCCGTGCAGAGCCTAGTTTGGTGGTGGCGACGTTGAGATGCGCCGCCGTCGTGATGGAGCTGGCGATGTTGCGTGCCAGCGCCGGCTGAGCAGTGGTTCCCGTTCCAGAGGTCAGCGTTGGTGCACCGGCGTCGAACTCCATCACGGACAGCGGATTCTCCTCGATTGCGTCAGCGACCCGCTCCTGCTCGGCTGGTGGCAGGTCATCGAACCGCTCGCTCAACGCGGCATCGGTCTTGGCGTCGACTTTCAGGGTGTCCACGAATTCATCGAACACGGCCTCAGCTGACCCGGGTGCCTCCTCCGCATGAGCCGCGGTGATGCCGGTCCCGAGGATCAGGCCCAGCGCAATGCCGCTTGCCGACGCCACCTTCGTCAGTCGGTTCATCTGAATCTTCCATTTCGTTCGTCTTCGAACGCGCGATCCTCGTGTCCCTCACCCGAAGTCCGGAAGGGGCGGTGCAGTTCGCGACCGTGCGGGGGATGACCCCGTCACCCATGAAGACGACGCATCAGGCGGATCGTTACGCGGCATCCATCGAGGTGTTCGGTATGCACGCAAAAAGCACCCCCGCACCCTTCGAGTGGAAAGGAGTGGGGGGCAGGTGGTGCGGTGGAGGGGGAACGGTGGTCGGTAGCCCCGTTCTCACACGTCCGCGGGCCGCTCCGCGAGCGCATCCACCTCGGCGATGAGCTCGCGGGCGGCCGCGATCACCGCCTCCTCGGACGTGCGCAGCCCGACGACGACGTCTGTCGTGCCGGTCCCTTCCGAGCGCATCCGCAGCACCGCGATGCGCAGGTCGACCGTGCCGCCTGGGATGCGATGACCGCTCATCGAGACGGCGTTCGACGCGAAGGCGATGGCGGTCCACTCGTCGGCGTCGGCGGTGGTGTCCTCGGCGAGGCCGGCCAGCCAGGCGGCGAGGTCGCGCGCCTCCGCGGTGGTCAGGCAGGCCTCGGAGAGCGTCCAGCGGCGGGCGTCGTCGTGCACGACGGCGTCGACAACGATGCGGCGGGCCCCGTCGTGCTCGGCGCCGCCGTCCTCCCGGGCGGCCGGGCGCAGCTCCACCGAGCGCGTGCCGCCCTCGTCCTGAAGCTTCACGATGCCGGCGGCACCACCGTCAGCACGCGCTCGATGTACTCGAAGAAGGCGTTCATATAGCCGCGCAGGAATTCCTCGGTGCCCGGGTCGGTGACGGTGCCGTCCTCCTCGATGAGGCCGGGGCGCATCCAGATGTAGGCCTCCGGCGCGTTCATCTGCGGCGCCTGGAGGAAGCTCAGGATGCTCCGCAGGTGCTGCTGCCCGACCGCGGTGCCGATCTGCCCGGGCGAGGCTCCGATCACGGCGGTCGCCTTGCGGGCGATGACGTTCTCGCCGTACGGGCGGCTGGCCCAGTCGATCGCGTTCTTCAGGGCGCCCGGGATGGAGCGGTTGTACTCCGGCGTGATGAAGAGCAGCGCATCCTGCCGGGCGATCAGGGCCTTGAAGTCGCGCGCCTCGGGCGGGAAGTCGCCGTCGAGGTCGCGGTTGTACAGCGGCAGCCCGCCGATCGGGATCTCGGTGAAGGTGAGCTCGGAGGGCGCGAGCCGGAGGAGGGCGCGGGAGAGCGTCCGGTTGACCGACTGCGTGGACAGGCTGCCCACGAAGTAGCCGACCGCGTACGGGGGCTGGAGTTCGTTGATCGTCGCCATGGGCACCATGCTGCCCCCGCGTTCCCGGCCCGTGAAGCCCCTTAAGCGTCGTCGCGTCTTAGGCGTCCGGAGTGGGGCCGGAATAGGGCATCCTCCCGATGTCCGGGGGATGCCTTAGCGAGCAGTCTGAAGTCATCGCCGGGCAGAGTGCGCGGCGGATGCAGGAGGGGAGCGATCATGCTGCTGGAGGAGTTCGTGGACATGCGGGTGCGGGCCGGCGAGACGGCGCGTACCGAGGCCGAACGGGGACGGCGTGCGCGCGCTGCGGAGCAGGCCGGGGGACGGGACGGCGCGCGGGTCCACCACCTGTGGGAGCGTGTGCGCCGGGCTCGTGTCGCGGCCGCGGACGCGTCGGCGGCCGCCCCGCAGAGGGAGCTCGCCCACGCCTCCCGCTGACCCGTCGCAGCCGGCCGGGTCCGGCCTGTCTGCCCCGAGCGAAGCGGGGCGCGGGGCTGGTCCGGATGTCGGTGGCTCGTGGCACGATGAAGCCATGCGAGCAGCGACGTCGAGCCTCACGCTGATCGGGCGCGAACCCGATCTGGAGGCTCTGCGCGCCGAGGCGGCGGCGGCCGCGGCGGGGGAGCCGCGCGCCGTCGTCATCGGCGGGGAGGCGGGTATCGGCAAGTCGCGCCTGCTCGAGGATTTCCTCGCCGGCCAGGAGTCCACCGCCACCGTGCTGCTCGGCCGGTGCGTCGACCTGGGCGCCGACGGAGCGCCGTACGCTCCGTTCGCGGCGGTGCTGCGGAGACTCGTCCAGGTGGCCGGGCTCGATCGCGTCCTCGAGATCGCCGGCTCCAGTGCGGGCGTCCTGCCCGCGCTGCTGCCCGAGCTGGCCGACGAGTCGGCGGTCCCGCCGCGCACCGGGGCCGAGCGGCTCTACGAACTCGTGACGGAACTGCTGGAGAAACTGTCCGCCGAGCGCCTCGTCATCCTGGCGATCGAAGACCTCCAGTGGGCCGACCGGTCCACGCTCGAACTGCTGCGGTTCATCATCCGCATGGGCGAACGCGGTCGCCTCCTGGTCGTGCTGACCTACCGGAGCGAGGAGGTGCCGCGCGGGCACGTCCTCCGGTCGTGGCTTCCCGAGCTCGAACGCACCCGGCGGGTGACGCGCTGGGAACTGCCCCGTCTGGGCAGTGAGCAGGTCGCTCAGCTGGTCGAACAGCTGCTCGGCCGAACGCCCGACGACGGTTCGCTGGAGCGCGTGACCGAGCTGAGCGAGGGCGTGCCGTTCTTCGTGGAAGAGCTGGTCGGCATTGACGGCCTGCGCTCCGGAGACGACCTGCCTGAGACGCTGCGGGAGCTGGTGCTCGCCCGCTTCGAGCGCCTGAGCGAGCCTGCGCAGCGGCTGCTGCGGGTGCTCGCCGCAGGCGGCGTCTGCGTCACGCACGACCTGCTCGCCGCGGTGTTCGAGGGCACGCCCGAGCAGCTGGATGCCGCCGCACGCGAGGCGGTCACCGCGAACATCCTGGCGGCCGACTCCACCGAGTACTCGTTCCGTCACGCGCTGGTGCGGGAGGCCATCCACGCCGACCTGCTTCCGGGCGAACGGACGCGGTTCCACACCCGTTACGCGGAGGCGCTGGAGGCGTCGCCGCAGTGCTCGGCGGTGCAGCTCTCCGCGCACTGGCTGGCCGCCCACGACGTTCGGCGCGCGTTCATCGCCTCGCTGGAGGCGATGGAGGAGGCGAAGCGCTCCTACGCCTACGCGACGGCGGCGGCGATGGGCGACCGGGTGCTCGAGCTGTGGGACAGCGTCCCGGATGCGGAGGAGCTGAGCGGCCGAGACCGGATCGCCGTCATCGCCCGCACGGCGTCGGCGCTGCGCAACGCGGGCAACAACGACCGCGCCCTGGCGCTCGTCGACGTCGCGCTCGCCGAGGCGGACGGGCTCGCGCCCTCGCGGCACGCGCGCCTGCTGCGCGACAAGGCGCAGTACTTGGCGAACCTCAACCGTCCCGGAGGCACGGAACTGCTGGAGCGTGCGCTCGCGCTGGTGCCGCCGCAGGCCGTCCCCTCGGGCGATCCGCTGCGGCCGCACCTGCTCACCGAGCTGGCGGCTCTGCGGATGCTGGCGGGCGACTTCGAGGCCGCGATCGAGACGGCGCGCGCGGCGCTCGCGGAGGCGGAGACCGCCGCGCCGCCGATGCGCTCGGTCGCGCACAACATCCTCGCGTCCTCTCTCGTCGCCTCGGACCGGCTCGACGAGGGGTTCGCGGAGTTCGAGCTCGCCGGATCTCTCGCCGCCGGGGACGCGGGCGCGACGCTGCGCTACGCCGTGAACGCGTCCGACGCGCTCAACTCGGTCGGGCGATACGCCGACGCGGTGCGGCTGGCGCAGTCCGGCGTCGCCCGCGCACGTGAGCGCGGAGTGGAGCGCACCTCGGGCATCTGGCTCGCGGCGAACACGGCCGAGCCGCTCATCGCGCTCGGCGAGTTCGAGCGGGCGGAGGACCTGCTGCGCGTGGCGCTCGGCTTCGACGACCGCGCCGGGCTGTGCGCGCAGCTGCAGCGCGCCCGCCTCTGGGTGTGGCACGGCGAGCCGGGGCGGGCGGACGAGCTGCTGCGCCGGTTCCGCACGCCGCTGCGGGCCCTGGCCGAGCTGGAGCAGCAGACCCGGCTGTCCCTCGCGCGCGTGGCGGGGGAGACCGCGATCGCCCTCGGCGACTACGAGCGTGCGTGGGCCGAGACGCACGGGCTCGGGGAGCCGCCCTTCCGGCGCATGCCCGGCTACGACCTCCCGGTGCTCGTCAACGCCGCGCGGGCCCTGGCCGAGCTCGCGACCCAGGACGGAGGGAGCTCGGTCGTCGAGGTCGCCGGAGCCGCGCTCGACGTGGACTCCGAGGCGGATCGGCTGGAGGCCGTGCTGGACGACCTGCGCGGCTGGCCGACCGCGGACGCCTGGGCGCCGCTGGCCGACGCGGAGCTCGCGACCGCCCGGGCCGCCGTCTCCGGCGTGGCCGACCGCGGGGAGCGCTACGCCGATGCCGAGGAGGCGTGGCGGGTCGCGGCGGACGCGGGCGCTCTCGCGGTTGCACCCGTCCACGTGCGCCCGTACGCCCTGCTGCGGGGCGCCCGCGTCGCGCTCGCCGCCGGCGACCGTGAGCGCGCGGCAGGATTGATCGCCGACGGCCGGGCTCTCGCCGAGGCTTCCGGAATCCGGCTGCTCGTGGAGGCCGCCGACGCGCTCGGCGCGCAGCCCGCGCTGCGCACGGCGCCCGTCGCGGCGGCGCACGGCGCACCGCTGACCGAGCGGGAGGAGCAGGTGCTCGCGCTGATCGAGCAGGGTCTCAGCAACAAGCAGATCGGCGAACGGCTCTACATCAGCGCCAAGACGGCGAGCGTGCACGTGTCCAGCATCCTGCGCAAGGTCGGCGCGTCCAGCCGGACGGAGGCGGTGTACCTGGCGGCGCGGTCGTCGAGCTGAGCGGATGCGTCGAGCTGTGCCGGCGCTCGGTCGCCCGGGCGGCTCAGCTCTCGACCGCGACGGCGCATCGGATGCACAACTCCGCGGTCGGTCGCGCCCGAAGGCGGTCGACGCCGATGGAACGGCCGCACCGCAGGCAGGTGCCGTAGGTTCCGCGCCGGATGCGCTCGAGGGCCGCATCCACCGCCACGATGTCGTGCGCGGCATCCGACCGCAGCGCCTGCAGCCGGCTCCACTCCGACGACAGCGTCGGCCCTTCCGGGTCGTGCTCGTCGTCGGCGGTCGACTCCGACCGCGACGCCAGCAGAACCCCGAGCGACTCCGCCATCCGCTGCGCCTCGGCGACATCGCCGTCGCGCCGCTCCCGCAGCAGAGCCTTCAACTCCTGCAGCTCGGCGGCGGTCAGAGCGTCGTCGTCGACCCTCGTCACCTCGAGCTCCTCCGTCCTCGCATCGTTCACGAGCACACCCCTTCCGATCCCCCGATCGTGCCTTCCCGACCGGGTCAGCGTACGCCTCGCCGCCGGAAACCGGGACAGCGACGCGCGTAGGCTCAGCGGGTGCCCTCCTTCCGCGTGATCGTCGCCGTCGGCCGTCTGCGACCGGGCGTCGACCCGCGTTCGGTGGAGCCGACGGCGGCCGACGCGGCGCGCGAACTCGCCGTCGTGGAGGCCAGCAGCGTCGACGTCGTCGCCGGCGAGGCGCGCATCACGGTGCGGTTCACCGAGGACGGCGTCCCCGGGGCGCTGCGCGTCGCCGAGCACACCGTGGCACGGCTCGGCGCCGTGGCGGAGACGGGCGGCTGGCGGCTCACGGAGCGAGTCGGCGGACGGTGGTTCCGGCGCGCCTAGGCGCGTGTTCGCGGCGCGGTCTTCGCCGCCTCAGGCAGCCGCGGGCAGCGACTCCTCGATCAGGTCGATGATGGCCGGGTCGTCCGGCTCGGTCTGCGGGCGGAAGCGGTACACGGCGCCGTCGGGCGTGATGACGAACTTCTCGAAGTTCCACTTCACCCGGCCCGCCTTGCCGTCCTCGTCCGGCGTCTTCGTCAGCTCCTGGTAGAGCGGATGCGCGTTGCGCCCGTTCAGCCGCACCTTCTCCATCATCGGGAACGTGACGCCCCACGTGGTGGAGCAGTACTCCTTGATGGCGTCGGTCGAACTCAGCTCCTGCAGGAACTGGTTGCTGGGGAAGCCCACGACCGTGAACCCGCGGTCACCGTACTCCTTCTGCAGTTGCTCGAGCTTCTCGTACTGCGGGGCGAGCCCGCAGCGGGAGGCGACATTGACGACGAGGATCACCTTGCCCGCGAATGCGGACAGGCTGGTCGGCGCGCCATCGATGGTTTGGAAGGGGATGTCCATCACGGTCATGATCGCGAGCGTATTGCGGAAGGCTCCGAACCGGCTCGGAGTCCGGCGCGGCGGCAGGGGGCGGCGCTCCCTCAGCACTCGATGACGTTGACCGCGAGGCCGCCTTCGCTCGTCTCCTTGTACTTGGTGGACATGTCGATGCCTGTCTGGCGCATCGTCTCGATCACCGTGTCCAGCGACACCAGGTGCCGGCCGTCGCCGTGCAACGCCAGCCGGGCGGCGGAGACAGCGGTGGACGAGGCGATCGCGTTCCGCTCGATGCACGGGATCTGCACCAGGCCGCCGACCGGGTCGCACGTGAGTCCGAGGTGGTGCTCCATCGCGATCTCAGCGGCGTTCTCCACCTGCCGCGGCGTCCCGCCGAGCACCGCGCAGAGGGCGCCCGCGGCCATCGCGCAGGCCGAGCCGACCTCCGCCTGGCAGCCTCCCTCGGCGCCCGAGATCGACGCGTTCGCCTTGAACAGCGAGCCGATGGCCGTCGCGGTGAGCAGGTACTGGCGGATGCCCTCGGCCGACGCCCCGGGGACGAAGCGCAGGTAGTAGTGGGCGACGGCCGGCACGATGCCCGCCGCGCCGTTCGTGGGTGCCGTGACCACGCGGCCGCCCGAGGCGTTCTCCTCGTTGACCGCGAGCGCGAAGGCGTGAAGCCACTCCAGGGCGGTCGCGCGGCCCGGGTCGTCCTGCACCGACTCCAGGTGCTCGCGCATCGCGGCGGCACGCCGACGGACGCCGAGTCCGCCGGGCAGCGTCCCGTCGCCCGCGAGTCCCCGGGCGACGCACTCGGCCATCGCCTCCCAGATCAGGTCCAGCCGCTCGCGGGTCGCGTCGGCACCGTGCAGCGCGATCTCGTTGCGGCGCGCGACCTCGCAGATCGGGATACCGTCCCGCTCGCAGATCGCCAGCAGCTCCTCGGCGGTGCCGTACGGGAGCGGGTGCGACTTGCGCGCGGCGAGCGCGGCCTCCTCACCGTCGCGGCGGATGAACCCGCCGCCGATGGAGTAGTACGTCTCCTCGAGCAGGGGGAGCGGCGAGCGCTCGCCCGACTCCGACCGGCCCCACGCGCGCAGGGTCAGCGCGTTCGGGTGGCCGGGCAGTCGGGTCCGCGGCTCGAAGGCGATGTCGTCCTTCGCCAGCGGGATGGTGCGAGCGCCGGCCAGCATAAGGGTCGCGCCCGGCTGCAAGTCGGACCAGGCGCCGCGGACGTCCTCCGGGCGGCAGGTCTCCGGCTGCAGCCCGCGCAGGCCGGCGATGACGGCATCCGGGGTCCCGTGGCCGATGCCGGTGGAGCCGAGCGACCCGTACAGCGTGCAGGTGACCTGGTCGACGCGGTCGAGCATCCCCTCGTCCTGCAGGCGGGAGGCGAACGCCGCGGCGGCCCGGAGTGGTCCGACGGTGTGCGAACTCGAGGGACCGATGCCGATCGAGAACAGGTCGAAGGCCGAGACGTACGCTGTCACTTATCCAGTGTATGTCGCCCGGAGCGACGCTTTCCCGCGTCCCCGCGCGCATCCGCGCACGGATCGTGCGCGGGCGCCGCCCGCGGTGTGCGCGTCCGTCCCGGGGCGGGGCGCGATTCGTGCTGTGTGCGCATATCCGCGTCGGGGGTGGGGCGACATTCGTGCCGAATGTCGTTTCT
>NZ_JBQENB010000001.1:847418-885305 GCF_052044215.1 Leifsonia sp. 22587
TCGCCCGCGCGGCCTCGTCCGGGCGCGTGGCGGGACCGCGATTTGTGCCAAATCGCGGTTATGGGGCGGCCAGAACCGAGATTTGGCACAAATCTCGACACGCGTTGCGCCGCCCCGAGTGCGGGGCGCGATTTCGTCACGAATGTCGACTGTGGGAGGGCGGGAGCCGACATTCGGCACGAATGTCGCCCGCGCGGCCTCGCCCCGGCCGTGGCGGGCGCGCGATTTGTGCCAAATCGCGGTTATGGGGCGGCCAAAACCGAGATTTGGCACAAATCTCGGCCCCGCGCCCTGCGCCCGGCCCCCCGCGACCCCGCACCACGCGGAAGCGGCCGCCGCATCTCTCCGCAGGATGCGACGGCCGCCGTCGGGGACCGGCGCGCCGGTCAGGCCTTCCGCATGTAGGCGCGCACGGTGAGCGGGGCGAACACCGCGACGATCACGGCGGCGCCGGCGAGGGCGATCCAGCCGTCCGAGCCGAAGGTCCCGTCGTTCGCGAGGTCGCGGACCGCGGTGACGAGGTGCGACACCGGGTTGACGTTCACGAACCACTGCAGCCAGCTCGGGAGGGTGTCCACCGGCACGAAGGCGTTCGAGAAGAACGTCAGCGGGAACAGCACGAGGAACGAGATCCCCTGCACCGACCCGGCCGTGCGGGCGATCACGCCGAAGAAGGCGAAGATCCAGCTGATCGCCCAGGCGCAGGCGATGACGAGCAGCCCGGCCAGCACGACGAACCCGAGACCGGCCGCCGGGTGGTAGCCCATCAGGAAGCCGACCACGAAGGTGATCGTCGTCGCGATCGTGTAGCGCAGGGTGTCCGCGAGCAGGGCGCCCGACAGCGGGGCGATGCGGGCGATGGGCAGCGACTTGAAGCGGTCGAACACGCCCTTGTCCATGTCCTCCCGCAGCTGGACGCCGGTCACGACCGAGGTCGTGATGACGGTCTGCACGAGGATGCCCGGGATCAGCGCGGGCAGGTACGACTGGACGTCCCCGGCGATCGCGCCGCCGAACAGGTACGCGAACATGACGGTGAAGATGATCGGCTGGAGCGTCACATCCATCAGCTGCTCGGGCGTCCGCTTGATCTTCAGCAGCCCGCGGTGGGCCATGGTGACCGTGTTGGCGAGCGTCTGCCGGAGGCTGACGTGGTTCTTCAGGTTGCGCTCGGACGGCGCGGTGATGGTGGCGATGGCGGTCATGCGCGGATCCCTTCGACGGCGGCGCCGTCCTCTTCCTCGGCGGGGTGCTCGTCCGGCTGCTCCTCCTCGACACCGTGACCGGTGAGGGTGAGGAAGACCTCGTCGAGCGTGGGCTTCTGCACGGACATCTCCTGCAGGTGGATGCCGGCCTCGCGGAATGTGACGAAGAGGTCGGTGACGGCGTCCGCATCCCGCATGGGGGCGGTGATGCGGGAGCCTTCGGGCGACACCACCGCATCCACGCCGAGGACGGTCTGGATGGCGCGGCGCGCGTCCTCGATGTCGGCCGGGTCGGTGAGGCGCAGCTGCAGCGAGGACTCGCCCACCGACGCCTTGAGCTCGTCGGCGGTGCCCTCAGCCACGACGCGGCCGCGGTCGATGACCGCAATGCGGTCGGCGAGCTGGTCGGCCTCGTCGAGGTACTGCGTGGTGAGCAGCACGGTGGAGCCGGTGGAGACGAGACGGCGGATGGTGTCCCACATCTGGGAGCGGGTGCGCGGGTCGAGTCCCGTGGTGGGCTCGTCGAGGAAGATCAGCGGCGGCTGGGCGATCAGGCTGGCCGCGAGGTCGAGCCGACGGCGCATGCCGCCGGAGAACTTCTTCAGCGGACGCTTCGCCGCCTCGGTCAGCCCGAACTCCTCGAGGAGCTCGGCGGTCTTCCGCTTGGCCTCGCGGCCGCTCAGGCCGAGCAGGCGGGAGAAGATGATGAGGTTCTCGTTCGCCGAGAGGGTCTCGTCGACGGACGCGAACTGGGCGGTCACGCCGATCAGCTGGCGCACGACCTGCTGCTCCCGGCGGATGTCGTGGCCGAAGATGAACGCGTCGCCCGCGTCCGGCTTCAGCAGGGTGGCGAGCATGGAGATCGTGGTGGTCTTGCCGGCGCCGTTCGGTCCGAGGACGCCGTAGACGGTCCCGGCGCGGACGGTGAGGTCGACGCCGTCGACCGCGCGGTTGTCGCCGAAGACCTTGACGAGCCCGTGGGCTTCGACGGCCCATTCGGAACTGCGAGTCATGGTGATCCTTTCCTGGTGGGAATGGTGATGCTCCGATGGTGCCGACCCGCGCTTACACCGCCCTCACGTGCCGCTTACAGCGGGGGAGGGCGGATGTAAGTGGATGTGAGCGGGCGTCAGGCGGCGCGCAGTGCGCGGGCGAGCACGGCATCCCGGTCGACGCCCGCGAGCGTCAGGGCGCGAGGGACGGTGCCCAGCTCCAGGCCGAAGAGGGCGGCCAGGAGGTCCACCTCGGCCGCGCGCTGACGGCGGCGGGCGACGGTGACGCGATGCGCGCGCACCAGTGCCTCCTTGGCGGAGGCGCCCCAGCGGGGACGCGAGACACGGCGTGCCGCGGCGAGACGGTCCTCGCTCGGCGGCGTCACGCCCGCGACCCGCAGGCTCGCGGCGCGCTCGGCGGCGAGCACGGCGACCAGCCCCTCGTGGTCGAGCCCCGCCTCGGCGAGGGCGGCGCGGACCTGCGTCCCGCCGTCGGCGGACAGCGCGAGCAGCAGGTGCTCCGCCTCCACGAGTGGGGCGCCCCGGCGCTGCGCCTCGGCGACGGCGCCCAGGACGACCGGGCGGAGCGCCCGCGACACGGGCTGGCCGGGGAGGTCGGCGGCGGGATGCGACTGCTCAGACATTTCGTCTCCTCAGGTCGACGCCGGCCGCGGCCACCCGGCGCAGGTGCTTCTTGTGGACCGCCTGCCGCGTGATGCCGAGCGCGTCGGCGATCTGGGTCCAGCTCCAGCCCTCGCGGAGGGCGCGTTCGACCTCGGCGTCTTCGAGGCGGTCCGCGAGCTCGCGCAGGGCGACCACCGCGGCGAGCCCGTCGGCGACGCCTCCGAGCGGGTCCGGGAACGATGCTTTCGGAGTCATGGAAGCAACCTTAGTTGCTTATCGCCAGTTGTCAACCCGAGTTGCTTGAACGAAGGGGCGCAACACGCCGTTATCGGCGGCGGATAACGGCGTGTCGCGACCCCTCGATGGCGGGGCGGCGGTCGGGCGCGCGCATACCAGGCGGCGGCCCCGCGGCGCCGGCCGCTACGGCCGCAGGTCGGACAGCAGCCGGAGCCCGCGCGCCACGGCGTCGGCGGGCGACAGCGGCTCCACGGCGGCGGTCGCCGCCGCCAGACGGTCGCGGCCCCAGGTCGCGGCGATCCGGTCGGCGAGCGCGTCGCGGTGCAGACTCGCGACGTCCTGGCGGGCGTTCGCCCGGCCGGCGAGCGCGAACAGCGTCAGGCCGTCGTCGACCCAGGAGGTGGATGCGGCGTGCCGCTCCGCCGTGCGTGCGTCCAGCATCCACACGGAGAAGCCCGACATCCCCGAGCCGATCACCGGACGGTCGAGCGCCGGCGGGTTGAGCCGCGCGCTGACCAGGATGCGCCGGCGCAGGGCAACCGCCGCCGCATCCGTCTCGTCCCGGTCGACCACGTCGGGGTCGGTGCCGATCACGTGCAGCCGCGCGACCAGCGCCGCGGCGGCGAGCATGATCGTCCACGGGTTGAGGGTCCGCTCCGCCGCGGTCGGGGCGTCGCCGAAGGCGCCGAGCGCCTCGTCGTACAGCCGGACCGCCTCCGCCGGGTCGTCCTCGGCCAGCGCGATCTCCGCCATCCCGGCGTAGCCGATCGCGTAGTAGTCGGCGTAGTCGAATCCCGCGCGGTCCGGTTCGGCGGCCAGGTACCGCTCCAGCAGCAGCCGGCCGCGGGCGGTGTCGCCGCTCGAGATCGCGTTCATCGCGATCAGCCAGTCGAGTTGGCGGAGGTCGCCGTCCGCCTGCAGCTGGGCGAGCTGGTCGTACGCCCGCTGCCCCCACTCCAGGGCCTCGGCGGGATGCGCGAGCTGGCTGTGGCACTGGGCGATCGACTGCGCGGCCGACGCGAGCGACCACGCGTCGCCCGCCTCGTTCGCCCGCTCCCAGGCGCGGGTCGCCGAGGCGAGCGCCGCATCCAGCTCCCCGGAGTTCTCGCGCAGCTGGGCCAGCAGCAGGTTGCCGATCGTCGCGCGCTCGGGGTCGGGCGAGAGGGCGTACGTCTCCAGCAGCTCGAGCCCCTCCTTCACCTTGCCCGCGTTGAGCACGAGGGCCGCCATCGCATCGAGCCGCGAGTCGGCGAACGGCTTCGTGCGGCGGAGGTGCCGGAGGCCGGAGATCGCGCGGGCGGAGGTGCGCACGTCGATGAAGAGGAAGGTGCCGCCCAGGACGGTGTAGCAGGCGGCCGCCGCCTCGCGGAACTCGCCCTCGGGCTCCCAGCGCGCGAGGGCGTCCATCACGGCGGCCCCGAAGCCGATCACCTCCGAGTGCGCGCTGCGCAGCGACCAGTAGTACGACAGGGTGGCGAACACGGCGGCGACGGTCTCGCGCCGGCCGCCCTCGAGCGCCGAACGCAGCACGGTCACGAGGTTGTCCTGTTCGGCGGTGACCCGCTGGAACGTCGCCACCTGCTGCCGACCGTGCATCACGGAGAGCGCATCCCGGCAGAATGCGACGGCCCAGGCGTCCATCCCGTCGCGGACCTCGTCCTCCTCGCCCGCGGCGACGAGCGCGTTGTCGCCGAACTCGCGGACCGTCTCGAGCATCCGGTACCGCAGCAGCCCGGTGCTGCCGTCCTCGGTGACGGTCACGAGGGACTGCGCGACGAGCGCGTCCAGGTCGTCGAGCACGGTGGATGCGCGGCTGCCGGCCACGGCCTCCGCCGCCTCGGCGCTGAAACCGTCGGGGAAGCGCGAGAGCCGCCGCAGCAGGGCCTGCTCGGACGTGCCGAGCAGGTTCCAGCTCCACTCGATCACCGCGAACAGGGTGCGGTGCCGCTCCGGCGCGGTGCGCTCACCGCCGGTGAGCAGGGCGAACCGGTTGCCGAGGCGGCGCTCGATCTCGTCCACGGAGAGGGAGCGGGTGCGCGCGGCGGCGAGCTCGATGGCAAGGGGGAGGCCGTCGAGCCGGTCGCAGAGGCGTGCGACGACGTCGAGCGGGAGGACGGCCGCAGGCCGCGCAGCGCGGGCACGTTCCACGAAGAGGGCGACCGCCGGTCCGTAACCGTCGGCGGCCGCCGCGGACGTTCCGCGGGCAGCGTCCGCACCCGCCGAATTCGGGCCGGCCGCGCGCTTCCCGCCGGCGCCGTCCGCGCCCGCCGCGGGTCTCGCGCCGACGCCGTCCGTACCCGCCGCAGGCTTCCCGCCAGCCCCGTCCGTGCTCTTCAGCGAATCGAGCGGGTACACGCGCTCCGCGCCGATCGCCAGCGGCGCCCGGCTCGTCGCCAGCACTCGCACGGTGCTCGTCGAGTCGAGGATGTCCTGCACGTACGCGGCCACCGCATCCACGATGTGCTCGCAGTTGTCGACGATGAGCAGGGTCTCGCGCTCCGACAGCAGGCCCAGGATGCGGGAGCGCAGGTCGAGCTGCGAGCCCGGGTCGGTCGGACGCACGGCCCGTGCCTCCCGGATGCCGAGGGTGGAGGCGAACGCGAGCTCCACATCCTCGCCCGACCGCACGCTGGCCAGCTCGACGACGATCACCGCCGGCGTGTGGACGGCGCGGTTGCCGACCTCCTGCGCGAGCCGGGTCTTGCCGAGGCCGCCGGGCCCGAGGATGGTCGTCAGCCGCGAGGTCGCGACGAGGTCCTCGACCGCCTCCAGGTCGTACTCGCGGCCGACCAGCGCGTTCGGCGCGCTCCGCAGCCCGATGCGCACCCGGCGGGGAGCGGACGGCCGCTCGTCCTCGTCGGCGGCGAGCAGCTCCGCGTTGAGCGAGACCAGCTCGGGGCCGGGGCGCGTCCCCAGCCGTTCGAGCAGCGCCTCCTTCAGCTCGGCGAACGCGAGCAGGGCCTCGCTGCGCCGGCCCGCGGCGGCGAGCGTGCGCAGCTGTTCGAGGCGCAGCGTCTCGTCGAGCGGCCGCGCCTCGAGCAGCGGATGCAGATCGGCGAGCGCACCGGAGTGGTCGCCGGTCGCCCGGCGGGCGCGGGCCCGGATCAGCAGCAGGTCGTCGCGCAGCTCGGCGGCGGTGCGCTGCAGTTCGTCCGCGAGGGCGGTCGCGCCGAGCTCGGCCCCCGGCTGGCCGCGCCACAGCGAGAGGGCGGCGGTGGACTCGGCGACCGCCGCGGCCGCATCCCCGGCACGGAGGTCCGCCGTCGCCCGGTCGGCCGCGGCGCGGGCGCGTCCGAGGTCGGTCTGCTCCGGGGCGACGGCCAGTGCGTAGCCGCCGGGGGTGGACTCGAGCAGGCCGTCGGCGCTCGTCGTCCGCACTCGCGACACGAGCGTCTGCAGTGCGGCGCGCTCCTGGCGGGGCGGGCGGTCGTCCCAGAGGTCCTCGACCAGCGACGGGACGCTCGCCGCACCCCGGGCGAGCACCAGCGCGACGATCAGGCTCTTGCCGAGTGCGCCGGAGGGTTCCGTCAGCGTGCCGCGCCGGTCCTCCACGAGCACCGGGCCGAGGACGGCGACGCGGGGTGGCGGTGGCGCGGTCTGCACCCGCCCGATCATAGCCAGTGCGCCCGACACCGCGCGGGTAGGCTCGGCCCCATGGCGTTCGACTGGTCCCAGTTCTACGAGAAGCAGGGCGGCCGCGGTGTGCGTCCCACCTTCCAGAGCGCCCTCGCCGCTTGGGACGGACCGCCCGGCGAGGCGATCGACCTCGGCTGCGGCGACGGCGTGGAGACGCGCCACCTGGCGGAGCACGGCTGGCGGGTACTGGCGGTGGATGCGGACCCCGGCGTCGAGCAGCGGGTGCGCGCGGGGCTGTCCGCTGAGGCGGGCGAGCGTGTGACCGTCCGGCGGTCGACCTTCGAGCAGCTCGGCGAGCTTCCGCCCGCCGACCTCGTCTACGCGGGCTTCGCGCTGCCGTTCTGCGACGAGAGCCACTTCCCGTACCTCTGGGCGGACATCCGTGAGGCGCTGCGGCCCGGCGGAGTCTTCGCCGGCGAGCTGTTCGGCCCGAACGACGAGTGGGCGGGCCGCCCCGGCATGAGCTTCCACGAGCGGCGCCAGGTGGAAGGGATGCTCGCCGGGATGGACGTGCTGCAGCTGGCCGAGGACGACCGTCGCGGCATGTCGTTCGACGGCCCGAAGCACTGGCACGTCTTCCACATCGTGGCGCGCGCCTGACCCCTCGATGCCGCCGCCGGCCGCGCCTGCGTCAGGCGGCCGTGCTCACCCAGACGGCGGCCAGCGCGAGCGCGGCGATCAGCGCCCAGGAGGCGAGCGCGGTGACGAGCGCGCGCCAGCCGGTCCCGAGCAGGGTCCGCAGCCGCACCGCCGTGCCGAGCCCGAACAGCGCCATCGCGAGCAGGACCGTCTGCGCCGTATCCGCACCGTCCGTCACGGCGGCCGGGAGCGGCACGAAGGTGCGGATCAGCACCGCGAGCAGGAACCCCGCCACGAACAGCGGGACGATCGGCGGGCGCTTCACCGACGGGTCGCCGGCCACGTGGCGACGGCGCTCGACGACGGCCGCGATCGCGACCATCGGCGCCAGCATCAGCACGCGGGTCAGCTTGACCACCACGGCGACCGCGAGGGCGGCCGCGCCGGCGAGCTGCGCCGTGGCGACGACCTGGCCGACATCGTGCACGCCCGCGCCGACCCAGTGGCCGAACTGCTGCGCGTCCAGGCCGAGGGGATGCCACAGCAGGGGCAGCACGAAGATCGCGAGCGTGCCGCACAGGGTCACCAGGGCGACCGGGGTCGCCGCCTCCTCGTCCTTCGGCTTCACGACGCCGCTCATCGCCCCGATCGCGGAGGCTCCGCAGATCGAGAAACCGGTGGCGATGAGCAGCGGCTGGTGACCGGGCAGCCGGAGCAAGCGCCCGATCCAGAAGGTGCCGGCGAAGCTGAGCAGGACGACCGCGACCGTGGTGAGGATGGCGACCCAGCCGAGGTGGGCGATGTCGCCGAGGCTCAGCTTGAGTCCGAGCAGGACCACGCCGATCCGCATCAGCCGCTTCGCGCTCAGCGAGAGCCCGGGCGCCAGCCGGCCCGTCACCGCCGGGCGCGCGACCGGCAGCTGGCCGACGACGATGCCGAGCACGACGGCGGCCGTCAGCAGGGGCACGGCCGGAACGAGCCAGTGCACGCCCCACGCGACGGCCGCCGCGGCGGCGCACGCGACGAGGCCCGGAAGCCAGGGCGCGACGGGCCGGGCGACGGGGGATGGCGAGCTCACCGGTCCATTCTGCCGAGAGAACGGACCGCCGCCCGACCGCCCTCGCCGCGGCGACTGCCCTCGTCGCCGTGCCGCGCCGCCGCGCGCCCGCTCAGAGCGCCGACAGCAGCGACGTGCCGTTCGGCACGCCGAGGCCGGTGCAGGCGTCCCATCCCGGGGCCGCCCGGTAGGCGCCGTTGTCGCCCGTGGTGATGTCGCGGAAGCCGTCGGCGACCGTCCCCGCCGGCACAGCGTCGTAGAGCGCGGGCTGCGCGAGCCCCAGCGGCTTCCCGGTCGACTGGACGATCCGCGCGACGAGTGCCGCCCACAGCGGTGCGACCGCGCTGGTGCCGCCGATCACCGTGTCCTGCCCGTCGACCCGCACCTGGTAACCGGTCTGCGGGTCGGCGACCGCGGAGACGTCGGGCACGCCGCGACCGCCCGGTCCGTTGGCGGTCCCTCCCGCGTCGGTGCCGTCCGCGCCGGACGGCACGCCGACGCCCTTCTGCCACGACGGCAGCGGGAAGACGGCGCTGACGCCGCCGCCGGTCGCGCCGCCGCCCGTCCCGTTGTTCCAGACCGTCTCCGAGTGCACGGTACCGGTGTCGCCGTCCGCCTCAAGCCGCGTCCCGCCGCAGGCCAGGGCGTGCGGGGAGGAGGCCGGGAAGTCGACGTGGGGCCGGCCGTCGCCGACCCGGTCGCTGCTGCCGTCGTCGCCGGCCGCAGCCGTCGTCGTCACGCCGAGTGCGGCCGCATCCTGCAGCGCCTGGTCGAAGGCGGTGCGGGCCTGGGCCGTCCACTGGTCCTCCGACTGGCCCCAGCTGATGCTGATGGCGGCCGGGGTCGGGTCGGCGTGCGCGGCGGTCGACACCGCGTCGAGGAACCCGGCGTCGGTGTTCGGCGCGAAGTACACGACGATGTTCGCGCCCGGGGCGAGTGCACCCGCCACCTCGATGTCGAGCATCACCTCGCCGTCCGCGCCGTTGGGGTTGCCCTCCGGCGCGTTGGACCCGCCGTCGACGCCGACCGCGGTGACGGACGGTGTCGGGATGCCGAGCCCGGCGAAGTACGTGTCGAGATCGGACTGCACGTACCCGCCGCCGAGCTCGATGATCGCGATGGTCTGGCCGCTGCCGTCCGTCCCCTCGGGGAACTCGTAAACCCGGCCGAGTTCCGGCGGCGTGTAGCTGGTGCTGACCGCCGCTGCCGGGACGTACCGGAACTGCGCCCGCGCCTGGGGCCGGTCGTCGAGGCCGAGCACGGCGGTGACCACCCCGTCCAGCGCGGCCGGGATGCTGAGCCCGCCGGTGCGCTGCCGGTAGGTCGGCGCGTCGTCGCCGGCGTCGTCGCGGGTCGACTGCGCCAGATCGGTGCCGAAGACGCGCGCCATGGTCTGCACCGGGCCGGACACCCGCACCCGCCGGGCGCCCGCATCCACTTCGTCGATCGTGAGGCCGAGACCCTGGAGCGTGTCGCGCACGAGCGAGACGTCGTCGGGCGCCGCGCCGTACCGCTCGGCCAGCTCCTCGCGGCTCAGCGGCTGTGCGAAGGCGCTTTCCGGCAACGGCTCCCGGCGCCGCAGGACGAGGGTCGCGTCGACGCGCGAGTCCGGCGCGAGGCCGCCGTGGGCCTGGAATCCGGGTCGGTCGGGGCGCTCGCTCCCGGGCAGCGGGACGAGATCGAGGGGCTGTTCGGCATCCGTCATACCACTCGGTCTACCACCGCCCTCCGACACCGCCCAGTGCGTCCGGCCGCCCGGTCAGACCCAGCTGGGCAGCCACATATGGATCTGCCAGAACCAGAACGGCACCTGCTGGCCGGTCCAGATCGGCCAGAAGAACACGCTGACGAGTGCGCAGGCGACGAGGTAGACGCTGGTCCAGAGGATGCCGCGCCTCCGCCTCCGCTCCGGATCGTCGCGGCTGCCCAGGATCAGCGCGATGACGGCGGTCAGCGCCAGGATCAGGTACGGCTCGAACGCGATCGAGTAGAAGGTGAAGATCGTGCGGCCCATGTACAGCCACCAGGGCAGGTAGCCCGCCGCGAGCCCGGTCAGGATGAGGCCGATGCGCCAATCCCGTGTGCGGACGAGCCAGTACAGCAGGAACAGGATCGCCGCG
Source organism: Leifsonia sp. 22587 (assembly GCF_052044215.1). Lineage (NCBI taxonomy): Bacteria > Bacillati > Actinomycetota > Actinomycetes > Micrococcales > Microbacteriaceae > Leifsonia > Leifsonia sp. 22587. The sequence goes on from NZ_JBQENB010000001.1 coordinate 857,869, forward strand.
GTTCCCGCCCACCAGATCAGCGGGTTGCCGAGCGACGTGATCGCCGCCGAGCACGCCGAGGACCCGCATCCGTTCTGTCCCTGCGTCGACCCGACGTAGTACATGCTCGTCGGCCGCAGCATCAGCGTCCACGTCAGCGGGTTCGACTGGTACGGATGCGGCGTGTGCAGGTTGATGCTGTAGTTGTACATCTCGGTCTGGTAGTGCCAGAGGTTCTGCACCCAGAGCGGCACCCAGGAGAGCCCGCCGGTCCACTGCATGTGCACCGACTCCGCCCAGTGCCGGTAGTAGCCGTTCCCCGTGAAGATCCAGCCGGCCCAGGTGGCCACGTAGGCGACGAAGGCGAGCGGGACCATCAGCACGAAGGTCGCGGGCGCCTGCTTGAGCAGCGAACCGCTGATGTAGAAGGGCAGTCCCTCGCGGCGTCGGGCCAGCGCATCCACCAGCACCGTGTAGACGGCGAAGAACGCGAGGAAGTAGAAGCCCGTCCACTTCACGCCCGCGCACAGCCCGCACAGGATGCCGGCGGTGATCAGCCACGGACGCCACCACAGGACCGGCCCCCACGCCGGGTCGCGGCCGTTAGCGCGCTCGGCGGCCACGCGCGCCGCCAGCCGGTCCGCCGCCCACTTGCGGTCGAGCAGGATGCAGCAGAACGCCAGCAGCGCGAAGAACATCACGAACCCGTCCAGCAGCGCCACCCGGCTCATCACGATCGCGTGGCCGTCGATCGCGAACAGGAAACCCGCGATCGTGGCGATCATCGTCGACCGGAACAGCGTCCGGGCGATGAGGAAGACGAGCAGCACCGCGAGCGTCCCGGCGATCGCCGTTGAAACCCGCCAGCCGAACGAGTTGTCCGGGCCGGTGGCGGCCATCCCGAGGCCGATGAGCCACTTGCCGAGCGGTGGATGCGCGACGAACGACGGATCGGAGTCGAAGATCTGCGTCTGGCCGGCCGCGAACCGCGCGTCCGCCTTGTCGGGCCAGCTGCCCTCGTAGCCGAGGTTCCAGATGGTCCACGAGTCCTTCACGTAGAAGGTCTCGTCGAACACGAGGGAGTGCGGCTGGCCGAGATTCCACAGCCGCAGCACGGCCGCCAGCAGCGTCACGCCGATCGGCGCGCCCCAGTACCAGACACGCAGCCGCGCGGGGGTGCGGAGGACGCGCGCCCACCAGTCGTCCAGGCGGGTGCCGGTGCGCTCCGGGGCGCGGTGCACGGCAGCGACGTCGGTGGCAGGAGCGGAAGTCACCCAGCCATGCTAGGGGCGCAGCCTCCGTGTCGCCTTTCGGCTGACAGACTAAGAGCCATGATCATCCTCGCGGCGACCCCGATCGGCAATCTGGGCGACGCCTCCCGGAGGCTCGTGGAGGTGCTCGGCTCGGCCACGGTCGTCGCCGCGGAGGACACGCGCGTCGCGCAGCGCCTGCTCGCCGGCCTCGGCGTCGAGAACCGGCCGCGGCTCATCGCGCTGCACGACCACAACGAGCGCGACCGGGCCGCGGAGCTCGTCGAGCTGGCGCGCGATCAGGATGTGGTGCTGCTCTCCGACGCCGGGATGCCGACCGTCTCCGACCCGGGCTTCCACCTGGTGGAGGCGGCCGCCGCCGCGGGCGTCGGCGTCACGGCGCTCCCCGGTCCGTCGGCGGTGCTGACGGCGCTCGCCGTCGCGGGGCTCCCCACCGACCGTTTCACGTTCGAGGGCTTCCTGCCGCGCAAGCACGGGGAGCGGCTGTCGGCGTTGCGGGCGCTCGCCGCGGAACCGCGCACGATGGTCTTCTTCGAGTCGCCGAACCGGCTGGCGAGCTCGCTCGCCGACCTCGCCGCGGTGTTCGGCGACGACCGCCGCGTGGCCGTCTGCCGTGAGCTGACGAAGCTCTACGAGGAGGTCAAGCGCGGGACTGCGGCCGAGCTGGCGGCGTGGGCGGCGGAGGGCGTGCGCGGCGAGATCGTCATCGTGGTCGGCGGAGCGCCGGCCCGCGCGGCCGACCCGGAGACCGCGGTCGCGCAGGTGCTCGCGCTGGTAGCGGCTGGGACGAGACTCAAGGACGCGGCCGCGGAGGTCGCCGACGCGACCGGACTGGGCAAGCGCGACCTCTATCAGGCGGCCCTGGCGGCGCGTTCTCCACAGGCGGAGTAACACGCGGGATCGCGCGCCCGCGCGCCCGTAGGATAGTCACCATGTCCGACGGCTCCTCCTTCTACATCACCACGCCGATCTTCTACGTGAATGATGTCCCGCACATCGGGCATGCCTACACGGAGGTCGCGGCCGACGTGCTGGCCCGCTGGCACCGCCAGGCCGGCGACGACACCTGGCTGCTCACCGGCACCGACGAGCACGGCCAGAAGATCCTGCGCACGGCGACCGCGAACGGCACGACGCCCAAGGCGTGGGCCGACAAGCTTGTCACCGAGGAGTGGCTCCCGCTGCTCGAGACCATCGACATCGCCAACGACGACTTCATCCGCACCACCGACGAGCGGCACGAGGTCAACGTCCAGAAGTTCCTGCAGAAGCTGTACGACGACGGCTACATCTACGCCGGCGAGTACGAGGCGCTCTACTGCGTGGGCTGCGAGGAGTTCAAGCCGCAGAGCGAGATCGTCGACGGCACCGGCGAGTACGAGGGCCAGAAGGTGTGCGCCATCCACTCGAAGCCGCTGGAGCTGCTGCAGGAGAAGAACTACTTCTTCCGCATGAGCCAGTTCGCCGACCGACTGCTGGCGCTCTACGAGGAGCGTCCGGACTTCGTGCAGCCGGAGTCGGCGCGCAACGAGGTGGTCAGCTTCGTGCGTCAGGGCCTCAGCGACCTGTCCATCTCGCGGTCGAGCTTCGACTGGGGCATCAAGGTGCCGTGGGACGAGTCGCACGTCGTCTACGTCTGGTTCGACGCGCTGCTCAACTACATCACCGCGGTCGGCTACGGGCAGGACGACGAGGAGTTCGCACGCCGCTGGCCGGCGAACCACCTGGTCGGCAAAGACATCCTGCGCTTCCACGCGGTCATCTGGCCGGCCATGCTGATGGCCGCGGGCCTCGAGGTGCCGAAGCGGGTGTTCGGCCACGGCTGGCTGCTCGTGGGCGGCGAGAAGATGTCCAAGTCCAAGCTGACCGGCATCGCGCCGACGCAGATCACCGACACGTTCGGGTCCGACGCGTTCCGCTACTACTTCATGCGCGCCATCAACTTCGGCCAGGACGGCTCCTTCAGCTGGGAGGACCTGGCGGCGCGCTACCAGGCGGAGCTCGCCAACGGCTTCGGCAACCTCGCATCGCGTGTCATCGCCATGGTCACCCGGTACTTCGAGGGCATCGTGCCCCCGGCGGCCGAGTACCAGGAGGTCGACCGGCACGTGCAGGAGATCGTCCGGACGGCGGCAGCCGACGCGGACGCCGCGATCTCGCGCCTGGCGATCCACGACGCCCTCACGGCGATCTGGCGGATCGTCGACGAGCTCAACGGGTACATCACCGAGCAGGAGCCGTGGACGCTGGCGAAGGACGAGACGCAGCGCGAGCGGCTGGGCACCGTGCTGTACACGGCGGCCGAGGGGCTGCGCGCGCTCGCCGTCCTGCTGTCGCCGGTCATCCCGGGCGCCACGGCGAAGCTGTGGGAGTCGCTGGGCGTCGAGGGCGAACTGGGTGCGCTCACGGCGCAGCCGCTGCGCACCGCGGGGGACTGGGGGCGCCTGCCCGCCGGCACCGAGGTCAACGGGCTGGCCGCGCTCTTCCCGCGGATCGATGCGGAGGCGGTCGCCGCGGTATGACGGACCCGTCGTTCGTCCGCCAGCGGCACGTCACCGACGGCCGGGATCTGGCCTACCCTCCGCTGCCGGAGGCGCTGACGGTCCCCGTCTACGACAACCACACGCACCTCGAGATGGCCGACGGCGTCGAGCCGCTGGACTACCGCGAGCAGCTGGACCGCGCGTCCAGCGTCGGTGTGCGCGGCGTGGTGCAGGTCGGGAACGACGTGGAGACCTCCCGCTGGTCGGCGGAGATGGCCGCGATCGAGCCGCGCATGCTGGCCGCGGTCGCGCTGCATCCGAACGACGCGCCCGACTACGAGGAGCGCGGCGAGCTGGATGACGCCCTGGCCGTCATCGCCGAGCTCGCCGGCCGTCCCCGGGTGCGAGCGGTGGGGGAGACGGGACTCGACTTCTTCCGGACCGAGGAGGGGCCGCGGCGGGATGCGCAGTTCCGCTCGTTCGAGGCGCACATCGAGATCGCCAAGCAGAACGACCTCGCCCTGCAGATCCACGACCGGGACGCGCACGCGGCCGTCGTCGCCACCCTCAAGCGGGTCGGCGCGCCCGCGCGGACGGTCTTCCACTGCTTCTCGGGCGACGTCGAGCTGGCCCGCATCTGCGCCGAGAACGGCTGGTACATGTCGTTCGCGGGCACCGTCACGTTCAAGAACGCGCCGAATCTGCGCGAGGCGCTGGCCGTCGCGCCGCGCCACCTGATCATGGTCGAGACGGATGCGCCGTTCCTCACGCCGACCCCGTTCCGAGGCCGGCCGAACGCGCCCTACCTCATCCCGCACACCCTCCGCGCCATGGCCGAGGTGCTGGGCACGGACGCCTCCACGCTCGCCGCTCAGATCAACTCCAACACCGAGCTCGTCTACGGTCGCTGGGACAGCGAGCCGGTCGGACCGCCGCCCACCCAGCCCATCGGGATCATCGCGTGAGCGAGCTGCGGCTGCTCGGCCCGGCCGAGATCCGCGACCTCGCCGAACTGCTCGACGTCACCCCCACCAAGAAGCTCGGCCAGAACTTCGTCATCGACGCGAACACCGTGCGCCGCATCGTCCGCGTCGCCGAGGTGCAGCCGGGCGACCGGGTCGTCGAGATCGGCCCGGGCCTCGGCTCCCTCACCCTCGGCCTGCTCGAAGCGGACGCCGCCGTGGTGGCCGTGGAGATCGACGGCCGCCTGGCCGAGCAGCTCCCGAAGACCGTGCAGCAGCTCGCCCCGGACGCCGCGGACCGCCTGACCGTCGTGCACCGCGACGCCCTGCAGATCACCGAGCTGCCGGCCGACCCCGTGCGTCTGGTCGCGAACCTCCCGTACAACGTGTCCGTCCCCGTGCTGCTGCACTTCCTCGAGCACTTCCCGAGCCTGCGGTCGGGCGTCGTGATGGTCCAGGCCGAGGTCGGCCACCGCATCGCGGCGGCGCCCGGCTCCAAGGTCTACGGCGCACCGAGCGTGAAGGCCGCCTGGTACGGCGCGTGGCGCACCGCGGGCGCGGTCAGCCGCCAGGTGTTCTGGCCGGTCCCGAACGTCGACTCGGTGCTCGTGGCCTTCGAACGGCACGACGAGCAGCCGGGCGACGAAGCGTTGCGCCTGCGCACGTTCGCCCTCGTGGACGCCGCCTTCCAGCAGCGCAGGAAGACCCTCCGCCAGGCGCTGGCGCCCGTCTTCGGCGACCCGACCTCGGCGGCCACGGCCCTGCAGGCGGCGGGCCTCGACCCGAGCCTCCGGGGCGAGCAGCTCGCCCTCGCGGACTTCGCACGCCTCGCATCCGTCCCCGTCTCGCCGGACGCCGCGTAAGGCACTCGGCGCGCGCCCAGCAGCCGGGCCGCCGGGTGTGTAGGTTGGAAGCATGGTGGACGGGTGGGACGTTGACAGCGTGCACGTTCGCGCTCCCGGCAAGATCAACGTCTTCATGCGCGTCGGCGCCGTCATGGAGGACGGCTACCACGACGTCGCAACGGCCTACCAGGCTGTCTCGCTGTACGAGGACGTCCGCGCGTACCCGGCGGACGGCTTCTCGGTCGTCTTCGGCGGCAGCATCGACACGAGCGGCCTCCCGCTCGACGACTCCAACCTGGCGATCAAGGCGGCCCGGCTGCTGGCGAAGCGCACCGGCTTCACCGGCGGCGTGCACCTCGAGATCGACAAGCACGTGCCTGTCGCGGGCGGCATGGGCGGAGGGTCCGCGGATGCGGCCGCCGCTCTCGTCGCGTGCGACGCGCTGTGGGGCACCGACGTCGGCCGTGAGGAACTGCTCGCGCTGGCGGCCCGGCTCGGCGCCGACGTGCCGTTCGCGCTGGTCGGCGGCACCGCCATCGGCACGGGCCGCGGCGACCGGCTGAGCCCGGCCCTGGCGACCGGCCAGTTCCACTGGGTGCTCGCGCTGCCGGAGGGCCAGCTGAGCACCCCGCTCGTCTACAGCGAGCTCGACCGCCACCGGGAGCGCCACGCGCGCGACATCGCCCCGGCGCAGCTCACGCCGAGCGTCGACTCCGCGGTGCTGCAGGCACTGCGCGCCGGCGACCCGGCGATGCTCGCCGAGGCGCTCACCAACGACCTGCAGGCGCCGGCCATCCACCTCGTGCCCGAGATCGCCGACGTGATCGAGCTGGGCGAGATGAACGGCGCACTGGCCGGAATCGTGTCCGGATCGGGGCCGACGGTCGCGTTCCTGGCGGCCGACCTCGACTCCGCCCTCGACCTGCAGATCGCCCTCAGCGCGGCGCGGGTGCGCGCGGTGCGCGCCACCGGGCCGGTGCACGGGGCGCGCATCCTGAACGACTGAGCGAGGGCCGGCGGAGATCAGGGCCGTGCCGCATCGGCTGGTGGTGTCGCGGCGGGAACGTGGGCTGGGGTGGGAGTCTGCGGTTGAGCGGGTGAGAGCCATGCGGCCAGCCTTCCAGCGGAGGAAGGGGCGCGGCCGGGCTCCGGCGAATCTGTGGAAAGTCGGCGGGCGGGCATGCCTGTGTAACGGAGGAAAAGGGGCCTCAAATCTCCGACGGAAGGCTCTGCAGAAGGAGTTCCGGGCTCCGATCGGCGGGATCTCCGACGCAAGCGGCCGAATCTCCGACGCAAGCGCCAAGCCGGCAAGCGCCAAGCCGCGACCCCCGCACGCCTCCCCCTGAGGATGCCCGGCCGCACAGACGTCGGGTTGAGACGATTCGTCGATGTCGGGAAGCGTTTCCGCCTGCTGGGCCGGGCATCCCGGGTGTCTTCACACTATCGAGGGCCCTCGCGACACTCCCCACTCGGGGGACGAAACCGTCAAGACTTGACGGGTCTCCGCCGGGCCAGCGTCCGCAGGTCGCGGCGCGACCGCAGGCCCAGCTTGGAGAGGATGTTGCGCACGTGGAAGTTGACCGTCGTCACCGACACGTACAGGCGTTCCGCGATCTCCTTGTTGGTCATGCCGGCGGCAAGCGCGTGCGCCACCTGGCGCTCCCGGGTGGTGAGGCTGGCGAGCGGGTCCACGGCCGACGACTCGACCGCCGCCTCCTCGAGCAGGTGGAGGCAGCGCGCCAGGTACCCGGAGGCGCCGAGCGCCCGGAACGTGGCCGCGGCCGACTCCAGCTGCGCCCGCCCCGCAACCCTCTCTCCGCGGGAGATGGCGAGCCGGCCGGCGTCCAGCGCGGCGACCGCGCGGGGGAACGGGAAGCGGTCCGCCCCCGGCTCCGCGACGGCGGCGCGGTACGCGGCGAGTGCCTCCGGCGCGCGTCCCTCGGCTTCGAGCGTCCGTCCCTCCAGCCAGCGCAGCGATCCGTAGTAAGGGCGCCACGGGCCCGGCGCGGCGCACCGCTCGTAGGCCGCGCGCGCCTCCTCGGCCCTGCCGAGCGCGGCGAGCGCATCCACCCGATAGGTCAGCCAGCCGAGTGTCGAGCTGCGGGATGCAGCGGCCTCGGCCTGCTCGGCGGCGGCGAGCTGCTCGGCCGGCCGACCGAGCGCGCGGGCGAGTTCCGCGCGCGCCAGGTAGGGCAGGTCGCCGTCGTACGATCCGGTGATCCGCGGGTCGGCCTGCGCCGCGGCGCGGAGCCGCTCGTCCACCGCCTCCGCCTCGCCGCGTCCGGCCCTCACCAGCGCCGACGTCCACAGGGCGATCGGCCAGCAGGAGAGGTCCGTCTCGTCCAGGGCGAGCGCGACGGCGGTGTCCGCCAGGGTGACGGACTCCTCCCACTCGCCGACCAGGTACAGGATGTGCGCGTACATCGTGCGCGCGAAGCCTGCCGTCCAGCTGGTCGGGAAGCGGCGCACCAGGTCGTTCGCCCGCGACAGGTCGGCGCGTGCGCGGTCGATGTCGCCGCTGAGGATGAAGACGCGGGAGCGGCTGACCAGCGCATCCACCGCCGCCGGGGACTCGTGGCCGACGACCAGCTCGTCGAGTTCCGCCGCCAGGGGCACGAACAGGTCGGGACGACGGGCGTGCGCCGCCGAGATCACCGCCCAGCCCAGCAGCCGCGTCAGGTCGTCGAGCGGCGCCGCAAGCCAGCGCAGGGCGGGGTCCGCGACCTCGGCGGGGTCCGGGCTGTCCGCGATGTGCCGTCGCGCCGTGTCGAGATGGTCGAGCACCGCCGGGAAGTCGCCGGTCGCCATGAGTACCTTGGGCAGCGCCTCCGCCACGTGCGCGCGGATCGCCCGCTCGTCGGGCGTCTCGGCGGGGCGCGCCTCGAACTCGAGCGCGAGGGCCAGGGCGCCGGGCAGGTCCTGCGAGAGCGTCCGCAGTTCGACCAGCACCGCATCCCGGGCCGGTGACGGCGGCATCGCCTCGAAGGCGGGCCTCAGCTCCAGGATGCGCTCGTGCATCCGGAACCGCATGGCGATGAGCCCGAGCTCGCGGAGCGCTCGCTCGGCCTCGGCGCCGGACGCGAGATCCACCGCGGACCGGGCGTAGCTGAGCGCCTGCTCGGCCTGGCCGAGGTCGGACACCGCGAGGGCGGCGGTGAGCAGCTCGTCAACCAGCGTGGGGTCGGTGCGGTCGGCGGCCTCCACCCGGTGGCGCAGCGCGCGGTGCCCGGAGAGCACCTCGGCGGCGACGCGGTGGATGGCGACCCGGCGGTGCAGCGGCACCCCCGCCGCGAGGGCGTCGGCGAGGATGGCGTGGGTCGGCTCGACGCGGACCACGCCGTCCCGGGTCTCCGCCAGAACGAGGCCGCGCGCAACGGCGCCGTGGACGTCGATGTCGAGGCCCAGGCGGTCGGCGATGGTGCCGACGACCGGCAGCGGGAGGGGGTCGCGTAGCACCGCGACGAGCTCCGCCGCCACGCGCACGGACGGGGGAGCGCCCTCCAGCGACGCGGAGATCGCGGTCGAGAGCGGCGTGATGGCGGTGGCGGGCAGATCCCACCCGGCGGGATGGAGCGCCTGCGCGAACGTCTCCCGCAGCTGGCCCAGCAGCACGCTGAGCAGCAGCGGCGAGCCCTGCGTCGCCTCGGTGAGGCGCGTCGCCGTGCGGCGCGAGACCGGGTGGCCGAGGATGTGGCGGGCGAGCTCCTGCGTGTCTCCCACGGTCAGCGGGGTGAGCTCCACCCGGGCGTGGTTCGTCGTGGTGGATGCGAGGTCGTCGAAGAGCGCGGTGATCCGGTTGGGCTGGGGGCGCGTGGCCGCCGTGAACAGGAAGCGCTGGTCGACGAGGCGCCGGGCCAGGAACCGCAGCGCGCGGGCCGACGGCTCGTCCACCCACTGGGCGTCGTCGATGATCAGGCAGACCGGCCCGTCGATCCCGTCGATCGCGTCGAGCAGAAAGCGCCCGACGGTCAGCGGGTCGTCCCCGGGCTCGGGCGGACGGATGGCGGTGGATGCGGCGCCCGCGCGTGCTCCCGAGCCGCGCATCCCGTTGAGTCCGCGGACCAGGGTCTCGACCGTGGCGTACGCGAGGTCGGACTCGAAGGAGTCGGCGTGGACGCGCAGCACCGTCCAGCCCTCCAGCCGCTGCGCCACATCCGCCAGCAGAGCCGTCTTGCCGAGGCCCGCCTCTCCGGCGACCAGCAGAGCACCCCCGTGCTCGCGGGCCTGGTGCGCGACCAGGAGCATCGTCTCCCTGGCGCGGTCCCTGCCGAACAGGGGCCGCTGGTCCGCGGCCCGCTTCTGGTCACTCACGTGCCGCTCCGTCCCCATCGGCCGCGTCGGGTCGGGTGAGCGACCGATGCTCTGGATCATCGCACAGCGACCGGCCCGCTATCGTTCCCCAGTCCGGGGGTGCGAGCGCACCGAGCGCGGCCGGGTGCGGTGCGGGGTCAGCCCTCCAGCTGCTCGGAGAGCTCCAGCCACCGCGTCTCGAGGTCGGCGATCTCGCCCTCCAGGGTGCGCAGCTCCTCGGTCAGCCGGCCGAGGCCGACGTAGTCGCTCTGGTCGTGCCGCGCCAGCTCCTCGTGCTTCGCCGCCACCTGGTCGGTGACCCTGGCGAGCCGCCGGTCGAGGGCGGACAGCTCCTTCTCGGCCGAGCGAAGGGCCGCGCCCGAGAGGGCGGGTGCCCCAGCAGCGGGGGACGCCGAGGCACCGGCCGCGTCGGTGGACGCCCCCTCCGCGCTCTGTGCCCGCCGCAGCCGCAGGTACTCGTCGACGCCGCCGGGCAGGTGCCGCAGCCGACCATCCATCACCGCGTACTGCTGGTCGGTGACCCGCTCGAGGAGGTACCGGTCGTGCGAGACGACCAGCAGGGTGCCCGGCCAGGAGTCGAGCAGGTCCTCCATCGCCGCCAGCATGTCGGTGTCGAGGTCGTTCGTCGGCTCGTCCAGGATGAGCACGTTCGGCTCGTCGAGCAGGATGAGCAGCAGCTGGAGGCGGCGCTTCTGACCGCCCGACAGGTCCTTCACCGGGGTCGAGAGCTGCGCGTTCGAGAAGCCCAGCCGCTCCAGCAGCTGCCCGGGCGACACCTCCTTGCCGCCGGCCAGGTACGTGGACTTCTTGCCCGCCACGACGGCGCTCACGCGCTCGTCGGCGATGTCGTCCAGCTCGCTGAGCTGCTGCGTCAGCGTGGCGATGCGAACCGTCTTGCCGCGCTTCACCCGGCCGGAGTCCGGCTCCACGGTTCCGGCGACGAGGCCCAGCAGGGTGGACTTTCCGGCGCCGTTCACGCCCAGGATGCCGGTGCGCTCGCCGGGGGCGATCCGCCACTCCACATCCCGCAGCACGGTCTTGGGCGGATACGAGACGGACACGTCGAGCAGGTCCACCACGTCCTTGCCGAGCCGGGAGGTGGCGAGCGTGGTCAGCTCGACCGTGTCGCGCGGCGGCGGCTCGTCGGCGATCAGCACGGCCGCCGCATCCATCCGGAACTTCGGCTTGGAGGTGCGGGCGGGCGCGCCCCGGCGCAGCCAGGCGAGCTCCTTCCGCATCAGGTTCTGCCGCTTGGTCTCGGCGACCGACGCCATCCGGTCGCGCTCCACGCGCTGCAGCACGTACGCGGCGTAGCCGCCCTCGAACGGCTCGACGATGCCGTCGTGCACCTCCCACGTGGCCGTCGACACCTCGTCGAGGAACCAGCGGTCGTGCGTCACGACGACCAGCGCGCCCGAGCCGGTGGGCCAGCGGCCCTTGAGGTGCTGGGCGAGCCAGGCGACGCCCTCCAGGTCGAGGTGGTTGGTGGGCTCGTCGAGGAACAGGATGTCGTGGTCATGCACCAGCAGCGCGGCCAGGGCGACCCGGCGGCGCTGACCGCCGGAGAGCTCGCCGATCGTCGCATCCCACCGGATGTCCGACACGAGCCCGGCGAGCACGTCGCGCACCCGGGGATCGCCGGCCCACAGGTGCTCCTCCCGGTCGCCGACGATGGCGTGGCCCACGGTCAGCTGCGGCGGCAGCTCGTCGCGCTGGTCGAGCATCCCGACCGTGACGCCGCGGCGCCGCGTGACGCGGCCGGAATCGGGGTCCAGCCGGCCCGCCAGCAGCTGCAGGAGGGTCGACTTGCCGTCGCCGTTGCGGCCGACGACGCCGATGCGGTCGCCCTCCGAGATGCCGAGGGTGACGGAGTCGAACACGGTGCGCGTCGGATACTCCAGGTGCAGCGATTCCGCGCCGAGCAGGTGAGCCATGAGACCATCCAGCCTACCGGGCACCGCCTAGGGGGTTCCTCCGCGTGCTCGCTCGACCTGGTAGAGTCCTTCTATCAGCACCCCCCCAAGGCTCGAGCCATCCGGCTTCCTCAAATGCGGGGGGTCTTTCTTTTGCGTCCGCCGCGTCCTTGTCCGGATTCTCGGGGCCACAACCCGATTCTCATAACATCGACGGATGCACAAGCCGTTCCTCTCGCTCGACGCCCAGGTGACGCTCCTCGCCGAGCGCGGCCTCGAGGTCGGCGAACGCGACCGTGCCACGTCGGAATTGCATCGCCTCAACTACTACCGTGTGAGCGGATACGGGCGTGAGTTCCAGCGCGCGCCCTCGCGCGGGGACGACAGCTACCACCCCGGAGTGTCGCTCGGCCGGATCGTCGAGCTCATGGAGCGCGACGCACGTCTGCGCCGGCTGCTGGCGGAGGCCCTGACCGAGATCGAGCTCGGTGTGCGGTCACGGTTCGCCTACGAGGCGGGCCGGGAGCTCGGGTCGCGAGCCTTCTACCTCGACCCGGCCGCGTACCTGCAGATCACGCCGGGCGTCGCAAGCCACATCGCGAAGATCGAGCGCGAACTCCTGCGGCCGAAGCTCCGCACAGTGGCGCGCTATCGGGTGGGCGACGACCTGTCGTCCGTCCCGATCTGGGTCGCCATCGAAGTCGTCTCGTTCGGCGCGCTCGCCAAGATGCTCTGGTACCTCCGCACGCCGCTGCCCGCCCAGCGGACGGCTGACGCCCTCGGCGTCCAGCGCACAGGTTTCGCGTCCGCCGTCCATAGCTTCGCGGTGCTGCGGAATGTGTGCGCGCATCACGGACAGCTCTGGCATCGGCCGTTGGACGTCATGTTCGGGACGCTGCCGAAGGAGAAGAAGCGAGAGCCTCGCCACGAACCGTCGAGCGTCTACAGCGGCATCGTCGTTGCGAAGCGATTCCTGAGGGGGATGAATCGCCTCGCCGACTGGGATGAGAGGGTCTCTGCGCTCCTCGACGAAGACGCGGAATTCCGGTCGGGCATCCTGCGACCCGAGCCGCGCTGAGACCATCCACCTACCGGGCACCGCCGCACTAGACTCCCGCCATGGTCACCCACACCGTCGTGAACCAGGCGCCGCCGCGCGTCGACGTGGACGAGTTCGCGGCGAATCCCGCCCTCCGCGAGGGGGTCGAGCGGTACGACGCCGGGTGGGCCACGGCGTCGCTCGGCGAGGTGGGGCGGCTGGTGGGGTCGGGGTCGTTCCAGAGGGATGCGGAGCTCGCGAACATCCACGAGCCGCGGCTGCGCGCCTTCGACCGGTGCGGCGACCGGATCGACGAGGTCGAGTACGACGACGGGTACCACCGCGTCATCGCGGCGGCCGTCGCGGCCGGAGCCCACACCTCGGCCTGGGCGGATCCGCGCCCCGGCGCGAACGTCGCGCGCGCCGCCGCGTTCATGCTGTTCGCGCAGGTCGAGCCGGGGCACGCGTGCCCGGTGTCGATGACGCACGCCGCCGTCCCCGCGCTCGCCCTCTCGGAAGGGCTCGCCACCGAGTGGATGCCGCGCCTGCTCAGCAGGGAGTACGACGGCCGGCTGCGGGCGGGCAAGACCTCCGCGCTGTTCGGGATGGCGATGACCGAGAAGCAGGGCGGGTCGGATGTGCGCGCCAACACGACCCGGGCGCTCGCCGACGGCGACGGTCGCTGGCTGCTCACCGGGCACAAGTGGTTCTGCTCGGCTCCGATGTCGGACGCGTTCCTCGTGCTCGCGCAGACGGCGAGCGGTCTCTCGTGCTTCCTGGTTCCTCGCGTGCTGGAGGACGGCGACCGGAACGTGTTCCTCATCCAGCGCCTCAAGGACAAGCTCGGCAACCGGTCCAACGCCTCCAGCGAGGTGGAGTTCGACGGGACCGTCGGGTACCTGCTGGGGGAGGAGGGACGCGGCGTGCGCACCATCCTCGAGATGGTCAACCGAACGCGGCTCGACTGCATCCTCGGGAGCGCCGCGGGGATGCGTCAGGCCGTCGCCGAGGCCGCGTGGCACGTGCGGCACCGTTCGGCGTTCGGCGCCCGGCTGATCGATCAGCCGGCGATGAGGGCGGTGCTCGCCGACCTCGCGCTGGAGTCCGAGGCGGCGACCGAGGTGGCACTCCGTCTCGCGCGCGCCCACGACGCCGACGCGCCGGCGACGGATGCCGCCTTCCGGCGCCTGGCGACCGCGGTCACCAAGTACTGGGTCTGCAAGCGCGGGCCGGGGCACGCCTACGAGGCGCTGGAGTGTCTCGGAGGGAACGGCTACACCGAGGCGTTCCCGCTGGCCCGGCGCTACCGGGAGCAGCCGGTTATGGCGATCTGGGAGGGCTCGGGCAACGTGATCGCCCTGGATGTGCTGCGCGCGCTCCGCCGCGAGCCGGCGGCCTGGGACGCCTTCGACGCCGAGCTGGCGCACGCCCGCGGGCGGTACCGCACCTTCGACGCGCACCACGACCGGCTGCGCGCCCGCGTGGCGTCATGCGTGGCGGGCGGCGCCGCCGACGGCGCGGCCGACTCGTCCGCCGCCGCCGAGGCCTCGGTGCGCCCGCTGGTCGCGGCGATGGCCGTCGCGCTGCAGGCGTCCCTGCTGATCCGTCACGCGTCGGACGCCGTCGCCGACGCCTTCGTCGCCGCACGCATCGGCCCCGAGCGCGGCTCCCTCTACGGCGAGCTCCCACCCGGCCTCGACCTCCGGGCCCTCGTCACCCGCGCCTGACCCGCCCACCGTCGAGTACACGAATAGTGCACGCGACACGCCGCGAAGGCGTGCACTATTCGTGTACTCGACGGAGGGGGAGGGAGCGGAGGAGGCGCGGCGCGGGTCAGGCGCCGATGGCGGCGTAGAACTGGGCGACGGCCTTGCGGTTGTAGGCGTGGTAGTCGAAGTGGCTGTCGGGGACGTCGCCGCGCAGGAACGCGCGCATGCCTTCGGCGACGCCGTCGACCGTCTGCGGCACGACCATCCCGCTTCCGGCAGGCAGCGCGTTCTTCGCCGAGGCGAACTCGACCGTGATGATCGGCAGCTGCAGCACCAGCGCCTCCAGGAGCACCATCGGCTGGCCCTCGTAGTCGCTGGAGAGCACGAAGCAGTCAGCCTTGGCCATGATCGCGTGCGGGTTGCGCTGCATCCCGGTGAGGAACACGGACCCCTGCAGCCCCAGTTCGGCGACCAGCGCCTCCAGGTCGCCGGCCAGCGGGCCCGAGCCGACGACGACCAGCCGGGTGCGCGGGTTCTCGGCGTGCACGGCCGCGAACGCCCGGATGAGCCGGGTCTGGTTCTTCTCCGGCGAGAGCCGGCCGACGTTGACGAACGTCGTCACGTCGTCGTCGGCGAGCAGCAGCTCCGCCCAGTCGGGGATGCTGCCGGTCTCCTCGTCGAAGGTGAGCTCGTGCAGGTCGGCGGCGGCGTTCTCCAGGATGTGCTCGGCGTCGACCGTGTTGAGGGCCGACACGAACTTCTCCGGCGGCGCGTACTCCGCCAGGGCGTCGCGGTTGATCTCCGACAGGGTGGGCGACACGGAGACCAGGTGGTCGTACTGCCGGTACAGCGTGAAGATCTGCGTGAGGCTGTGCAGCATCCGCTTCTCGCCGTTCACCTCGCGGTGCGCGTCCGCCGCCAGGTCGTTGTGCAGCCAGATCGCCCGCTGCGCGTCGGGGGAGTGCAGCAGCAGCGTCGCCCAGAAGGGTCCGTAGCCGGAGAAGTCGACCACGTAGTCGAAGCGGCTCTCCCCGAAGCAGCGGTACCACTCGTCATCCCACAGCCGGTTCTGCGCCGGGATGTCGGCGTGCTGCGCGATGCGGCCGCGCCGGAAGTCGAGGTGGCGGGCCAGGTGCACGAGCTTGGCGCCGTTCATCCCGCCGACCCGCGGGAACTGCCGGACCGAGGGATGGATCTGCCGCTGCTTCCCGATGATGACCTGCGACCGGCTCTGGGCGAAGAACGCCGACACGTCGAAGCGGTCGTGGTCGATGTTGTTGAGCAGGTTCAGCGCGGAGGTCGTGATGCCGTTGGGGCGCATCCCGCCCAGGTAGAGCAGGATCTTCTGCCGGCCGTCGTCGGCGAGGTCGCTGCGCAGGCGATAGCCGTGCCGGTTGCCCCGGAAGACGATGTCGACGATGCGGGCGGATGCCGACCCGTCCTCGTAGGGCGTGAACCGCTCCTGCATCGACCGGTAGCGGTCGGCCGATTCGGCCGGCAGTGCGCCACCGGCCTCGGCGATCGCGTGCAGGGCGTCGCCCACCTCGCGGGCCGACATGAGCACCGGGCCGGGCCACTCGTCCGGCTCGAAGTACAGACCGCGGGTGCCTGCGTAGTCGGCCAGGTCGGGCGTGAAGAACACGATCGGACGGCCGGTCTGGAGGAAGTCGAAGAAGATGCTCGAGTAGTCCGAGATCAGCATGTCCGTCGCGCCGAGCACGAGGTTCGTCGGGATCTCGTTCGGGACGAGCATCCGCGCCAGCTCCGGGCGGTGGGCCGCGAGCGCGTGCACGGACTGGTGCGTCTTCAGCAGCACGGCGTAGCGGCTGGTGTCGATGCGCTCCTCGATCTGGCCGATGTGCGCGAGCAGCGCATCCAGGTCGTCCTCGGGCCGGCCGAAGACCTGGCCCTTCCAGGTGGGCGCGTACAGGATTACCTGGCGGTCGCCGAGCGGGATGCCCGCGGCGACGAGCCGGCGGCGCACCTC
Source organism: Leifsonia sp. 22587 (assembly GCF_052044215.1). Classification (NCBI taxonomy): domain Bacteria; kingdom Bacillati; phylum Actinomycetota; class Actinomycetes; order Micrococcales; family Microbacteriaceae; genus Leifsonia; species Leifsonia sp. 22587. The sequence continues at coordinate 874,368 of NZ_JBQENB010000001.1, forward strand.
CTCGCGCCCGCGGTCGTCGAGGAACTGCCGGTCGATGCGCGGGTAGCCCTCCTCAACGAGGGTGCCGCGGTAGACGCCGGTGAGCTTGTAGCCGGTCTCGTACATCTGCTCCGACATGAACGGGTTCGCGGAGAGCAGGTAGTCGGCCTGGACGAAGTTCCGGATGATGTTGGCCGTACCGAGCGCGCCGTCGGCGATGTCGTACCCCATCCGCTTCAGCGGGGTGCCGTGCCAGGTGTTGAGGTACACCTGTCCCTGGCGCTTCGAGAAGTCGGGCGGGAACGTCGCGTTGTTGACGAGGTACTGGCTGGTCGCGAGGGCGCGGTAGTAGGCGGAGGAGCCGTAGCGCACGAAGCTCACCCGGTCGTCGCCGGCGAACTCTTCGACCGCGGCCCGGTACTGCCGCAGGTCGGACAGCGCCCAGATGTGGGTGAGGTGACCGAGGTCGGGGGAGGCGAGCAGCTCGCGGAAGACCGCCTCCGGGTTGTCCAGCATGCCGTTGCCCGAGAACGACTCGTACAGCACGGCGCCCCGCACGATCGGCTGCCGCCGCCAGTGCGCGTGGATCTCGTAACGCGCGGCACGCTTGGCCCGGGACGGCAGTCGCTTCAGTCGGGAGAGTCTCATCGCCCTCGATTTTATGAGAGCGGCATAACGGCCACCTGGGAGCGCGGTATGCGGCGCCTTCACACCTTCGTGGCGATCGTACGGTCGCGGACGGCCTCGGCGAAGAGTCGCTCCTCGCACGGGGGACAATCGCAGTCGCCCTGGCCGTACGACGGGGTGTAGTGCACGCAGCCGTGCGTCAGCTCTCCCTCGCGATGGAACAAGTCCCAGATGCGATCGAACTCCGTCGTGTTCGGCGACTGCCGGTTGTAGCGCCGGAAGACCGCGTACGACACGAGATCGGCGGCCTGCAGGAGACGCGTCGCCCGGGAGTCGGCGAACAACGGCACGTCGGCGAGGTTCTTGAGCTGACCGATGCGTTCGGCTGTGGAGCGCCAGGCCGCGACCCACGACTGGATGTCACGCTCCGCGACCACGCGGCGATCGTGGATCACGAGGCCCCGGTTGGGCATGCGTCTTTGTGTTCGAGACATCCGCAGCATCGTGTCGAACTTGCCCAGGAGCACTTCGTACGCCCACCGTTCGCGTTCCTGGACGCTCCAGTCGCCGTGGAAATTGCGCTCGACGGCGACGCCGAAGAGCGCGATCGGCTGTCGGGGGTCGGCCGGCCGGAACTCGACGAGCGCCTGGTAGGCGTCCGCCAACAGGGCGAGCCGGGTCATGCGGTCGACATTCGCCCAGATGCTCGCCCGTTGGGTCGCGGATCGCGGCGTTCGTGCGTTCCTCAGCTCGGACGCGTGCAGTTCGTACTCGTCGAGGTTCGCCGGGACGCGACCGAGGTGAGTGACGACCACCTCGTCGAGCACTCTCTGCAGCGGTGCGGCGTCGTCTTCATGGATCGCCAGGCCGCCGAGCACGAAGGGATGGCGGCCAGGATGGGTCCCGGACTCGTCCACGAACAGCAGATACATGCATTCCCCCGTTAACGCGAAACGAGGTCCGGCATCAGCCAGACCTCGTTGCTTTGTTCGACTCGGTGGGTACGAGCACCGCTTTGGCAGTCTCGTCCACCGAACGGAACCGCTTTGGCAGTCCTATCGACCCCCCGACTATATCGAAGTGCCTGAGGAGCCTGTCAAGACCGCCCTCAACCCTCCGCGTCGAACCCCAGGCTCAGCTTGCGCAGCAGGCCGGCGAGGCGCTCGGCGTCGGCGGCGGAGAGGCCGTCGAGCAGCTCGGCCTCGGCGTCCACGAGGCGGGTGATCGCCGCATCCACCCGGGTGAGGCCCTGCGCGGTCATCTGCACCAGGATGCCGCGGCCGTCGTTCGGGTCGGTGCGGCGCTCGACCAGGCCGCGGGCGACCAGGCGGTCGATGCGGTTCGTCATCGTGCCGGAGGAGACGAGGGTCTGCTGCAGCAGCGACTTGGGGCTGAGCTGGTACGGCGTGCCCGCCCGGCGCAATGCGGCCAGCACGTCGAACTCCCACGACTCCAGGTCGGACCGGTCGAACGCGCCGCGCCGGGCGCGGTCGAGGTGCCGGGAGAGGCGGTCGACCCGCGACAGCACCTGCAGCGGGGCGAAGTCGAGGTCGGGACGCTCGCGCAGCCAGGCGTCCACGATGCGGTCCACCTCGTCGCGTGCGTCGGCCATGCCCCCATGCTATTGGGGGATGGCCATGCTCTTGGGGGATGGCCGGAGCGCGTCTGGCAGACTGTCATCTGCGCGACGCGCGTGTTCCGCCTTGGTGTAATGGCAGCACGACAGCCTTTGGAGCTGTTAGGTCCAGGTTCGAGTCCTGGAGGCGGAGCGTACGAACTGCACGATCCCTGGAGGGACATGACCGACCAGAATCTCGCCATCGTCGTCCTCGCGGCGGGGCAGGGCACGCGGATGAAGTCCGCGACCCCCAAGCTGCTCCACCCGCTGGGCGGCATCCCGATCGTGTCCCACGTGCTGGCGACCGCGCGCGAGCTGGATGCTGCGCACGTGATCGCGGTCGTGCGTCACGAGCGCGACCGGCTGGCCGAGGTCATCGGCGCCGACATGCCGGAGGCCGTGATCGTCGACCAGGACGAGGTCCCGGGCACCGGCCGTGCGGTCGAGCAGGCCGTCGCGGCGCTCCCCGACGGCTTCACCGGAGACGTGCTGGTGGTCAACGGCGACGTCCCGCTGCTCGACGCGGGCACGCTGCGCGAGCTCGTGGAGCGCCACCGCTCCGGCGAAGCCGCGGCGACCATCCTGTCGTCCTTCCCGGCCGACGCCACCGGCTACGGCCGCATCGTCCGCACCCCGGAGGGCCACCTCGACCGCATCGTCGAACACAAGGACGCCACCGCCGAGGAGCGCGCGATCGGCGAGATCAACGCGGGCATCTACCTGTTCGGTCTGGCCGCGCTGCGCGACAAGCTGGCGCTCGTGTCGACCGACAACGCGCAGGGCGAGAAGTACCTGACGGACGTGATCGGCCTGCTCCGCGAGGCCGGATTCGACGTGGATGCGCTCCCGGTCGCCGAGTCGTGGCTGGTCGAGGGCATCAACGACCGCGCCCAGCTGAGCGACGCCGCGGCGAAGCTGAACGCGCTCATCGTCCGCACCTGGCAGCTCGCCGGCGTGACCGTGCAGGACCCGGCGACGACGTGGATCGACGTGAAGGCGAAGCTCGCCCCCGACGTGACGGTCCTCCCGGGCACCCAGCTGCGCGGCGCGACGGTCGTCGAGACCGGCGCGACCATCGGCCCGGACACCACGCTGACCGACACCGAGGTCGGCGAGGGCGCGACCGTCACCCGCACCGACGCGACGCTCGCCGTGATCGGCGCCGGCGCGACGGTCGGACCGTTCGCCTACCTGCGGCCCGGCACCGTGCTCGGCGCGCGCGGCAAGATCGGCACGTTCACCGAGACGAAGAACGCGGTCATCGGCGAGGGCACCAAGCTGGCCCACTTCAACTACGTCGGCGACGCCGAGGTGGGGGAGAAGGGCAACCTGGGCGCCGGCGTCATCACGGCGAACTACGACGGGGTGAACAAGCACCGCACGGTGATCGGCTCCCACGTCCGCATCAGCACGAACACCGTGCTCGTCGCGCCCGTTAGGATGGGGGACGGAGCGTACACGGGGGCGGGCACGGTCGTCCGCAAGGACGTCCCCGCCGGAGCCCTCGCGATCACCGTCGCTCCTCAACGCAATATCGAAGGCTGGGTCGCGGAGAAGCGGCCGGGCACGGACGCCGACAGAGCGGCTCGCGAAAGCGACGCGTCGGAAGAGAGCGGAGCGTAAGTGTCAGGGATCACCGCGACCGGCCAGAAAAGACTCGTCCTCATCTCCGGTCGCGCGCATCCTCAGCTCGCCCAGGAGATCGCCGAGTGCCTCGGGAGCGAACTGATCCCGACCGACGCACGCACCTTCGCCAACGGCGAGATCTACGCCCGCTTCGACGAGAGCGTGCGCGGCTCGGATGCGTTCGTCATCCAGTCGCACACCTCGCCGATCAACGAGTGGCTCATGGAGCAGCTCATCATGGTGGATGCGCTCAAGCGCGCCTCCGCGAAGCGCATCACGGTCGTCGCCCCCTTCTACCCGTACGCCCGCCAGGACAAGAAGGGCCGCGGCCGCGAGCCGATCTCGGCGCGCCTGGTGGCGGACCTGTTCAAGGCCGCGGGCGCCGACCGCATCATGTCGGTCGACCTGCACGCCGCGCAGATCCAGGGCTTCTTCGACGGCCCGGTCGACCACCTGTTCGCGATGCCCGTGCTGCTCGACCACATGCGCCGTGAGCTCGACCCCTCGACGCTGACCGTCGTGTCGCCCGACATGGGCCGCGTGCGCGTCGCCGACATCTGGAGCGACAAGCTGGGCGCGCCGCTGGCGATCATCCACAAGCGACGGGATCCGCTGGTCCCGAACCAGGTGTCGGTGCACGAGATCGTCGGCGAGGTCGACGGCCGCGTCTGCCTGCTCGTCGACGACCTGATCGACACCGGCCGCACCATCGTGAAGGCCGCCGAGGCGCTCAAGGCCGCCGGCGCCACCGGCGTCGTCGTCGCCGCGACGCACGCGGTGTTCAGCGAGCCGGCCGTCGAGCTGCTGCAGAGCGACGCGATCGACTCGGTCGTCGTGACCGACACCCTCCCGCTGCCCGAGCACAAGCGCTGGGAGGGCCTGACGGTCCTGCCGATCGCGCCCCTGCTGGCGAACGCGATCCGCGAGGTGTTCACCGACGGTTCGGTGACGTCGATGTTCGACGGGGCCGCGTAACCGCTTTACGGCAACTGGTGCGGAGCCGACGGGATGAGCCCCAGCGGCGCCACCCAGGTCGCGTCCCCTTCGGTGTTGAGCGCGTAGCACTGCCATCCCGGCCCGACCGGACCGGTCAGCTCGAACCGTGCGGATGAGCTGAGCGCGTCCGGCTGGTACTGCCGCGCGTAGACGGAGCACGTGTAGTCGGCCGTCTGCGTCTGGATGCTGATGGTGAGCAGGATGCCCGGCAGCAGCAGTGCGCTGAGCGCGACGACCACGAAGACGCGGCTGGCGACCGTCATCGTCCGCCCGCGGAGCGGTCGCTCCCCGAGGGGCTCGTACTCCGCGAGCTCCGGGTGGTCCTCGTACGTCACCCTCCCATCCTCCCTCCTCCCCGCCGTCGAGTACACAAAAACTGCACGCAGATCGCAGGATCCGCGTGCAGTTTTCGTGTACTCGACGGTGGGGCGTGCCCCGCGGGGTCAGTGGGTGGAGGGCTCGGTCTCGATCTCGGTGCGGTCGCCGGACCACAGGGTGTGGAAGACGCCGTCCTTGTCGACGCGCTTGTAGGTGTGCGCGCCGAAGAAGTCGCGCTGGCCCTGCACGAGGGCGGCGGGGAGCCGCTTGGAGGCGAGCGAGTCGTAGTACGAGAGCGCCGAGCCGAAGCCGGGCACAGGCACGCCGGAGAGCGCGGCGGTGGCGACGATGCGGCGCCAGGCGGCCTCGCCCTCGCGGACGGCGTCGGCGAAGTACGGCGCTTCGAGCAGCGTGGCGATGTCCGGGTTCTCGTCGTACGCATCGGCGATGCGGTTCAGGAACTGGGCGCGGATGATGCAGCCGCCGCGCCAGATCTTCGCGATCTTGTCCTTGTGGATGTCCCAGCCGTACTTCTCGGCGCCCGCGATGATCGCGTCGAAGCCCTGCGCGTAGGCGACGACCTTGGACGCGTAGAGCGCCTTCGACACGTCGTCGGCGAACGCCTGCACGTCGTCGGCCTTCTGCACGTCGGGCCGCGACTGGATGGTCGCCTGCACGGCCGCGCGCTGCTGCGGCTTCGACGACACGGCGCGGGCGAACACGGCCTCCGCGATGCCGCCGACCGGCACGCCCAGGTCGAGCGCGTTCTGCACGGTCCAGACGCCGGTGCCCTTGGAGCCCGCCTGGTCGAGGACGATGTCGATGAACGGCTTGCCGGTCTCCGCATCCACCTGGCGCAGCACCTCGGCGGTGATCTCGATCAGGTACGACTCGAGGTAGCCCTTGTTCCACTCGGCGAACACGTCCGCGATCTGCGCGGGCTCGAGGCCGCCGATGGTGCGCAGCAGGTCGTACGCCTCGGCGATGAGCTGCATGTCGGCGTACTCGATGCCGTTGTGGATCATCTTGACGAAGTGGCCGGCGCCGTCGGTGCCGACGTGCGTCACGCACGGCTCGCCCTCGGCGACCGCGGCGATCGACTCCAGGATGGGGCCCAGCGTCTTGTACGACTCGACCGAACCGCCGGGCATGATCGACGGGCCGTTCAGTGCACCCTCCTCGCCGCCGGAGATGCCGGCGCCGACGAAGTGGATGCCCGTGGGCGCGATCCGCTTCTCCCGCTCGATGGTGTCGTGGAAGTTCGCGTTGCCGCCGTCGACGATGATGTCGCCCGGCTCGAACCGCTCCACCAGCTGGTCGATCACGGCGTCGGTGCCCTTGCCGGCCTGAACCATGATGATCGCGGTGCGCGGCTTGGACAGCGAGGCGACGAAGTCGTCCATCTGCTCGGCCGACACGAACCCGGCCTCCGGGTGCGCGTTCACCAGCTCCTCGGTGCGGGCGTACGTGCGGTTGAACACCGCGACCTTGTTGCCCTCGCGGGAGGCGAGGTTGCGGGCCAGGTTCGAGCCCATCACCGCCAGACCGACGACTCCGATGTTGGCGGTTGCTTCCTGTGACACGTAGTGCTCCTTCGTGAAGCCGCGACGGACGAGGGCCGTCCGCCACGACGGGATGTAGTCGGGGGTCAGCTCTCCCGCGGGTGGCAAGAATCGAGCAGTCCCTTCAGCGTAGCGCGCGGCTCGGTCAACCGAGGCGGAAGGTCGCGCGGGGGATGTCGTCGACCAGGCGCCGGGCGAGGGCGAACGCGTCCTCCTCGTCCAGCCGGTGCTCGGCGACCAGGCCGGCGAGGTAGGAGGCGTCCACGCGCCGGGACATGTCGTGGCGCGCTGGGATGCTGCAGAACGCGCGCGTGTCGTCGATGAACCCGCTGGTCTTGGTGAAGCCGGCGCTGTCGGTGACCGCCCGGCGGTAGCGCAGGATGGCGTCGGGCGTGTCGATGAACCACCACGGCGCCCCCGCGTACACCGACGGGTAGAACCCGGCGAGCGGGCCGATCTCGCGCGAGAACGTCGTCTCGTCCACGGTGAACAGCACCAGCCGGAACACGGGATCGGTGCCGAAGTCGCGCAGGATGGGCGTGAGCGGCGCGGTGAAGGCGCCGACCGCGGGCAGGTCGTGCCCGGTGTCCGGGCCGTACGCGTCGAAGGTGGGCCGGTGGTGGTTGCGCAGCACGCCGGGGTGCAGCTGCATCACCAGGCCGTCCTCCGCCGACAGCTCGGCGAGCCGGTAGAGCATGTTGCGCCGGTAGGCGACGGCCTCCGCCGCGGTCACGGTGCCGTCGAGGGCGGCCCGGTGGATGCGCGAAGCCTCGGCCTCGTCGAGCGGATCGCAGCCCGAGTCGAGCACGCCGGTGTCGGTGGCCGTGCCGCCCGCTTCCTTGAAAGCAACGCGGCGGCGGCGCAGCGCCTCCAGCAGGCCCGGGTACGTGGACGTGTCGGTGTCGGCGGCCGCGGCGAGCCGCTCCAGACGGGCGCCCCACCCGTCCTCGTCGGGGTGCATGTACCGGTCGGCGCGGAAGGTCGGGATCACCCGGCCGCGGAAATCCGGATCCGCCGCCAGCCGGGCGTGCGCCGCCAGGTCGTCCGCCGGGTCGTCCGTGGTCGCCAGGACCTCGATCCGGAACCGCTCGAACAGCGCCCGCGGGCGGAACGCCGGGTCGGCGAGGGTCTCGGCGAGCTGGTCGTACAGGCGGTCGGCGTTCTGCGCCGAAGGCTGCTCGGTCAGGCCGAACACCTCGCTGAACTCCGCCTCGAACCACAGCCGCACCGGTGTGCCGAGGAAGACGTCCCAGTGCTCGCACAGCGTCCGCCAGATCGAGCGACCCGTGGCCCGGGACGGGCGGCCGTTCCGCGCCAGGCCGAGGTCGTCGAGGGGCACGCCCGCCGCGTGCAGCATCCGCGTGACGTAGTGGTCGGGCGTGATGAGCAGCGCGGCCGGGTCGGGGAAGGGCTCGTCGTCGGCGAGCATCCGCGCATCCACGTGACCGTGCGGGGAGAGGATCGGCGCGTCCGCCACCTCGGCGTGCAGCCGCCGCGCCAGGTCGCGGACGCCCGGGTCGGCGGGGAGCAGTCGGTCGGGATGCGGTGCCAGGGCGGTCATGCGGGCGATGCTCCGTTCGTGGTCGGTGCGGCGTGGGGCGCCGGTCCGGTGGAGTCCCGGACCGTGAGGTGGGTCGGCAGGGTGACGGCCTGGCGCACCACGGGGGCGAGTCCGCCGTCGAGGCGCGACAGCAGCATGGCGACGGCCGTCCGTCCTGCCTGCTCGATCGGCGCCGTCAGGGTCGTCAGCGGCGGGTTGCAGAAGTCGGCGCCGAAGATGTCGTCGCAGCCGACGATGCTGAGGTCGTCCGGGATGCGCACGCCGCGCTCGCGGAAGCGCGGCAGCATCCCGATCGCGAGCAGGTCGTTGAACGCGATGCACGCGGTGACGCCGGAGTGCAGCACCGCGTCCGCCGCCGCAGCGCCCGCGTACTGCCGCGGAGCGAACGGACCGAGACGCACCGCCTCGACGCCGTAGCGCTCGCCGGCGCGGACGAGGGCGCGCCAGCGTCCTTCGTTCGGCCACGAGGTGGCCGGCCCCGAGACGTAGGCGACGCGGCGGTGACCCAGCGAGACGAGGTGGCCGACGGCCTGCTCGATCGCGCTCGGCGTGTCGATGAAGACGCTCGGCACGCCGCGGGTCTGCCGGTTGACGGCGACCAGCGGGATCTCCTGGGCGAGCGCGCTCAGCCGGCGGTCGGTGAGCCGGGATGCGGCGAGGATGGCGCCGTCGAACGACCGCCGCAGCTTGTGCAGCGTCCCGTCCTCCAGCTCGTCCGACTCCTCGGTGTCGACCAGCAGCTGGGTGTAGCCGGCTGCCTTCAGCTGCTGCTGCGTGCCCCGGATGATGCCGAAGTAGAACGGGTTCGTGACGTCCGAGACGAGCACCGCGATCGCCCGGGTCCGGCCGCTGGTCAGCGCGCGGGCCTGCGAGTTCGGAACGTAGTCGAGTTCGCGTGCCGCGCGCTCGATGCGCTCGCGGGTGCGGGCGTTCACCCGGCCCGGGTTGGAGAGCGCACGGGACACCGTGGAGGTCGCGACGCCGCTGAGCGCGGCGACGTCCGCGAGGGTCGCGGGGCGATCGTTCCCCGCACCGGTGAGAGGGCTCATGCGGCTATCAGAGCACACGATGGCAAATTCTGGCAAACGATTGCAGTCCGATTTGCACCCCTCCTAGAGTCGCCACCAACCTCCCCGGCACGGCCGGGTCGAGGCCCACCAGATCCCTGCTCGAAGGAGAGTACGAATGAGATCACGTCTTGCGCTCGGCGCGGTGGCGGCCCTCGCGGCCGCCGGGCTCGCGCTCACCGGATGCTCCGGCTCCGGCTCCACCTCCACGGCATCCGCGGGAGGGAAGGTCGACGGCGCCGGGAAGACCCTCGACGTCATGATCGCCGCCAACACCCTCTACCCGACCCAGCAGCAGAAGTGGTTCCAGGATGTGTCGGCCCAGTTCCAGAAGGAGACCGGAGCCACGGTGAAGTTCGAGACGTTCGCGTCGGCGAACGACGAACTCACCAAGATCCAGACCTCGGTGCTGAGCGGCCAGGGCCCGGACATCTACGACCTCGGCACCACGTTCACCCCCACGGCGTACTCCACCGGCGCCTTCGTGAAGCTCACCGCCGCCGACTGGGCCAAGATCGGCGGCCGCGACCGCTTCGTCCCGGCCACCCTCGGCATCTCCGGGCCGAGCCAGTCCGACCAGGTCGGCATCCCGTTCCTCAGCCGCCCGTTCGTGATGGCCTACAACAAGGACCTGCTGAAGGCCGCGGGCATCGACAAGCCCGCCGACACCTGGGATGGACTCGCCGCGCAGGCGAAGAAGCTCACCAGCGGCGACGTGCACGGGATGGCCATCGCCTACGCCGACAGCTTCGACCCCTGGAAGTTCGTCTGGGCGATGTCGATGCAGCAGGGCAACACGCTGCTCGACCTGAAGACCAAGAAGGCGACCATCGACGACGACGCCGTGAAGAAGGCCTACCAGACCTACTTCGGCTGGCTCACCAAGGACAAGGTGGTCGACCCGGCCGCGATCGGGTGGAAGAACGCGCAGGCGGTCGCGGCCTTCGCGTCCGGCAAAGCCGCGTTCCTGCCGATGGTGTCCTCGTCGTCCCAGGTCTCGCTGGATGCGTCGGGCGTCGCCGGGAAGTACGCCTACGCGGTGATGCCGACCATCCCGCCGGGGGCGTCGAAGCTGCCGTCCGACGGCAAGGCTGCGGCCACGATCATCTCCGGCGACAACATGGTGGTCGCCAAGTACTCCAAGAACCAGGACCTCGCCTTCGCGCTGATCAAGATGCTCACGAGCGAGGACAACCAGATCGCGTACACGAAGACCTTCGGCGACCTGCCCACCAACGCCGCCGCCGCGAAGAAGATCGAGGACGGCAACGAGCTCCTCGGCCCGATCCTCGACGCCGGCACGAAGGCGTACGGAACGCCGTTCTCCGGAGCCTGGGGCGACACCCAGCTGGCGCTCGTGAACGTGGTGGTGCAGTCCATCCCCGCGCTCTCGTCGGGAGGCGTGTCGTCCTCCGACCTGGAGACCCGGCTGAAGACCGCGCAGGCCACCGCGCAGGCCTCCCTGAGCAAGGCGAAGTAGCCGGGACCGTCATGTCGAATCCCACACTCGCCGCGCCGCAGGGCACGGCCCCGGCCGACGGCTCGCCCGCGGGACGCGCTCCCGCGGGCGGCCGCCACGGCCGC
>NZ_JBQENB010000001.1:885338-893067 GCF_052044215.1 Leifsonia sp. 22587
CCGGCCGGGGCGCGCAGCCCGCGCCGCCGCGGCCTGGAGCGGCGCAACCGTCCGCTGTGGATGCTGCTGCCCGGCGGCATCCTGATGCTGATCATCATCGTGGTTCCGCTGATCGTCGCCGTGGTGATGTCCACGCTCGACCTCGACCAGTACACGCTGCAGAGCTGGTTGCAGGCGCCGTTCATCGGGCTCGGCAACTACGTCGAGGCCGTCGTGGCGTCCCCGCTGCTGCGCTCGATCGGCATCAGCGTCTCGTTCGCGGTCATCGCGGCGGTCATCACGCTCCCGATCGGCGTCGCGGCGGCGCTCGCCACGCAGAACCGTTTCCGAGGCCGGGCCCTCGTGCGCTCGCTGTTCCTCATCCCGTACGTGCTCCCGGCGTTCGTCGTCGGGACGCTGTGGCGCACGATGCTGCAGCCCGGCGGTGTAGTGGACAGCCTGCTCGGCTCGGTCGGCGTCCACCCGGGACTGTGGCTCAACGGGCCGCTCAGCTACTGGTCGCTCATCCTGGTGCAGCTGTGGACCTCGTGGCCGTTCTTCTACCTGCTCGTCGTCGCAGGACTCCAGAGCGTCGACCCGGAGGTGCACGAGGCGGCCGCGATCGACGGGGCGACCTGGTGGATCAAGCTGCGGTACGTCATCCTGCCGTACCTGCGCGGCTCCATCTTCCTGGCGCTGATCATCGCGTTCCTGCACAACATCAACGCGTTCACCCTGCCGTTCGTGCTGTTCGGCATCCCGGCGCCTCAGGACGTGGACGTGCTGCCGGTGCTCACCTACACGACCAGCTTCCAGAGCTTCCGGTTCGGGCTGAGCGCCGCAATGGCGATCTGCTCGCTCGTGCTCATCGCCATCCCGCTGTTCGTCTACCTGCGGGCCGTGAAGCTCGACTCCGGAGAGGAGGCGCAGCGATGACCGTCGTCCGCTCCAGTGCAGACGTCCACCGCCTGCTGCCGCGCTGGCTGATCGTCACGATCATCGCCGTGCTGCTCGTGATCGTGCTCGGACCGGTGCTCTACATGTTGTTCTCGTCCGTCAACTCGGACGTCTCCGTGGCGGCCGGCGCGTTCCTGCCGACGGAGCTGCACCTCGACAACTACCTCAAGGTGTGGACCACTGTCGACCTCGGCACCGGACTCGCCAACAGCGTCCTGATCTGCGGCGCCGTCGCGATCGTCTGCGCCTTCCTCGCGGTGGCGACCGCCTACGTGCTGGTGCGCTACGAGTTCCGTGGGCGGCTGTCGTTCCTGCGCGGGCTGCTCGGGCTGCAGTCCATCCCGGGCACGCTCATGCTGCTGCCGGTGTTCGTGCTGTTCTCGTCCACCGCGTCATTGCTGGGCGTGCAGATCATCGGCACCCGGTGGGCCGTGTTCATCACCTACCTGACCTTCGCGCTGCCGTTCTCGACCTGGGTGATGGTGACCTACCTGCGCGGGCTGCCGAAGGCGCTGGAGGAGGCGGCCCGCATCGACGGCGCGTCGTCGTGGCGCATCCTCACCGGCATCGTCGTGCCGCTCAGCTGGCCCGGCATCGTCGTCTCGGGCATCTTCGCCTTCCTGCTCGGCTGGAACGACGTGCTGTTCGCGTCGGTGCTCACCAACCCGGAGACCCGGACGGCGGCCGTGGCGCTGCAGGTGTTCGGCGCGACGCAGGAGGGCGGCGCGGTGCCGCTCTACGGCCAGACGATGGCCGCATCCCTGATCTGCGCACTGCCGGTGGTGGTGCTGTACCTCGTCTTCCAGCGGTACCTGGTGGGCGGATTGACATCCGGAGGAGTGAAGTGACCAGTGGAGGAATGAACGCAACGACGTGGACCCTGTCGGGGTTCGGCGACGAGATCGACCAGGATCCCGTCGTCCAGGTGGCGGTGCTGCAAGCGCTCGGTGCGAGCTGCATCGAGGTGCGCAGCGCCTGGGGCGTCAACATCGTCGACCTCGACGGCGAGCAGCTGAACCGCCTGGCGGCCGTGCTCGAGGAGCGGGGGATGGGCGTCTCCGCCATCGCGTCGCCCGTCGGCAAGGTGGATGTGGCGCTGCCCGTCGAGCACGAGGTCGAGCGGCTCGACCGCGCGATCGCGGCCGCCGACCGGCTCGGCACGCGCTACATCCGGCTGTTCTCGTTCTTCCGCGCCGAGGGCGTGACCGTGGAGAGCATCCGCGACGACGTGATGGTGCGGATGCGCGCTCTCGCCGACCGCGCCGAGGCCGCCGGCGTGGTCCTCCTGCACGAGAACGAGAAGGACATCTACGGCGACACCCCCGAGCGCTGTCTCGACATCGTCGAGACGGTCGGCTCGCCGGCGCTGCGCCTGGCCTGGGACAGCGCCAACTTCGTGCAGGTCGGCGTCGCGCATCCCTTCGACGACGGCTACGCCCTGCTGCGGCCGCACCTGGAGTACCTGCAGGTGAAGGACGCGCTCGCCGCCACCGGCGAGGTCGTCCCGGCGGGGGAGGGCGACGGCCAGGTGCTGGAGACGCTCACCGCGCTCCGCGACGACGGCTACGCGGGCTTCGCCTCCCTCGAACCCCACCTCACCGACGTGAACGCGCTCGGCGGCTTCTCGGGCCCCGCGGCCTTCGGCCGTGCCGGACGCGCGTTCCGCCTTCTCACCGACCGGATCGGAGTGACCCTCGCATGACAGACCCCACCACCTCCGGCGCTTCGCCGCTGAACGTCGCCATCGTCGGCTGCGGCATCATCGGCCTCAACCACGCGCGCGCCATCCTGCGGCATCCCCGGCTGACGATCACCGCGCTGGTGGATGCGGTCCTCGCGGCCGCGCACACGCTCGCGGACACCGTCGAGGCCGAGTCGGGCGCCCGGCCCGCCGAGTTCGCGGCGCTGACCGAGGCCCTCGCCGCCGCGCCGATCGACGTCGTCGTCATCTGCACGCCGAGCGGCCTGCACGTCGACGTGGCGCGCGAGGCCATCGCCGCGGGGAAGCACGTGGTGATCGAGAAGCCGCTCGACACCGACATGGGTCGCGCCCGCGAGATCCTGGAGCTGTCCCGTGCCGCCGAGCGCGACGGCCTGGTCGTCTCGGTTATCAGCCAGCACCGCTTCGATCCCGCCTCGCGCGCGGTCGCGGAGGCCGCCCACAGCGGCCGCTTCGGCCGGCTGACCAGCGGGGTCGCGTCGGTCGCGTGGTGGCGCAGCCAGGAGTACTACGACTCCGGGCAGTGGCGGGGCACCTGGGACCTCGACGGCGGGGGCGCGGTGATGAACCAGGGCGTCCACACGGTCGACCTGCTCGTCTGGTTCCTCGGCCGGCCGGTCGAGATCACGGCACACACCGCCCTGCTTGCGCACGAGCGCGTCGAGGTGGAGGACATCGCCGTCGCCACCATCCGCTTCGAGTCCGGCGCGCTCGCCGTGCTGCATGCCACGACGGCGGCCTTCCCGGGCCTCGCGGTGCGATTGCAAGTGCACGGCGACCGCGGCTCGGCGGTGGTGCACGACGACCAGCTCGAGTCGTTCTTCGCCGACGGCGACACCGCGGACCGTGCTTCCGATGTGGTGCCGGCCGCGGAGGTGCGCGGGGGAGACCGCGGCCCGGACGTCTTCGTGACCGGCCACCTGCGGCAGTACGAGGACATCGTCGACGCCATCGACGACCGTCGAGCACCCGGCGTCGGGGTGGAGGACGCCTTCGTCTCGCTCTGCGTCGTCCGCTCCGTCTACCTGTCCGCGACGCTGGGCCGCCCGGTCCGCTTCGACGAGGTGGTCGCCGGCGACCTGGACGGCGTCACCGTCACGACGGGGGTGCCGGCATGAGGTTCTCCGTCTTCACCGCATCCACCCCCGAATGGACGCCCGAGGAGGCCGCGCGCATCCTCGCCGCCCAGGGATGGGACGGCATTGAGTGGCGCATCACCGACCAGCAGCAGACGGCCGAGCCGGGCTTCTGGGCGGGCAACCGCGCGACCTGGCCGCTGACCGGGCTGGAGGACCACCTCGACGAGATCGCCCGCATCACGGGCGAATCCGGTCTCGCCTACTCCGGCATCGGCGGCTACGCCCGTTGCGACCAGCACGACGACGTCGAGCGGATGCTCGCGGCGACGGCGCGGCTCGGCGCCGGGCAGGTGCGCGTCACCATGCCGCGCACCGACTCCGGCGACTACCGTGACCTGTTCGCCGCGGCGCGGCGCGACGTGGAGTGGGCCGCGTCGCGCGCGGCTCATCACGGCGTGAAGGCGCTGGTGGAGCTGCACCACGAGACGATCACGCCGTCCGCGTCGGCGGCCTTCCGCCTGCTCGACGGGCTCGACCCGGAGCACGTCGGCGTCATCCACGATCTCGGCAATCTCGTCATCGAGGGCCGCGAGGAGACGCTGGCCGGCCTCCAGCTGCTCGGACCGTACCTCGCGCACGTGCACGTGAAGAACGCGGCCTGGGTCGCGGGGGAGCCGGAGGAGGACGGCACCATCCGCTGGCACCACGAGTGGGCGCCGCTCCGGACCGGCGCGGGGGATGTGGATGCGTACTTCCGCGCCCTGCACGCCTTCGGCTATGACGGGTGGGTGACCTGCGAGGACTTCTCGACGGAGGTGCCCCTCGAGGAGCGCACCCGGGACGATCTCGCCTACCTGCGTGCCGTCGAGGCCCGCACGCGCACCGCGGACGCGGCGTGACGCCGCCCCGGCGCTCCGCGCGTCACCCGGTCCGGGTCGCGCACCTGGGCCTCGGCGCGTTCCACCGTGCGCACCAGGCCTGGTACACGCAGCTCGCGAACGAAGCGGGCGGCGAGTGGGGGATCGCCGCCTTCACCGGCCGGAGCCCCGAGGCCGCCCGGGTGCTCTCGGCCCAGGATGCGCTCTACACGCTGGTCGAGCGCGGCGCCGACGGCGACGCCCCGCGCACGATCGAGGCGCTGAGCCGGGTGCACGACGGCGCCGACCGCGCCGCCTGGCGGCAGACCATCGCCGACCCGCAGGTCGGCGTGCTCACGTTGACCGTGACGGAGGCCGGGTATCGCCCGGGCGCCTCGGCGGCCGCCCGAGTGCTCGACGGTCTCGCCGCCCGGCACGCCGCCGGCGCGGGCGGCATCGCGGTGGTCAGCTGCGACAACCTGCCGCGCAACGGCGACGTGATCCGGGATGCGGTGCTCGCGCTCGCCGCGCCCGACGCTGCGCTGGCCACGTGGATCCGGACGGAGGTCGCCTTCGTCTCGACGATGGTCGACCGCATCACCCCGGCCACGACGGACGCGGACCGCGCCGAACTGCGCCGCCTCACCGGGTGGGACGACGCCGCGCCCGTCATCACCGAGCCGTTCACCGAGTGGGTGCTGGCCGGGACGTTCCCCGCCGGGCGTCCCGGCTGGGAGGCCGGGGGAGCCCGCTTCGTCGCCGACATCGAGCCGTTCGAGCGGCGCAAGCTGTGGCTGCTCAACGCCGGGCACTCCCTGCTCGCCTACCACGGCCTCCTCCGCGGGCGCACGACGGTCGCCGAGGCCGTCGCCGACCCGGCGCTACGCGACGAGCTGGAGCGGCTGTGGGCGGAGCAGCGGGACGGCCTCCCGTTCGACGACGCCGCGGTGGAGGAGGCGCTCGCCGCCCTGCGGGACCGCTTCGCCAACGCGCGCATCGAGCACCGGCTCGCCCAGATCGCGACCGACGGCTCGCAGAAGCTCGGTCCGCGCATCCTGGACCCGCTGCGCGCCCGCTTCGCCGAAGGCCGCCCGCCCGGCAGCACTCAGGCCGGAGTGCTGGGCGCCTGGGCGCTGCACCTGGCGACGACGGAGCCGGGGTCTGTGCGCGATGCCGGGGCCGGCGACCTGCCCGCCCGGCTGCGGGACGCCCGCACCCCCTCCGACCGCGCGGCGCTCGTCGTGGCCGCCCTCGCCCCCGACCTCACCGAACGCACCGACCTGGTCGCGCTGATCGCCGACCGTATCGCATCCCTGCAAGGAGCACACGCATGAGAATCACCGCCGCCGACGTCCTGATCACCAGCCCCGGCCGCAACTTCGTCACCCTCCGCATCACGACCGAGGACGGCGTGACCGGCCTCGGCGACGCCACGCTGAACGGGCGCGAGCTCGCCGTGGCGGCCTACCTCAGCGAGCACGTCGTCCCGCTGCTGATCGGACGGGACGCGCACCAGATCGAGGACACCTGGCAGTACCTGTACCGCGGCGCGTACTGGCGGCGCGGCCCGGTGACGATGGCGTCGATCGCCGCGGTGGACACGGCGCTGTGGGACATCAAGGCCAAAGTCGCCGGCCTGCCGCTCTATCAGCTGCTCGGCGGCCGCAGCCGGCGGGGCTGCCTCACCTACGGTCACGCGTCGGGGGCGGAGCTGCCGGAGCTGTTCGACTCGGTGCGCGCGCACCTGGAGCAGGGCTACCGCGCGATCCGCATCCAGACCGGCGTGCCCGGCCTCGGGTCGGTGTACGGCGTCGCGTCCTCGGCGAACGCGACGGCCGGCGCCGGCGGCACCACGACGCGCTACGACCACGAGCCGGCCCGCCGCAGCGCGGTGCCGGTCGAGGAGCAGTGGGACACGCGCTCCTACCTGCGCCACATCCCGGGCGTGTTCGAGGCGGTGCGGAACGAGTTCGGGCCCGAGCTGCCGCTGCTGCACGACGCGCACCACCGGCTCACGCCCATCCAGGCCGCCAAGCTCGGCAAGTCGCTGGAGCCGTACGACCTGTTCTGGCTGGAGGATGTGACGCCGGCCGAGAACCAGGCCGTGCTGCGCCGGGTGCGGGAGCACACCACGACGCCGCTGGCGATCGGCGAAGTGTTCAACACGATCTGGGACTACCGGGAGCTGTTCGAGGAGCAGCTGATCGACTATGTGCGCTCACCGGTCACGCACGCCGGCGGCATCACCGGCCTCCGGCGGATCTTCGACTACGCCGCGGTCTACCAGATCAAGTCGGGTGTGCACGGCCCCACCGACGTGTCGCCCGTGGGACTGGCGGCGGCGATCCACCTCGGGGTGGCCATCCCGAACTTCGGCATCCAGGAGTACATGAAGCACAGCCCGGAGACCGACGAGCTGTTCCGGCCCGGGTACTCGTTCGCCGACGGGCTGCTGATCCCGGGCGAGGAGCCCGGCCTGGGCGTCGACTACGACGAGGTGCTGGCCGAGTCCTTCCCGTATCAGGCGGCATACTTGCCGGTGAACCGTCTGCTGGACGGTTCGATGCACGACTGGTGAGCGGCGGGGCCGTCGCCGGAGTCGTCGGTGTCGTCGGGTTCGCGTGAGTCGGAGAGTCAGGGGAGGAACGCGGGTGGAGCCGGTCCAGGTTGTGGTGATGGGCGTGTCCGGGTCGGGCAAGACCACGGTCGGAGAGCTGCTCGCGGAGCGTCTCGGCGTGCCGTTCGTCGACGGCGACGCCCTGCACCCGCCGGCGAACGTCGCCAAGATGGCCTCCGGCACGCCGCTCACGGACGAGGACCGCATCCCCTGGCTGCGGGAGGTCGGCCGCACCCTCGCGTCCACCGGTCCGGACGGAGTCGTGGTCGCCTGCTCGGCGCTGAAGCGCGCCTACCGCGACCTCATCCGGGCGGAGGCGCCCGCGGCGGTGTTCGCTGAGCTCGACGGAACGCGCGAGCTGCTGGCCGCCCGCATGAGCGAGCGGCCCGGGCACTTCATGCCGGTCTCCCTGCTCGACTCGCAGCTGGCCACCCTCGAGCCGCTGCAGTCCGACGAGGCGGGCCTCCGCCTCGACGTCGGCCGCCCGCCGCAGGCGCTGGCCGACGCGGTCGCGGCGGCG
>NZ_JBQENB010000001.1:893108-1049223 GCF_052044215.1 Leifsonia sp. 22587
CCCGCCGTGGCCGGCGGGGCGTGCCCCGGCCGCGCGGCCGCGCCAGCTCATGATCGTAGGTGTGAAACGTTCAAATCTCCGACGCGAGGCTTTCCCGAAGGAGATCGGGCTCGAATCCGCCTGAATGTCCGACATACGCTCGCGAATCTCCGACGGTAGGCATCCCGCACCGCAACCGTCGAGGGGTCGCAACGCCGTTATCCCGCGCCCATAACGGCCTGTTGCGACCCCTCGTCGCGCGCGGCTAGCCGGCAAACGGCGGAGCCGCCAGCGCGGCGAGCTGCGTCGCGAAGGCCGGCGCATCCACCGCGGCGAAGAAGGCGGCGTCGGCGGCCTCCACGTCGGCCGTCGCGCGGCGGGCCGCGGCTGCACCCTCGCGGGTGGGGCGCAGCACGCGGGCGCGGCCGTCGGTGGGATGCGGCAGCCGCTCCACGAGGCCGCCGCGCTCCAGTGCCCGTACCACCTGGGACGTCATCATCGGGTCGGTGTCCGCGAAGGCCGCCAGGTCGACCTGCGTCACCAGCCGCTCGGGCTCGCGGTCGGCCAGCCAGGTGAGGGATGCGAGCAGCACGTACTGCACGTGCGTCAGCTCGTGCGGGGCGAGCGCCGCGCGCATCCTCGCCTGCCAGCGGTTGGTCACCCGCCACAGCAGCAGCCCCGGGCTCTGCGCCGCGACCGGGAACCGGCTCCCCAGGCCCGCCTGTGCGCCCCCGCTGCTACTGCCGGCGCCGACTTCGCCAGCCTCAGCCACGGGCCGCCTGCGATTCGGCCGCCTCCGCCTGCGACTCCGCGACCCGCGCCTCCGCCGCCCGTAGCAGCTCCGCCATCGCGACCGGGAAGTCCCCGGCGATCTGTGGCCCCAGCTCCGGGCCGACCGCGTCCGCGTCCTCGCCGTCGATCTCCAGGGTGTGCGTCACGTCCGTACCGCCGTCGGCGCGGGGGGCCAGCGTGTGCCGGAAGGTGAGCGCCAGTCCGCCGAAGGCGGTGCGGTCGGCGTAGACGCGCTCCGGATCCAGCTCGACGATCTCGGACGTCATCGAGTCCTGGCCCTGCGGCGTCACCGTGACGGTGGTGCCGACGGCGAAGGGTCCGTGCAGCTCGAAGCGGTCGCTGGCCGGGCCGAGCGGGGTGCCGCTGTGCAGGTCGCGCAACGCCGACCAGACGGCGGAGGCGGGGGCGCCGGTTCCGGCGCTGTGCTGGGTGGTCCACATGGTGATCTCCGATCGAAAACTAATAAGCGCGCTTAGCGTATCGTCATCGGGTAGACTCGGCAACTGAACTTCGGCGAGGGATGCTGCGCACAGCATCCGTGATCGACGCGGTGGAGCAGGCTACGCAGTCTTTCCTCGCGCACTTCGATGCGTTCGAGTCGAACAACAACCACACTGCGGGCCTCTCGGCTCGCCCGACAGCCGGACCCCCGTCCGGCGAGGAGACACCATGGCAGACGAGTCCAACAAGGTCGCAGCCGAGCTGCGCGAGAGCTTCGGCAAGGGCGCGGCGCGCAAGATCCGCGCGGCCGGCAAGATCCCCGCCGTCATCTACGGTCACGGCACCGACCCCGTCCACATCACCGTCCCGGCCCACCAGGTCGGCCTGCTGCTGCGCAAGGCGAACGCGGTCCTCGACCTCGACATCGCCGGCAAGGCCGAGCTCGCCCTGGTGAAGGACGTGCAGAAGGACCCGGTGTCGCAGATCATCGAGCACCTCGACCTCATCCTCATCCGCCGCGGTGAGAAGGTCACCGTCGAGGTGCCCGTGCACATCGAGGGCGAGCCGTACTCCGGCACCATCGCCATGCTCGAGGTCAGCACCATCCGCCTCGAGACCGAGGCCACCCACATCCCGGAGCGCATCGTCATCGACGTCACCGACGCTCCCGAGGGCACCCAGTACCTGGCCAAGGACTTCGCCCTCCCGCAGGGCTCGACCCTGGCGGAGGACGAGGAGCTCCTCATCGTCAACATCGCGGTGCCGGCGTCCGCCCGTGCCGAGGACGAGGAGACCGCCGCGGCCGAGGCCGCCGCGGAGGCCGAGGCCGGCGAGAGCGCCGAGTAAGCACCTCTCATGGAATCACCCCGTCAGGCGCCCGCCCCGGGACCGTCGGACGGGCCGTGGCTCGTGGTCGGGCTCGGTAACCCCGGGCCCGGCTACGCCGCCACCCGTCACAACGTGGGTCAGATGGTGCTCGACGAGCTCGCCTCGCGCGGCCGTCTCACCTTCAAGACGCACAAGACGAACGCGACGGTCGCCGAGGGTCGGCTGACCCCCGGCGGCCCGCGGTTCGTCCTCGCCAAGCCGAACACGTACATGAACGTGTCCGGCGGGCCGGTGTCGCAGCTGCTGCGCTTCTACTCGCTCGACCCGTCGCACCTGATCGTGGTGCACGACGAGCTGGACATCCCGTTCGACACCATCCGCATCAAGCACGGAGGCGGCCACGGCGGCCACAACGGCGTCCGCGACGTGATCGCGGCGATCGGAACGGGCGACTTCACGCGCGTGCGCGTCGGCGTCGGCCGTCCCCCCGGTTCGGCGGGCGCCGCCGACCACGTGCTCAAGGCCTTCTCGGCGACCGAGCGCAAGAACCTGCCGATCCTGGTCGCAGACGCGGCGGATGCGGTCGAGCAGGTCGCCGCCGAGGGCCTCACCCCGGCGCAGAACCGCTTCCACGCCCGCTGACGCGCATCCCCCCGCCATCGAGTACACGAAAAGTGCACGCGATCTCGGCGTGTCCCGTGCACTTTTCGTGTACTCGCCGGAGGGGAGCAGCTCGGCGGGAGCGAGGGAGCAGCGCGGCGGGGATTCACGACGAACGCTCAGCGGGAGCGGAGGCGGCGCCCTGCCTCGCGCCAGGCGGCGCGCGTACCGTGACCGGCATGAAGTTGTTCTCGCGCGAGTGGGGCACCGGTGACCGCTACGCCGTCCTCGTCCACGGAGTGATGTCGGACTCGCGCAACTGGCGCCGCGTCGGCCCGGTGCTCGCAGATCGCGGCTACCACGTGATCGCCGTCGACCTGCGCGGGCACGGCCACAGCCCCCGCACCGACGAGTACTCGGCCGAGCTGATGGCGCAGGACATCGTCGACACCGTCCCGGACCGTCCCGAGCTCGTGATGGGTCACTCGCTCGGCGGCCTCACCGTGAGCCTCGCGATCGAGCGCCTCGACCCGCAGCGCGTGATCTACGTCGACCCGGCGTTCTCCTGCCCGGCCACGAACCGGTTCCAGCAGCTGCTCGCGCCCGCCTTCCTCCGCACCCTCGCACGCCAGTCCGCCGCTCGCATCGCCAAGCGCAACCCCCGGTGGGATCCGGCCGACGTCGCGATCGAGGTGGAGACCTTCCGGGCCTTCGACCGCGCGGTCCTGCCCGTCGTGGTGACCCCGTCAGCCATGCGCGCTCCCGAGGTGATGACCGTTCCCTCGCTCGTGATGCTCGCCGACAACTCGCAGCTGGTGAAGCCCGAGCTCGCGCGGCGCCTCCGCGGGGAGGGCTACGAGGTCCGGATCGTGCCCGGTTCCGGCCACGTGATCAACCGCGACGACCACGACGGCTTCATGAGGGCGCTGGACGGCTGGATCTGATCCTCCCGAACGTCCGCTGCCCCTGGAACTGTCGGCGGCCCCACGTAGAATCGACCGAGTGATACTCCAGGGTCTGGTCGGCGCGCTTGCGCGCGAGTCCTCGTTCAGCGACGCGCTCGCCCATGCGGCGCGCGACGCCGACTTCTCGCTGACCGACGGCCTGCGCGCTCCGCTCCTCGCCGGGCTGCTGCGCCGCCGCGCCGAGCAGGGCGCCTCCCAGGCGGTGCTGCTCATCACGGCGACGGGACGCGAGTCCGAGTCCATCCGTGGCGCGCTGCCCTGCCTGCTGCCGGAGGCCGAGATCGTCGAGTTCCCGGCGTGGGAGACCCTGCCGCACGAGCGTCTGAGCCCGAGCGCGGAGATCGTCGGCAAGCGGCTGCTCGCCCTGCGGAAGCTGACCGACTGGGCGGACGGCGACCAGCGCACGCCGTTCATCCTCGTGGCCTCCGTGCGTGCGGCGCTGCAGCCGCTCGCCGACAACCTCACCGACTACTCGACCGTCGAGCTGGCCACCGGCGGCCGCGGCTTCGACCTCGGCGGCCTGTCCGCCCAGCTGGTCGACCTCGCCTACGCGCGCGTCGACATGGTGACCCGGCGCGGCGAGTTCGCCGTGCGCGGCGGCATCCTCGACGTCTTCCCGCCGACGGCCGACCACCCGTACCGCGTCGACTTCTTCGGCGACGAGGTGGATCAGATCCGCGCTTTCTCGGTCGCCGACCAGCGGTCCCTCCCGGACCCGATCTCGTCGGTCGCCCTGCCGCCGAGCCGCGAGCTGCTGCTCAGCGAGTCGGTGCGGCAGCGGGCGCGCGAGATGGAGCACGAGTTCCCGAGCCTGTCGGCCATGCTCGCCAAGATCGGCGAGGGCATCCCGGTCGAGGGGATGGAGTCGCTGGCTCCCGCGCTCGTCGACCGGCTGGTTCCGCTGACCCACTACCTGCCCGAGGGCGCCGCCGTCGCCGTGCTGTCGCCCGAGCGGGTCGCCTCGCGCGCGGTGAGCCTCGCCGAGACCAACCGCGAGTTCCTGTCGGCCGCCTGGAGCGCCGCCACCGTGGGGGCCGCCGCCCCCATCGACCTCGCGGCCGGCGACTTCATGACGCTGCAGCAGCTGAGGGACTCGGTGAAGTTCAGCCGCCCGGGGGCGCCCAGTCCCGACCATCCCTGGTGGACGATGAGCGGCTTCCAGGCCAACGACGTGCTGCCCGAGGAGCTGGAGCTGGAGGAGCACCTGCAGGTGCGCATCCAGGCCGAGGCCGTCCCGAGCTTCCAGGGGAACGTCTCGGGCGCGGTCGAGCACGTGCGCGGACGCCTCCGCGACGGCTGGCAGGTCGCGATCGTCGCCGCCGGCAACGGACTGGTGGAGCGGGCCGCCGACGTGCTCGCCGAGGCCGAGCTGCCGGCTCGTCCGGTGGACGAGTTCCCGGCCGATCCCGAGCCCGGCATCGCGTACCTGATCAAGGCGACCGCCGAGCACGGGTTCGAGATGCCCGACATCAAGCTCGCCCTGATCAGCGAGGCCGAGTTCTACGGCCGCACCATCGGCTACGACTCGCGCCAGGTGAAGAAGCTGGCGACCCGGCGCAAGAACGTGGTCGACCCGCTGCAGCTGAAACCCGGCGACTACGTCGTGCACGAGACGCACGGCATCGGCAAGTTCGTCGAACTCACCCAGCGCGAGGTGTCGAGCGGCGGCCGCAACGCGGTCAAATCGAAGCGCGAATACCTGGTGCTGGAGTACGCGCCCTCGAAGCGCGGCTACCCCGGCGACAAGCTCTATGTGCCCACCGATCAGCTCGACCTCCTCACGCGCTACGTGGGCGGGGAGGCGCCGCAGCTGTCCAAGATGGGCGGCAGCGACTGGGCGGCGGCGAAGGGACGCGCGCGTCGCGCGGTCCGCGACATCGCCGTGGAGCTCGTCAAGCTCTACTCGGCCCGCATGGCGAGCAAGGGCCACGCGTTCGGTCCGGACACCCCGTGGCAGCGCGAGCTGGAGGAGGCGTTCCCCTTCGCCGAGACGCACGACCAGCTGCAGACCATCGACGAGGTGAAGGCCGACATGGAGCGGCCCATCCCGATGGACCGTCTGATCTCGGGCGACGTCGGCTTCGGCAAGACCGAGATCGCCATCCGTGCGGCGTTCAAGGCCGTGCAGGACGGCAAGCAGGTCGCCATGCTCGTGCCCACGACGCTGCTGGTGAAGCAGCACGCCGAGACGTTCCAGGAGCGCTTCGCCGGGTTCCCCATCCACCTCCGCCAGCTCAGCCGGTTCCAGACCGACAAGGAGGCGCGCGAGACGCTGCGCGGCCTGGCGGACGGCACGGTGGATGTGGTGATCGGCACCCACCGCATCCTCGCCGACGGCATCACCTTCAAAGACCTCGGCCTTGTGATCATCGACGAGGAGCAGCGGTTCGGCGTCGAGCACAAAGAGGCGCTGAAGAAGCTCAAGACCAACGTCGACATCCTCGCCATGAGCGCCACGCCGATCCCGCGGACGCTGGAGATGGCGGTCACCGGCATCCGGGAGATGTCGACGCTCGCCACCCCGCCCGAGGACCGGCACCCGATCCTCACCTTCGTGGGGCCGTACTCCGACAAGCAGGTCGCCGCGGCGATCCGCCGCGAGCTGCTGCGCGAGGGCCAGGTGTTCTTCGTGCACAACCGGGTCGGCTCGATCACGAGCATGGCGGCGAAGCTGGCCGAGCTCGTGCCCGAGGCCCGCATCGGGGTCGCCCACGGCAAGATGAACGAGCACGCCCTGGAGCAGGTGGTCGTCGACTTCTGGGAGCGGCGGTTCGACGTGCTGGTGTCGACCACCATCATCGAGACCGGCCTCGACATCTCGAACGCGAACACTATCATCATCGACCGCGCCGACAAGTACGGCCTGAGCCAGCTGCACCAGCTGCGCGGCCGCGTCGGCCGTGGCCGCGAGCGCGCGTACGCGTACTTCCTCTGGGACGAGAACAAGCCGCTGAGCGAGACCGCGCACGACCGCCTGTCCACGATCGCGGCGAACAACGACCTCGGCAGCGGCATGCAGGTCGCGCTGAAAGACCTCGAGATCCGCGGCGCGGGCAACCTGCTCGGCGGGGAGCAGTCCGGCCACATCGCCGGCGTCGGCTTCGACCTGTACCTGCGGATGATCGGCGAGGCCGTCTCCACCTTCCGCGGGGAGGTCGCCGAGGGCCAGACCGAGCTGCGCCTGGAGCTGCCGGTGGATGCGCACATCCCCGAGGAGTACGTGGACAGCGAGCGCCTGCGGCTGGAGGCCTACCAGAAGCTGTCGACGGCGAGCTCGCCGAACGCGAAGGACGGCCAGATCGACCTCGTGCTCGAGGAGCTGACCGACCGCTACGGCGCTCCGCCGGAGCCGGTCACCAACCTGATCGCCGTGTCGCGGCTGCGCCGGGCGGCGCAGAAGGCGGGCCTCGGCGAGGTCGTGGCGATGGGCTCCAACCTCCGCCTTGCGCCCGCAGTGTTGCCGGACTCGCTGCAGGTGCGCCTCCAGCGCATGTACCCGGGTTCGAAGTACCACGCGGCACCGAAGGTCGCGACGGTCCCGCTGCCGCGGGTGAACGGCGAGGCTCTGGACGACGCCGACCTCATCGGCTGGGTGGCCGACCTGCTCGGCGCCCTGTTCCCGGAGAAGGAGCCCGCCGCGGAGCAGCGCGCCGGCTGAGCGGACGTAGCGTCCGCCCAGCCGGGCCGCGCCGATCGGTCAGGAGAGCAGACCGCCGATCAGGCCGCCCGCGACGCCCGCGCCGACGACCCCGGCCGCGCCTCCGCCGGCTCCGGCGCCGGCGTTCATGAACGGTCCCATCGCTCCGACGAAGGCCTGGAGGTTGCGGGTCTGCATGAGCACCGTGCCCGGACCGGTGAACTCGGCGACCAGCATCTCGCCCGACGTGAACGACCGGAACAGGCTCTTCGTCGCCTTCTGGATGCGCACATCCATGCTCGAGTCCCAGGCCACGACGTGTCCCGTGTCGATGATGTACCGCTCGCCCGGCTGCAGCACCTTCTCGTGGAGGGAGCCGAAGGCGGTGAGCAGCAGCACGCCCTGCCCGGAGACGCGCATGATGAACAGGCTGTCGCTGCCGAAGAAGCCGCTCAGGCCGCCCCACTTGGTGTCGATCTCGAGGGACGGCTCGCTTGCGAGGTAGCTGGCGGCCGCGATGTTGTAGGTGCCGTTCTCGAGGTGGAGCGGCACCAGGTCGCCGGGCGCGGACGGCGCCAGGGTCAGCTCGCCCGCGCCGGCCGTCGCCGTGAAGCGGGAGACGAACGCCGAGCGCCCTGCGACCGAGCGCTTCACGGCGCCGAGGACGCCGCCTTCGAGTTGCGACGAGAGCTCGACGGACGGCGACATGGACACCATGGCGCCCGCCTGCGTCGCCACGGTCTGTCCGGGCGCGAGGTCGAGGGTCGCCATCGAGAAGGCGGGGCGGTAGTCCACGCGGTAGTCGAAGGTGCCGGCGCGGCCGACGTCGGGGAGGATCGTGAATTCAGACATGGGTGGAGGGTACGGAATCGCGCGTGCCGCCGTCTGATTGCGGTCACAGGCGCACCCGATCGGGCACCTTCGGACGCGGGAACGCGCTCAGTGTCCGGCCGCGCCGACCTCCGCGGCGGCCGTGCCGTGGCCGGTCGGGTGGGGGTGCGGGTGCAGCCGCCGATTGCGCCGGGCGAGCAGGCTGACCAGGATGGCCGCCAGCACGATCGACACCGCCGATCCGAGGAGCACGGCGAGGGTCCCTTCGGCGCGCACCTCCTCGGCGCCGGCGAAGGCGAGCTCGTTCATGAGCAGCGACACCGTGAACCCGATGCCGCCGAGCGCCGAGATCGTCAGCAGCCCGAACACCGAGATGCGACCGCGCTCGGGCCCCTTCTTCGTGAACGACCCGAGCCATCCACCGAGCGTGATGCCGACCACCTTGCCGACCGGCAGGGCGATGAGGATCGCCCAGAACGCGGGGGAGAGCTGCGAGGGCGACACCTGCGGGATGACGACGAGCGCCGCCGAGAACGCGAACAGCGGCAGGATCACCCCGTTCGACCACGGCTCGAGCGCGTGCGTGACGCGTCCCGCGGGCTGCCGCGCCATCGCGAGCCCCAGTGCGACGCCCGCGATCGTGGCGTGCACGCCCGAGTCGTACACCAGCCACCAGGTGAGGGCCGCGAGCAGCACCATGAGGACACCGAGCGGCCAGCGCAGCCGTCCGCGCAGCATCCGGCTGAGGGCCCCGAACAGGACGACGGTGACCGCCGCGAGCGCGAGCTCCCACAGGTTCGGGTCGGTGGTGAAGAACACCGCGATGATCAGGATGGCGATCAGGTCGTCGAGCACGGCGAGGGCGAGCAGGAAGACCCGCAGCCGGTTCGGCAGCCCGCGACCGAACACGGCCAGCACGCCCAGCGCGAAGGCGATGTCGGTGGCGGTGGGGATCGGCCAGCCCTGCTGCACGCCGGAGCCGACGGTGAGTGCGAGGTACAGACCGGCCGGCACGATGACGCCGGCGACCGCCGCGATGGCCGGATGGATGGCCTTCTGCACGCTGTTCAGCTCGCCCGCGACCAGCTCGTGCTTGAGCTCGACCGCGACGATGAAGAAGAAGATCGCGAGCAGTCCGTCGCTGATCGCGTGGCCCACGCTGATCTTCAGGAACCCGCCGCCGAGGTACGCGTGCTGGATGTCGACCAGCGTCGGCCCGACCGGCGTGTTGGCGAGGAGGAGACCGAGGGCGGCTGCGCCCAGCAGGAGGCCGGCGGCGGTGCGCTCGGAGCGGATGATGCTCATGGAATCACCAATCTGGGGTCACGGACTCGACGCCGACCAGACTTCCCGGCACACCGCAGACGAGTCTAGCCGGTGGCAGGATGGATGCATCGTAGAGCGAGGAGATCCGGATGGGCGAGACAGTGGTCCCTGAGGCCGCGACGAAGCTCGATGAGCTGGTCGCGGTGATGGCCCGGCTGCGAGCCCCGGGCGGATGCCCGTGGGACGCCGACCAGACCCACGAGTCGCTGGTGCAGTACCTGATCGAGGAGACGTACGAGCTCATCGACGCCATCGAGACCGGCGACCGCGACGAGCTCCTCGAAGAGCTCGGGGACGTGCTCTACCAGGTGCTGTTCCACGCGGACATCGCCGCGCACACGCCGGGCGAGGACTTCGACATCCAGGATGTGGCGGCGCACATGACGGCGAAGATGGTCGGCCGCCACCCGCACGTCTTCGGCGACCGCGCCGCGGCCGACGCGCGCACGGCGGAGACCGCCGACGACGTGGTCGGCTTCTGGGACGAGCTGAAGAAGCAGGAGAAGCCGGGCCGCACGAGCGTGCTCGACGGCATCCCCCAGGGCATGCCCTCGCTCGCCCTCGCCGACAAGCTGCTCGGCCGCGCCGAGAAGGTCGGTCTGCTCGACCTGCAGGAGCAGGGCGGCGTCCAGGTCGGCAGCGAGGACGAGCTCGGCCCGCTGCTCCTCGCGATCGTCGCCTCGGCCAAGGCGCAGGGGCTGGATGCGGAGCGCGCCCTGCGCTCGACCCTCCGCGACCTCCAGGGCGAGATCCGCGACCAGGAGGCGGCGACGCGCGAGAGTGCGTGAGCGTACCTACCGGTGGTGCCGCCCCAGCGGGACCACCAGCGGCGTCCCGGTGACGGGGTCGTCGGCGACCACCGCCTCCACGCCGAACACGTCGCGCACGAGGTCGGCCGTGACGACCGCGGCCGGGTCTCCCGCGGCGACGATCTCGCCCTGGCGCATCGCCACCAGGTGCCCGGCGTAGCGGGCGGCCAGGTTGAGGTCGTGCAGCACCATCACCACGGTCGTGCCGCGCGCCGCGTTGAGGTCGAGCAGCAGGTCGAGCACCTCCAGCTGGTGGCTGAGGTCGAGGAACGTGGTCGGCTCGTCCAGCAGCAGGATGTCCGTCCGCTGGGCCAGCGCCATCGCGATCCACACCCGCTGCCGCTGGCCTCCGGAGAGCTCGTCGACCGGACGTTCGGCCAGCTCGGCCACGCCGGTCGCCGTCATCGCCTCGGCGACCGCCTCGTCGTCCTCCGCCGTCCAGCGGCGGAACCAGCCCTGATGCGGGTAGCGGCCGCGGGAGACGAGGTCCGCGACGGTGATGCCGTCCGGCGCGCTGGGCGTCTGCGGCAGCAGCCCGAGCCGCTGAGCGACACGCTTGGTCGGCAGCGCCTGGATGTCGGAGCCGTCCAGGAGGACGGTGCCGCCGGTGGGCGCCAGCAGGCGTGACAGGCCCCGGAGCAGGGTCGACTTGCCGCAGGCGTTCGGGCCGACGATGGCGGTCACCCGACCGGCCGGCACCTCCAGGTCCAGGCCGTCCACGATGACCCGGCCGTCGTAGGCGAGCGTGAGCCCGCGGGCGGCCAGCTCCGGCGTCGGCGACGCCGGTGACGGCGATGTCGGTGACGGCGATCTCGGTGTTTGGGATGTCATGGTCAGCCTCCCCGGCCCACACTGTTGGTCCTGGCGAGCAGCCAGAGAAGATACGGCGCCCCGACGATGCCGGTGACGACACCGACCGGCAGCACCACGCCCGGGATCGCGAACTGGGCCGCGATGTCGGACACGACGAGGATGAGCGCACCGAGCAGCGCCGACGGCACCAGCGCGAGCGACCCGCGCCCGACCAGCCGCCGGGCGATCGGCGCCGCGAGGAACGCGACGAACGAGACCGGGCCGGCCACCGCGACGGCGATCGCCGCCAGCGCGACGGCCACCGCGACGACGGCGAGCCGGGTGCGCTCGGGGCGCACCCCGAGCCCGGCGGCGAGGTCGTCGCCCAGCGAGAGCGCCCCGAGCGGACACCCGACGGCCAGCGCGCACGGGACGAGCACGACGGTGCCGACGGCGAGCACGAGCAGCGCAGACGGATCGACCGAGTTCAGGCTGCCGGTGATCCACACCAGCGCCTGCTGCACGTCGGAGATGTCCCCACGGGTGAGCACGTACGACACGATGCCGCCGCAGAACGCGGCGATGCCGATCCCGATCAGCACGAAGCGGTACCCGCTGACCCCGCGGCGCCAGGCGAGCGCATAGATCACGGCGGCCGCGGCCAGCGTCCCCGCGAGCACGATGCCGGAGAGCGCCAGTCCGGTCAGCCCGAACCAGATCAGCGCGATCGAGCCGGTCGCGCTCGCCGCGGCGGTGATGCCGATGATGTCCGGGCTCGCCAGCGGGTTGCGCGCCACCGACTGGATGAGCGCCCCGGACAGGCCTAGGCAGGCGCCGACCAGCGCACCGGCCACCAGCCGTGGCAGCCGAAGGTCCAGGATGACGAAGGACGTCAGGCGGTCGGCTCGCCCGACCAGGGCCGCCAGCACGTCGAGCGGTGCGACGGAGGCTGCGCCGAGCGTCAGCGACACCGCCGCGACGAC
This sequence comes from Leifsonia sp. 22587, assembly GCF_052044215.1. Classification (NCBI taxonomy): domain Bacteria; kingdom Bacillati; phylum Actinomycetota; class Actinomycetes; order Micrococcales; family Microbacteriaceae; genus Leifsonia; species Leifsonia sp. 22587. Next base: position 905,092 of record NZ_JBQENB010000001.1, read on the forward strand.
CACCACGGCGACCGCGAGCACCACCGAGACCCGCACGATTCGTGACCGGCCCGCGCGACGGTCGGCGCGCACGGCCGCGACGAGCGGGCGGGCGTTCCCCGCGATCACGGAGGAAGCGCGGCCGCCCGTCACAGGGCCACCGTCCGGCGACGGCGGACCAGCGCGATGAAGACGGGAGCGCCGACGAAGGCCAGCACGACGCCCACCTGCAGCTCGCCGGGCGGCGCGACGACGCGACCGATGATGTCGCAGCCGAGCAGGAGTGACGGCGCGAGCAGCGCGGAGTAGGCGAGGATCCAGCGGTAGTCGGCGCCGACGACCCGGCGCGCGATGTGCGGCACGATCAGCCCGGCGAAGGCGATCGGCCCGACCGCCGCCGTGGCCGATCCGCAGAGCAGCACGACGGCGACGCCGCTCAGGCCGCGGCTCACGCCGACACGCTGGCCGAGCCCGCGCGCGACGTCGTCGCCGAGCGCGAGCCCGTTGAGCAGACGCCCCAGGGCGAGGGCGATCACCGCGCCGAGAACCAGCGTGGGGAGCACCTGCAGCAGGACACCGAACCCCCGTCCTGCGAGCGAGCCGACCTGCCAGAACCGCATGGCGTCCAGGGAGACGCGGCTGGTCAGCTCCACCGCGGTGATCAGGGATCCGAGGGCCGCGGAGACGGCGGCGCCCGCGAGCGCCAGCTTCACCGGCGTCGCCCCCTCCCGCCCGAGCGACGACACGGCGTAGACGAGGGCGGACGCGAGGGCCGCCCCCGCGAAGGCGAACCAGATGTAGCCGGAGGGAGCGGTCACGCCGAGGAACGCGATCGCCACGACGACCGCCAGCGACGCGCCGAAGTTGACGCCCAGGATGCCGGGGTCGGCGAGCGGGTTGCGCGACAGTCCCTGCATGACGGTGCCCGCGAGTCCCAGCCCGAGGCCGGCGGCGATGCCGAGCAGCGTGCGCGGCAGCCGGCTGTCGACGACGACCAGCGCGTCCGGGTCCGACCGCGAGTAGTGGGTCAGAGCGTGCAGGACATCGGCAGGTGCGATCGTGCGTGCGCCGACCATCAGGCTCAGCACCGAGAGGACGACGAGCAGCAGGGCGGTGCCCGCGAACCCCAGCAGCAGACGCCGGCGGCGCCGGGCGATCGGGGCGGCCGTGCGGCCCTCCCCGATGCGCCCGGCGTCCGGGGCGACGGTGCTCGACGGCATCGTGCCTTACTTCACCTTGTCCGCGGCGGCGGCCAGCTGGGGCACGTAGCGGTCGAGCATCCACGGGATGCTGAGCACGCTCGGCGCGCTGGTGGCCGCGACGAACGACTCGCCGACGATCGGGGCGAAGCGTCCCTCCTTGATCGTGGGCATCGCGGCGACGAGCGGGTCGGAGGTGAACGCGTCCACCGAGGACTGCTTGTCGAAGTACATCACCAGCAGGTCGGTGTCGATCTTCGACAGGTTCTCGTTGCTGAGCTGGTAGAAGAAGCTGCCGTCGCCCTTCGACGCGTCGAGGGATGCGATGCTCGGGGAGTTCTTCAGCCCGAGGTCGTTCAGCAGCTGCACCCGCGGGTCCTCCGCGCGGTACACGTTGAGCTTGCCGGGCTCGTTGGCCGCGGCGTAGAAGAACGTCTTGTCCTTCAGCACGGGGTACTTCGCGGCCAGGGCGGAGACCGAGTCTTCGGTCTTGGCGACCAGCGCGTCCGCCTGCTTCGTCATCCCGAGCGCCTTGCCGACGATGGCCGTCTGGTCACGCCAGCTGGTCGCCCACGGCTTCTCCGGGTAGGCGACGACAGGGGCGATCTTGCTCAGGGTGTCGAACTCGGTCTCGGTCAGACCGGAGTACGGCGCGAGGATGACGTCCGGCTTCGCCGTGACGAACTGCTCGAACGGCACCTCGCCGGTGTCGGCGTCGAGGATCTGCGGGGTCTTCCCGCCGAGCTCCTTGATGCGGTCCGCGTCCCAGGGCAGCACGCCGTCCGCATCGCCGCCGTAGCTGAAGCCCGGCATTGCGACCGGGACGATGCCCAGCGCGAGCACGATGTCCTGCGCACCCCAGCCCCAGGTCGCGATCCGCTTCGGCTTCGCGTCGATGGTCGCGGACCCGAGGGCGCTCTTCACCGTCACCGGGAAGGCGCCGTCGCCGCCGCCGGCCGTGCTGTCAGCGCCGGAGCCGCCGGCGCTGCAGCCGGTGAGCACGAGCGCCGCGGAGGCGACGAGGGCGGAGGCGATGGTGACGAGACGGGACCGTCGGGCGCGGGCAGGGCGTGCTGGGAGCATGGCTCTCCTCGGTTCGGAGGGTGGGGGAGGATGCGGGCCGCCGCCTCGGGGAGGGGTGCCCGTCTTAGGCAAGCCTAACCTAATACGCCGGTCAACATGCCGATCCGGAGCGCCGAGTGGGCAGCGCCGAGGGCGGGGGCGGGGCCGGCAGCGCGTCCGCGGTGGGGGTGTCTATTCGCCATTCGGGTGAGACGCCGGGTGGCGGCGCGCTCCTGGTCCCGACGGACGCGTTGTCGGCCTCTACTGTCTGGCAGCGAGCAGGCGCCGTGGTCGGACGGATGCGACTCATGCCAGGTCCTCCCCGTGGAGGACACCACCGAGCCGCGCGCGCGGAGCGGCATCAGGGTGGCAACGCCCGAAGTTTACGCGCGTCGGCCGAGCCACCGCGATCCCCCCGGGAGGTGTGGAGGGGAGCCGACATGGAAGAATCGGAGCATGGCCTCACCGATCACCCCGCCCCGCGGCATGCGCGACTTCCTCCCCGCCGAGAAGGCCCGCCGCGAGCATGCACTCGGGGTGATCCGCCGCAGCTTCGCCGCCCACGGCTTCGACGAGATCGAGACCCCCGTCGTGGAGGACGTGGAGCGCCTCCACTCGGGGCTCGGCGGCGACAACGAGAAGCTGTCGTTCAGCATCCTGAAGCGCGGCCTCGACGGCGACGACCTCTCGGCGGCGATGGAGTCGGGCGACCTGCTCAGCCTGTCCGACCTGGGCCTGCGGTTCGACCTCACCGTCCCGCTCGCGCGGTTCTACGCCTCGCACCGTGCGGAGCTGCCGCCGGTGTTCCGCAGCATCCAGATAGCCCCCGTCTGGCGCGCGGAGCGACCGCAGAAAGGCCGCTACCGCCAGTTCGTGCAGTGCGACATCGACATCATCGGCGAAGGCTCGCAGCTGGCCGAGGTCGAGCTCATCACCGCGACGGCGGCCGCCCTGGAGGCGCTGGGCCTCAGCGACTGCACGATCCGGATCAACGACCGCCGCATCCTGAACGGGCTGCTGGAGTACTGCGGCTTCGACGAGGCGCGCTGGCCGCAGGTGCTGATCTCGATCGACAAGCTCGACAAGATCGGCACGGACGGTGTGGTCGCCGAGCTCGCGGAGGGCGGCGCCGACGCCGCGGCCGTGCTCGGCGGGCTGCTCGCCAAGCTCGAGCCGCACCTGGCCGACGGGGGAGTGGAGCTCACGGTCGAGGCGATCACCGGCATCCTGCCCGAGGGGCTCGACACGGATGCGGTGGCCGACCTGGAGGCGCTCGCCCACGCGCTCGACACCCTGCCGCCGGGCGTCAGCCTGCGGTTCGACCCGACGCTCGTCCGCGGGATGGGCTACTACACCGGGACCATCTTCGAGATCTCGCACCCCGGCTCGGGCAGCTCGGTCGGCGGCGGCGGACGCTACGACGGCATGATCGGCCGCTTCCTCGGCACCGATGTCCCGGCCGCCGGGTTCTCGATCGGCTTCGAGCGGGTCGTCGACCTCATCGAGCTTCCCGAGGACGCCTCGGCGGAGTCCGTCGTGCTCGTCTACGACCCCGCGGTCCCGCTCGACCGGCTCGTCGCGATCAAGTCCGAACTGGTCGCGCGGGGGAGCCGCGTCCGCCTCGACCGGCGCGCGAAGAACCTCAAGGGCGTGCTCGACCGCGCGGCCGCCTCCGGCTTCCGTTCCTTCGCGTTCGTGAACCCGGACACCGCGGACGCCTCGGCGCTCGAGCTCAAGCCGCTGGCGTAGCGCGCCACCCGGCCTCACTAGACTGACCTCGGAATCCCACAAAAACCACGCAAGGAGACAGTTGTGGCTGCAATCGAAGCTGTAGGCGCTCGCGAGATCTTGGACTCGCGCGGGAACCCGACCGTCGAGGTCGAGGTGCTCCTCGAGGACGGCACGGTCAGCCGTGCCGCCGTCCCGTCCGGCGCGTCCACCGGGGCGTTCGAGGCCTACGAGCTGCGAGACGGCGACAAGGAGCGCTACCAGGGCAAGGGCGTGCTCAAGGCCGTGGATGCGGTGCTCGACGAGCTGGGACCTGCGATCGAGGGCTTCGAGGCCTCCGAGCAGCGCCTGGTCGACGAGGCCCTCATCGACCTCGACGGCACCGAGAACAAGAAGCGCGTCGGCGCGAACGCCATCCTCGGCGTCAGCCTCGCGGTCGCGAAGGCGGCGGCCGACTCGGCCGACCTGCCGCTGTTCCGCTACGTCGGCGGCCCGAACGCGCACATCCTCCCGGTCCCGATGATGAACATCATCAACGGCGGCGCGCACGCCGACACCGGCGTCGACATCCAGGAGTTCATGGTGCTGCCGCTCGGCGCCGAGACGTACTCCGAGGGCCTCCGCTGGGGCGTCGAGACCTACCACTCGCTCAAGTCGCTGCTGAAGTCGAAGGGGCTCAACACCGGCCTGGGCGACGAGGGCGGCTTCGCCCCCGAGCTCGAGCACAACCGCGCCGCGCTCGACCTGATCTCCGAGGCGATCGAGCAGGCCGGCTTCACCGTCGGCCGCGACATCGCCCTCGGCCTCGACGTCGCGAGCACCGAGTTCTTCGAGAACGGCGTGTACCGCTTCGAGGGCCAGGACCGCAGCTCCGCCGAGATGAGCGCCTACTACCAGGAGCTCGCCGCCAACTACCCGCTGGTCTCCATCGAGGACCCGCTGGCCGAGGACGACTGGGAGGGCTGGACGCACCTCACCGCCGAGCTCGGCACCAAGCTGCAGCTGGTCGGAGACGACCTGTTCGTCACCAACCCGAAGCGCCTCGCCGACGGCATCGCCCGCCACGCCGGCAACAGCATCCTGGTCAAGGTGAACCAGATCGGCACCCTCACCGAGACGCTCGACGCCGTGTCCCTCGCCCAGCGCAGCGGCATGACCGCCGTGCTGTCGCACCGCTCCGGCGAGACCGAGGACACCACGATCGCCGACCTGGCGGTCGCGACCAACGCCGGCCAGATCAAGACGGGCGCCCCCGCCCGCTCGGAGCGCGTCGCCAAGTACAACCAGCTGCTCCGCATCGAGGAGGAGCTGGGCGACGCCGCCGTCTACGCCGGCCGCAGCGCCTTCCCGCGCTTCACCGCGTAACGCGCCCCGCGCGCCGCGCCGCGAACGGCCCCCGGGTTCCCCCGGGGGCCGTTCCGCATCTCGGGGATGCCGTCGCGCGCCGAGTTGCGACATCTACTCACCACTCGCGCGGGATTCCGACATCCACTCACGACTCGCGGGCGCTCGCCCAATGCTGGGCGCCCGAGTTGCGACATGTACTCACCATTCGCGGGGAATTCGGACATCAACTCACGACTCGCCGACCGGCGGCACGCGGGCGGTATGGTGCTGAGGTGCCGGAGATCGAGGACGTAGCGGGCGCGGTGCTCGCATGAGGACGGAGTCCGAGGTCGTCCCTCTGGTGCTGTTCCTCGCGCTCGCGGGGCTGTTCGCCGTGCTCGGTGTGTTCCTGCTGATGCGGCCCGGGCGGGCGGCCGCGTTCTTCGCCGATCAGGATGCGCGCACGCGCTTCCGGGCGCGCGACGCCCGCACCCTTGGGGCCGTGTTCGCCGTCGGTGCGGCGGTGCTGCTCGCGCTGGGCGTCGTGCGGCTGGTCGCCCTGCTGGGCGGCGGCTGAGCGCATCCCGACACCCCGACGCGCCGCCGCCGCGGGAGGATCCGTCGCCTACGATGGGAGGGGGCCGACCGGCTCCGTCCGACGCCGCGATCCGAGACCGGGAGGGCCCATGCCGAAGCCGCGCACGCGCCGCGTCCCGGTGCGCATGTCCCGGCCCACCGGCACCGGCCGGTGGCTCCGCCAGCTGCACTTCTCGGCGTTCTCGCTGGTCATGATGGGCGTGCTCGTGCTGGCCGTCGTCATCCTCGCGCCCACCGTGCAGGCGTTCCTCGCCCAGCGCCAGCAGATCTCCGACCAGCAGCACGCGGTCGACCAGCTCGCCACCCAGGTGAACACGCTGAAGGACCAGCGCGCCCGCTGGAACGACCCCAGCTACCTGCGTGCGCAGGCTCGCGACCGGCTCTACTACGTGATGCCCGGCGAGGTCAGCTACCTGGTCATCGACGACCGGCCGCCGGCGGCGAAGCAGGACGCGACCCCCGTCAGCTCGCGGCTGCAGAAGACGCGCACCGACTGGGTGAGCTCGCTGTTCGGCTCCTTCATGGGCGCCGGCCTCACCGAGGCGACCCCGCAGCAGCTGGGCGGAGCGCCCGCGTCGCCCACCCCGACTCCCACCCCCGCACCGAAGAAGTGACCCGCATGACCCGACCGCCCTTCGATCCCGTGACCGACGACGACATCGCCGTGGTCTCCGAGCAGCTCGGCCGCCCGGCCCGCAACGTCGTCGGCATCGCCGCGCGCTGCGTGTGCGGCCGCCCGACCGTCGTCTCGACGGCCCCGCGGCTCGACGACGGGACGCCGTTCCCGACCTTCTACTACCTGACGCATCCCGCCGCGACCGCCGCGATGTCGGCGCTCGAGGCGACCCAGGTGATGAACGAGTACAACGACCTGCTCGCCGCCGACGAGGAGGTCGCCGCGCAGTACCGGGCGGCGCACGAGCAGTACCTCGCCGACCGCGAGTCGATCGCCGTCGTCGACGAGATCTCCGGCATCTCCGCCGGCGGGATGCCGTCCCGCGTCAAGTGCCTGCACGCGCTCGCGGCCCACGCGCTGGCCGCCGGACCCGGCGCCAACCCGATCGGCGACCTCGCCCTTGCCCGGGGCGGATGGTCGCCCGCGGTGTGCGAGTGCCGCATCGACGTCGCGGGGTAGGTTCCGCATGGCGCGCAGGGGTGGGGCGGCGGTCCGCGGGGGGATGCGCGACCGCGGTGCGGAGCGCGTGCGACGCCTCGTCGGCGCGCGGCGCACGTCCGGTACGCGCCTGGCGCGGCTCACCGCATCCCTCGCCATCGTCGCGGTCGCCCTCGCAGGTGCGGTCGTCCCCGCGACCGCCGCGCACGCCGACCAGGTCCGCGACCTCGAGTACTGGCTGAACGACTACGGCTTCTCGCAGGCCTGGGCGACCACGCGCGGCGCCGGGGTGACCGTCGCCGTCATCGACACGGGCGTCGACGGGTCCGTCCCCGACCTCGCCGGTGCGATCGTCGGCGGCACGGACGTGTCGGGCGTCGGCTCCGCGAACGGCGAGAAGCCGCTGGGGGATGCGGAGAGCGCGAACCACGGCACGTGGGTCGCGTCGCTGCTCGCCGGCCGCGGCACCGGGCCGGACAGCGGTGTGCTCGGCGCCGCGCCCGAGGCCGGCGTGCTGGCGGTGTCCGTCGCGTTAGGCAAGGCGCTGGGACCGGTGGGCAGCGACGAGCAGATCGCTCAGGCCGTGCACTGGGCGGTCGACAACGGCGCGAAGGTCATCAACATGTCGCTGACCCGCAACACGCTGGACTGGCCGCCCAGCTGGGACGAGGCCTTCCAGTACGCCTTCGCCCACGACGTCGTGATCGTTGCCGCCGCGGGCAACCGGGGGAGCGGCACCAGCGAGGTCGGCGCGCCCGCGACCATCCCGGGGGTGCTGACCGTCGCGGGCGTCGACCGCGCGGGGCGGGCGAGCTTCGATGCGTCCGCGCAGGGCATCACGATCGGCGTCTCGGCGCCGAGCGAGCAGCTCGTCGGGGCGAATCCGGGCGGGGGCTACGTGCAGTGGGCGGGCACCAGCGGCGCGGCGCCTCTGGTCGCCGGGGCGGTCGCGCTGGTGCGGGCCGCGCATCCCGAGCTGAACGCGGCGGATGTGATCGAGCGCATCATCCGCACCGCTCGGCCCGCAGGCGGCGCGGTGCCCAGCCCCATCTACGGCTACGGGCTGCTGGATGCGGCCGCGGCGGTCACCGCCACGGTCCCGCACGTCACGGCGAACCCGATGGGCGATCTCGCGGACTGGATCCGCATCCACCGCCGGGCGCAGTCGCCGTCGGCCACCGCGCCGCCGGCAGCGGGCGGGGATGTTCGCGCTGCGCCGGTGCCCGCGAAACTGACCCCCGAGCGCGCGGTACCATGGAGTCAGATGTTCTGGCCGCAATGGAGCGTCCTCACCGCTTTCTGGCTGCCATTCGCCTTGATCGCCGGCTTCCTCGTCCTCGTCGCCCTCGGCGGCACCGGCGCGTGGCTGCATTTCAGGCGGATGCGCAGCAGGGAGTAATGTAGGCCCAAACTTTCGTGTTGAGGAGACGCATCACTGTGCCCAAAATCCTGATCGTCGGCGGCGGATACGCCGGCTTCTACACCGCGTGGAAGCTCGAGAAGCAGCTCCGCCCGGGCGAGGCCGAGGTCACCATGGTCGACCCCGTGCCCTACATGACGTACCAGCCGTTCCTCCCGGAGGTCGCGGCGGGCTCCATCGAGCCGCGTCACGCGGTGGTCGCGCACCGCCGCCACCTCAAGACGACCAACATCATCACCGCGAAGGTCACGTACGTCGACCACGCGCGCAAGGTCGCCACGATCCAGCCGCCGGTGGGCGAGTCCTACGAGTTCGAGTACGACATCGTCGTGGTCACCGCCGGTGCGGTGTCGCGCACGTTCCCGATCCCGGGCGTCGCCGACCAGGCCGTCGGCCTCAAGAACATCGAGGAGGCCGTGTACATCCGCGACCGGCTTCTCACCAACTTCGACAAGGCGGCGGGCATGCCGGCCGGCCCCGAGCGCGACCGTCTGCTCACCTTCGTCGTCGTCGGCGGCGGCTTCGCGGGCATCGAGATCTTCGCCGAGCTCCGCTCCTTCGCGAGCGCCCTGCTGAAGCGCTACCCGGAGATCTCCTTCGAGGACACGCACTTCCACCTGATCGAGGCCATGGGCCGGATCATGCCGGAGGTGTCGCTCCCGACCAGCCACTGGGTGATCAAGAACCTGGCGGAGCGCGGTGCGCAGATCCACCTCGACACGCAGCTCTCGAGCGCGGTCGACGGCGTCATCCAGCTGTCCACCGGTGAGAGCTTCGAGTCCGACCTCATCGTCTGGACCGCCGGCGTCATGGCGAACCCGGAGATCGTGCGCCACACCGACCTCCCGATCGAGGAGCGGGGCCGCCTGCGCGTCCGCGCCGACCTCCGCGTCGGGACGGACGACGAGATCATCGAGGATGCCTGGGGCGCGGGCGACGTGTCCGCCGTCCCCGACCTCACCGGCGGCGGCGTGGGCGGCTACTGCGTGCCGAACGCCCAGCACGCGGTGCGTCAGGGCAAGCTGCTCGCGAAGAACATCGTCGCCTCGCTGCGCGGTGAGCTGCCGCGCCAGTACTACCACAAGAGCCTCGGTGCGGTGGCCGGCCTCGGCGTCGGCATCGGCGTGCTCCAGTCGGGCAAGATCGCCGTCAAGGGCGTTCTCGGCTGGCTGGCCCACCGTGGCTACCACGGCCTCGCGATGCCGTCGTGGGAGCGCAAGTTCCGCGTGATCTGGGGCTGGTGGAACAACCTGTGGCTCGACCGCGACATCGTGTCGCTGCAGGCCGTCCAGAACCCGCGCGCGAACTTCGAGGAGTTCGCCGCCCGCCCGAAGCCGGCCGTCGAGGCCGCCCCGGCCGAGCCGGCGAAGAAGGCCCCCGCCCGCAAGAAGGCGGAGCCGGCGACCAAGCAGCCCGCCGAGGTCACCGCGAAGTAACGCACCGACCGCGTCGAAGGCCCGGCCCTCAGGGGGCCGGGTCTTCGTGCGTGTGCGGCAGGTTCGTGCCGTCGCGGCACGAGCGATCGTCGGAGATCTGCGATCGTCCGTCGGAGATCCGGCCGGAATCGCCGCGAAAGTCCTGCGGCAGAGCGTTGCGTCGGAGATTTGGAGGGTGTTTTCCGACGGAAGCACGGCCGAAGCCCCCAAGGAGTACCCCCAGTGGGACTCGAACCCACACTCGGGCGAGTTTAAGTCGCCTGCCTCTACCGATTGGGCTATGGGGGCGTGGCCCGCGGCCGCGTCGGGCGACGGATGCGGAGGTGCTCTACCGGTCGCGGTACGGGGACCTGATCATCTGCACGATCGCCGCAGCAGCGATGCCGCCTCCGACCACGACGACGAGCCAGATGAATCCGATGAGCAGACCTTCCATGGGCTCAACGCTACACCGTCGTGCTCGCCCGGCGCCGTCCGTGCCGGGTGAGCAGGCTGAGCACCCCGAGCCCGATGGCGAAGAGCGCGACCGCGATCAGCGTCCCGTCGGGACGCTGTGCTCCGGTCGACGCGAGGTCGGAGGCCGACGGCTGGGCGGGCGCCGCCGGGGTCTGCGGTGGGACGACGGGTGCCTCGGCCACCCTGGCGACCGCGGTGGCGGAGCCCGAGGTCACGGACGTGCCGAGCAGATCCGTCGCGGTCGCCACGGCGACGTTGGTGACACCCGCCCCGCGGAGGTCCGCGGCCGTGGGCGTGTACCCCGCAGTGCAGGTCACCTGACCTCCCGGCGGGAGCAGCTCATCCGGGCAGTCGGGAACGGGCAGGGGCCCGGTCCCGGTGAATGCCGCCTCCGTGATGCCCAACTGACGGACCGTGATGTTCCCCGTGTTCGTGACCGTGTAGGTGTACTCGAGGGTGTCGCCGGCGGCGAACGTTCCCGGCGTGACGGTCTTGGCGAGGGTCAGGTGCGGCTGGGGGAAGCTGGGGAGGCTGAGCAGGTTGCTGGTGCCCGTCACGGGCAGCCCCGAGGGGGCGGTCGCCGTGGCGGTCGCCTGGTTCGAGGTCGTGCCGTTGGACACGTCGGCGGCCGTCAGGGTGTACGTCGCCGTGCACGTCGTGGCGGCACCGGACGGGAGCTCCGTGACGGGGCAGATCGGGGCGGGTGGCGTGCCCGTCCCCGTGAACAGGGTCTCCGTGAGGGCCAGGTCGCCGAGGGTGACGTTGCCGGCGTTGACGACGCGGTACTCGTACGTCACGACGCTGCCCGCCGTGTAGTCGTCGGGTGCGAAGGCGGGGGCGCTCTTGTGGATGCTGAGGGCGGGAGCGGCGGGGATGCTCAGCTCGACCGTGTCGGGAAGCGACGACACGGCGAGCCCGCTCGGCAGCTGGGCGGACGCGGTGGCCGTGTTCGTGAGGGTGCCGCTGTCAACATCCGCCCGCGTGGTCGTGTACGTCGCCGTGCAGGCGGTGCTCTCACCGGGGGCGAGCGCGGCGGCGGGGCAGATGACGGGGGAGAGCGCGGCGGGGTCGGCGGGCGGTGCGACGGTGTCGGTGACCTCGGTCGCGGTGACCGTCTGGTTGCCGGTGTTGGTGACCGTGTACGTGTAGGTGACGCGCTGGCCGACCTCCGTGACCGGTTCCGGGGAGGCGGTCTTGGTCAGCACGAGGCCGGGTTCGGGCACAACGGGGACGGTGTGGACCGCGGGTGGCGCATCCACTGGTCCGGCCGGGCTGACGGCGGTGGCGCGTGCGGTGTCGCTGATCGCACCGCTGTCCAGGTCCGCCTGGGTGACGGTGTACGTCGCGGTGCAGACGGTGGATGCGCCGGGCGGCAGAGAGGTCGCCGGGCAGTGCACCGGGCTGGCGCTTGCCGGATCGGGCGGCGGGCTGACGGTGTCGGTGACGGCGAGCCCGGTGACGGTCTGGTTCCCGGTGTTCGTGACGGTGAAGGTGTAGGGGACGACCTGGCCCGTGCCGGTGATGGTGGGCGTCGTCGTGCCCTTCACGAGCGACAGGCCCGACTGGGAGGCGATGGTGACCGTGGCGGCGGAGGGTGCCGAGGCGACCGCGGTGCCGTCCGGTGCCCTGCCCCCGGCCGCAGCGGTGTTGCGGACGGTTCCCGCGTCCACGTCGTCCTGCGTCAGGGTGTACCCGGCGGTGCAGGTCTCCACCTGGCCGGGCGCGAGCGTGGGGAGCGGGCACACGGGCGCGGGTGGCGTCCCGGTCCCGGTGAACGCCGTCTCGGCGATGGCGATGGAGCCGACGGTGACGTTGCCGATGTTGGTGACGCGGTAGGAGTAGGAGATGTCGGCGCCCGCAACGTCGGCCGTGGGCGGGTCGGCGCTCTTCTCCAGAGCGAGGGCGGGCGTCTGCACGATGGGGAGCTGCGCCGTCCACGGCGGTGACGTGATGGCGCTGCCATCGGGTGCGGTACCGGTCGCGACGGCGGAGTTCCGCACTCCGCCGTTGTCGGCGTCCTCCTGGGTGAGGGTGTACGTGGCGGTGCACACCACCTGATCCCCGGGCGCCAGCGTCGTGACCGGGCAGGCGACCTGCGGCGAGGTCCCGGTGCCGGTGAACTCGGTGTCCGTCACCGCGATCCCCGTGAGCGTGGTGTTGCCGGTGTTCGTCACGACGAAGGTGTAGCCGGTGATCGTCCCCGGCGCGTCCCCGGTGGCGTCGACGGACTTCACCACGGTGAGGGCGGGCGACTGCGCCGCCGGGATGCCGAGGGTCGCTGCGTCGGAGGTGACCGGGACGAGTCCCGGCGCGATCCCCTGCGCGATGGCCCGATCATCCACCGATCCGTGGTCGAGGTCGGCCTGGGTGACGGTGTACGACGCCTCGCACACCAGCTCCGCATCCGGTGCCAGGGACGTCGACGGGCAGGTCACGGGCGTCAGCGCGGCGGGATCGCCGGGAGGCTGCACCGTGTCGATCACGGTGACCGCGGCCAGGGTCTGGTTGCCGGCGTTCCGGACCGTGAACCGGTAGGGGATCCGCTCGCCCACCGCGGACACGGTCGTCACCGTGCTCTGCTTGGCGAGTTCCAGCGCGATGTGCGGGGCGACCGGGACGCTCACCGTCGACAGGGCGGAGGTCACGGTCTCGCCCCCGGCGGTGTTCGCGGTGGCCGTCGCCGAATCGGTCACCGAGCCGGAGTCCACGTCGGCTTGGCTGACGGTGTACGTGGCCGTGCAGGTGGTCGACCCCGCCGGCGACAGCGACGTGACCGGGCAGCGCACCGCGCTCAGCCCTCCGGGATCCGCCGGCGGCGCGACCGTGTCGGTGACCGCCAGGCCGGCGATCGACTGGTTCCCGGTGTTGACGACCGTGAACGTGTAGGGGATCTCCTGGCCCGCATCCGTGATCGTCGCCGTCGTGGTGGCCTTGGTCAGGGTGAGACCGCTCACGGCGGAGGCGGGGATGCTGACGTCGTTCGACTGCGTCGCGACCGTGCTCCCGGAGGGCGTGGTGGCGACGGCCGACGCGACGTCCGTGATCAACCCGTTGTTGATGTCCGCCTGTGTCGTGGTGTACTCGGCGCTGCACGTCGTGGTGGCCCCCGGCGGCAGTGTCGTGGTGGGGCAGTCGATCGCGCTGAGGTCGCTCTGTCGCGAGGGCGCGGCGACCGTGTCCGCGACCACCAGTCCGGAGAGCGTCTGCGACCCGGAGTTCCGCACGGTGAACGTGTACGGGATGGTCTGGCCCGGCCCGGTCACGGCCGTCGCGGGAGTCGTCTTGGTCACCTCCAGTCGCGCCGCGGCCGACGAGACCGCCACCTGGACGTGCGACGGCTGGGCGGTCACCGGACCGGCGGGCGTGCTGCCGGTCGCCGTGGCGCTGTCGGCGATGAGCCCGTTGTCCAGGTCCGGTTGCGTCACCGTGTAGCGGGCGGTGCAGAGCGTCTGCGCTCCGGGTGCCAGCGTCTGCGTCGGGCAGGTGACCACGCTCAGGTTCGCCTGGTTCGCGGGAGGGGTCTGGGTGTCCTGCACCTGCAGTCCGCTGACGGTCTGCGAGCCGGTGTTGGTGACCAGGAAGGTGTAGTCGACGCGATCGAAGAGACCCGTGACGGTGGCGGTCGCGGAGGACTTCACGATGGTGAGCGCCGGCGCGGCGGCGGGCGCGGGGATGGTGAGGCTGGTGGGCGGGCTGTCGATCGTCGCCCCGGCGGGGTCGGTGCCGCTGGCGACCGCGGTGTCCGAGAGCGATCCGTTCGCGAGATCGGCGGCGGTCGTGAGGTAGTCCGCGGTGCAGATGGCGCGCTCGCCGGGCTGGAGGGTCCTCTGCAGGCACGTGACGGGCGAGAGCGCGGCGGGCGAACCGGGCGCCTGCACCGTGTCGGCCACGACGAGGTCGCGGATCGTGGTGTTCCCGGTGTTGGTGACGAGGTAGCTGAACGCCACCGGCTGGCCGGCGGCGGTGATCACGCTGGTCGACGACGACTTCGCGACCGTCAGTTCGGGGGACTGCGCCGCGGGGATGCTGTCGGCCGACGGATCGGACGGCGGCAGGGCGATGCCGTCCTGGTCGGTCGCCGACGCCACGGCGACGTCGTCGAGGGAGCCGTGGTTGATGTCGGCCTGGGTCACCGTGTACGTGCCGGTGCAGGTGACGGACTCACCCTCCGCGAGCGTGCCGTCCGGGCAGCGGATTCCGGACATCGCCCCCGGCGACGCGGGCGCGAGCTGCCGATCCGTCACTGCGATGCCGGTGACCGGTCCGGGCCCGAGGTTGCGGACGGCGAACGTGTACGGAACCACCTGCCCGGCGTGGTCGATGAAGGCGGTGGTCGACGATTTGGTGAGCGCGAGCGCCGGCTCGGCGGGGATGGTGACCCGCGAGGCACGCGAGGTCACCGTGCTCCCGTCCGGCGCCGTCGCCGTGACGGTGGCCGAGTCGGTCACGAACCCGCGGTCCAGGTCGGCCTGGGTCACTGTGTAGGTCCCCGTGCAGTCGATGCTGTCTCCCGGCGTCAGCGAGGTCGCCGGGCAGTCCACCGGCCCCAGGCCGCCGGGCGTCGCGGGCGGGAGCACCGTGTCCTGCACCGCCACGTCGGTCAGCGCCGTGTTGCCCGTGTCCGTGATCGTGAACGTGTACCGGGTCTGCTCCCCGACGGTGTGGATGCGCGAGGTCGTGGTGGTCTTGACCAGCGAGATCCCGGGCTGCGGGTCCACCGGGACGACCAGGCTCGAGTCCGCGGTGCGGAAGACGGCGCCGCCCGGGTCCGTGCCCTGCGCGTAGGCGCTGTCGCTGACGAAGCCGTTGCTCAGGTCCGCGGCGGTCACCACGTGCGAGGCGCTGCACGTCTCCGTCTGCCGCGGGCCCAGGACGGGCTGCGGGCAGAACACAGGCCCGGTGGCGTCCTCTCCGGAGGGGGAGAGCGTCGTGTCCACCACGCCGACGTCGTGATACGCCACGTCGGAGTTGTTGGTGACCGTGAAGGTCAGCTGCAGCACCTGGCCGACACGGGAGATCCCGTCCGTCCGCGTGGATTTGATGATGGTCAGCGCCGAGGTCTGCACCGGCACGGACTGCGACGACTGGGGCGACGTCACCGCTGCACCGGACGGATCCCGGCCGGTCGCCACCGCGGAGTCGTTCACGGACCCGTTGGCCAGGTCGGCGGCGGCGACGGTGTAGCTGCCGGTGCACACCTCCTGCGCGCCGGGGGCGAGCGTCGGCTGCGGGCAGACCACCGGGGACAGGTTGCCCGGCAGCGACGGCGGCGTGGGGGTGTCCGCGACCGCGACACCGGTCACCGGGACGTTCCCCGTGTTGGTCACCTCGAACGTGTACGGCACCTGCTGCCCGACGGCGGAGACGGAGAGGGCCGTCGTCCTCTTGACGAGCCCCAGCGTCGCGATCGGGACGGCGATCGTCAGCGTGGACGGCGCCGACGTCACCGGCGCGTTCGCCGGATCGGTGCCCCGGGCCACCGCGATGTCGGAGACCTGGCCGTTGTTCGCGTCCGCGGACGTCACCGTGTACGTCCCGGTGCAGGTCGTCGAGGCTCCCGCGGCGAGGACGGTCGCCGCGCAGGTCACCGGCGTCATGTTCGCCGGAAGCGCCGGCGCCTGCTGGGTGTCGGTCACGCTGACGTTGGAGATGGTCACCGCGGAGTTGTTGGTCACGGTGAACGTGTACGGGATGGGCTGACCCACCGCCGGCAGGGTCGTCACGGTGGAGGATTTCACGACCGATAGGGCACCGGGCAGGCTTGCGGGGATGCTCAGCGCCGACGGTGCGGACGTCACCGCGGCACCCGTCACATCCGACGCGGTCGCGACCGCCGAATCCCGCAGCGACCCGTTCGCCAGGTCGGCCTGGGTGGCGGTGTAGGCGGCGGTGCAGACCTCCGACTCGCCCGGGGCGAGGGACGGCTCCGGGCAGCTCGCCGGCGTGAGGTTCCCCGGCGAGCCCGGCGCGGCGACCGTGTCGGTCACCTGCACGCCGAACAGCTGGACGTTGCCGGAGTTGGTCACGGCGAACGTGTACGGCACGCGCTGCCCCACGGAGGAGACCAGCGCCGTGGTCGAGGACTTCGTCACCGTCAGGCCGGGAGCGGGCACCCCGATCGTCAACCGCGACGGCGGAGTGGTCACGGTCGTCATCGACGGGTCCAGCGCGGTCGCCGTCGCAGTGTCCGTGACCCCGCCGTTGTCGAGGTCCGCCTGCGTCACCGTGTAGGTCGCCGTGCAGGTCGTGGAGGCATGGGGTGGCAGGTCCGTCACCGGGCAGAGGATGGGCGACAGGGCGCCCTGCGTCGCCGGCGGAGCCTCCGTGTCCACCACCTGGAGCCCGGTCACCGGGACGTCGCCGCGATTGACCACCTCGAAGCGGTACGCGATCTTCTGCCCCACCGCGGAGATGGCGGTCGTGGAGGACGACTTGGTCAGCACCAGGGATGCGGGCGGTTGCACGGTCAGGGCGGTGTCCGCCGGCGGGTTCAGCCCGTTCAGCCCGGTCGCCCCCGCGGGGAAGTTGCCCGGCCCGTTCACGTACGTCCCCGGCGCGGAGGCCGTCACCTGCACGGTGAGGGAGCACGACGACTGACCGGCCGCCAGCGTCCCTCCCGTGACCGTCACCGTGCTGCCGCCGGGGGTGGCCGTGAGGGTGCCGGCCGGGCACGTCGACGACGTCACGCCGGTCGTCGTGAGCCCCGCCGGCAGGTCGTCGGTGAAACCCCACCCGGCTTTCGCGGCCAGTTCGAGCGTGTTCGTGACCGTGTACGTCAGCGACGCCACTCCGCCGGACGCGATCGAGCCGGGCGCGAACGCCTTGTCCAGCTGAGGCGTCACGTCGAGGATCTGCGGGAGGTCGAAGGCCACGTCGTTTCCCGCGCCCGACCCTTGGGCGTTGTAGATCTCCACCTGCAGTTTCGGCGAGCCCGTCGGCGCCAGGTGCAGCACCGACGACTTGAGCGGCGCGACCACGGTGCCGCCGCCGAAGTCGACGCGGCCCGGATCGGTGCAGGGCACCAGGTTGTTCGCCACCACGTTGCGCTGCCCGTCGACCAGCAGGGTGAACCGTTCGAGCGCAGTCGTCGCTCCGTTCGGGCAGCTGGCCTCCCCGAACAGCGCGGTCACCTGGTAGAAGTGCCCGGCGACGGCCGGGATGGGCGTGTTCGTCAGCAGCTGTACGCCCGGCCCCGGGTTCCCGCCCGTCGCGGCGGCGACCGCCTGATTCGTCGCGGCGGCGGCCGCCGTCATCCCCTGGTAGCGGCCGAGCTTCGTCGACAGGTCGTGCAGCAGTCCGTTCTGGCAGGTCGGGGTCGAGGCGTTGACGATCCATCCGTTGCAGAAGCCGCCCGCGCCCTGCCAGTTCCGGTCGGCCGAGTACGTCTCCGAGAACGCGCCGGAGATGCCGGGCGCGTAGACGGTGCCGGGCGTCCCCTGGTAGTCGACGATGTCGATCGGTGCAGCGGTGGCATTGCGGGCCGAGAAGTCCTCGGTGTACAGCGGGGTCGGCGGCTGCGGCACGCCCGGACGGCCCGCGACGGTCGCCTGCGCCGGGACCGCCGCGCCGGCAGCCGACAGGCACGCCAGGAGGATCACGGCGGACGCCGCCGCGAGACGCCGGAGCGCAGAGCGCGCCGTCTTCGGATCGTCCCGGATCATCTCTGCACCCGCACCCGCCGTCCTCACACCCGGCCGGCACCGCGGCGGGCGTCACCATGATGGGATGCCATGCGAGAGCCGCGCTAGACAGCGTCGCGCGCCCCCGCGTCTGCGAAGACCTTCAGGACGTCCGAAGAACCCGCTCACCTTCGGGGACCACAATGATGGCCGACACCCTTTCTGGTGAGGTGTCCCCGACCCGGCCGGCGCCCAGGATCCCCCCGACGTGGGCGTCGGCCGGGTCTCCATATCC
Source organism: Leifsonia sp. 22587 (assembly GCF_052044215.1). Lineage (NCBI taxonomy): Bacteria > Bacillati > Actinomycetota > Actinomycetes > Micrococcales > Microbacteriaceae > Leifsonia > Leifsonia sp. 22587. Next base: position 923,323 of record NZ_JBQENB010000001.1, read on the forward strand.
GGGGCCGGAGCCGGGCCTGAGCGGGCGCGACGCGCGGCTAGGCTCGGTGGGTGACCACCCGCTGTCCTTGCCTGAGCGGCGAGACCTACGACGCGTGCTGCGGCCCGCTGCACCGCGGCGAGCCCGCTCCCACCGCGGAGCGGCTGATGCGGTCGCGGTTCAGCGCGTTCGCCCTCGGCGACGCCGGCTACCTGCTGCGCAGCTGGCATCCCACGACGCGTCCCGCCGAGCTCACGCTCGACCCGGATGTCCGCTGGTACCGGCTCGACATCGAGCGCACGGAGCGCGGCGGACCGTTCGACACCGACGGTGTGGTCGAGTTCGTCGCGCACTACAAGGGCGCCGAGCGGGGGAGCCTCCACGAGGTCTCGCGCTTCGTCCGCGACGGGCGCGACTGGTTCTACGTCGACGCGGTCACGGCCGACCGCCGGGCCTAGGGCACGCTGCGGTCGAGCGCGGGCGCGACGTACCGCTCCCACAGCCACACCGCGACGCTGGTCGCCGCGAAGCCGACGGCCACCGCGACGATGACCAGGATGCCCACCCCGCGCTCGACGAGGGATGCCACGGGCAGCAGCAGCGCGAACAGCACGGTGTAGACCACCAGGCTGAGCCCCGCCCACAGCCAGCGCGACCACTGCGCGATCGCACGTCCGGCCAGGCCGCCGATCGGCAGCAGCATCACTGCCGCCGAGCCGATGCCGGTCAGGGCGAGGGCGTTGACGAGTTCGACGACGAACGCGCTCGCCGGGTCGGACGGGACCCCCAGCAGGCCGACCGCGAGCCACGCGAGCACGCCCAGCGCGGCGACGGCGGACACCTGGACGGCGGCGATGCGTCCGCGCCGCACCCGTCCGGCGTGCGGTCCGAGGGCGAGCCCGAGGACCAGGGCGAACAGCAGGGCGGGGGAGAGACCCAGGACGCGCGATCCGATCGCCGCGACCGCGACCACCACGAGCAGGCCCGGGCGCAGCACCAGGTGGGGCACAGGCAGGTGCAGATGCGGCGCGAGACCGCGGCCCGCGAGCACCCACACGGCGTTCACGGCCGCGACGGCGAGGGCGACGGCGACCAGGACGCTCGGGTACGTGCCCGCGTCGGGGACCGGGGTGGAGAGGGTCACCAGCAGCACCGTCGCAAGCCCCGTGGCCGCGATCGACCAGAAGCGCTGCGACCGCGAGACCGCAGGGGTGTCGCTCTCGGCGGCTCGCGCTGCGCCGGCCTCACCGAACAAGGCGGAGGCCTCCGACACGTCCGAGCGCGGCCGGTTGCGGCCGAACAGCGCGCTTCGGTGCGCGCCGTGGCGTTCGCGCTGGGCGCGGCCGCGGGCCAGGGCCGCGGCCAGCAGCCTCGCGGGCAGCACGAGGAGCAGCAGGGCGGCGACGGCGAGACCGGCCGACCGCATCCACCCGGGCAGCGCCGCCGCGGACACCACGGGTGCGCTCGCGGTGGTGAACGGCGCGTCGAACCGTTCCTGGGTGTCGGGACTGGCCGGGCCGGTGGGCGGCGCGGCACCCGGAGCGGCGGGCGCCGGGGCCGACGGCGTGGGGGCCGGCGCCGGGGTACGTGAGGGCGACGGCGTCGGTGCGGCCGCAGCGCCGGCCGCGGCCGCGACGGTCAGGGTGACCGGGTTGCTGCCCGGGCTGACGTTGCCGGCCGCGTCGCGCTGCAGGGCCGACACGGTGTACGCGCCGCCGTCGAGGACGCCCGCGCACGACCACGCGCCGCTCACCACCTGCGCGCTGCAGACGACGGTGGTGCCGCCGGGCGTCTGCGCGTAGAGCGTGACGCGTGCTCCGGACTCGCCGGACCCGCCGAAGGAGACCGGCGTGCCGGCAGCGGCGGAGGAGCCGGGCGCCGGGGTGGTGATGCTCGGGGCGCCGGGCGGGGTGCGGTCCACGGCGAGCGGGACGGCGGAGCTGCGGCCGGAGCGCTGGGTGGAGAAGCCGGCGACCTGCGTGGCCGACACCGTGTGCCGCCCGTCGGGCAGGGAACCGCTCAGCACGCATCCCCACGCGCCGTTGGAGTCCGCCGGGAAGGTGCAGCTCGCGCCCGTCTCGGCGGTCACGGTCACCCGCGCGCCGGGGAAGGCGGTGCCGCGGACGGCGCCGGACGTGGAGACGACCCCGCTGCCGCTGATCGTGGGCGGGTGCAGCACATCCACCCGGTCACCGGTGGACTCGCCGGTCGACCGCGCCTCGGCCCGCACGGCCACCCCGCCGCCGTCCGGCAGCGAGGCGAGCCCGCACGACCAGCGTCCGTCGTCTCCGACGGTCGCCTGGCAGCTCTCGGAGGCGCCCGGCGTGGAGCCGGCGGACACCGCGACGACGTCGCCGGGCGTGGCGGTGCCCGAGACGGGGAGCGGAAAGGAGGTGACGAGCCCGGTCGGGAGGGCGTCCATCCTCAGCGGCTGCGGTGTGGGCGGCGGCGAGGGGGTGCTCGACGGCGGTTGGGTGTCCGCGGGAGCTGCGGCGGGCGGCTGCGGTGCCGCCGAGGCGGGTGCTTCGTGTGCTGCGGCGTACGGTGACGCGAGGTGCTGCGGTGCGAGGGATGCGTGAGGGGCGGGAGTCGCGGTCGCGGGAGGCGCGTCCCCGATCAGTCCGGCGGCGCTGAACAGCAGAACCGCCAGCGCGGCGACGGTCGCGAACGACACCAGTCCGCTCGACCCCCGTGGCCGGACTGGTGGTGACACGTCGCTCGTAAATCCCCGCATTCCACCCCATTCCAGGGGGTACGGCCCGGGCGTGTCAAACTCATCGACACAATTTGCGGCATACTGACATCTGGGACGACTGTCCCACTTTCTCCCGCGCGATGGGGCGCGGCAGAGCCTCAGGAGTCCGGATGACGCGTATCCCGGTGGCGGACCGGCGCACGGCGCTGGTCCAGGCTGCGCTCCGGCTGATCGCGCGCGACGGCGTCGCCGCGGCCACCACCCGGCGGATCGTCGCCGAGGCGGACATGCCCCTGGCCTCCTTCCACTACGTGTTCGCATCGCGGGACGAGCTGATGGCCGAGCTCATCGAGGCGGCCGTCGAAAGCGAGCAGAGGGACTTCGCGCCGGTGCTGGCGGGCGGCGACGGCGGGCACGGTGTCGGGATGCGCGAAGCGGTCCGCGCCGGGCTCCAGCACTACTTCGACGGCGTCCGCGCCGACCCCGACCGCGAGAAGGCGATGCTCGAGCTGACCCAGTGGGCGCTCCGCGAGCCCGGTTTCGAGCGGCTCGCGCAGCGCCAGTACGCGCGTTACCACGCCGTCGCCGCGCAGGCGGCCGCCGACGCCGCACGGCTGACGGGCAGCATGTGGCTGCGGCCGATCGACGAGGTGGCCCGCATCCTCGTGTCGTTCACCGACGGTCTGACGCTCGCCTGGCTGGTGACGCGGGACGACCGGGCGGCCGCCGCCACCATGGACGTCGCCGCCGACGCGCTCGCCGCCCTGACGGCGCCCGCCGCATCCGACGGCCACGCGCCCGCCGCATCCAGCACCGCCGCATCCCGTACCGCCGCATCCCGCACCTCCGACCCGAAAGCAGGCCGCCGATGACGAACACCTCCACGCCGGCGGTCTTCGCCGAGCCCGTCCGCAAGGTGCCGGGCCGGTGGATCGCCGCGTTCGCCGTCGCGTGGCTGGGGGCGTGGATGGCGCAGCTCGCGCCCATCCAGAAGCTCCTGCCCGACCAGGTGCAGACCGAGCTGCACACCACGTCGTGGGTCGACAACGTCGTCGCGTTCGGCGTGATCTCGGGCATCTCGGGCGTCTGCGCGATCGTCGCCTACCCGCTGACGGGTGCGCTCTCCGACCGGACCACGAGCCGGTTCGGCCGCCGCCGCCCGTGGATCGCCGCCGGCGCCGTGGTCTTCGCGGTGTCCCTCGTCCTGCTCGGGCTGCAGACGAGCATCGTCGGGATGGGCGTGTTCTGGTCGCTGGCGCTCACCGGGTTCTGCATCCTCACCGCGGCGCTCACGGCGACCATCAGCGACCAGGTGCCGGTCGACCAGCGCGGCTACGTGAGCGGCTGGATCAGCGCCCCGCAGGCGATCGGGATCATCCTCGGCGTCGCCCTGGTCACCTACGTCTTCGTCGGCGCGTTCGTCGGGTACACCGCGATGGCGGTGCTGCTGCTCATCCTCGTGCTGCCGTTCCTGCTGCTTCCGGATGCGGTGCTTCCGACGGAGCTGCGGGAGCGGATGTCGGTGCGCGGCGTCATCGAGGGGCTGTGGATCAGCCCGCGCGCGCATCCCGACTTCGGCTGGACGCTGCTCAGCCGCGTGCTCGTCAACTTCGGCAACGCGTTCGGGACGTCGCTGCTGCTGTACTTCCTGGAGTTCGGCCTGCGCGACCCGAACGCCGACGACGACCTGCTCGTCCTCATCCTCATCTACATGGTGTTCGTCATCGTCGCGTCGCTCGCGCTCGGTCGGCTCTCCGACCGGCTGGGCCGCCGCAAGGCGTTCGTGTTCGCGTCCTCGGCGGTGCAGGGTGTCGCGGCGCTGCTGCTCGCCTTCGTGCCGGACCTGTCGGTCGCGTTCGTCGCGGCCGCGCTGCTCGGTGTGGGGTACGGCTGCTTCCTCAGCGTCGACCAGGCGCTCGCCACCCAGGTGCTGCCCGACCCGGAGACCCGCGGCAAAGACCTGGGGATCATGAACATCGCCCTCGCCGTTCCGCAGGCCGTCGCCCCGCTCTTCGGCGCGATGATCGTCGCCGCCCTCGGCGGCTTCGCCGGCCTGTTCGTCCTGTCCGCCCTGTTCGCGTTCGCGGGTGCGTTCGCGGTCGCCCGAGTGAAAGCGGTGCGCTGATGACCGACCTGAACCTCGCTACCCCGCCGGTCGCCGCCGAGCGCACCTGGACGACGCCCGACGTGTTCTGGCCGTCGCTCTCCGCCGCGACCGCCCAGCTGGACCCGCCGCTCGCCGTGCTGCACCTGCCCGCCCTCCGGCACAACGCGCACGACATGCTGCGGCGCGCGGCCGTGCCGTCCGGGCGCGCGACGAAGAGCATCCGGGTCGCGTCCAAGTCGGTGCGCGTCCGGTCGGTGCTGGATGCGGTGCTCGCGCTGCCCGGGTACGCGGGCGTGCTCGCGTACACGCTGCCTGAGGCGCTGTGGCTCGCCGAGGGTGACGCCGAGCATCCGCCCATCGAGGATGTCGTGGTCGGGTACCCGACCGCCGACCGGGGCGCGATCCGCCGGCTCGCGGCGTCGCCCGAGCTGGCCTCGCGGGTGACGCTGATGGTCGACTCGATCGCGCACCTCGACCTCATCGACGCCGTCGTGCCGCCAGGCGCGCGCGAGACCATCCGGCTGTGCCTCGAACTCGACTCCTCCTGGCTCGCGCCGGTGCTCGGCCACGTCGGGGTCTACCGGTCGCCGGTGCACTCCGCCGCCGCCGCCCGCGAGCTGGCGGCGGCGATCGTCAGCCGCCCCGGCTTCGCCCTCGTCGGGATGATGGGCTACGAGGCGCAGATCGCCGGCCAGGGCGACAATCCCCCCGGGAAGCCGGCGTGGGGCGCCACCCTGCGTTGGATGCAGAAGAACTCCCGCGAGGAGCTGCTCGGCCGGCGCGGCGAGGCGGTCGCCGCGGTGCGTGCGATCGCCGACCTGGAGTTCGTGAACGGCGGCGGAACCGGATCGCTGGAGTTCACCGCCTCCGACGACGCGGTGACCGAGATCGCCGCGGGCAGCGGGCTCTTCGGCGGGCACCTGTTCGACACGTACCGGTCGTTCCGTCCGGCGCCCGCCGCGTCCTTCGCCCTCTCGGTCGTGCGCCGCCCGGACGCGGGCACGGCGACGCTGCTCGGCGGCGGGTGGATCGCCTCCGGCCCTCCGGGGCCCGACCGGATGCCGTCGGTGGAGTGGCCGACCGGCCTGTCGATGGTGACGCGCGAGATGGCCGGCGAGGTGCAGACGCCGCTGACCGGGGCCGCCGCGAGCGTCATGCGCATCGGCGAGCGCGTCTGGCTGCGGCACACGAAGTCGGGCGAGCTCAGCGAGCACGTCGACGCCTTCCACCTGGTGGACACGGTGGACGGCCGTGCACGCGTGGTCGGCGAGGCGGCCACGTATCGCGGCGACGGCAAGGTCTTCCTGTGACGGCGGTCGGCGGACTCTGGCGCAACTGGGGGCGGACCGAGGCGGTGCGCCCGCAGCGCGTCGAGCGTCCCGCGTCCGCCGAGGCGGTGCAGCGCGCGGTGCAGGCGGCCATCCGCACCGGGATGCGCGTCAAACCCGTCGGCGCGGGCCACAGCTTCACGGGCATCGCTGTCGCACCCGGCGTGCAGCTCGACCTCGAGGATCTGAACGGCATCCTGGATGTGGACCTCGAACGCGGACGGGTCACGCTCGCGGCGGGCACGCACCTGCATCAGCTGCCGCGGTTGCTCCGGCCCCACGGCCTGGCGCTGGAGAACATGGGTGACATCGACCGCCAGACCATCGCGGGCGCGACCTCCACCGGTACGCACGGGACGGGCGGATCGTTCGGCGGCCTCGCGGCGCAGATCGTCGGCCTCACCCTGGTGACCGGACTGGGGGAGCTGCTGCGCATCGACGAGACGCAGAACGCGGAGCTGCTCCCGGCCGCCCGGCTCGGGCTGGGGGCGCTCGGCGTGATCGTCGACGTCACGCTGCAGTGCGTCCCGGCGTACCTGCTCCAGGCCGTCGAGCGGCCGGAACCGCTGCAGGCGACGATGGAGTCGTACCTCGAGCGGTCCGCCGCGGAGGACCATTTCGAGTTCTACTGGTTCCCGCACACGGAGACGGCGCTCACCAAGACGAACACCCGGCTGCCGCTCACGGCCGAGCGCAAGCCGCTGTCACGTGCCGGGCGCTGGGTCGACGACGAACTGCTCGCCAACGGCGTCTACCGCGGCGTCTGCGCGCTCGGCGCCGTCGCACCCGGCGTCATCCCGCCGTTCAGCCGCCTGGCGCAACGGCTCACCGGCAACCGCGACTTCACGGACCACGCGCCGCGCGTCTTCGTCACCAACCGCACCGTTCGGTTCCGCGAGATGGAGTACGCCCTGCCGCGGGAGGCGGTGCCCGCGGCGCTCGCCGAGGTGAAGGCGCTGATCGAGCGGCGCGGCTGGCGCATCTCCTTCCCGATCGAGGTGCGCAGCGCGGCGGCCGACGACAACTGGCTCTCCACCGCCCACGGGCGCGAGAGCGGCTACATCGCGGTGCACCGGTACTACCGGGAGGACCAGCGCGAGTACTTCTCGGCAGTCGAGGAGATCATGGTCGCGCACGAGGGCCGGCCGCACTGGGGCAAGCTGCACAGCCGGGACGCGGACGCGCTGCGTGCGGTCTACCCGCGGTTCGACGACTTCCTCGCCGTGCGCGACCGGCTCGACCCGGACCGCCGCTTCGAGAACGCCTACCTGCGCCGCGTGCTCGGGCCCTGACCCGCGCCGCGCCGCGCCGGCCTTCGCGCCGATGTCTGCTGCGTCTCGGAACGTCGGCGGCTGCGCGCGCCGGCGCAGACGTTCCGAACCGCGGCAGTCAGCGGGCTAGAAGCTGCCGCCCATCGACTCCAGGCGCTCGACGCGCTCGGGGATCGGCGGGTGCGTCGAGAACAGGCGCGCCACGAGGCCCGGCTTCAGCGGGTCGTTGATCCACAGGTGCGCCATGGACGAGTTCTGCTTGCGCATCGGGCGGCCGTACGCCTCCAGCTTGAGCAGCGCGCTCGCCAGGGCGTCCGGGTGCCGCGTCGTCAGCGCTCCCGTCGCGTCGGCCAGGTACTCGCGCTGCCGCGAGACGGCCAGCTGCACCAGCGTCGCGACCAGCGGCGCCACGATCGCGGCGATCAGCCCGAACACCAGCACGACCGGGTTGCCGCCGCCGTTGTTGTTGTTCCGGTTGCCGCCGAAGAACGCCATCCGCAGGAAGATGTCGGCGATGAAGCCGATCGCGACGGTGAGGCCGAACACGATCATCCCGAGCCGGATGTCGTAGTTGCGCACGTGCCCGAGCTCGTGCGCCATGACGCCCTCGAGCTCCGCATCCGTCATGATGTCGAGCAGCCCCGTCGTGGCGGCGACCGACGCGTGCTGCGGGTCGCGCCCGGTCGCGAACGCGTTCGGCGCCGGGTCGTTCACGATGTAGACCGCCGGCATGGGCGTCCCCGTCGTGATCGACAGGTTCTCGACGATGTTCCAGAGGCGCGGGTTGTCCGCCTTCTGGATGGGGATGGCCCCCGACATGCTCAGCGCCTGACTGCTCGCCAGGTAGTACTGGAACAGCGCGTAGAGGATCGCCCCGATGAGCACGACCACGAGGATCGTGTAGCTCTGGTAGATGACCGAGGCCAGCCATCCGAGCGCACCGATGAGTACCAGGAACAGCAGGATGATGAAGACGGTGTTGCGCTTGTTCCTGGCGATCGCCCTGTACATCGACGCCCTAGAACTGGACGCGCGGAGGCTCGGCGATCGCGGCGAGGTTGTCGACCTCGAAGAACTCGCGCTCGGTGAAGCCAAGGCGTCGGGCGAACAGGTTGTTCGGGAAGACCTTGATCTTGGTGTTGAACTCGCGGACGCCGCCGTTGTAGAAGCGGCGCGACGCCTGGATCTTGTCCTCGGTGTCGACCAGGTCGGCCTGCAGACGTAGGAAGTTCTGGCTCGCCTGCAGCTGCGGGTACGCCTCGGCCACGGCGAAGATGCTCTTCAGCGCGGTCTGCATGTGATTCTCGGCGACCGACGCCTCACCCGGTGTCTGCGCGGACAGTGTCTCGGCGCGCGCCTGCGTCACCGACTCGAACACCCCGCGTTCGTGGGCGGCGTATCCCTTGACCGTCTCGATCAGGTTCGGGATGAGGTCGGCACGGCGCTTCAGCTGCACCGTGATGTCGCTCCACGCCTCGTCCACACGGACTTTCAGCGTCACGAGGGAGTTGTAGGTGGCCCACAGATAGATCCCGATGATCGCCACGATCACGACGACGATGATGACCGGAATGAGCCATTCCATGTTCGCTGAACTCCTTGTGTACAGGCGCCGGGTCGAGTGATTGCGCAGGTCACATCCTAGCTTCGGCGGAGGCGGCGCCGACCGCGTTCCCATCACACTCGAAGCAACCACCTCAGAGGCGGACAGCGGACGTCCGGGTGCACAATGGGCTCCGTGAGCGAGCTGGCCGAACGTCGCCGACCCGGGCGGCCGCGCAAGGAGCGCGGCGCGGCGTCCGCGCGCTCGGCGATCCTGCGCGCGGCGGCCGACGAGTTCGCCGAGCGCGGCTACGAGGCGGCCTCCCTGCGGGCGGTCGCGCGCCGTGCCGGCGTCGACTCCGCGCTCGTCCACCACTACTTCGACGGCAAGGCGGACCTGTTCGCCGCGACGCTCGAGGTGCCGCTGCGGCCCGACCGCGTGTTCGACGTGGTGCTGGCAGGCCCGCGTGACCGGGTGGGGGAGTCGCTGGTGCGCTACATCCTGGAGCGCCTCGACGACGAGAAGTCCGCCCGGCGGATGGTCGTGGTGCTGCGCACCGTGCTGGGCAGCGGGCCGGGCACGCGGATGGTGCGCGAGTTCCTGCAGCGGGAGGTGCTGTCGAAGCTCGCCTCCCTGAGCGACGCGCCCGACGCATCCCTGCGCGGGGAGCTCGCCGCCGCCCAGCTGGTCGGGATCATGATGACCCGCTACGCGCTGCAGGTCGAGCCGATCGCGAGCACGCCCGCGGAGGAGCTCGCGCGCCGGGTCGGGCCGGTGCTCCAGTGGCACCTGTTCGGAGACCCCGACGCGCCTGTCTCCTGACGCGACCGCGCCGCGAGCGGTGTCTTGACGCGGCGTCCGCCGGAGCGAATAATTCAGCACATGATGAATTCGCCGGATGCGGTGGAGCCCGCCGTCGCCATCGAGGGCCTCCGGGTGCGTCGTGGCCGCGCCGACATCCTGCACGGCCTCGACCTCCGCATCCCGCGCGGCCAGGTCGTCGGCCTGCTCGGGCCGAGTGGATGCGGGAAGACGACCCTCATGCGCTCGATCGTCGGCGTGCAGCGCGTCAAGGGCGGCACGGTGACCGTGCTCGGTCAGCCGGCCGGTTCGGCGACCCTGCGTCACCGTGTCGGCTACGTCACGCAGGCGGCGAGCGTCTACGACGACCTCACCATCCGGCAGAACCTCGACTACTTCCGGCGCGTCCTCGGCGCCGGGCGCGCGGATGTGGAGCGCGCGATCTCCGCGACCGACCTGGAGGAGCACGCCGGGCGGCTGGTGTCGGCGCTGTCCGGCGGCCAGCGCAGCCGTGTCTCGCTCGCCGCCGCGCTGCTGGGCTCGCCCGACCTGCTGGTGCTCGACGAGCCGACGGTCGGGCTCGATCCGCTGCTCCGGGTGGAGCTGTGGGGCCTGTTCCACCGCCTCGCCGACTCGGGCACCAGCCTCCTCATCTCCAGCCACGTGATGGACGAGGCGACCCGTTGCGACCGGCTGATCCTCATGCGCGACGGCGCCGTGCTCGCCGACGCGACGCCCGACGAGCTGCTCGCCGAGACCGGGGCGGCGGATGCGGAGGGCGCGTTCCTCGCCCTGCTCCGGCGCCGGCACGCGCGGCACGCGCTGCCCGGGACGGACGAGGACGCGGCGGACCTCGGGGAGGACGTGCGATGAACCCCACCAGAACGCTGGCGACCACGGGCCGGGTGCTCACCCAGATCCGCCACGATCCCCGCACCGTGGTGCTGCTGCTGATCGTGCCCAGTCTCCTGATCGGGCTGGTGGCATGGATCTTCACGGACACGCCGGTGTTCCAGACGATCGGGCCGGCCATCCTGGCGCTGTTCCCGTTCATCGTGATGTTCCTGGTCACCTCCATCACCACGCTGCGGGAGCGCCGCACCGGGACGCTGGAGCGCCTGCTCTCGATGCCTCTCGGGCGCGGCGACTTCATCCTCGGCTACACGATCGCGTTCGGGCTGCTGGCGATCGTGCAGGCGCTGCTGGCGTCGGGCTACGCGCTGTGGGTGTGCGGGCTGGACGTGAAAGGCGACCCCTGGCTCCTGGTCGCGGTCGCCGTGACGGATGCGGTGCTCGGCAGTACCCTCGGCCTGTTCGCGAGCGCGTTCGCGCGCACCGAGTTCCAGGTGGTGCAGTTCATGCCGCTGCTGGTGTTCCCGCAGATCCTGCTGGGCGGGATCTTCCTGCCGCGCGACGAGCTGCCCGCGGGCCTCAAGGAGATCAGCGACTGGCTGCCCCTGTCGCACGCGGTGGATGCGCTCAACGCGGTGGCGGCGGACAGTCACGACGCCGCGTACGTGGGCGGGCAGCTGCTCATCATCGGGTCGTTCGCGGTGGCGGCGGTCGTGCTCGGGGCGCTCACGCTGCAGCGGCGCACCGCCTGAGGCGGGCGCGGCGCGGCCGGCCGGCGGCGCGCTGCCGCCTTCGGCGCGTGTGCTTGCGACGGAAAAAGGTGCTCAAATCTCCGACGCAACGCTCTGTGGAGGGAGTTTCGGGCCGGATCGGGGCGGATCTCCGACGGTGGCTGCCGGATCTCCGACGGAACGGCCTGCGGGGTGCGCCGCCTCAGGCGGGCGCGGCGCAAGGGGGCGGCGTGTGCTTGCGTCGGAGAAAGGAGCTGGAATCTCCGACGCAACGCTCTGTGGAGGGAGTTTCGGGCCGGATCGGGGCGGATCTCCCACGGTGGCTGCCGGATCTCCGACGGAACGGCCTGCGGGGTGCGCCGCCTGAGGCGGGCGCGGCGCAAGGGGGCGGCGCATGCTTGCGTCGGAGAAAGGGGCTGGAATCTCCGACGCAACGCTCTGTGGATGGAGTTTCGGGCCGGATCGGGGCGGATCTCCGACGGTGGCGGCCGAATCTCCTACGGAACGGGCGGCGCAGCGCAGTACGCGCTACCCGCTACGCGCTCGCGCGCCCGTCGGGCACGTGGTCGCCGTCGGGCACCTGCAGCTCGGCGGTGCCCGTGTAGCGGTAGCGGACGCGGGTCCCCGTCGGGGGCTCGTCCAGCAGGCGCCACTCGGTGCCGACGTTGTCGTCGCCCACGATGGAGACGTCGCGGATGACCTCCTTCGGCTTCCCGTCGACGAGCGACTGGATCACCTCGGCGTAGACCTCCGAGTCGGGGTTCAGCAGAACCGCGATGTAGTGGTCGGAGCTGCGGACCTCGCGCGCCGGCACCCACAGGCGCTCGTCGAACTGGACGAGCGTGCCGCCGTCCGACGCTCCGTGCGGTCTCACGCCCGTGACGATGCCGTCGAGCCAGGTGTCGCCGTCGTGATAGGCGTACAGCTCGCGCATCGGCGACTCGTAGTCGGCCTCGTCGGCCCCGTCCTGATCCAGGTAGTCCAGCGGTGACGTCATGCCCCGAACCCTACCCCCGGCCGCAGCGCCGCCGCGAGGATCGGGGCGAGGTCGCCCCGGGCGCCCTCCGCGACCTCCGCCCGGTCGAGCCCCTGCCACGCGGCCGTCTCAGCCAGCAGCGGAAGGAAGCGGTCGAGCGGCACGGCGGGCATGTCCGGTTCCGTCCAGGCCGACTGCACCCTCAGTACGCCCGCCTGCCGGTCGCTCTTCAGATCGATGCGCCCGACCAGGGCGTCGTCGATCAGGATGGGCAGCGAGTAGTAGCCGTAGACCCGCTGCGGCGCCGGCGTGTAGATCTCGATGCGGTAGTGGAACCCGAACACGCGCAGCGCCCGGTCGCGGTACCAGACCACCGGGTCGAACGGCGACAGCAGCGCCGCCGCCTCCACCCGCCGGGGCTTGCGAGCGTCGCGGTGCATCCAGGCGCGGAGCGGCCGCCCGGCGCTCTCCCACCCCGCAACCTCCACCGGGACGAGCTCGCCCGCATCCTCCAGCTCTTGCAGCGCCACACCGACGCGCGGGCCCTTGATGCGGTAGTAGTCGGCGAAGTCGCGCGCCGTCCCGATCCCGTGCGCCACCGCGGCGCGCCGCAGGAGCTCGCGGATGGCGTCGTCGTCGCTCACCGTCGGTTCCAGCACGCTCGCTGGCAGCACGTCGGAGGCGAGCCCGTACCGGCGCTGGAAGCGCGTTCGCCCCGCGATCGCGACCTCGCCGAACAGGAACATCCGCTCCAGGGCGCGCTTGACCTCCGACCATCCCCACCACGGTCCGGTGCGGTAGTTGGCGTCGTGCTCGATCTCGCCGGCCACCAGCGGTCCGTTCGCGGCGAGCTCCCCACGCAGCCACTCCACCGTGGTCTGGTTGACCTCGTACCAGCTGCCCGGGCCGCCGTACCGCTCGCGGTACTCGCGCATCCGCCAGGCGAACAGCGGCCAGTCCTCCGTGCGCATGAACGCCGCCTCGTGCGGCCAGTACTCGGTGTACGGGCCGCGGGCGTCGAACGTCAGCCGGTCGAGCAGGCCGCGGTCGTAGGCGCCGAGGCGGGCGAACGCGGGCAGGTAGTGGCTGCGCTCGAAGACGTTGACCGAGTCGATCTGCAGCAGGCGCAGACGGTCCATCAGGCCGTTGAGCTGGCGGGTGCCGACGGAGTCGGGATGCGGCCTGCCGAACCCCTGTGCGGCCAGCGCGATGCGACGTGCGAGTGCGGGGGAGATCTGTTCGACCACGGAACGACCATAGCGACAACCCCGGACACCGGACGTTCACCGCGGTGTCACCGGCGCGAAGGCGCCCGGACGCCTGGCCTTCCTACGGTGACCACGTCCGGGCGCACCGCCCGGTCGACACCTTGCACTGGAGGAAACCCGTGATCAACAAGCGCGCACGTGTCGCCGGCCTCGCGGCCGCGGCCGCCGTCGTCGCACTCTCGCTCTCCGCCTGCTCCGGCGGCGCGAACGCCAGCACCGCCGACACCGCGAAGATCGGCACCGCCACCGACGTCGCGTCGGCCGGCGGGATGGATGCGCTGGTCGCCGCCGCGAAGAAGGAGGGCAGCCTCAACATCATCGCGACCCCGGGCGACTGGGCGAACTACCAGGAGATCTTCGACGGCTTCACCAAGAAGTACGGCATCACGATCAACCCGAGCCAGGACAGCGCCTCCAGCCAGGAGGAGATCGACGCCGCGAAGAAGCTCAAGGGCCAGGACACGGCTCCCGACACCTTCGACATCGGCTCCTCGGTCGCTCTGGCGAACACGCAGTACTTCGCCGCCTACAAGCCGACCGGCTGGGACGACATCCCCGAGGGCCAGAAGGAGAAGGACGGCCTCTGGAAGGTCGGTTACTACGGCGTCATGGCGGTCGGCTACGACGCCAACAAGATCAAGACCGCCCCGAAGTCGTTCGACGACCTCCTGAAGCCCGAGTTCAAGGGTGCGGTCGCGCTCAACGGCAACCCGACCCAGGCGGCCGCCGCGGCCGGCGCGGTCGCGTACGCCACCCTGCAGAACGGCGGGACGCTCGACGACCTGACCCCGGGCATCGATTGGTTCTCGAAGCTCAAGAAGGCGGGCAACTGGAACGCCGCCGACGGCAAGCCGAACACCATCGCCTCCGGTGAGACCCCGGTGCTGCTCGACTGGTCGTTCAACCAGAAGGGCTACGCCACCTCCGACACCATCAAGGGCGGCGGCGTGAACTGGAAGTACGTCGTGCTCCCGGGCACCGCCTACGTCGGCTACTACAACCAGGCCATCAACAAGGACGCCCCGCACCCCGCGGCCGCGCGCCTCTGGGAGGAGTACCTCTACAGCGACGCCGCCCAGAACGCGTGGCTGAAGGGCGGCGCCTACCCGGCGCGCGTCGACGCCATGGAGAAGGCCGGCACGCTCGACAAGGACGAGTTCCCGGGCAAGCTCGACAAAGTGGCCGTGATGAGCGACAAGCAGGCGACCGACGCCGGCACGCTGCTCAACGCCAAGTGGGCGAACGCGGTCGGCTGATGACCGAGACCGTGACGGGCGCCGCGGCGCCTGCGGTCGACCGTGCTGCCGCCGGCGTTTCCGCGACGGAGACCCGGCGGCAGCCGTCGTCGGCCCGGCCCGCAGGCGTCAGGGCCGGGCGGCGGCGCCGGAAGAGCGCGGCCGCCGTGCTGGGGCTGACGCCGTTCGCTTTCTACGTGATCGTCTTCCTGGCCGTTCCGACGGTCGTCGCCGTGGGCAGCGGCTTCCTGGATGCGGACGGCCGCTTCACCTGGGCCAACCTGACGGGACTCATGGAGCCGGCCATCGCCGGCTCGTTCTTCGGCGCCTTCTGGCTCTCCGCGGTCACCGCGGTGGTCGGGGCGATCGCCGGCGCGGCGCTGTGCTTCGCCCTGCTGCGCTCGCGCCCGGGCGGCGTGACCCGCTCGCTGGTGGATTCGGCGAGCAGCGTCCTCGCGCAGTTCGGCGGCGTCATGCTGGCGTTCGCCTTCATCGCGACGATCGGCGCGCAGGGCCTCGTGACCGTGCTGCTCCGCACGGTCGCGCACATCAACATCTACGAGAACGGGGTGTGGCTGTACACGGTGCCCGGCCTCATCCTGCCGTACCTCTACTTCCAGATCCCGCTCATGGTCATCACCTTCATGCCGGCGCTGGAGGGACTTCGCCCGCAGTGGCTGGAGGCGACGGCGACGCTGGGCGGCAGCCGCTGGACGTATTGGACGCGCGTGGGCGGCCCCATCCTGCTCCCGTCGTTCCTGGGCAGCCTGCTGCTGCTGTTCGCGAACGCCTTCTCGTCGTACGCGACCGCCGCAGCCCTCGTCGGCCAGGCGAACAACATCGTCTCGCTGCAGATCCGGCAGGCGCTGATCAGCGAGACCGTGCTCGGCCGCGCCAACCTCGCGGGCGCCATGGCGCTCGGGATGCTGCTGGTGATGGTCGTCGTCATGCTCGGCTACTCGGCGCTGGTCCGCCGCACCGCGAGGTGGCAGCGATGACGCGCGCGGTGGACACCCGCACCCCGGAGGTCCGGCCGGCCCGCCGCCGACGGTCGCAGGAGCTGCGTCTGGGGCCCGGTCCCGCCGTCCGCACGGTCATCTGGGTGGTCCTCGGGCTGTTCTTCCTCATCCCGCTGTTCTCGATGGTCGAGTTCACCCTGCGCACGGCGAAGCCCGGCGTGTACAACATCGACCGCTGGGTGGCCGTGTTCTCGGGAGAGACGACGCGGTACGACCGCGTCTACCAGGGGCTCGGCAACTCGCTCGTGCTCGCGGTCGTGACCGTCGCGATCATGCTGCTGGTGCTGCTGCCGACCATCGTGCTGGTGGAGTTGCGGTTCCCGAAGCTGCGCCGGCTGCTCGAGGGGATCTGCCTGCTGCCGATCATGATCCCGGCGATCGTGATGGTGGTCGGCCTCGCGCCGACGTACGCCGTCGTGACGGACGTCTTCGGCTCCGGTGCGTGGACGCTCGCCTTCGCGTACGGGATCACCGTGCTGCCGTACGCCTACCGCGCCATCCAGAGCAACGTCGCCGCCGTCGACATGATCACGCTCAGCGAGGCGGCCCGCTCGCTCGGCGCCCCCTGGTGGACCGTGTTCTGGCGCGTGCTCGTCCCGAACCTGCGGCGCGGCATCCTCGCCGCCGCCGCGCTCTCGGTCGCCGTCGTACTGGGCGAGTTCACCATCGCCTCGCTCCTCTCCCGCGTCAACCTGCAGACCTCGCTGCTGCTGGTGTCGCAGTCCGACCCCTTCGTCGCGGTCATCTTCGCGCTCCTCGCGCTGGTGTTCGCGTTCGTCCTCCTCGTCGTCGTCGACCGCCTCGTGAGCGTGCGGCGACGGCGCACCGCGAAAGGCTGACATGACCGCCCTCGAGACCCCCGTCCTCTCCGCGCGCACAGGATCCACCGTCGAACTGCGCCACCTCGTCCGCGACTTCGGCGGCGGCGTCGGGCTGGCCGGCTTCGACCTGCAGGCCGCGCCGGGCGAGCTGATCGCCCTGCTCGGCCCGAGCGGCTGCGGCAAGACGACCGCGCTGCGCTCGCTCGCCGGGCTGGAGCGCGTGGACAGCGGCAGCATCCTGATCGACGGACGCGACGTCACCGACGAGCCGACCAACCGGCGCGACCTCGGGATGGTGTTCCAGTCGTACTCGCTGTTCCCGCACCTGACCTCCGGGCAGAACGTCGAGTTCGGTCTCCGGATGCGCAAGGTCGCCCCGGCGGAGCGGCGGCGGCGTGCGGCCGCCGCGCTCGAGCTGGTGGGCCTCGACCACCACGCCGACCGCTACGCGCACCAGCTGTCCGGCGGCCAGCAGCAGCGCGTCGCGCTCGCCCGCGCGCTGGTCACCGAGCCGCGCGTGCTGCTGCTCGACGAGCCGCTCTCCGCCCTCGACGCCAAGGTGCGCGTGCAGCTGCGGGACGAGATCCGCCGCATCCAGACGGAGCTCGGCATCACCACGTTCTTCGTCACGCACGACCAGGAGGAGGCGCTCGCCGTCGCCGACCGCGTCGCCGTCATGCGCGCGGGCCGGATCGAGCAGATCGGCAGCCCCGAGGAGCTCTACCACCGTCCCGCGACGGCGTTCGTGGCCGAGTTCGTCGGCCTGACCAATCGCGTCGAGGGCATGGTGGCCGCCGGGCGGCTGTCGGCTCTCGGCCAGGAGGTCCCGCTCGCGTCGCCGGTGGACGACGGGCCGGTCACCGCGTACGTGCGTCCGGAGGACGTCCTGCTCGTCGCGGACGGCATCCCGGGCGTCGTGCTCACCACCAGCTTCCTGGGGGCGCTCCGGCGCACGCGGGTGCGGCTCGAGGATGGCAGCGAGCTGTCGTTGCAGCACGGTGCGCGCGAGCGGCCCGAGCCGGGGGATCGCGTGAGCGTCGGCCTGAGCGGATCCCCGGTCACCGTCGCGCCGCGCTGACTGTCGCGCCGCGCCGGCCCCGGAGTAGGGTGCGCGCATGTCCAGCGAGTCTCCAACTCCAGGGGAGCGCGCGGGGGAGGACGACGCAGCGGAAGCCGCTGAGACGATCGACCTCACGACGTTCGAGAGAACCCTGTCCCTCACGGACCTCGCGCACCAGGTGTCGGTGCACGAGATCATCACCTTCCCGTGGTTCCGCCCCATCGACTCCATCAGCCCCACCCACACCGTGGGGAAGGGCAGGACGAACCTCACCCTGATCGCCTCCGACATCATGCAGACGGACACCACGGGCACCCCGTACGCGTCGTTCACCTACCGGCCGACCCCGTCGGGCGGTCCGGGCGTATCCGTCCACTTCACGCCGTCGGCCTACGGGGTGACCTCGGTCGGCAGCTATGTGCTGACCTTCGCCATCACGGCGAACGGCCCGGTCTCCCTCACCGTCGGCGGATACGCGGGCGCGGGGTCGGTCTCGGGCGCCGGCGCCCGCACCGTGAACGGGAACGTGGCCGTCGTGGTCGGGCTCCACAACGTGGCGCCCGGCCAGGTGACCTACGCGTCCATCCAGCAGACCGGCGGTTCCACCTGGCAGTGGTACCGCACCGACATCGAGTACCCGCCGCTGATCATCACGCTCTGAGGCCCGCGCCCGTACGACGGGATCACCCGCCTGGGAAGGGGCCGACCGCCGGGCCGCGGTTCCATTGCACCGGGAGTGCCGCGGCCTACACTGACGGGCATGTCCGACATCGACCGCCCCGTCCCGTCGCCCACGACCGCACCCGGCGCCGGCCCGGATGCGAACCGCGCGCCCGCGCGCGCGTGGTTCCAGCGCCGCCGCCGTGACCTCGGCGAGCCCATCGAGCCCGCCGACGAGACCGTTCCGCGGGGGATGCGCATCGCGGGCGCCTGGTCGTGGCGGCTGCTGCTGATCGGTGCGGTCCTCGCCGTCGTCATCTTCCTGATCATCCAGCTGAAGCTCATCGTCATCCCCGTGCTCATCGCGGTGCTGCTCGCCGGTCTGCTCGTGCCGTTCAAGGACTTCCTGGTGCGCCACCGCTGGCCGAAGTGGCTCGCGATCGTCGTCGTGCTGATCACGCTCATCGTGGTCGTCGGCGGCCTGCTGTACCTCGCGATCTGGCAGGTGACGCGGCAGAGCGGGGAGCTGCAGAAGCAGTCGGTCGCCTCGTTCAACGACCTGCAGGCGTGGCTCACCTCCGGTCCCCTCGGACTCAGCCCCGATCAGATCAGCAACGCGTTCGCCTCGATCGGGAAGTCGATCCAGCAGGACAGCCAGGTCTTCCTCTCGGGTGCGCTGTCGGTCGGCTCCACGCTCGGGCACGTCTTCGCCGGCGCCCTGCTGGTCCTGTTCAGCACGATCTTCATCCTGATCGACGGCAAGAGCATCTGGGGATGGATCGTCCGGGTCTTCCCGAAGCGCTCGCGCGCGGCGATCGACGGAGCGGGCAAGGCCGGCTGGGTCACACTGAAGAACTTCGCCAAGGTGCAGGTGCTGGTGGCCTCGATCGACGCGCTCGGCATCGGCCTCGGAGCGTTCTTCCTGGGGCTGCCGCTCGTCATCCCGATCTCGGTCCTGGTGTTCCTGGGGTCGTTCATCCCCGTCGTCGGCGCGGTCGTCACGGGAGCGCTGGCGATCTTCATCGCCCTGGTGTTCAAGGGCTGGGTGTTCGCGCTGATCATGCTCGGCGTCGTGCTCCTGGTGCAGCAGATCGAGGGGCACATCCTGCAGCCGCTCATCATGGGCAGCGCGGTGAAGGTGCACCCGCTCGCGGTAGTGCTGGCCGTCGCGGCGGGGTCGCTGCTCGCCGGCATCCCGGGCGCGCTGTTCGCCGTGCCGTTCGTGGCCGTGCTGAACGTGATGGTGCACTACATCGCCAGCGGCGTCTGGCGGAACACCCCGACGTCGGACTACACCCCGCCGGAGCGGGCGATCTGGGAGACCGTCCCGCGGCCGGTCCGCCGCCCGCCCGCGCGGCAGTAGGTCGCACCCGCATACAGTCGACGGCATACGTCCGCCGCTAGGCTGGGCGCGTGGCAACCGCGACCGATCACACGCGCACCCCGTTCGCCGGGCCCAGCCTGGACGAGTTCGAGGCAGCGCGCGCCACCGTCGCCGCCGTCGCGCAGCCGACGCCGATGGAGACCTCGCGGTACCTGACCGACATCCTCGGCGCGCCGGTGGTGCTCAAGTGCGAGAACCTCCAGCGCACCGGGTCGTACAAGATCCGCGGCGCCTACAACCGGATGTCGAAGCTCACGGCCGAGGAGCGCGCGCGGGGCGTGGTCGCCGCGTCGGCGGGCAACCACGCGCAGGGCGTGGCCTTCGCGGCGCGCGAACTCGGCATCCACGCCACCATCTTCATGCCGGTCGGCGTCGCCATCCCCAAGTTCCAGGCCACGCGCGCCTACGGGGCGGATGTGGTGCTGAGCGGCAGCATCGTCGACGAGACCCTGCGCGCCGCGGCCGACTTCGCCGCGGAGACCGGCGCGGTGCTCATCCCGCCCTTCGACCACCCGGACGTGGTGGCGGGGCAGGGCACGCTCGGCCTCGAGATCCTCGACGAGGTGCCGGATGTGCGCACGCTCGTCGTCCCGATCGGCGGCGGCGGGCTGATCTCGGGCGTCGCCAGCGCGGTCAAGCAGCGCGCGGCGCGTGAAGGCCGCGAGGTCCGCGTGATCGGCGTGCAGGCGGCCAACGCCGCCGCCTACCCGCCGTCGCTGGCCGCGGGGGAGCCGACCGACATCTCCCTGGTCGCCACGATCGCGGACGGCATCGCCGTGAGCCGGCCCGGCGCGCTCAACTTCCAGATCATCCGGGAGGCCGTCGACCAGGTGGTCACGGTCTCCGAGGACGACATCGCCCGCGCCATGGTCATGCTGCTGGAGCGCGCCAAGCTCGTGGTCGAGCCCGCGGGCGCGGCCGGCGTCGCAGCCATCCTCGCCGGGGCGATCCCGGCGGACGGCACGACCGTGGCCATCCTGTCCGGCGGCAACATCGATCCGCTGCTGATGCAGCGCGTGATCAGCCAGGGCCTCGCGGCGTCCGACCGGTACCTCAAGCTCACGATCCAGCTGCCCGACCGCCCCGGCCAGCTCGCTCGCATCGCCGAGATCCTCGCCGGCGTGAACGCCAACGTGGTCGAAGTGCTGCATACGCGGCACGGACGCGGGATGCAGCTGAGCCAGGTCGAACTCGACGTGAGCGTGGAGACGCGCGGCACCGACCACCGGCGGCACGTCATCGAGGCGCTGCGCGCGGCGGGCTACGACCCGGTCGTCGACGACGAGTAGCCCTCGCCTCAGCCCTTCGCCCGGACGACGCCGGTCGGCAGCGCTCGAGGCCCCGTCACCTGTTTCATGACCAGGGTGGAGGACAGCTTCCGCACCCCGGGCAGCGCGCCCAGCGGCCCGTCGAACAGCTCCTGGTAGGCCGTCAGGTCGGTCGTGAGCACCCGCAGCATGTAGTCCGGGTCGCCGAACAGGCGCTCGGCCTGCACCACCGACGGGATGGCCAGAACTCCGGCCTCGAAGGCGCCGACCGTCTCCGGGTCGGTCCGGTCGATGCGCACGAACACGATCGCCTCGAAGTCGAGGCCCACCGCCGACGGGGAGACCACCGCGCGGTAGTGCTCGATCGCGCCCGACCGCTCCAGCTCGCGCACGCGGCGGTGGCACGGGGAGAGCGTCAGCCCGACGCGGTCGGCGAGGTCGGTGAGGCTGATCCGCCCATCCTCCTGGAGTACGGCAAGGATCTCGCGGTCGATGGCATCCATGCGGTGGATTCTTCCACATTCTGCCGCACGCCGCGCCGAATCAGGGAGCACCTCCGGCCCGGATTGACATAGATTGCCGTCCAGAAGCGGGACGAGCCCGCGCGAGGGACGGAGGCAGCGGGATGGCGACGACGGCGATCCTCGGATTCTGGGGCGTGGCAGCGCTCCTGGTGCTCACCCCGGGCGCCGACTGGGCGTACGCGATCGCCGCGGGGGCCGGGCGACGCGCGGTGTCGTCGGTCGCGGGCATCCTGAGCGGCTATGCGCTCGTGGTCGTCGCCGTGGCGGTGGGGGTGGGAGCCCTCGTGGCGGCCAGTCCCGTCCTCCTCGGCGTGCTCACGGTCGGCGGTGCGCTCTACCTCGTGTGGATCGGGTTGAACGGACTCCTGCGCCGTTCCGTGCCGCTGGCCGAGGTGACGTCGCGTGCGGGATCGCCGTGGGCCAGCTTCCTCCGCGGCGCCGGTGTGTCCGGGTTCAACCCCAAGGGACTCCTGGTGCTGGTGGCGCTCGTCCCGCAGTTCACCAGCCCCGAGTCCGGCTGGCCGCCCGCGGCACAGATGCTGCTGCTCGGCGGACTGTTCGTGGTGACCTGCGCCGTCGTCTACTCGGGCGTCGCCCTCCTCGCGCGCTTCGTGCTGGTCTCGCGGCCGCGGAGCGCCGCTGTGGTCGCCAAGGTGTCGGGCGCTGCCATGACGGCGATCGGCGTGGCGCTGCTGATCGAGCGCGGGGTGATGCTCCTGCCCGGCCACTGAGCCGGCGGGGCGATAGGCCCCATCGCCGTCATGATCCGCTGATCGCTGCGTCCTCTCAGGTGAGACCACCCGAGAGGACAGAGGATGAGGTTCCTGCGCGCACTCGCCGTCGGCGTTGCCGTGATCGCCGGCATCGGCAGTATCGCGGGCATCGGCGGCCTGGCGTCGACCCCGGCGCGTGCGCTCGAACGCAGTGCTCCGGCGGCCACGACTCCTTCCCGCGTGCTCTACATCGCAGTCGCACATCCCGACGACGAGTTCCAGGCGGCGGCGATGTACGCCGACCGGCCGGACCTCTACAAGGTCTTCGTGCTGATGACGCGCGGGGAGGCGACGACGCACTGCAGCCCGGTCGTGTACGGACTCGCCGTGAGCGAGGGAGCGCCGCCGGTGACACCCGCTCCGCGTGGGATCCGCACGGCGTCGTGCGAGGAGGCGCGACTGAACTCCTGGCTGTCCTACTTCTCCGCCATGTCGCAGACCGACACATCGCTGCCCGGCGACTTCGGCCCGGCGACGACGTCGGCGGCGTTCCCGGCCGGCGGGGTCTCGCTGTCACGCCCGGGGGTCCGGCCGGAGATCCCCTCGAATGCCGTGATCCCGGACTTCACCGACTCGACCGCCCGGGTGTGGGTCGACCGCCAGGGCCGGGGTGCGCTCGTCGGCTTCAACCTCGGCGACGGGGCGCTGACGCAGGCGAAGGCCGCGTGGGCACTGCGGACGGTCATCGGCGGAAGGGCGGCGCTCGGCCTCGACACGACGCTTCCCGACTACGGCGCCGTCGGCACGTTCAGCAACGAGAACGTGCCGGGCTGCTTCCGCTACAGCCACCGCGACCACACCGCGATCAGCGACGCGCTGCGGCAGACCGACCTCGGCTTGCGCTTCCAGGGCGCGACGACCTGCCGCGACGACTCCGGGACCACCAGCACCTCGACGGTCCCCGCGGACCACCTCGATGCCGCCTACCCGGCGGACGGCTCCGCAGGCGCCTTCGCGCAGAGCTACTCGTGGCTCGAGACGCCGGTCGTCTCCCGCGCGGATCAGAGCTCCCTCTTCATGGGTGTCCAGAGCGTGGATGTGCGTTTCCAGCACCTGCCGGGGCGCCGGGTGAGCGGGGCCGACCGCTTCCTGACCAGTGTCGCGATCTCGCAGGCGTCGTATCCCGATGGCGCCCCGGTGGTCTACCTGGCGTCGGGCACGAACTTCCCCGACGCGCTCTCCGCCGGAGCGGCAGCGGCCCATCAGGGCGGCCCGCTCCTGATCACGGCGCCGTGGATGCTGCCGGGCGCGGTGGCGGACGAGATCACCCGGCTGCATCCCGCTCGGGTCGTCGTGGTCGGAGGCGACAGTGCGGTCACGCCCGCGGTCGCCGACGCCGTGGCGGCCCTCGCGCCCGACGTCGTCCGGCTCGCGGGCGGAGACCGGTTCGACACCAGTCGCCGGGTGGCCGAGTACGCCTTCGCGCCCGGCTCCGTGGCGACGGCCTACATCGCGAGCGGGTCCTGCTTCCCCGACGCGCTCTCGGCCACGGGCGCGGCGGGAACCGAGGGCGCTCCCGTCCTCCTGACGCCGGGCGGCGACACCACCGGCGCGACGGTCCGCGCCACGCTCGCCGGCCTGGCGCCGAAGCGGATCGCCGTCGTCGGCGGCGCCTCCGTCGTACCGGCCGCCCTCGATCGGGCACTGACCGCGGTCGCGCCGGTGCAGAGACTGGCGGGAAGCGATCGGTTCGCGACCAATGCGCTGGTGACCGCGTTCGCCTACGACTCCGCTCCGTCGGCGCTGATCGCCTCGGGCCTCAACTTCCCCGACGCCCTGACCGGCGCGGCCTGGGCGGGCCACGCGCACGTGCCCCTCCTCCTGACCCGCGGCGGATGCCTCGCGAAGCTCGAGGCCGACCAGCTCTACACGCTCGGAGCCGACTCCATCACGATGCTCGGCGGAGCGGACGTCGTCGGGGACGGTGTCACGCGCGGCGAGACCTGCTGAGCGAACCGCCCGAAGTGGGGCCAGCGGTTCCCCAGATCTGGGGGTACTGAGCGGTCGTCCGTTATCCCTTCGCGCTTCTAGGCTGGCGAAGCCGGCGATCCCCGGCGACGAAAACCCGAAGGAGACGGACCAGCATCCGTCTCGACCTGCCCGAGGATCCGCTTGCCCCACCGTGCCTCCAGCGTGCGCGCCTTCGCCGCGCTCGCTCTCATCGCCCTGACCACCACCGGCTTCTCCGCCCTGCCCGCCGAGGTCCCCGCATCCGCCGGCCCACGTGTGGTGGCGTCCACCAGCGACGCCGGCGACCCCACCGGCGCGACGAGCGATCCGTCGGCGACGGGCGCACCGGTCGATCCATCCGATTCATCCGATCCCGGCGATCCGGCCACATCCGCCACCCCTGACCCGACCGACCCGTCCGGCGGCAGCACCGGCGCACCCTCGGACCCGACGGCACCGGAGAACACCCCGTCGCCCGATCCGACCGATGCGCCCAGCACGTCGACCCCCGCGCCGACCGACCCGGCAGCCCCCGCACCGGCGCCGACCGCGTCGCCGACGCGCATCCTCTACATCGCCATCCCGCATCCCGACGACGAGTTCGAGGCCGCGTCGTTCTACGCGAACCGGCCGGACCTCTACAAGGTGTTCGTCCTGATGACCCGCGGCGAGTCCACCTACCACTGCAGCCCGGTCGGCTACGCGCTCAGCGTCCTCGACGGCATCACCCCGGTCGCTCCCACACCGCAGGGGATGCGGACCGCCTCCTGCGAAGAGGCGCGCCTGAACTCGTGGCTGAACTACTTCACGACGATGTCGCGGTCGGACACCAGCCTGCCCGGGGACTTCGGTCCCTCCGTGACCACGGCGGCCTTCCCGACCGAGGGCGTGGATCTGAAGCGCGAGGCCCGTCAACCGGACCGGCCGAACGGTGTCCACGCCGCCGACTTCACCGACTCCACAGCCCGGGTCTGGACGGACCGGCAGGGACGCGGTGCCCTCGTGGACTTCGACCTCGGCGACGGCGACCTGACCCCGGCCAAGGTGGACTGGGCGATGCGCACGGTGCTCGCGCAGAAGGCGGCGCTCGGCATCGACGGCTCGCTGCCCGACGCCGGTGTCGTGGGCGCCTACAGCAACCTGGACGCCAAGGGATGCTTCGTCTACACCCACACCGACCACGCGGCCGTCGACGACGCGCTCCGGCAGAGCGACTTCACCCTGCGGCTGCAGGCCGTCGCCACCTGCCGCACCGACCCCGGAGCGAGCACCACCCTCACCGTGCCGGCCGACGAGCTGGATGCCGCGTACCCGGCGGACGGCTCGGCCGGAGCGTTCGCCGCCAGTTACGGCTGGCTGGAGACCCCCGTGATCTCCCGCACCGACCAGAGCTCGCTGTTCATGGGCGTGCAGAGCTTCGACGTCCGGCACCAGCACCTGCCCGACCAGCGCGTGAGCGGATTCGACCGCTATGCGACGTCGGTCGCCATCTCGCAGGCCGGCTACCCGATCAGCGCTCCCGTCGTGTACGTCGCGTCGGGCACGAACTACCCCGACGCACTCTCCGCGGGCGCCGCCGCGGCCCACGAGGGCGGACCGCTGCTGCTGACGGCGCCCTGGATGCTGCCGAAGACCGTGGCCGACGAGATCGTCCGGCTGCGCCCGGCGCGAGTCGTCGTGGTCGGGGGCGTCAACGCCGTCACCCCGGCGGTGACCGACTCCCTCGCCGCGATCGTGCCGAACGTGGTGCGGCTGGCCGGGGGAGACCGGTACGACACCAGCAGCATCGTCGCCCACTACGCCTTCGCGCCGGGCTCGGCGGACATCGCGTACGTGGCGAGCGGCACGAGCTTCCCCGACGCGCTCTCGGCCACCGGCGCCGCCGGCAGCCAGGGCGGGCCGGTCCTGCTGACGCCGGGGAGCGACACGACCGGTGTCACGGTCGGTGGAACCCTGGCGGCCCTTGCACCGAAGCGCATCGCCGTGGTCGGCGGCGCGAACGTCGTCCCGTCGTCACTCGACCACGCCCTGTCTGCGGTCGCGCAGGTCACCCGGCTCGCCGGCTTCGACCGGTTCGCGACCAACGCCGCGGTCACGGCCTTCGCCTTCCCTGACGCTCCGACCGCGCTCATCGCCTCCGGGCTGGACTTCCCGGATGCCCTCACCGGCGCCGCCTGGGGCGGTCACGCGCACCTGCCGCTCCTGCTCGCGCGGGGCGGCTGCCTCACCAAGCCGGAGGCCGACCAGCTCTTCAGCCTCGGCGTGCGCTCGACGGCCGTGCTGGGCGGCCCGAACGTGGTCGGCGACGGGGTCGCGCGCGGCACGACCTGCTGACGCCGGAGCCGCGCCCGGCCGCGCCGCGGGCGGCGGGCCGCTCCCGCCTGCGCTGCGCCCGGCCGCGGTCAGCCGACCGGCGCCGTCGCCGCGTCGGCGCCGCGGCTCTCCACGACGCGTCGCGCATCCGGGCACGCCGCCTGAGCGGTCGCCGCGAGCAGGCCGTTCGCCTGGTCGGCGGTGAGCGAGTAGCCCTTCTGCTCGACGGTCAGCACCTGGCTGTAGAACGCCGTCGACATCTTGGGGGAGCGGAGGGTGGCGCAGGTCAGGTCGGTGAACTCGCCGACGCTGTCGGCCGTCACATCGTTCACCCCCGGCAGCGTCCGAACGTAGCCCAGGAGCTTCTCGTCGGCGGAGGACAGTGACGCCGTCGGCCGGGGCGTCGCCGCGGGCGCGGTCGTCCGGGGCGCCGCACCTGCGGACGCGACGGACGCCATGTGCGTCGGGTCCGCGGGGTGCGGGGCGGCCACTACGGCCGTCGTCATGGCGGCGCCCAGCACCACGAGCGCTCCGCCGCCGATCGCGAGAGCGGTCCGCGCCCTCACGCGCCGTTGCCGCGGGGGTCGTCCGCGTCGCGTTCGGCCTGCTCCGCATCCAGCTTCTCCGCGATCTCCGCCCGGTAACGCACCCGGCGGATGCGGCGGGTCATGTCGATCACGAGGAGGACGACGGCCACCGCGAGCAGGAACGTCACGACGAAGCCGAGCACACCCGGCGTCACCGAGTCGTCGGAGGGCGATCCCGTCGGCGTGGGGGCGGGCGTCGCCGCCAGGCGGACGGAGGCGCGCAGCAGGGCGTCCGCGATCACTCGGCCATCACCCCGGCGAAGAGGTCGGTCTCGGGCATCTCGGTCTCCACTCCCATGCTGGACTCGTCGTCCGGGTGCGCGTGCACGGCCATCGGCCGGCGGGCGGCAGCATTCACAGCTTTCTCTCCTAGTCTGGTTCCAGCCTACCGTCGCCCGACGGCGGGCCCCTGAGCGGGAGGCGGAGCTGGACGGCATGGCGGTGCACGCATGACGGCGACCCCGACCCTCGACACCCGCTACGGCCGTACCCCGCAGCGCAAGCGGCGCGACCGCTGGCTGCTCGTGGGCGGTCTCGTGGCACTCGTCGCCGTCGTCACCGCCTGGGTGTTCTGGGCCGGCTGGGACAACGACCAGGCGAACCTCGAGGCCACCGACACCGCGTACACCATTCCCGACGACCACCATGTCGACATCTCGTTCACCATCAACGCCCCCGTCGGGACGCCGGTGACCTGCGCGATCCAGGCGCTCAACGAGGACTTCGCGATCGTCGGCTGGCGCATCGTCCAGTACTCCGGATCGGACCAGCGCGTGACCGCGCACACCGAGTCCATCCGCACGATCATGAAGCCCAACACGGGTTTGATCAACAGCTGCTGGCTGACCTAGTATTGTGCGGATACGCCCCGGCTTTGCCGGGGCGTCGACTTTAGCACCGGTTCCCAACCGGCCCCATCTGCCGAGCGGCTCCCCGCCGCACCGGCGCGAAGGAGTTCATCATGTCTCAGGAGTCTCAGGTCACGTTTCTGACCCAGGACGCGTACGACCGTCTCTCGGCCGAACTCGAGGAGCTCAGCGTCAACGGCCGTAACGAGATCGCGAAGCGCATCGAGGCGGCCCGCGAAGAGGGCGACCTCAAGGAGAACGGCGGCTACCACGCGGCGAAGGACGAGCAGGGCAAGATCGAGGCCCGCATCGTGCAGCTCACCAACCTGCTGCGCAGCGCCACCGTCGGCGCCGCCCCGGAGAGCCACGGCGTGGTCGAGCCGGGCACCGTCATCACCGCGACGATCGCGGGCGACGAGAGCGTCTTCCTCATCGGCAACCGCGAGATCGCCGCGGGCACCGACCTCCCCGTCTACAGCGAGCAGAGCCCGCTCGGCGCGGCCATCCTCGGCCTGAAGGTCGGCGACAAGACGGAGTACACCGCTCCCAACGGCCGTCAGATCGCCGTCGAGGTGACGAAGGTCGAGACCTACACCGGTCAGTGAGCCCGACCCGCCCTACGTAGAGAACGCCCCGGACCGACGTCCGGGGCGTTCTGCGTTCTGTGGCGCGGTCAGCCTCCGTTGTAGGCGGGGTGCATCGCGATCAGGAGGACGGCCGTCCAGTGGCAGAGGAACGCGAGCACGGTCAGCGTGTGGAAGATCTCGTGGAAGCCGAAACGCCCCGGGAACGGGTTGGGCCGCTTCATCCCGTAGATGACGGCGCCGATCGTGTACAGGATGCCGCCCACGATCACGAGGACCATCATGGCGACGTTCGCGTTCAGCAGGTCGACGATGTACATGATCGCCGCCCAGCCGAGCGCGATGTAGATGGGCACGTAGAGCCAGCGCGGGGCGTGGATCCAGAACACCCGGAACCCGATCCCGATCAGTGCACCGGCCCAGACCAGCGAGAGCAGCAGGATGCCCTTGCTCGGCGGCAGCGCCAGCACCGCGAGCGGCGTGTAGGTGCCCGCGATCAGCAGGAAGATGTTCGCGTGGTCGATGCGCTTCAGGATGACCTTGGTGCGCGGACGCCAGTTGAAGCGGTGGTAGAGCGCCGAGTTGCCGAACAGGAGCATCGACGTGAGCATGAACACTGCGGACGCCCACTTGGCGGGGGCGCCCTGCGCCAGGCAGATCAGGACGATCCCGGCCGCGATCGCGACCGGGAAGGTGCCCGCGTGGATCCATCCGCGCCAGGTCGGCTTGATGTCGCCGGGATTCGCGGGCGACGCGTCCAGTAGCGGGATGTTGGGCAGTTCCGGTCCGCCGTCGCGCGCCTCCTGGTCGTCGGCCTTCACGGCGGCGTCGGAGGCGTCGAGCGTGCTCGCGGGCTCGGCGAGGAGCTCGGCGACGTCCTCGCCATCGCGGACACCATCCGGACGGGAGGGGTTCGGGCTGTTGCGGGGCGACATGGAGCAAGCGTAGAGGAGGCGGGTGCCGGGATGCTGAAAGCACGGTCCGCGCGGCAGCCGCATCCCGGTGACCGCGCTAACGTAGCAGCGTGAGCAGACGAGCAGCACCCGGGGCCAGCGGCCTGCTCTACGGTCTCTACCAGAAGCGCCTCCGCCGCGACCTGAACCGCGACGCGCTGCCGAAGCACGTCGCGATGATCATCGACGGCAACCGGCGGTGGGCGCGGCAGGCCGGGCTGACGACGGTCGCGCACGGGCACCGAGCCGGCGCGGCGAAGATGCGCGAGTTCCTGGAGTGGTGCGACGAGCTCGGGATCGAGGTCGTCACCCTCTACCTGCTGTCGTCCGACAACCTGACCAACCGCGAGAGCGGCGAACTCGGCGACCTGATCGAGATCATCGCGCAGCTGGCCGAGGACGTCTCGCACTACCGCGACTGGCGGGTCAAGCACGTCGGGACGACGACCGGCCTGCCGGCCCGCCTGGTGGAGGCGCTCGCCGACGCCGAGAAGCGCACGGCCGACAACCCGGGGATGCACATCAATCTGGCGGTGGGCTACGGCGGACGCAAGGAGATCACCGACGCGATGCGCAGCATCGTCGCGGCGCACCACGCCGAGGGCGGGAGCCTGGAGACCCTGGCGGACCTGCTGACGCCGGACCTCATCGGCGAGCACCTGTACACCGGAGGTCAGCCCGACCCGGACCTCGTCATCCGCACGTCGGGGGAGCAGCGGCTCAGCGACTTCATGCTCTGGCAGAGCGCGCACAGCGAGTTCTACTTCGTCGAGGCGCTCGGGCCGGACCTGCGCGAAGTCGACTTCCTGCGCGCGGTGCGCGACTACTCGCGCCGCAACCGCCGCTTCGGCGGCTGATCCGGCGCGGGCTTCTGCGCGGCTTCGGCGCGGCTTCGGCGGCTGATGCGGCGCCGGGCGATGCGCCCATCCGGCAGAATCGAAGGGTGACGACGATCGAGGAGTTCGCCCGCGGGTTCGGCGAGGAGCCCGGCTACCTGGACTACGGGCGGGTCGGACCGCTCTCGGAGGCCGCGCGCGCCGAGGCCCTCGGCCAGTACGAGATCCTCTCGCGCGCCCGCTTCGGCACGATCGAGCGGATGCGCGCGGAGGACGACCGCGTGCGCGATGCCGTCGCGGCCGTGACCCGGTTCCCCTCCGAGCAGATCGTGTTCCAGCCCAACGCGTCGAGCGGGCTCCTGCACGCCGCGTTCGGGCTGACCGGCGGCGACGTGCTCGTCTCACCGGCCGAGTTCCCGTCCGTGACCTACGCGGCCGAGCGCGCCGCGCAGGCGCTGCGCGTCGTGACGCCGGTGTGGCTCGAGACCGACCACGACCGCGTGACGCCCGCGCGCATCCGGGAGCAGCTCACCGACTCCACCTCGGCGGTCATGGTCAGCCTCGTGGACTCGCGAACCGGTTACCTGGCCGACATCGACGGCATCCGTCAGGTCATCGGCGACCGTCTGCTGATCGTCGACGCGATCCAGGGCTTCGGCGTCGTCGACGCGCCGTGGGAGGTCGCCGACGTCGTCGTGTCGGGCGGCCAGAAGTGGATGCGCGCCGGCTGGGGCACCGGGTTCCTCGCCCTGAGCGAGCGCGCCGTCGACCACCTGACCCCGGTGTTCAGCGGCTGGACGGGCTCCGGCGTCGACCAGCCGTGGGACGAGGTGCTCGAACCGGTGCGCGGCGCCCGGGCCTTCTCGGTCTCGAACCCGGACCTCGTCGCGGAGGCGCGCTTCGCCGCCGCCCTCGAAGAGGTCGCGGAGGTCGGCGTCGCGGCGATCGCGTCCGCCGTGTCCGACGGGGTGGAGCGCATCCTCGAGCTGGCCGACGAGTTCGCCGTCCCGGTGTCGTCGTCGCGCAGCCCCAACGAGCGCGCGGGCATCGTCGTGCTGGAGCCGCAGCCCGAGCAGCTGACCGCGCTCGGCGCATCCCTCTTCAACCACGGTGTCACCGCGTCGGTGCGCGCGTCCAACGTGCGGGTCAGCGTCCACGCGGGCACCACAGAGGAGACGTTCGACATGCTGCGCGCCGCCTTCACCTCGTACGCGTCCGTCGCCTGAGGCCCGCGGGCAACCTCCCAGAATTGGGGGCGATTGTTCACCCGGCCGTAACACGACACGCGGCAGGTCCGCCGATCGATGTCGGCGGCCGGGCGTAGGTTCGACCCATCGGGCACCGCGCCCGATCGAGACGGCCACAAAAGTTCGTCTCGGAACCCAGCGGCCGTCTCGCCAGTGAGATCCGCCAGCTCCCGAGGGAGCGGCGGGGTGGGAGTGGTCGTGGCGGAATCAGCAACCCGACAGGCAGCAACCCGGTCGAACGGTTCGACGGCGGGGGAGGCGAAGACCGCAGAGCGCACGTACGTGCTCGACACGTCCGTCCTCCTCTCCGATCCGAAGGCCATCTTCCGTTTCGCGGAGCACGCTGTCGTCATCCCGGTCGTCGTCGTGAGCGAGCTGGAAGGCAAGCGCAACGATCCCGAGCTCGGGTACTTCGCGCGGCAGGCGCTGCGCAACCTCGACGACCTGCGGGTCGAGCACGAACGGCTCGACTTCCCGATCCCCGTCGGCGACGGCGGCTCCCTGCGGGTGGAGCTCAACCACTCGAACATGTCCGTCCTCCCGAGCGGCATGCAGCTCGGCGACAACGACTCCCGCATCCTCGCCGTGGCGCTCAACCTGTCGAACGACGGGCTCGACGTGACCGTCGTCTCCAAAGACCTGCCGCTGCGCGTCAAGGCGGCCTCCATCGGCCTGGCGGCCGAGGAGTACCGGCACGAGCAGGTCGTCGACTCCGGCTGGACCGGCCTCGCCGACATCTCGCTCGGCAGCGACCAGATGGCGTCCCTCTACGAAGAGGAGTGGATGCGGAGCGACCAGGCGAAGGGCCTCCCGATCAACACCGGGCTCGTCATCCACTCGGACCGCGGGTCGGCGCTCGGCCGGGTCGTCGCCGACGGCGAGGTGAAGCTGGTGCGCGGCGACCGCGACGTGTTCGGGCTGCACGGCCGCTCGGCGGAGCAGCGGCTCGCCATCGACCTGCTCCTCGACCCGGAGGTCGGCATCCTCTCGCTCGGCGGCCGCGCCGGCACGGGCAAGTCGGCGCTCGCGCTCTGCGCCGGCCTCGAGGCGGTGCTGGAGCGGCGGCAGCACAAGAAGATCATGGTGTTCCGCCCGCTGTACGCGGTCGGCGGCCAGGAGCTCGGCTACCTCCCCGGCGACGCGGGGGAGAAGATGAACCCGTGGGGTCAGGCGGTGTTCGACACGCTCGGCGCCCTGGTGTCGCAGAACGTCCTGGACGAGGTGCAGGACCGCGGCATCCTGGAGGTGCTGCCGCTCACGCACATCCGCGGCCGCTCGCTGCACGACGCCTTCGTGATCGTGGACGAGGCGCAATCGCTGGAGCGCAACGTGCTGCTCACGGTGCTCAGCCGGATCGGCCAGAACTCGCGCGTCGTGCTGACGCACGACGTCGCGCAGCGCGACAACCTGCGGGTCGGCCGCCACGACGGCGTCGCCAGCGTGATCGAGACACTGAAGGGCCACCCGCTCTTCGCCCACGTCACCCTCACCCGCTCCGAGCGCTCCGCGATCGCGGCCCTCGTCACCGAAATGCTGGAGGCCAACGAACTCGCCTGACCCGGCGCGCCGCCCCCGGGCAACCCCCGTCGAGTACACGAAAACTGCACGCGGAGAACGGTTTCCGCGTGCAGTTTTCGTGTACTCGGCGGCGGGGGCGCGGGGCTGGCGGGGCGGCTAGCGGGTGGCGGCGGCGAGGGGGCCGGAGAGCCAGCGTTCGACGTCGCGCGGGGAGCGGAGGCGGACGACCACGAGGTGAGGATGCGCGCGCTCAGCGGCCGGAACGCGCTCCGCATACGTGTTGCGGGTCGAGATCGACCAGCGCACGATGTGCTCGCGGTCGGTGAAGAACGTGGCCAGCCCCGGCTCTCGGTTGCCGTTCCACAGCTCGATCCGGCGGATGCGGCGGACGACGGTGCGGCGCACCACCCGAGGCAGCGTCACGCGGAGGAAGGGGAGGTCGAGCCAGACGAGGAGGTCGGCGCGCTGGGCCAGAAGTTCGCGCGCGCTCGAGTACTGCCACTCGGTCGTCCAGGCCTCCTCGGCCGTGAACGCCTCCACATCCGCCACGAAGTCCGGGCGGGGCTGCCAGTCCGGGCCGTGGAAGAGACCGTCGATCTCGGTGTGCGGACCGCCCGTCAGCCGGGCGATCCGCCCCGCGAGCGTGGTCTTGCCGCTGCCCGCCACTCCCGCGACCAGCACCCGCCGCGGCCGCCCCGGCAGCGCATCCGAATACGACAGCATCCCTCGACTCTAAAGCGCCTGCGCCCGACCCCCGCCCCCGTCATCGCTTCCTCACTTAATCCGCCGACACGCAGCCGCTGCCCGGACAAACTGAGGAACTGATGGTGGGGCAGCGCCCCCGAGTACACGAAAACTGCACGCGGAGAACGGGTTCCGCGTGCAGTTTTCGTGTACTCGACCGGGGGGCGACCCCGGTGGGGCGGAGCCCCGAGAGGAGGGGTCAGCCGGGGTGGGTCATGGAGAGGACGTCGAGGGCCGCGTCGAGCTGCTCGAGGGTGACCTCGCCGCGGTCGACGAAGCCGAGGTCGATGACGGCCTCGCGCACCGTGATGCCCTTGGCGACGGCGTGCTTGGCGACCTTCGCGGCTGCCTCGTAGCCGATCACGCGGTTGAGCGGCGTGACGATGGACGGGCTCGACTCGGCGAACGCGCGCGCCCGCTCGAGGTTGGCCTCCAGGCCACGGATCGTCTTGTCGGCGAGCACGCGGCTGGCCTGGGTGAGCAGGCGGATGGACTCCAGCAGTGCGGTGCCCATGACCGGGATGGCCACGTTCAGCTCGAACAGGCCCGACGCGCCGCTCCAGGCGATGGTCGCGTCGTTGCCGATGACCCGCGCGGCGACCATGAGCACGGCCTCCGGGATGACGGGGTTGACCTTGCCGGGCATGATCGACGAGCCGGGCTGGAGGTCCGGGATGTGCAGCTCGCCCAGTCCGGTGTTCGGGCCGGAGCCCATCCAGCGGAGGTCGTTCGAGATCTTGGTCAGCGAGACCGCGATCGTGCGCAGCGCGCCGGACGCCTCTACGAGCGCGTCGCGGTTCGCCTGCGCCTCGAAGTGGTTGCGCGCCTCCGTGATCGGCAGCTCGGTCTCCTGCGTCAGCAGCTCGATGACGAGCTGCGGGAAGCCGAGCGGGGTGTTGATGCCCGTGCCGACCGCGGTCCCGCCGAGCGGCACCTCGGCGACGCGGGGGAGTGCGGCGCGGATGCGCTCGATGCCGTAGCGCACCTGCGCGGCGTAGCCGCCGAACTCCTGGCCGAGGGTGACCGGCGTCGCGTCCATCAGGTGCGTGCGGCCGCTCTTGACGGCCTCCGCCCACAGCTCCGCCTTCTCCTCCAGGGCGACCGCGAGGTGGTCGAGCGCCGGGATGAGCTCATCGGTCAGCGCGCCGGTGACGGCGATGTGCACCGAGGTCGGGAAGACGTCGTTCGACGACTGCGACGCGTTGACGTGGTCGTTCGGGTGCACCGGACGGCCGAGACGCTCCGACGCGAGCGTCGCGAGCACCTCGTTCATGTTCATGTTCGACGACGTGCCCGATCCGGTCTGGTAGACGTCGATCGGGAACTCCGCGTCGTGCGCACCGGCGGCGACCTCGTCGGCGGCGGACGCGATGGCGTCGGCCACGTCCTGGTCGAGCACGCCGAGGCGCGCGTTCGCCAAAGCGGCCGACTTCTTGATGCGGGCCAGTGCGGCGATCTGGGCCGGCTCGAGCACCGAGCCCGAGATGGGGAAGTTCTCGACGGCGCGCTGCGTCTGCGCGCTGTACAGGGCGTGCTTCGGCACACGCACCTCGCCCATCGTGTCGTGTTCGATGCGGTATTCGGCGTCCGCCTGGGTGTCCACCACGGTGTGTATTTCCTTTCTGTTGGCGGGAGCTGGTCAGTCGCGCAGACCGACGACGACGTCGGGCACGACCCGGCCCTCCGCGAGCCGGTAGTTGGCGCCCACGATCGCGAGGGTGTTCTCGGCGACCGCGGAGCTGATGATCTCGGACTGCGCGAGCAGCTCGGACACGGTGTCACGGAGGTGTTCGCGGCCGACCTCGCTCGCGTCGACCGCGGCCGGGTCGACCGCGCCCTCGCCCGCCACGCGGTGCACGGCGGGGACGATCGGCTGGATGAGCTGCGCGATGTGCGGCGGAAGGGGATCGGCGTCCGCGGCCTGCGATCCGATGGCCGCGGCGACCGCGCCGCAGCTGTCGTGGCCGAGCACCAGGATGAGCGGGACGTGCAGCACCGCGACCGCGTACTCCAGCGATCCGATGACCGAGTCGGAGACGACCTGGCCGGCGTTCCGGACCACGAAGGCGTCGCCGAGGCCGAGATCGAAGATGATCTCGGCGGCCAGCCGCGAGTCGGCGCAGCCGAAGATCGCGGCGACCGGCTCCTGGCCGCCGGCGACGACCTCCCGTCGCGCGACGTCCTGGTGGGGATGCCGCGGCTCGCCGGCGACGAAGCGGGCGTTGCCGTCGAGCATCGCAGTCCAGACTTTTCCTGGGCGGGTCGTGGGCACTACTGTCCTCCTCCGAGTGAGCGGATCTGATCGGCGAGCGAGGCCGCCACCGTGCGGAACTCGCCGTCGTCGGCGGTGCCGAAGACGATGATCGAGCTGTCGCCGGACCGGTTGACGAGCGCGTACGCGACGTTGCCGTTATCTGAGCTGGATGTGCGGTTGTCGTAGACGTCCCAGGTCACGCCGTCGATCTGGCGCGTCCCCTTGATCATCGACTTGTTCACCTGGTCGGCGACCCAGCTGTCGTTGGCACTGAATCCCTGGGTGATGCCGATGTACTGCTGCTTGGGCGTGATGAGGCCGATGTACCAGGAGTCGACCTTGTCCGGAGTCTTCGTGCGCAGCTCCGCGCTGTTGGACGACCACGTGGACGGCAGCTTCGGCACGAGCAGCCGGTCGGGCTCGCTGCCCTGTGCCTGCTGGGCAATGCTCGTGTAGTCGACGGCCGGCTTCGTCGCCGTCGGGTTGCCCCGCGGCACGATGAGGACGATCACCGCGACGATCGCCAGGGTGGCGAGGAGCGAGTAGACGAGGTTGTTGATCGTCTGACGGTTGCGGTGGTTCGCCGAGTTCTGCGCCTTACGGGCGGCGGTCTCCTCGGGCGTCTCGGGCCGGCCGAGCTCCGCGACGACCGCGGGCGGCTTGTTGCGGGGGCTCATTCGCCGTCGAACGCCCCCGATGCGCCGGAGGGCGCTGCTGCGCCGGAGGGCGCTGCTGCGCCGGACGCTGCTGCCGAGCCGGCGCGTGCCGCGTCGAGCCGCGCCTTCGCCCCGATCAGCCACTCCTCGCAGTGCCGCGCGAGCGCCTCGCCGCGCTCCCAGAGGGAGATCGACTCCTCGAGGGTGGCGGTGCCCTGCTCGAGCTCGCCGACCACGCGGATCAGCTCGTCGCGCGCCTCCTCGTAGCTGAGGGCGCTGAGCGGATCCCCGGCAGGGGACGTCGTCTCGGGAGTGGGCATGGCATCCATTCTATTTGGCTGGCTGTGCGCCCGCTGGCCGCGCGGTCTCGCCTGTGGAGAACCCGTCATGCCCGGCCGGTGAGGGCAACTCCGTGCCGGCGGTGGCGCCCAGCGACCCGCCGGACACGGTGAGCCGCAGCGCCGTGCCCTCCGGCGCCTCCGCCGGGTCGGTGACGACGTGGCCGGCGGCCGTCTGCACGATCGCGTAGCCGCGGTCGAGGGTCCCCTGGGGCGAGAGGGCGCGGAGCTGGCCGCGCAGCTCGGCGACGCGGGTGGTCTCGCGCTCGACGCAGCGACCCACGAGCTCTGTGCCGCGAGCCACGAAGCGGGTCAGCTCCTCGGCGCGCGAGTCGACGATCCACGACGGGGATGCGAGCACCGGGCGGGTGCGCAGGTGCCCGATCCGGTCGATCTCGTGGGCGATGCGCTGCGTGACGCGCATCCCCAGCCGCGCCCGTGCCTGCTGCACCCGCGCGAGCTCTTCGGCGACGTCCGGCACCACACGCTTGGCCGCATCCGTCGGCGTGGATGCGCGCAGGTCGGCGACCTCGTCGAGCAGCGGGCGGTCGGCCTCATGACCGATCGCACTCACGATCGGTGTCAGGGCCGCCGCGGCGGCCCGCACCAGGCGTTCGTCGCTGAAGCCGAGCAGGTTCTGGAAGTCTCCGCCGCCGCGCGCGACGATGATGACCTCGACCTCGGGGTCGGCGTCGAGCGTGCGGATCGCGGAGACCACCTCGGTGACGGTCCGCTCGCCCTGCACGGCCGCGTGCAGCACCCGGAAGCGCACCTGCGGCCAGCGCAGCTGCGCGTTGCGGAGCACATCCTTCTCGGCGTCGGAGTCTTTGCCCGTCACCAGCCCGATGGTGTGCGGGAGGAAGGGGAGGCGCTTCTTGCGCTCGATCGCGAACAGGCCCTCGGCGGCGAGCTGCTGGCGCAGGCGCTCCAGCCGCTCGAGGAGGTCGCCCAGGCCGACGTGCTTCATGTCGTAGACCTGCATGGTCAGGGTGCCGCCCTTGACCCAGAAGTTCGGCTTGATGGCCGCGACGACGCGGTCGCCCTGCTTCAGGTCGGCCGGGATGCGCGCCTTAACCGACGACCAGATGGTGAAGCTGATCGTCGCGTCCTCGTTGAGGTCTTTGAGCTTGCCGTAGACGTTGCCGCCGGAGATGCCCCACTGCGTGATCTCGCCCTCGACCCAGGCGGTGCCGAGGCGGTCGATCCATCCCTTGATCTTGCTGTTGAGCAGCGCGACGGGCCACGGAGCGTCGACCGTCGGGGGAGCGGCCTGCATGGCGACCGTGGAGGTCGGCGCCGTCGAGGTTTGGCTCACCGGGTGCTCCCATTCCGTGTTCAGCGCGCTCACGTAGGATCGAGGGGTGAGCGACGCAACCATCAGCCTCCCGATGCCGCGCATTCCCGGCGCCAGGCGACGGCTTCAGGATAACCCGGTCGTCGGACATAAGCGGGTGCTGCTGGCAGCGCCCCGCGGTTACTGCGCCGGGGTCGACCGGGCCGTCGTCGCCGTCGAGAAGGCGCTCGACCTGTACGGCGCGCCGGTCTACGTGCGCAAGCAGATCGTCCACAACGTGCACGTCGTCTCCGAGCTGGAGCAGCAGGGCGCGATCTTCGTGGACGAGGTCGACGAGGTGCCCTCGGGCGCGCACGTCGTGTTCTCGGCACACGGCGTCTCGCCGGCGGTCGTCAACGCCGCCGCCGAGCGCGGGCTCCGCGCCATCGACGCGACGTGCCCGCTGGTGACCAAGGTGCACCGCGAGGCCGTGCGGTTCTCGCGCGACGACTTCCAGATCCTGCTCATCGGCCACGCCGGTCACGAAGAGGTCGAGGGGACCGCGGGCGAGGCGCCCGACCACGTCACCCTGGTGAACGGTCCGGACGACGTCGACTCGATCGTCGTCAGGGATCCGGACAAGGTCGTGTGGCTGTCGCAGACCACGCTCTCGGTCGACGAGACGATGGAGACGGTGCGCCGCCTGCGCGAGCGCTTCCCGAACCTGCAGGACCCGCCCAGCGACGACATCTGCTACGCCACCCAGAACCGCCAGGTCGCCATCAAGAAGGTGGCCGAGCAGGCCGACCTCGTGATCGTCGTCGGCTCGGCGAACTCCTCCAACTCGGTCCGGCTCGTCGAGGTCGCGCTCGAGTACGGCGCGAAGGCCGCCTACCGGGTGGACTACGCGAGCGAGATCAAGCAGGAGTGGCTGGACGGGGCGGCATCCATCGGCGTCACCAGCGGCGCCTCGGTGCCGGAGGTGCTCGTGCAGGAGGTGCTCGACGACCTGGCGGGTGCGGGATACCGCGACGTGCAGGAGGTCAAGACGGCGGAGGAGGACCTGATGTTCTCGCTGCCGAAGGAGCTCCGCAAGGACATCACGGGCAAGCAGGACGCGCGGGCGCTCGGCGGTCGCGGGCGCTGATCCCGGTCGCGGGCGCTCGGCGGTCGCGGGCGCTGATCCCGGTCGCGGGCGCTGATCCCGCGCGCGGGCCTCAGGGGTTCTGCGTCGGCGACGGCGTGCCGGGCGCGGTCGTGCCGCTGTAGAACCCGAGCAGCACCGGATCCGTCGCCAGCACGGCGCCCGCGAAGATGAGCAGGACGACCATCGCCACGATCCCGGCGACGAGCGGCACCCAGAACGCGAGCCTCCGCCGGACCAGCAAGAGCGCGGCGATCACGGCGGACACGACCCAGATGACGGCCATGAGGATCGATCCGACGAGCACCAGCGTGCTGACGACGGGGGCAGGCGTGTAATCGCCGAGGCCGTTCGTGCTGTGCAGCAGCTGCATCGAGGCGGGGATCGCCTGCAGCGTGGCGATCGAGTACGACATCCCGAAGAACCCGAAGACGGCGAGCAGGACGGTGAGCGTCAGGTTCCAGGTCGGGGCCGGCTGACCGGGTCCCGCGGTCTGGTCGGGCGCTCCGGGGACTCCCTGCGGGTGGCCGTCCGGACGCTGGCCGTAGGGTGGCTGCAGTCCGGGCACTCGCGCACCGGACGGCGGTGCGCCCGCGCGGTCGTACGCGTCGTCGCCGTCGCCCTCCCGCTCCAGCGGGCGCGACGTGTCCAGCCGGTCGGCGTCGGCCGGGGGATGCCACACCCAGCCGGGAGGCGCCAGCTCGCCGTACTGCGGGCGCGGCCGGTCGTCCGGCTGCGATTCCTGCTCGGCCATCGCGGGGCGCCTCCTCGCTGGGTGGTGGTGCGGCGGCGGGACGTCGTGGACGCCTCCGCCGCCGCGCTGGCTACTTGCCGGAGTGTCCGGCAGAGCCGAGCTGCTGCGTCGCCTCGACGACGCGTGCGGCCATGGCGGTCTCGGCGACCTTGCCCCAGGCCCGCGGGTCGTAGGCCTTCTTGTTGCCCACTTCGCCGTCGATCTTGAGCACGCCGTCGTAGTTCTGGAACATGTAGCCCGCGATCGACCGGGTGAACGCGTACTGCGTGTCGGTGTCGATGTTCATCTTCACGACGCCGTTGCGGACCGCCTCGGCGATCTCCTCGTCGGTCGAGCCCGAGCCGCCGTGGAAGACGAGGTCGAGCGGCTTCGGGCCGTGGCCGTACTTGGCGGCCAGGCCGTCCTGGATCTCCTTGAGCAGCTCCGGGCGCAGCTTCACGTTGCCCGGCTTGTAGACGCCGTGGACGTTGCCGAAGGTGAGGGCGGCCATGTAGCGGCCCTTCTCGCCGAGCCCGAGGGCGTCGACCGCCTTCTCCGCGTCGGCGAGGGTCGTGTAGAGGGCCTCGTTGGACCCCTCGTGACGCACGCCGTCCTCCTCGCCGCCGACGACACCGATCTCGACCTCGAGGATGGCGTTGATGGCCTTGGTGCGCTTGAGCATCTCCTGCGCGATCTGCAGGTTCTCGTCCAGCGGCACGGCCGAGCCGTCCCACATGTGCGACTGGAAGATCGGGTTGCGGCCGGCCTTCACCTCTTCTTCGGAGGCGGCGATGAGGGGGAGCACGAAGTCGTCGAGCGCGTTCTTCGGGCAGTGGTCGGTGTGCAGCGCGACCGTGATGGGGTAGTTCTTGGCGACCTCGGTGGCGAACCGCGCGAACGCCAGCGCACCGGTGGCACGCGCCTTGACGGTCTGGCCCGCGAAGTAGTCCGCACCGCCGGTGGTGACCTGGATGATGCCGTCGCTGCCCGCCTCGGTCAGACCCTGCAGCACCGCGTTGATGGTCTGCGAGGACGACACGTTGAACGCGGGGTAGGCGAACCCGCCGGCCTTCGCTTTGTCGAGCATCTCTGCGTACTGGTCCGGCGTGGCGATGGGCATTGCAGCTCCTTGGGATGGGGATGTCGAACGCCCTCATCATACCGAGGCGGTCGGACGCCCGATCCGGGATGGCGGAGGCGGCCCGAGTCTGTGGAGAAGCCGTCGCCTGTGGACGGATCTGGACATCCGTGCACGACCCCTGACGGGCCGGGACCCGCTCGATACACTGGCAGCGTCCGGCCGCGACGCCCGCGCCGGCGTTGACGACGACGTTCCGCATCCGTCCGGGAGGACCCACCATGACCAGCACCGACAGCGCACCCCACTTCACGCATCCCGACCGGAACCTGGCCATGGAGCTGGTGCGCGCGACCGAAGCGGCGGCCATCCGGGCGACCCCGTGGATCGGGCGCGGCGACAAGAACGCGGCCGACGGTGCGGCGGTGGATGCGATGCGCAAGTTCCTCGGGACGGTCAACTTCGACGGCGTCATCGTGATCGGCGAGGGCGAGAAGGACAACGCGCCCATGCTGTTCAACGGCGAGCACGTCGGCAACGGCCGCGGACCGGCCGTCGACATCGCGGTGGACCCGATCGACGGCACGTCGCTGACCGCCGCCGGGCGGCAGAACGCGCTGTCCGTGATCGCCGTGTCGGACCGCGGTTCGATGCTGGATGCGTCGTCCGTCTTCTACATGTCGAAGATCGTGACGGGGGCCGAGGGACGCGGGGTCGTCGACCTGTCGCAGTCGATCGGCGACAACATCCGTGAGCTGGCGAAGGCGAAGGGCAAGCCGGTGGGCGAGATCCGCGTGGCGGTGCTGGACCGGCCGCGGCACGAGGAGCTGATCGAGGAGATCCGTGCGGCCGGTGCGGGAACGCGGCTGCTGCTGGACGGCGATGTCGCGGGCGGCATCAACGCGGCCCGGTACGAGTCGCGCATCGACATGTGCGTGGGCATCGGCGGCAGCCCGGAGGGCATCACCACCGCGTGCGCGATCAAGGCGCTGGGCGGCTTCATGCAGGGCCGGCTCGCGCCGAAGGACGACGCAGAGCGTGCGGCCGGGATCGCCGCGGGCCTCGACATGGACAAGATCTACGACGCGGACGACCTGGTGAAGGGCGACAACACCTTCTTCGTGGCGACCGGCGTCACCGACGGCGGCCTGGTCGAGGGCGTGCGCCGCAAGGGTCCGATCATCCGGACCGAGTCGATCGTGCTGCGGTCGAAGTCGGGCACGGCACGGCGTGTGATCGCCGACCACCTCGCGGAGAAGTGGCTGGAGCCCGACCAGCTCTGATCCGCCCAGCTCGGGGACCCGGCTCCGGCGCGCCTGGCTCTGACCGGCCAGGCCGCGGGCCTTACGCCACGCCGCTGTCGCGCTCGGCCTCCAGGGCGTGAGCGCGCTCCTGCTCCTCGATCGCCAGCTTGTCGATCCCGTGCATGTCGCGCGGCTCCAGCTCGCTGACCAGTTCGAACGCGGTCAGCTCGCGCGGCGCCTCCTCGATGCCGTCGAGCACTCCGATCACCTTGGTCTCGTCCAGCGCGTTGAGCTTGCGGGCGGCCGGGAACACCTGGCGCTCGAACGACCCGACGAAGCCGTTGTAGTCCTTGACCGTGCGTTCCAGCGAGCGTCCGAGCTTCTCGATGTGGCCGGCCGTCGTGGCCAGCCGGCTGTAGAGGGTGCGGCTCAGGTCGAAGAGCTGCTTCGCCTCCTGGGTGAGCACGTCCTGCTGCCAGCTGAACGCCACCGTCTTGAGCACCGACCACAGCGTCACCGGCGAGGCGAGCGCCACCCGCTTGCCGAAGGCGAACTCCATGATCGACGGGTCCGCCTCCAGCGCCGACGAGACGAGCGACTCGCTCGGGATGAACGCGATGACCAGCTCCGGTGACGACTCCAGGCCCGTCCAGTACGCCTTGCTGCCGAGCGCCGTGATGTGGTCGCGGACCGCCTTGACGTGCTGCTTGAGCAACGCCTCGCGCTGAGCACCTTCCGGTCCCGTCGCGGTCGCGGGGATCTGGCTGGCTTCGAGATACGCGTTGAACGGCACCTTCGCGTCCAGCGCGATGCTCTTGCCGCCGGGCAGCCGCACGATCATGTCGGGACGGCCCGCACCGGACTCCGAGTGGATGCTCGACTGCACGTCGAAGTCCACGCGCTCGAGCAGGCCCGCAGCCTCCACCACGCTCCGCAGCTGGGTCTCGCCCCAGACTCCGCGGGTGCTGTTCGACCGCAGCGCGGACGCCAGGGCCTCCGCCGTGCTGCGCAGGCGCTCCTCCGACTCGGCGGCCGACCGCAGCTGCTGGGTCAGCTGACCGTGCTGCTGGTTGCGCTGCGTCTCGAGTTCCACAACCTTGCGCTGCATGTCGCTCAGGCTTTCGCGCACCGGCGCGAGCGCCTGCAGCACCTTGCTCTCGG
The DNA here is from genome assembly GCF_052044215.1 of Leifsonia sp. 22587. Taxonomy (NCBI): domain Bacteria; kingdom Bacillati; phylum Actinomycetota; class Actinomycetes; order Micrococcales; family Microbacteriaceae; genus Leifsonia; species Leifsonia sp. 22587. The sequence goes on from NZ_JBQENB010000001.1 coordinate 967,079, forward strand.
CCCGCTCCTGCGCGGCGCGCGCCTCGGCCTCGGCGCGGTGCCGCTCCAGCGTCTCGCGGTACTGCTGCTGGGCGGTGAGCAGCTGCTCCTGGAGGGCGTCCACGCGGCCGTGCGCAGCGGCCAGGTCGGCGCGGATCTCCGACTGCACCGCGGCCTCCGTCGCGCGCAGCTCGGCCAGCTCGGCCTGATGCTGCGCGGCCAGCACGGCCGGGTCGACCAGCGGCGTCGCGGGCTCGGTTGCGGACCGCGTGCGCATGAGCTTCGCGACGGCGAAACCCGCGCCGACGGCGCCGGCGATGAGCCCGATCAGGAGGCCGAAGAGCAGGGCGAGGATGTCCATGCCCTGAGTGTGTCAGAGGCCGCCGACACTGGGGGTCGCGGGGTCCGCGAGTCGTGAGTGGATGCGCTAATCCGCCGCGAGTGGCGACATCTTGTCACGACTCGACGCCCGCCGGAGCGGGGCGCCAGCGAGCGCGCGGGGCGCGAGCGTCAGGCGGCGACGGGGACGCCGATCCGCCCGAGGCGGGCGCCGGTCAGCGCGGAGAGGTCCGCGATCGTCGCGGCCTCGTGGCGCCGCGCCGCGTGGATGACGATGGCCGCGCAGGCCTCCGCGTCGGCGAGGGCGTCGTGGTGCTGGAACCCGTCGAATCCCGCCGCCATCGCCGCGACCGGCAGGCGGTACGACTCGAGCGTGTAGGTGCGGCGGGCGACCTGGAGGCTGCACAGGTAGCTGTACTCGGGGCAGGCGACGAGTGTGGCCTGGCAGGCGGCGCGGATGACACCCATGTCGAAGCCCGCGTTGTGAGCGACGAGGTGGTCGTCCTCGGCGAACTCGACGAGGTCGGCCAGCTGGTCGACCCAGCTCGCCGCGTCCGCCACCTGGTGGGGCTGGATGCCGTGGATGCGGATGTTCCACTCCTGGAACTGGTCGTGCCCGAGCGGCGGCCGGATGAACCATCCCGCGCGGTCGACGACCTTGCCGTCCCGCACTTTCACCAGCCCGACCGAGCACGCGGAGGCGGGGGAGGAGTTGGCGGTCTCGAAGTCGATGGCGGTGAAATCCAGGGTCACGTCGTCATGCTGACACGGCCCACCGACGCCGCCCGGCATCCCGCCCGCGTGCCGCCGCATCCCGCATCGACAACCCGAAGGAGCTCAGGGTTACGCCCGCGGTTCGGTCACCCTGAGGGCCGTCGCGTACCATCGGCTTCATGAAGTCCCGTCAGCAGCGCGACCTCCACGCCTCCTCGTTCGAGCGGGCCGCCGACCTCTACGACGCCGTGCGCCCGTCGTATCCGGCCGACGCCGTGAGCTGGGTCACGCAGGGCGTGGAGGGGCCGGTCCTCGATCTCGCGGCGGGCACCGGCAAGCTGACGGCGCGCCTGGTCGACCGCGGCCTTGCGGTGTCCGCCGTCGACCCCTCCGCGGGCATGCTGCGCGTGCTCCGCGAGCGTCTTCCCGGCGTTGCAGTGGCCGAGGGGACGGCGGAGAACATCCCAGCGCCGGATGGCGCCTTCGAGCTCGTGATTGTCGCCCAGGCCTGGCATTGGGTGGATCCTGCGCGAGCCATCCCGGAGGTGGCGCGAGTGCTGCGTCCCGGGGGACGCCTGGGTCTGATCTGGAACGAGCGCGACGAAAGCATCCCTTGGGTCCGAGAACTGGGCAGCCTGATGGATGCCGGCTCCGCGGCGTTCAACGACGGGACGGACCCGGTGCTGACCGAACCGTTCGGGCCGCTGGAGAAGCACGAGACGGGCTGGGTGCAGGCGCTCAGCCACGACGGGCTGCTCGACCTGGCGCGGTCCCGCAGCTACTTCATCACGAAGGATGCGGGCGGTCAGGCCGCGGTCATCCAGTCGCTGCGTCGTCTGCTGCGCGAGCATCCCGACCTCGCCGGCCGCGACACCATCGAGCTGCCGTACGTCACCCGCTCGTACCGAGCCGCCCGGGAGGGCTGACCCCGGCCCGTAGAATGGACGACCGTGGCTCTCACTATCGGAATCGTCGGACTGCCCAACGTGGGCAAGTCCACCCTGTTCAACGCGCTGACCAAGAACGACGCGCTCGCCGCGAACTATCCGTTCGCGACCATCGAGCCGAACGTCGGCGTGGTGAACCTCCCCGACCCGCGGCTCGACCGCCTGGCGGAGCTGTTCCACAGCGAGCGGATCGTGCCGGCGCCGGTGTCGTTCGTCGACATTGCCGGCATCGTGAAGGGCGCCAGCGAGGGCGAGGGCCTGGGCAACAAGTTCCTGGCGAACATCCGCGAGGCGGACGCCATCGCGCAGGTCGTGCGCGGCTTCAGCGACGCGGATGTGGTGCACGTCGCGGGCAAGACCGACCCGGCCGGCGACATGGAGACCATCAATACCGAGCTCATCCTCGCCGACCTGCAGACCCTGGAGAAGGCGGAGCAGCGCTACGAGAAGGAGGTCAAGGGCCGCAAGCTGGAGCCGATCGTGCTCGAGACCGCGCGCGCCGCGATCGAGTACCTCAACTCGGGCAAGCCGCTCTCGACGTCCTCGATCGACCTGGAGCCGGTGCGCGAGCTGGGGCTCCTCACCGCGAAGCCCTTCATCTACGTGTTCAACGTCGACGAGGACGTGCTGACCGACGAGTCCCGTCGCGCCGAGCTCGCCGCGCTGGTCGCCCCGGCGCAGGCCGTGTTCCTGGACGCGAAGCTGGAGTCTGAGCTGATCGACCTCGACGCGGCCGACGCTGCAGAACTGCTGGCCTCAACCGGCCAGGAGGAGTCCGGCCTCGACCAGCTCGCCCGCATCGGCTTCGACACGCTCGGCCTGCAGACCTACCTGACCGCCGGCCCGAAGGAGTCGCGCGCCTGGACCATCCACAAGGGCTCGAAGGCCCCGCAGGCGGCCGGCGTCATCCACACCGACTTCGAGAAGGGCTTCATCAAGGCGGAGGTCATCTCCTTCGACGACCTGATGGAGGCCGGAAGCGTCGCCGAGGCCCGCTCCCGCGGCAAGGCGCGCATGGAGGGCAAGGACTACGTGATGCAGGACGGGGACGTGGTGGAGTTCCGGTTCAATGTGTAGGCATCGCGGGCGTTCACCAGCCGTATGACCCAGGCACCCCCTTGAACGGCCCGACCACAGCACTCGTGACCCAGCCGCCGTAGAAGCCTCCGGGCTGCGGCGTGACGACCTCGCCGTCGACCGTGCACTCGTCCATCTGCTGGGCGTAGACGGCGACGCGGTCCCGGAGCAGCTCGTACCCGGGCGACGGATACGGGTAGTTCCATCCGCTCGCGGACCGCACCTCGCCTCCGCCGCGCACGTCGAGATATCGTGCGGTTCCCTTGAACTCGCAGAACGACGAGCCGTCGGCGTCGACCAGCGCCCCGGGCGCGAAGTCCGCGATCGGGAGGTAGTAGACCGGCGGATGGCTCGTCTCGAGCACCCGGACGACGTCCCGGGTGTCGACGATGAGCTGTCCGCCCAGGCGGATCGTGACGGGCGCGGCGACGCGCTCGATGCGCGGTGGCCTCGGGTAGTCCCACACGGACTCCTGACCCGGTCCTGGGATCTCGGGGCGGGGTCGGGTCACCTGTTCACTGTACGTCCGCGGTGCTTCACTGGGGTATGGCCGCCTCACCGATGTTCCCGCTCGGATCCGTGCTGTACCCGTTCGTGGCGATCCCGCTGCGTGTCTTCGAGCCGCGGTATCTCACGTTGGTCGGCCGATTGCTCGATGAGGTCGAACCGGGGTTCGAGTTCGGCGTCGTCCTCATCGAGCGCGGGTCCGAAGCCGGGGGTGGCGACCAGCGCGCCTCGGTCGGGACGATCGCGCATCTTGTGAGCGCCACCGCGGACGCCGACGACCTGTTCATCGTCGGCGTGGGGACCCGGCGGTTCACGGTCGAGCGCTGGCTCGAGGACGACCCGTATCCCCGGGCCGAGCTCTCGATGCTGCCGGATCTGGAGTGGTCCGACGCGCTCGCACCCCTGCGGGCCGAGGCCGAAGCCGTCGTGCGCCGCGTGATCGCCCGCGTCGACGAGCCGGAGTCGGATGCAGCGATCGAGCTGTCGGAGGATCCCGTCGCAGCGGTGTGGCAACTCGCGGCGATCGCCCCGCTGGGCGAGTACGACAGGTACACCCTGCTGCGGTCGACATCGATGGGGGCTCTGCTGCGTCAGGTGATCGATCTGACCCTGGAGGCCGAGGAGCTCTGGGCCGCCGGGTGAGGCATCCGACCGCCGTTCTGCACCTCGCGTCAGGGCAGGTCGAGCTCGCGTCGGGACCCGGCGAACCGGTCGGCCAGGAACCGGCCGTTGGCCAGCAGGGCCGACGCGTCCCGCTCGACCGCCGCATCCCTCATCGTCCGCGCCGCGGACTCGAGGGCGTCGAGCTGCGCGATCAGCGCCTGAGCCGGGGTGAGGCCGCCGGCGAGCGTGTGCTCGGCCGCCCACCCGGCGGGCAGCGCGAGGTAGGCCCGCAGCGTGTCGGGGAGGTACACGGTCGCCGCCACGCGCACGATCACCTCGGGCTCGCCCGTCCCGGCCACTCGCGGGAGTGTGTCGGCGAGCAGGGCGCCGATCCGTTCCACGGCCTCCGCTGCCTCCGCGGGGACCCGCCGCCGGACGCGCGCGGCGAGGGTCAGCAGGTCGCGCGAGAGGTTGGCGTCATCGACGCGGACCTCCGATCCGGGCGGCAGGATCCCGAGCGCCTGCAGCGCGCGCTCCGAATCCGCCGCGTCTTCCGCGGCGCTCACCGCGAGGGCGGTGACGAGCTGGGCGAACGCCGTCAGCCACTGACTGACGGGGACGGTGCGGCTCGACAGCGAGACCGTCCCGTGGAGCTGCTCCACCGTTGCGGTCCAGCGGGGCCCCGGCTCCCACTCCAGCGACAGCGCCTCGGTGGGCCCGGACAGGCGCAGGCGTGTGATCGGACCGGGCCGCTGTGCCATCCAGTCGCTCAGCGACCGGGTGCGCTCGACGAGCAGGGCGCGGGATGCGACGTCGGCCGGGAGCGAACGGACCACGCTGTCGATGAGTTCGAGCAGGAGCGTCTGGGGGTCGGAGTCTGTCGCCGCCCCGCTCAGTCTGTCGAACTCCATACTCGCGCTCCTGCGACGTGCCGGTCCGGGTGAGACGTTCGTCGGACGCCCCACCCGCTCATCCAAGCACGTCCGGCCGCGTCGCAGAACAGGGCGGATGACCTTCCCGGCGTGCGCCCAGACGGCGTGCGGGGCCGCGGCAGCCCGCGGTCACCACGACCGTCGCACCGTCGCCTTCCCGCCCGCTACGAGACTCCGCGGCGGCACGTCCTCCGCGACGACCGCGCCCGCCGCGATCACGGAGTCTCGGCCGATCGTGACACCGGGCAGGATCGTGGCGCCCGCGCCGATCCACACGTTCTCCTCCACGTCGATCGGGCCTCCGGTCAGCCAGACGCGGCGGTCGTCGGTGTCGACGGGGTGTCCGACCGTGATGAAGGTCGCCTTCGGCGCGACCATGACGCGCTCGGCCAGGCGGATGCCCGCATAGTCGAGGAACGTGCAGTTCTGGTTGATGAAGACGCGGTCCGCGAGGTCGAGGTTGAGCCCGTGGTCGGTGAAGAACGGCGGGTAGATCGTGACGCGCGGCGGCAGCGGACGGCCGAGGATGCGCTCGAACAGCTCCGCCTTGCCCGCCTCGTCGTCGAACGGCAGCACGTTGAGGCGGGACGTGAGGGCGGTCACCTCGAGCACGCGCTCGGACATCGCCTGGAACTCGGGACTCTGGATGCGCATCAGCAGGTCGGACACCCCTCGATCCTCGCGCTCCTCCCGGGCCGTGCGCAGCGGACACGCCCGTGCACCGCATCCACTCGTCGCGCTAGGTTGGTGCGGGCGGCGAGCCGCCGCCGAGATCCGGGAGGGCAACATGCCGTACGTCGTCGACTTCGAGAACGTGTCCACCGTCGGGCTGGAGTCGTCCCCGGTCGCCGAGGCGCTCGCGGGGCTGCGGGCGAACGAGGCGCGCTACTTCCGCAACAAGTACGACCACGCCTTCACCGTCGGCACGGCCGAGGAGGAGGCGGACGCCGTCGCGCGCGTCGCCCGGGTGCTCGAGGAGGAGCGCGGCATCGTGATCGCGTCGCCGGCGCTCGAGGCGACACGGTTCCAAGTCGAGGGGATCGACTGGACCTACGTCTTCTACGAGTCCGGCCTGTCGGTGAACCTGCTCTGGACGCTGGAGGATGCGGGCAAGCGCGCCGTCGGATTCAAGCTCTCCGATGGAATGGACGTGCCCGACGAGCTCTCCGCGTTCAAGTTCGCGCGCCAGCGGTCGAAGCTGGCCGGCACCATCCGCGGGTCCTACTTCGTCGTCAAGGGCGACTACTGACCTCGCGCACGAACCCCTCCACCGACGCGGTGACCAGGTCGCGCACGTCCGCCGGCCCGAACGCGGAGGCCTTCGCCACCTTCATGCCGTGATCGGCGCCGGGCACCTCGACCACCCGGACGCCCGTCTGCGTGCCGAGTTCGGCTACGAGCTGCTCGGCGCCGCCGAAGGGGTCCCGGCCGCCCTGCAGCACGAGGACGGGCACGTCCGGTTCGCGGAGCTCGTCCAGCCGTGACGCGTCCTGTCGACCAGGCGGGTGCAGCGGGAACGCGAGGCAGACCACGCCCGCGGCACCGGTGGATGCGGCGGTGCGGCAGGCGACGCGCGCACCCGCGCTGCGTCCCCCGACGACGAGCGGGAGCCCGTCCGCCAGCTCCCGGACGGTCGGCGCTGTCTCGAGCCACGCCACGTCGAGAGTGGCCGGCCGCGCGGCGACGCGCTTACCCGCGACCCGCCACGGCTGCTCGTAGCGGATCACGGTGATGCCGCGATCGGGCAGCCGCGACGCCAGCAAGGCGAGGTCGGGCGCGTCGATGCCGCCGCCCGCGCCGTGCCCCAGCCAGAGCACGGCGGTGGGCTCCGGGGCGGCGGACACCGTCAGGCGCCCTGGGCCGACCGAGGTGGGGACATCGAGCTGCATGTCGACGACGTTACCGAGAACCGGGCGGCCCATGGGCGGATCAGGCCGACGGCGCAGGGCTCGGAGTGCCCGTCGAGGTGGCGTGGAGATGGACGATCTTCTTCGCAGTCACCGTCGTGCCCGACCGCGTGCCGAGCACCCCGATGCGGTCGCCGACGGTGAAGGAGTCGCGAGTGGCAGGGTTCTTCTTCGTGCCGAAGGTGGTCGCCGAGTCGAGCTTGACCGTCGCCGTCTTGCCGGATGCGCTGCGAACAGTCCAGTTGTCCCCGGAGATCGCGGTGATCGTTCCCCGCACGGCGTGCGCCTTCGCGTGCTTGGCCGCGGCAGCCTTGCGAGCGGAAGCCTTCGCGCCGGCGGCGTGGACGGTCGGCTTCATGGGCGCGCTCGCCGTCTGCGTGCTCGCGACGGCCGCGGAGACGCCCCACGCCGTGCCCCCGGCGACGACGATGACCGCGAGCACCGCGGCGACGATCGCGACGGCCACAGCGTGCCGCCGCACGAACGGTTCGGGTGCGGCGGGTTGGGCAGGCGGCGCCGCGGGGACGGCAGGGCCGGGGGCGCTCACGGTGTCGTACGGGCGCGTCTCGTCGGACGCGGGAGGGGTGGGGATGTCGTTGTCGCTCATGACGCCAGCGTCCCAGGGACGTGTCAGCGCTCCGCTCGGGGAATGTTCGAGGAAGGTAAGGAGACGTCGAAGGAGGCGCCGCCCTCGGGCGCCGCGCCCACCCCGATGGTCCCGCCGAGGCGCCCGACCAGGCGGCGGGCGATCGACAGTCCGAGCCCGGTGCCGACCGAGCGCACCTCCCGGTACCGATCGCGCAGTTCGCCGCGCTCGAACGCGACCTCCGCATCCTGCTCGCTCAGCCCCGGTCCGCCGTCGCGCACCGAGAGCCGGACGCCGCCGCCCGGCGCCGGCGATGCCGACACCACGATCGGGGACCCGGAGGGGGTGGCGCGCAGTGCGTTCTCGATCAGTCCGTCGAGCACTTGCCGCAGGCGCATCCCGTCGGTCACCACGGTCGGGATGCCCGGAGCGAGCTCTGCGCGGAGAGGCACGTCGACGCGCCCGGCCGCTCCCTGCCAGGCGTCCACGGCGGCGATCACCGTCGAACCCGGGTCGACGGGCTGCGGGTCGAGGCGGAAGTCGTCGGCTTCAAGGCGTGCCAGCTCCAGCAGGTCGTCGAGGAACCGGCGGAGCCGCTCCGACTCCTCGGCGAGCGTGCGGCCGACGCGCATCCGGTCGTCCGGCGCCACCATGCCGTCGGCCAGGGCCTCGGCGTACCCGCGGATCGCGGTGAGCGGCGTGCGGATCTCGTGGGACACCGACAGCAGGAACTCGCGCTGCCGCTCCTCGCTCACCGTGAGCGCTCCATCCAGCCCGCGTAGAGCGTGCGCGATGTCGTCGATCTCGGCGATCGACTCGTCCCGGATCGGCACGCCCCGGCCGCCTGCGGCGAGTGCTCGCGCGCTCCCCGCGATACGGGTGAGGGGGCGCCCGAGGCGGCGCGCGAGCAGCACCCCGCTGACGACGGCCACGACGAGGCCGCCGGCGAGAGCGAGGAGCAGCCAGCGGGTCAGCTCCGCATCGGCCGCGGCGATGTCGGCCACTTTCCGCACGCCGACGACGCCTCCGCCGTCCGCCGCCGGGATGCCGACGTAGACGGCGTCGTGCCCGGCGAGCGTCGTCGAACCGGAGACCGACCGTCCGCGGGTCAGGTCGCGCACAGCACTCGCCGGCACCGCGGCCCGCGCCGGACCCGAGAGGGTGCCGTCCGCATCCACCACGGCGAACCGGTCGCCGAGCACCGCCAGCCGCGCTGCACCGAGCCGCACGCCGGACGCCCGGACGGCGACGAGGGCCGTCGCCTGCGCCTTGAGCTGCTGCCGCGCCTGGCTCTCGGCCACCGACTGCACGACCTGGACGGCGAGCAACGCGGTCACCACCACAGCGATCACCCCGACCGCGACGGTCCCGAGCATGATCCGGCCGGCGAGGGAGGCGCTCCAGCGCCGGGCGCGGGGGAGCGGCGGCGTGCGGGCGGCGTCAGTCATCGGCCCCGGCGGCGCTGTACCCGACGCCGCGTGCCGTGCGGATGATCCACGAGGCATCCCCGAGCTTGGTGCGCAGCTGCGCGACATGCACGTCCACGGTGCGGCTGCTGCTGTAGTCGGCGACGCCCCAGACCGAGGAGAGCAGCTGCTCGCGGGTGAACACCCTCCCGGGCTGCGACATCAGGTGCTCCAGCAGATCGAACTCGGTGGCGGTCAGCTCCACCCGCACGCCCCCGGCCTCCACCCGCCGGCGTGCCGGGTCGAGGCTCACCGGACCGATCCGGCGCGCCTCGGCGCCAGGGGAGCCGGCCGCACGACGGATCAGGCCGCGGATCCGCGCCACCAGCTCGCGCGGAGAGAACGGTTTGGTCACGTAATCGTCGGCGCCCAGCTCCAGGCCCAGGATGCGGTCCACCTCGTCATCGCGCGCCGTCACGAACACCACCGGCGTCCAGTCGCCCCGGGCCCGGAGCCGGCGGCAGACCTCGACGCCGTCCATTCCCGGGACGCCGATGTCGAGCACGATGGCCGCGGGGCGCAGGCGGGACACCGACTCGAGTGCGCGGGACCCATCGCGCTCGACATGAACGCCGAATCCGGCGTCGGCCAGATACATCCGCTCCAGCTCGGCGATCGCCGGCTCGTCCTCGACCACCAGCACGAGGCCCCTGTCATCGCCCACCTTCCCATCTTGGCGGGCGCGTGCCTCCGGCGCGGCCGTCCGGCAGCGTCCTTACCGTTTCTTTATATGGCCTTCTCACGATTCGAACCGCGGGCGGCGGTCCACCGGACGAACCCCCCTCTTGCTTCCGGCGGTCGCCGGGCGGACCATGGAAGTGGCGAAGCGGGCGCCACGGGTCACGGATGGGGTTGATCGGTATGGTCGCGGACGCACAGGTGTGCGCGGAGTGCGGGTGGCCGCTCTCCGCCGAGCGAAGACTGGCGCGGACGTCGAGCGGGTCGTGGACGGTGGTGGCGCTCCCGGTGGGCTGCACGAATCCACTGTGCCGCGAGGCATCGACGTCGAGCGCGACGCGACGGCGCGGCACCGTGCCGCCGGGCGGGACGGCGCTCGTCGCCTGAGCTCACGCCGCCGCGGGCTGCTCCGCGCGCGGACTGCGCGGCCGGACGAACACCAGCAGCGCGAGATGCACCACGGCCAGCGCCGTCGCCACGGTGACCGCCGTGAGCCAGCTGGACGCCGTCGTCCCGCCGCTGAACAGCAGCCCGAGGACCGTCGTCGCCACGATGGCGCCCACGTACCTCGACGTCTGGAAGATGCCCGCCGCGACGCCGCTGTCCTCCGGTCGCGCCGACGAGTAGAGCGCCTGGTTCATCGCGATGCTGACCACGCAGTAGGGGATGCCGAGCGCTGCGGTCAGCAGCAGCACCGCCCACGGCGCCGGGGTGAGCGCGGCGACCGCGAGCAGGGCCGCGCCGGCCACGAGCGCGACCGCGCCGGAGAGCAGGGTCGGCCGCAGCCCGATCGACTCGATCGCCCGCGCCGCCAGCGGCGTCACGACGATGGTGACCGCCGCCAGCGGGAACATCAGCAGACCGGCCACCCCGGCCGAGTAGCCGTCGTGCGTCTGCAGGTACTGGGGGAGGCCGAAGAACGCCGAGTAGTAGACCACGTTGAAGATGGCGAAGCACAGGTAGACCATGAGCAGCCGCCGGTTCGCCGCCAGCAGTCGCAGGTCGAGGAACGGATGCGCGCTGCGCAGTTCCCGCCAGACGAACAGCCCGGCCGCGACGACGCACACCGGGAGCAGCCACCACAGCGGCTGCGGGTGCAGGTCGAGCAGGAACACCAGCAGCGACGTCAGCGTGGCGACGAACAGCAGGATGCCCGGGATGTCCGACTCGGCAAGCGTCCGGCTGAGCGGCGTCCGCGCGCGCTCGGCGTCACGCGGGGCGAACAGCTGGACGCCGACGAAGGTGAGCGCGGCCAGCGGCACGTTCACCCAGAAGATCGCCTGCCAGCCGAGGAAGGTGACCAGCGCTCCGCCGAGCACCGGCCCGATCGCGGCGCCCGACGTGTTGGCGATCTGGATGCGCCCGAGCAGCCGCGGCGTCCCGACACCGGACTGCGCCGCGAGGGGACGCAGCATCGCGATCGCCGACGGGAACGCCGTCGCCGTGCCGATCGCGAGCGCGACACGGCCCGCGCACACCGCGGCGAACGACCCCGAGAACGGTGTGACGGCGCACGCGAGCGCGACCACGACCATCCCGAACAGGAACAGGCGGCGCGGACCGAACCGGTCCGCGAGGCGACCCATCAGCGGCTGCCCTGCCGCGGAGGCGAGATAGAACGAGGTGATCACCCAGGTGACCGCTGTCACATCCACACCGAAGTCGTGCTGCAGCGGCACCAGCGCCACGGCGATCATGGAGGAGTTGAGCGGGTTCAGGAGCGTGCCGAGGCTGAGCGCAGTCACCGCCCAGCCGGTGCGCGTGCGGGCGCGGTCGTCGGAGGGTGTCACTCCGTCAACGCTACTCGCGGGCGGGTGGCGCCCCGGTCAGTCCTCGAGGTCCTTCGTCGTGACGGGAACGGTGGAGCGGTAGGGGTAGGCCGGCATGGAGGAGAACTGCTCCTCGTCCGCCAGCTCGTACACGTCGTAGGCGAGGGCGCCGGCGAACGTGGTGGCGACGCGGATCTCCCCGGGCGGGCATCCGCCGATCAGGGGAACGACCACGACGCTGTCGAGGGTCCGGCCGTCCTCGTAGAGGAGGGCCGCTTTGATGGTTCGCGTGAGAGCGTCCATGACCGGACTGTACGGCGGCGCGCGCAGTAATGCCTTGACGGCGCGCGGCTGTTTCGAGAAAGTGATCTCGACAGGAAGGACCCCCGTGGGAACCTTGATCTACGACGGTGCGGACGGTTTCACGTTCGACGATCGCGTGCTCGCGCACCTGCAGGCGGTGATCCAGTCGAAGCTGCGCCGCCGCGAGGGCTTCCTGCTGATCTGGACCGACCGCACTGCCAGCCCGCAGGGCGTGCTCCGGTCGATCTGGCTCGACCCGTCGATCTCGGTCCAGTTCGTGTTCGCCGGGACGGAGCTGCCCGAGCTCAACCGAGACTGGCTCACCATCCTGAGCGAGCGTGCCAACAGCAACGTCGGGCTGGTGCTGGAGGACGCCCTGCGGGCCGAGATCCGCGAGGAGGTGCCGGCGGGCAGCTACCGCGAGAGCAAGGCGAAGCAGGGCAGGCGGCACGAGGTCGGGTGACGTGGGCAGACTGATCTACGGCACGCAGGCGCAGGAGTACGAGTTCGACGACCGCACGCTGGCGCACGTGAAGATCGCCCTCGTCACCAAGCTCCGGCGCCACGAGAGTTTCCTGCTGAACTGGCAGATCGCCGCCGAACTGGGCGGCGGACGCATGAGCCTCTGGATCAGCCGCGAGATCCCGCTGGCCTTCGTGTTCACGGAGACGCACCCGCCGAAGCTCAACGAGCGGTGGATGGAGGCGCTGCTGCACACGAGCCAGCGCACCGGAGGCATGGAGCTGATCTCGGAGCGCGAGGCCGAGGGGCTGGCCGCCCGCGACTGACAGGATGAGGGAGTGACGACCGTTGTCCAGCTCCTCCGCGCCCCAGAACTCAGTGCCGCGCCGTACGCGTACGCGTCCACCGCGCCTCGCGATTCCCGGCTGATCTTCCTCGCCGGCGCCTGCCCGCTGGATGCGGATGGCGCCACCGTGGCCGTCGGCGATGTCGCCGGCCAGGCGGCGCAGTGCGTCGAGACGATGACGGCGGCGCTGCGCGCCGCGGGGGCGACCCGAGAGGATGTGCTGAGCACGCGCATCCTCGTCGCCTCGAGCAGACGCGAAGACCTCGGCGCCGCATGGCAGGTCGTCCAGGATGCGTTCGGAGAGCACGACGTGCCGAGCACGCTCATGGGCGTCACGGTGCTCGGGTACGACGGCCAGTTGGTCGAGATCGAGGCGGTCGCCGCAGTGCGTGACTGAGCGCAGGGCCGCTCACCTTTCCCAGGTGCATGATTTGGCACAAATCGCGGTTTTGAAATCGCCACAACCGCGATTTGGCGCAATTCTCGCGCGCTCGCGTCGGGTGATGGCGGCGCAGCCCTGAGTGGCTTCGAAGATTTGGCACAAATAGTGGTTTTGGCGCGGCCATAACCGCGATTTGGCACAAATCTTCGACCGCGCGGCGGCGCGGGCCCGGGATGACGAAGGAGTCAGGCGGACATTCGTCACGAATGTCGCCTCTGGCGGTCCGAGAGGCACCATTCGGCACGAATGTGCGCACGAGGGACGGCGGCGACGGCGGCGGCGCGCCGGGCGCCCGCGCTAGGGGAGCAGCGCGAGCTTGCCGCCGGGGTGGCCCTGCTTCAGGAACGCCAGCGCGTCGGGGGCCTCGGCGAGGGGGTAGGTGCGCGCGACCGGGACCTGCAGGCGGCCGCTGCCCGCGAGCTCCAGCAGGTGGGCGCGGACGGAGTCGCGGTAGGCCTGGCTCTCGGGCTGCGCGCCGAACACGGCGTGGAAGCCCTCCTTCTCGGCCCGCTGCGCGGCGACGATCGTCACGATGCGGATGCGGTCGGGGACGAGCTCGAGGGACACGTCGATCGCCTCGTCGGTTCCGACGGTGTCGAGCGCCGCGGCGATCGGGCCCTGCGCGGCCTCGGTCACCCGCTCGGCCAGGCCCGGGCCGTAGGCGACCGGGAGCCCGCCGAAGCGGCGCACCCGCGCGAAGCTGGCCTCGCTCGCGGTGCCGATCACCCGTGCGCCGATCTCGGCGGCCTGCTGCAGGATGCTCACCCCGACCGCGCCGGACGCGCCGTGCACGAGGATGGTCTCGCCCGCACGCACATCCGTCACGTGCAGCATCTGGGAGGCGGTCGTCCCCACGAGGAGGAGGTTCGCGGCCTCCTCGTCGGCCAGGCGCGGCGGCTTGGCGAAGACGTCCTTCGCGGGGACGGTCACCTCGGTGGCGTACCCGCCCTGGATGCGGAACGCCACCACCGGGTCGCCGACCGCGCCGCCGCCGGAGGCGAGCTCGGTGTCCGGACCGAGGGCCGACACCACGCCGGCGACCTCGTAGCCGATCGGCACCGGCAGGTCGAGTCCCGGCCGCGGCTGGGACACATGCTTGTAGTCAGCGGGATTGACGCCCGCGGCGGTCACCCGGATGGTCACCTCGCCGGGCCCCGGATCGGGCACCGGCACCTCCGCGAAGTCCCAGGTCTCCGGTCCGCCCCACTGCGTTGCTGTCCACTGTCGCGCTGTCCGCTCGCTTGCCATGGACCGCAGTCAACTCCCGGTGGCTGTGTACCGGCTCAGGACGCGGACACCCGGTCGGCCGCGCGCCCGCTGTGCCGGGCGCGGCGCGGGCGGGTCGGCGCGAGCCGCAGCATCTGGGCGGTGGAGCTGTCGTCCAGCTCGACGAGGTCGCTGCGCGACTTGATGAAGTCACTGAACGAGCGGTAGCCGAGCGCCTTCTCGCTGAAGGACGGGTCCATCCGCTTCATCTGGCCCTTCACCGTCGAGCTGTGCAGCCACGGCGAGTCGTCCTTCTCGTGGCCGAGCTGCATCGCGCGGGCGAGCAGGCGCGTCGCCACATGCTGCGGGTCCTCCTGCTGCTCCTCGGTCGCATCCGCGCCGCCCTCGGCGGCCGGAGCGCGCTTGCGACCGCCGCGACGGGTCGGGCGCTTCGCGGGCGCAGCGTCCGCCTCGGGAGCGGCGCCATCGGCGGCGGCCGCCTCCGTGTCGCCGTCGGTCTCCGCCGGCGAGTCCTCCGCCACGACGGCAGACCCGCTCGAAGCGCCGGCCGCAGCCGCGCCCGACTCGGCCTCAGCCTCGGCGACAGCAGCCTCCGCCTCCTCCGCCTCCAGCTCGGCCTCCTCGGCGTCCGCCGCCTCGTCCCGGGCGATGCCGGGCAGGTCGTCGTAGCTGACGAACTCGTCGCACGCGGCGGCGAGAGACTTGGCGGTCGACCCGGCCACGCCGATCCCGATCACGTAGCGGCCGAGCCGCTTCACCCGCTGGGCCAGCGGGATGTAGTCCGAATCGCCGGCCACGATCACGACGTGCGTGAGCTCCGGCAGGCGGAACAGGTCTTCGACGGCGTCGACCGCGAGCCGGATGTCGGCGCCGTTCTTGGCGTACGCCGCCGCGGGGAAGAGCTGCACCAGGTCGACCGCCCGGCCGACCAGCTGCCCGCGGTACTCCGCGTTGACGGCCGACGACCAGTCCGCGTAGGCGCGGGTGAGCACGAGCGTGCCGAACGACGACGAGAAGTCGATCACCGCGCCCAGGTCGACACGGGCCTCGGCCAGCTTGTCGGCGAAGGATGCTTTGGGCTGGGTCGAGCTCGACTTCGGGCGGTCGCGCATGTAGCTGCCGCGCCCGTGCACCTGGTCGTAGCGCGAGATGACGATGTTGTCGAAGTCGATGTAGACCGCGACACGGCCGTCTCCGGGTTCACTCATGGTGCCAGGTTAGCCTGCGCCCGCCCGGGCGGACCGGGGCAGGCGCAGGCTGTGGAGAACTGTCAGCGTGTGGAGTACCGGTCCGCCACATCCAGGGCGGCGTCGATGGCGGCGAGTCCGCGCCGCAGCTCGTCCTCCTCGATGACCAGCGGCGGTGCGATGTGCACGCGGTTGAAGTGCGTGAACGGCCACACGCCGGCCGCCTTGCAGGCCGCCGCGACCTCCGCCATCGGCGCCGCATCCGGACCCGCCGCGTTGAACGGCACCAGCGGCTCGCGGGTCTCGCGGTCGCGCACCAGCTCCAGCGCCCAGAACAGCCCGCGCCCGCGCACCTCGCCGAGCGAGGGATGCCGGTCGAGCCACGAACGGATCTCCGGCTCGACCACGCGGCTCCCCAGGTCGCGGACCCGCTCCAGGATGCCGTCGCGCTCGAACACGTCGAAGGTCGCCACCCCGGCGGCGCAGGCGAGCGGGTGGCCCGAGTACGTCAAGCCGCCCTGGAACGCGACGTCGTCGAAGTAGGAGGCGATCGCGTCCGAGATCACGACGCCGCCCAGCGGCACGTACCCGGAGTTGACGCCCTTCGCGAAGGTGATGAGGTCGGGGACGACGTTGAACGCATCGACGGCGAACCACTCGCCGACCCGGCCGAAACCGACCATCACTTCGTCGGCGATGTAGACGATCCCGTACCGGTCGCACAGCTCACGCACGCCCGCCAGGTAGCCGGGCGGCGGCACGAGCACGCCGTTCGTCCCCACGATCGTCTCGAGGATGACCGCCGCCACGGTGGCCGCGCCCTCGAGGACGATGACGTTCTCGAGGTGCTCGAGTGCGCGCTGCGTCTCCTCCTCCGGGGTGGTCGCGTGGAACGCCGACCGGTACGGGTACGGCCCGAAGAAGTGCGCCACCGACGGGTCGGACGGCTCGTTCGCCCAGCGGCGCGGGTCGCCGGTCAGCGAGATCGCCGTCGCCGTGCCGCCGTGATACGAGCGGTACATCGAGAGCACCTTGCGGCGGCCGGTCACCCGGCGGGCGAGGCGCACCGCGTACTCGTTCGCGTCCGCTCCGCCGTTCGTGAAGAAGACCTTGTTCAGCGTCCCCGGCGCGACCTCCGCGATGCGGCGGGCGAGCTCCCCGCGCACGTCGTTCGCCATCGACGGCTGCACCGTCGTCAGGCGGCCGGCCTGCTGCTGGATGGCTGCGACGAGATCGGGATGCTGGTGGCCGAGGTTCAGGTTGACCAGCTGGGAGCTGAAGTCGAGGTACGCGTTGCCCTCGTAGTCCCAGAAGGTCGAGCCCTCACCTGCGGCGATCGGCAGCGGGTCGATCTTCGCCTGCGCGCTCCAGGAGTGGAAGACGTGCGTGCGGTCGTCGCTGCGCACCTGGCGCTCAGCCGCCTCGTCGCCGAACGGGTGCTCGACGCCGTGCCGGTCGAGGTAGCCGGTGCGCGTGGTCGCGGCGGTGTGGATGGTGTCGGTCATGTCGTCCTCGTCGCTCAGGAGTTGCCGGGGAAGGAGAGCTCGATGCGCGAGTGCACCGGGTCCGGCCACCGCGTGGTGACCACTTTGCTCCGCGTGTAGAAGTGGAACGACTCGGGGCCGTAGATGTGCGAGTCGCCGAACAGCGAGTTCTTCCAGCCGCCGAACGAGTACGCGCCGACGGGCACCGGGATGGGCACGTTGATGCCGACCATCCCGACCTCGACCTCGAACTCGAAGCGCCGTGCCGCGCCTCCATCGCGGGTGAACAGCGCCACGCCGTTTCCGTACGGATTGGCGTTGATCAGCTCCACCGCCTCCTCGTAGGAGTCGACGCGGACCACGCTCAGCACCGGCCCGAAGATCTCGTCGTCGTACGCCTTCATGCCCGGCCGGATGTTGTCGAGCAGGCTGACGCCGACGAAGAAGCCGTCTCCGTCGAACTCGCGTTGCGTACCGTCGGCGACGACCGTCGCGCCCTCGGCGGCCGCGCCGCTGACGTAGGAGGCCACCTTGTCGCGGTGCTCGCGGGTGATGAGCGGACCCATCTCGCTGGCCGCGTCGGTGCCCGGTCCGATCCGAAGCGCATCCAGGCGCGAGTGGATGGCCGGCACCAGCCGGTCGCCCACGTCGCCGACCGCGACCACCACGCTCACAGCCATGCAGCGCTCGCCGGCCGAACCGTACGCGGCGGAGACCGCGGCGTCCGCGGCCGCGTCGATGTCCGCATCCTCGAGCACCACCATGTGGTTCTTCGCGCCGCCGAGGGCCTGCACCCGCTTGCCGGCGGCCGAGGCCCGCGTGTAGATCGAGCGGGCGATCGGGGTGGAGCCGACGAAGCTGACGGCCGACACGTCGGGGGAGTCGAGGATGGTGTCCACCGCCTCCTTGTCTCCGTGGACGACGTTCAGCACGCCGTCGGGCAGGCCCGCCTCGCGGAACAGCTTCGCCAGGAAGACGGAGGCGCTCGGGTCCTTCTCGCTCGGCTTGAGCACGACGGTGTTGCCGCACGCGATCGCGCTGGCGACCATCCACAGGGGCACCATGACCGGGAAGTTGAACGGCGTGATGCAGCCGACAACGCCGACCGGCTGCTTGACGCTGTGCACGTCGATGCCGGTCGACACCTGCTCGCTGTACTCGCCCTTGAGCTTGTCGATGAGGCCGGAGGCGAACTCGACGTTCTCGAGCCCGCGGCCGATCTCGCCGGCCGCATCCGACAGCACCTTGCCGTGCTCGGAGGTGACGATCGCGGCGAGCTCGTCGCGCCGCTCCGTGAGCAGGTGACGAAGGCGGAACATCACGTCGGCGCGCTTGGTCAGGCTCGTGGCGCGCCAGGCCGGGAACGCGGCCTTGGCGGCGGCGATCGCGCGGGCCGTCTCGGCGGCGTCGGCGAGGGCGACCTCGTGCTGCTGCTCGCCCGTCGCTGGGTCGAACACGGGACCGGTGCGGTCCGGCCGCGCGGTCGGGTCGGCGGGGTGCTCCGCGCCGGCGATGAAGTGGCGGATCAGGGCCACGAGGTCCTCCAGGTGGATCGGTCCGGACGTTCTGCCCGGTGGTGGAAGTAGGCTGGTCTCCCCATCGTCACAGAGCGGAGGCGCCAGAAGCGATGCCAGATCGTCGGGACCCGGCACCCAGCCGAACAGTTCGTCCGGAGCCGGTGGTGACGGTGAGCTCCGTGCTGCCGACCGTGCGCGAGGTGCTGCGGATGGAGCCGGTCGCGCGGGCGCTCCCGGAGGTGCTGACCGGACGGGACCGGCTGGATGCTCCGGTGCGCTGGGTGCACGTCGCCGAGACCGCGGAGGCGGCACGGCTCGGGTCGGGCGGCGAGCTGCTGCTCGCCACCGGAGTGGGCTGGCCGTCCGACGACGCGGCGCTGCGCAGGCTCGGGCGCGTGCTGATCGAGGCGGACGTCGCCGGGCTGGTCCTGGAGCTCGGGCCGCCGATGCCGGTCGCTCCCACCGCCCTCGTCGACGAGTTCGAGGCCGCCGGCCTGCCCTTCGCCGTGCTGCACCGGGAGGCGCGGTTCGTCGCCATCACGGAGGCGGTCCACGCCCGGATCATCGCGGAGCAGATGGCGGCTCTGCGGGCGCGGGACGACATCCACGCGCTCTTCACCGACCTCAGCCTGCGCGGCAGCCCGGCCGACTTCATCGTCGAGCAGGCCGCGCGGGTGCTCGCGTCGCCGGTCGTGCTGGAGGACACCAGCCACCGCGTCGTCGCGGCGGCCGGACTCGACGCCGGGCACCGCGGCGGCGAGGCGGAGCTCGCGCAGTGGGAGCAGCGCTCCCGGTCGGCGCACCGCGGCGAGGGCGGAGGCTGGACGATCGTGCCGGTCGAGGCGCGCGGGATGCGCTGGGGGCACCTCGTCGCGCTGCCTGGCGAGCAGCATCCCGCCGGCCGCTCCAACGTGCTGGAGCAGGCGGCCGTCGCGCTCGCGCTCAGCCGGCTGTCGGACCGCGACGACGACGAGTGGACGCGGCGCAGCCACGACGCGCTGCTGTCCGCCCTGCTCGGACGGCGGTTCGCGGGGGAGGGCGGCGTGACGGCGCGCTTCGAGGCGGCCGGGTTCCCGGTGGCCGGGCGGACCCTGGCGGGCGCGGCGCTGCGTCTGCGATCGGGCACGCTGCCGGTGGCCGCGGCGCCGCGGGCGGTGGAGGCGGCGCGGGCGGCGGGGGCGGATGCGGTCGCGGGGCGGCACCCGGAGCAGGCGGGGACGCTGGTGGTCGCGGTGTCGGTGGGGGCGGGGCGTGGTGCCTCGGGTGGTGCGGTGGGTGGCGGGCCTGTTGGCGCGGCGGGCGGCTCCGTGCGTGGCGCGGCGAGTGGTGCCGTGGGCGACGGGCCGAGTGGTCGGCCGGGTGGCGGGCTCAGGGACGCGTCGATCGGCGGGCTGAGCGACGCGCTGTTCGAGGCGATCGCCGAGGCGGTCGCCGGTGCGCGGCTGGACGACCCGGCGACGGTCGTCGCCGTCGGGTCGGACGCCCGCGGGATCACCGGCCTGCTGTCGTCGCTCGAAGAGGCCGTCGAACTGGCGGCGGGATCCTCGGGCCGGCCGGACGCGCGCCTCGGCCGGCGGCCGGTCGTGCAGCGGGTGCAGCACCGTCCGCTCCTCCGGCTGGTGAACGCCTTCGGCAGCGATCCGCGGATGCTCGAGCACACGGAGCAGATGCTGCGGCCCCTGATCGAGCACGATCTCGCGACCGGCGGCGACCTGGTGGATGTGCTCCGCGCCTACCTGACGCACCCCGGCAACCGCACGCGCGCGGCGGCGGCGAGCCACCTGTCCCGGTCGGTCTTCTACCAGCGGATCGCCCTCATCGAGGAGCTCCTCGGCATGGACCTCGACGACGGCGAGACGGTCGCCGCGCTGCACGCCGCCGTGCTCGCGCGCGGCCGCACCGCGCGCTGACGCGCGGCGTGGGCCGCGTGCTGCGTGGGCCGTCGCCGCCGATGCCGTCTAGATTTGTGCCAATTCGCGGTTATGCCCCGCTCATTCCCACGATTTGGCACAAATCTTCGCCACTCTCGCGAGGCGCCGCGCGCATCCCGTGTCGCTCCAGACATTCGTCGCGAATGGCGGGATTGCGCCCTCCGTAACCGCGATTCGTCACGAATGTCGCCTTCGCTCGCGGGGCAGCGCGCGCATCCCGGGGCCGTCGCTCGAGACATTCGTGACGAATGGCGGGATTGAGCCGCCCGACACCGCGATTCGTGACGAATGTTGCCTTCGCTAGCGGGCAGCGCGCGCATCCCGGCGCCGTCGCTTGAGACATTCGTCACGAATGGCGGGATTGCGCCGCCCGTTACCGCGATTCGTGACGAATGTTGCCTTCGATCGCGGGCGCCCCGCCATCGGCGACGGCGCCGCGCGCGAGATTTGTGCCAAATCGCGGTAATGCGCCGCTCATTCCCACGATTTGGCACAGATCGTGCGGCCCGACGAGAACCTCGGCGGCACGCGCCGCGTCAGGAGTCGAACCCCATCCCCACCGCGTCGAGCGCCCGGAGGAAGGCGTTGCGGTGCCCCGCGCGGTGGTCCGCCTGGTCGAGCGACCAGCGAGTGAGCGCGATCCCGATGGAGGCCGCCGGCTCGGGCGGGACGGGGACGGGGCGCGTGCGCACCATCTCGAGTGACGTGCGCTCGGTGGCGCGTCCGGCCAGGAGGTCGAGCATGACCTTCGCGCCGAAGTGCGTCGCCGCCACGCCGAGGCCGGTGTAGCCGGCGGCGTAGGCGACGCGCCCCTGGCGCGCCGAACCGAAGAAGGCGCAGAAGCGGCTGCAGGTGTCGATGGCGCCGGCCCAGCGGTGCGTGAACGTGAGTCCTTCGAGCTGGGGGAAGGTGGTGAAGAAGTGCCCGGCCAGCCGCCGGTACGTCTCCGGCCGCTCCTCATACTCCTGCCGAACGCGTCCGCCGTAGTGGTACACCGCGTCGTAGCCTCCGAAGAGGATGCGGTCGTCCGCGGTCAGCCGGCAGTAGTGGAACTGGTTCGCCGAGTCGCCGATGCCCTGCCGTCCTTCCCAGCCGATCGAGGCGCGCTGCGCCGGGGTGAGCGGCTCGGTCATCAGCACGTAGTCGTACACCGGCACGGTCGCGAGACGATTCCGGCGAAGCAGACTGGGGAACACGTTGGTGGCGAGCGCCGTCCGCCGCGAGCGCAGCGTCCCCGCAGGCGTCTCCAGCACCGTCCCGTCGCCGATGCTCTCCACCGGCGAGTGCTCGAAGATCTCGACGCCCACCTCGATGCACGCTCGGGCCAGCGCCCGGGCGAGCTTCGCCGGGTGGATGAGCGCGGAGTCCCGCCGCCGCAGCAGTCCCGCCTGGTAGGTGGGCGAGTGGACGAGCGTCTGCACGGCGTCCCGGTCGAGCAGCGTGGCGTCCGGCCCCTCCGACTCGCGGAGCCCCTCGATCTGGTACTCCTCCGTGGCGACGTCGAGGGCGCCGTTGCGCTCGAACTCCGCATCCAGCCCCAGCTCGGCGACGATCGCCTCGATCTCGTCGAGGTTCCGCATCCCGAGCCGCTGCAGCTCGTCGAACTCGCCGGGCCAGCGGGAACGGCCGTTGTCGTCGCCGTGGGTCAGACTGGCCTCGCAGAAGCCGCCGTTGCGTCCGGAGGCCGCCCATCCCACCCGCCGGCCCTCGAGCAGCACGACGCGCGCAGAGGGGTCCTCGCGCTTGGCGAGGAGCGCCGTCCACAGTCCCGTGTAGCCGCCGCCGACGACGGCGAGGTCGCAGCTCACGTCCCCGTGCAGTCGCGGGTAGCGGTCCCCGGGGGCGTCCTCGGTCCAGAACACCGCCTGACGACTGGGCGCGAGCGCGTGGCGCACCACCGCGTCGTCGGGTCGCGTCCGCTCGAACACCGTGCTGTTCCGGGATGGGCTCACGCGGTCATTCTGCCGGATGCGGCCGGAGCCGTTCGTCGGGAAACGACGGCGGCGCCATCCAATCCGTCCGGATCGCCCACGCGAACCCGCGGGGTGCGCCGGAAGCGCGAACAAGTATTGTTGGCCGCGCACCATGAAGGGAGGCGGCCGTGAGCAACGGAGCGGGGCGCGTGACCATCGCGGGGCTGGCCGACCGGCTGGGTCTCTCGAAGGCGTCGGTGTCGTACGCGCTCAACGGGCTGCCCGGTGTGAGCGACGAGACCCGGGAGCGGGTGCTGGCGCTCGCCGAGCAGCTGGGATGGCACCCCAGCTCGTCCGCGCGTGCCCTGTCGCGGGCGCGGTCGGACACGATCGGCATCGTGCTGCGCCGCGACCCGGGACTGCTCGGCGCGGAGCCGTACTACATGAGCCTGCTCGCCGGCGTCGAGAGCGAGCTCTCGGAGACCGGGCAGTCGCTGCTGCTGCGGATGGTCGGCGCCGACACCGGCCAGGAGGTCGCCGCGTACCGGCGCTGGAGCGCCGAGGCGCGGGTGGACGGCGTGATGCTGTTCGACCTGACGTTCGACGACCCGCGCCCGGCGCTGCTCGACGAGCTCGGGCTGGCGTACGTGCTGCACGGCAACCGCGAGACGCTGGCGCCGGGCAAGGTGCTGCTGTACGACGCGCGGTCCGACGCCGGGCTGCTGGTCGAGCACCTGGCGTCGCTCGGCCACCGGCGGGCGCTGCACATCGCGGGTCCGGCCGAGTTCGAGCACGAGCAGGACCGGCGGGATGCGGTGGATGCGTGGGGCCGCGAGAACGGGATGGAGTTCTCGTTCGCCACCTCGGACTACTCGATGGAGGCGGGGGAGCGGATCGCCGCGGAGGTCGTGCGCGACGACCCGTCGATCACCGCGGTGCTCACCTCGAACGACCTGCTGGCGCTGGGCGCCCAGACGGCGCTGACGCACGGCGGACGCGACGACGTCGCGATCGTCAGCTGGGACGACTCGCTGCTGTGCCGCCTGGGGACGCGCCCGATCACGGCCCTCGACCGCTACCCGGAGGAGCAGGGCCGACGCTCGACCCGGCTCCTGCTCGACCAGCTCGCCGGCCGGACCGCGTTCGACCGCCGCGCCCGGGCGAGCCGCCTGGTGCCCCGCGCGACGAGCATCCCCGCCCGCTCCGAGGCGCGCACCGCGTCCCGCTGACGGGAGTCGCCTGCCTACGCGCGCCCACTCCGTCGAGTACACGAAAAGTGCCCGCTTCAGCGGCGCGCCGCGTGCACTTTTCGTGTACTCGACGGAGGGGGCGGGCGGGACGCGGGCGGCGCGCCAGCAGGCGAATCCCGCACCGGCGTACCGCCCGGTATACCCTCGGACGAGGTGAAGTCAAGCATTGACAGATGAACCGGTTAAGTTAGGCTTCCCCTGGCGCCCCGCCGCACGGCCCTCGCACCAGACCGGCAGCGCCCCCCATCAAGAGACGAAGGAGTCACAATGAGGAAACGCGCCATCGCCGCGGCGGCGGTCGCCGCAGCGGTCTCGCTCGTGGTCGCGGGCTGCAGCAGCTCGGGATCGGGATCGTCCGCCAGCGGCTCGACGATCACCTACTGGGCGAGCAACCAGGGGACCAGCCTCGACAACGACAAGCAGGTCCTCACCCCGGTGCTCGACGAGTTCACCAAGGAGAGCGGCGTCAAGGTCAAGCTCGAGGTCATCGGCTGGAACGACCTGCAGACCCGCATCCAGACGGCCGTCACCTCCGGCCAGGGTCCGGATGTGCTCAACATCGGCAACACCTGGGCCGCGTCCCTGCAGGCGACCGGCGCGTTCCTGCCCTACGACGACGCCAACATGAAGGCGATCGGCGGCAGCGACAAGTTCGTCCCGACGGCGCTGAAGACCGGTGGCCAGGAGGGCAAGCCCGTCACCAGCGTCCCGCTGTACGGCCTCGCCTACGGCCTGTACTACAACAAGAAGATGTTCAGCGACGCCGGCGTGCAGCCGCCGACGAACTGGGAGGAACTGGTCGCCGCAGCCAAGAAGCTGACCAACGGCACCACCTACGGCTTCTCGCTCGCCGCGGGCAGCTACACCGAGAACGTCCACTTCGCCTTCATCAACGCGTCGCAGAACGGCGGCGAGTGGTTCGACAGCAAGGGCAACCCGACGTTCACCAGCCAGGCCAACGTCGACGGCATCAAGCGCTACCTCGACCTGATGCAGTCCGACAAGGTCGTCAACCCGTCGAACGCCCAGTACGACAACGGCGTGCAGGCGGTCAACGACTTCGCCACCGGCAAGGTCGGCATGATCCTCAGCCAGAACAACGCGGACGCCTCGATCGTGTCGAACGGCATGAAGAGCGACCAGTACGGCGTCGTGCCGTTCCCGGCTCCCGCGGGCGCCAAGCAGATCGCGACGTTCCCCGCCGGCATCAACCTGTCGATCTTCAAGAACACCAAGAACAAGGATGCGGCGCTCAAGTTCGTCAAGTACATGACGAGCGAGTCCACCCAGTCCAAGCTGGCGAAGCCGTACGCGACGCTTCCGGTTCTGGACGGCGTCAAGCCGACCTTCACGGACAACGCCGAGGAGGCCGCGACCTTCCAGAAGATCTACAACGACATGTCCAAGCCGCTCCCGCTGGTCCCCGCTGAGGACCAGTTCGAGAACACGGTCGGCAAGGCGATGAACGACATGTTCGCGAAGATCGCCACCGGCAGCACGGTGTCCGCCTCGGACATCAAGTCCGCGATGCAGAACGCGCAGGACCAGGTCAAGCAGTCCATGGGCGGCTGATCAGCCCACGACCCGTTCGTCGGGCGGGGCGCGGCCGGCCGCTCAGCGGCCACCGCGTCCCGCCCGGTGACCAGCCACACCTGTAAGGAGACCCATGTCGACGACGACAGACGTCCGAGGCCCCGCACAGACCGTGCCGGCGGCCGCCGCCCCGCCCGCGCCCAAGCGCCGACGCCCGAAGGGATGGTGGCTGCCGTTCATCCTGCTGGTGCCGGCCGTCGTCTTCGAGCTGTTCATCCACGTCATCCCGATGCTTACCGGCATCTGGATCAGCTTCCTCCAGCTCACCAAGTTCTACATCGCCAACTGGGGCGAGGCGCCGTTCGTCGGGCTCAAGAACTACGCGGTCGCCCTGGACTTCAGCGGCTCCGTCGGTGCCGGCCTGCTGCACTCGTTCATGGTCACCGTCGGCTTCACCATCCTGGTGGTCGGCCTCTCCTGGGTGCTCGGGATGGCCGCGGCCGTCGCGCTGCAGGGCCGGTTCCGGGGGCGTGCATTCTTCCGCACCCTGTTCCTGGTGCCCTACGCACTGCCGCTCTACGCCGGCATCATCACCTGGAAGTTCATGTTCCAGAAGGACACCGGCGCGATCAACAACTTCTTCTTCGACACCCTCGGGTTCTCGGGCGACAAGCCCTTCTGGCTGATCGGGAACAACGCCTTCTGGGCGATCGTCATCGTCGCGATCTGGCGGCTCTGGCCCTTCGCCTTCCTGATGCTGATGGCCGGCCTCCAGTCGATCCCGGCCGAGGTCTACGAGGCCTCCGCGGTCGACGGGGCGAAGCCGTTCCGCCAGTGGCGCGCGATCACCCTCCCGATGCTGCGCCCGGTCAACTCGGTGCTGCTCCTGGTGATGTTCCTCTGGACCTTCAACGACTTCAACACGCCGTACGTGCTGTTCGGCAGCACCGCGCAGCCGGCGTCCGGAGACCTGATCTCCTTCCACATCTACAACGCCTCGTTCCTGACGTGGAACTTCGGCTCGGGAGCCGCGATGAGCGTGCTGCTGCTGATCTTCCTGCTGATCGTCACCGGAATCTACCTGCTCGCCGTGAATCGGAGGAACCGCGATGCGTGAGACCGTCTCTTCCCACATCTTCCGCTGGGTCGTCATCGCCTTCCTGACGATCTTCACGGTCGTCCCGCTCTGGGTCATGGTGACGTCGTCGATGAAGCCGCTGTCGGAGGTGCAGGCCGCCTTCACCTGGATCCCGCGGAACATCACCTTCCAGCCGTTCATCGACATGTGGTCGACCGTGCCGCTCGCGTCGTACTTCGTGAACTCGCTCATCGTGTCCAGCGCCGCGACGCTGATCTCGCTGGTGATCGCGGTGTTCGCCGCCTACGCGGTCTCTCGCTACCGGTTCAAGGGCCGCAACGTCTTCACGACCACAGTGCTGTCGACGCAGATGTTCCCGGGTGTGCTGTTCCTGCTCCCGCTGTTCCTGATCTTCGTGAACATCAACCAGGCGACCGGAATCCAGCTGGTCGGCACCCGCTGGGGCCTCATCATCACGTACTTCACGTTCGTGCTGCCCTTCTCCATCTGGATGCTCGCCGGCTACTTCGACGGCATCCCGCGCGACCTGGACGAGGCGGCGAAGGTGGACGGCTCGGGCCCGATGGGCGCGCTGTGGCACGTCGTGCTCCCTGCCGCAAGGCCGGGTCTGATCGCGGTCGCGATCTACTCGTTCATGACCAGCTGGGGCGAGGTGCTGTTCGCCTCCGTGATGACGACGGATGAGAACCGGACGCTCGCCGTCGGACTGCAGCTGTACTCCACGCAGACGAACGTCTACTGGAACCAGATCATGGCCGCCTCCCTCGTGGTGTCCATCCCGATCGTCGTGGCGTTCCTGCTGCTGCAGCGCAACTTCGTGGCGGGACTCACCGCCGGCGCGGTCAAGTGACGCGCGTCGACCGTCCCTCGCCGGTGCTCCACGTCGGCGAGGCGCCTGTGGTGTGGCTGGGCGCGAACTTCTGGTCGCGCACCGGCGGTCCGCTGATGTGGACGCGCTACGACCCGGCGGTCGTGCGCGAGGAGCTCCGCGTGCTCGCCGAGCACGGCCTCAACATGACGCGCTCCTTCTTCTACTGGCCCGACTTCCATCCCACCCCGGACTCGCTCGACGAGCAGTGCGTGGCGAACTTCGCGGACTTCCTGGACGCGCATTCCGAGACCGGCATGACTACGGTGCCGACCTTCCTGGTCGGTCACATGTCGGGGGAGAACTGGGATCCGGCGTGGCGGGACGGGCGCGACCTGTACCGCGACGTCTGGTTCGTCGGGCGCCAGGCCTGGTACGTCAGGGAGCTCACCGCGCGCTTCGCCACGCATCCCGCGGTCGCCGGCTGGCTGCTCACCAACGAGGTGCCGATCTACGGCGGGGAGGCGCCGCGTCCCATCGTCGACGCGTGGGCGTCGCTGCTGGTGGATGCGGTGCGCGCGGGCGGCGGGACGCAGCCGGTCGCGGTCGGCGACGGCGCCTGGGGCATCGAGACCACCGGGCACGACAACGGCTTCTCGGTGCGCGACCTCGCGGAGTACACCGACTTCATCGGGCCGCACGTCTACCGGATGGAGACGGACCAGATCCGCCAGCACCTGAAGGCCGCGTACATCGCCGAGCTGGCCGCGACGAACGGCCTGCCGGTGATCATGGAGGAGTTCGGGCTCACCAGCGACTTCGTGTCGGATACGGGCGCCGCCTCCTACTACCGGCAGCTGCTGTACACGACGCTCCTGGCAGGAGCGACGGGCTGGATCGCGTGGAACAACACCGATTACGACGACCTGGCCGACCAGCGGCCGTACTCGCACCATCCGTTCGAGATGCACTTCGGCATCACCGACCGGCACGGCAACCCCAAGCCGCCGCTGCGGGAGCTCGCCCGCTTCGCCGCGGATCTCGCGGCGATCGACCTGCCGTCGGTGCGTCGCGCGCCGGTCGACGCGGCGCTGGTGGTGCCGTCGCACCTCGCCGAGGACTATCCGTTCACCCAGGAGGAGGAGCGGGCGCACATCGTCGCCACGGGGGAGCAGGCGTATGTCGCCGCGCACGAGGCGCACATCCCGGTCGCCGTCGTGCGTGAGAAGGAGGACGGCGGCCTGCCGTCCGGGTACGGGCTGTACCTGCTGCCGTCGGTCAAGCAGCTGTGCGCCACCTCGTGGCAGCAGCTCGTCGCGCTCGCGCGCGACGGGGCGACCGTCTACGCGTCCTACTCGCACGGGCCGAGCGGTGTGCAGCGCGGACCGTGGTGGGCGCACACCGAAGAGCTCTTCGGTGTACGGATGGACAGCGCCTACGGCCTCGCCGAGCCGGTGACGGACGACACCGTCGTGCTGCGCTTCACCGAGGCGTTCGGACCGTTCGCCGCGGGCACGGAGCTGCGGTTCGCCGCGGCGGGCAACGAGAACGGGCGCACGTACCTCCCGGTGCGCGCGACCTCCGGCCGGGTCGTCGCGGTGGATGCGCACGGGCGCCCCGCGATCGTGGTCGCCGACCACGGGGCCGGGCGCGCGGTGCTGTGCACGTATCCGCTCGAGTTCTTCGCGTCCGCCCGGGCGCGGGTCAACCCGGAGCAGACCTGGCGGCTGTACGACGCGCTCGCCGAGGTGGCGGACGTGGAGCGGGATGTGCGGCTGGACGACCCGCGCGTCTTCACCGACACGCTGGTGCACGAGGACGGGCGCCGCTTCGTCTTCTTCGTGTCGCAGCACGAGACCCCGGTGACGATCACGCCGTCCGTCGCCGGAGGCGAGCTCCGCGCCCTCGGCGGCGACCCGTCCGCCGCGATCGACCTGCCGCCCTACGGCGTCGCGCTCCGCCTCCTCGCCCTCGACTGACCCGCGCCCCCGTCCCCTCCGCCCCTCCGTCGAGTACACGAAAAGTGCACGCTCCACCGGTGTGTCGCGTGCACCATTCGTGTACTCGACGGAGGGGGAGGGGGGGGGATGCGCGGGGCGCGTCATAAGGCGGGCGCGGGTGCGTCTGGGTGGGTGTGCAGGAAATACTCTCGATGGACGTGTCCCCGGTCGTCGCGCGGTTGCGCGCGGCCACGGCCGAGAAGCTCGCGCTGGGGGCGGCGGCCGCGGCGGCGCTCGTCGCCGCCGGCGTCGCGCTCCTGGTGTTCCTGATCGGGGACCATCGCCTCGACATCGTGGGGGACCGGTCCGTCGGGCAGGTCACCGCGATCGCGGGGGCGGCCGCAGCTGCGCTGGCGTACGCCGCCGGACGGGTCGCGGTGCTCCGCTCCCCGCACGTCGGTCCCCGGCTGGAGCACCGCAGTCGCAGCGCGTTCGCGGTCGCCGTGTTCGAGACCGCTGCGGTGGCCCTCGCGCACGCCCTCGTGATCGGGCTGGTCTGGACGATGGCGGCCGACATCCTGTCCCGCAGCTTCGCCGAAGCGCCCGTCTACGCGCTCGAGGCCGTCGCGATCGTCGGTCCGGCCGTCGGGCTCAGCGCCTACATCGCCTTCTCCTCGGCAGTGCACATGACGCCGATGCTGCTCTCGTCGGTGCTCACCGTGTTCCTCACGGTCGGCGCGATGACGTCGATGCTGACCGCTTCGGACCGTTTCTGGTGGAAGGAGAACCTGAGCTCCCTCGGAACCCACCTCGACCTCTCCGGCCTGACCTTCAACGCGACGCTGGTCGTGGCCGGTGTGCTGGTGACGGCGATGGCACGCATGTCCACCCTCCACCCGGGCCGCTTCCTGACCCGCGGCGAGATCCTGGTCCGGGTCGCGCTGATCGCCCTCGGCGTGCTGCTGGCCTGCGTCGGCCTCGTTCCGGTCAACGTGTCCGTGCTCATCCACAACACGGTGGCGACCGGGATGGCCGTGGTGTTCTGCGCGCTCGCCGTCGGGATCCGGTGGGCCCTCCCGCGGATGCCGTTCCTCTTCGTGGCGATGGGCTGGGCGATCGTGGCGGCCATCGGCGTCTCCGCGGTGCTGTTCGCGGTCGGCTACTACAACCTGACCGCGGTGGAGTTGGTCGCATCCCTCGCCATCTTCGCCTGGATCATCGTGTTCCTGCGGGTGTTCGGCGCGCTGCAATCCGACGACGCATAGTCCGACGCGCGGGAACCGCCACCTCAGGAGGCAGGCGCGTGGCGGTCCAGGAACGCGTACACCTCGGTCGCGTCGACGCCGGGGAACGTCCCGGTCGGCAGGGCCGCGAGCAGTGACGTGGGCGTCCGCGCGGCCGGCCACGCCATCCCCTCCCACCGCTCCGCGAGCGCTCCCGGCGGGCGGCGGCAGCACGACTCGTCCGGGCACCGCGACACCGCGCGGTTCGGCGTCTCCCGGCCGCGGAACCACTTCACGTGGGCGAACGGCACGCCGACGCTGACCGAGTAGTCGCCCTCCTTGGCCTTCTCGACCCGTGACGTGCACCAGAACGTTCCGGTCGGCGTGTCCGTGTACTGGTAGTACGGGCTGAAGCGGTCGGCCACGTCGAACACCGTCCGCGCCGTCCAGCTGCGGCACACCGGCGTCCCCTCGACCGCGCCGAGCGCATCCGACGGGAACACGACCGCGTCGTTCTCGTACGCCTTGATGATGGTCCCCGACTCGTGCACCTTCATGAAGTGCACCGGGATGCCGAGCCGTGCGGTCGCCAGGTTGGTGAACCGGTGCGCAGCGGTCTCGTAGGTCACGGCGAAGGCGTCGCGGAGGTCCTCCATGGAGATGCGCCGGAAGTTCTTGGCCTCGCTGAGGAAGGCGACCGCATCCTTCTCCGGCAGCAGCAGCGCCGCGGTCAGATAGTTGGTCTCGATGCGCTGCCGCAGAAAATCGGCGTAGTTTCGCGGCTCGTCGTGGCCGAGCACGTGCGAGGCGAACGCCTGCAGGATGGGGGAGCGGGAGTCGCGCGACGGCGACTGCTCGGTCGGCAGGTAGATGCGCCCGTTGCGCCGGTCCGTCACCGAACGGGTGGAGTGCGGCAGGTCGCCGACGTAGTGGAGCGCGTAGCCGAGGTGGTCGGCCATGTCCGTCACCGTCTGGTGCGAGACCGGTCCGCCGGTGTGGCCGACGGCGCCCAACAGGTTCGCCGCGATCGCCTCCAGCTCGGGGAAGTGGTTGTCCCGCGCGCGCATGGTCGCGCGCAGCTCCGCGTTGGCCCGGCGCGCCTCCTCGGGAGTCGCCGCGCGCTCGCGGTGCAGCCGCTCGACCTCCTGATGGAGGGCCAGGATCGCCTGCAAGGTCGCGTCGGGCACGGTGCGGCCGACGCGCACCGGGTCGATCCCGAGGGAGGCGAACACCGGTCCGCGCTGCGCCCGCTCGACCGCGATCTCGAGCGCCGCGCGCTCGTCGGGCGCCTCGGGGGCGAGCAGGTCGTCGACCGAGACATCGAGGGCGGAGGCGATCGCACGCAGCAGCGCCAGCCGCGGTTCCCGGTTGCCGTTCTCGATCGTGGAGACCTGCGAGGGCGCGCGGTCGACGGCCGCGGCCAGCGCCTCCAGGGTCAGCCCGCGCTGCTGGCGGAAGGCGCGGATGCGGCGGCCGAGCGTGAGCGCGTCGGCCGCGGGGCGGTCGTCCTGCACGTCGTCGATGACGGTCATGCTCGCCATGCTGACACTCCGGGGAAGTTCTGGCAAACAGAAGAACGCTCGTATTTCTGTCGACCGATCCGGTCGGGAGGCTGTCCGGCGGGCGAAGGATCGAGGCAACCGATCGACCGATGGAGGTCCCGATGAGCACCCCGAACCGTCCCGAGAACAGCGCCCGCCCGGGCGACACCACCCAGACGGCCGCCGAGCTGCAGCTCGAGTGGGATGCCGACCCGCGCTGGTCCGGCATCCGCCGCGACTACACCGCCGACGACGTCGTCGCCCTGCGCGGCCCGGTCGGCGAGGAGCAGACCCTCGCCCGCCGCGGCGCCGACCGTCTCTGGGAGCTGATCCAGCGCGACAGCACCCCTGACGACCCGCGGTGGGTCGCGGCGCTCGGCGCGCTGACCGGCAACCAGGCCGTGCAGCAGGTGCGCGCCGGGCTCGAGGCCATCTACCTTTCCGGCTGGCAGGTCGCCGCCGACGCGAACCTCTCCGGCCAGACCTACCCCGACCAGAGCCTGTACCCGGCGAACTCCGTCCCGGCGGTGGTCCGCCGCATCAACAACGCCCTGCTGCGCGCCGGCCAGATCGAGGGAACCGACGGAGCGGTGAGCGACTGGATGGCGCCGATCGTCGCCGACGCCGAGGCCGGCTTCGGCGGCCCGCTGAACGCGTACGAGCTCATGCACTCGATGATCCAGGCGGGCGCCGCAGGCGTCCACTGGGAGGATCAGCTCGCCAGCGAGAAGAAGTGCGGGCACATGGGCGGCAAGGTGCTCATCCCGACCGGGCAGCACATCCGCACCCTCAACGCCGCCCGGCTCGCCGCCGACGTCGCCGGGGTGCCGACCATCGTCATCGCACGCACCGACTCCCTCGCCGCGACCCTGCTGACGAGCGACCACGACGAGCGCGACCGTCCGTTCCTCACCGGGACGCGGACAGCCGAGGGTTTCTACGAGGTGCGGAACGGCATCGAGCCGGTCATCGCCCGCGGGCTGGCCTACGCCCCGTACGCCGACCTGCTGTGGGTGGAGTCGGCCGAGCCCGACCTGGAGCTCGCCCGCCGGTTCGCGGAGGCGGTGCACGCCGAGCATCCCGGCAAGCGGCTGGCGTACAACTGCTCGCCGTCGTTCAACTGGCGCAGCCACCTCGACGACGCGACCATCGCCCGGTTCCAGCGGGAGCTCGCCGCGATGGGATACGCGTTCCAGTTCATCACGCTGGCCGGGTTCCACGCCCTCAACCACTCCATGTTCACGCTCGCCCGGGACTACCGCGCCCGGCAGATGAGCGCGTACGTCGACCTGCAGGAGGCCGAGTTCGCCTCCGAGGCCGACGGCTACACCGCCACCCGCCACCAGCGGGAGGTCGGCACCGGCTACTTCGACCGCGTGGCGACCGCGCTCAACCCCGACAGCGCGACGCTCGCCCTGGTCGGTTCCACCGAGGAGCACCAGTTCTGACCGGGCCGTTCGGCACACGAACCGGCTCTCACACCTGAAGGAGACGCACCATGATCGAGATCACCGGGCCGCGCGACGCCGCGACCGACACCATCCTGACGCCGGAGGCCCTCGCCTTCGTCGACCACCTGCACCAGACCTTCGCGGCGCGCCGGCAGGAGCTCCTGGCGGAGCGCGCCCTCCACCGGGCGCAGGCCGGCAACGGCCGCGACCCGGGCTTCCTCAGCAGCACGGCCGCCGTCCGCGAGGACGAGCACTGGCGCGTCGCCGGGGCGGGGCCGGGCCTCGAGGACCGGCGGGTGGAGATCACCGGCCCCACGGATCCGAAGATGGCCATCAACGCCCTCAACTCCGGCGCGCGTGTCTGGCTGGCCGACTTGGAGGACGCGACGAGCCCGACCTGGGAGAACATCGTCGGCGGCCAGCGGACGCTGCACGACGCCGTGCGCGGACGCCTCGCCTTCACGAGCTCCGAAGGCAAGCAGTACCGGGTCACGACGCCGCAGGAGCACACGCCGACGATCGTGATGCGGCCCCGCGGCTGGCACCTGGTCGAGAAGCACCTGGCGTTCACCGACCGGGCCGGGCGCACCGCTCCGGCCAGCGCGTCGCTCACCGACTTCGGTCTGTACTTCTGGCACAACGCCCAGGCCCTGGTGGATGCGGGGCGCGGCCCGTACTTCTACCTCCCGAAGCTCGAGTCGCACCGCGAGGCGCGGCTGTGGAACGACATCTTCGTCTTCGCCCAGCAGCGCATCGGGATGCCGGTGGGCACCGTGCGCGCGACCGTGCTGATCGAGACGATCCCGGCGGCCTTCGAGATGGAGGAGATCCTGTTCGAGCTGCGCGACCACTGCGCGGGCCTCAACGCCGGACGCTGGGACTACATCTTCTCGATGATCAAGACGTTCCAGGGCCGCGGGCGCCGGTTCGCGTTCGGCGACCGCGACGGGATCACCATGACGGTCCCGTTCATGCGGGCGTACACGGAGCTGCTGGTGGCGACCTGCCACCGGCGCGGAGCCCACGCGATCGGCGGCATGAGCGCGTTCATCCCGAACCGGCGCGACCCGGAGGCGACCGAGCGGGCGCTGCAGCGGGTCGCCGAGGACAAGCGGCGCGAGGCCGGGGACGGCTTCGACGGGACCTGGGTGGCGCATCCCGACCTCATCCCGACCGCGCTCGCCGAGTTCGACACCGTGCTCGGCGACCGGCCGAACCAGGTCGCGCGGCGCAGGGACGACGTGCACGCGACCGCCGACGATCTGCTGCGCGTCGACGGCGCAGCGGCCACCGTGACGGATGCGGGGGTGCGGTCGACCGTCTCCGTCGCCCTCCGCTACATCGAGGCGTGGCTGCGCGGGACCGGCGCCGTCGCGATCGACGGGCTGATGGAGGATGCGGCGACCGCGGAGATCTCACGCTCGCTGCTGCGGCAGTGGATCGACAACCGCGTCGTGACCGTCGAGGGGACGGCCGTGGATCGCGTGTCCGTGTCGCGCATCCTCGACGAGGAGCTCGACCGGCTGGATGCCGACGGCACCCGGTTCGCGGACGCCGCCGAGTTGCTGCGGGAGGTGTCGCTGGGCGAGGAGTTCCCGACGTTCCTCACCATCCCGGCGTACGCGCGGTTCCTGGTCGACGGTCCGCAGAACGCGGACGCCTCGGATGGCGTTGCGTCGGGTGAGGCGGAGCTGCCGCTCGCCGGCTGATCCGGGCCTGAAGTCACGGGTGGTGCTCGAGGAAGTCCTCGAGCACCTTCCCGTGGTTCAGCTCCAGATCGCGGACCCCCACCAGGAACGTCACCCGCGGATGCGCCGCCAGCAGCTCCCGGAGCTCGTCGACCGCCGGGTTCGTCGCCAGCTCCTGCTCGTAGCGGGCGCGGAACTCGTCGAACACCTCCGCCTCGCCGGACGGGGACGGGTCGCGGTGGAACCAGCGCCGCAGCTCCGTCGAGGGGGCTACGTCCTTGAGCCACACGTCCACCGCGGCCCGCTCCTTGGTGAGCCCGCGCGGCCAGAGCCGGTCGATCAGGATGCGGAACCCGTCGTCGGGGCTCGGCGGGTCGTACACGCGCTTCACGGTGATCATGTGAACTCCTCGGATACGGCTCGGATGTCGGTGCCTCAGTGCGCCGCGAGCAGGGCGTCCGTCTCGGCGGCCGTCGGCGCCGTGGCGGGGCCCGGACGGGTCACGGCGATGGCCGCGGCGGCGTTCGCCCGGCGGGCGGCGTCGACGGGTGCGTCGCCACGGGCGAGCGCCGCGGCGAGCACGCCGCCGAAGGCGTCGCCCGCACCGGTCGTGTCGACGGCCGTCACCGGGAACGCGGGGAGGTGCGCGGGCGCGGGATCGCCGGTGGCGACCCAGCAGCCGGACGCTCCGTCACGGACGACGGCGACCGCGCCGTCGCGGAGCATCCCGCGCAGGGCGCCCGCGGCGGGGGCGGGATGGGCGTGGGCGCGCAGCAGGCGCGCCTCCCGGGCGTTCGCGCTGAGCACGTCGGTGCGGCGCAGCACGGACTCGAGTAACTCGGGGTCGAGGGACGCCACGAGCGGGGACGGGTCGAAGACCACGCACGTCTCCGGCGGCAGTTCCGTCAGCCAGGCCGCGACGGCCGGACCCGCGGACGCGTGGGCGAGGCTGTAGCCGGAGACGTACACGACGTCACCGGGACGGGGACGCACGGTGTCGAGGTCGGCGCGGGACAGCATCCCCTCGGCGCCGGCGGCCGTGACGAACGTGCGCTCTGCGTCGTCGTCGACGAGGACGACGCAGTAGCCGTTGTCCGCCGTCTCGAGCGGAGGGTTCGTCACCGAGATCCCCTCGCGCCAGAGCGCCTCGGCGACGACCTCGCCGAACGGGCCGCTGCCCGAGCGGCCGGCGAAGACGACCTCGGCCCCGTCGCGGGCGGCGGCCGCCATGACGTTGAAGCCTCCGCCCGCGACCATCCGGGCGTCGGACGCGAGGATGTCCCCGCCGCGTTCGGGCAGAGCGCCCACCCGCAGCAGGAGGTCGACCACGACCGTGCCGGTGTAGAGCACGCGCCCGTCAGGCATGACGCCTCCGCACCCGCAGCAGGCCGTCGACCAGCGGTTCGAGGTCGAGCGCATTGACGCGACGTACCGTGTCGAGAGCCGTGCGCGGCCAGTCGGCGGCGCCGGTCGCGCCGAGGACCGCCCCCGCCATCGCGGCGATGGTGTCCGTGTCGCCGCCGAGGCTCGCGGCGCGGCACAGCGTGTCCCACGCGGCGTCGGGGTCGGGATGCGCCGGGTCGCCGTTCGCCGCCGTCACCGCGACGAGCGCGAGGGCGGCCACCACCGACTCCTGGGCGGCGACGGAGGTGCCGATCACGTCGGCGAGGGCGTCGTCCTGGCTGCGCGGGTCGAGCCCGAGCAGGTGCGGGACCGCCCACTCGAGCCGCGCGGCGATGTCGCCGCCGGCGACCCAGTGGCCGCGGCGCGCGCCTTCGCGGGCGGCCGCGACGGCCACGTCGAGCGCCTCCGGCGTCTCCGCCCCGTCCACTCCGGCGCTGACCGCGGCGCCCACGGCCGCCGCGCCCGCGATGCCGATGCCGGTGTTGTGGGTCGGTGCGCTGACCGAGACGACCGCGTCGACGAACGCGCGGAGCGGTTCGACGGGCACGGCGATGCCGACCGGCGTGATCCGCATGGCGGCGCCGTTCGTCGCGCCGAAGCGTCCCGCCTCCTCGGGCGGCATGCCGTCCTGCAGCCGCTGCAGCGCCGCGCGGGTGCTGGGGCCGAGCAGGTCGAGGGAGCCGCGCGCCTCCATGGTGCGCTCCCAGCCGAGCAGCTCCGCCGCGAGGACGCCGGGACGCACGCTGCCGTCGCCGTCGATCAGCAGCCGGGCGAGCAGCACGGCCTGCTCGGTGTCGTCGGTGATCGAGCCGGCGGGCATCCCGGCCGCGA
This sequence comes from Leifsonia sp. 22587, assembly GCF_052044215.1. Taxonomy (NCBI): domain Bacteria; kingdom Bacillati; phylum Actinomycetota; class Actinomycetes; order Micrococcales; family Microbacteriaceae; genus Leifsonia; species Leifsonia sp. 22587. Next base: position 1,004,163 of record NZ_JBQENB010000001.1, read on the forward strand.
TCTGCTGGTGCGGCCCGGCGGCGACGAGTCCGCGGATCCGCCCGTGGTCGGCGGCGATGCGCTCGCGGGACATCGACTGCGTGGGCATGCCGAGCGCATCCCCGAGGGCCAGCCCCTGGAGCGCGGCGAGCGCGCGGGCGCGCGCCGTGTCCCTCACAGCGGCGCCAGCAGTGCGCCGCGGAGCCGATCGCTGACGTCCGCCGGCACGTCGACGGCGGCGCCGAGCGCCTGGATGGCCCGGCTGAAGTAGTTGCGCGCTGCCGCGGCGAGGGTGATGTCGACGATCTCGCGGTCGGTGAAGCCCAGGTCGCGCAGGCGAGCCGTGTCGGATTCCGTGATCGTGTGCGCCTCGGTGCTGATCTTCTCGGCGTACTCCATCATGGCGACCTCGGCCTCGCTCAGGCCGGCGTCGTGGTAGTCGCGGGCGATGCGCTCCAGCTCGTCCGCATCCATGAACGTGAGGCACTTGTGCCCGTGCGCGAGCCGGCAGTGGGTGCTGTGCAGCGCTTGGGCCGCCGCGAGCGTGACCAGTTCGTAGCGGCGCTTGCCGAGGTTCGGAGCGATGGTGCGCATCAGGTCCTCGAAGGCCCGGAACGCCTCCGGGTTCATGCTCATCACCCGGGTGTAATCGGCGACGTATCCGAGGTCTTCGAGGTCTTCGGCGTAGAGCTCGGCGACCTCGCCGGTCGCTTCGGACGGTTCGACGGTGCGGATGTAGGACACAGTGCCTCCTTGCGTTCGGTCGCCCCCATTGTGCCGCTGCGACCCCGCCGGGAGCCAGCGGCCCGGCCGTCGGCGACGTCCGCGCCAGCGCGCGTGGGTCAGCGCGCGTAGGTCAATGCGCGTGGGTCAGTGCGCGAACGCCGCCTCCGCGGGGACATCCGCGGGCTTGCGGATGAAGAAGGAGCCGACCACGGCGAACAGCGAGATGATCGCCCCCGCGACGAAGGCCGCCCGGATCCCGCCCGCCTGCGCCGCATCCACCGATGCCCCGCCGCTCGCCAGCGCGGTCGCCTGCAGCGTGAGCACCGCGATCAGGAGCGCAGTGCCCGCCGCGCCGCCGACCTGCTGGATCGTGCCGAGGATCGCGCTGCCGTGGGAGTACAGGTGCGGCGGAACCGCCCCGAGCCCCGCCGTGAACAGCGGGGTGAACATCATCGCGAGCCCGAGGCTCATGGTGACGTGCGCCGCGACCACCATGCCGGCGGGCGTGTGCTCGGTGACCATCGTCAGCGACCACAGCACCAGGCTGACGAGGATGGAGCCCGGAACGACCAGCACGCGCGGGTCGAAGCGGTCGTAGAGCCGCCCGACGAACGGGGCCGCGAGCCCCATGATCAGACCGCCCGGAAGCAGGATGAGGCCCGTCGCGAGGGTGTCGAGGTGCAGCACGTGCTGCAGATAGAGCGGCAGCACGATGATCACGCCGAACATGGACGCCGTCGTGATCGCCATGAGCACGATCGAGACGGTGAAGATCGGGAACGTGAAGGTGCGGAGGTCGAGCAGTGCCCGGTCGGAGCGCTGCAGGATGAGCTGCCGCGTGATGAACGCCGCGAGACTGAGCACGCCCACCGTGAGCGATCCCCACAGCATCAGCGGGCTGGCGGCGGAGCCGCCGGACTCGCCGGAGAGCGTCAGCCCGTACACCAGTCCGCCGAAGCCGAATGCGGACAGGATCACGGACAGCACGTCGATGCGCACCTTCTGCGTCTCGGTCACGTTCTCGACGAAGCGCATGCCGATCAGCAGCATGACGAGTGCGATCGGGAGCACGATCAGGAAGATCCAGCGCCAGGCGAGGAAGTTGAGGATCAGGCCCGAGATCGTCGGGCCGACCGCGGGTGCGACCGAGATGACGATCGAGACGTTGCCCATGGTGCGTCCGCGGAGCGCCGGCGGCACCAGCGTCATGAGCGTCGTCATGAGCAGCGGGATCATGATGGCCGTGCCCGAGGCCTGCACCACGCGGGCGGCGACGAGCACGCCGAAGCCCGGCGCGAGGGCGGCGGACAGCGTGCCGAGCGAGAACAGCGACATGGCCGCGATGAACATCTGCCGCGTGGTGTAGCGCTGCAGCAGGATGCCCGTGATCGGGATGACCACGGCCATCGTCAGCATAAACGCGGTCGACAGCCACTGCGCCGCGAGGGCGTCCACGTGGAGGTCGTCCATCAGCTTCGGGATGGCGACGGTCATGATCGTCTCGTTGAGGATCACGACGAACGTGGCCGCCAGCAGCAGCCAGATCACCCGCTGGTCGCGGGGAGCGATGCGCGCGGCACCCGCGGGCGCTGCAGGCGCGGCGCTGCGGTCGATCGCCACGGCGTCGACGGAAGGCACTGGTGAGGTCTTCTCAGTCACCGGTCCACAGTATCGGCGGCCGCCGACATCGTGGGTGTCGTCCGTGTGAACTGTGGAGAAGTTCGCTGAGCGCAGAAAAGCGGAGGGCGCCCGACGGACGCCCTCCTCTCTTCGCGACGCTCACACGCCGGAGCCGCGCCCCTCGCCCTCCACGTCGATGCGCTCCTTGCGCACATCCTCGTTCACCGTCTCCGTGCCGGTGACCGTCTCGGAGTCGAGGCGCACGCGCTCGACCGGCACGGTCTCCTTGTCGACCACGGGACGCTCCTCGTGCAGGACGACCTCGTGCTCCTCCTCGCTGAGCTCCGGACCGTCCATGGCCTCACCGACGTTGGCGTCCGTGATGGGCTCGCGCTCCACCCGGACCTCCTCGCGGGTGACCGGCACCTCCACCTGCTGGTTCTCGGTGACGACGTACTTCCGCAGCCGTGCCCGGCCGGTCTCGACCCGCTCGGTGCCGACGTCGAGCCGCTCCTCGGAGCGCGTCATGGCGTCGTCGGTGTTCGGACCCGACGTGTCGTGACCCGCCCCGGCGGTGGTCGCCGTTCCGGTCGTGGCGTCCGCGGTGCCGAGGCCGGAGGCCGTGCCGTTCCCGCGGTAGTACGAGTAGAGCTGGTCCTCCTCCTGGGGGCTCAGCTCGGCGTCGTCCTCGATGCGCGGCGCATCCTTCACGACCGCCTTCTCGAACGGCACGCGGAGCCCGTCCGGCTCTTCGACAGCGTCGTCGAGTGGCACGAAGCTCTCGGAGGTGCCGAACAGGCCGGTCCGCACCGACGCCCAATTCGGCCGGCCGGTGGACGGGTCGACGTAGATCTGTCCGACGCTCCCGATCTTGTCCCCGTCGCGATCGATGACCTTGGTCCCGATGAGTGCGGCGATGTTGTTCTCGTTGATCATGTGGTTCTCCTCGTGTGCTTGTGCCCGCCGCGGCGAGCTTCTGCCCCGCTCGTGCGGTCCCGTCTCCGGGACTCGCCGTGCCTAGCGACCGAGTCCCACCCGATCGACACGACGGTGGTAGCGCATGCCCGCGATTCCGCCCAGGATGGCGCCACCGAGGCTGACGATCGCGACGATGATCGCCGTGATGACGCCCGTGAGGGTCACCGATCCTTCGGTGAGGGGGATGCGCGGGAAGCTGTTCAGGGTGCCCAGCACGTTGTACTGGCTGCCGAGGACCAGGCTGAGCACGGCCACGACGACCGCGATGATGACGGCCCACAGCCAGACGGCGATGCCCTGCTTCGCGCCGTCGAACCGGGCCATGCGCCCGGCGACGTAGCCGCCGCAGTAGTAGGCGACGAACAGGATGACGGCGAGCGCGATCGCACCGATGATGCCGACGGTGGAGGCGTTCTTGTTGGCCTGATCGACCGCGTTGTCGGTGTCTCCGCCGGAGGCTCCGAGGCCCACGGCCGCACCGGCCGCCGCGACGATCGCCGTGAGCAGGACGGCTGTTCCCGTTGCGGTGAGCCAGCCGAAGAAGGCGGAACCGAACTTCATCCCGCCGAACTCGCTCTTCTCCCGCTCCAGCACGTCGTTGCGGAGCGTGTGGGTCCGGTCCACGGGAACGGCGGCGCCCGTCGAATCCCGGTCGTAGACGGCGTCACCGGGCTCCCGGTGTTCGGCTGCCGGCGTCGGCTCGGTCATGATGTCCTCTTCCCTGGTCGCCCGCGGATGCGGGGCTCTCGGTTGGGGAGGACGGTAGGCGGCGCGCAGAGGCGGGCACAGACGGTTGATTTACGGGGGATACCGGAGGACTCTGACGCCTGCCGCCCTAGTGCGCGCCGCGGGGTCCGTCGCCGAGCCGGCTCACTGCGCGGACCGCCTCCCCGACCGCCGGCCCCACCGCGGCGAGCCGCTCCGCCGTGACGTCCGGACCCCAGGAGAAGCGGACCGCGGTACGCGCCACATCCTCCGGGTAGCCGAGCGCGAGCAGCACGTGCGAGGCGTCCTCGCTGCCCGCCGCGCACGCCGACCCGCTGGAGGACACGACGCCGCGGCGCTCCAGCTCCAGCAGCACGGCTTCGCCGTTCACGCCCGGGAACACGAAGGACGCCGTGCCGGGGAGCCGCTCCGTCGGATGCCCGGTCACCTCCGCTCCCGGCGCCTCCGCAAGGACCGCCGCGACGAACGCGTCCCGTGCCGCCGCGGCCGCCGCCGCGCGCTCCGCGAGTCCGTCCGCGGCCAGTCGTGCGGCCGTCGCCAGGCCCACCGCCCCGGCCACGTTCTCCGTGCCGGAGCGCCGCCCGCGCTCCTGACCGCCGCCGTGCAGCACCGGCTCCAGGGGGATGCGCCCCCGCACGAACAGCGCGCCGATGCCTTTCGGGGCACCCAGCTTGTGGCCCGAGACGCTCAGCGCATCCACCCCCAGGGTCCCGACGTCGAGGGGCAGCCAGCCGGCCGCCTGCACCGCGTCGGTGTGGAACGGGATGCCGTGCTCGTGCGCCAGCCGTGCGAGCTCGGCGACCGGTTGCACGGTCCCGACCTCGTTGTTGGCCAGCATGACCGACGCCAGCGTCGTGCCGGGCCGCAGGGCCGCAGCGAAATCGTCGGGGGCGACGAGCCCGTCGCGGCCGACCGGCACGAACGTGACCGAGAAGCCGTGCAGCCGCACCAGGTGGTCGACCGACTCCAGCACGGCCTCGTGCTCGATCGGGGTGGTGACGACGTGGCGTCCGCGCGGGTTCGCGAGGGCGATTCCCTTGACGGCCAGGTTGTCCGCCTCCGTCCCGCCCGAGGTGAAGACGACCTCGGAGGCGCGGCAGCCGAGCCACGCGGCCACGGCCGCGCGGGCGTCCGCGAGCGCGCGGGCCGCGGACTCGCCGACGCCGTGGTGGCTGGACGGGTTGCCGAAGTCCCCGGTGAGGTACGGCCACATCGCCTCCAGCACCTCCCGGCGCACCGGGGCGGTGGCGGCCGCGTCCAGGTAGATCACTCGACCACCACGTCGAGCCCCAGGTCGAGCGAGCGGACGCTGTGCGTGAGCGCGCCCGACGAGATCACGTCGACCCCGGTCTCGGCGATGTCGCGGACGGTGGCGAGGCTCACATTGCCGCTGGCCTCCACGATCGCCCGGCCCGCGATGAGCGCGACGCCCTCGCGCAGCTCGTCGAGGGAGAAGTTGTCCAGCATGATCGTGTCGACGCCGGCGGCGAGTACCGGCTCGATCTGGTCGATCCGGTCGACCTCGACCTCCAGGTGGGTGGTGTGCGGCAGCTGTTCGCGCACCTGGCGCAGGGCGTCCGTGAGCGACAGCCCGGTCTGGGCGGTGAGCACGGCGAGGTGGTTGTCCTTGGCCATCACCGCGTCCGAGAGCGAGTAGCGGTGGTTCCTGCCGCCGCCCGCGCGCACGGCGTGGCGTTCGAACGCGCGGAGTCCCGGCGTGGTCTTGCGGGTGTCCACGATGCGGGCGGAGGTGTGGGCCACCTCCGCGACGAAGGCGGCGGTCAGCGTCGCGATCCCGCTCATCCGCTGCACGAAGTTGAGGGCGACGCGCTCTCCCTGCAGCACCGACCGGGCCGGTCCGGTCACGGATGCCAGGGTGTCGCCGGCCGCGAAGGCCGTGCCGTCGGCGACGCGGAGGTCGACGTCCACGGCCGGGTCGGTGAGGGTCATCGCCGCGGCGAACACCTCCCCGCCCGCGAACGTGCCCGGCTCGCGGGCCACCAGGTGGGCGGTCGCGGTCGCGGACTCCGGGATGAGCGTCTGGCTCGTGATGTCGCCCCACGGCGCATCCTCGGTCAGGGCCGCCTGGACGACGGTGTGGATGATCTGGCGGGTCAGCATGCTGCGGGCACCTCGAGTCGGGTCGGCTGCGAACGGTCGGCGCCGATGCCGGGGAGCGCAGCGCCGGGGAGGACGGTGTGGACGGGCGCACCCTCGTCCGGCAGCGGGAAGTCGGAGCGGAAGTGCGCGCCACGCGACTCCTCCCGGCGGAGCGCCGCGGCGACGACGAGGCGGCCGAGGGTGAGGAGGTTGGCGTCCTCACCGGGCTCCGGCAGCTGCGTCGCGGCGAGCTCGGCCGCGGCCGCCTCCAGCCGCGCGCCGTCGCGGTGCAGCCCGGCGGACTGCCACAGCAGTTCGGCGAGCCGCGCACGGTCGAAGCGCCGGGATGCGGCGGTGGTCGTGCCGGAATCGGGGAGCGTTGTGATCGCGCCCTCGCGCATCCACTCGGGTGTCTCCGTCCACGGTGCGCCGATGGCGCCGGCGGCCCGGTGCGCGAACACGAGGCCCTCCAGCAGCGAGTTCGACGCCAGGCGGTTCGCGCCGTGGGTGCCCGTGCAGGCGACCTCTCCGACCGCGAACAGTCCGGGCACCGTCGTCCGGCCCTCGACATCCGTCGCGACGCCGCCCATGGCGTAGTGCGCCGCCGGTGTCACCGGGATCGGCCGGCGGCCCCAGTCGTACCCGGCGGCGCGGGTGGCGGCGTCGATGGTCGGGAAGCGGCGTGCAAGGAAGGCGCCGCCGAGCGCCGTCGCATCCAGCAGCACCGGACGTCCGCCCTGCGCCGCCATCTCCACCGCGATGCCACGGGCCACCACGTCGCGCGGGGCGAGTTCGGCATCCGGATGCACGTCGGTCATGAAGCGCTCGCCGCGGGCGTTGCGCAGCACCGCGCCCTCACCGCGAACGGCCTCCGACACGAGGAACGCCCCGGCGCCGGCGGGCGCGGACGCCGTGTACAGGGCGGTGGGATGGAACTGCGTGAACTCCAGGTCGGCCAGCGCCGCGCCGGCGCGCCAGGCCGCAGCGACACCGTCCCCGGTCGCCACCGCGGGATTCGTCGTGTGCGCGTACAGCCGCCCCCAGCCTCCGGTGGCCAGCACGACCGCATCCGCATCCAGCTCGACCGCCCGGTCGTCGATGCGCAGCGCCACGCCCGCCGCGTGCCCGTCGCGCACCAGGACGTCGGCCAGGAACGCCCGCTCGACGATCGCGATCCCGGCCGCGCGGACTGCGGCCACGAGCGCCCGCTCGAGCTCCGCCCCCGTCGCGTCACCGCCCGCGTGCAGCACGCGGGCCGACGAGTGGGCGGCCTCCAGCCCGCGGGCGAAGCCGTCGCCGTCGCGGTCGAAGGCGGCGCCCAGCGCGATCAGTTCGCGCACCCGCTCCGGGCCGTCCGCGCACAGCGCCTCGACCGCCTCCCGGACGTTCAGGCCCGCCCCGGCGCGCAGCGTGTCGGCGACGTGGGCCGCCACGCTGTCGTCCGGGAAGAGTGCCGCGGCGATCCCGCCCTGCGCGAAGCGGGTGCTCCCGTCGCTCAGCGCGGACTTGGTCACGATCGTGACCGCGTGCCCGAGCGTGTGCGCCCGCAGTGCGGCCGTGAGACCGGCGATGCCGCTCCCGACGACGACCACGCGGCTCATGTCACGCCGCCATCGTGGTGTCGGGCCGCGCAGCGAGCATCCGCTCCAGGGCCACCCGGGCGGGCGCGGCGACCGTCTCGGGAACCGCCACCTGGTTCACGACCTCGCCGCGCACCAGCGCCTCCAGCACCCACGCGAGGTAGCCGGGGTGAATGCGGTACATCGTCGAGCACGGGCAGACGACCGCATCGAGGCAGAAGATGGTGTGCTGCGGGAACTGCGCCGCCAGCCGCTGCACCAGGTTGATCTCGGTGCCGATCGCGAACGTCGACCCGGCCGGCGCCGCCTGGATCGCCTTCACGATGTAGTCGGTCGAGCCGTACTCGTCGGCCGCATCCACCACATCCATCGGGCACTCGGGGTGCACGATCACGCGGACGCCCGGGAACTCGGCGCGCGCGTGCTCGATCTGGCCGACCGTGAAGCGCTTGTGCACCGAGCAGAAGCCGTGCCAGAGGATGACGCGCGCGTCCTGCAGGGTGGACGCGTCGGTGCCGCCCCAGGCCTTGCGCGGGTTCCACAGCGGCATGCGCTCGAGGGGCACGCCCATCGCCTTCGCGGTGTTGCGGCCCAGGTGCTGGTCGGGGAAGAAGAGGACGCGCTGCCCGCGCTCGAACGCCCACTCCAGCACCGTGGCGGCGTTGGAGGAGGTGCACACGATCCCGCCGTGCTCGCCGCAGAACGCCTTGAGCGCCGCCGACGAGTTCATGTACGTGACGGGGATGACCGGCACGCGGCCGTCCGCATCCGGTTCGGTGCCGTACAGCTCCTCCAGCTGCTCCCAGCACTCCTGCACCGAGTCGAGGTCGGCCATGTCGGCCATCGAGCATCCGGCCGCCAGGTTGGGGAGGATGACCCGCTGGTCCGGGCGGGACACGATGTCCGCCGTCTCCGCCATGAAGTGGACGCCGCAGAACACGATCGCCTCGGCCTCCGGTCGCGCTTTGGCCGCGTTGGCCAGCTGGAACGAGTCGCCCACGAAGTCGGCGTACTGCACGACCTCGTCGCGCTGATAGAAGTGGCCCATCACGGCCACCCGGTCGCCGAGGGTCTGCTTGGCGGCGCGGATGCGGTCGCCGAGCTCCTGGGCGGAGGCGGTGCGGTACTCCTCGGGCAGCTCGCCCTGCCGCGGCGCGTTCGCCGGGATGGGGTCGCCGAGCGACGCGCCGGGGCCGTACGAGGGCGCCAGCCGGTCGAACTCCCAGGGGGCGTCGGCGAGCTCCGGCGTGCAGGTCTCGCCGTCGAGCTGGCCCGACGCGATCAGCCGGATGGTGGTGTCGACCGAGGCGATGGTCATGCGCTTCTTCCTTCGAACGGATGCTGCTGGCGGGGGAGCGGCCCCGCGTCGGCGAGGTCGATGGTGTCGTTGTAGCGGTACAGCCGCGGCGGCCGGTGCGGCGTGCCGGTCAGGTACTCGTCGGTGGCGACGACGGTGCCGGACGCCTCGATGGTGCGGCGGAAGTTGGCGGGATCGAGCGGCCGGCCGAGCACGGCTTCGTGCACGCCGCGCAGCTGGGCCAGCGTGAAGCGCTCGCCGAGGAAGGCGAGGGCGATCCGCGAGTACTCCATCTTGGTGCGGAGCCGCCAGAGCGCGTACTCGACGATGACGTTGTGGTCGAAGGCGAGCTGCGGCAGCTCGTCGGCCGGGAACCAGCGCACGTTCTGCCCGACGCTCGCGCGCTCGGCCTCATCGCTGCGCACCAGCGCCCAGTACACGACGGACACGACGCGCTCGGCGCCGGGGGAGCGGTCCGGGTCGCCGAACGCGTACAGCTGCTCCAGGTAGCTCGGCGTGAGCCCCGTCGTGTCGTCGAGGGTGCGCGCGGCGGCGTAGGCGAGGTCCTCCCCGACGCGCAGCGGCCCGCCCGGCAGCGCCCAGCGCCCGTCGAACGGCTCGCGGATGCGGCGCACGAGCGGCAGCCACACCTGCGGCACCCCGCCGGTCTCCTCATCCGACCGCAGCGCGAAGATGACCGTCGACACGGCGAGCTTCGCGCTCTCGTGCTGTTCGGCCATGGTCACCCTCCGTCCCTAAGAGTCATCGTTACCTTAACTCCGCCACCATCTTAGTGTCACCCCAACCCGAACACCAAGCGCCACCCTCCGCCCGGCCGCGATTTGTGCCAAATCGCGGTTATGCGCCCGCCATAACCACGATTTGGCACAAATCGTGCGAGGGACGGGGTCGCGGGCGGCCGCGAGAAGAGCGCGGGGGCGCGGAACCGGATATGCTGGCCGGACATCCAACTGAATACCGGGCCAACGAGGTCGATGCGGGAGAGCCGGGCGCGCGAGCGGACGGCACCGAAGGAGCAATCCTCCCCGACAATCTCTCAGGTACGCGTACCGCATCGGACTGGCCACTCTGAAAAGCAGGACGGCGCCCGCCGTCCTCGCCCACGGTGAAAGCCACGCTCCTCACGGGACGCGGTGAAACTCTCAGGCCGGATGACAGAGGGGGAGTTCTTCCCGGGGCGGTCACGCCCCCGCAGCCCCCGGCCGCTCGGCCGGCGAATCGGAGAACTCATGACCTCGCAGCAGAGCCAGCCGTCCGACCGGCAGACCGGCGAACGCACCTCCCCGCTCCACGACGCGCACAGCGCGGCCGGCGCGTCCTTCACCGACTTCGCCGGCTGGCAGATGCCGGTGCGCTACTCGTCCGACCTGGCCGAGCACCACGCCGTGCGCACCGCCGCCGGGCTCTTCGACCTGTCGCACATGGGCGAGATCGTGCTCATCGGCCCGGAGGCCGGGGAGGCGCTCGACTACGCCCTCGCGGGCCGGCTGTCGGCCCTCGCCGTCGACCAGGCGAAGTACAGCCTCCTGCTGTCCCGCTCGGGCGGCATCATCGACGACCTCGTCGTGTACCGCACCGGCGACGACCGCTACATGGTGGTGGCGAACGCGTCCAACCGGGATGCCGTGGCCCAGGAGCTGCGCGACCGCACCGCGCCGTTCGACGTCGAGGTGTTCGACGAGTCCGACGACATCGCGCTGATCGCGGTGCAGGGTCCCGCCGCCCTCTCCGTGCTGCTCGCGACCGCCGGCCTCTCCGCCGACGCCGGAGCGCTGGGCGGCGCCGACTTCGGCGAGCGCCTCTCGGCCCTCAAGTACTACTGGTCGCTGCCGGCCGAGTTCGAGACGCATCCCGTGCTCATCGCTCGCACCGGTTACACCGGCGAGGACGGCTTCGAGCTGTACCTGGCGCCCGACAACGCCCGGGCCCTGTGGGATGCGCTGCTCGAGGCGGGCGCCGCCCAGGGCCTCGTCCCGGCCGGTCTCGCCAGCCGCGACACCCTCCGCCTCGAGGCGGGGATGCCGCTGTACGGCCACGAGCTCGGCCTCGACACCATGCCGGCGCAGGCGGGCCTGGGCCGGGTCGTGAACCTCGCCAAGGAGACCGACTTCGTCGGCCGCGCCGCCAGCGAGGAGGGCCCCGACGCCGAGGCCCGCGTGCTCGTCGGGCTGGTCGGCGAGGGCAAGCGCGCCGCGCGCGCCGGCTACCCCGTGTACGCGAAGGACGTGGCCGACGGCGAGGACGCCGCGGTGGGCGTCGTCACCTCCGGCGCCCTCTCGCCGACGCTAGGCGTCCCCATCGCGATGGCCTACGTGGCCCCGCAGCTCGCCCGCGAGAACACCGTGCTCCATGTGGATGTGCGCGGCACGCGCCTCCCGTTCACCGTCACCGCCCTCCCCTTCTACAGCAGAAAGAAGCGCTAGCCATGGCCGCAGAACGAGACCTGAAGTACACGCCCGAGCACGAGTGGCTCCTGGTCGAGGGCGACGTCGCGACCGTCGGCATCACCTCCTACGCCGCCGAGAAGCTGGGCGACGTGGTGTTCGTCGAGCTGCCCGAGGAGGGCAGCGACGTGACCGCCGGCCGCGTGGTCGGCGAGATCGAGTCGACGAAGTCGGTCGGCGAGCTGTTCGCGCCGGTCGACGGCGTCGTCGCGGAGGCGAACTCCGCCGTCGTCGACGCGCCCGAGCTGGTGAACTCGGACCCGTTCGGCGAGGGCTGGCTCGTCAAGGTCCGCTTCAGCGCCCTGCCCGACAACCTCCTGAGCTACGACGAGTACGCCGCCCTGACCGGCGAGTAAGGTTCCAACCCCTCACATGACCGACCTCTTCCCCTCGCGTCACATCGGCACCGATGGCGACGCGCAGAGCACCATGCTGTCCGCGATCGCCGCGGCGGCCTCCCGCGACTGGAGCTCCGTCGAGGAGCTCGTCACCGCCGCCGTCCCCGAATCGATCCGGGTCGACGGCGACCGCACCCCGGCGCTCCCCGCGCCGCTGGGGGAGCGGGCCGCCCTCCGCGAGCTCCGCGCCATCGCCGCGCGCAACACCGTCAACCGCAGCCTCATCGGCCTCGGCTACTACGGCACGATCACCCCGGCGGTGATCAAGCGCAACGTGCTCGAGAATCCGGGATGGTACACGGCGTACACGCCCTACCAGCCGGAGATCTCGCAGGGGCGCCTCGAGGCGCTGATCAACTTCCAGACGATGGTCTCCGACCTGACCGGGCTGGACACCGCCAACGCGTCGATGCTCGACGAGGGCACCGCGGTCGTCGAGGGGATGCTGCTGGCGCGCCGCGCATCCAAGGCGAAGTCCGCACGCTTCGTCGTCGACGCGGACACCTTCCCGCAGACGCTCGCCCTGCTGCGCAACCGCGCGGACGCGGTCGGGATCGAGCTGGTCGTCCTCGACCTGGCGTCGCTGCCGTCCGACGCCCCCGAGCTGTCGGACGCGTTCGGCCTGTTCGTCCAGTACCCGGGCGCCTCCGGTCGGGTCTGGGACCCGTCCGCCGCCATCCGCACCGCCAAGGAGGCGGGCGCCGTCGTGGTGGCCGCCGCCGACCTGCTGGCGCTCACGCAGCTGCGCAGCCCGGGCGAGCTCGGCGCCGACGTGGCGGTCGGCACCAGCCAGCGCTTCGGCGTCCCCATGGGCTTCGGCGGCCCGCACGCCGGCTACATGGCCGTCCGCAAGGGCCTGGAGCGGCAGCTGCCGGGCCGTCTGGTCGGTGTGTCGCAGGATGCCGTGGGCAAGCCCGCGTACCGGCTCACCCTGCAGACGCGCGAGCAGCACATCCGTCGCGAGAAGGCGACCTCGAACATCTGCACCGCCCAGGTGCTGCTCGCCGTGATGGCCGCGATGTACGCGGTCTACCACGGCCCGGCGGGCCTGCGGGCGATCGGGAGTCAGGTGCACCTGTCGACCGTCGCCCTGGCGGACGCCCTGCGCGAGTCCGGCGTCGAGGTCCTGTCGCACTCATACTTCGACACGCTCCAGGTCGAGGTGGATGACGCCGCCACGGTCGTCCGCCGCGCCCACGAGCGCGGGCTGCTGGTGCACGCGACCGACGCGGGACTCGTCTCGCTGAGCGTCGACGAGGAGTCGGCCGCCGACCTGCGCGACGGGGTCTTCCCGCTCGCCGACCTGATCGAGGCGCTCGGCGGCACGGTCGAGGGCGAGGCGGTTCTGCCTGCCGCGACCGAGGCATCCTTCGACGCGGCGCTCGTCCGCGAGTCGGCCTACCTCAGCCACCCGGTGTTCAACACGCATCACAGCGAGACCGCGATGATGCGCTACCTGCGCCTGCTGCAGGACCGCGACTACGCGCTCGACCGCGGCATGATCCCGCTCGGCTCGTGCACCATGAAGCTGAATGCGGCGACCGAGATGGAGGCCGTCACCTGGCCCGAGTTCGCGGCACTGCATCCCTTCGCCCCCGCCGCGGACGTTGCCGGCTCGCTCGAGCTGATCGACCAGCTCGAGGGCTGGCTGGCCGACGTCACGGGCTACGACACGGTCTCCCTGCAGCCGAACGCGGGCAGCCAGGGCGAGCTCGCCGGACTGCTCGCGATCCGCGGGTACCACCGCTCGCGCGGCGACCTGCAGCGGACGGTGTGCCTCATCCCGCAGTCCGCCCACGGCACGAACGCGGCCTCGGCCGTGCTCGCCGGCATGAGCGTCGTGGTCGTCGCCACCGACGAGCTCGGCAACGTCGACCTGGACGACCTGCGCGCCAAGATCGCGGACCACGCGGACACGCTGGCCGCGCTGATGATCACCTACCCGTCGACGCACGGCGTCTACGAGCACGAAGTGGTGGCCATCACGCAGGCGGTGCACGACGCGGGCGGCCAGGTGTACGTCGACGGCGCGAACCTCAACGCGCTGCTCGGCTACGCGCGGTTCGGGGACTTCGGCGGCGACGTCAGCCACCTGAACCTGCACAAGACCTTCTGCATCCCGCACGGCGGCGGCGGACCGGGCGTCGGCCCGGTCGCGGCCAAGGCGCACCTCGCGCCGTTCCTGCCGGGGCACCCGCTCGCGCAGGACGCGACGCACCCGCTCGCCGGCGGCGGCCGGGTCGAGCACGGCGGCGCGCCGGTCTCGGCGGCGCCGTACGGCAGCCCGAGCATCCTGCCGATCAGCTGGGCGTACGTCCGGATGATGGGCGCGGAGGGGCTGAAGGATGCGACCGGTGCGGCCGTGCTCGCGGCCAACTACGTCGCGGCGCGGCTGCGGGAGCACTTCCCGGTGCTCTACGCGGGCGAGGACGGGCTGGTCGCGCACGAGTGCATCCTCGACCTGCGTCCGCTCACCGAGCGCACCGGAGTGACCGTCGACGACGTCGCCAAGCGACTGATCGACTACGGCTTCCACGCGCCGACCATGTCGTTCCCGGTCGCGGGCACCCTCATGGTGGAGCCGACCGAGAGCGAGGACCTCGCGGAGCTCGACCGCTTCGTGGCCGCGATGATCGCGATCCGCGCCGAGGCCGACGCCGTCGCGGCGGGGGACTGGCCGTCCGACGACAACCCCCTCCGCAACGCGCCGCACACCGCGGAGGCCGCCGTCGCATCCGACTGGAGCCACCCGTACTCCCGCGAGCAGGCCGTGTACCCCGTCCCGGCTCTCGTCCGCGCGAAGTACTGGCCTCCCGTGCGCCGCATCGACCAGGCCTACGGCGACCGCAACCTCTTCTGCGCCTGCCCCCCGCCCGAGGCCTTCGCCTGACCCCGTCCCCCCACCGTCGAGTACACGAAAAGTGCACGGAATCGCCCCGATTTCGTGCACTTTTCGTGTACTCGACGGAGGGGCCGACGCAGGGGAGGGCCCGGGAGGGGTGCGGCTAGGCGAAGATGGCGGGCCAGAGGGCGACGGCGAGGGGGTAGCCGACGAACGAGACGATGTCGATGATCGTGTGCGCCACGACGAGCGGCATCACGCGGCCCCAGCGGGTGTAGCACCAGCCGAAGACGACGCCCATGATCGCGTTGCCGACGAACGGGCCGAACCCCTGGTACAGGTGGTAGCTGCCGCGAAGCACGGCGGCCCCCAGGATGATCGTCCATGTACCCCACCCGAGCTGCCGCAGCCGGGTGAACAGGTAGCCGACGACGATCACCTCCTCCTGCAGCGCCGCCCGCAGGGCGGCCAGGATGAGCACCGGCACCGTCCACCAGTGGGCGTTCAGCGTGGAGGCTTCCACCGTCACGGTCAGGCCCAGGATGCGGCCCAGGGCGTAGAAGAGGATGCCGGGGATCCCGATCACGAGGAAGAGCAGTGCCCCGCCGCCCAGGTCGCGCGCGGGCCGCGTCAGGTCGAGGCCGATCCGGCGGAAGCCGCTGCGCTGCGGCTGCCAGAGCAGGTAGATCACCAGCGCGACCGCGAACAGCGGGAACAGGTTGCCGAGCACCTGGTACAGGAAGTCGAAGACCTCCCGGCTGGACTGGCTGGGGTTGACCTCGGCCTTCTGCTGCGACAGCGGCGTGCTCTGCGTCGCGCGGTCGACGATCGTGATGACGGAGTAGATCGCGGACTGCCCGAGCGAGAGCCCGAGGATGATCGCGACCTCCCACCAGAGCCGCGGCCGGGACTCCCTCGGAACAGCGACCTCGGCCGACCAGGTGCGCGTCTCGCTCATGGGGACATCCTGCCAGCCCCGCCGTCCCGCCGGCGTCACCGCCAAATGGATGGATCGTTGCATTGCACGGCCGAATCCATCGTTTTTGTGCGCTTCGCGCAGGAATCCGCCGACTGAGTTACCACTATGTAACGTTTTCCCGACCTGTTTTGCAATCGCTGGCGACGATACCTAGGGTCATTCTTATCCCGCGCGGGACAGGCACTCTCGCACGCCTGCACCGTCGCACACTTCGCACAGGAGGAACATTGCACATCAACGGAAGAAGGGTGAGGTACGCGGTCAGCGCGGTCGCCGTCGCAGGCGTCGCAGCACTCGCACTGTCGGCCTGCACCACGTCCGGCAGCACCAGCACCTCGTCCGCTGCCAAGGGCGGCACCGTGACGGTTGCGGTCGTCAACGACTTCACCTCGTTCAACTCGCAGACGCCTCAGGGCAACCTGGACACCAACGGCCAGGTCGGCTACCTGAACGGATCGTACGGAACCGGTTTCCAGTACATCGACAACAACTACAAGATCGTGCACGACGACAAGTTCGGCACGTTCGAGAAGACCTCGGACGACCCGCTGACCGTCAAGTACACGCTCAACAAGGACGACAAGTGGTCCGACGGCGAGCCCGTCACCGCTGACGACATGATCCTCGCCTGGGCGATCGCCTCCGGTCACTACGACTCGGCGAAGTTCGACGACGAGGGCAACGTCTCCAGCGGCACGCAGTACTTCCAGATCGCGGGTTCGACCGCCGGCCTCGACGCCACGGACTTCCCGGCCGTGAGCAACGACAACCGCACGATCACCCTGAAGTACGCGACCCCGTACGTGGACTGGGAGCTCGTCAACCCGATCGCGCAGCCCGCGCACATCGTCGCCAAGAAGGCGGGCCTCTCCTCGGCCGCCGACCTGACGAAGCTGCTCAAGGGCCTGCCGAAGGGCGACCCGGCCAACCCGGCGCCGGCCGACCCGACGCTGAAGAAGGCGGCGGACTTCGTCAACACCGGCTACGACGTCACGGCGTTCCCGACCGACAAGGACCTGCTGGTCTCCTCCGGCCCGTTCGTCGTCTCCTCGTGGACCCCGGGCCAGTCGCTCACGATGACCCCGAACAAGTACTACGCCGGCGGTCTCAAGCCGAACGTGGACAAGATCGTGTTCCGCATCATCCCGGACGCGAACGCCCAGGTCACCGCTCTCCAGAACGGTGAGGTCGACATCATCAACCCGCAGGCGTCCGCCGACACGATCACCGCGCTCAAGCAGACCAGCGCGAAGATCCTGACCGGTGCGCAGGCGTCGTACGACCACCTCGACCTGAACTTCGGTTCGCCGGTCTTCGCCGACGCGAAGGTCCGTGAGGCGTTCCTGAAGACGATCCCGCGTCAGCAGATCCTCGACTCGATCGTCACCCCGGTCGACTCGAAGGCGAAGGTCCTGGACTCGCAGATCTTCCTGCCGAACCAGGAGCAGTACGAGGGCAGCGTCAAGCAGAACGGCTCCGACAAGTACAGCAAGGTCGACATCGACGGCGCCAAGGCGCTCCTCGCCGGTGCCACCCCGACCGTGCGCATCCTGTACAACACGAACAACCCGAACCGTGTCGACGAGTTCCAGTCGATCCAGGCCTCGGCCGCCAAGGCCGGCATCAAGGTCGTCGACGCCGGCTCGCCCGACTGGAGCAAGCTGCTCCCGGGTGGCGACTACGACGCCTCGCTCTTCGGCTGGATCAGCCCGGGCGCAGGCACCTCGCAGCTGCCGCAGGTGTTCGCCTCGCAGGGTGGCGGAAACTACAACCGCTACACCGGCACCAACGACCTGGCGCTCAAGTCGCAGACCACCCTGGACAAGGATGAGCTGACGAAGATCGAGTACCAGATCGACAAGAAGGCCTTCGCCGACGCGTACGGCCTGCCGCTCTTCCAGCTGCCGGGTGTCTTCGCGACCACCTCGCGCGTGCAGGGCGTGAAGTACAACGGCGGGCAGTCCGGCCCGTTCTGGAACTTCTGGGAGTGGACCGTCAAGTCGTCCTCCTCGAAGTAACAGCTCCGTAAGCGAGAGTGCCCGGGTGAACCCCGGGCACTCTCCTGCGGCGGGGCGTCGGTTCAGGCCGGCGCCCCGTATCATGTAGTCGGTGGACGCGATCCGTCCGCCCCGTGAGATACGCGCCTGGCGGCACCCCCTCCGCCGCACCCCCGATCGGCGCGTCCTGTCAGTGAAGGTTTTGAACCTATGGCGAGTTTCATCCTGAGGCGCCTCCTGGTCTCAGTACTCATCATCATCGCCGCTTCGTTCCTGATGTACATGCTGGTGGCCTACAGCGCCGACCCGCTCCAGGACCTGCGAAGCAGCAATTCCCCCAACAAGACGCAGCTGATCAACGCGCGCATCCAGCTCCTGCAGCTGGATGTGGTGCCCCCGCTGCGCTGGCTCCTCTGGCTCGGCGGCGCCGCCAAGTGCCTCATCCCGTTCGCCAACGCGTGCGACCTCGGTTCCACCATCTCCAACGCGAAGGTGACCGACATCCTCCCGCAGGCGCTCGGTTCGACGGTGCAGCTGGTCACGGTCGCCCTGATCCTCGCGATCCTCCTCGGTGTCACCATCGGCATCGTCACCGCCCTGCGGCAGTACAGCGGACTCGACAACGTCGTCACGTTCCTCAGCTTCTTCCTGTACTCGCTCCCGGCGTTCCTCGTGGCGGTGCTCCTCAAGGAGTTCGTGGCCATCGGCTTCAACAACTTCCTGGCGCATCCGGTCATCCCGTGGTGGGTCGCGCTGATCATCGGCATCGTCGCCGGTCTGATCTGGCAGTCGTTGATCGGCGGCGACCGGCGACGGCGGCTCATCACCTTCGTCGTCTCCACCGTCGCGACGGCCGGCGTGCTCCTGCTGATGTCGGTGATGAACTGGTTCCTCTTCCCGGGCCTCGGCCCGGTCGTGATGATCATCCTCATCGGCGCGACCGTGATCGGCACCACGGCGCTGATCTCGGGCCTGCAGAACCGGCGCGCCCTGATCGCCGCGGGCATCACCGGCGCGGTCAGCCTGGTCTGCTACTTCGCGCTCCAGCCGCTGTTCGACGTCTCGACCGTCGGCACCATCGTGATCCTCGCGATCGTGTCGATCATCGTGAGCCTGGCGATCGGCTGGTTCGTCGGCGGGTACGACCGCGGCCAGAACATGCGCATCGCCGTCATCGTGGCCATCGTGTCCGGCTTCTTCATCATCGTCGACCGCTTCATGCAGGCCTGGCCGCAGTACTTCCAGGACACCAACGGCCGACCGATCGCGACCGTCGGCTCGTCCACGCCGGGCCTCGACGGCGACATGTGGGTGACCGGGCTCGACACGTTCACGCACCTGCTGCTGCCGACGATCGCGCTGCTCCTGATCTCGTTCGCCTCCTACACGCGCTACTCGCGGGCCGGGATGCTCGAGGTGCTCAACCAGGACTTCATCCGCACCGCGCGCGCCAAGGGCCTCCCCGAGCGCACCGTCGTCGTGCGGCACGCCTTCCGCAACATGCTCATCCCGATCACGACCCTCGTCGCCTTCGACGTGGGCGCCCTGCTCGGTGGTGCGATCATCACCGAGAAGGTGTTCGCCATCCCCGGCATGGGGTCCCTGTTCAACCTGGGCCTCAGCCGCGGTGACCTCAACCCGGTCATGGCGTACTTCCTCGTGATCGCGGCGATGGCCATCCTGTTCAACTTCCTGGCAGACCTCGCGTATGCCGCCCTCGACCCGAGAGTGAGGGTCCGCTGATGTCCACCGACACCCGTATCGCCGACGAGCTGCAGGCCCCTTCGGCTCCGCCCGTGAGCCAGGGCAAGCTGATCTGGAAGCGGTTCCTCTCGAACAAGATCGCCGTCGCCAGCGCGGTCCTGTTCATCCTGATCCTGATCTTCTCGATCTCCGCGATCGGCCTCGGCCCGATCCACGGCTGGTGGAAGTACACCTACACCGAGCTGAACGACCAGGTGCAGCAGGGCGCCCCCACGTGGGAGCACCCGTTCGGCCAGGACCGCATCGGCAAGGACTACTTCGCCCTCACGATGCGCGGCATCCAGAACTCGATCCTCGTCATGATCGTGCTCGGCCTGATCGCGAGCGTCGTCGGCGTCGTCGTCGGCGCCGTCGCGGGCTACTTCCGCGGCGTGGTCGACGCGATCCTGATGCGCATCACCGACGTCTTCATCGTCATCCCGGCGCTGGTGATCGGCTCGGTCGTCGGCCACATCTTCGGCGGCCTCGGTGCGTTCTTCCTGGCGCTCATGCTCGGGTTCTTCTCGTGGATGGGCATCGCCCGACTCGTGCGCGGCGAGTTCCTGTCGCTGCGCGAGCGCGAGTTCGTGGAGGCGGCCCGTGTGGCCGGCGCCTCGGACAGCCGGATCATCTTCAAGCACATCCTGCCCAACGCCATCGGCGTGGTCATCGTGGCCTCGACGCTGATCATGGCCTCGGCCATCCTGCTCGAGACCGCGCTGTCGTACCTCGGCTACGGCATCCAGCCGCCGGACGTGTCGCTGGGCCTCCTGATCAGCTCGAACCAGTCGGCGTTCCAGACGCGGCCGTGGCTGTTCTGGTGGCCGGGCGCGTTCATCGTGACGCTCGCGCTGCTGGTCAACTTCGTCGGCGACGGTCTGCGCGACGCGTTCGACCCGCGCCACCGCCGGTTCAACCTGCGCAAGATGCGCGAGCAGGAGCCGGAGGAGGGCGAAGGCGACGGCGGTACGCCGCGCACGGGAGCAGCCCTCGCGGAGGACGTGCTGTGACGCTCGGCACCGTCGCGCTGCTCCCGGCCTCAGGCCAGGAGCAGGGCGGCGACGCTGCCGGCCGCGAGCAGCACCAGCGCGATCAGCGACGCGACGTGCCAGCGGATGCCGACCGGCGTCTCGTCGGCCCGTCCGGCCTCGATCGCGCCCGACTCCTGCAGGTCCGCCCAGCGGCGGCGCACCACTTCGGCGGCGGCTCCCGACTCGGTGGCCAGCAGGTCGCCGGGGCGGCGCAGGCTGTCGTCGACGCTCGGCCGGCCGACGCGGCCCTTCGTCTCGGTGCGGGTCGCGCGGAGCGTGCGGGTCGTCCCGGGAGCGGGCGCGGACCACACCGGGAACTTGCGGCCCGGCGTGTAGAGCGTGAGCGCGTACTTGGTGTCGACGGCGATCAGCGCCTCCCACGGGATGCTCACGGTCTGCGTCACGTTGACGAGCGTCAGTCCCTCGTCGGCCACGACGAGCAGCGGGCGCCACAGCATGGCCCAGGCGATGAAGGCGAACAGCGCGACCGGCACGATGTAGAGCAGCCGGGCGTCGTGGACGCTGACCAGCAGGCCGACGGTCAGGGCGGCAGCGGCCGCCCAGATCAGAACGGCAAGGACCCGGTTGAACCGGGACACGAAAACCTCGCGTCCGGCGGGGGAGACGTAGGGCATGGGTCCATGCTCTCATCCCGCCGGAACGCCCCCGAAAGGAACCACGAATCATGACCGAGACCACAACGGGTCGGGCGACGGCCGCGACCGGCGGCCCCGTCCTCGAGGTGACCGGCCTCTCCGTCGACTTCGGTGTGGACAACATGTGGGTGCCCGCCGCGAAGGACCTGAACTACCAGATCAAGGCGGGCGAGGTGCTCGCGATCGTCGGTGAGTCCGGCTCCGGCAAGAGTGCGAGCTCGATGGCGATCCTCGACCTCCTGCCGAAGAACTCGCGCGTCCGCGGATCGATCAAGCTCGACGGGCGCGAGCTCACCGGGCTCAGCCAGCCGCAGATGCGCCGGGTGCGCGGACGCCAGGTCGCCGTGATCTTCCAGGAGCCGATGACGGCGCTGAACCCCGTCTACACCGTCGGCTTCCAGATCGTCGAGACGCTCCGCATCCACTTCGGGATGTCGCCGCACGAGGCCAAGGAGCGCGCGCTCGAGCTGCTCGCCATGGTCGAGCTGCCGGACCCGAAGAAGGCGTTCAACTCGTACCCGCACCAGCTCTCCGGCGGCCAGCGCCAGCGCGCCATGATCGCCCAGTCGATCTCGTGCGACCCGAAGCTGCTGATCGCCGACGAGCCGACCACCGCGCTCGACGTGACCGTGCAGGCCGAGATCCTGGAACTGCTGCGCAGCCTCCGCGACCGCCTCGACAGCGCGATCCTGCTGATCACGCACGACATGGGCGTCGTCGCCGACCTGGCCGACAACATCGTCGTCATGCGGAAAGGCGACATCGTGGAGGCCGGGACGGTCGCCGACGTGTTCGCCGAGCCGAAGCACCCCTACACGATTGCGCTCCTCGACGCCGTGCCGCACCTCGGCCAGCGCGAGGACGAGGAGATCGACACGACGGCCGCCCTCGCCGCAGGGACCGAGCACCCCGACGCCTCGTTCACCGAGCGCATCCGCGCCAACGAGCGCGCCGCTCAGGCGGAGCACGAGAAGGCCGAGATGGACAAGCGCCAGGTCGTCGTCGACTTCCGGGATGTGGCCATCGAGTACCCGAAGCACGGACGCGTCCCCGCGTTCCGCGCCGCGAGCAACATCGACCTCAAGATCCACGAGGGCGAGGTCGTCGGTCTGGTGGGCGAGTCGGGCTCCGGCAAGACGACGCTCGGCCGCGCCGCGATCGGGCTGCTGCCCATCCACTCGGGCCAGCTCGTGGTCGCCGGGCAGGACATCAGCAACGCCGGCCGCGACGAGATCCGCAAGCTGCACCGCAACGTGGGCATCGTGTTCCAGGACCCGTCGTCGTCGCTGAACCCGCGCCTGCAGATCTCCGACTCGATCGCCGAGCCGCTGCGGCTCGCGAAGGGCCTGAAGGGGGCGGAGCTCTCCAAGGAGGTCGACCGCCTGCTCGACAGCGTCGAGCTGCCGCGCGCCTACCGCAGCCGTTTCCCGCACGAGCTGTCCGGCGGCCAGAAGCAGCGCGTCGGCATCGCCCGCGCGCTGTCGCTGAAGCCGCAGGTGCTGATCGCCGACGAGCCGACCAGCGCGCTGGACGTGTCGGTGCAGGCCCGTGTGCTTCAGCTGATGCAGACGCTGCAGAAGGAGATGAACTTCGCCTGCCTGTTCATCACCCACGACCTCGCGGTCATCGACGTGCTGGCCGACCGCATCGCCGTGATGCACCACGGCCGCCTAGTCGAGGTCGGGACGCGGGATGAGATCCTGCGCTACCCGAAGGAGGCGTACACGCAGCGCCTGCTCGCGGCCGTGCCGCTCCCGGACCCGGAGCAGCAGCGCGCCCGCCGCGCCCTCCGCCTGGAGCTGCTGGCCGCAGGCGCCGACGAGACCGGCGCCGTGCCGGCCGTGCCGCAGGAGCCGCAGCAGCCGGAGCCGCCCGTCGCGCAGGGGCTGTAACAACTGGGCTGTAGCTCGCTGACAGCGGACTCAGGAGAAGGGGAGCGGATCCACGATAGAATGGACCGTTCCCCTTCTTCCTTCTGACGAGAGTCGAGTCCTTAAGCATGTCCGAGAACGCCGTCGCCCGCCGCGATGATCTGCGCAATGTCGCGATCGTCGCCCACGTCGACCACGGCAAGACCACGCTGGTCGACGCCATGCTCAAGCAGACCAACTCCTTCGACGCGCACGCGCACGTCGAGGAGCGGGCCATGGACTCCAACGAGCTGGAGCGTGAGAAGGGCATCACGATCCTCGCCAAGAACACGGCGATCTCGTACAAGGGCAAGCACGCCCCGAACGGCCCCATCACCATCAACGTGATCGACACCCCGGGCCACGCCGACTTCGGCGGCGAGGTCGAGCGCGGCCTGTCCATGGTCGACGGCGTCGTGCTGCTGGTGGATGCGTCCGAGGGCCCGCTGCCGCAGACCCGCTTCGTGCTGCGCAAGGCGCTCGAGGCGAAGCTGCCCGTCATCCTCGCGGTCAACAAGACCGACCGCGGCGACGCCCGCATCGACGAGGTCGTCGGCGAGAGCCAGGATCTGCTCCTCGGCCTCGCGAGCGACCTCTCCGACGACGTGCCCGACCTCGACCTCGACGCGATCCTCGACGTCCCCGTGGTCTACGCGTCCGGCCGCGCCGGCGCCGCGAGCCGCAACAAGCCGGCCAACGGCGAGCTGCCCGACAACGACGACCTCGAGCCGCTGTTCGAGGCAATCCTGGAGCACATCCCGGCGCCGAGCTACGACCCCGAGGCCCCGCTGCAGGCGCACGTGACCAACCTCGACGCGTCGCCGTTCCTCGGCCGCCTCGCGCTGCTCCGCATCTTCAACGGCACCCTCAAGAAGGGCCAGACCGTCGCCTGGGTGCGCCACGACGGCGACGTGCACAACGTGCGCGTGACCGAGCTGCTGATGACGAAGGCGCTCGACCGCTACCCGGCCGAGTCCGCGGGCCCCGGCGACATCGTCGCCGTCGCCGGCTTCGCCGACATCATGATCGGCGACACCCTGGCCGACCCCGACGACGTCCGTCCGCTTCCGGCCATCCACGTCGACGAGCCCGCGATCTCGATGACCATCGGCACCAACACCTCCCCGCTCGTCGGCAAGGTGAAGGGCCACAAGCTGACCGCCCGCATGGTGAAGGACCGCCTCGACCGCGAGCTCGTCGGCAACGTGTCGCTGCGCGTGCTCGACATCGGCCGTCCGGACGCGTGGGAGGTGCAGGGCCGCGGCGAGCTGGCGCTGGCCATCCTCGTCGAGCAGATGCGCCGCGAGGGCTACGAGCTGACCGTCGGCAAGCCGCAGGTGGTCACCAAGAAGGTCGACGGCAAGACGTTCGAGCCGTACGAGCACCTGACCATCGACGCCCCCGAGGAGTACCTCGGCGCGATCACGCAGCTGCTCGCCGCCCGCAAGGGCCGCATGGAGAACATGGCGAACCACGGCACCGGCTGGGTGCGCATGGAGTTCATCGTGCCGTCGCGCGGCCTGATCGGCTTCCGCACCGAGTTCCTGACCACCACCCGCGGCACCGGCATCGCGAACGCGATCTCGCACGGCTACGACGAGTGGGCCGGTCACATCGTGACCCGCAGCAACGGCTCGATCGTGGCCGACCGCGCCGGTGTGGTGACCCCGTTCGCCATCATCGCGCTCCAGGAGCGCATGACATTCTTCGTGAACCCCACGGAGGAGGTCTACGAGGGCATGGTGATCGGCGAGAACTCGCGCGCCGACGACATGGATGTGAACATCACCAAGGAGAAGAAGCTCACCAACATGCGCTCCTCCACGGCCGACACGTTCGAGTCGATGACGCCGAGCCGCCAGCTCACGCTGGAGGAGTCGCTGGAGTTCGCCCGCGACGACGAATGCGTCGAGGTGACCCCGGAGGCCGTCCGCATCCGCAAGGTCGAACTCGACGCGACCGCCCGCGGCCGTGCCGCCGCGCGCCTCAAGCGCCAGGACGCCGCGGCCGTCTGACGCCCGCACCCGTCATCGAGGGGTCGCGACACGCCGTTATGGCACATCCATAACGGCGTGTTGCGGCCCCTCGTTCGTGCACGCACGGGTGGGTGGGCGTCCGGGAGAATGAACGTATGAAACGTCGCCTCCTCGCCCTGCCGCTCGCCGCCGTGCTGCTCGTCGCCGCAGCCCCCGCGCTCACCGCGTGCAGCTTCCAGAGCGTCGTGAAGGATGTGTCCGGCGGCAACGTCGACGTCGGCGGCACCTCGATCCCCACCGATTTCCCGAAGGACGTGCCGCTCGCGAGCGGCGACGTCGTCTTCGCCGCCGGCCTCGGCTCCGGCGACGACAAGGTGTGGAACGTGACGGTGAAGGTCCCGGACGGCGAGGCGTACAGCTCCATCGAGAAGCAGCTCACCGACGCCGGGTTCAGCGGCGACTTCGGCGCCCGCGGCGCGAACGGGGGGGGGACGGGCACGTTCAGCAACGGCTCCTACGGCGTCCTCGTCGTCGTCACGGACGCCGGGAGCAACGGCTGGGTCGCCAACTACTCCGTCTCGAAGGGCAAGGCCCCGAGCCCGACGCCGACCGCCGGCTCCTGAGCGGATCGCGGCACAGCGGCGAACCGGGCTCCGCGACTACGCGAACAGCCCCGCCCCGACGAACGACCCCTCGCTCGCGCCCGGCGGCACCGCGAACACGCCCGACCCGACGTGGCGGACGTACTCGTTCATCAGGTCGTTGGCGGCGAGCCGCTGCTGGATCGGGATGAACTGCGTGCGCGGGTCGCGCTGGAACGCGATGAAGAACAGCCCGGCGTTGAGCCGCCCGAGCTCGTCGTTGCCGTCGACGAAGTTGTAGCCGCGCCGCAGCAGCTGCGCCCCGCCGTTCATGGTGGGATGCGCGAGCCGCACGTGCGAGTCGGGGTCGATCTTGGTGCCGCCGTCCTTCGCCAGCGCGAGGAAGTTCGGCGCGGTGAACTCGGTGCCGCCGGAGAGCGGTGCGCCCTCGCCTTTGTCGCGGCCGATGATGCGCTCCTGCTCGCCGAGCTGCTGCCGGTCCCACGTCTCGATGACCATGCGGATCTTGCGCGCGACGAGGTACGAGCCGCCGTGCATCCACTCGGCGCCGTCCGCCCGCGCTGCCCACACCTGGTCCTCGACGACCGACTGGTCCTCGGACTTGATGTTGGCGGTGCCGTCCTTGAACCCGAAGAGGTTGCGCGGCGTGGCCTGCGCCCGCGAGGTGGACGACGTACGGCCGAAGCCGAGCTGCGACCAGCGGATGGCGGCGCGGCCGAAGGCGATGCGCGAGAGGTTGCGGATGGCGTGCACGGCGACCTGGGGGTCGTCGCTGCACGCCTGTACGCACAGGTCGCCGCCGCTGATCGCCTCCTGGAGCGCGTCACCGGGGAACCGGGGGAGGTCGACGAGCGCTTCGGGGCGGCGCGACGCGATCCCGAACCGGTCCTGCCCGGTCGCGGTGCGGAACAGGCTCGGGCCGAAGCCGAATGTGAGCGTCAGTCCGCCGGGCGGGAGGTCGAGCGCCTCGCCGGTGTCGTCCGGCGGGGCGTCGGAGGGACCGGACGCCGGGCCGTACTTCCCGGCGGGGCGGCCCTGCGTCATCCGCGCGGCCGCGACCGTCCAGTCCTGCAGCAGCTCCTTCAGGCCCTCGCGGTCGACGCCCGGGGAGACGTCGAAGGAGGCGAAGTGGAGGCGGTCCTGCGCGGGAGTGGTGATGCCGGCCTGGTGGGCGCCGTAGAACGGGTAGGTGGCGGAGGCCGTGGTGGTCGCCCCGAGCACGGTGCGGTCGGCGGCGACCCCCGCGCCGATGCCGGCGAGACCGGCCCCGACCGTCACGCCGGCGAGCCCAAGCATGCCGCGGCGGGACAGCCCGCGGCGCCCGGAGTCCTGCTCCGGGCGCGCGGCGTCGTCGGTCGGGTGGTCGGTCACGCGACTACTTGACGATGATCGAGGTGAGGCGGCTGAGCGGCTCGCTCAGCGCATTCACCTGGTCGGACAGCTGCTTCACCTGGTCGGTGCTCAGCTCGGTGTAGCCGACGAAGCCGTCGCCGGACTTGTACTGGGCGAGCGTCGTCGCGATGGTCGTGAATTCGGTGTCGAGCTTCGAGACCACGTCGGCGCCCTGGCTGCCCTTCTTCGCCGCGATGTCGCGGACGACGCCATAGGCCACCTGCGCGCCTTCCAGGTTGGCCTGGAAGTCCTGCAGGTCGGTGTGCGAGAAGGCCTCCTCCTCGCCCGTGATCTTGGAGCCGGCGACCTCCTCCATCAGCCCGATCGCCCCGTTGGAGATCTGGTCGATGGTGAGGGTGAAGTCCTTGGCGTGCACGAGGTCGTACAGCTTCTGCGTGTCCGAGACGAGCTGATCGGCGAGCTGCGTGCGCGTGGCGGCGTCGGCCGGCGTGTACCCGGCGGGAGCCCACAGGTCCTTCTCGATGCGGTGCCACCCGGTCCACTGCTGGCCCTGCGCCAGGTCCGCCTCACGGAGGTCGAGCGCCGGGTCGAGGTCGCCGAACTGCTCCGCGGTCGGCTCGATGCGCTCGTAGTAGGAGCGGGCGCTCGCGTACTGCGCGCGGGCGGCCGCCAGGTCGCCGCCGGAGTAGGCGGCGGCGAACGACTTCGTCGCGGTGAGGAGGGCGCCCGCCTGATCCTTCACGTAGCCGGTGTAGTTGGCGACGGCCTGGGACACCTGGGCGTTCTCGCTCTGCGAGACCGTGCGGCCGGATCCCTTGGTCACGGTGAAGGCCGCGACGTGGGCCGGGTCGCCGACCATGCCCTTCCGGCAGGCCGAGAAGTAGTCGCCCTCGGCGAGCTGCACCACGTAGTTCACCGTGGTGCCCGGCCCGATGTTCTCCTTCTCGCCGACGATGCGCAGCTTGTCCTCCGCGAGCAGCTCGAACTCGTTGACGTCGCTGCCGGTGTTGGTCACCTGGAAGGTGATCGGGCCGGCCTCGGCGGTGTTCGTCGAGACCGTGCACTTGCCGTCGCTGAGCGTCACCGCGATCGCCTCGGCGGTGGCGTCGGCCTTGTTCGGAACGCATCCCGTGAGCGCGAGGGCGAGCGCGGCGGCGCCGGCCAGGGATCCGGTGACGGCGGCGAGCGGACGGAGTCGGGGCATGGAGGTGCTCTGCTTTCTGGTGGGACGGCCGGAGGGCGGGGAGTCAGGACGCGATCGGGGCGTGCGCGGCCGTGGCGGGGGTCTTCGCCGGGGCGGCGGGCCGGGCGGATGCGCGGTGCTGGCGGACGTAGAAGTAGCCGACGACGGCGAGGTAGGCGATCCAGGCGAACACCTGGAGCCACGTCGGCGACGGGTTGAAGTTGACGATGCCGGCGGCGAGGGTGCCGTACCAGCTGGAGGAGGGGATGAGGCCGCTGATGTCGTAGGCGTGCGCTTCGCCGCCCGGGATGAGGCCGGCCTCCTGCAGGTCGCCCAGTCCGTAGGCGAAGACACCGGCGGCGACGAGGATGAGGAACGCGCCCGTCCAGGTGAAGAACGCGCCGAGGTTGATCTTGACCATGCCGCGGTAGAG
The DNA here is from genome assembly GCF_052044215.1 of Leifsonia sp. 22587. Taxonomy (NCBI): domain Bacteria; kingdom Bacillati; phylum Actinomycetota; class Actinomycetes; order Micrococcales; family Microbacteriaceae; genus Leifsonia; species Leifsonia sp. 22587. Next base: position 1,032,737 of record NZ_JBQENB010000001.1, read on the forward strand.
CAGGAAGCCCAGCACCGCAGCGGTCAGGAGGCCGAGGATGGCGCCGACGGCCGGCTCCCACGTCCCGCCGGTGCTGGCGACGGTCGCCCAGACGAACAGCGAGGTCTCGATGCCCTCGCGTCCGACGCTGAGCATCGCGAGCAGCACGACTCCCCAGCCGGCGCCCACGAGAGCCGAGTCGAGCCGGCTGTGCAGGGTGGACTTCATGGTGCGGGCGGTCTTGCCCATCCAGAACACCATCCAGGTGACGAACCCGACCGCGACCAGCGAGAGGGAGCCGCCGAGGATCTCCTGCGCCTGGAAGCTCATCCCGTAGGGGCCCCAGGTGAGCGCCGCGCCGATGGCCAGCGGCACCACGAGGGCGATCCCGACGCCGATCCACAGTTTGGACAGCACGTCGGTCCGGCCCAGTTTGACGACGTAGGCGATCAGGATGGTGACGATCAGCGCCATCTCGAGGCCTTCGCGGAGGCCGATGAGGTAGTTCGCGAGCACGGGGGACCTTGTCGGTGTGGGGGATGAGGTTGGTAAGGCTAACCTTACCCATCGAGACTAAATCAGGACCCTGCGAGTGTCCAGTTAGGATGCGAGAATGCTCAGCCGGATCGTCAGCGCCGTCCTGCTCGTCCTGACGGGCGCCGTGTTCGGCGTGATCGGGACGATCGCCCACCAGGCCTCCGTGACGTGGGGGATCACCATCCCGCTCGGGCTCATCGGCGCGCTCGCCGCCTTCGCCGCCCTGCTGACCGGTCTTCGCCTCCTCGGCCACAGCCGGCTGCCCGCCCTGCTCGCCGCGCTCGGCGCGATCGCCGTCATCCTGCTCTTCACCCAGCAGAGCGCGGGCGGCTCGGTGCTCATCCCGAACAACCTGGCCGGGCAGGTCTGGCTGGTCGGCACCATCCTCATCGCGGCCATCGCCATCGCCTGGCCGGAAGTGCGCGGACACCGCCGGACGGACGCCGCTTCGCGCGCGACGGCATAAGCTAGCAGGGTAGCTCTCGTGAAGGGATCCGAACCACTGTGACCTATGTCATCGCTCTCCCGTGCGTCGATGTGAAAGACAGGGCCTGTATCGACGAATGCCCGGTCGACTGCATCTACGAGGGCGAACGGTCGCTCTACATCCACCCGGACGAGTGCGTCGACTGCGGGGCCTGCGAGCCCGTCTGCCCGGTCGAGGCCATCTACTACGAGGACGACCTGCCCGAGGAGTGGAAGGACTACTACAAGGCGAACGTCGAGTTCTTCGACGACATCGGCTCGCCCGGCGGCGCCTCGAAGATCGGCGTGATCCAGAAGGACCACCCGGTCATCGCCGCGCTGCCCCCGCAGGCACACTGAGATGCCGCTCCAGGAGCTCCCGGACTACCCCTGGGATCTCATGGCGCCGTACGCCGAGCGGGCGCGATCGCACGTGGACGGCGTGGTCGATCTGTCCATCGGCTCGCCGGTCGACCCGACGCCCGACCTGATCCGGGAGGCGCTGGCCGAGGCCACGGACGCGCACGCGTACCCGCAGACCGTCGGCACGCCGGCGCTCCGCGAGGCGATCGTGGACTGGTTCCAGCGCCGCCGCGGCGTGCGCGGCCTGACCGTCGAGAACGTCCTGCCGACCATCGGCTCCAAGGAGCTGGTGGCCCTGCTGCCCTTCATGCTCGGGCTCGGGGAGGGCGACACCGTCGTGCACCCGCGCGCCGCGTACCCGACCTACGCCATCGGCGCCGCGATCGCGGGCGCGACGGCGCTGGCGAGCGACGACCCGGCCGAGTGGCCGGAGGGCACGAAGCTCGTCTGGCTGAACTCCCCGGGCAACCCGGACGGCCGCATCCTGACCGTGCACGAGCTGCGCGCGGCCGTCGCCCGCGCCCGCGAGCTGGGCGCCTACATCGCCAGCGACGAGTGCTACGCCGAACTCGGCTGGGACGCGCCGTGGGATGCGGAGCGCGTGCCGAGCATCCTCGACCCGCGGGTGATCGGCCAGGATCGGCGGAACGTGCTCGCGGTCTACTCGCTGAGCAAGCAGTCGAACCTCGCCGGGTATCGCGCCGCCTTCGTGGCCGGCTGCCGGCAGATCATCGAACGGCTGGTGAACGTGCGGAAGCACGCGGGGCTCATGCTCCCGGCGCCGCTGCAGGCGGCGATGGTCACGGCCCTCGGCGACGAGGAGCACGTGGAGGCGCAGAAGGCCCGGTACCGGGCCCGCCGCGAGACGCTCAAGCCGACGCTCGAGGCCGCCGGTTTCCGCGTCGACCGCAGCGAGGGCGGCCTCTACCTGTGGGCGACGGAGGGACGCGACGCCTGGGACAGCATCGGACGGCTCGCCGACCGCGGCATCCTCGCCGGGCCCGGCCACTTCTACGGCGACTTCTACCCGCAGCACGTCCGGCTGTCGCTGACGGCCACCGACGAGCGGATCGCGGCGGCCGCGGACCGGCTGCGCGGCTTTGGAGACTCCCTCTAACGGCATCCGCGGGCCTTTGCCCGATGCCACAGTTGTCGCCCGCGTTCGTTAGGCTGTATCGGCAGGCCCGACTAGCGGACGGCTCTGTCGCAGCGCTGCCACACCCGGCGCGCGCACGAATCACCAGCCATGAGGCGATATCCCACCAGGAGGCGTTGTGAGCGGACTCGGCACCGAGAGCACCGGCACCGAGAGAGCGGCGGCCGAGACCGAGCTGGCGACCGCGTCGCTCAGCTACCCGGGCGGCACGGCCGAGTTCCCCATCCGGCCGAGCGTCGACGGCGCGTCGAGCATCGACTTCTCGTCGCTGACCAAGCAGACCGGGCTCACCAGCCTCGACTACGGCTTCGTCAACACGGCGGCCACCCGCTCGTCGATCACGTACATCGACGGCGAGCAGGGCATCCTGCGCTACCGCGGCTACCCGATCGAGCAGCTGGCCGAGAAGTCGACCTTCCTCGAGGTGGCGTGGCTGCTGATCCACGGCGAGCTGCCGTCGGAGACCGAGCTGGCCGACTTCGACGAGCGCATCCGCCGTCACACGCTCCTCCACGAGGACCTGCGCCGTTTCTTCGACGCCCTGCCGCACGACGCGCACCCGATGTCGGTGCTTTCGAGCGCGGTGTCGGCCCTGTCGACCTTCTACCAGGACTCGCTCAGCGTCAGCGACCCGGAGCAGGTGGAGCTGTCGACCATCCGGCTCCTCGCCAAGCTGCCGGTGATCGCCGCGTACGCGCACAAGAAGAGCCTCGGTCAGGCGTTCCTCTACCCGGACAACTCGCTGAGCTTCGTCGACAACTTCCTGCGCCTCAACTTCGGCACCCTCGCGGAGCCGTACGAGGTCAACCCGGTGCTGTCCCGCGCCCTGGAGCGCCTGCTCATCCTGCACGAGGACCACGAGCAGAACGCCTCCACCTCGACGGTGCGGCTGGTCGGCTCCACCCAGGCGAACCTGTTCGCGTCCGTCTCGGCCGGCATCAACGCCCTCTACGGCCCGCTGCACGGCGGCGCCAACGAGGCGGTGCTGCAGATGCTCGCGGGCATCCGCGACTCGGGCGAGAGCGTCCAGAAGTTCGTGGAGCGGGTCAAGAACAAGGAGTCCGGCGTCAAGCTGATGGGCTTCGGTCACCGCGTCTACAAGAACTTCGACCCGCGCGCCAAGCTCGTGAAGCAGTCCGCCGACGAGGTGCTCGAGGCGCTCGGCGTGCACGACCCGCTGCTCGACATAGCCAAGGAGCTCGAAGAGGTCGCGCTCGCGGACCAGTACTTCATCGACCGCAAGCTGTACCCGAACGTCGACTTCTACACGGGCGTCATCTACAAGGCCATGGGTTTCCCGACCCGGATGTTCACGGTCCTGTTCGCCATCGGCCGCCTCCCGGGCTGGATCGCCCACTGGCGCGAGATGAACCTCGACCCGCAGACGAAGATCGGCCGCCCGCAGCAACTCTACGTCGGTTCGCCGGAGCGCACGCTCGACCGCTGAGGCCGTCTGGTGGGGGCATCGCGGGTCGTTTGTTGGTCCCTCCCCGCGTCTATCGATGCTTGAAGTAGGCAAAAAGGCGGTCTTCCCGGATAGTGGCCAACGCGCCGATCGCGCCAGATAAGCATCCGAGCACGCCGGCTGCCATCGTTACGATGCAGCTCTGGAGGACAGCGACATCGGATCCAGCCGGGCCGCTCGCCGCGAGCCACCATACGAATAGTGCGCATGGGCCGAGGGTCGCGACGGCCCAGGTCGTCGTTTCAATGAGCAGGATTGCAAACAGGTGCATCTCGCGTACCCCGGCGTGCAGAGCAGACGCGAGTTCCATGCGCCGGAGTGAAACGGATACTACGCCGACGAGGAGTACCAAGAGCGCACAGAGGGCGCCGTTGAATCGGGTTCCCCTCTGCTCGACCTCAGCTCTGAGGTCGAATGTCCCACCCAGTCTCGTGTTGAGTTGAGAGAGTTCCGGCTTCGAGGTGCTGTCCGTTGGGGCTTTCAGCGCTGTGAAGACCAGTTGGCTGAGCCGTGAGGACACCGGCCAGACGTCCACCCAGCATTCGTCGAAAGCGGCGGTCGTGGGAGCGGGCGCGAGCAGCGCCCATCGAAGACCCCCGCGCCGACCATCGTCTGGATACGAATAGGACCCGGCGATGCTGATCTGTTGGCCGGAGGTCGCGATCTTTTTCGTGTGGGCCCCAAGGGCCTGTACAACCTCTGGTCCCTCCAACACGCCTCTTTTCGCCGGAACGCCGAGCAACCGCATGAAGCCTGGAGAGCCCTCGTTGCTCGGGATAGGCTCCGATGCAAGAACGGCGGGGACGACCGGGTCGGGGGACGTCCGGATGGCGCCGGCTTGTCGAATACCAGGCGTGTTCGATAGCGCGTCGCAGGCACCGCCATCTATCCCGTTCGGGGCTGACAGGACGGTGATGCTGGCTCCCGACTGATGGAATTGCTCCGCTCTCGCATAGGCGCTCTGCAGCGATAGACCGTCCGTCAGCACGGCTACGCAGATCAGGACCGAAGTTATGAGAGCGAAGAGGAATGCGCGACTGGTGCCGCTGCGCAGATTCCGAACGGCCTCCCGGCGGATAGCTGACGCTCTCATGGTTCGATCTCCGACACGGTCTTCTGACTTCCCTCTTGCAAGTCGATTGTCTGCGAGCAGACTTCGCGGGTGTGGTGATCGTGCGTAGCGATCACCACCACAGTGCGTTCGTCAGCCGCGGCAGAGAGAACGCGGTTGACCGACTCGGCCGTGTGTCGATCGAGTTGGGCGGTTGGCTCGTCCACAAGAAGCAGATCGGGTCGGCGGGCGATGGCACGGGCAAGCATCAGCCGCTGCGCCTCACCCCCAGAAAGCTCAGAAAAGCGACGCTGGGCCACGTGTCCCAGATCGAAGCGCTCGAGGTGATGTTGTGCGGTTCGGTCTGCGGCCGCGGGGGCCATCCCAGCGGCGAGGAGCGGAAGCGCAACGTGATCACGAGCTGTTCTTCGGGGAGTCCCGTGAGGGTTCTGTAATACCCACGAGATGGTGGCGTTCGCTCGCATAACCACTTCGCCCTCGCTCGGATGAACCCATCCGGCAAGAATCGATAGCAGCGTGGATTTGCCCGAGCCCGAGGGGCCGGAAAGTGCATAGAGGTTGCCCTCATCCAGGCGGATGCTCAGATCTCGAAATAACCAGATCGTCCCGTCGAACGAGTGCCCGAGCCGGCGTAAGGTTACCGGCATTCGCGGGTGCCCCTGGGCTGGATGTTGATCGGTCCTAGGTGCTGAGCATGCAGGGGAGCAACGAACGTTTGGCCGAGGCTCGATCCCAGAATCTTCACTTCGAGAACTCCCTGGGCAGACTCGACGCACCCAGTGCTATCGATGACGGAGTAAATGGAGCTGGGCGGAAGGCTGTAGGCATCAGTCGAGACCTTCAGTCGGACCACGCCCGTGAGTCTCGAAGAACTACTCGCTGCGTCGGGATCAGTACTCTTGCCCGCCGCCAGCGCGTCCGGGATCACGGCTCGGCCGGAGGAGTCCACCTCGAAGCTTTGTCCCCCGTATTGGAGAACTCGCGCGCCGACCAGGCCGTCATCGGGGAGCGGAACCTGCGCAGTAGACCCGCTCGCGCGGACCGTGAGGAGGGATTGGCCTGACTCAACGCGACTTCCTACCGTGGAAGTGCACTTACTTACAACAGACGCGGGAGACGGAACCCAAACGATCGTTGTCAATTCGACAGCTGTCGCATGGGGAGCGTTGATGTTCTGGAGGGCTTGGTTGAACGCCGTGAGCGTCCGCTGCCCCATCCGGCCATCCACGGCGTCGACAAGGCCAAGCATCGAAAGACCCTGCTGCAGCGACGCCACATCCGGTCCATGATCTCCGATGCTCAGGTTTCGCCAGAGAGGGGTCGGCATTGCGAGAGCCAAACGCGGTACACCGTCAATAGAAACCGCCGCCCCGCCATTTGTGATCACATTGCCGGGTTCGCAGGGCGCAGCAGTGACCACCCCGTTGTCCGGAGCTGGCAACGTTGTTTCGCTGCTATGCGACACGGAGAACTCAACCTTTTGGGAATCGTCGAATTTGCTCAAGGTTGGAGTGAATAAGCCGGGGGTGCTCTTCAGCTCACTCTGGCCTGGACTCATGGTTGCAATGCAGACCGCGGCCACTGCTCCGGCCGCCATGAGGGCACACCCGGTCAGAACCGCTATCCTCGTCCGGGGGCCCCGGGATCTACTGGCAGAGCGAATCATCGCGCTACTTGACCGTAGTGAAGCGGATCCGCTTCGCATTTGTCGAAGGCTTCGTTGCGCGTGATAACGGACAGGTCCTTCCCAGCCGACAGATCGGAAGCTGTGTAGCCAGGCGGGACTACCTTGTTGCGCTTCAGGCACGTCGTCATGATCTCGTTCTCATCGAGGTTCGCTGGATTCCTGTTGATCGCGTCTCGCAGCAGGACAATCGACAGGCCGGCGTCCCGATTGCACTGCTGGATCTGGTCGTTAGTCACACCAGACGGCTTGGTGTACTCGAGTGACTTATCAGCCCCCCAATGGGCGTCCACGCCGAGCCCCGCCATGCAACTGACGATCTTGGACTGGAAGTATGCGTATTCACGGTCCGAAATCTGGCTGTCGCGCAGCGCGTCTCGGTCGTCGCCGCTTCGTGCGACGCGATACGCCGACGCATACGCCGCTGCCCATGGGCCTGAGAAGTGCAGACCGGATGCGGTGGTCGGATCACCCCCAGAAGTAGACGCCGAGCCCGATTGGCATCCGCACAACATCATCATCATCGTTCCGATCACCAGGAGCGATCCGACCACCTTGCTCCTCACGTCAGAGGGTGTTCCAGTACGCCGCGTTGCCGCCGTAAGACGACGTCAGAGACGCCCTAGCCCACTGGTTCTTGACGGCGGCCACCTGCTTGCAGTTGCGGGGAAGCCGACCATCGCAAGCCGTAGCCGTGTGATTCTTGGTCGCGTGGGTGTAGTAGGAGAAGGTTGTACCGAACCCGTTGGTTCCTTCAGTGCCGTACTGCCAGAGCCCACCCCCGGCGTTCACCGTCGTCGAACCTGCCGACGCCACGGTCGCGGGCACCAGCGCAATTACCGCCGCCGCGACTCCGATTCCCAGAACGCTCTTCAGCTTCATGCTGCTCCATTCATTCATCGTTGTGTCCAAAACGGACGCTTGGACTCTAAATGAATGGGTAGACAGCTCGGTTCGGGTGTGACCTAAATGCCCTCGAAGTGCGACTTTTCGTTGTCCTCATTGTGATGCTTGCGGGCTTTCAGTACTGGCGCCACGAGGGCCCAAGAGAGGATCGCAACGACGAACAGCACCAGCAAGAGCAATGCACCGACGACCACGCCCGCCAGTCCCATATGGGATTCCTTCCGGTCTTACATGTTCAAGGCACGAACGCCGACTTTCGGGCGAAATCGCGAGATCAAAGTCTAAAGGAGTTGCTCTTCTCGGTTCGGAGAAGCGGACTCCCGAGGCCATCCACTCAAAGAAGGTAGGGCGCCGGTCGGGGCGGTAGGGGCTCGCGCCCCGCCGCGCGCGCGGCCACCAAGACCTCTGGAAAACCGCCGCTCAGCGCGCGGGGCGCAGCGTCAGCGTCTGGTCGGCCGCCTTCGTCACCGCGGCGGGCGTGAACGGCCACGGCCGCGTGCGGCCGGTCGCCCAGAGGTCGGTCTGGTCGGTGTAGTGCGCGTCGAATGCGTGCCCGGAGGCGCCGGTCAGGTTGATCCACGTGCTCCGGTCGAAGTCGGCGAGGTCCACCACCATGCGCATCGACGGCACCCGCTCGACGGCGAAGCCGGCCGTCGCGTCCCAGCCGGTCGCATCCACCACGCTCGAGCCCCCGCCGACGTGCCACGGCCCTCGGTTGAACAGCCACTCGATCGGAGCGATCCCCGACTCGCCGAAGCTGGCGTTGGTCAGCGTCAGCGTGTGGAGGCGGTCCCAGCGCCAGCCCGCGGGGTCGCCGCCCAGCAGGCGGCGCGTCTCGCCCCAGGCCTTCCCCGCGGCGTAGGCGATCATCGAGTCGCGGTCGGTGGCGCCGAGGTCGGAGTCCGCCCACCACGACGAGTCCGGCTGCGAGAGCAGCGACTGCACCACGGCGAACCAGCGGTCGCCTCCGGTCGGCGCCGTGGCCGCCGGGATCTTGCGCGCGAATGCGTCGTGCAGCAGCTCCTTCCAGAAGACCGCGAAGTAGGCGGCCGCGGCGCTGCTGCCCCGGTCGCGGTAGTCCCAGCCGTCGAGCAGCCGGGCGGCCTGCTGCAGGTCGGTGGACGCGTCCGGCTTCGCCGCGACCGCCCGCAGCACCGGCACGAGGTTCGCGGCGTTCGCGTCGTACGTGTCGGCCTGGATTGCCGACATGTCCGCGCCGGTGACCTTCCGGCCGCCCGCGAGCAGCCCCGCCAGCCGCACCTCGATCTGGTTCGCGCGGTACCCGTGGTCCCAGTCCGCCGTGATCAGCACCGGGAAACCGGGGCCGACGGCCGCGTTGTTCGCGGTGACGATGTAGCCGGAGGGCGGGTCGAACACCGACGGCAGCTGATCGAACGGGATGGTGCCCGTCCAGCCGTAGCGGCTCGTCCATCCCGGTTCCGGCATCGTGCCGTCGCCCGCGGCGCGGACGGGGATGAGGCCGGGCGCCTGGTAGCCGATGTGCCCGTCCACGTCGGCGTAGACGAGGTTCTGCGAGGGCACCTGAAACTGCTGGGCGGCGGCGCGGAAGGCGGTCCAGTCGCGCGCGGTGTCGAACGCGAAGATGGCGTTGGCCGTGGTCCCCGGTGTGAGCGCCGTCCACGCGAGCGAGAGCTGGTACTTCGGGGCAGGCACGCCGAGTTTCCCGGCCTGGTCCTTCGCGATGACGGCGTACGCGTCGCCGATGTCGGTGACGATCGGTCCGTGCCGCGTGGACCGTACGGTGATGACGACATCCTTCCCGCCCGCGACCCGGATGCGTTCGGTGCGCTTCTCCAGCGGCACCTGCGCGCCGTCGTACTCGTACGTGTCGCCCGTGACCTTCTCAACAAACAGGTCGGCGACATCCGGGCCCAGGTTGGTGAACCCCCACGCGATGCGGTCGTTGTGGCCGATGATGACGCCGGGGAAACCGGAGAAGCTGAAGCCGGCGACGTCGAACGGGCACTCCGGTCCGACCGTCGCGCAGTGCAGGCCCATCTGGTACCAGACCGACGGCAGGGCGGCGCCGAGGTGCGGGTCGTTGGCGAGCAGCGGCTTGCCGCTCGCGGTGTGCGTGCCGGCGACCACCCACGAGTTCGAGCCGATGTCGTCGCCCGCCGGTCCCATCAGCTGCGGAAGCGCGTCCACGCTCTCGGCCACCTGCGCCAGCTGGGCGGCGTACGACGCGGGGTCCGCCGTCGCGTCCGGCCCGGACTGCGCCGAGGCCGACGCATCCGACGCGATCGCATCCGGCGACCGCTCCGGCGTGACCGTCCGGGGGTTCCCGCCGCCCTGGTCGGTGATCGTCGGGTGGCTGCTGTACGGGTAGCCGGGGTGGAGCTCGGCGATCTGCTCGGGCTTCAGCTTCGTCGCGAGCAGCGCCCGGTCGATCTCGTCCTCGAGGTTCGACCGCAGGTCCCAGGCCATCGCCTTGAGCCAGGCGACGGAGTCCGCCGGCGTCCAGGGCGCGGGACGGTACGACGGGTTCTGCAGACCGAGCACGGCGTACTCGAGCGACAGCTCGGCGCCCGAGTGCCGCTTCAGGTACTCGTTCACCCCGTCCGCGTAGTCCTGGTAGTAGCGCAGTGAGGTCGGGTCGAGCAGCTTCACCTCCTGTTCGGCGACCCGCCGCCAGCCGAGCGTGCGGATGAACGTGTCCGTCGGCACCTGGCTCGCGCCGAACAGCTCGGAGAGCCGGCCGGCCGTGACGTGGCGCCGGAAGTCCATCTCCCAGAAGCGGTCCTGCGCGTGCACGTAGCCCTGCGCGCGGAACAGGTCGTCGGCGGTGGATGCGGTGAGCTGCGGCACCCCCGCGCTGTCGCGCGTCACCGTCACCGGCTTCGTGAGGCCCGGCACATCCACCGACCCGGAGGTCTGCGGGAAGGAGCGAGTGACCGTCCACACCGCCACACCGCCCGCGATGACCGCGAGTACGAGCAGCACCGCGAGCACGCTGCCGATTGCCCGCAGCACCCGGTGGTGGCGTCTCAGCCGGGGGGTGTCGTCGCCCACATCGCTCCTTCGTCCGGCCGGTGCCGCCCTTTATCTTCGGACTGTAGCCCATGAGGGTGACGCGCCGGTCGGCGCAATTCGCGGGGCCGGACAGCGGGCTCAGGCCGAGGTGAGGGCGGCCCAGGCCATCCGCTCGAGCACCGGGCGGACGGCGTCGGGCGCGACGTGGGCCGAGCCGACGCGCGCCGTGTGCGGGGTCGAGTTCAGGAGGCCGAAGGTGCCCTGCACGCGCACGCGCAGCTCGTCGTCGGCGAGGGCGGGGTGCAGCTGGCCGAGCACGCGCATCCACACCTCGACGTAGCGGCGCTGCAGCCGACGGACCTGGCGTCGCGCCGAGTCGGGGAGGGCGTCGAGGTCGCGGTCCTGCACGCGGATCGTGTCCGGCTCGCCGAGGGCGAAGTCGATGTGGAAGCCGATCAGCGCGCGGAGGGCCGCCTCGGCGTCCGGGTCGGCGCCCGAGACGTCCTCGCCGCCGGAGAGCAGGCGCTCGCTGACCCCGACGAGGAGCGCTTCGAGCACCGCCTGCTTGGACGTGAAGTGGCGGTAGACCGCGGGCCCGCTGACCCCGACGGCCGAGCCGAGGTCTTCGATCGAGACGCCGTTGAAACCGCGCTCGGCGAACAGCGTCGCCGCGGCCTCGAGCAGCGCGGCGCGCCGGTCGGCCTTGGCCTGGCTGCGCTGCGTCGGCCGCTCGAGGGGCTCGGCGGGTTCGGTCTGGGTCATCGTCCTCGATGGGGTCGGGCCGCCCGGGAGGCGGTGCTGGACTTTTCGGTTAATGAACACTAACCTAAAACCGAGTTAGTGACCACTAACCGACTGTCGATGACGACACGGAGCAGTATGCCGACCCTGACCAGCGAGGCGTCCGCCACGGACGCCCGGTTCGAGCAGAACGACGCCGACCAGCGCGAGCTCGTCGCCGACCTCCGGCGGCGGCTGCAGGTCGCCGCGGCGGGCGGCCCGGAGCGCGCCCGCGAACGCCACGTCGCGCGCGGCAAGCTCCTGCCCCGCGACCGCATCGACGCGCTGCTCGACGAGGGGAGCCCGTTCCTCGAGCTCGCGCCGCTGGCCGCGACCGGGATGTACGGCGACGAGAGCCCCGCCGCCGGCGTGATCGCCGGGATCGGCCTCGTCGCCGGCCGCCACGTGATGATCGTGTGCAACGACGCCACGGTCAAGGGCGGCACGTACTACCCGATGACCGTGAAGAAGCACCTGCGGGCGCAGGAGGTCGCGCTCGAGAACCGGCTGCCCTGCATCTACCTGGTCGACTCTGGCGGCGCCTTCCTGCCGATGCAGGACGAGGTGTTCCCGGACCGCGACCACTTCGGCCGCATCTTCTACAACCAGGCGCGGCTCTCGGCGGCGAAGATCCCGCAGATCGCCGCCGTGCTCGGCTCCTGCACCGCGGGAGGCGCCTACGTGCCCGCGATGAGCGACGAGACGGTGATCGTCCGCAACCAGGGCACGATCTTCCTCGGCGGCCCGCCGCTCGTGAAGGCGGCCATCGGCGAGATCGTCACCGCCGAGGAGCTGGGCGGCGGAGACCTGCACGCGCGCACCTCCGGCGTGGTCGACCACCTGGCCGAGGACGACGAGCACGCGCTCGCCATCGTCCGCGATATCGTCGCGACGCTCCCGCCGCCCGCGGAGCCGGCCTGGCAGGTGCTGCCCGCGTCCGCGCCCGCCGCCGACCCGGACGAGCTGTACGGCGTCGTCCCCGTCGACGTGCAGGCGCCCTACGACGTGCACGAGGTGATCGCGCGGATCGTCGACGGCAGCGGGTTCGAGGAGTTCAAGCCCGAGTACGGCATGACGCTCGTCACCGGGTTCGCGCGCATCCACGGCCACCCGGTCGGCATCGTCGCCAACAACGGCGTGCTGTTCAGCGAGTCGGCCCTGAAGGGCGCGCACTTCATCGAGCTGTGCGACCAGCGCGGCATCCCGTTGCTCTTCCTGCAGAACATCAACGGCTTCATGGTCGGCCGCGACTACGAGGCCGGCGGCATCGCCAAGAACGGCGCCAAGATGGTCACCGCGGTCGCCACCACCCGCGTCCCCAAGCTGACCGTCGTGATCGGCGGCTCGTTCGGGGCGGGCAACTACTCGATGTGCGGCCGCGCGTACTCGCCGCGATTCCTGTGGATGTGGCCCGCCGCGCGCATCTCGGTGATGGGAGGCCAGCAGGCGTCGAGCGTGCTGGCGACGGTCAAGCGCGACCAGCTGGAGGCGCGGGGCGAGGACTGGTCCGCCGAGGACGAAGCCGAGTTCCGGGCGCCGATCGCCGCCCAGTACGAGGAGCAAGGCAACCCGTACTACTCCACCGCCCGGCTCTGGGACGACGGCGTGATCGACCCGGCCGACACCCGCACGGTGCTCGGGCTCGCCCTCGACGTCATCGCGCGCTCGCCGCTCCCCGACACGGCCTTCGGCCTCTTCCGGATGTGATCCCCGTGACCAGGACCCCCTTCTCCACCGTGCTCGTCGCCAACCGCGGCGAGATCGCGTGCCGCGTCATCCGCACCCTGCAGCGGCTCGGCATCCGCTCGGTCGCCGTCTACAGCGACGCGGACCGGGACGCCCCGCACGTGGCGCTCGCCGACGTCGCGGTGCGCATCGGTCCCGCTGCGGCGCGCGAAAGCTACCTCGACGTCGACGCCATCGTGGAGGCCGCGCGCCGTACCGGCGCCGAGGCCGTGCATCCCGGCTACGGGTTCCTCTCCGAGAACCCCGCGCTCGCCGAGGCGTGCGAGCGGGCGGGCATCGTGTTCGTCGGCCCCGGCGTGCACGCGCTCGAGGTCATGGGCGACAAGATCACCGCGAAGCACGCGGTCGCCGAGTACGACGTGCCGACCATCCCGGGCATCGCGGAGCCGGGTCTGGGCGACGACGACCTGATCGCGGCGGCGGAGCAGATCGGGTACCCCGTGCTCGTCAAGCCGTCCGCGGGCGGCGGCGGCAAGGGGATGCAGGCCGTGCGCTCGGCGGACGAGCTGCCGGAAGCGCTGCGCGCCGCCCGGCGCGTCGCCGCCGCAGCGTTCGGCGACGACACCCTGTTCCTGGAGCGGCTCGTGTCGTCGCCGCGGCACATCGAGGTGCAGGTGCTGGCCGACCGTCACGGCGGGATCGTGCACCTCGGCGAGCGGGAGTGCTCGCTGCAGCGCCGTCACCAGAAGGTGATCGAGGAGGCGCCGTCCCCGCTGCTCGACGAGACCACCCGAGAGCGCATCGGCGAGGCCGCGTGCCGCGTCGCGGCCAGCGTCGGGTACACGGGGGCCGGGACCGTCGAGTTCCTGGTGTCGGCCGAGTCGCCGGACGAGTTCTTCTTCATGGAGATGAACACGCGGCTCCAGGTCGAGCATCCCGTCACAGAGTTGGTGACCGGGCTCGACCTGGTGGAGCAGCAGCTGCGGATCGCCGCGGGGGAGCCGCTGTCGTTCGGGCAGGCCGATGTGCGGCTGCACGGGCACGCCGTCGAGGCGCGCGTCTACGCGGAGGACCCGGAGCGCGGCTTCCTCCCGGCGGCAGGGCGCGTGCTCGCCCTCCGCGAACCCTCGGGGGAGGGCATCCGTGTCGACAGCGGCATCGCCGCCGGAATCCCGATCGTCACCGACTACGACCCCATGCTCGCCAAGGTGATCGCCTGGGGCGAGGACCGCGACCAGGCGCTCGCGCGGCTGCGCGGCGCGCTCGCCGCCACGAGCATCCTCGGCTCGGTCTCGAACGTGTCGTGGCTGGCCGACCTGGTCGCGGACGACGACGTGGTCGCCGGGCGGATGGACACCACGCTGATCGACCGCCGGTTCTCCGAGCGCGCGCCCACGGCCGCGAGCGAGGACGAGCTGGTCGCCGCAGCGCTGCTGGCCCACCAGGACCGGTCGCAGGAGTCCGCCGCGGTCGCCCCACTGTGGGCGGCGCCGACGGGATGGCGGCTCGGCCGCCCGCGCCCGGTGCGCTACGACGTGGACGGCGTCACCGTCACGGTCGAGGGGCCGCCCGAGGCGGCCCGTGTCGCGGTCGCCGACGCGGACGCCCGGCCGGCCGCTCTCCGCCTGCGCGACCCGCAGCATCCCGGCGAGCCCGCCGTCGCCCTGCTCGACCTCGACGGCCGCACGCTGCGCTTCGACGTCGCCCGCGACGGCGCGACCGTGTGGCTGGCGCGCGACGGACGCGCCCGCCCGCTGCGCCTGCGCGACCGGGCCACCCGGCTCGCCGAGCGGCTCGCCGCGCTCGACCGCGGTGACGCGGCTGCGCATCCCGAGCTCCGTTCGCCCATGCCCGGGACGGTCGTCGCCGTGCCGGTCGAGGGAGGCGCCCGCGTCGCGGCCGGGGACACCGTCGTCATCGTCGAGGCGATGAAGATGGAGCACCGCCTGGTCGCGCCCGTCGCGGGAACCGTGACCGTGCACGTCGCCCCCGGCGACCTGGTGCGGCTCGACCAGCTGGTCGCCCGGGTCGACGCGGACGACGACGCCACCGCCGACGACGCCACCGCCGACATCCCCACCACCGATGTGCCGCCCCAGGAGGCGGACGCGGAGCCGGCACCACCGGCCGCCGCACAGCGATAGGCCCCACGAGAGCCACAGGAAGAGACAGGAATCCGATGACCATGCAGATGGACCGCCCGGCCGACACCGAGGTGGCCGGCTTCGAGCTCACCGACGAGCAGCGCCGCCTGCGGGACGAGGTGCGCGACTTCGCGGACACCGTCGTCGCCCCCGCCGCGTACGAGTACGACACCAAGCGCAGCCTGCCGTACGACATCATCGCCGAGATGGGCCGGATGGGCCTGTTCGGCCTCCCCTTCCCGGTCGAGTACGGCGGACAGGGCAAGGACTACCTGTCGCTGTGCCTCGCGGTCGAGCAGCTCGGCCGCGTCGACCAGTCCATCGGCGTCACCCTGGAGGCCGGAGTCGGCCTCGGCGCGATGCCGATCTTCCGCAGCGGCTCCGAGGAGCAGAAGCAGCAGTGGCTGCCCATGCTCGCGAAGGGGGAGGCGCTCGCCGGCTTCGGGCTCACCGAGGCCGAGGCGGGGTCGGATGCGTCCGGCACCAAGACGACGGCGGTGCTGCGCGACGGTGAATGGGTCATCAACGGCACCAAGCAGTTCATCACCAACTCCGGCTCCGAGATCACGCGGCTGGTCACGATCACCGCCGTGACCGGCGAGGAGCGCCGTGCCGACGGGTCGATCAAGAAGGAGCTCTCCGCGATCATCGTCCCGTCCGGGACGCCCGGCTTCGTCGCCGAGCCCGTCTACGACAAGGTCGGCTGGCACACCTCCGACACGCACCCGCTGACCCTCACCGACGTACACGTCCCCGAGAAGAACCTGCTGGGGGAGCGCGGTCGCGGCTACGCCAACTTCGTCCAGACCCTCGACGAGGGCCGTGTCGCCTTCGCCGCCCTCTGCACGGGCGCGGCACAGGGCTGCCTGGAGGAGGCCATCCGCTACGCCAAGAGCCGCAATGTCTTCGGCCGGCCGATCGGCTCCAACCAGCACATCGCCTTCAAGATCGCGCGGATGCAGGCCCGCGTCCACACCGCCCGCCTGGCGTACTACGACGCGGCCTTCAAGCTGATGGCCGGCCGGCCGTTCAAGATGGAGGCCTCCATCGCCAAGCTGGTCGGCAGCGAGGCGGCCATGGACAACGCCCGCGACGCGACCCAGATCTTCGGCGGCTACGGGTTCATGAACGAGAACCCAGTGGCGCGGCACTACCGCGACTCGAAGATCCTGGAGATCGGCGAGGGCACGAGCGAAGTGCAGATGCTGGTGATCTCGCGCGCGCTGGGCTTCAGCGCCTAGCCTGGACCGGCGCGG
>NZ_JBQENB010000001.1:1049253-1399628 GCF_052044215.1 Leifsonia sp. 22587
GCCGCGCGACCTCGACGAGGAGGAGGACGGATGATCGACAAGACGGTGGCGACGGCCGCGGAGGCGGTCGCCGACATCCCGGACGGCAGCACCCTGGCCGTCGGCGGATTCGGGCTGTGCGGCATCCCGAGCGCGCTCATCCAGGCGCTGCTGGAGTCGGGGACGACCGACCTGGAGGTCGTGAGCAACAACTGCGGTGTGGACGACTGGGGTCTCGGGCTGCTGCTCGCCGAGCACCGCATCCGCAAGATGATCAGCTCGTACGTCGGCGAGAACAAGGAGTTCGCCCGGCAGTTCCTCTCCGGCGAGCTGGAGGTGGAGCTCACCCCGCAGGGCACGCTCGCCGAGAAGCTCCGCGCGGGGGGCGCCGGCATCCCGGCCTTCTACACACCGGCGGGCGTCGGAACGCAGATCGCCGTCGGCGGCCTGCCGCGCCGCTATGCGCCGGACGGGTCGGTGGCGGTCGCCAGCGAGCCCAAGGAGGTGCGCACCTTCGACGACGCCGAGTACGTGCTCGAGCACTCGCTCCGGCCCGAGTTCGCGCTGGTGCACGCGGCGAAGGGGGACCGGCACGGCAACCTCGTCTTCCACGCCGCGGCCATGAACTTCAACCCGCTGGCCGCGATGGCCGGCCGCATCACCATCGCCGAGGTGGAGGAGCTGGTCGAGCCGGGCGAGCTCGACCCCGGCCAGGTGCACTGCCCGGGCATCTTCGTGCAGCGCGTCGTCCACGCGCCCGACGTGGAGAAGCGGATCGAGCGGCGCACCGTCGCCGGAGGGAGCGCACGATGAGCCTCACCCGCACCGAGCTCGCCGGCCGCGTGGCGAAGGAGCTCCGCAACGGCCAGTACGTCAACCTCGGCATCGGGATGCCGACGCTCATCCCGAACTACATCCCGGAAGGCGTCGAGGTCATCCTGCACTCGGAGAACGGCGTGCTCGGCGTCGGCCCGTACCCCGCCGACGACGCCGTCGACCCGGACCTCATCAACGCGGGCAAGGAGACGGTCACCGTGAACCGCGGCGCCGCCTTCTTCGACTCGTCGCTGTCGTTCGGGATGGTGCGCGGCGGCCACGTCGACCTGGCCGTGCTCGGGGCGATGGAGGTGTCCGAGACCGGCGACCTCGCCAACTGGATGATCCCCGGCAAGATGGTGAAGGGGATGGGCGGCGCGATGGACCTGGTGTTCGGCGCGAAACGGCTCATCGTCATGATGGAGCACGTCGACAAGGAGGGGCGGCCGAAGATCCTGCGCGAGTGCACCCTCCCGCTCACCGGCACCGGATGCGTGGACCGGATCATCACCGACCTCGCCGTGATCGACGTCACCGACGACGGGCTGGTGCTGCGCGAGACCGCGCCGGGTGTGACGGTGGATGAGGTGGTCGCGGCGACCGGAGCGCCGCTCCGCGTGGACCTGGAGGAGGCGGCCTGATGCGCGAGATCGAGCAGCGCGGGCTCTACTACGAGGAGTTCGAGCCGGACACGCGCTACCTGCACCGGCCGGGCCGCACGGTGACGGAGGCCGACAACGTCCTCTTCACCACCCTGACGATGAACACGCAGGCGCTGCACCTGGACGCCGCCTGGTCGGCCCGCCAGCCGTTCGGGGAGCGGCTGGTCAACTCCATGTTCACGCTGGCGACGATCGTCGGCGCCTCGGTGACCCAGCTCACGCAGGGCACGATCGTCGCGAACCTCGGCTTCAGCGAGGTGAGCTTCCCGCATCCGCTCCACCACGGCGACACGCTGTACTCGGAGACGGTCGTGCTGGCCAAGCGGCTGTCCGCATCCCGCCCAGGCCAGGGCATCGTGACGCTGGAGCACACCGGGCGCAACCAGGACGGGGTGGTCGTCGCGACGGCGACCCGCCAGGTCATGGTGTGGTGCCGGGATGCGGCGTCGGTGCCGTCGGACCCGGCGCGCGACGCGGACGCCCTCGACCCGGGCGCGGCGGAGCCGGACGGGATCCTGTGACGGGGGAGGGGGCGGCGTTCGCTGCGGGCGGGGGCGTGCCGGGCGCGGATGGGCCGGGCGCGGCGCGGCCGTTCCCGTGGGGGCCGGCGCTGCTGTTCTGCCCGGCCGACCGGCCCGAGCGGTACGCCAAGGCGCTGGAGCGCGCGGATGCGGTGATCCTCGACCTCGAGGACGCCGTCGATCCCGCCCGGCGCGCGGACGCCCGGGAGGCGCTGGTCGCGTCGGACCTGGACCCGTCGCGGGTGATCGTCCGCGTCAATCCCGCGAGCAGCGACGACCACGCCGCCGACCTCTCGGCACTGGCGGCCACACCGTACCGCGCCGTCATGCTCCCGAAGGCCCAATCGGTCGCCGACCTCGCGGCCCTCGACCGCTACGACGTCATCGCGCTGTGCGAGACGGCCGCCGGAGTGCTCGCGGCCCCCACGCTCGCTCGGCAGCGGTCCGTTCTTGCACTGATGTGGGGCGCGGAGGACCTCGTCGCCTCGCTCGGCGGAACCTCCAGCAGGCACGCGGACGGGACGTACCGCGATGTCGCCCGCCACGCGCGGTCGTCGGTGCTGCTCGCGGCGGGCGCCGCCGGCATCCACGCCGTCGACACGGTCCATCTCGACATCGCGGACCCGGCCGGTCTCGCGGCCGAGGCGGAGGATGCGGTGGCCGTCGGATTCGCGGCGACCGCGTGCATCCACCCCGGTCAGGTGGAGACGATCCGCGCCGCGTACCGGCCCGATCCGGACGAGGTGGAGGCCGCCCGCGCGCTGCTCGCGGCGGCCGAAGAAGCGGGCGGGGGAGTGTTCCGGTACGACGGCCGGATGGTCGACGGACCGGTGCTCGCGCACGCCCGGGCGGTGCTCCGCCGTTCGTGATGAAACTGTGACCAAGGTTTCCTCCGAGGTTCACCCGTTTCGTCCTTCCCACGTCGGTGGCATGACGTAATCTGCAAGTGTTCACTAGGGAATCGAACGGTCTCGAATCGATTCGAGTGAGCACTGAGGACGAGGCGAGACGGGTACGTCGGGGAGGGGGAGAGATGCCACAGCTGCTTCCCCTGCGCCTGCTCGAGTCGGTCGGGTTGCGGAGTTCGGAGAGCCGGCGGGCTGCGGCTGCCGCGGCCGCATCCGTGGCCGCATCCGCATCCGCTGATGCCGACGCGTCGGCGGTCGACGCTGCGTCTGTTGCCTCCGCACCTTCTGCCGCGCCCGCTGTCGGGGGCGTCGCGGATGGTTCTGCTGCCGCGGCTGCTGCCGCGCCCGCTACCGATGTCGCCGCGGCCGGTTCCGCCGCCGCGTCCGCACCCACTCGGACGGTCGCCCGCCCGAAGGCCCCCGCGGCGCCCTCGCGGCGCGAGCTGGCCCGCTCCGGCACGGCCGAACCGCCGACCGGCGTGATCGACGTCGACCCGGCGATCGAGAGCACCGGCCCGCTGTCCATCATCGCCAAGCGCCGCATCGGCGAGAGCGACATGGCTGTGTACCCGCTGTCGCTGGGCGCGAGCGTCTTCGGCTGGACGGCCGACGGCGACACCTCGTTCGCCATCCTCGACCGCTTCGCCGAGCTCGGCGGCGACTTCATCGACACCGCCGACAGCTACGTCGGGGGCCGCAGCGAGCTGCTGATCGGTTCGTGGATGCGCGAGCGCGGCAACCGCGACCGCGTCGTCGTCGCCACGAAGGTCGGACGCCACCAGGAGAACCCCGGCCTCGGCTCCGTCAGCATCGTCCGCGCCGTGGAGGCGTCGCTCGAACGGCTGAAGACGGACCACATCGACCTGCTGTACTTCCACGACGACGACCCCGAGACGCCGCTGGAGGACAGCCTCGCGACGGCCGAGTGGCTGATCGAGAGCGGCAAGGTGCGCTACCTGGCCGCCTCGAACTTCAGCGCGGACCGCCTGATCGAGGCCCGCATCCTGGCGTCCGCCGGTCTGCCGAAGTTCGTCGCCATCCAGAACCAGTACAACCTGATGCACCGCACCGAGTTCGAGAGCGCGCCGCGGATCGTCGCCGCCGCCCAGGGTCTCGCGGTGATGCCGTACTACGCGCTGGCGAACGGCTTCCTGACGGGCAAGTACCGCACGAAGAGCGACCTGACGGCCGGCGCCCGGAGCGTGCGCGCGTCCGCCTACGTGAACCGTCGCGGCCAGCGCGTCCTGGCCGTGCTCGACCGCATCGCCGCCGAGCACCGCGTGGCACCCGCGAGCATCGCGCTCGCCTGGCTGCTCGCCAAGCGCACCATCGTCGCCCCCGTCGCGAGCGCCAGCCGCCCGGACCAGGTGGACGCCCTGATGGCCGCCGCCGGCATCCGCCTCACCCGCTCCCAGATGCTCGACCTCGACCGCGTCTCCGAGTAGCGCGGCGCGCCGCCCCGCACGGCCGCCGGCGCGTCTGCGCCCGTCCGTAACGTCTGCGCCCGCGTGCCGCGCCGCACACGTTCCGCAACGCCGCAGTCGCGCCGCCCCGCGCATCCCGCCCAGCCGTCTCGCGGCGCATCCCGCGATCGAGGGGCGCGACACGCCGTTATGCGGCGGCCGTGACGGCGAGTTGCGACCCTCCGTTCGCGATGCGGAGGAGCGGCGGATGATGTGGGCGCGTTTGCCCACGTTTGTAACGTCTGCGGCTGCGCGACGGGGCGCAGACGTGACGCAGCGCCGCAGTCAGCAGCGCGGGCGGCGGGCGGCGGGCAGCGGCGGCAGCGCCGCGGTCCCTACGCCTCGCCGAGGATGCGGTCGAGCGCGCGGTGCAGGGCGGCGCCGGCCGCGATCGGGTCGCCGACGTAGCCGCCGGCGAGGGCGCCGTCGCGGGCGAGGATGAGGTCGTCGGCCGCGTCGCCGGGGCGGGGGTGCCCGATCTGGCGGAACAGCTCCTCGATGCGGTCGGCGTACCAGTCGCGGTGGGCCGTGACGGCGACGCGCACCGGGTCGGTCTCGTCGGAGAACTGCGCGGCGGCGTTGATGAAGGGGTCGCCGTGGAAGCCGGGGCGGACCGCCTCGTCGTTGATCGCATCCACCAAGGCCCGGGCGATGTCGCGCGGGTCCTGGTACTTCGTCTCCGCCTCGGCGAACCACTCGCGCACCTGACGGTCGCGGCCCTCGACGTAGGCGATGATGAGCAGGTCCTTCGAGCGGTAGTGCTTGTAGAAGGTGGCCTTGGTGACGCGGGCTCCCGCGATGATGCGGTCGACGCCGACCGTGTGGATGCCCTCCTGGTAGAAGAGCTCGTCGGCCGTCGCGAGGATCTTGACCTTCGACGGCGCGGGCGGCCGGATGGTCGCTCGGGCACTTACGACCATCCGGACGACTCCTTCTGCTGGGGGAGGCGATAGCGCCTCCGGGCTGCGTGTGATCCGAGTATACAGTAGACAGAAGAGTCTGTTTGTCCTCTTTTTCTCAGGCGGGCCGCGGCGGCCCGCTGGCGTAGGGTGGAGGGGATGAACAGCGCAGTCGACCTTCCCCTCGGTGTGGCCGACCTGACGTTCGCCGCATCCGGCGAGGCTCTCGTCCGCCGGACCGTCCTGCCGAGCGGCGTCCGCATCCTCAGCGAGCAGGTGCCCGGCGCCCGCTCCGCGACCCTCGGCTACTGGGTCGCCGTGGGCTCCCGGGACGAGACCGACGGCACGCCGGGGCATCCCGGATCCCTCGGCTCCACCCACTTCCTCGAGCACCTGCTCTTCAAGGGCACGCGGACGCGCACGGCGCTCGACATCGCGGTCTCGTTCGACTCGGTCGGCGGGGAGCACAACGCGATGACGGCCAAGGAGTACACCTGCTACTACGCCAAGGTGCAGGACCGCGACCTCGCGATGGCCGTCGAGGTCATCGGCGACATGCTGACCTCGTCGGTGCTCGACCCGGCCGAGTTCGAGAACGAGCGCGGCGTCATCCTGGAAGAGCTCTCGATGGCGGAGGACGACTCGGGCGACGTCGCGAACGAGCGGATGTTCCAGGCCGTGCTGGGTGCGCATCCCCTCGGCCGGCCCATCGGCGGCCGCCCCGACACCATCCACGCCGCGACGCGCGACGGGGTCTGGGAGCATTACCGCGCCAACTACCGGCCTCAGGATCTGGTGGTCACCGCCGCGGGAGCCGTCGACCACGACCTCCTGGTCGCGGGCGTCGAGAAGGCCCTCGTCTCCGCCGGCTGGGATCTCGACCTCGCCGCGCAGCCGGTGGACCGCCGCGCAGGCGGCGCCGCCGAGATCACCCGTGGCAGCGCGATCGTGACCGTGCAGCGTCCGACCGAGCAGGCCAACCTCTTCGTCGGGATGCCCGGCATCATCGCGACCGACGAGCGCCGCACCACGATGAGCGTGCTCAACTCGGTGCTGGGCGGCGGGATGTCGAGCCGGCTGTTCCAGGAGGTGCGCGAGCGTCGCGGCCTCGCCTACGCCGTCTACTCGTTCTCCGGCTCCTACTCCGACGCCGGCGTCTTCGGCCTGTATGCCGGATGCGCCCCCGCGAAGGCGCGCCAGGTCACCGAGCTGATGCTCGACGAGCTGCGCCGCCTCGCCTCCGACGGTGTGACGCCCGACGAGCTGCGGCGCGCGGTCGGCCAGCTGTCCGGGGGCGCCGCGCTCGCGCTGGAGGACTCCGACACCCGCATGTCCCGGCTCGGCCGGGCCGAGATCACCCTGGGCGAGTTCGCCGACCTGGATGAGAGCCTCCGCCGCCTGCACCTCGTCACCGCCGACGATGTGCGCGACCTCGCCGCCGATCTGGCGGGACGGCCGGTCTCCGTCGCCGCGGTCGGGAGCGTGACCGACGACGTGTTCGCCGGTCTCGCTCCCTGAGCCGCCCCCTTCTGTTCCGTCTTCCGAAAGGTCCCATCCGTGCCCCACTACCTCTACCTCGTGCGCCACGGCGAGCAGCAGGATGCCGAGCACGGCCTGCCGGACGGCCCGCTCTCGCCGCGCGGCAAGCGCCAGGCGCAGCTCATCGCCGAACGGCTCAGCGGCATCCCGTTCACCTCGATGTACCACTCGCCGCTGAACCGCGCGGCCGAGACGGCCGCGATCATGGCGGAGCGGATGCCCGCGCTCGAGCCGCAGCCGTCCAGCCTGCTGTTCGACTGCATCCCGTCGGGGCCGACGCCGGACATGCCGAAGGCGTTCGAGTCGTTCTTCGGTCCGGTCACCGAGGCCGAGATCGAGGCGGGGCGGGCGCAGATGGACGACGCCGTCCACGAGTTCCTCACCCCGGCGATGGGCGACCGGCATGACCTGCTGGTGACGCACAACTTCGTGATCGGATGGTTCGTGCGGCACGTCTTCGACGCCCCGGATTGGCGCTGGCTGGGCCTCAATCAGGCCAATTGCGGTCTCACGATCATCCGCGTGCGCTCGGCGAAGCCCCCGGTGCTCGTCGTGCACAACGACCTCGGGCACCTGCCCGTCGAGCTGCGCACCGGACTGCCGGAGCTCCAGCCGGTCTAGGCCCGGAATGGCCGCGCGGCGCTACGCGAGCCGCTTGCGGAACCAGTCGGTCGCGTTCGGATTGTCGTTGTAGGGCTGGATGCTCTCATAACCGTGGGACCGGTAGAGGCCGCCGGCCGCCTCCAGGCTCGCGTTGGTGTCGAGCACGACCTCGGTCGCGCCGAACCCGCGCGCCCGCTGCTCCAGCTCGGAGAGGATCGCCCGGCCGTAGCCGTTGCCGCGACGGGCGGGGGCGACCCACAGGTGCTTGATCTCGTAGCGGACGATCGGCGCGGCGTCCTCGGTCTCCGCCAGCGGCACGCGCAGCTCGCGGACGCCGCCGCAGCCGACCTCGACGCCCTCGTCGTACGCGAGCAGGAACACCCCGTTCGGCGCCACGAACTGGCCCGGGTCGGGGAAGGCCGTGCGGTACGCGCCCTGCACCGAGGGGAAGGTCTCGGCGCGCTCGGCGAAGTAGTCGGAGAGCATCCGGTGGGCGGTCGCGTCGGTGACGGCGACGTCTGCGAAAGACACCATCGACCCAGGGTATAGCCGCCCCACCGGTCACGGCGTGAAGGCGCAGCCCCGACGGTAGGCTGGGGGACGTGAGCATTCGCGTGGCCGTCGCCGGAGCGACCGGAAAACTGGGAAGCGTGGCGGTGCGCCTCATCGAGCAGGCCGACGACCTGGAGCTGGTGGCCCGGCTCGACTCCCGCTCACCCCTCGACGACATGCTCGGCGCCGACGTGCTGGTCGACATGACCCTGCCGCAGGTGAGCCCGGGCATCGTGGCCTTCGCCGTCGACCACGGGCTCAACGTCCTCGTCGGCACCTCGGGCTGGTCGGCGGACCGCATCCTCGACCTGGAGCGCCGTGTCGCCCAGCACGAGGGCCGGGGCGCGGTCGTCATCCCGAACTTCTCGCTGGGATCCGCTCTGGGAACGGCGTTCGCGACCGTCGCCGCGCGCTTCTTCGACTCGATCGAGATCGTGGAGATGCATGGTGCCGGCAAGGTCGACTCGCCCTCGGGCACCGCGGTCCGCACGGCCGAGCTCATCGGAGCGGCCCGCGCCGCGAAGGGCCCGGTGGAGGCGCCGCACTCGGACCAGCGGGCCCGCGGCCAGCAAGTGGCCAGCGTGCCCATCCACAGTCTCCGGATGCGCGGCGCCGGCGCCCAGCAGCAGGTGATCTTCGGCGGTCCGGGGGAGCAGCTGACGATCCGTCACGACGCCACCGGCGGCGAGGCGTACGAGCGCGGCATCCTGCTCGCGCTGCGTGCCGCGGCGACCGCGACCGGGGTGACGGTGGGCCTCGACCAGCTCATCGACCTCGGTATCGCCGAGCCGAGCGGCGAGCCCCCGCGCCCGACCGTGCGCGACGCCGGCGACGACGGCACCGACCCCACGCGATGAGGAACCGCCTCGCCGCGCTGCTGATGGCGCTGCTGCTCCTCGTCTACCTGGTGCTGGTGACCCAGCGCGCCGTGCTGCTGATCGCGACCGGGGAGCCGGTCGGCGTCGCGATGGGGATCGCGCTGTTCGTGCTGCCGGTGATCGCCGCGTGGGCGATCGGCCGGGAGCTGCTGTTCGGGATGCGCACCGAGCAGCTGGTCAAGCGGCTGGACGCCGAGGGCGGTCTGCCGGTCGAGGACCTGCCGACGCGCGCGAGCGGCCGGCCGTTGCGGGACGCGGCGGACGAGCAGTTCCCGCAGTACCGCGCCGAGGTGGAGGCTGCGCCCGAGAGCTGGCGTGCCTGGTTCCGGCTGGGGCTCGCCTACGACGCCTCGGGGGACCGCCGACGCGCCCGCGAGGCGCTGCGCCAGGCCATCCGGCTGGAGCGCGCGGAGGCGAAGGCGGCGCGCTAGGCCGCGCGCACCTCCACGAGCCGGTCCATCGCATCCTGAACCGTCACGTCGCGGAAGACGAAGCCGTCGTCGAGCAGCTTGCGCGGCACGACCAGCTGGTCGGCGAGCAGCAGCTCCCTGCCGGCGTCCTGCAGGGCGAGCTCGATCGCGAACCGCGGCACGGGGACGAAGTACGGCCGCCGGACCGCTTCCGCCAGCGCTCGGACCAGCTCGCCGGCCGTCGCCGGTGTCGGTCCGGCGATGTTGACCGGCCCCTCGAGCGCGGAGCCGAGCAGGTGCACGAGGGCCGCGGCCTCGTCGTGCAGGCTGACCCAGGGCCAGTGCTGACGGCCGCTCCCCAGCGGACCGGCCAGCCCCGCCTTCGCGATCGGGAGGAGCGGCTTCATCGCCCCGCCGCGTCCGACGACGACGCCGGTCCGGGCGAGCGCGACGCGCGTCGCGGAGGGCGCGAGCCGGGCCGCCGCCTCCCACGCGTCGACGACGTCGGACAGGAAGCCACGGCCCTTGCCCGCGGACTCGGTGAGCTCCTGGCCCGGCCGGTCGCCGTAGTAGCCGACCGCCGAACCGCTGACGAAGACGGCGGGCGGGCTGTCGGCGCGGCGCATCCCCTCGGCGAGGGTGCCGGTCGCCTGAAGGCGGGAGGAGAGGATGCGGCGCTTGGTCGCGCGCGTCCACGGCAGGTGCTGCAGCGAGGCCCCCGACAGGTTGATCACACCGTCCGCCCAGTCGAAGAGGGCGCTGTCGACGGTACGGGCCGCCGGGTCCCAGCGGAACTCGTCGGGGGCGGACGGCTCGCGGCGGACGAGCCGCCGCGCCTCGTGACCCGCCTCGGCGAGCTGCGCNCGCGCAGCTCGCCGCCGATCATGCCGGACGCGCCGGCGAGCAGCACCTTCATGGCCGGGCGGCGATCAGGCGAGCGTCGCGTCGAGGGTGATCGGGATGCCGACCAGGGCGCGCGAGACCGGGCAGGTGCTCTTGGCCTCGTCAGCGAGCCGCTGGAAGTCGTCCTCCGAGAGCCCGGGCACGGTGGCCGTGACCCGCAGATGGCTGCCGGTGATGCCCTGTGCCGGGTCGAAGGTGACGGCGGCGGTCGTCCGGATGCTCTCCGGCGCGTTGCCGAACTGCGCCAGCACGTTGGAGAACGCCATGGAGAAGCAGGCCGCGTGCGCGGCTCCCAGAAGCTCTTCGGGGGTGGTGACCTCGGCGCCGCCCTGCGAACGCGCCTTCCAGTTGACGGCCAGCTCGGCGGCGTGGGACGAGTCGAGGGTGACCGTGCCCGATCCGCTCGTCAGATCGCCGTTCCAGACGGTGGTGGATTCGCTGGTGACTGCCATGGAGACCTCCTCGAGACGCCGGGCCGCCGTGTGCGGCCGGGCGCGACCCACACTACTGACGGGCTCCGACACCGTCACCCCGTGCTGGCCGGATTCCCCACAGGTACGCAGTTACGCCCTCTTTCCACAGACCTGGCGGAAGTGTCGCCCCGCGACGGCGAACCGATAGCCTGGTGCCATGTCATCCCCCGCGAACCCGTTCGGCCAGGTGCTCGTCGCCCTGGTCACACCGTTCACCGCCGACGGCGAAGTGGACTGGGCCGCGGTCGAGAAGCACATCGACGACGTCATCCAGGCGGGCGCCGACGGCATCGTCGTCACGGGCACCACCGGCGAGACGTCGACGCTGACCGACCCGGAGAAGCTGCGGCTGGTCGAGGTCGGCAAGTCGGTGGCCGACGGGCGCGCCAAGATCATCACAGGCGGCGGCTCCAACGAGACCGCGCACGCCATCCAGCTCTACCAGCAGAGCGAGAAGGCCGGGGCGGACGGCGTCATGGTCGTCACCCCGTACTACAACAAGCCGACGCAGGCGGGCATCCTGACCCACTTCCGGATGATCGCCGACGCGACCGACCTGCCGGTGATCCTCTACGACATCCCGGGCCGCACGGGCGTGCCGATCCGCTACGAGACCATCCTCCGCATCGCCAAGCACCCCAATGTCCTGGCCATCAAAGACGCGAAGGGCGACTTCAGCGAGGTCAGCCGCGTGCTGAACCAGACCGACCTGATGTACTTCTCGGGCGACGACGCCAACGTCCTGCCGCACCTGTCGATCGGTGCGAGCGGCCTGATCGGGGTCACCGCCAACATCGCGGCGACTCCGTACCGGCAGATCGTCGACGCGGTCAACGCCGGCGACCTCGCCACCGCGACCGCCGCCCACAAGAAGCTCGAACCGCTGGTGCGGGCGGTCATGACCCACGTGCCGGGCACCGTCGCGGCCAAGTACATCCTCCACGGCCTCGGCCGCATCTCCAGCCCGCGCGTGCGACTGCCGCTCGTAGGCCCGGAGGAGTGGGAGGCCGCCCAGATCGAGGACGAGCTCGACCTGGTGAAGGACATCCCCGGCGTCGACTTCTCGAACTTCCGTCCCGACCGCAACGCGGCTGCGGGCGGCGCGCTCCCGAAGATCGCCGGGACCACTCGCTGACCGCCGCCGCAGGCGGCTGAAGACATTCGCGGGAGCACGAAGCCCCGCACCCACACGCAGAAACACAGAAAGAGGAGGGCACATGCCCAATCCCGTCGCCGAGCCGCCCGCGCTCGAGCCAGGAACGCTCCGCATCATCCCGACGGGCGGTCTCGGCGAGATCGGCCGAAACATGACCGTCTTCGAATTTGAGGGCAAGCTGCTCATCGTCGACTGCGGCGTGCTGTTCCCCGAGCAGGACCAGCCCGGGGTCGACCTGATCCTCCCCGACTTCGCCCCCGTCCGCGACCGGCTCGACGACGTGGTGGGCGTCGTGCTCACCCATGGGCACGAGGACCACATCGGCGCGGTGCCCTACCTGCTGAAGCTCCGGCGCGACATCCCCCTGATCGGCTCCGGTCTGACCCTCGCGCTCGTGGAGGCGAAGCTCAAGGAGCACCGCATCCAGCCGTACACCTTCACGGTGAAGGAGGGACAGGTCGAGCAGCTCGGTCCGTTCTCGCTCGAGTTCGTCGCGGTCAACCACTCCATCCCCGACGCGCTCGCGGTCGCGATCACCACGCCCGCGGGCGTCGTGCTGCACACCGGCGACTTCAAGATGGACCAGCTGCCGCTCGACGACCGGCTCACCGACCTCCGTGCGTTCGCCCGGCTGGGCGAGAAGGGCGTCGACCTCTTCCTCGCCGACTCGACCAACGCCGACGTTCCGGGGTTCACCCCGCTGGAGCGCTCGATCGGACCGGTGCTCGACACGGTGATCGCCCGCGCCCCGCGCCGGGTGATCGTCGCGAGCTTCTCCAGCCACGTGCACCGCGTGCAGCAGGTGCTCGACGCCGCCGCCGCGAACGGCCGCCGGGTGGCACTCCTCGGCCGCTCCATGGTCCGCAACATGACGATCGCCGCCGAGCTCGGGTACCTCAAGGTGCCGGAGGGCGTGCTGATCGACTACAAGAAGGCGGCCGACCTCCCGGACGACGAGATCGTCTACATGTCGACGGGCTCGCAAGGCGAGCCGATGGCCGTCCTGGCGCGCATGGCGAACCTCGACCACCAGATCGAGGTCGGCCACGGCGACACCGTCATCCTCGCCTCCAGCCTGATCCCGGGCAACGAGAACGCCGTGTACCGCGTCATCGACGGCCTGACCAAGCTCGGCGCCAACGTGGTGCACAAGGGCAACGCCAAGGTGCACGTCTCCGGTCACGCGGCCGCGGGCGAGCTGCTCTACTGCTACAACATCCTGAAGCCGCGCAACGTCATGCCGGTGCACGGCGAGTACCGTCACCTGGTCGCCAACGCCCGGCTTGCGATGGACACCGGCGTGCCGGAGGAGAACACGATCCTCGCCGAGGACGGCTCGGTCGTCGACCTCCGCGACGGCGTCGCCCGCGTGGTCGGCCAGCTCGACCTCGGCTTCGTCTACGTCGACGGCTCCAGCGTCGGCGAGATCACGGACGCCGACCTCAAGGACCGCCGGATCCTCGGCGAAGAGGGCTTCATCTCCATCATCGTCGTCGTCGAGGCGGCCTCCGGGCGCATCGTCACCGGGCCCGAGGTGCACGCGCGCGGCTTCGCGGAGGACGACGCGGTGTTCGACGACGTCAAGCCGAAGATCGCCGCCGCCCTCGCGGAGGCCGCGCACAACGGCGTCCGCGACTCGCACGCGCTGTCGCAGGTCGTGCGCCGCACCGTCGGCCGCTGGGTGAACACCAGCTACCGCCGCCGTCCGATGATCGTGCCGCTCGTCATCGAGGCGTAGCGGGCACTGCGGGTGTCCGGCCGGACGTAACCCGCCGGAAACACGGAGGCGCGTAGCGTTCGTGCATGAACGCGTTCCGCATCCGCCCGGCCGTCGGCCAGGATGCCCGCGTGCTGGCCGACATGCTGGTCGAGGCCGCCAACTGGAACCCGGTGCGCTCCCGCACGCGGGTCACGGTGATGGAGGACCCGACCGTCCTGCACTACATCGCCGGCTGGCAGCGTCCCGGCGACTTCGGCTGTGTGGCCGAGGACGCCCGGGGTGTGGCGGTCGGTGCGTGCTGGGCGCGGTTGTTCCCCGCCGACCGGCCGGGCTACGGATTCGTGGCGCCCGGGGTGCCCGAGCTGACCCTGGGCGTCTACCCGCCGTGGCGCGCGCAGGGCGTCGGTCGGGCGCTGCTCCGCGAGCTGTCCCGGGAGGCGGCCGCCCGCGGTCATGCCCGGCTGAGCCTGAGCGTCGAGCGCGAGAACTTCGCGCAGCGGCTCTACGTCAGCGAGGGGTTCGTGACGGTGGCCGCGGGGGAGCGCTCCGACACGATGGTGCGCACAGTCCGCTGACGGAGCGGATTTTCCACATGCAGGCGCGGGATCCGCGCGATGACAGGGGCACGACGTACCGTTGAGCCCATGGCCACGAGCACCAAGTCGAGTTCCCGCGACCGGAACTCCGGCCGCGGCGGATCGACCGCGCGCAAGCCGGCGTCGAAGACCGCGCAGCAGAAGACGGTCGCGTCCCCGGCGGCCGACGCCGGTCCGAGCCCGCTCATCCGCGCCTGGATGGGGCTCGCCCACCTGACCGGCGCCGCCTTCCGCGCCCTCGGTCCCGAGAAGCTGAGCAAGGAGGAGCGGCGCGACGGCTTCCCGTTCTTCCTGGTCCTGCTCGCGATCGCCGGTGCGGTCGTCGAGTGGTTCCTCATCAACGACCAGGTCGCCCGCACGCTCGACGCCTGGACCTTCGGGGGCCTGTTCGGCCGGGTGGCGTTCGCGCTGCCCGTCGTGATGGTGCTGTTCGCCGCCTGGCTCTTCCGCCATCCCAGCTCCGTCCACGACAACACGCGCATCGGCATCGGCCTCAGCATCCTGCTGCTCATGGTCTCCGGGCTGTGCCACCTGTTCAGCCCGCATCCGTCGCCGAGTGACGGGATGGCGGCCCTCGCGCAGGCGGGCGGCGTGCTGGGGTGGCTCATCGCCGCGCCGCTCTCGCTGGTGATCACGCCGTACGGCGCGGGCGCCGTGGTGATCCTGCTCCTCATCCTGAGCCTGTTCATCATCACGAAGACCCCGCCGAACAAGCTCCCCGCCCGCATCCGGGAGCTGTACGCCTACCTCTTCGGCGCGCAGCTGCCGACGGAGGAGGAGCGCCAGGAGGCCAAGGCGGCCGCCAAGGAGAACACCTCGAAGCAGGTGGAACTCGACGGCCTCGATGACGACGAGCCGGAGGCCCAGGGGAATCTGCCCTGGTGGCGGCGCAACAAGTCCCAGCGCGAAGAGGACCCGGAGTTCGACCCCGCAGCCGACGGCCTCACCGACGTGTTCGGCACGCCGCAGCGCGGCAAGGGGGAGTTCGCCACGCCCCTCGAGCCCGACCCGTCGAGCGACCACTACAACACCGAGGTGCTCAGCGAGCTCGCGCACGCCGAGGATGCGCTGCAGCGCTTCACCGGGG
This sequence comes from Leifsonia sp. 22587, assembly GCF_052044215.1. NCBI lineage: Bacteria > Bacillati > Actinomycetota > Actinomycetes > Micrococcales > Microbacteriaceae > Leifsonia > Leifsonia sp. 22587. The sequence goes on from NZ_JBQENB010000001.1 coordinate 1,064,419, forward strand.
AGCAGCCGCCGACCGCCGTCGCACCGCTGCCCTCGCCGGGCGTCCCCGGCGCCGGTGCGGTGCTGCCCGGCTTCCAGGCCGGCGCCGACGACTTCGACGAGGAGGCGGCGGCCCCCGCCCTTCCGCAGCCCGCCGCGCCCTACAACCTGCCGTCCGCGTCCATGCTGTCGGCGGGAACCCCCGCGAAGACCCGGTCGGGCGCCAACGACGAGATCGTCGCCGCCATCACCGAGGTGCTCACCCAGTTCGGTGTGGATGCGAAGGTGACGGGCTACTCGCGCGGCCCGACAGTGACCCAGTACGAGATCGAGCTCGGACCGGGCGTGAAGGTCGAGCGCGTGACGGCGCTCAGCAAGAACCTGTCGTACGCGGTCGCGAGCAACGAAGTCCGCATCCTGTCGCCCATCCCGGGCAAGAGCGCCATCGGCGTCGAGATCCCGAACACGGATCGCGAGATCGTCTCCCTCGGCGACGTGCTCCGCTCGCCGGCGGCCACCAAGAGCGTCCACCCGATGACCATCGGCGTCGGCAAAGACGTCGGTGGCGGCTACGTCGTCGCCAACCTCGCCAAGATGCCGCACCTCCTGGTGGCCGGCTCGACCGGCTCCGGAAAGTCCAGCTTCGTGAACTCGATGATCACGAGCGTCCTCATGCGGGCGAAGCCGTCCGAGGTGCGGATGGTGCTCATCGACCCGAAGCGCGTGGAGCTGACGATCTACGGCGGCGTCCCGCACCTGATCACCCCCATCATCACGAACCCGAAGAAGGCCGCGGAGGCCTTGCAGTGGGTCGTGAAGGAGATGGACATGAGGTACGACGACCTGGCGAGCTTCGGCTTCCGCCACATCGACGACTTCAACCGCGCCGTCGTCAACGACGAGATCGTCCTCCCGGCCGGCAGCGAGCGGAAGCTGAAGCCCTACCCGTACCTGCTGGTCGTGGTGGACGAGCTCGCCGACCTGATGATGGTCGCCCCGCGCGACGTCGAGGACTCGATCGTGCGCATCACGCAGCTCGCACGCGCATCCGGCATCCACCTCGTGCTCGCGACGCAGCGGCCGTCGGTCGATGTCGTCACCGGCCTCATCAAGGCCAACGTGCCTTCGCGCCTTGCGTTCGCCGTTACGAGCGTCACCGACTCGCGGGTCATCCTCGACCAGCCCGGCGCCGACAAGCTGATCGGGCAAGGTGACGCCCTGTTCCTCCCGATGGGCGCCTCCAAGGCCGTGCGCGTGCAGGGCGCGTGGGTCAACGAGGAGGAGATCCAGAAGGTCGTCGAGCACGTCACCCGCCAGGCGCGGCCCGAGTACCGGCAGGATGTCACCGCCGGCGCGGAGAAGAAGCAGATCGACTCCGACATCGGCGACGACCTCGAGCTGCTGCTCGCCGCGGCAGAGCTCGTCGTGTCGTCGCAGTTCGGGTCCACCTCGATGCTGCAGCGGAAGCTCCGCGTCGGCTTCGCCAAGGCGGGCCGCCTGATGGACCTGCTCGAGTCGCGGGAGATCGTCGGCCCGTCCGAGGGGTCGAAGGCCCGGGACGTGCTGGTGACCGCCGAGCAGCTGCCGCAGGTGCTCGCCCGGCTGCGCGGCGAGGAGCCGCCGGCGCAGGCGTCCGCCGCCCCGTCGGGTGCCACGTCCAGCGCTTCTGCGGCCGCTTCGTCGGTCGCGGGCGGAGCTGTCGCCGGCGGAGCCGTCGGCGCGGTGCCGGGCCCCGTCTCCGGCTACGAGGACGGCGGCCACGACCGCTACGGAGTCGATCCTGTGGCGGAGATGACCGCGGGCTATCCTGAGGTCGAGGGCGACTCCGACGAGGACGCCTGGCAGCTGACCGACAGGGAGTAGACCGCATGTCGGTGCCCGAAACGCCCCCGCCCGCAGCGGCGGACGGCGGATCCCCGCGCGTGAGCAACTGGAACCTGCCCAACGCGATCACGGTGGCGCGCATCCTGCTCGCCCCCCTCTTCGTGTGGATGCTGCTGGCGGACGACGGGCAGGACGGCTGGCTGCGGTGGGCCGCCGCCGTGCTCTTCATCGTCGCGATCGCCACGGACGGCGTGGACGGCGCGCTCGCGCGGCGCAACGGGCTGGTGACCGACCTCGGCAAGCTGCTCGACCCCATCGCCGACAAGGTGCTGACCGGCGGCGCCCTCATCGCCCTGTCGATCCTCGGCGAGCTGCCGTGGTGGGTGACGGTCGTCATCCTGGTGCGGGAGGTCGGCATCACGATCTACCGGTTCGTCGTCATCCGTCAGGGCGTCATCGCCGCCTCCCGCGGAGGCAAGATCAAGACCATCGTGCAGTCCGTGGCGATCTCGTTCGCGCTGGTGCCGCTCTGGACGGTCTTCGGCGACTGGATCTACTGGGTCAACGGTGTCCTCATGACGGCCGCTGTCATCCTCACCGTCTGGACCGGATTCGACTACCTCTGGCAGGCGTGGAAGGGCCGGAGGGCGAAGCGTGCCCTCGCCTGACGGTACCGCGTCCACGGTCGCCGTCGTCCGCGCCCTCATCGACCGCGGGCTCACCGTGGCGGTGGCGGAGTCGCTGACCGGCGGCCTGCTAGCGGCGGAGCTCACCAGCGTGCCCGGTGCGTCCGCCGTGGTGCTCGGGGGAGCGGTGGTCTACGCGACCGAGCTGAAGCACGCGCTGCTGGGGGTGGACGGTGCCCTGCTCGATGCGGAGGGCCCGGTGCACCCGGAGGTGGCGCGCCAGCTGGCGGCCGGGGTGCGGGAGCGGCTGGCCGTCGGCGGTCGTCCCGCCGACCTCGGCGTCTCGACGACGGGCGTGGCCGGCCCGGACCCGCAGGGCGGGCGGCCGGTCGGGACCGTGTTCATTGGCATCTCGTCGTCGACCGGGACGCGCGCGGTGGCGCTCGAGCTCTCGGGGGACCGCGACGCCATCCGCCGCCGGACCGTTCGGGACGCGGTCGCGGCGCTCGCGGACGAGCTCGGCATAACGGCTGGTTGAAGATGGCGTATTACCGCGGGAATACGCGGTGTTTCGGTCTCGTTACACCTGCTGCATTCACAAGAAAAGCCCAGTAGCCCTCGATATCGTGAAGCTCAGGGATGCGGTACATTCGTATCCCATCGATACGTCGGCAGGGATAGAGAGGGAGGCTCCGAATGATTCTTGTACGTCAGGAAATCGGCGACGTGCTCAGGGACTTCCGCCTGCAAAAGGGTCGTACGCTCCGTCAGGTCGCGAGCAAGGCGAGCGTCGCGCTCGGATACCTCAGCGAGGTCGAGCGCGGACAGAAGGAGGCGTCGAGTGAGATCCTCGCCTCCGTCGCAGACGCGCTGGAGACGCCGGTCTCGGTCATCATGCGCGAGGTCGGGGACCGCATCGCGGTTCTCGAGGGCCTCGAGCCGGTGATCCCGGACACGGTTCCGGACGAGTTCGTCCAGGCGATGGACACGGACCTGGTCGCCCGCTGATTCCGAACAGACTCGAGGACGCCCCGCCCAGCGCGGGGCGTCCTTCGTTTTCCCCCTTCGTCTTCCCACCCGAAGTAAGGACCCATGAAGCTCAGTGAGTTCCAGCGCGCCGTCTCGGACGAGTTCGGCAGCTCCTACGGTCAGACGCTGCTGACCGACCTCGTGCTCGGCGAGCTCGGGGGCCGCACGGCCAACGAGGCCATCGCCGCGGGACTCCCCCCGCGGGAGGTCTGGATCGCGCTGTGCAAAGAGACCGGCGTGCCGCAGTCGCGCTGGTACGGCGCCGGGAAGCCCGCGCCCAAGCGCTGATCCCGGCCTGCGACACGCCGGTTCCGCTCTCTCGAAGATATGTTCGGAACTGGCTACACTTCTTCACAACGGCAGTCGAAAACCGGTTGTCCACAGATCGCGCGTCCCTCGCTTCAGTGTCGGACGTCACTCCTAGAGTCGAACCGTAGCGAAGCCCACGAAGGAGAACCGCAAAATGCCATCACCCGCAGACCGCGAGAAGGCCCTGGAGACAGCCCTCGCGCAGATCGACCGTCAGTTCGGCAAGGGCTCCGTCATGCGACTGGGCAGCGACGAGCGCGCCCCCGTCGAGGTCGTCCCCACCGGATCGATCGCCCTCGACGTCGCGCTCGGCATCGGCGGCCTCCCGCGCGGCCGCATCGTCGAGATCTACGGTCCGGAGTCGTCCGGTAAGACGACCCTGACCCTCCACGCGATCGCCAACGCCCAGCGGGCCGGTGGCATCGCCGCCTTCATCGACGCGGAGCACGCGCTCGACCCCGAGTACGCCCGCAAGCTCGGCGTCGACATCGACGCCCTGCTGGTCTCCCAGCCCGACACGGGTGAGCAGGCGCTCGAGATCGCCGACATGCTCGTCCGCTCCGGCTCCATCGACCTCATCGTCATCGACTCCGTCGCCGCCCTCGTGCCGCGCGCCGAGATCGAGGGCGAGATGGGCGACTCGCACGTCGGTCTGCAGGCCCGCCTCATGTCGCAGGCGCTCCGCAAGCTGACCGGTGCGCTCAGCCAGACGAACACCACGATGATCTTCATCAACCAGCTGCGTGAGAAGGTCGGCGTGTTCTTCGGCAGCCCCGAGACCACGGCCGGCGGTAAGGCGCTCAAGTTCTACGCCTCCGTGCGACTCGACATCCGTCGCATCGAGACGCTGAAAGACGGCACCGACGCGGTCGGAAACCGCACGCGCGTCAAGGTCGTCAAGAACAAGATGGCGCCGCCCTTCAAGCAGGCCGAGTTCGACATCCTGTACGGCGTCGGCATCTCCCGCGAGGGCAGCCTCCTCGACTTCGGTGTCGAGCACACGATCGTCAAGAAGTCGGGTGCCTGGTACACCTACGAGGGCGACCAGCTCGGTCAGGGCAAGGAGAACTCGCGCAACTTCCTGATCGCCAACCCGGACATCGCCGCCGAGATCGAGCAGAAGATCAAGATCAAGCTCGGTATCGTCGCCGACCCGAACGCGGTGGCCGAGGCCCCGTCGAACGTCGGATCGATCGAAGACAAGCTGCAGGCCCGTAAGGGCGCCTGACGGTGCCCGACACCACCCGGAGGAGCCTCGCGTGGTCGTGAGATTCCCATCGTCGCCCGACGGCGGAACAGGCGAAGACCTGGCGCACGGACCGTCCCGCGAGGGGGCGGCCGGCGCGGGTGACGCAGCTGAGGAGACGGAGCGTCTGGCTCCGGTCACCCCGCTGCGTCGCCCGAGCGCCGGCGCGGACTCCTCACGACGGCGTTCGGGTGGTGACCACCCGTCGCGGAGGAGTGCCCGTGCTCGCGGGGATTCGCCGGTCGTCGCCGAGCCGGTGGAGTTCCCGACGCCGGCGAACGGCGGCTCCCGTGGCTCCCGCGAGCCGAGCGGCACCGGAGCCGGAGGGTGGAACAACACGTGGGGCGCGGAGCCGCAGGCGGCCGCGCCCGTGGTCGAGGAGATCGACGAGGAGACGGAGCGTCAGACCCGCAAGACGACGGGTCTCGCCATCCGGCAGCTCGCTCGGCGCGGCATGTCGCGCTGGGAGCTCGAGCAGGTGCTCACCCGGCGCGAGATCGCGCCCGAGGTGTACGGTCCCGAGCTCGACCGTCTGGAGGCGATGGGCGTGATCGACGACGCATCCCTCGCCGTCTCGCTCGCCTTCACGCAGCACAGCCGGAAGGGGCTGGGCCGGACGGCGATCGAGCAGGAGCTGAAGCGCCGGCACATCGATCCCGAGCTCATCGAGGCGGCGCTGGCCGACATCGGCCAGGACGACGAACTCGAGCGGGCGACGGAACTCGCGATCAAGCGCATCGGGCAGCTCTCCTCGTATGACGACGAGACGGCGCGGCGGCGGCTGCACGGGTTTCTCGCGCGCAAGGGCTACGCCTCCGACGTGGTTCGACAGGCCATGGACGCCGCCTTCGCGGGGCGACGGTCGCGTGGGGGATCGGGCGTGCGCTTCCAGTAGCCGCCGCCGGCGGGGCGCATCCGGCCGGATGCGTCCGGTCAGGCACAGCCGGACGAGGACGGCGCGTGGGCACCGATCATGTCGTCGCGCGCGACCTCGAAAACGTAGACTGGTCGCCATCATGAGCATCCTGGAACAGCGCAGCGTCATCGAGCCCTCCGAGGCGGCGGTCCGGCCCGACGGCCGAGCGCGCACGTACGAGGTGCGCACGTTCGGCTGCCAGATGAACGTGCACGACTCCGAGCGGCTCAGCGGGTCCCTCGAAGCGGCCGGCTACGTCCCCGCGAACGGCGAAGAGGCCGACATCGTGGTCATCAACACGTGCGCCGTGCGCGAGAACGCCGACAACAAGCTCTACGGCAACCTCGGCCACCTCGCCAACGTGAAGCGGCGGCACGAGGGGATGCAGATCGCCGTCGGCGGGTGCCTCGCCCAGAAGGACAAGAACGTCATCCTCGAGAAGGCGCCCTGGGTCGACGTCGTCTTCGGCACCCACAACATGGGCTCGCTGCCCAGCCTCCTCGAGCGCGCCCGGCACAACGACGCCGCGGAGATCGAGATCCTCGAATCGCTCGAGACGTTCCCGTCGACGCTGCCGACCAAGCGCGACTCCTCCTACTCCGGATGGGTCTCGATCTCCGTCGGGTGCAACAACACGTGCACGTTCTGCATCGTCCCGTCGCTGCGCGGCAAGGAGAAGGACCGCCGCCCGGGCGACATCCTCGCCGAGATCCAGGCGCTCGTCGACGACGGCGCCATCGAGGTGACGCTGCTCGGGCAGAACGTCAACTCCTATGGCGTGGAGTTCGGCGACCGTCAGGCGTTCAGCAAGCTGCTCCGCGCCGCCGGTCAGATCGAGGGCCTGGAGCGCATCCGCTTCACCAGCCCGCACCCGGCAGCCTTCACCGACGACGTCATCGACGCCATGGCGGAGACCCCGAACGTCATGCCGCAGTTGCACATGCCGCTGCAGTCGGGCTCCGACCGCATCCTTCGCTCGATGCGACGCTCGTACCGCTCCGAGAAGTTCCTCGGCATCCTCGACCGTGTGCGCGCCAAGCTGCCGGACGCCGCCATCAGCACCGACATCATCGTCGGCTTCCCCGGCGAGACCGAGGAGGACTTCCAGGAGACGCTCCGCGTCGTCGAGGCCGCGCGCTTCGCTTCCGCCTTCACCTTCCAGTACTCGATCCGCCCCGGCACCCCGGCCGCGACGATGGCGGACCAGGTGCCGAAGGAGATCGTCCAGGACCGCTACGACCGGCTGATCGCCCTGCAGGAGCGCATCTCCCTCGAAGAGAACCAGGCGCTGATCGGCCGCGAGGTCGAACTGCTCGTCGCCAACGGCGAGGGACGCAAAGACGCCGACACCCACCGCCTCAGCGGCCGGGCGCGCGACAGCCGGCTCGTCCACTTCGAGGTGCCGGCCGGATCGGACGTGCCGCGTCCCGGCGATGTGGTCACCGTGGGCGTGACGCAGGCTGCGCCGCACTACCTGATCGCGGACTCGTCCGACGGAGCGCCGCTCCGCATCCGCCGCACGCGTGCGGGCGAGGCGTGGGACCGCGCCGAGGCCGAATCCTGCGCCGTCCCGTCGCACGGATCGGCCGGGGCAGCGACGGGCGGTCGCGTGTCTCTCGGGCTGCCCGAGCTGCGCGTCGGCCTCCCGGCGCCGCTCACCCTCACGCCGCGCACCCGCGAGCCGCTCACGTCGCCCGGCGTCGGAACGATGCCGATCTACGACCCGACGGACGGGCAGCGCTGAGCGCGGCACCGCCAGCCGATCCGGTGCAGTCCGTCCCGCTGGTCGCGATCGTCGGACCCACCGGCACCGGCAAGACCGACCTCTCGCTCGCCCTCGCCCGCGCGCTCCAGGAACACGGGCGCGCCGCCGAGGTGGTCAACGCGGACGCGATGCAGCTGTACCGCGGGATGGACATCGGCACGGCGAAGCTGCCGCAGACGGAGTGGGGCGGCATCCCGCACCACCTCTTCGACGTGCTCGACGTGACCGACGAGGCCACCGTGGCGCGCTACCAGCCCGAGGCCCGCGCGACGATCTCCGACATCCTCGATCGGGGCGTCGTGCCGCTGCTGGTGGGCGGATCTGGGCTCTATGTCTCCAGCGTGATCTTCGACCTGGAGTTTCCGGGCACCGACCCGGAGCTGCGGGCGCAGCTGGAGGCGGAGCTCGCCGAGCATGGACCCGGGATGCTGTTCCAGCGGCTGGCGGAACTCGACCCCGACGCGGCCCGGCGGATCGGGTCCCGGAACGGCCGCCGGATCGTGCGCGCCCTCGAAGTCGCGCAGCTCACCGGAACGTCGGTCAGCGGCGCTCTGCCCGAGGAGCCGCGCCCGTGGCACGAGCCGACCGTCGTGATCGGGCTCGCGGCGCCACGCGACGAACTCGTCACCCGCCTCGACGCCCGCGTCCAGGGGATGTGGGACGCCGGCCTGCTCGGAGAGGTCACCGACCTCATACCGCGGGGACTCGACCGCGGCGTGACCGCCCGGCGCGCCATCGGCTACGCCCAGGCCCTGGCGGAACTGCGGGGCGAGCTCGAGCGCGACGACGCCATCGCGCAGACCCAGCAGCTGACGCGCCGCTACGCGCGGAGACAGGTCAGCTGGTTCAAGCGCTACCCGGGCATCCACTGGCTCGACCACGACGACCCGCGGCTGGTCGAGACCGCGCTCGCGCTGGTGGATGCGGCGAGCCGCCCTGCCGCCGATCGCTAGGCTGGTGCGCATGGCGACCATCCACTTCACAAAGGGTCAGGGCACCGGCAACGACTTCGTGCTGTACTCCGACCCGGACGGGCGCCTGCCGCTCACACCCGCCCAGATCGCCGAGATCTGCGACCGGCACTTCGGTGTCGGTGCCGACGGGGTGATCCGCGCGGTGCGGTCCGAGCACGTCGCCGACGGTGCCGCCGCCCTGGCGGAGGACGCCGACGCCACCTGGTTCATGGACTACTACAACGCCGACGGCTCGCTCGCCGAGATGTGCGGCAACGGCATCCGCGTCTACGTCCGCTACCTGCTCGAGACCGGCCTCGCCGAGCTTCCCGAAGGTGGGACGCTCTCCATCGGCACGCGGTCCGGCGTGCGCGACGTGCAGCGCAGCACCAACGGCTTCCAGGTGGACCTCGGCCGCTGGGACCTCGCCGGCGGCGAGCCGCTCGTCCGGGCGAAGGAGCTTCCCGTCGCGCGCCCGGGGCTGGGCATCGACATGGGCAACCCGCACGTCGTTGTCGCCGTCGCGGACGACTCCGAGCTCGACGCCGCCGACCTGTCGTACATCCCGCACCTCGAGCCCGCGCCGGAGCACGGCGCGAACGTCGAGTTCGTCGTGCCGCACGACCCGCTCGTCGTGGACGGCGTCGGCCGCATCCGGATGCGCGTGCACGAGCGCGGCAGCGGCGAGACGCTCTCGTGCGGAACGGGTGCTGCGGCCGCGGCCCTGGCGGTCCGCTACTGGGCCGGCGAGGGCGCCCCGAACCAGTGGCGCGTGGATGTGCCCGGGGGCACCGTGGGCGTCCGCATGTTCCCGACCGAGGACGGCGAGCACGTCGGCCTCTCCGGCCCCGCCGAGCTCGTCTTCACCGGCACGCTCGACCTCGCCTGACCTAGCCCCCCGCCGTCGAGTACACGAAAAGTGCACGCGACGCGCCGTCGAAGCGTGCACTTTTCGTGTACTCGACGGAGGGACGGAACCTGAGGGAGCGAGGACGGCGCGGGTCAGGAGTACGCGCGGGCGCGCAGCACGCGGAAGCCCTTGGCGGTGGCGGCGCGGGTGATCGTCAGGTCCGGGAAGGTCGTCTGCATCCAGCGGTGCAGCGAGTCGCTGCCGAGGTTGCGCTGGACGACCAGCCACGCGTCCGAGCCGGGCTCGAGGCGCGGCAGCCAGCGCTCCAGGATGTTGTGCAGCTCGTTCTTGCCCACGCGGATCGGCGGATTCGACCAGATCGTGGTGAATCGGACGTCATCGGGAAGATTTTCCGGCGTCACCGGGTTTACATTGGTGAGGCCGAGCTTCTGCGCATTCCTGCGCACCACATCCAGCGCTCGGTTGTTGACGTCGACGGCCCAGACCGTCGCATGAGGGGATTCGAGAGCAAGTGTGAGAGCCAGCGGCCCCCAGCCACAGCCGAGGTCGAGAAGCTGACCTCCGGGCGGTGGTGAGGGCACATGGTCCAGCAGCACTCGCGTACCCGTGTCCACGCGCTCGGGGCTGAAGATCCCGTTGGCCGTCACCAGCTCGTACGTCTGTCCGGCCAGGCGTGCGGTGAGCGGCCGCAGGTTCAGCTCGCTCTCCGGCGCCGGGGAAAAGTAGTGATCTCCGCTGGCCATAAGCAGACCGTACAGGACACAGAAGTACAAGACGAACTAGGGTTGACCCGGATCAGGGGAACTGAATGACTGATAACACCGATATCCGCGAACACGACGCCGACGACGTGGTCGCACGCGTGCTCGCGACCGAGCAGAGCCGCGCATCCGTCACGCTTTTCGGCGGCGCGACGTCCTCGCGCGCCCAGGCGCTGCAGAGCGACGCCGACGAGGGCGGCTTCCACGACGGCGAGCAGTTCGACCGTGAGGAGCGCGCGGCGCTGCGCCGCGTCTCCGGTCTCTCGACCGAGCTGCAGGACGTCACCGAGGTCGAGTACCGGCAGCTGCGCCTCGAGAACGTCGTGCTGATCGGCGTGTACTCGCAGGGCTCCCTGCAGGACGCCGAGAACTCGATGCGCGAGCTCGCGGCACTGGCTGAGACGGCCGGGGCCGTGGTGCTCGACGGGATGCTGCAGCGCCGTCCGCACCCGGACGCGAGCACCTACCTCGGCCGCGGCAAGGCGGAGGAGCTTGCCGGAATCGTGGCCGCTCTCGGCGCCGACACCGTGGTGGCCGACACCGAGCTCGCCCCGAGCCAGCGCCGTGCGCTGGAGGACGTGGTGAAGGTGAAGGTGATCGACCGCACGGCCGTGATCCTCGACATCTTCAGCCAGCACGCCAAGAGCCGCGAGGGCAAGGCGCAGGTCGAGCTCGCGCAGCTCGAGTACCTGCTGCCGCGTCTGCGCGGCTGGGGTGAGTCGATGTCCCGCCAGGCCGGTGGCCAGGTGGGTGGCGCGGGAGCCGGAATGGGCTCGCGCGGTCCCGGTGAGACGAAGATCGAGCTGGACCGCCGCCGCATCCACTCGCGCATGGCCCGTCTGCGCAAGCAGATCGCCGGCTTCAAGCCGGCCCGCGAGGCGAAGCGCGCCAACCGCACCCGGCACTCCGTGCCGTCCGTCGCGATCGCCGGCTACACCAACGCCGGCAAGTCCAGCCTGCTGAACCGCGTGACGAAGGCCGGCGTGCTGGTCGAGAACGCGCTGTTCGCGACGCTGGATGCGACGGTGCGCCGCTCGGTGACCGCCGACGGCCGCCTGTACACGCTGGCCGACACCGTCGGCTTCGTGCGCAACCTGCCGCACCAGCTGGTGGAGGCGTTCCGCTCGACCCTGGAGGAGGTCGCCGACTCCGACGTCATCCTGCACGTGGTCGACGGCTCGCACCCGGACCCCGCGTCGCAGCTGGCGACGGTGCGCGACGTCATCGGCGAGGTGGGCGCGCGCGGCATCCCCGAGATCGTGGTCTTCAACAAGGCCGACCTGATCTCGGCGGACGACCGGCTGGTGCTGCGTGGCCTCGAGCCGGGCGCCATCTTCGCCTCCGCCCGCACGGGCGAGGGCATCGACGAGGTGCTCGCCGCCATCGCTCGGCTGCTGCCCGACCCGTCCCTCGAGGTGGAGCTGGTGGTCCCGTACGACCGCGGCGACCTGATCTCGGCCCTGCACGAGCGTGGCCGGGTCATCTCCACCGACTACGTGGAGGAGGGCACCCGCGTGACCGCGCGCATCATGCCGGAGTACCACGCGGCGTTCGAGCCGTTCGAGGTGACGAAGACGGACAGCGCGACGGCGTAGCCGCCGGACGGCGACGCGGCGGGAGACCGCAGCGGACCAGGCCGGACGGGATCGATGTGTCGAACCATGACACGGACGATTCCGTCCGGCCTTTCGCGTTGCTAGATTTCCAGACAACCGCAGCGGGCGACCGCTGACGTGGTGCGACAGCCGAGCCCGGCACCCGCCCGTGCGATCCCGCAGTGTGCTTCCACAGTGCGCGGGTCGTCCCGTGCCGCTGTCCGACCATTCGAGGAGCCCATGAGCTGTACCGAGGCCCGGTACTCCTTCGAGCTGTACCCTCCCCGCAACGAGCGCGCCGCCGCTGCGCTGCCGGCCACCATCGACCGCCTCGCGGCAGTGCGGCCCGACTTCATCTCGGTGACGTTCGGGGCCGGCGGCTCGTCGCGCACGGCGTCCCTGGAGGTGCTCCGCTACATCCTGGAGCACACCGACGTGAGCCCGATGGCGCACCTCACCTGCGTCGGCTCCTCCACGGAGGAGGTCAACCGGCTGATCCGCGAGTTCCTCGACGCGGGCGTGCGCCGGTTCCTGGCCGTGCGCGGCGACCCGCCCGTCGGGCTGCCCGAGGGCGAGGACCCGATCGGCGACATCCGCACGACCGCGGAGCTGGTGCAGCTCATCCACCGCGTCCAGGCCGAGCGCGTGCCGTACGGCGAGCTGCCGGTGCCCGGTCTGCACGCCCGGGCCGTGCTGGAGCACCGCGAGCACGTGCAGATCGCCGTCGCCGCGTTCCCGAACGGGCATCCGTCGTCACGATCCGTGTCGCAGGACATCGACGCCCTGCTCGCGAAGCAGGCGGCGGGCGCGAACCTCGGGATCACGCAGCTGTTCTTCCACGCCGAGGACTACTTCCACTTCACGCAGCGCGCCGCCGAGGCCGGTGTGAACTTCCCCATCCTGCCCGGGATCATGCCCGTCACGAGCCCCGCGCGGCTGAAGCGGATGCTCGAGCTCAGCGGCGAGGACCTCCCCAGCGACCTCGCGATCGAGCTGGAGGTCGAGCCCACCGACGAGGGCCGCCGTGAGATCGGCATCGCCTGGGCGGCCCGCCTGGCGCAGCGCCTGCTCGACGGCGGCGCCCCCGGCCTCCACCTGTACACGTTCAACCAGCACGAGGCGGTCCTGTCTGTGCTGGACCGGATCGGCGCGCTCGCTGACGCGGACCGCCCTGCACGCCCCACCCCCGAGAAATCGGCCACCGAAAAGGAACCAGCATGACCGACACCACCCGCGCCGCCTTCCCGGCGGGCACGATCATCGGCTACCCGCGCATCGGCCGCCGCCGCGAGCTGAAGAAGGCCGTCGAGGCGTTCTGGGCGGGCAGCATCACCGCCGACGAGCTGGAGCAGACCGCTGCCGGCCTCCGCTCCGCGACCCGCGAGCGTCTCGCGTCGCTCGGCCTCGGCCGTACCGACGCGTCCATCCCGGAGAGCTTCAGCTACTACGACCAGGTGCTGGATGCGGCGGTCACCGTCGGCGCGCTGCCCGGGCGGTTCGCCGGGCCGGCGGGCGCGGACGGTTCCGTCGACCTGGCCGGCTACTTCACGATCGCCCGCGGCGAGGGGGAGAACCCGCCGCTGGAGATGACGAAGTGGTTCGACTCGAACTACCACTACCTGGTGCCCGAGATCGGCCCGGAGACGGACTTCCGGCTGGCTTCCGACCGCATCGTCCGCGAGTTCGAGGAGGCGCGTGAGGCGGGCTTCGTGACCCGCCCGGTCGTCGTCGGCCCGGTCACCTTCCTGCTGCTCAGCAAGCCGAGCGACGACGCCCCGGAGGGCTTCCGTCCGCTCTCGCGCCTGGCCGACCTCCTGCCGGTCTACCGCGAGCTGCTCGCCCGTCTGGCGGCCGCAGGCGCGCCGTGGGTGCAGCTGGACGAGCCGGCCCTGGTGAGCGAGAGCATCGACGAGCCGCGGGATGCGGTGCTCGCCGCCGTGAGCACCGCCTACGCCGACCTCGGCTCGGCGGCGGAGCGGCCCGCGATCTTCGTCGCGGCGCCCTACGGCAGCCTGGACGACGCACTCGCGCCGCTCGCGGCCAGCCCGGTCGAGGCGATCTCCCTCGACCTGGTGCGGGGCAGCATCCCCACCGGCCTCGACGCGGCCACGGCCTCCGCCCTCGCGGGCAAGACCCTGGTCGGCGGCGTGATCGACGGCCACAACATCTGGCGCGGCGACCTCGACGCGGCCTTCGGCAAACTGACCGAGCTGCTGGCACTGAGCCCCGACGTCGCGGTCTCGACCTCCACCTCGCTGCTGCACGTCCCCCACGACGTGGATGACGAGCCGGACCTGGATGCGCGACTCAAGACCTGGCTCGCGTTCGCCGACCAGAAGGTCGCCCAGGTGGCGGTGCTCGCCCGCGGACTCGTCGACGGTCACGAGGCCATCCAGGACGAGCTCAGCGCTGCGACCGCCGCCCTCGCCGACCGTGCGTCGGCGCCCGGCGTGCGCGTGCCTGCCGTGCGGGAGCGCGAGGCCGCCCTCACCCGCGCCGACTTCCGTCGCGGCGACTACACCGCTCGCCAGGCGGCGCAGGACGAGGCGCTCGGCCTGCCGTTCCTCCCGACCACCACGATCGGCTCGTTCCCGCAGACCGCGGACATCCGCCGGTCGCGTGCCCAGCTGGCGAAGGGCCTCATCACCGAGGCCGAGTACCTGGGCCGGATGCGCGACGAGATCAAGCGGGTCGTCGACCTGCAGGAGGAGATCGGCATCGACGTCATCGTGCACGGCGAGCCCGAGCGCAACGACATGGTGCAGTACTTCGCCGAGAACCTGGACGGCTTCGCGGTGACGCAGAACGGCTGGGTGCAGTCGTACGGCTCGCGCTGCACGCGCCCATCGATCCTCTGGGGTGACGTGTCGCGTCCGGCGCCGATCACGGTCGACTGGTCGGCGTACACGCAGAGCCTCACCGAGAAGCCGGTCAAGGGCATGCTGACCGGGCCGGTCACCATCCTCGCCTGGTCGTTCGTGCGCGACGACCAGCCGCTCGGCGAGACCGCGCGTCAGGTCGCGCTCGCGCTCCGCGACGAGATCGCCGACCTCGAGGCCGCGGGCATCCGCGTCGTGCAGGTCGACGAGCCCGCCCTGCGCGAGCTGCTGCCGCTGAAGAAGTCGGCGCAGGACGAGTACCTGGAGTGGTCGGTCGGCTCGTTCCGGCTGGCGACCTCCGGCGTCGCCGACCGCACGCAGATCCACACGCACCTCTGCTACTCGGAGTTCGGCGTGGTGATCGACGCGATCCGCAACCTGGATGCCGACGTCACCAGCATCGAGGCCGCGCGGAGCCGCATGGAGGTCGTGCACGACATCCAGCGGTCCGGGTTCGAGCACGGCATCGGGCCGGGCGTGTACGACATCCACTCGCCGCGCGTTCCGTCGGTCTCCGAGGTCACCGAGCTGCTGGAGACGGCGCTGAGCGCGATCCCCGGGCGTCAGCTCTGGGTGAACCCGGACTGCGGGCTGAAGACCCGCGGCTACGACGAGACGGTCGCGTCGCTGCGGAACATCATCGAGGCCACGCGCGGAGTGCGGGAGCGGGCGGCGGTCACCGCCTGACGTTCCCGTCATCAGCAGAACGGCCCTCGGCCCCGGTACGCGCACAGCGAACCGGGGCCGGCGCCGTTTCCGGCATCGCCGGTTTCGGCCTCCCTGCGTGTGAGGATGGGCGCATGGTGCGGCGGTGTCGGCGATGAGGATCGCGGACGACGAGTTCGAGCGGATGGTCGGCGAGATCTTCGACGAGCTGCCGGACGACATGGTGGGGCCGTTGGAGAACGTCGCCATCCTGATCGAGGACCAGCCGCCGGGCGCGCGCCCGCGGCTGTTCGGGCTGTACAGCGGGCGGCCGCTGACGCGGCGGTCCGTCTACGGATTCGGGGAGCTGCCGGACCGGATCACGCTGTTCCGCAACAACCTGGAGGCGTCGAGCTCGAGCGTCGAGGAGTTGCGGGCGCGCGTCCGCGTCACCCTCGTGCACGAGATCGGGCAC
Organism: Leifsonia sp. 22587; assembly: GCF_052044215.1. Taxonomy (NCBI): domain Bacteria; kingdom Bacillati; phylum Actinomycetota; class Actinomycetes; order Micrococcales; family Microbacteriaceae; genus Leifsonia; species Leifsonia sp. 22587. Next base: position 1,080,291 of record NZ_JBQENB010000001.1, read on the forward strand.
TACTTCGGCCTGTCGGACGACCGCCTCCGCGAGCTCGGCTGGGCCTGACTCCCCGTCAGACCGCGCGGAGGACCGCGACGACCTTGCCGAGGACGGTGGCGAAGTCGCCCAGGATCGGCTCGAAGTTGGAGTTGCGGGGCAGCAGCCAGGTGTGGCCGTCGCGCTGGCGGAAGACCTTCACCGTGGCCTCCTCGTCGAGCATGGCCGCGACGATGTCGCCGTTCTCCGCTGTGTTCTGCGCGCGGACGACGACCCAGTCGCCGTCGCAGATGGCCGCGTCGATCATGGACTCGCCGACGACCTTCAGCATGAACAGCTCGCCGTTGCCGACCAGCTGGCGGGGGAGCGGGAACACCTCGTCGACCTGCTGCTCCGCGGTGATCGGGATGCCGGCGGCGATGCGGCCGACGAGCGGCACCATGGCGGCGTCGCCGACGGGCGTCTGGTTCTCGTAGTCCGGGGTCGGGCCCGACGACGGCAGGTCGATGAGGATCTCGAGCGCACGCGGACGGTTCGGGTCGCGACGCAGGTAGCCGCTCAGCTCCAGTTGGTTCAGCTGGTGGGTGACCGAGGAGAGGGAGGAGAGGCCGACCGCGTCGCCGATCTCGCGCATGCTCGGCGGATAGCCCCGCTGGCTCACCGAGCGCTGGATCACGTCGAGGATCGCGAGCTGCTTGTCGCTGAGGTTCTTCCGGCGGCGGGTGCCCCCGCGGGCCTGGTTCTCGTTCGACACGGGCGTCCTCTCCTGGCGTCGGCGTCGTCCGGGGGTGCTCCCGGTACGAATGTCGGTGGTCCCTGATCTGATGTCCTCAGACAGTCGAAACTGTATCCGCGTCGGAAGGGGAAGACAAACATGTGTTCGAGTGTGTCGCGAACTTCGTCCCTGAATTCCTCGTCCGAGGGCGCCTTGCGGATTCGGACATTCGAAGATACATTCGGAACACAGCTTCGCACCCGCGAGTCTGAGGAGGTCACGGCCATGAGTGCAGTACTGATGAGCGAGTCGGTTCCCGCCCTGCGTGCGGTCCCGCCCCTGCCCGAGGGCGCCCGCGTCCGACTGCGCCTCACCCGTCGCGGCCGCGCGGTCCTGTCCGCACTCGTCGCCCTTCCCCTCGTCATCGGCGCGCTGGTCTTCGCCCTCAACGGCGGCGGAGCGGTCGCGAACGGCGAGCAGACCCACGTCAGCTTCCAGTACGTGACGGTCGAGTCCGGCGACTCGCTCTGGTCGGTCGCCGAGCGCGTGGCCCCGAACGCGGATCCGCGCGACGTGATCGCCGACCTCGTCTCGCTCAACGGCCTCGAGTCCGCCGTGGTGTCGCCCGGCCAGCAGCTCGCGATCCCGGCGAAGTACGCGCACTGAGCGCGCGCGAGCGGCCCGTCATCGGGCGTAGCGCATCCATCGCCCTGGCTACGATTGAACGGTGACTTCTCTCTCCGAGCTGCCGATCCGCGACGACCTCCGTGGTCGTTCGCCGTACGGCGCGCCTCAGCGTCCGGTTCCCGTCGCGCTCAATGTGAATGAGAACACGCATCCGGTGCCCGAGGACGTCGCCTCGGACATCGTCGCTCGCGTCGCGGCCGCCGTCGGCGGAGTCAACCGGTACCCGGATCGGGAGTTCACCGAGCTCCGCGAGGCGTTCGCCCGCTACCTCGGGCACGACCTCACGCCGGAGCAGATCTGGGCGGCGAACGGCTCGAACGAGGTGCTGCAGCACATCCTTCAGGCGTTCGGCGGTCCGGGGCGCACGCTGCTCGGCTTCGCCCCGACCTACTCGATGTACCCGCTGCTCGCGGCCGGGACCGGCACCGAGTACCTGGCTGGCACCCGCGACGCGGACTACGAACTCACACCGGAGACGGCCGCGTCGCAGATCCGCGACCTCGACCCGGACATCGTGATCCTCTGCTCGCCGAACAACCCGACCGGCACGCCGCTCGGCATCGAGACGATCGAGGCGGCGTACGCCGCCGCCCGCGGCATCGTCGTCGTCGACGAGGCCTACGCCGAGTTCTTGCCCGACGGTGTGCCGTCCGCGCTCACCCTGCTGCCCGGGCGACCTCGCCTCCTGATCTCGCGGACCATGAGCAAGGCGTTCGCGTTCGCGGGCGCCCGCGTCGGCTATCTCGCCGCCGACCCGGCCGTGGTCGACGCGCTGCGGCTGGTCCGCCTCCCGTACCACCTGTCCGCACTCACGCAGGCGGCGGCGCTCGGCGCGCTCGCTCACGCGGACGAGATGCTGGCCACCGTCGGCGAGATCCGCACACAGCGCGACCGGCTCGTCTCCGAGCTGCGCCGCCTCGGCTACACGCCGCACCGCTCGGGCAGCAACTTCGTGCTGTTCGGGGGTGTGAGCGACCCGCAGGCGACCTTCGAGGCGCTGGCCGAGCGCGGCATCCTGATCCGGGATGTCGGCATCCCGCACCACCTGCGGGTCACCGCCGGGACGGAAGCCGAGACCACCGCGTTCCTCGAGGCGCTGGCCGCGCTCGGGCGTCCGGGCGCCGCCGCCGCCCAGGATGAGGCGCCGGAGCGGTCGCAGGGCGCCCCGGTAGACTCGGACCTATGACGAATCGCGCCGCCACGGTCACGCGGGAGACGAGCGAGTCGAGCATCGAGCTGAGCCTCGACCTCGACGGCACCGGCACCTCCGACATCGAGACGAGCGTCCCGTTCTACGACCACCTGCTGACCGCGTTCGCCAAGCACTCGCTCACCGATCTGCGCATCCGCGCGACCGGTGACACCGACATCGACGTGCACCACACGGTGGAGGACGTCGGCATCGTGCTCGGGCAGGCCATCCGGCAGGCCCTGGGCGACAAGTCGGGCATCTCCCGCTACGGCGACGCGCTCGTTCCGCTGGACGAAGCGCTCGTGCAGGCGGTCGTCGACATCTCGGGCCGCCCCTACCTCGTGCACAGCGGCGAGCCCGCCGGCTTCGAGCTTCACCTGATCGGCGGGCACTTCACCGGGTCGATGGTCCGTCACGTCTTCGAGGCGATCTCGTTCAACGCCGCGCTCACCACGCACATCACCGTGATCGGCGGCCGCGACCCGCACCACATCGCGGAGGCGGAATTCAAGGCGTTCGCTCGCGCGTTCCGCCAGGCGAAGGCGCTCGACCCGCTGATCAGCGGCATCCCCTCGACGAAGGGCGCGCTGTGACCGACGGGCGCGCTCCGAAGGTCGTCGTCTTCGACTACGGGTCGGGCAACGTCCACTCGGCCGTCAAGGCGCTCGAAGCCGCAGGCGCCGACGTGGAGCTGACCGGCAACCGCCGCCGTGCGCAGGAGGCCGACGGCCTGCTCGTCCCCGGCGTCGGTGCGTTCACCGCCGTCGCCGAGGCGCTGCGCGCCTCGCACGGGGACGAGGTCGTCGACCGGCGCCTCGCCGGAGGGCGGCCGGTGCTCGGCATCTGCGTCGGGATGCAGGTCATGTTCGACCGCGGTGTCGAGCACGGCATCGAGACCGAGGGGCTGGGGGAGTGGCCGGGCACGGTCGACCTCCTGCGCGCCGACGTGGTGCCGCACATGGGCTGGAACACGGTGCGGGCTCCGGAGGACTCCACGCTGTTCGCCGGCCTCCAGGACGAGCGGTTCTACTTCGTCCACTCCTACGCGGTGCAGGACTGGACGCTCGCCCCCGAACCGCCGTTCCCGTCGCCCGTCGTGACATGGGCCGACCACGGCACGCCGTTCGTCGCCGCCGTCGAGAACGGACCGCTGAGCGCCACGCAGTTCCACCCGGAGAAGTCCGGGCAGGCCGGGCTGCAGCTGCTGCGCAACTGGGTCCGCTCGCTCTGACCGCCGCAGCATCCCACCGCTCCATCCCGTCCGCAGCGCCGGACCGACACGAGGAACCACATGACCGACTTCATCAGCACGCCCCGGCTCGTCCTGCTCCCCGCGGTGGATGTCGCCGATGGCAAGGCCGTCCGGCTCACCCAGGGGGAGGCGGGCAGTGAGACCAGCTACGGCGACCCGGTCGACGCGGCCGCCGAGTGGGCCGACGCGGGTGCGGAGTGGATCCACCTCGTCGACCTCGACGCGGCGTTCGGCCGCGGTGAGAACCGGTCGCTGCTGAAGCGCGTCATCCACCAGGTGCACGGCGTCAGCATCGAGCTCTCCGGCGGCATCCGCGACGATGCGTCGCTCGCGCAGGCGCTCGAAGCGGGCGCGACGCGGGTCAACCTCGGCACGGCGGCGCTGGAGAACCCGGAGTGGGCCGCCAGTGCCATCAGCACCTACGGCGAGGCCATCGCCGTCGGCCTGGACGTGCGCGGCACGACGCTTGCGGCCCGCGGCTGGACGCGCGAAGGCGGCGACCTCTGGGATGTGCTCGCGCGCCTCGAAGACGCCGGCTGCGCCCGCTACGTCGTGACCGACGTCACCAAGGACGGCACGCTGCGCGGCCCGAACCTCGACCTGCTGCGTCAGGTGCTCGACCGCACCGAGCGCCCGGTCGTCGCCTCCGGCGGCATCTCGAACCTCGACGACATCGCGGCGCTGCGCGAGCTGGTGCCGCTCGGGCTCGAGGGCGCGATCGTCGGCAAGGCGCTGTACGCGGGCGCGTTCACCCTGCCCGAGGCGCTGGATGTCGCGGGACGCTGACCGCGGAGACCGGGCCGATCCGTCGGGCCGCTCGGCGGGGGACGGGGACGCCGCTCGCGAGCGCGCGGAGCAGGCCACGGACGCGGGACCGACCGCCGCGGGGCCGACCGACGCGGGGCCGACCGCCGCACGCCCCAGCGAGACCGGGGCCGCGCGTCTCGCCGGCTTCGCCGCCTCCCTCGCCGATTCGGCGGGTCAGCCGTGGGAGGGCCGCTCCTTCGACGACAACCCGTTCGGCGACGACGACGGAACGGCGCCTCCGGCCCTGCTGGGCGCCCTGGTGGCCTTCCGCGCGGGTGACGCCGGCGCCGAGGCGGTCGTGGATGCGCTGCGCGAGTCCCGGCTGCTGATCCCGCTGATGGCCGAGCTCGGCGAGCACGAGGAGAACGCCGCAGGTCTGCTCGTCGACAAGTCGCAGGAGCTCTCGATCGTGACCGTCGCGGGTCCCGACGGGCGCACGGTGCAGCCCGTCTTCTCGTCGGTGACGGCGCTGCAGACCTGGAACCCGTCGGCCCGGCCCGTGCCGGTCGAGGGCCGGCGCGCCGCCCTGGCCGCCGCGGCCGAGGGGACCGAGCTGATCGTGCTCGATCCGACGTCGGAGACCGAGTTCGTGCTGCGGCGCCCGGCGGTGTGGGCCGTCGCGCAGGGCACCCGGTGGCTGCCGAGCGACCGCGATCCCGAGGTCGAGGCGGCGTTCCGCGCATCCATCGGCTCGGAGCTCGGCGTGCATGACGTCGAACTCGTGTCCGGCGACCCGCAGAGCCGGCTCGCCGGGGAGGAGCTCGTGGTCCGGCTGGCCCTCGCGGCGGGCCTCACGCGCGAGGAGCTGGACGCCATCCTGGCGCGCCTGGCGCAGCGCTGGGCGGCGGACGACGTGATCGCCACCCGCGTCGACTCGCTGCGGGTGCAGCTCGTCTCGTCCGGCGGCTGAACCCCGGCTTAGGCTGGACGCATCATGACCGTTTTCGCCGCCATCGTGCTGTTCCTCAATGCGCTGTTCAACGTCTTCGCCTGGCCGCGGTTCTTCGCGCGGGTCCGCAAGGACGCACGCGCCCGGGACGCGGCGGGGCGCGCGACGCCGTTCCTCGTCGTGCACGGCGTGCTGCTCGGTGTCGCCCTGCTGCTGGCGGTGCTGTCCGCAGTGGCGGGCGTCCTGCTGCTGGTGGCAGGCTGAGGCCATGGCACTGAACATCACCGGCGACGCCGAGGCCGACGCCCTGCTCGACGAGTCCCCGTTCGCTCTGCTGACCGGGATGCTCCTCGACCAGCAGGTGCCGATGGAGACCGCGTTCGCCGGTCCGGCGAAGCTGCGCGACCGTCTGGGCGCTCTCGACCCCGCCACGGTCGCCGGCATGGACCCGGACAAGCTCGCCGAGGTGATGAAGCAGAGCCCCGCCGTCCACCGCTTCCCGGGGTCCATGGCCGGCCGTGTGCAGGCGCTCGCGGCGGCGATCGTCTCCGACTGGGGAGGCGACACCGCGGCGATCTGGACGCAGGGCGATCCGGACGGCGCCGAGGTGCTGCGCAGGCTGAAGGCACTCCCCGGCTTCGGCGAGCAGAAGGCGAAGATCTTCCTCGCCCTGCTCGGCAAGCAGAAGGGGCTCGAGGCTCCGGGATGGGAGCAGGCGGCCGGCGATTACGGAACGCCCGGCTACCGCTCCGTGGCCGACATCGTCGACGCCGACTCCCTCACGCGCGTGCGGGAGCACAAGCGGGCGGCGAAGGCGGCGGCCAAGGGGCACTGACGGCGAACGGTGCGGATCTTTCCGTGCGAATCCCTCCACAAGCCGGGACGCGCGGGTGAGGCCGGACCGATCCTGTGGACGGCCACGTGCTGTCGGTGGTCGCCGATACTCTCGGAGTACCGGGTCGACCCCGGTCGGCTGATGAGAGAAGGGAGGCCGCCGTGTTCCTGCTCGACGGAGTGATCGTCACCAGCGCCAGCGACCTCACCGAGGCCTCGAAATGCGAGTTCGCCTTCCTGCGCGCGCTCGACGTGAAGCTCGGCCGCCTCGAGAAGACCGAGCAGATCGAAGACCCGATGTACGTGCGGTCGTCCCGGATGGGCGACGAGCACGAGCACCGCATCCTCGAGCGGTACCGGGAGCGGTTCGGCAGCGGCGTCGCCGAGATCGAGCGGCCGGCCCAGCTGACGGCGGACTCGCTGGCCGAGGCGGTCAGGCAGACGGCGGCCGCATTCGCGTCCGGTGCTGACGTCGTGTTCCAGGCGACGTTCTTCGACGGTGGTTTCGTGGGATTCGCCGACTTCGTGGTCCGGCTCCCCGACGGGCGCTACCGGGTCCAGGATTCCAAGCTCGCCCGCAGCGCGCGCGTGACCGCCCTGCTGCAGCTCGCCGCCTATGCCGACCAGCTGCGCCGGATGGGAGTGGATGTCGACGAGACCGTCGAGCTCCTGCTCGGCGACGGGTCGGTGAGCGAGCACGCGCTCCACGACATCGAGCCGGTCTACCGCAAGCGGCGGGCACGGCTGCTGTCCATCATCTCGCAGCACGTCGCCGATGACGGTCCGGTCGCGTGGGGCGACCCGCGCTTCACGGTGGACGGACGATGCGACACCTGCGACGCCGAGGTGCAGGCCACGCGCGACGTGCTCCTCGTGGCGGGGATGCGCGTGACGCAGCGCGAGCACCTGCTGGCCTCCGGCATCGCCACCATCGACGCTCTCGCCGCGTCGACCGAACCGGTCGACGGGATCCCGGATGGGACGCTCGACGGACTGCGCGAGCAGGCGCGACTGCAGCTGCAGGCGGTGCCCGACAGCCCGCCGCCCGCGCGCGTGTTCAACGCGCCGGTGCTCGCGGTGCTCCCGGAGCCCGACCCGGGCGACCTGTTCTTCGACTTCGAAGGCGACCCGCTCTACACCGAGGGCGCGGGGGAGCGCTGGAACCTCGACTACCTGTTCGGCATGGTCGACCAGGAGGAGGAGTTCACCGCCTTCTGGGCGCACGACTTCGCGGCGGAGCGCGTGGCGCTCGAGGCGTTCCTGGCGTTCGTGCGGGATCGGCGGGAGCGGTTCCCGCGCATGCACATCTACCACTACGCGGCGTACGAGCAGACACACCTGCTCGCGCTCGCCGCTCGGCACGGGGTCGGCGAGGAGGAGGTCGACGCGCTGCTGCGCGAGAACGTGCTGGTCGACCTCTACCCGCTGGTGCGCAAGGCCGTCCGCGTCGGGTCGCGGTCGTACTCCATCAAGAAGCTGGAGCCGCTCTACATGGGCGACGAGCTCCGGCAGAGCGAGGTGACGAACGGCGCCGACTCGATCACCGAGTACGCCAACGCGCGCGATCTCATCGCTCTCGGCCGGCTCGACGAGGCCCAGCCGCTGCTCGATGCACTCGGTGAGTACAACCGCTACGACTGCGTCTCGACCCTGCGGCTGCGCGACTGGCTGCTCGCCCGTGCGGCCGAGAACCGCATCCCCATCGGCGCCGCTCCGGCGGAGGAGGCCGAGCTGGCGCCGGACGAGTCACCGCTGCGCGCGGGCCTCCTCGCCTTCGCCGGCGACCCCCTCGACCCGCACCGGTCGGGTGACCGGCAGGCGATGGCGCTCGCCGCGGCCGCGATCGACTTCCACCGGCGGGAGCAGAAGAGCTTCTGGCAGTCGCACTTCGCCCGGCTGATCCAGCCGATCGAGGAGTGGGCCGAGACGCGCGACGTGCTGGCGGTGGAGACCGCCGTCGTGCTGCGCGACTGGTATCTCGACGAGGGTCAGCGGGTCGAGCGTCGCGAACTGCTGCTCACCGGGCAGTGGGGAGCAGGCAGCTCCGTGCGTGTCAGCGAGCGGACAGGGCCGTACCTGCTGTACGAGTACCCCGGCCCGTTCCGGCAGCCGCGGGCGCAGCCCGGTGCGCGCGCTGCGCGCACGGTCGCCGTCATCGAAGCGCTCGACGACGGGTCGGTCGTGGTGCGCGAGACCCTGCCGCCGGAGGTTCCGCCGTACCGCGATCTGCCGAGCGCCCTGACGCCGGCGGCACCGCCCGACTCCCGGCGTCTCGCCGAGGCCATCCGGGAGTGGGGGACCGCACTGCTGATCGCCCGCCACCACGAGACGTGGCCGGTGGATGCGACCGTCGACCTGCTGCGCCGGACGCCGCCGCGGACGCGCTCCGGTGCGCTTGTGCCCGACCCCACCGCCCTCGGCGGCGACGGCGACGGACGGATCGACGCCGTCGTGGCGAGTCTCCTCGACCTCGACCGCTCGTATCTGGCGGTCCAGGGGCCGCCCGGGACGGGAAAGTCCCACTTGGGCGCCCACGTCATCGCCCGGCTGGTCGCCGACCACGGGTGGCGCGTCGGGGTCGTCGCCCAGTCGCACGCGGTCGTCGAGAACCTGCTCGACCGCGTGGTGGATGCGGGGCTCGACGCCACGATGGTCGGCAAGACGCCGAGCGCGAGCTCGGGTGCGGGCGCCGGCGCTCCCTCCGACGAGCCGGGCGAGGCCGCCGAAACGGTCCACCGGTTCACGGCGCTCCCGACGAACGGACACCTCGAGTTCGCCGGTGCCAACGAAGAGCGCGGCTTCGTGCTCGGCGGCACGGCCTGGGACTTCGCGAACGCCGCGCGCGTCCCGCGCGGCAGCCTCGACCTGCTCGTGGTGGACGAGGCGGGCCAGTTCTCGCTCGCGTCGACGATCGCGATCGGGGTCGCCGCGAAGAACCTGCTGCTGCTCGGAGACCCCCAGCAGCTGCCGCAGGTGAGCCAGGGGCGGCATCCCGAACCGGTGGACGGGTCGGCGCTCGGCTGGGTGAGCGACGGGCACGACGTGCTCCCGCCGGAGCTCGGCTACTTCCTCGCCGAGACGCGGCGGATGCACCCGGACCTGGCCGCGGCCGTCTCGCGGCTGTCGTACGAAGGCAAGCTCCGTGCGCACGAGTGCGCGGCCGAGCGCGAGCTGGGCGGCGTCATGCCGGGCCTCCACCCCGTGCCCGTGCTGCATGTCGGAAACTCGACCGCGTCGCCGGAAGAGGCCCGTTCCGTGGTGGAGCTCGTCGACGATCTCCTCGGCCGGTCGTGGAGCGACCCCGCCGCCGGTCGTGACGACTCGCCGCTGGGGGAGGACGACATCATCGTGGTCACCCCGTACAACGCGCAGCTGGCCGAAGTGCGCGCTCTGCTCGACGCCGCCGGGCACCGCGGGGTCCGGGTCGGCACGGTGGACAAGTTCCAGGGCCAGGAGGCCGCCGTCGCGATCGTCAGCCTGGCCGCGTCGTCGGCCGTCGACGTCCCGCGCGGGATGTCGTTCCTGCTGATGAAGAACCGGCTCAACGTCGCGATCTCGCGCGCCAAGTGGGCGGCCTACCTGGTCCACTCGCCGGAGCTGACGGAGTTCCTCCCGACGACGCCGGCGGGAGTGGGCGAGCTGAGCGCGTTCATCCGGCTGGTGGAGGGCGCGGACGAGACCGCCAGCCTGCCGGTCGGGTCCTGACGCTGGCTCGCCGTTGCCGGGGGTCCGGCCTGGCGGACGGGCCCCGCCACCCGCCTGGTTCCGGCCTCGTGGACGGGCCTGCCGCCGCGCTGGGGGCCGGTGTTACGCTCGACGCGTGTCACCGGAGGAGCTGCAGACGCTCGCGCACCTGCGCCGCGCACGGGACCTGATCGATCGCGACTACGCCAAGCCGCTCGACGTCCCGACGATGGCGGCGCGCGCGTTCATGTCGCCGGCGCACTTCTCGCGGCAGTTCCGCGCCGCCTACGGCGAGACGCCCTACAGCTACCTCATGACGCGGCGCATCGAACGGGCGATGGCGCTGCTCCGCGGCGGCATGAGCGTCACCGACGCGTGCATGACGGTCGGCTGTACCTCGCTCGGCTCGTTCAGTTCGAAGTTCACCGAGGTGGTCGGGATGACGCCGACGCAGTACCGCACGCGGGAGCACGCGGCCGTCCGCGCGATGCCGGACTGCATCGCCAAGCAGCGCACCCGTCCGGTCCGGTCGCGCGCCTGAGAGTCGGCGGCCGGTGCCGAAAGTGCGCACAACCGGTACGTGCACCGGCTTCTCCACAGAAAGCAGTTTTGGAGAAGCGACGCCGGGCCGCCGTTCCTAGAGTCGACTCATGACCGTTTCACTCCAGTACTCGCAGATCACCGTCCTCGACCCCGAGGAGTCGCTCGCGTTCTACCGCGACGCCCTCGGGCTCGACGTCATCCAGGATGTCCGCTCCGGCGAGCACCGCTGGATCACCCTCGGCGTCGCCGGAGACGACGGCGCCGCCGTCGTGCTCAGCGATCCGCACGCCGGCCGCTCCCAGGCCGACGGCGACGCCCTTCAAGAGCTGGTCGTCAAGGGCTCGATGAGCCCGATCGTGTTCCGCACCGACGACCTCGACACCGCGTTCGAACGCGTCCGCGCGGCCGGAGCGGAAGTGCTCCAGGAGCCGATCGACCAGCCGTGGGGGCCGCGCGACTGCGCCTTCCGCGACCCGTCCGGCAACATGGTGCGCATCCTGCAGTCGGCACCCGCGACGCAGAACGCCTGACGCCCGGCGCCGTCAGGCCGGGTCCACCGACACGGGCACGAACTCGCGCACCGGGTGGGCGATCGTCGCGGCGCAGGTGCTCAGCAGCGGCTCCGACAGACGTTCGCCCACCTCGACGGTGAGCGTCTCGTCGCCATGGCGGAGGTCGACGCGCCAGCCGTGCGGATGCGGGTGCTCGTCGAGCACGCGGAAGGCATCGATCCGATCGTCGCCGGTCGCCGTGCGGGCGGACGCCTCCGCCGCCTGGGCGACCGTCGTCAGGGCGGTGCGTCCGCGCAGCAGGCCGGGGACCACCCGTCCCTCCGCGTGCCGCTCCACCACCGTCTCGACGTCCTCCGCGAGCACCCGCCCGTAGAGGAGGCCGTGCGGGAAGGCGATCATCGTCGCGGCGAACCGGTCGCCACCGAGGTGCGAGCACTCCCACGTCAGCTCCGGATGCGAGGCGGCCAGCGCCTCCACCACCGGCCGGCCGCGCACGGCGCAGCACTGGTCGTGGCGGGCGTGGGTGCAGACGGCGTAGATCGGCGCGTCGCTCGGCTCGCCGGCGCTGCCGTCGAGCGGGAGCGTCAGCAGCTCGGCCGGGTCGTCCACGCGCCCCCAGCGGATGGACTCGCGACCCGGACGGCAGTCGACCAGCGCCCAGCGCCACGACGACTGGTCCCGGCGTTGCGGAGCGCGCAGCCGGGTGCGCCGGATCGCGAGCGGGCGCATCCCGGCCTCCTCGGCGCGCGAGACGATCGCGGCGCCGAGGGCCGGGTCCAGGTCGGAGTCGAAGAACGCGTGGCGTCCCCAGCCGCTCTCGATCTCGACGAGCAGCCAGCGCTCGCCGAGACCGGCCGTGCCCGGCAGCGGGTCACCCCGCCCGATGGCCCGGTCGCTGCACGGCAGCCAGCCCGGGACGGTGTCCGTCACGTGGCGGTCGCGGTTCCGAAGTCGGCGGTCGCGCTGCGCTCGCCGTCCGACGAGACGCCCGCCTCGTCGGCCGGGTCGACGTCCGCGAACTCGGCACCGAGGTCACCGGCGTCGGCACCGCCCGCACCGGCGTCGGCAGCCCAGACACCGTCAGCGCTCAAGGCCCCCACGACGACCCCTTCCCGCAGCAGACGCCGCGCCACCACGACCGCCGACCGCTCGTCCAGCGGCAACTCTCCGACCGCCACCGGCCGGCCGTCGAGCAGCCGCTCCACGGCCTCCCGCGCGGCGATCGGCAGCGCGATCTTCTTCGTCGGGAGCCGCACCGTCACCGTCTCGACCTCCACGGTCACGTCCGCGTCGAGCCCCGGACGCGCGCGCACCAGCGTCGACGGCCCGATCGTCTCCGCGGTCGCGATGGTCGCGAGCGGACGGACGGGCGCCGGAGGCGAGTCCGAGCGCCGGCGGCGCCGCAGGCGGTCGGCGACCGCGGCCGCGACGTCCGCACGGGCCGCCGGATCCGCCAGCGCCTCCACCAGGGCGTCGACCGTCTCGCCGACCACCGCGGCCACCGCCTCCGCGTCCGACGGATCGAACCCCAGAGGCAGGGACGCCCGCAGCGCGGCCGTGTCCGCGGCCCGGGCCACCGCCTCCCGTACGACGTCGTGCCGCGTGTACGCCGCGACGCCGATCGTCAGGTGCACGGAGACGCCGCCGAGCGCCTCCGCCGAGTGGATCCAGCCCCGCGGCAGGTACAAAGCGTCGCCGGGCCGGAAGGTCTCGTCGATCGCGGGCGTCTCCTGGGCGCGCGCCGCGACCTCCTGCCGGTGGTCGCTCCACGGCTGGTCGCGCAGCGGGTCCTGGTGCACCGGCTCGTGGATGCGCCAGTGCTTCTCGCCCGCGATCTGCAGCACGAACACGTCGTGCACGTCGTAGTGCGGGTCGAAGCCGCGCGAGGACGCCGGCGTGATGTACGCGTTCACCTGCGCGGGATGCCCGAGTTCCGCCGCCAGGCGCCGGGAGAACTCCGCGATCGCAGGCCAGGTGCGGTGCAGCCCTTGGAGCACGAGGGTGGCGCCGTCCGCGAACTCGGCCAGCACCTTCGCCGAGTCGAGCTGGTCGCCCACCTCGGCGCCGAAGCCTCCGGGGCCGGTGAACCCGGACGGCGGCAGCACGTCGCCCTCCTTCGCCATGCGCACGAACGGCGTCCGCAGCGCGCGCGACGAGACCAGCTCATCCACCGCATCCGTGCTGAACAGATCCGAGAAGTCGCGGGGCAAGTCCGCCGCGCGCGTGAAGACCGGACGCCGTCCCCAGTGCTCCGCGGCGAAACGCTCGCGATCGACCGGCACGCAACGCGAAAGCGCGGGCCGGTCGCCCGGCCCGCGCCCATCCGTCGTCATCAAGCGGACCCGTCGGCTCCGCCGTCGTGCCCGCCCGCATTGGCGCCGCCATCGGCCGGCCCCTCGCCGCCCGAACCGGCCGAGCCGTCCGCTCCGCCGTCGTGGCCTCCGGGGTTGGCGCCGCCGTCCGCGGGGCCCTCGCCGGTGCCGCCGGCCGAGCCGTCGGCTCCGCCGTCGTGGCCGCCGGGGTTCGCTCCGCCGTCCGCGGGGCCCTCGCCGCCGCCGACCGCGTCGGTGCTGATGTCGTCGTCGTTGATGTCGCTCATGCTTCTCCCGTCGTTCCGTCACGCTCGATGCGTCGCCGTGCGTCCCGCACGCCGACGAGCTTCACACTACGCGCGGCCCCGTCCCGTCGTAAGAGCGGCCGGGTGAACGCGAGGCGTCACATTTCGCAAGACGTTTTGACCCGCTGGGCCGCTCGGGGGAGGCTCGTTGTGGCCGCCGACAGTGCCGGCCCACCCCCACCACCACCTTCACGAGAGGCACAGCCATGTCCGACGCCACCCCGTCCACCCCCGCGCTGCCGGAGAAGCCGAAGCGCTCCCGCACCGGCTGGTTCGTCGGCATCGGCATCGCCGTCGTGGCCGTCATCGTCGCCGTCGTGCTGGTGGTCGTGAACCTGACCGGCTCCGGAGCCGCGACGGCCAAGACCGTCACCGTCAAGATCGGCACGACCGAGGCGTCGTCGCCGTACTGGGGCGTGCTCAAGAAGGAGGCGGCGAAGGAGGGCATCGACATCCAGACCGTCAACTTCCGCGACTACACCCAGGCCAACCCGGCGCTCGCCGACGGCCAGCTCGACCTGAACCTGTTCCAGCACCTTCAGTTCCTCGCGAACTACGACGTGCAGGCCAAGCAGGACCTCGTGCCGATCGGCGCGACGCTGGTCGTCCCGCTGCCGCTGTACTCGACCAAGCACAAGAGCCTGAAGGACATCCCGCAGGGTGGGACGATCGCCATCCCGAACGACGCCACCAATCAGGCGCGCGCCCTGCTGGTGCTGCAGAAGGCGGGACTGCTGAAGCTCAAGAACGGCGGCAGCACCCTGGCGACCCCGGCCGACATCGACGCCTCCGCGTCCAAGGTGACGGTCATCCCGGTGGATGCCGCCCAGACGGCTCCCGCGCTGAGCTCCGCCGACGGCGCCATCATCAACAACAACTTCGCGCTCACCGCGGGCATCGACCCGAAGTCGGCGCTGTTCCAGGACGACCCGAAGTCGTCGACCGCCGAGCCGTACATCAACGCCTTCGTCGCCCGCGCCAAGGACAAGGACAACAAGACGTACCAGAAGGTCGCCGAGCTCTACCACACCAAGGCCGTCACGGATGCGGTGCTCGCGGAGTCGAAGAACACGGCCGTGATCGTCGACCGTTCGTCGTCCGACCTGATCGGCATCCTGGACAAGCTGAAGAAGACCATCCAGGCGGCCCAGTAGTGGCAGACCGCACGACGGACCGGACCGGTCGCGACACCGATGCGCCGATCATCGAGTTCCGCGGCGTCACCAAGAGCTTCGGCTCGGGTGACGCCGCGGTCCCGGCGGTCGACAGGCTCGATCTGACCATCGGCCGCGGCGAGATCTTCGGCATCATCGGCTACTCGGGCGCGGGCAAGAGCACCCTCGTGCGGCTCATCAACGCGCTCGAGCATCCGACCGCCGGCTCGGTGATCGTGGACGGACGCGACCTCACGACCTTGAAGGAGCGCGAGCTCCGGCGGGTGCGGGCGGGGATCGGGATGATCTTCCAGCAGTTCAACCTGTTCCGCTCGCGCACGGTGTTCGGGAACGTCGCGTACCCGCTCAAGGTGGCGGGATGGCCGGCCGACGATCGCAAGAAGCGTGTCGCCGAGCTGCTGGCCTTCGTCGGGCTCACCGACAAGGCGTGGAGTTACCCCGACCAGCTCTCGGGCGGCCAGAAGCAGCGGGTGGGCATCGCCCGCGCGCTCGCGACGAACCCCGACATCCTGCTCGCCGATGAGGCGACGAGCGCGCTCGACCCGGAGACCACCTCCGACGTCCTCGCCCTGCTGAAGCGCGTGAACCAGGAGCTGGGCGTCACCATCGTGGTCATCACGCACGAGATGGAGGTCGTCCGCTCCATCGCCGACCGCGTCGCCGTGCTCGACGCCGGACGGGTGATCGAGACCGGGAGCGTCTTCGAGGTCTTCTCGGCGCCGCGCACCCCGACGGCGCAGCGGTTCGTCGGCACGGTGCTGCGCAACCAGCCGGGGGAGTCCGACATCGAGCGGCTCCGCGGCAAGCACAGCGGGCGGATCGTGTCGGCCCGCATCCACGACGACGGCCGCCTGGGCTCCGTGCTGTCGGACGCGGTGGGCCGCCACAACGTCCGCTTCGAGATCGTCTACGGCGGCATCTCCGCGCTGCAGGGCCGCTCGTTCGGCAGCCTGACCCTGGAGCTGCTCGGTGAGCCCGCCGACGTGGATGCGCTGATCGCCGACCTCCGCACGGTCACCGAGGTCGAGGAGGTGGCCGCATGACCGACTGGTCGACCCTGTGGCCCGTGTACCTGCAGTCCATCGGGCAGACGCTGTGGATGGTCGTGGCGACGCTCGTGCTCGGCGGCATCCTGGGCCTGGCGCTCGGCGTGCTGCTCTACACCACCCGCCGCGGCGGCCTGCTGGAGAACCGGACGCTGTCCACCGTGCTCAACGTGCTGGTCAACTTCATCCGGCCCATCCCGTTCATCATCTTCATGACGGCGATCGCGCCGCTGACGCAGCTGGTGCTCGGGACGTTCCTCGGCACGCCGGCGGCGATCTTCCCGATGACGATCGCCGCCACCTTCGGCATCTCCCGCATCGTGGAGCAGAACCTGGTGACCATCGAGCCGGGCGTGATCGAGGCGGCGCGGGCGATGGGTTCGAGCCCGTGGCGGATCATCACGACGCTGCTGATCCCGGAGGCGCTCGGCCCGCTCATCCTGGGCTACACCTTCATCTTCGTCGCGATCGTCGACCTGTCGGCCATCGCGGGAAGCATCGGCGGCGGCGGCCTGGGCGACTTCGCGATCTCGTACGGGTACCAGCGCTACAACTGGGCGGTGACGTGGATCGCCGTGATCACGATCGTCGTGCTGGTGCAGGCCGCGCAGTTCCTCGGCAACTGGCTGGCGCGGAAGGCGCTGCGGCGCTGAGCGGCGCCCCGCTCGTCGGCCGGACTCACGGCCCCGTGTAGCGCCCCACCGGCCGCAGCCGCAGCGGTGCGCGGCCGTACTCGTCGAGGGCGTGCACCAGCCAGCCGACCGTGCGCGCGGTGGCGAACACGACCTCCCCGGCGTCGTCCGCCATCCCGCACGCGAGAGTGACGGCGGCGAGTGCGAGGTCGACGTTCGGATGCGCGCCCGTGCGGTCGCGCATGACGCCGGCCACGGAGTCCGCCGCGTCGACCACCTCCGCGTGCCGCCCGCTCTCGGCGAGCATCCGGAGGAGGATGCGCGCCCGCGGATCGCCCGCGGGGTAGAGCGGCTGCCCGAATCCGGGCACGGGCCCGTGCGTGGTGAGCACGGAGTCCGAGACGACGCGGGCAGCGTTCTCCCCGGCGGCCACCCGGGCCAGCAGCCGGTGGGCGGCGCGGCTGGCGTTGCCGTGCAGGGGCGAGTCGAGGGCGCCCAGTCCCGCGATGACGACGCCGTAGGGCGTCGCCCGGGCCGACGCCGCGGCGCGGGCGGCCAGCGTCGAGACGGCGATGTCGTGGTCGAGGAGCAGCACGAGGGCGGCGTTGAGCAGCGCCAGATCGGCGTCGTCCGGCGGGGTGGACGCCAATCGGGCGTACAGCCGCTCCACGAGCGAGGCCCGGGATGCGCGAGGGCCCGTGCCCGGGCCCGCGCTCGCAGAACGCAGCGGCAGCACCTCCACCATCCCCGCGACCAGCCGCTCCCCGGCGGTCGCGACCACGGACGGGTCGAGGGAGGCGCGCAGCGGGTCCGCCGCGGCGAGGGCGGTGACCGCCACCAGCTGACGGTCCCGGTCTCCCGCGGCCGCGGGGAGGGCCGCGCCGGCCGCGCGAGCGGGCTCCAGGTCGGCGGCCGGCGCCAGCCGCGCCTCGGGGTCCCACTCGCCGGTGAGCGCCCAGTGCGCCACGGTCTCGAACGGCTCGGTCGCCAGCTCGTCGACCGGCCGCCCGCGGTACGACAGCTCTCCGTCGTCGATGAGCGCGAACCCGGTCTCGATCACCATCAGGGGCGAGCCCTCCGAGCGGGCGGCGGCGCCTGGACGCCGTCGGCGCGAGGCCGCGAACCGCTCCACCTCGAGCGGATCGAAGGTCGAGCCGTCCGCGGTCCGCTCGCGCGACAGCCGACCGCGGGCGACGTAGGCGTAGAGGGTCTCGAGCTTCACGCCGAGACGCTCGGCCGTCTGGTCGGCGGTGAGGCGGGGGAGCGCATCCATATTGATCCGATCAACGTTGACGAGCGATTCGATCCAGTTCACCATACCGGTATGGACAGGATGGACGACACACTCATCGACGTTCCCCGCGGCCTCACCAACGTGGTCGCGGCGCGGACCGCGCTCGGTGACGTGCGCGGGCACGAAGGCTTCTACCACTACCGCCAGTACTCGGCGGTGGACCTGGCGCGCGAGCGCACCTTCGAGGAGGCGTGGTACCTGCTCCTGTTCGGCGAGCTCCCGACGGCCTCCGAGCTGGACGACTTCCGCGCCCGGATCGTCGCCGCTCGCCGCATCCCGGACGAGGTGCGCCCGCTGCTGCCCGCGATCGCCCGCCTCACGGCCGGCGGCGACGCGCTGGCCGGCCTGCGCATGGCGCTGACGGCGGTGGCCGCCGCGGACCGAGTGCGGCCGCTCTACGACGAGACGCCGGATGCGCGGCTGGAGGACGCCATCCGGGTCGCCGCGGTGACGCCGGTGCTGCTCGCGACCCTCCACGCGCTCGCCGACGGACGCGAACCGCTGCCGCCGAGGGACGACCTGGGTCACGTCGCCGGCTCCCTGCACCTGGTGACCGGGCGCATCCCGACCGCCCAGGAGGAGAGCGCCCTCAGCGCCTACATGACCGCCGCGATCGATCACGGCTTCAACGCCTCCACCTTCACGGCACGGGTGATCGCGTCCACCGGCGCCGACCTGACGTCGGCCGTCGGCGGGGCGCTGGGGGCGCTCGGCGGTCCGCTGCACGGCGGCGCCCCGAGCCGCGCGCTCGACACCCTCGACGAGATCGGCACGCCCGATCGCACCGACGAGTGGGTGCGCCGCACCCTCGCCGAGGGCGGACGCGTCATGGGGTTCGGCCACGCCGTGTATCGCACGGAGGACCCGCGATCGCGCATGCTCCGCGAGTTCGCCGAGGGGTTCGGCGGTCCCCGGGTGGCGTTCGCCGTCCAGGTGGAGCGGCGGGTGCAGGAGCTGCTGGCCGAGCTGAAACCGGGACGCGAGCTGCACACCAACGTCGAGTTCTACGCGGGGGTGGTGATGGAGCTGTGCGGTGTGCCCCGGTCGATGTTCACCCCGACGTTCGCCGCCGCGCGCGTCGTCGGCTGGACCGCGCACATCCTGGAGCAGGCGGCCGACGGCAAGATCCTCCGGCCGTCGTCGCGCTATACGGGTCCGGCTGCGCCGCAGCCGCTGCCCGCGCGGGTGCCGGCCGCGTCCTGACGGCGGCCCGGCCTCACGCCGGAGGCGAGTAGACCCGCAGAGCGGAGGCGCGCATCCGGAGAGTCAGTCGCTTAAGCTCGCCCGGCGTCTCGGTCGACGCCTCGCCGTCGTGCGCGTAGCCGGGGTCGTCCCCGTCGGCCTCGATGGTGATCTCCTCGACCGTCCGCGCGTCGAGCGCGGGCGGACCCTGCAGGAACGGCAGGCGCGCGACCAGCGCGTCGGCCCGTCCGCCGAAGGCGAGCGCGACGGCGCCGCGCGTGCGCGGACGGCCGCCGGCGAACAGGACGCGCACGTCGAGCAGGTGGTCGTCGAGCCTGCGCCGCTCGATGGGGGCGACGGCGACCGGGTAGTAGCGGTCCACGCCGACGAACACCGACCACACCGCGCGACGCTCCCCGTCGATCCGCACCTGCAGCGGGTCGCCGCGGCGGATCACGCGGATCGCCGCCAGCAGTGCCGCGATCGGCTTGCCGAGCCGCTTCTCGTGCTTCTCGCGCTCCTCGACGAACGACGGGTAGAGGCCGACGGACGCGGTGTTCAGCACCGTGACCTCGTGCCCGTCGCCGAACTGCAGGTCGGCGACGTCGACCTCCCGGCCGTGTCCCGCCGCGAGGGCGGAGAGGGTCGCGTCGACGCTGTCAAGCAGGGCCGCCTTGGCGAAGTGGTTGAACGTCCCGCCCGGGAAGACGAGCAGCGGGAGGTCCTCCGCCAGCGCCTGCTGCGCGACGGCGGAGACCGTCCCGTCGCCGCCGTAGGCGCCGAGCACCGTGGGCGGCCGCTCGGAGCGGAGCTCGCGGCCGATCAGCTCGGCGATGTCGTCGCCGTCCTGAAGCTCGTGGATGCGCGCCTGCGGCAGCTTCTCGCGCAGCAGCGGACCGGCCTCCGGCCGGCCGAGGCCGCGCCCGGAACCCGGGTTCACCACGACGAACACGCCCTCGCCGGTGTCGGTGGCCGGGAGGTCGACCATCCGCGCGGTGGGCGGATCACGGGGGACCGTGCGCTTGAGCGCCGGCACGGCGGCCTTGAGAGCGAGCGCCGCGCCCGCGCCGATGGCCGCGCCGCCCGCGACATCCGACAGCCAGTGCGCGCCGGTGTGCAGGCGCGAGTAGCCGACCCCCGCCGCGAGCGGCGCCAGCGCGGCGCCCGCGGCAGGCCACTCCAGTGCGACCCCGGTGGCGAAGGCGGCGGCGCTCGCGGTGTGCCCCGACGGGAAGGACGGCGAGGTCGGCGTCCGCTGCAGGCGGCGTGACACCGGGATGGACGTGAGCGCCGGGCGTTCGCCTCCGACCAGCCGCTTGCCGACCAGGTTCGCGACGAGGCTGGCGAGCCCCAGGGACGCCAGCCCGCGCGCTGCGGCACGCGGACGGCCCAGCGCGACGAGCACCGCGGCGACGGCGAACCACAGCTTCCCGTGGTTGGCCGCGCGGGTCAGCCCCCGCCAGAAGCCGTCGACCGCGGGGCCCGTCGTGCGTTCGTTCACCCGTGCGGCGACCTGCGCATCCAGGCGTCGGATGCGGGCGGGGAGCGGGATCCGAGAGCGTGCTCGGCGACGGGATGCGGCCATGCCGCCCAATCTACGCCGCGGGTCCGGGGCGCCTCCGCTGCGCTAGGATCGACGGCGTGAGCACGCACGTCATCTCCCAGCCCAACGAGCACCAGCGCGAGGTCGTCGGAAGCGACGAGCAGGGCACGCTCGTCCGCAGCCTCAGCACCACCCTGCCGACCGC
Source organism: Leifsonia sp. 22587 (assembly GCF_052044215.1). Taxonomy (NCBI): domain Bacteria; kingdom Bacillati; phylum Actinomycetota; class Actinomycetes; order Micrococcales; family Microbacteriaceae; genus Leifsonia; species Leifsonia sp. 22587. The sequence continues at coordinate 1,101,079 of NZ_JBQENB010000001.1, forward strand.
GCTCGGCAACCTCCTCGCCACCCTCGTGGTGCTGGTGTCGCTGGTGGTCGGCATCTGGAGCCTGGTCGCGACGTGGACCGGCAACGCCGACTCGTTCCTCCCGTTCTTCCAGGTGACCGTCGCGGCCACCGTGGTGTCGCTCAACGCGCTCTACGCCCGCCGCACGTTCAGCTACGTGATCACGCTGATCGGCGCCATCCTCTGGCTCTGGGTCTCGGTCACGCCGTTCACCCCCTTCTTCCAGGTGCTGCTCCAGGCGATCACGGTGACGATCATGCTGGCGGGCGTGGTGCTCTCCACCGCGGCCGTCCGCCTCAGCAAGCAGCCGCGGTTCTGAGCGGGGACCCGGCGGACCGCACCGCCGACCCCTTGGCGCCGGCCGACCCGCTCGCGCCGGACGCCGACCCGAGCGCGCAGCGCGACCCGCTCGAGGCGCCGCCCGCGCGCCAGCGGCACATGGTCGACCTGTCGCCGCTGCGCGAGTCGCCCGCTTTCGCCCGGCTGTGGATCGGCGGGGCGATCTCGGGCATCGGGTCGCAGATGACGATCGTCGCAGTCGGCCTGCACATCTTCGACCTGACCCATTCGACGCTCGCCGTGTCGCTGGTGGCGCTCTTCGCCCTGGTGCCGATGATCGTGTTCGGGCTCTACGGCGGTGTGCTCGCGGACGCGTTCGACCGCCGCAAAGTGGCTCTGGTGACCGCCGTCGTCGCGTGGCTCTCGACCGCGTGCCTCGCGCTGCTCGCCTGGGCGCACATCCCGGTCGTCTGGCCGCTCTACGTGCTCACCACCATCAACGCCGTCGCCGGCGTGATGATCGGCGCGACGCGTCAGGCGATCACGCCGCGGCTGCTGCCGACGCGGCTGCTCCCGGCCGCCAGCGCGCTCGGCGGCATCAGCATGGGCGTCATGGTGACCGTCGGGCCGGCGCTCGCCGGACTGCTGGCGGCGACCGTCGGCATCCCCTGGACCTACACGGTGGATGCGGTGCTCTTCACCGCCGCGTTCCTCGGCATCTTCACGCTCCCCGCCATCGTGCCGGAGGGGGAGCGGCAGGGCGCCGGGCTCGCCTCGGTGCTCGAGGGGCTGCGCTTCCTGCGCACCGCCCCCAACCTCAGCATGACCTTCGTGCTCGACGTGATCGCCATGACCTTCGGCCAGCCGCGCGCGCTGTTCCCGGCCGTCGGCGCCCTGCTGATCGGCGGGGGACCGCTGACCGTGGGCATCCTCACCGCGGCCGGCGCCGTCGGCACGCTCCTGTCGAGCGTGTTCTCGGGCAGGCTCGGCGGGGTGCGCTGGCAGGGGCGCGCGGTCGGGCGGGCGATCATCGTCTACGGCGCGAGCATCCTCGGCTTCGGCGTGGTGCTGGCGGTCGTCGCGCTGACCGGCACGGCGGGCGGGGGAGCGTCCTTCGCAGAGGCCAACCTCCCGGCGTTGCTGGCCGCGACCGTGCTGCTCGCGGCCTCGGGCGCCGCGGACAACGTGAGCTCGATCTTCCGGATGACGATCCTCCAGGCGTCGGCGCCGGATGTGATGCGCGGCCGCCTGCAGGGCGTGTTCACGGTCGTCGTGACCGGCGGCCCGCGCCTCGGCGATCTCTACATCGGCATCCTCGCGCTCACCGGCGCGCTGTGGTTCCCGCCGCTGCTCGGAGGGCTGCTGATCGTGGTGCTCGTCGCCGTGATCGTGCGGGTGCAGGGCAGCTTCGGCCGGTACGACGCGCTGGCGCCGACCCCGTAGCGCCCGCGGGCGCCGCGGCGCTCAGCTCTCGCGCACGACCTGGTCCGGCCGCTTGTCCGGGCGCAGCCCGCGCCACGACGGCTGCCGGAGCCGGCCCGGCCCGGTCCACTCGGCGAACTCGACCTCGCCGACGATGTCCGGCCGCACCCAGTGCGCTCCGCGCGCATCCGCCGACGGCACCCCCTCCAGCGGGCTCGTCTTCCGCTCGTGGCGGGCCAGCTTCGCCGTCAGATCGTCGAGCGCGCGGTCGCTGAAGCCGGTGCCCACCTTGCCGACGTAGCGCAGGGTGTCGCCGTCCGGGATGCCGAGCAGCAGGGCGCCGATCGTGTTCGCCCGGCGGCCGTTGCCGGGCGTCCAGCCGCCGATCACGACCTCCTGCGTGAGGTGGTGCTTGATCTTGATCCAGGAGCGGGAGCGGCGCCCGGTCGCGTAGGTGCTGTCGCGGCGCTTGGCCATCACCCCTTCGAGCCCCAGCTCCTTGCTGGAGGCGACCGCGTGGGCCAGATCGCCGTCGAACGCGGGCGGCACCTGCACCGGGTCGCCACGGCCCGGCTGCAGCACCTCCCGGAGCAGCTCACGGCGTTCGTCGTACGGGTCCTTCGTGTGCGACGTCCCGTCGACCTCCAGCACGTCGAACACCATGTAGTGGGCGGGAGCCCTCGTGAGCGCGGACTGAACGTCGGCCGGCCGGGTCAGTCCCATCCGTGTCTGCAGCAGCCCGAAGTCGGGGCGCCCCTTGGGGTTGAGGGTGACGATCTCGCCGTCGAGGACGAGGTCGTGGTCGCCGGCGAGGCCGACCAGCCCGGCGAGGTCGGGGTAGGTGACCGTCACGTCGTTGCCGTTGCGCGTCGTGAGCCGCAGCTGTCCGCCGCGGATCTCCGCCACCGCCCGGATGCCGTCCCACTTCATCTCGAACGCCCACTCGTCCTCGTCCGAAATGTCGGCCGCGGAGCCCAGGGTGGCGAGCATGGGGGAGACGGGGGTGCCGGAGGGGCGCTCGGCCGCGGGCGGGCGCTTGCCGCCGCGCTCCACCTTCGCGGGCGCCTCCGCCTTCGCCGGCGTCTCCGCCTTCGCCGATGCCTCCGCCTTCGCCGGCGTCTCCGCCGCCTCCGCATCGTCGAGCTTCATCCGATGGATCAGCCAGTTCTTCTCGTCGCCCCCTTGGGCGGTGCGGATCAGGGCGAACTTCTGCGGCACCCCGCCCAGACCGCCGTCCGGCTGGCCGTGCAGCGTCGCGATGACCTCGTCGTCGCGCCACTTCTCCAGGTCGTAGTCGCCGTGGTCCCAGATGTCGACGTGCCCGGCGCCGTACTCGCCGTGCGGGATGTCCCCGGCGAAGCTCCCGTACTCCAGCGGGTGGTCCTCGGTGTGCACGGCCAGGTGGTTCTGCTTCGTGTCGGTCGGCGTGCCCTTCGGCAGCGCCCAGCTGACCAGCACCCCGTCGTTCTCGAGCCGGAAGTCCCAGTGCAGGCGGCGGGCGTGGTGCTCCTGGATGACGAACGAGCGTCCGTCGCGCGCGGCCGGCCGCTCGGCGGGCACGGGTTCCGGCGTCTTGCCCGCATCGCGCATGGAGCGGTACGTGGAGAGCCGGTCCGGTTCCGACGCGTGCGCGCCCGCGCCGTGCGCGTCGAGGTCGGCCAGGAGGTCGCCGCGGCGCTTCACGCGCTGCATGACCTCGCGGTAGTCGAGGTGCCGCAGATCCTTCGACGCGAGCTCGCGCCAGGTGCGGGGGGCCGCGACGGTCGGCTGGAACCGGCCGCGCAGCGAGTACGGCGCGATCGTCGTCTTGGCCCCGTTGTTCTGGCTCCAGTCCACGAGCACCTTGCCGGCCCGCAGCGACTTCTTCATGTCGCTCACGACGAGGTCCGGGTGGTCCGCCTCCAGCGCCCGCGCCAGCTCGTGAGCCACGGCCGAGATTCGGTCGCTGGTCTGCGAACCGTCGAGCGCTGCGTAGAGGTGGATGCCCTTGGAGCCGGAGGTCACCGGGTACGGCTCCAGCCCCATGTCGGTGAGGATGGCGCGCGCCAGGCGGGCGACCTCCGCGCAGTCCGCGAGGGTGACGCCCTCGCCGGGGTCGAGGTCGAGCACCAGGCGGTCGGGGTTGCCGCGCTCGCCGCGGCGGTCGACGCGCCACTGCGGCACGTGGATCTCGAGGGACGCGATCTGCGCGAGCCAGATCAGCGTCGCGCGGTCGTTCACCAGCGGGTAGGTGTTGGTGCTCGTCTTGTGCGTGACGGCCGCCTGCTTCACCCAGTCCGGGGTGGATGCCGGGTCCAGGTTCTTCTGGAAGAACACCTCCGCCGGGTCGTCCGGCGTCCCGACGCCGTGCACCCAGCGCTTCCGGGTGGCGATCCGGTCCCGCACGTGCGGGATCATCGCCTCGGCGACGGCGTCGTAGTACCCGAAGATGTCGGCCTTCGTCGTCCCGGTCTCGGGGTACATGACCTTGTCGAGGTTGGTCAGCTTGAGGCGGCGGCCGTCGATCTCGACGACCTCGGAGTCCTGGGCGGCCATAGCCACACGGTACGCCCGGGCCGCCCGGTTCCGGTGCATTCCCTGATCAATGCTTGAAAAGGGGCTGATCCCCGGACACGATGGGCTCATGAGGGCCATTTGGACGGGCGCCATCACCTTCGGACTCGTGAACGTCCCGGTGAAGGTGTACAGCGCAACCGAGGATCACGACGTCCCACTGCACCAGGTGCACGACGAGGACGGCGGACGCATCCGCTACCAGCGACGCTGCGAGATCGACGGCAAGGTCATCCCGTACGAGCACATCGCGAAGGCGTACGACGACGGGGAGCGGACGGTGATCCTGACCCCGGAGGACCTCGCGTCGCTCCCCTCGGAGCGCAGCCGCGAGATCGACGTGGTGGAGTTCGTGCCCAACGACCAGCTCGACCCGCTGATGTTCGACCGCAGCTACTACCTGGAGCCCGACTCCAAGTCGCTGAAGGCGTACGCCCTCCTGCGCAAGACGCTGGAGGACGAGGAGCGGACCGCGATCGTGGAGTTCGCCCTCCGCCAGAAGACGCGGCTCGCCGCACTGCGGGTGCGCGGCAACGTCCTCGTGCTGCAGACGCTCCTGTGGCACGACGAGATCCGCGAGGCGGACTTCCCGTCGCTCGACCAGACGCCGCGCATCTCCGACCGCGAGCTGCAGCTGTCCAGCGCCCTGATGGAGAGCTTCGCCGGCGACTTCGAGCCGGAGAAGTTCAGCGACGAGTACCAAGAGGAGCTCCGCAAGCTGATCGACGCGAAGCTGGAGGAGGGCGACAGCGTCGACACCGCCGCCACCTTCGGCGAGGAGGAGGAGGCGAAGAAGGGCGGCGGCGAGGTGATCGACCTGATGGAGGCGCTGCAGCGCAGCGTCGAGCGGAGCCGGTCGTCGAAGTCGTCGTCGTCGTCGAAGTCCTCGTCCTCGAAGTCGTCGTCGTCGAAGTCCGCCTCGAACGCGTCGGAGAAGAAGCCCGCCGCCCGCAAGACGTCCTCCACCTCCAGCTCCTCGACCACGACACGTAAGGCCCCGGCCAAGAAGTCTGCAAAGAAGCCCGCGTGACGCGCCTCAAGCGCAGCAACCCGTCCGGTCCCGGCTACCACCGGACGATGACGGACAAGGGGCCGGTGTACGAGGACGAAGCGGGCAACCGCATCGTCGACGAGCGCGAGCTGGAGCGCATCCGCTCGCTCGTGCTGCCGCCCGCCTGGCAGGACGTGTGGATCTCGCCCGACGCGCGCGGGCACATCCAGGCCGTCGGCACCGACCAGGCCGGACGGCGCCAGTACCGGTACCACGACGCGTGGCGCCTCAACCAGGACCGCCTCAAGTTCGAACGCGCCGCACAGCTCGCCGAGACCCTGCCGTCGGCCCGGCGCAAGGTGACGATGGACCTGCGCGAGGAGGGCTTCGGCCGCGACCGCATCCTGGCCGCCGCCTTCCGGATCATCGACCTCGGCAGCGTGCGCATCGGCAGCGAGGAGTACCTGCACGCGAACGGCAGTCGCGGGCTGACCACGCTGCTCTGCCGGCACGCCGTCATCGACGGCGACGACATCACGCTGACGTTCCCCGCCAAGTCGGCGCAGAAGTGGACGAGCACCATCCGCGATGCCGACCTCGCCGAGCTGCTGCGCCAGGTCCAGGCGCTCCGCGGTCAGCGCTCGCGGTTGCTGTCGTGGAAGGACCGCACCTGGCACACGATCCGTCCCGCCTCGCTCAACGAGTACATCCGCCGCCAGACGCGTGGCGAGTTCACCGCGAAGGACTTCCGGACGCTGCACGGCACCATCGTGGCGGCGGAAGCGCTCGCCGACCTCGGCGTGGCCGGCAGCGACTCGCAGCGGAAGAAGCGGGTCAGTGCGGCGGTGAACGAAGCCGCTGCGGCGCTCGGCAACACTCCGGCGATCGCCCGCAACAGCTACATCGACCCGCGCATCTTCGACCGTTACCGCAACGGCGAGGTCATCGACACCTCCGGCGGACGCGCTCCCGAGGCCGCCCTGCTGGAACTCCTCGCGGACGAATAGCCGACCCCGCTCAGCGCGTGGGCCGCTGGGCGGGGGTCTCCGACGAGAGCGGCGCCGCGATGTCCTCGAGCGACTTGCCTTCCGCGTCGACGCCCAGGAACAGCTCCACGAGTCCCGCGGCGATCATCAGTCCGGCGCCGATGTAGTACCCGATGGCGACCGCGTGACTCCCGCTCTCGATGAGGCGGCCGAACAGGATGGGCCCGGTGATGCCACCGATCGCGGTGCCGATCGCGTAGAAGAAGGCGATCGACATCGCGCGGGTCTCCATGGGGAAGATCTCGCTCACCGTCAGGTAGGCGCTGCTCGCGCCGGCCGACGCGAAGAAGAACACGACCATCCAGCACGCCGTCAGCCAGAAGGCGTCGAGCAGGCCCGCGTCGAACATGATCGCGGTCCCGACGAGCAGCACGCCGCTGCCCACGTACGACAGCGTGATCATGAAGCGTCGCCCGACCGAGTCGAACAGGCGACCGAGCAGCAGCGGGCCGAGGAAGTTGCCGATCGCGATCGGGACGAGAGCCCACGGGGCCACATCGTCCGGCACATGCAGCAGCTTCGTCAACACCAGCGAGTAGGTGAAGAAGACGGCGTTGTACAGGAACGCCTGGCCGATGAACAGCGACAGCCCGAGCGTGAACCGCTTCGGATACCGGGTCACGGCCGTGCGCACGATCTCCCCGAAGCCGGTCGAACGACGCTGGTGGATGGTGATGCCCTTGTCGTCCGGCACGGTCGCGAGGCGCTCGTGCGTCTGCTCCTCGATGTCGTGCTCGATGGTGCCGACCAGTTCTTCCGCATCCTCGTCGCGACCGTGGATGAACATCCACCGCGGCGACTCGGGCACGTTGCGGCGCACCAGGAGGATGACCAGACCGAGCACGGCACCGAGGCCGAACGCGATGCGCCAGCCGATGTTCGGGGGGAAGATCGCGGTGTTCAGGAGGAAGACGGTCAGCACGGCGCCGAAGGCGGTGCCGAGCCAGTACGAGCCGTTGATGGCGAGGTCGACCAGTCCGCGGCGTCGTGCCGGGATGAGCTCGTCGATCGCCGAGTTGATCGCAGCGTACTCGCCGCCGATGCCCGCCCCGGTGAAGAACCGGAACACGAAGAACATCCACGGAGTGACCGAGAAGGCCGTCAGCACCGTCGCCAGCAGGTAGAGCCCGAGGGTCAGGATGAACAGCTTCTTCCGGCCGAAGCGGTCGGTCAGGTAGCCGAACACCAGCGCGCCCGTACAGGCGCCGGCCACGTAGATGGCCGCGGCCAGACCGACTTGGGCGGTGGTGAGCCCGAGGCCGCTGTCCGGCTCGGTGAGCCGGCTGCCGATGGCTCCGACGATGGTGACCTCGAGACCGTCGAGGATCCAGACGGTGCCGAGGCCGACGACGACGAGCCAGTGGAACTTCGACCACGGGAGGCGGTCCAGCCGCGCCGGGATGGTCGTGCGGATCGTCTTCAGCGACGATGCGCTCTGCGATGAGGAAGAAGTCTGCGCACTCACTCGGCAGACTGTATTGGGCCTGTGCGTCGCCCCATAGAGCCTTGACAAACGCGGTTTTGTGCGCTTTACGAACGGCTAGCCTACGCGATGCGCAACTGTCAACCCCTTGTTGGGAGGAGGGGGGCATTGCTTATCGTGGCTAACGACCGGGAGGACTCCACAAGAGCCCGAACGGACACCCGAACTGAGAGCACCAACGGCTGTGCCCGTGAGTACACGGGCTGAATGGGATGACACGATGACGACGCTCGAAGTGACCAACGACCCGGTACGCGATTACCTGAACGCGATCGGCCGCACCCGCCTCCTGACCGCCGACGAGGAAGTCGCGCTGGCCAAGCGGATCGAGGTGGGAGTGCTGGCCGGGGAGCGCCTGGCGGTCCGCCCCGGACTGACGCCCCGCGAGAAGCGCGAACTGCAGTACCTCGCCGACGACGGCAAGCGTGCGTTCGAGCGCTTCATCGAGGCCAACCTGCGCCTGGTGGTCAGCATCGCCAAGCGCTACGCCGGCCGCGGGCTGCCGGTGATGGACCTGATCCAGGAGGGCAACCTCGGCCTGGTGCGCGCGGTCGAGAAGTTCGACTACCGCACCGGAAACAAGTTCTCCACGTACGCCACCTGGTGGATCCGCCAGTCCATCCTGCGCGGCATCGCCGACACGGCCCGCCTGATCCGCATCCCGGTGCACACCGTGGAGAAGATCGACAAGCTGGACCGCATCCGCCGCGACCTCGGCGGAGAGCTCGGCCGCACGCCCACCCTGGAGGAGATGGCCGAGGCGTCGAACCTCGACCCCGCCGAGGTGCACAAGCTGCAGATGAGCGACTCCGAGACGGTCTCGCTGGCCGTGCCGGTCGGCGAGAACGAGGGCGCCGAGCTCGGCGACCTGATCGAGGACGACGACTTCCCGGGCCCGCCGGAGGCCGTCGAGGTGGAGTTCCGCCACCGCGACCTCGAGGAGCGCCTCCGCGAGCTGCCGCCCCGCGACGCCAAGGTGGTGCGCATGCGCTTCGGCCTCGACGGCCAGAAGCCGATGACGCTCGACGAGGTGGGCGAGGTCTACGGCATCACCCGCGAGCGCGTCCGCCAGCTGGAGACACGCAGCCTCAAGCGCCTGCGCTGCCCGGAGCTGCTGGAGTACCTCCGCTGACACCGGAAGGCTGACGACCGGGAAGGCCCCGCACCGAACGGTGCGGGGCCTTCCTCTGTTCGCGGTCGTCTCGGGATGCGGCAGCGGTCAGCGGCCGACGCCGGAGTCCGCATCCACCTCGTCGGCGCCGAGCGCTCCGATCTCCTCGGTCAGCTGCAGGCCCTGCGAGCTGTTCGACGACAGCGTCAGCTGCTCGAGCCACGCCTTGTTGATGCGCGGCGGGCGGCCTCCGCTGTAGCGGAACAGCAGGGGGATGGCCGGGTCGATCCAGATGGCGCTGCGGCCGTCGCCCACGCTCTGCTCGTCGCGCCAGGAGAAGAAGAACCCCTCCTTGCGACGAAGCTTCAGCCCGATCACGATCTGCAGGTGCGCCAGGACCCGGTCTTCGAAACCGATCTCGGTGGTCCCGCCGTAGATGAGCTTGCCCATGACGAAAAACGTACCTGACGTTCAGGGAATCCCCGTACCGGCGTTCGCTGCGCGAACACCGTTTCACCGGGAGGCGGGCGTAGGGTACGGCCATGTCTCCCTCACGCGTCCTGGTCACCGGTGCGACCGGCTACATCGGCGGGCGGCTCGTGCCCCGGCTGCTGGCCCGCGGCCACACGGTGAGGGTGCTGGCGCGCTCGCCGCAGAAGCTGACCGACGTGCCCTGGGCGGGCGACGTGGAGGTCGTCGAGGGCGACCTGCACGACCCTGCCGCCGTCGAACGGGTGGTGGCGGACGTCGACGTCGTCTACTACCTCGTGCACTCGATGCGGGCGCGTGGCGACTTCGACGAGGAGGAGGCGGACGCCGCGCGGACCGTCGCCGGGGCGGCCCGCGCCGCCGGGGTCCGGCGGATCGTGTACCTCGGCGCGCTGCATCCCGACGGCGAGCTCTCGCGTCACCTGCGCTCCCGCGTCGCCGTGGGACGCATCCTGCTCGACTCCGGAGTGCCGACGATCGTGCTGCAGGCCGGCGTGGTGATCGGTTCCGGGTCGGCGTCGTTCGAGATGATCCGGCACCTCACCGAGGTGCTGCCCTACATGCCGGCGCCGCGCTGGGTGCGCAACCGCATCCAGCCGATCGCCATCCGCGACGTGCTGCACTACCTCCTCGCCGCCGCCGACCTGCCCCCGGAGGTGTCGCGCGCCTTCGACATCGGCGGCCCCGACATCCTGCGCTACGGGCAGATGATGAACGCCTACGCCTTGGAGGCGGGCCTTCCGCAGCGTCCGATCGCCTCCCTCCCGGTGTTCACCCCGTGGCTGGCGTCGCAGTGGGTGAACCTGGTGACACCCATCCCGCGCAGCCTGGCCGTGCCGATCATCGAGTCGCTGCAGTACGACTGCGTGATGCGCGACCACGACATCGACGCGGTCATCCCGCCGCCGCCCGAGGGGCTGACCGGCTACCGGCGATCGGTCCGGCTCGCTCTGGCGCGGGAGCGCTCCGGCGACGTGGAGACCAGCTGGCAGGACGCCTCGGTCGCCGGCGCCCCCAGCGACCCGCTGCCGAGCGACCCGGACTGGTCGGGGCACACGGTGTACACCGACCTGCGCGAGCGCGACTCCACGGCCGACGCCCAGCTGCTGTGGCGGGTGGTGGAGGGCATCGGCGGCGAACGCGGCTGGTACTCCTTCCCGCTCGCCTGGGCGCTGCGCGGCTGGGCGGACAAGCTGGTCGGCGGCGTCGGGCTCCGCCGCGGGCGGCGCGACGCCGACCACCTCAACACCGGCGACGCCCTCGACTGGTGGCGCGTGGAGCGGATCGAACGGGGGAGGAGCCTGCGGCTGCGCGCCGAGATGCGGGTGCCCGGGCGCGCGTGGCTCGAACTGTCGGTGCGGCCGCGGGAGGGCGGCGGCTCGGAGTACCGCCAGCGCGCGGTGTTCTTCCCGCGCGGGCTCTCCGGCCGGCTCTACTGGTTCGCGATCCTGCCGTTCCACGGGATCGTGTTCAACGGGATGGCCAACCGCATCGTCTACGAGGCGGAGCACCCGAGGGCGGCTAGCCGCGTGACGCGTCCGGAGCCGTCTCCGCGGCCGGAAGAGCGGTCGGCTCCGGGGTAGCCGGGAGCGGCTGCTCCTGCAGCGGCTCCGCCGCCAGTGGTTCCGCCGCCTGGGCCAGCGTCGTCGCGCTGAGGTCTTGGAGGAAGCGGGTGACGGTCTCGCGGTCCTTCGGGCTGAGCGAGCGCACCACCTCGAAGCGGCGGGCGTGCTGCAGTCCCATGGTCCGGCGCACCTCGCGGTGCGTCTCCGGCGTGATCTCGACGGTGACCGCGCGGCGGTCGGTCGGGTGCGGCCGGCGCTCGACGTGCCCGGCCCGCTCCAGTCGGTCCAGCAGCTTCGTCGTGGATGCGGTGGAGATGTGGAGGTGGTCGGACAGCGCTCCGGCAGTCACGGGCACCCCGCTGTTCATCGACGCGATGATGTAGCGCAGCGCCCGCATGTCGGTCTCGTTGAGCTTCATGTGCGTGCGGGAGGCGAAACTCAGCCGCTGGTCGGCGTCGCGCCACTCGCGCATCGCGGCGAGCAGCCGCACGATCTGCGCCAGCTCCTCCTCGCTGAGGTCGTCGTGCCGGACGAGCTCCTGGCGTGGGTCGATGATCCGGGGGTCGGTGAGGGATGCGGAGATGCGTCGAGCGTCGCTGTGCGCGTCGTCCCTGGCCGGAGTCATGCCGACATCCTATTCCTGAATGTAAGAAGCGTGCTAAGTTATTTGCTACCCAAGCTAGACAAGGGAGCCCGGCATGACACAGCTGCACCCCGAAACACGGACTCCCGTCGAGCGCGGCCTGGCCCGCGAGGCGCGGACTCCCGCCGCGGCATCGACCATCGACGCGGCGCTCGCCGAGGTCGAATCCCGGCTCTCCGGCTTCTTCGCCGCCCGCATCTCGTCCGCCGCCGCGTACGCGCCCGCGTACCGCACCCTGTGGGAGAGCGCGCGCGACGCGGCCGACGGCGGCAAGCGCATCCGCCCCCGCTTCGTGCTCACCGCCTTCCGCGGACTCGGCGGCACCGACGACGACGCGGCCTGCACCGCCGCGGTCGCCTACGAACTGCTGCACACCGCCTTCCTGCTGCACGACGACGTCATCGACGGCGACACCATGCGTCGCGGGCGCCCCAACGTCGTCGGCGCGTTCGCCTCCGACGCCACGTCGCGCGGCGTGGAATCCGTCCGTGCCCGCCGCTGGGGCGAGGCCGGCGCCATCCTCGCCGGAGACCTGCTGCTGCACGCCGCCGCCTCGGTTCTCGCGCGCGTCGACGCCGACGAGTGGACGCGGGAGCGGCTGCTCGAGATCCTCGACCACGGCGTCTTCGTCACCGCGGCCGGCGAGCTGGCCGACGTGGCGCTCGCCGAGCGGATGGGGCCGGAGTCGCCGTCGCTGGACGACGTGCTGGCCATGACCGAGCACAAGACGGCCGCCTACTCCGTCGCCGGACCGCTCATGACCGGCGCGCTCCTGGCCGGCGGCGGCGAGGACCTCCTGGCGCCGCTCGCCGAGTACGGCCGCCTGGTCGGCATCGCCTTCCAGCTCGGCGACGACCTGCTCGGCGTCTTCGGCAGCGAGGACGTGACCGGCAAGAGCATCGTCAGCGACCTGCGCCAGGGCAAGGAGACCTCGCTCATCGCATTCGCGCGCGGCACAGCCCGCTGGGAGGACGTCACCCCGTCGCTCGGCCGCTCCGATCTCGCCCCGCACGAGGCCGCGCGTCTGGCGTCCGTGCTCGAGGAGTGCGGCGCCCGGGCGTTCGTCGAGCGCCTGCTGGCCGACCACGTCGACCGCGCCATCGCGCTGCTGCAGAGCCCGTCCATCCCGGCCTCGCTATCGCAACCCCTGACCGACGTGGCACGCTCGTGTATCGGGAGGATCGCATGACTCGCGCACCGGAAGCCCCGGCGGGCACACCGCCGACCGACCTCACCACCTACACCGGTGCGGCGCACGCCGGTGCGGCCACCATCATCCACGCGTACTCGACCTCGTTCGGGATGGCCACCCGACTGCTCTCGCAGCGCATCCGCCCGCAGGTCGAGGACGTCTACGCCCTCGTCCGGGTCGCCGACGAGATCGTCGACGGCGCCGCGGCCGAGGCGGGCCTCAGCGTCGACGACCAGCGCGAGCTGCTCGACGCCCTGGAGGCGGACACCGAGCGGGCGATGCGCACCGGTTACAGCGCCAACGTCGTGGTCCATTCGTTCGCCGTCACCGCCCGTGCGTCGGGCATCGGGGTCGACCTCACCCGTCCGTTCTTCGCCTCCATGCGCCGCGACCTCAGCCCGGTCGACTTCAGCGCGGACGAGTTGCGCGACTACGTCTACGGCTCTGCCGAGGTCATCGGGCTGATGTGCCTCAAGGTGTTCCTCGCCGACGCGCCGGTCCCGGACGACGTGCGGCTCCGGCTCGAGGCGGGTGCCCGGCGGTTGGGCGCGGCCTTCCAGAAGATCAACTTCCTGCGCGACCTCGCGGTCGACTGGTCGGAGCTCGGGCGCAGCTACTTCCCGGGCATCGACCCCGCACGCCTGACCGAGCGGCAGAAGCTGGCGCTGGTCGTGGACATCGACTGCGACCTCGGGGCCGCCGCCGACGTCATCCCGGAGCTGCCGGGCAACTGCCGGCGCGCGATCACGGCGGCGCACGGCCTGTTCTCCGAGCTGAGCGACCGCATCCGCGCGACGCCCGCGCCCGAGCTGCTCACCCGCCGGGTGAGCGTGCCGACGCGGGTCAAGCTGGCCATCCTCGCCCGCGCCACCGCGGCCGCCGCCGTGCCGCGCGGTTCCGCGTCGGCGGGACGCGTCGCCGCCATCGTCCCCGCCTCGGCCGCCCGGCCGGAGGCGCACGACGCCGGGCCGACATCATGACCGGGCAGCGCGTCGTCGTCGTCGGCGGCGGCATCGCCGGCCTCGCGACCGCGGCGCTGCTCGCGCGCGAGGGCTACGCCGTCACCATGCTGGAGCAGAACCGCACGCTGGGTGGACGCGCGGGGTCCTGGGAGCACGACGGCTTCCGCTTCGACACAGGGCCCTCCTGGTACCTGATGCCGGAGGTCTTCGACCACTTCTTCCGGCTGATGGGCACCTCGACCGCCGAGCAGCTCGACCTGGTCACGCTCGACCCCGGATATCGCGTCTTCTCCGAGGACGGCCGCCCTCCGCTCGACATCCGCGCCGACGGCGTGGCCAACCGCGCCGTGTTCGAGAACGAGGAGCCGGGGGCCGCCGCGGCGCTCGACCGCTACCTGGCGGGCGCCGAGGACACGTACCGGATGGCGGTCGACCGCTTCCTCTACTCGACCTTCGCGGACCTGCGCCCGCTGTTCGCCCCCGACCTGCTCCGCCGGCTCCCGCGCCTGGCCCGGCTGCTGCTGGAGCCGCTCGACCGCTACGCGGCGGGCTTCGTCCAGGACAACCGCCTCCGCCAGGTGCTCGGCTACCCGGCCGTCTTCCTGGGCACGTCGCCCGGCAAGGCGCCGAGCATGTACCACCTCATGAGCCACCTCGACCTCGACGACGGCGTCCGCTACCCGCTGGGCGGGTTCACCGAGCTGATCGACCGGATCGCGGCACTCGCCGAGGAGGCCGGCGCCCGAATCGTCACGGGTGCGCGGGTCACGGCCATCCGCACCGCGCAGGACGGCAAGCGGGCGCACGCCCGCGGCGTGGACTACCGGGATGCGGCGGGCGCGCAGCACACGCTCGACGCCGACATCGTCGTCTCCGCCGCCGACCTGCACCACACCGAGACCCAGCTGCTCCCGCCGTCGCTGCGGACGCATCCGGAGAACGCGTGGGAGCGGCGCGACCCGGGCCCCGGCGTCGTGCTCGCGTACCTCGGCGTGCGCGGTCGGCTGCCGCAGCTGACGCACCACAACCTGTTCTTCACCACCGACTGGGAGGCCAACTTCCAGACGATCTACGGCCCCGACCCGGGCATCCCGGACCCGGCGTCCCTGTACGTCTGCATGCCGAGCGAGACCGACCCGGAGGTCGCCCCGGAGGGGTACGAGAACCTGTTCGTGCTCATCCCGGTTCCCGCCGACGTGTCGCTCGGCGCGGGCGGGATGGACGGTGCGGGCGACCGGGCGATCGAACGGGCCGCGGATGCAGCCATCCGGCAGATCTCCGCGTGGGCGGGCATCCCGGACCTCGCCGACCGCATCGTGCTGCGCCGCACCGTGGGCCCGGAGGACTTCGCCTCCGAGTTCAACGCGTGGCGCGGCGGCGCCCTCGGGCCCGCGCACACGCTCCGCCAGAGCGCCTTCTTCCGGCCCGGCAACGCCTCGAAGAAGGTCGACGGGCTGCTGTACGCCGGGTGCTCGACCATCCCCGGCATCGGCCTGCCGATGTGCCTGATCAGCGCGGAGCTCGTGGTCAAGCGGCTCCGCGGGGACGGCAGCGGCGGCCCGCTGCCCGAGCCGCTCCCGACGCCCCAGGCGGAGCGCGTGTCGTGAGCATCGTCTACCTGGCGTGCCTCCTGGTCGCGCTGGGGGCGATGGTGCTGCTCGACGCGCGGTTCCGGCTGGTGTTCTGGCGGGATGCGCGGCGCGCGACGATCGTGCTGGCGCTGGGCCTGGTGTTCTTCCTGGCGTGGGATGTCGCGGGCATCGCCCTCGGCGTGTTCGCACGCGGCGGCTCCCGGTTCATGACCGGCATCGTCGTGGCGCCCGAGCTGCCGCTCGAGGAGGTCTTCTTCCTGCTCTTGCTCTGCTATCTGACGCTCGTGCTGATCTTCGGCGTCCGCCGGCTGCTCGACCGGCCCGCGCCCGGGAGCACCGACGCCGTCGACGCGTCGCCCGTCCGGCGGGGGAGCGGCGGATGACCTACCTCCTGCTCAGCCTGGTCTTCCTCCTCGTAGCGGTGGCCGTGCTGGCCGTCGCGCTCGCCCTGGCGCCGGACCGCGCCCGGCTGGTGCGCCGCTGGTGGGCGCCGGTCGTCCTGGCGGGCGTCGTCGTGCTGGTGCTGACCGCCGTCTTCGATAACGTCATGATCGTGGCCGGATTCATGACCTACGCGGATGCGCAGATCGCCGGCGTGAAGCTGGGGCTCGTCCCGGTGGAGGACTTCTCGTACCCGCTGGCAGCGCTTCTCCTGCTGCCCGCGCTGTGGCTGCTCACCCGCCGACGCGGGAGCAGGTCGTGACCGACGTGGCTCCGGCCCCGTTCCGGCAGCTGCTGCTGGTCTCGCGCCCGCTCAGCTGGATCAACACGGCCTTCCCGTTCGCCGCCGCGTACCTGCTGACGACCGGCCGGATCGATGTCACCTTCGTCGTCGGCACGGTGTTCTTCCTCATCCCGTACAACCTGGCGATGTACGGGATCAACGACGTGTTCGACTACGAGTCCGACCTGCGCAACCCGCGCAAGGGCGGCGCGGAGGGCGCGCTGCTCGACCGCTCCTCCCACCGGAGGACGCTGATCGCCGCCGTGGTCACCACGGTCCCGTTCGTGATCTACCTCGTCGCCGTCGGGTCGCCGCTCTCCTGGCTGGTGCTCGCCGTCTCCCTGTTCGCCGTCGTCGCGTACTCGGTGAAGGGTCTGCGGTTCAAGGAGATCCCGTTCCTCGACTCGGTGACCTCCAGCACCCACTTCGTGAGCCCCGCGCTGTACGGCCTGGTGCTCGCCGGCGCCGTGTTCACGCCCGGCCTGTGGCTGGTGCTGCTCGCGTTCTTCCTGTGGGGGATCGGCAGCCACGCCTTCGGTGCGGTCCAGGATGTCGTCCCCGACCGGGAGGGCGGCATCTCGTCCGTCGCGACCGCCATCGGAGCGGCGGCGACGGTCCGGCTGGCGATCGCCGCCTGGGCGCTCGCGGGCGTCGCGATGCTGTTCACGCCGTGGCCGGGCCCGCTGGCCGCGGTGCTCGCCCTGCCCTACATCGCGACGGCCGCCCCGTTCTGGTCGGTTCCGGACGAGCGGGCGAGCGAGGCGAACCGCGGCTGGCGGCGCTTCCTCTGGATCAACTACGCCTGCGGGTTCCTCGTCACGCTGCTGCTCATCCTGTACGCGTCGCTGCGCTGACCCGGTCCGGGATGCGCGCGCCGCTGCGCTAGTCGCGCTTCGGCAGCTGCTGCAGCGTCCAGGCGTTGCCGTCGGGGTCGGCGAAGTCGACGAAGCGGCCCCAGGCGAGGTCGGCGACTCCGCGCGCCTCGATGCCGCGCTCGGTGAGGTGCGCGAGGGCGGCGTCCGCATCCGGGACCACGATCTGCAGGCCCTTCATGGTGCCCGGGGTCATGTCGGTCAGCCCCTGGCCGAAGGCGATGGAGCACGCCGACCCGGGAGGGGTCACCTGCACGAAGCGCAGCTCGGGCGAGACCCGCTGGTCGTGGTCCGCGTTCCAGCCGAGCGCGTCCACGTAGAACGCCTTCGCCCGGTCGACGTCGGTGACGGGGAGGATGATGAGCTCGATGCGCCAGTCGCTGATGGTCATGATCGGTGCCTTCCTGTTCGGTGTGACTCCAGGCTACGAGCGCTTGCGGTCAGTTTCCGGCCGCAATCGGAATTCGGCGATTTCGCGGATCGGCGCGCTAGGGTCGTAAATCCCACCGGCCCACTGGAACCGAAAGCGATCACCGCGCGATGAGCGACTCACCGGCCTCGCCCACCCCGTACGAGGTGCTGGGCGTGCGCCCGGACGTCAGTCACGACGACCTCCGCCGTGCCTACCGTCGGCTGCTCCGCGAGACGCACCCGGACACCGGCGGCACCGCGGCGGCGTTCCAGGCCGTCCAGCACGCCTGGGAGCTCATCGGCGACCCCGAGGACCGCGCCCGGTACGACCGCGGCGAGAGCATCACGGTGGACGCGGTGGCCGGCGACTCGGCCGGCGGCGGCTTCAGCGCGACCGTGCACACCTCCCGCGCCGGCTCGGGCGGACCGTCCGTGCGCGCCCGCAGCTACGGGCACCCGGGCGGTCGCGCCCGCGAGCGCTTCCTCGGCCTCATGCGCGAGTGGATGGGGCGCGGCACCGACGACCGTGATCCGTACGACCCGGCGCTCGTGCGCTCCGCGCCGCTGGAGATCCGGCGGCTGCTGGCGGAGGCGCTCGCCGAGGAGGCGACGGCCCGGGCCGTGACCGGGCTCGGGATCGGCTTCACGATCTGGAACGACGTGGCCGTGCATCCCAGCACCGACGCCAAGCTCGACCACATCGTGCTCGGGCCGGCCGGGCTGTTCGCGGTCCGCTCCGCCGACTGGGGAGCGCCGGTCAAGCTCGCAAAGGGCGACCTCGTCGGCCCCGGCATCGCGCCGGACGAGGAGCCGTTCCACGATCTCTACCACGCGGCGAAGAGCTTCGGCCGCCAGGCGGGCGTCCGCTTCACCGGCCTCATCGTCGTGGTGCCGGACGCCGACCTCGACGTGCCGTTCGACGTCATCCGCCGCGGCCGGCTGAACGGCGCCATGGTGGTCCGCCGCTCGCTGCTGCCGCGCGTGCTGCGCGACGGCGCGAACGCCGCCGGACGGGAGAGCGTCGACCGAGCGTTCGAACTGCGCGTGCGCCTGCAGGAGGCCGTGCGCTTCGTCTGAGCCTCACAGGAGCGCAGCCTCTAGACGCGGCCGCTCCCGCACGAGCAGAGTGGACGCCATGGTCACCCCACTCGACATCTTCAGCGGCTTCAGCGTGAACGACCTCGCCGCGGCGAAGTCCTTCTACGGCGAGACGCTCGGTCTCCGCATCTCCGACGGCCCCATGGGCAACCTCGACCTCGAGCTCCCCGCCGGTGGTCACGTGTTCATCTACCCGAAGGACGACCACGTGCCCGCGACCTTCACGATCCTCAACCTCGTGGTCGACGACATCGACCGGGCGGTGGACGACCTCAACGCGAAGGGCGTCGCGACCGCGATCTACGACGACCCGGCGCTGCCGACCGACGCCAAGGGCGTGCTCCGCGGCCGGTCGCAGAACCGCGGCCCCGACATCGCCTGGTTTCGCGACCCCGCGGGCAACGTGCTCTCGGTGCTGCAGGAGTGACGCCGTCCCTCGAGACGGCGGCGGGGGATCAGGCGCGCGATCCGTCGCTGTCGTCGAGATCCCAGGAGGAGCCGCGCGGGTCCGACACGTCCTCGGTCGACCGGGGGATGGTCGACACGAGCCGGTAGGTGGCCTCCTCCGGCCATCCGCGTTCGTCGGCCAGCTCAAACACCTCGAAGGCGGACGCGCCGGCGAAGTCGGCGGGCACGCGGATGCGGTTCGGGGGCACATCCACTTCGGTCGGCAGCGTCAGGACGCGCGGCACCTGTCCATCGTCTCGCAGCAGCACCGCCCGGAACGTCCGGGCCTGGAAATCGGACACGTCAGTACGGTAGGCGCTTCCCGCACCCGCGTCGAGCGGAATACGGGAATTCCCCGGTGCGCATTCGACGGACACCCAGCGCCCTAGGATGTGCCTGTGGAGCCCTTCATCGTCTGTCTGTGGATCCTCGCCGCCGTCTGCGCGGCGACGTGGGTGCTCTCGCTCATCACGGGGGAGCACTCCTGGGTCGACCGCATCTGGTCGATCGTGCCGGTCGTCTACGTCTGGGTCTTCGCCGGAGCGGCGGGGCTCGCGGATGCGCGCCTCGACCTGATGGCGGTGCTCGTCACGCTGTGGGGTGCGCGCCTCACCTTCAACTTCGCGCGGAAGGGCGGGTACGCGCCCGGCGGCGAGGACTACCGCTGGGAGGTGCTGCGCGGCCGGATGAAGCCCGCCGCCTTCCAGCTGTTCAACCTGTTCTTCATCGTCATCTACCAGAACGTCCTGCTGCTGCTGATCGCCCTCCCCGCGTGGACGGCGTACCAGCACCGCACGCCGCTGTCCGCGCTCGACATCGTGCTGGCCGTCCTCTTCCTCGGCCTCCTCGTCGGCGAGACCGTGGCCGACCAGCAGCAGTGGCGGTTCCACCAGTGGAAGAAAGCGGAGACGGCGGCCGGCCGGACCCCGGAGCCGCGCTTCCTGCAGACCGGACTGTTCCGCTACTCCCGTCACCCCAACTTCTTCTTCGAGCAGGCGCAGTGGTGGGTCGTCTTCCTCTTCGGGTGCGCCGCCGCCGGCTCGGTGCTGCTGTGGACCGTGATCGGCCCGCTGCTGCTCACCGGGCTCTTCATCGGCTCCACGGTGTTCACCGAGAGCATCTCGCGCTCCCGGTACCCGGAGTACGCCGAGTATCAGGCGCGCACGTCGCCGGTGGTGCCCTGGTTCCCGGGCCGCGGGAACACCGCCCGCATGTGGTCCGAGTCGAGGTAGTCGGCCACGCCGATCAGGATGAGGCTGAACACGATCTGCTCGGTCACCATCCACAGCGGGTACAGGCCCGGGATCGCGGCGATCACCAGCGTGACGACCGGGAAGATCTTGGCGAACAGCCGGAGGCGCGAGTACGCCCAGTAGTAGCCCTTCTGCGCCCGCCACGAGAAGTAGAACAGCGTGACCGTCATCCCGAGCACGATCACCGACCGCATCCACACCGGGAACGCCACGGTCACCCCGTCCAGCGTCAGCACGACGGCGACGACGACGGCGGACAGCCCGATCACCAGCTCGGCGGCGAGCAGCCAGCCGACCACCGCGAAGGCGCGCCGCGTGCGCGGGTGCGCGCGGCCCTCGTCGGGCACGGTGTAGGCGGCGTGGCGGCCTCCCGCGATGCGGTCGAGCCGCGCGAGGAGAGTTTCCATGCAATCACGGTAACCCGGGCTACGGTGGGAATATGTCGTGCATCCGCTTCAACACCCCCGCCCAGCGCCAGGCCATGCGCAGCCAGCGGCCGGCGATGCTCACCGCCGAGGAGGCCGCGGCGCTGCACCCGGCGCCGGAGATGACGGAGAGCAAGCTCCGCCGCCTGCGCCTCCTCGCCGCCGACCCGAACCCCAAGATCCGCGAGGCGGTCGCGAGCAGCTACCACACCCCGGAGGACCTCTTCCTCACGCTCGCTCGGGACCCGGACGAGGGCGTCCGCGGCTGCGTCGCGAAGAACGAGGCGACCCCGTGCGACATCCTGCGGATGCTCGCCGACGACCGGTCGGAGACCGTGCGCGGCTGGGTGGCGGTCAACTACTTCGTGCCGGCGGATGTGATGGAGAAGCTGGCGAACGACCGCAGCCGCACCGTCCGCGGCCTGGTGAAGTGGAAGGCGTCCCTGTCGGAGGACGCCGTGGAGCCTGCCGCGGCGAAGGCCCCCGCGGCGGTCTGACGTGCCCGGCACACCGGCGGCGGGCCCGCAGGGCGCGAGCTCCAGCGTCCGCGTCGACTCCTGGGCGTGGGCCGTCCGCCTGTTCAAGACGCGGTCGGCGGCGTCGGATGCGTGCAAGGCCGGCCACCTCAAGGTCAACGGCGAGCGGGCGAAGCCGGCCACGCCGGTCCGCGTCGGCGACGAGGTCCGCGCCTTCGCCGGCGGCACCGAGCACATCTACATCGCGCGGCGTCTGATCGTGAAGCGCGTCGGGGCCTCGGTCGCGGCGGACTGCTTCGAGGACCGCACCCCGCCTCCGCCGCCGCGCACCGAGACCCCGGCGACCGTCACCCGCGAGCGCGGCGCCGGCCGGCCCACCAAGCGGGAACGCCGGCTGCTGGACCAGCTCCGGGGCCGCTGATGGCGCTCGCGCGCATCGGGATCTCGGGATGGACGTACGCGCCGTGGCGCGGCGTCTTCTACCCGCCCAAGCTGCCGCATCGGCTCGAGCTGGAGTACGCGTCCGAGCGGCTGGACTCCATCGAGATCAACGGTTCCTTCTACTCGCTGCAGCGCCCCTCCAGCTACCGCACCTGGGCGGAGCACACCCCCGAGGAGTTCGTGTTCGCGGTCAAGGGCGGCCGCTACATCACGCACATTCTGCGACTGAAGAACGCGCGGACCGCCGTCGCCAACTTCTTCGCGTCCGGAGTGCTGGCGCTGGGACCGAAGCTCGGCCCGCTGCTCTGGCAGTTGCCGCCGACGCTCCAGTTCGACGCGGAGTCGGTCGACGCGTTCCTCGGGATGCTGCCGCGCACCACCACCGAGGCCGCGGCGCTGGCCGGGGAGACGACCCTCGACGAGGACCGGACGCACACGGCCGCCGGCGCCGAACGGCCGCTGCGGCACGCGGTCGAGGTGCGCCACACCTCCTTCGACGTCCCCCAGTTCGCCGAACTCGCCCGCCGCCACGGCGTCGCGATCGTGCTCGCCGACACCGCCGGCCGCTATCCCGTGATCCGCACGCTGACCGCGGACTTCGCGTACATCCGCCTGCACGGGGACGAGGAGCTCTACACCAGCGGCTACACCGACGAGTCCCTCGACCGCTGGGCCGCGGAGCTCGGAG
The DNA here is from genome assembly GCF_052044215.1 of Leifsonia sp. 22587. Classification (NCBI taxonomy): domain Bacteria; kingdom Bacillati; phylum Actinomycetota; class Actinomycetes; order Micrococcales; family Microbacteriaceae; genus Leifsonia; species Leifsonia sp. 22587. The sequence goes on from NZ_JBQENB010000001.1 coordinate 1,123,260, forward strand.
AGGTGCTGGAGAACGGGATGGACGTCTACGCCTACTTCGACAACGACGTGAAGGTCCGGGCGCCCTACGACGCCATGGGACTGCGCGACCGGCTCGCCGCCTGGACGCCCCGTCCACACGCGCTGGGAGACGCTCACTAGACTCGGAACGTGGAGGGTGGCAGCGCGGTCGTGAGTTCGCGGGTCTGGACGGTCCCGAACGTCCTCAGCTTCTTCCGCCTCGCACTGGTCCCGGTCTTCCTGTGGCTCATCGTGGCGGGGGAGGACGGGCTCGCCCTGCTCGTGCTCGTCGTCTCCAGCATCACCGACTTCCTCGACGGCTGGCTGGCCCGGCGGCTGCACCAGGTGTCCCGGCTCGGGCAGCTTCTCGACCCGGCCGCCGACCGGCTCTACATCTTCGCGGCCCTGATCGGCCTCTGCTGGCGCGAGGTCATCCCCTGGTGGCTCTTCCTCGTGATCATCGCGCGGGATGTGATGCTCGCCGTCCTCGGCGTCATCCTGGCCAACCACGGCTTCGGCCCGCTCCCCGTGCACCACCTCGGGAAAGTGGCCACTTTCTGCCTGTTCGTGGCCCTCCCGCTGCTGATGCTGGGGGAGGCGTTCGCCCCGATCGCGCCGTTCTCGCTGCCCCTCGGCTGGGCCTTCGCGCTGTGGGGCGCCTTCCTCTACTGGTGGGCCGGAGTGGTCTACATCCGGGAGACCGCGCGCGTCATCCGACTTCCGGCCGATGACAGGGGCGCTCCATCGGATACGCTGGACCGCAAGGAGGTTGACGGTGCCTGAAGACATTGACCCGAACGCTGCAGCCGGCGGAGCCGACGACGCCGCCCGGAACCCCCTGCGGGACGCGGCGGGCAACGAAGACACGACCGCGCGGTTCGGCGAGGAATTCATCTCGAAGATGTACCCGTCGGGCGAGGTGTCGCCGGAGGAGCAGGAGGCCATCGCCGCCCTGCCGTCCGGTTCCGCCCTGCTGATCGTGCGGCGCGGCCCCAACGCGGGCGCGCGGTTCCTCCTCGACGCCGACGTTACCTCCGCGGGCCGCCACCCGAACGCCGATATCTTCCTCGATGATGTGACCGTGTCGCGTCGTCATGCGGAGTTCACGCGCCGTGGCACCGCCTTCGAGGTGCGCGACCTGGGGTCGCTGAACGGCACGTACTACGACGGCGTCCGCATCGAGAGCGCGCAGCTCGCCGACTCCGCCGAGGTGCAGATCGGCAAGTTCCGCCTCACGTTCTACGCGTCGCGTCACGACCTCGCCGCAGCGGCGAACGGCTAGTGGCCCGGCCGGCACAGCGTGCCGCCGGCGACGCTCCTGCCCTTCTCAGCATCGGCCAGGTCCTCGCGCGGCTCACGCCCGAGTTCCCCGACCTGTCGTCGTCGAAGCTGCGCTTCCTCGAAGAGAGGGGCCTGGTGTCGCCCGCCCGCACGGCGTCCGGCTACCGCAAGTTCTCCCCGGCCGACGTCGACCGGTTGCGCGCCGTGCTCGGCATGCAGCGCGACCACTACCTCCCGCTGAAGGTCATCAAGAAGTACTTCGCCGACCTGGATGCGGGGCTCGACCCGGCGTTCCCCGGCACCGTGCCCGCCGGATCCATCCTCGGGTCGCGGCACTACCGTCGTGACGAGCTGCTGCGCGAGGCCGGCGCCGACGCCGAGCTGCTCCAGGATGCGGTGAGCGCCTCCCTGCTCCCCGCCGCCGACATGTACGGCGACGAGGCTCTGACCGTCCTGCGCGCGCTGGCGGAGCTCCGCCGCAGCGGCATCGAGCCGCGGCACCTCCGCGGGTTCCGCGCGGCCGCGGAGCGCGAGATCGGCCTGATCGAGACGGCCCTCGTCCCCATCGCGCGCCGGAACGACGTCAGCAGCAAGGCCCGCACGGCTGAGCTCGCCCGCGAGATCGCGGCGCAGCTGGATGTGGTGCGCGGCAGCATCATCCGCTCCTCCATCGCGCGGCTGCGTCCGTGACGCGGCTCCCCGGCCTCGACACGCCGGAACCGAAAGAGCGGATGTCGTTGCCCGGCGACCGCCGCATGGGTACCGTGGATGAAGCGGCGCGGTTGCGACGCGCGATCCACTACCCGGGTGAGAGGCGAACATCATGAGCGAACTGAGTCGTGACGACGGTGTCGCCCGCTACGACCTCGGACTCCTGTTCACCGACGGCCTCCCCGAGATGGACGACGTGAACGGCTACCGCGGAGCGGTCGCCGCCCGCGCCGCCGGGATCTCCTACCGCCAGCTCGACTACTGGGCCCGCACCGGACTGGTCGAGCCGACCGTCCGCGGCGCCGCCGGCTCCGGCTCGCAGCGCCTGTACGGCTTCCGCGACATCCTCGTGCTCAAGCTCGTGAAGCGCCTCCTCGACACCGGCATCTCGCTGCAGCAGATCCGCACCGCGGTGAACCAGCTGCGCGAGTCGGGCGTCAGCGACCTCGCCCAGACGACGCTCATGAGCGACGGCGCGAGCGTCTACCTCTGCACCTCCAACGACGAGGTCATCGACCTCGTCAGCCGCGGCCAGGGCGTCTTCGGCATCGCGGTCGGCAAGGTCCTCCGCGAGGTCGAGTCGAGCCTCGTCGAGCTGGACACCCAGTCCGACGCCATGGACGAGCTCGCCGCCCGCCGCGCCGCCCGCACCCGCGCCTCCTGACGCGCTCCGCGCGTCCCGCGCCTCCCGCGCGTCCCCTCTCGGGGTCTCCGGTCTCCTAGGCGTTCCGCCCACCGTCGAGTACACGAAAAGTGCACGGATCGACGGCGCGCCGCGTGCACTTTTCGTGTACTCGACGGAGGGGCGGGGGAGTTCAGGACTGGACGGTCGCGTACTCGCCGAGGCGGGCGGTGCGCAGCACGCGCTCCAGCAGCAGGTCGAAGTTGTGCGCCATCTCCTGCGCGCTCTCGCCCGGCCACACGTGCAGCGGCTTCGCCGCGCCCTGCGCCTGCTGCAGCGACGTGCGCTCCGGCAGCTGAGGGGAGAGCACGAGCGGACCGAACATGTCGCGCAGCTCCTTGATGCGGAACTGGTGCTCCAGCGACTGGACGCGCGCGCGGTTCACGATGATGCCGAGCGGCTGGAGGCGCGGCGACAGACCGCGGCGGATCTCCTCGATCGCGCGCAGCGCGCGGTCGGCGGCGGCCACCGAGAACAGGCCGGGCTCCGTCACGACCGCGACGCGGTCGCTGGCCGCCCAGGCCGTGCGGGTCAGCGCGTTGAGCGACGGTGCGCAGTCGATGAGCACGAGCTCGTAGTCGTGCTCGACGTTGGCGAGCGCCTCCTCGAGCTTCCAGATGTCGCGGATGCTCGGGTGCGGGCCGTCGAAGTTGATGGCGGACGGGCTGCCGATCATGACGTCGATCGTGCCGCTGCGGCCCTTCGTCCAGCCGGACGGGGCGATCGCGGCGCGGACGATCTTCTCCTTGGGGGAGGCGAGCACATCCGCGACGTTGAGGTGGCCGGCGACCTGGATGTCCATGCCGGTCGACACGTCGGATTGGGGATCGAGATCGACCACCAGCGTCCGCAGGCCTTTGGCGAACGCCGCCGACGCCAGCCCGAGCGTCACCGTCGTCTTTCCGACACCGCCCTTGAGGGAGCTAACGCTGAGTACGTGCACGAGAGCCACGTTACCTTCACTAGTCTTAGAGAACCTAACCGTTTGCTGTGTGGTGTCGACCCCTGCTCGAAAGGTCCCCATGTTCCGAAAGATCCTCGTTGCCAACCGCGGTGAAATCGCCATCCGAGCCTTCCGGGCCGCGTACGAGCTGGGTGCTCGCACGGTCGCCGTCTTCCCCTACGAAGACCGCAACTCGATGCACCGGCTGAAGGCGGACGAGGCCTACCAGATCGGCGAGCCGGGCCACCCCGTCCGCGCCTACCTGGACGTGCAGGAGATCATCCGCGTCGCGCAGGAGTCGGGCGCCGACGCCATCTACCCCGGCTACGGCTTCCTCTCGGAGAACCCCGAGCTGGCCGAGGCCGCCCGCGCCGCGGGCATCGCGTTCATCGGCCCGCGCGCCGAGGTCCTCGAGATGGCCGGCAACAAGGTGACCGCCAAGGAGCACGCGATCGCCGCGGGCGTCCCGGTGCTGAAGTCCACCCCGCCGTCGCGCGACATCGAGGAGCTGCTCGCCGGCGCCGACGAGATCGGCTTCCCGATCTTCGCCAAGGCGGTCGCGGGAGGCGGCGGCCGCGGGATGCGCCGGGTCGCCACCAAGGCCGATCTGCGCCCCGCGCTCGAGGAGGCCATGCGCGAGGCCGACAGCGCCTTCGGCGACCCCACCATGTTCCTGGAGCAGGCCGTGCTCCGCCCGCGTCACATCGAGGTCCAGATCCTCGCCGACGGCACCGGCGAGACCATGCACCTGTTCGAGCGCGACTGCTCCGTGCAGCGCCGCCACCAGAAGGTCGTCGAGATCGCGCCGGCGCCGAACCTCTCCGAGGACATCCGCCAGGCGCTGTACCGCGACGCGGTCGCCTTCGCCCGCTCCATCAACTACGAGAACGCGGGGACCGTGGAGTTCCTGCTCGACACCGCGGGGGAGCGCGCCGGCCAGCACGTGTTCATCGAGATGAACCCGCGCATCCAGGTCGAGCACACCGTGACCGAGGAGATCACCGACGTCGACCTCGTCCAGTCGCAGATCCGCATCGCCGCCGGCGAGACGCTCGCCGACCTCGGCCTCAGCCAGGAGACCGTGCACATGCGCGGCGCGGCGCTGCAGTGCCGCATCACCACCGAGGACCCGACGGCGAACTTCCGTCCGGACACGGGCAAGATCACGACGTACCGCTCGCCGGGCGGCGCGGGCATCCGCCTCGACGGCGGGACGATCAACCCGGGCGCCCAGATCAGCCCGCACTTCGACTCGATGCTCGCGAAGCTCATCTGCCGCGGCCGTGACTTCCCGGCCGCCGTGCTGCGCGCCCGCCGCGCGCTGGCCGAGTTCCGCGTGCGCGGCGTCGCCACCAACATCCCGTTCCTGCAGGCCGTCATGGAGGACCCGGACTTCATCGCCGGCAACGTCTCCACCTCCTTCATCGAGGAGCGTCCCGAGTTGTTCAAGGGCCGCGCCTCCAAGGACCGCGGCACCAAGGTGCTCAACTGGCTCGCCGACGTCACGGTCAACCAGCCGAACGGCCCGCGCCCGCTGAGCGCCGACCCGGCCGAGAAGCTCCCGAAGATCGACCTCTCGGTCCCCGCTCCCGCGGGGTCGCGTCAGCGCCTGCTCGAGCTCGGCCCGGCCGGCTTCGCCGAGGCGCTGCGCGCCCAGAAGTCGCTGGCGGTCACCGAGACGACGTTCCGCGACGCCCACCAGTCGCTGCTCGCGACCCGCGTCCGCACCCGCGATCTGCTCGCCGTGGCACCGTACGTCGCCCGCATGACGCCGGAGCTGCTCTCGGTCGAGGCGTGGGGAGGCGCGACCTACGACGTCGCCCTCCGCTTCCTCGGCGAGGACCCGTGGGAGCGCCTGGCCGCGCTGCGCGAGGCCCTGCCGAACATCAACATCCAGATGCTGCTGCGCGGCCGCAACACCGTCGGCTACACGCCGTACCCGACCCAGGTGACCGACGCGTTCGTGCGCGAGGCCGCATCCACCGGTGTCGACATCTTCCGCATCTTCGACGCGCTCAACGACGTGTCGCAGATGCGCCCGGCGATCGAGTCGGTGCTCGCCACCGGTTCGTCCATCGCCGAGGTCGCCGTCTGCTACACCGGCGACCTGCTCGACCCGGCCGAAGACCTGTACACGCTCGACTACTACCTGCGCCTCGCGGAGCAGATCGTCGAGTCGGGCGCGCACATCCTCGCCATCAAGGACATGGCCGGCCTGCTGCGCCCGAGCGCGGCCGAGAAGCTCGTCTCCGCGTTCCGCGAGCGGTTCGACCTGCCCGTCCACGTGCACACGCACGACACCCCGGGCGGTCAGCTCGCGACGCTGCTCGCGGCGTCCCGCGCCGGTGCCGACGCGGTGGATGTGGCCAGCGCCCCCATGGCCGGCACCACTAGCCAGCCCAGCGCCTCCGCCCTCGTCGCCGCGCTCGCCCACACCGAGCGCGACACCGGCATCTCGCTGAGCGCGGTCGAGGACCTCGAGCCCTACTGGGAGGCGGTCCGCCAGGTCTACCGGCCGTTCGAGTCGGGCCTGCCCGGTCCCACCGGCCGCGTCTACAAGCACGAGATCCCGGGCGGCCAGCTCTCCAACCTGCGCCAGCAGGCGAAGGCGCTGGGGCTCGCCGAGGACTTCGAGCTGGTGGAGGACATGTACGCCGCGGCCAACCGCATCCTGGGCCGCATCCCGAAGGTGACGCCGTCGTCGAAGGTCGTCGGCGACCTCGCTCTGCACCTGGCCGCCGTGAAGGCCGACCCGGACGACTTCGCCGAGAACCCGCAGAACTACGACATCCCCGACTCGGTCGTCGGCTTCATGGCCGGCGAGCTGGGCGAGCTGCCGGGTGGATGGCCGGAGCCGTTCCGCACGAAGGTGCTGGCGGGCAAGACGGTCAAGGTCGGCGTCGAGGACCTCTCGGCGGACGACGCGTCGGCCCTCGAGGGCGACAGCGCCGAGCGCCGTGCCACCCTGAACCGGCTGCTGTTCCCCGCCCCGACCCGGATCTACGAGCAGATGCGCGAGCTCTTCGGCGACCTCTCGGTCGTCGACACGCTCGACTACCTCTACGGTCTGGCGCAGGGCGGAGAGCACGTCATCGAGTTCAGCCGCGGCGTCCGCCTGTACATCGGGCTGGAGGCCATCGGCGAGGCGGACGAGAAGGGCATGCGCACGGTCATGACCACGCTCAACGGCCAGCTGCGGCCGGTGTTCGTGCGCGACCGCAGCATCGTCGTGGAGTCGAAAGCGGCCGAGAAAGCGGACACGGCCAAGCCCGGCCAGGTCGCTGCGCCGTTCTCAGGCGTGGTCACCCTCCAGGTGAACGTCGGCGACGCGGTCGCCGCCGGCCAGGCGGTGGCCTCGATCGAGGCGATGAAGATGGAGGCGGCGATCACCGCACCGGTCGCCGGAACCATCGAGCGGCTCGCCATCCCGAAGACCCAGCAGGTGGATGCGGGCGACCTGATCGTGGTCATCCAGCCCTCCTGAAACGGCGCCGTCTACCGGCCCCGTGACCGTCCCGCCGCCGCTCCGGCGGCGGGACGGCCTACAATGACGATTCGCGGGACCCGCCCGCAGCAGAAGGAGAACGCACGCCGTGGCGAATGGTCATGACGCCGACACCCCCGAGCCGCGCTCGCCGCGCGAGCTCGTGCCGGCCGACGACGAGCTGACGCCGGCCGACGCCTTCCAGCCGGTCCCGTCGCTCGAGGTCGACTCCACCCTCAGCATCGCCGTCGACCTCCCGCCGGCGCCCCCGCCGGAGATCCCGGAGGACGAGGCCGCCGTGGCGATCGACGAGGTCCCGGTCGACCCGGGCTTCGTCGCCTCGCCGACCGAGCCGACGACCATGTCGGTCGCGATCGTCGCCTCGCGCCTGGCGACCACCCCGCCCGAGGCCGCCGACGGCGCGGACGCGACCCGCGCCGCGGACAGCCCCGACGCCGCGCCGCTTCCGGCCGGCGAGCCGTACGCCGGCTCCCGCCGCGACCGCCTGCGCGGCGAGCACTCCACGCAGCCGGAGCCCGCCGCGATGCTGACCGCCGACCGCCTGCTCGAGGTCAACCGCAAGACGCGCCCCGGCCCCGAGGGCCCGTGGCAGCGCTTCGTCTACAACGTCACCTTCCGCACGGTGAACCTGGGCGACTCGGCCAAGGTGCGCGCCCGCAAGGAGCTCGACCACCGCATCCAGAAGCACTTCGAGGGCGGCGCCCGCTTCGTGCCGGTGCTCACCCGCAAGGGCGGCGTCGGCAAGACCACCGTGACCACGCTGCTCGGGATGGCCCTGGCCTCCGCCCGCGAGGACCGCATCATCGCGATCGACGCCAACCCGGACCGCGGGACGCTCTCCGAGCGGGTGCCGCGGCAGACGCGGTCGACGGTGCGGGATGTGGTGCACAAGGCCGCGAGCATCGGCGGCTTCACCGACTTCTCCTCGCTCGTCTCGCGCGACGAGACGCGGCTCGACATCCTCGCGTCGGATACCGACCCGATGCTGTCCGAGGCGTTCGACGAGAACGACTACAACGTCGTCGCCGACCTCTCGGCCCGGTTCTACTCGATCGTGCTCACCGACTGCGGCACGGGCATCGTCCACTCCGTGATGCGCGCGACGCTGCAGCGCGCCGACTCGCTGGTCATCGTCTCCGGCGGCAGCGTGGACGAGGCGCGGCTCGCCTCCGAGACCCTCACGTGGCTCGAGGCGAACGGCTACGGCGACCTGGTGCGCAACGCCGTCGTGGCGCTGAACACGGCGACGCACGCCACCAACCTGGTGAAGCTCGAGGAGATCGAGGCGCACTTCCGGTCGCGGGTGCGCGAGATCGTCCGCGTCCCGTACGACCCGCAGCTCGCCGCCGGGTCCGTGGTGTCGTGGAAGGACCTCAAGCCGCTGACGCGCCTCTCGGCGCGGACCCTGGCGGCCCTCGTGGTCGAGGGTCTCCCGGCGGAGCGCGACTGAGGAGCCGTCCGGCCTGTTGACCTGCCTCTCCGCCCTGCCGACCGATCCGCCCATCCACTGACCCGCCCATCCACTGACCCGCCCATCCACTGACCCGCCCATCCACTGACCCGCCCATCCGCCCGTTCATCGAGGAGTACCCGTGACCGAACGCCAGATCCGCCTGTTCGGCGACCCCGTGCTGAAGACGCCGTCCGACCCGATCGGGGAGATCGACGACGGCGTGCGCGGACTGGTCGAGGACCTGGTGGACAGCGTGCTCCCGCCAGGACGCGCCGGGGTCGCCGCACCGCAGATCGGCGTGAACGAGCGGGCCTTCAGCTACAACGTGGACGGCGAGGTCGGCTACGTGATCAACCCCGTGCTCGCCGAGGTGTCGGGGGAGCCGGAGCTGGTCGACGAGGGCTGCCTGTCCGTGCCCGGGCTGTGGTTCAAGACGCTGCGCTACCCGTTCGCGCGCGTGACGGGCATCGACCTGGACGGCAACCCGATCGAGGTGTCCGGCACCGGCGTGCTCGCGCAGGCGCTCCAGCACGAGACCGACCACCTCGACGGCGTGCTCTACCTGGACCGGCTCGACAAGGAGAGTCGTCGCGAGGCGATGAAGCAGGTGCGCGAGTCCGACTGGTTCTAGCCGCGTCCGCCTAGACTGGGCGGTATGCGAATCGCGGTCACCGGAGGATCGGGCAAGCTCGGACGCACTGTCGTGCGGGAGCTGCGGAAGACAGGGGACGAGGTCATCTCCCTCGATGCGGCGGGGGAGCGTGGTCCCGGCTTCGTCCGGGTCGACCTGACCGACTTCGGCCAGACGATCGACGCCATCCTCGGCGTGAACGACAAGCACGACGGCTTCGACGCGATCGTGCACCTGGCGGCCATCCCCGCGCCGGGCATCCTGAGCGACGTCGCGACGTTCCACAACAACATCCGCGTCACCTACAACGTCTTCCAGGCGGCGCGTCGCGCCGGAATCCGCAACGTCGTCTACGCGTCGTCGGAGACCGTCCTGGGCCTGCCGTTCGACGTGCCGCCGCCGTACATCCCGGTGGATGAGGACTACCCGGCCCGCCCGGAGAGCACCTACTCGCTGGTGAAGCACCTCGAGGAGCAGATGGCGATCGAGCTGGTCCGCTGGGACCCGGCGCTGAAGATCGTCGCGCTGCGCTTCTCCAACGTGATGGACCCGGAGGACTACGCCGCCTTCCCCTCCTTCGACGACGACCCGCGCGCACGCAAGTGGAACCTGTGGGGCTACATCGACGCGCGCGACGGCGCCCAGGCCATCCGCCGCGCCCTGGAGTGGGACACGACCGGCTTCGACCGCTTCATCATCGCGGCGGCCGACACCGTGATGAGCCGCCCCAACGACGAGCTCGTCGCCGAGGTCTTCCCCGGCGTCCCGCTGAAGCGTGACCTCGGCGTCAACGACACCCTCCTCTCGATCGACAAGGCCCGCCGCATCCTCGGCTACGCCCCCGAGCACTCCTGGCGCGACGAGGTCTGACCCGCGCCTCCCCGTCCCCGTCGCCTCGTGGTGATGCCGGGGCGACATTCGTGCCGAATGTCGCCTCCCCGGCCCGCGTAGCGCGCATTCGTGACGAATGTCGCCGAGCCTCCCCGACGACATTCGTGCTGAATGCGCCCTCTCGCCGCGTCGATGGCGACATTCGTCACGAATGTCGCCTTGCGGATGTGCGCACAGGGAGTCGTGCGGCGAGGGCATCCACAGATCTTGGCGAGCGGGACTGCGGGGGCGGTGAACCGAGCACCATCAGGGGATGCGCACTCCATCACCCCTGCCCCCACCGTTGGTCGGGGTCCCGTTCACGACCTCGCACGCGCGGAGGTATGGCGTCACCCGCTCACGGCTGCAGAGCCGTGATCTCGACCACCCATTCCACTCCGTTCACACGACCGCACCGGCGTCTGACGTCCGTCGGCTGTGCGAGGCTTATCTTCCGGTGATGCCGGAGGGCGCATTCTTCAGCCATGTGACCGCTGCAGAACTCCTCGGCGTCCCTCTCCCGGCCCAGGATGGTCCTCGGGTGCTGCATGTCGCGGTGCCGTTCCCCCGGACGCCTCCGCGTGCCCGCGGGGTGATCGGCCACAGTCTGTCGCACGTATCCGGCGGACCGGTCGACGGGCTGCCGGTCTGCGCTGCCGCGCAGGTGTGGTGCCAGCTCGCCGGCGAACTCTGTCGCGAGGACCTCGTGGCCGCTGGTGACCACCTGGTGGGTGCGCGGCGGCGACCGCCGCTTGTCGATGAGACGGAGCTTTCGGCGGCGGCTCTCCGGTTTCGCCGCACGAAAGGGGCGGACGCGCGGGCGTGGGCTCTGCCTCGAATCCGCCCAGGGGCCGATTCGCGTCCCGAGACCCTGCTGCGGCTCTTCCTCGAGGACTGTGGCGTCGACGGCTTGGAGGTCAATCGTCCGGTGCCCGTCCTCGCCGGCGCGTTGGCGCTCCACCCTGACCTCAGCATCCCGCAGAGCAGGATCGCGTTCGAGTACGAGGGCGACGGCCACAGGATGGACCGGCGTCAGTGGCAACGCGACATCGAGCGCCGTGAGCTCATGGAGGCGGAGGGATGGCGCGTCATCCGGGTCACCGCCAGGGACCTCTTCACCGATCGCGACGCGTTCCTCGCCCGCCTGTTGCGATTCGTGCCGAATGTCGAGTTCGCCGCTCGCCCTTCCCACGCTGTCGCAGGTGTGACATTCATGCCGAATGTGCCTCAAGCCGCGTCGTGAGGGTGCATTCGGCACGAATGGTCGCGATCGTCGGTCCCGGTCGGCGCGCGTCGCTCAGCACCATTCGTGCCGAATGTGGGGATTCAAGTGACCAGAAGGTGCATTCGGCACGAATGAGCGCGAAGCCGGCGCGTACGCGACGCACCCGCTCAGTGCGCCAGCGAGAAGCCCTCCGTGCGGGGGTTGTCGCTGTAGATGCCGTCGATGACGTCGGCGAAGTCGGCCAGGATGACGTTGCGCTTGATGCTGAGCTTGGGCGTCAGGTGACCGCTCGCCTCGCTCAGCTCGGTCGCGAGCACCACGAACTTGCGGACGCTCTCGGCGCGCGAGACACCGGCGTTCGCGTGGTCGATGGCGCGCTGGATCTCCGCGTGCACGGCCGGGTTCACGGACGCCTCGGCGAGCGTCATGTCCTTGTCCTCGCCGTTGTTCGCCAGCCAGGTCGGCAGCATCTCGGTGTCGAGGGTGACCAGCGCCGAGATGAACGGCTTCTGGTCGCCGACGACGATGACCTGCGAGACCAGCGGATTGGCGCGGATCGGGTCCTCGAGCGCGGCGGGGGAGACGTTCTTGCCGCCCGCCGTGACGATGATCTCCTTCTTGCGCCCGGTGATCGTGAGGAAGCCGTCCGCGTCGAACGAGCCGAGGTCGCCGGTGCGGAACCAGCCGTCGTCGAACGCGGCGGCGGTCGCCTCCGGGTTCTTCCAGTACTCCTTGAACACGTTGATGCCGCGCACCTGGATCTCGCCGTCGTCGGCGAGGCGGAGGTCGACGCCCGGCAGCGCGGGGCCGACGGTGCCGATCTTGAAGGTGTCGGGACGGTTCACGGTCGCGGGCGCCGTCGTCTCGGTGAGGCCGTAGCCCTCCAGGATCTTGATGCCGAGGCTGTGGTAGAAGTGCCCGAGGTGCGAGCCCAGGGGAGCGGAGCCGGAGACGGCGAACTTGACCCGGCCTCCCAGCGCAGCGCGGAGCTTCGAGAACACCAGCCGGTCGTAGAGCGCGAACTTCAGCTTGAGTCCGAACGGCACCGAGCCGGCCTCGACGGCCTTCGAGTGCTCGACGGCCACCTCGGCGGCCGCCCGGAAGATCTTGCCGCGTCCGCCGGCCTCGGCCTTCTGCTCGGCCGAGTTGTAGACCTTCTCGAACACGCGCGGCACGGCCAGGAGGAACGTCGGCTTGAAGCTCGCGAGCGCGGGCAGCAGCTGCTTCGTGTCGGCCTGGTGGCCGACCTTGACGCCGCCGGTGACGCACAGCACGGCGATGAAGCGCGCGAACACGTGCGCGGTGGTGATGAAGAGCAGAGTGGAAGCTCCGTCCTGCACGACCTCCTTCAGCGCCTCCGCCGAGTTGCGCGAGAGCTCGACGAAGTTGGAGTGGGTGAGCACGCATCCCTTCGGGCGTCCCGTCGACCCCGAGGTGTAGATGAGCGTCCCGATGTCGGCGCCCGTGGCGATACGGCGGCGGCGCTCGATCTCCTCGTCCGGAACGTCGACCCCGGCCGCGGCCAGCTTGTCCAGGTCGCCGAGGTGCAGCTGCCACACGGTCCCGACCAGCGGGAGCTCCGGGTGGACCTCGTCGAAGCGCGCGTGCATCTCCGCGTTCTCGAGGAACACCGCGATGGCTCCGGAGTCGGACATGTTCCACTGGATCTGCGTGGGGGAGGAGGTCTCGTAGATCGGCACCAGCACCGCGCCGGCGAACCAGGTGGCGAAGTCGATCAGCGTCCACTCGTACCGGGTCTTCGACATCAGCCCGATCTTGTCGCCGGGCTGGATGCCGGCCGCGACCAGTCCCTTCGCCAGCGCGATCACCTGGCGGTGGAATTCGGCGGCCGTGACGTCCCTCCAGCCGTCGCCGTCCGGCAGGGCGAACAGCGGCAGGTCCGGGGTCTCGGCCACCCGCTGCACCAGCAGATCGGTGGCGTTGGCCTCCGGGTCGGCGGGGACGACGACGGGCGTTTCGATCACATTCACGGTAGCTCCCTCGGTACCGGGCGGGCGGGCGTCCGGCCGAATGGCTTCGGCCGGAAGGGTTGATTACACTCTAGATGGTCCTGCCGGGGGCCACTCGCGCCCCGGGGGCCGCATCCCCCGCCCCATCCCGCAGGAAGGCACCACGTGCACGCGATCGGCATCGACATCGGTGGGACCAAGATCGCGGGGGCCGTCGTCGACGAGCTCGGCGTGATCGTCCGCGAGGACCGGGTCCCGACCGACGCCAGCCGTCCGGAGGAGATCGAGAACGCCGTCGTCGAGATGATCGAGCGGCTGTCCGACGGTCCGGAGGAGATCGCCGGTGCGGGCGTCGCCGCCGCGGGCTTCATCGACGCCGCGCAGTCCACCGTCTACTACGCGCCGAACATCAACTGGCGGCACGAGCCCTTCCGCGAGAAGCTCGAAGCGCGCATCGACCTCCCCGTGCTGATCGAGAACGACGCGAACGCGGCGGGATGGGCGGAGTTCCGCTACGGAGCGGGCCGCCTGGTCTCCGACATGGTCGTCCTCACCATCGGGACGGGCGTCGGCGGCGCGATCGTCAGCAACGACCGGCTGTTCCGTGGCGGCTTCGGCGCCGGCGCCGAGATCGGGCACATGCGCGTCGTCCCCGGCGGTCTGCCCTGCGGCTGCGGCGCTCACGGCTGCATCGAGCAGTACGGCTCGGGACGCGCGCTGCAGCGGATGGCGAACGAGCTGGCGGACGCCGGCGGCATCGGCCAGGGCCTCGCCGACGTGCGCGCCCGCACCGGCCTCCTGACGGGTGCCGACATCAGCGCCCTCATCACCGCGGGCGACCCGGGCGCCCTGGCCGCCCTCCGGCAGCTGGGGGACTGGCTCGGCCAGGCCTGCGCGAGCCTCGGCGCCATCCTCGACCCGCAGCTGTTCGTGTTCGGCGGCGGCGTCGCCCAGGCGGGCGAGCTGCTGCTCGAGCCGATCCGGCAGGCGTACCTCGAGAACCTCCCGGCCCGCGGGTTCCATCCCGAGCCCGAGTTCGCGATCGCCGAGCTCGTCAACGACGCCGGCGTCGTGGGAGCCGCCGACCTGGCGCGGCTCCACGCCTCCTCGATCTGAGCGCCCGGCGGGGATAGGCTTCGAGCGATGTTCTACTGGCTGATGAAGTACGTGGTCGTGGGGCCGTTGCTCCGCGGCATCTTCCGGCCGTGGGTCGTGGGGCTGGAGAACATCCCGGCCGAGGGTGCCGTCATCCTGGCGAGCAACCACCTCTCGTTCATCGACTCGATCTTCCTGCCGCTCGAGGTCGACCGGCACGTGTCGTTCCTCGCGAAGAGCGACTACTTCACCCGCCGGGGGCTGAAGGGATGGGCGACCAAGGCGTTCATGAACGCCACCGGCCAGCTGCCCATCGACCGCTCGGGCGGCAAGGCCTCCGAGGCGTCGCTGAACACCGGCCTCGCGGTGCTGGCCCGCGGCGAGATCCTCGGCATCTACCCGGAGGGCACGCGCAGCCCCGACGGCAAGCTCTACCGCGGCCGCACCGGCGTCGCGCGCATGATCCTGGAGGCCGGTGTCCCGGTCGTCCCGGTGGCGATGGTGGACACGGCCAAGATCATGCCGATCGGCACGCGTCTGCCGAAGATCGGCCGCATCGGCATCATCATCGGGGAGCCGCTCGACTTCTCCCGGTTCGACGGCATGGAGGGCGACCGCTTCATCCTGCGCTCGGTCACCGACGAGATCATGTACGAGCTGCAGCGACTGGGCGAGCAGGAGTACGTGGACGTGTACGCGACGACCGTCAAGGAGAAGCGGGCGACGCTGTCACAGTAGGACGGCCCCGAAGGCTTTCGCGGTAGGCTCGGATATCCCATCCATCCCCGAGTGAGCGGAAGACCCAGTGCTACAGACCACCGATCCCGTCGTGCGACCTGACGAGTCCGTGATCGAGGGCCTGGAGTATTGGCGCACCCTTCCCATCAAGCAGCAGCCGGCGTGGCCGGACCCGGAGGCGGCCGCCGCCGCGTCCGCCGAGATCGCCACGCTGCCGCCGCTCGTTTTCGCGGGCGAGGTCGACCAGCTCCGCACCCGGCTGGCGCGCGCCGCCGAGGGCGAGGCGTTTCTGCTGCAGGGCGGCGACTGCGCCGAGACCTTCGCCGGGGCCACGGCGGACGCCATCCGCAACCGCGTCAAGACGGTGCTGCAGATGGCGGTCGTGCTCACGTACGGCGCCTCCGTCCCCGTGATCAAGATGGGCCGGATGGCCGGCCAGTTCGCCAAGCCGCGCTCGAGCGACACCGAGACCCGCAACGGCGTCACCCTTCCCGCGTACCGCGGCGACATCGTCAACGGCTACGACTTCACCCCGGAGTCCCGGCAGGCGGACCCGCGCCGGCTGGTGCAGGGGTACCACACCGCCGCATCCACGCTGAACCTCATCCGCGCGTTCACCCAGGGTGGTTTCGCCGACCTGCGCCAGGTGCACAGCTGGAACAAGGGCTTCGCCGCAAACCCGGCCAATCAGCGCTACGAGGGCCTCGCCCGCGAGATCGACCGTGCCATCAAGTTCATGGAGGCGGCGGGCGCCGACTTCGACGAGCTGAAGCGGGTGGAGTTCTACTCCAGCCACGAGGCCCTGCTGATGGACTACGAGCGGCCGATGACCCGTATCGACTCCCGCACGGGCACCCCGTACAACACGTCCGCGCACTTCGTCTGGATCGGCGAGCGGACGCGCGACCTCGACGGCGCGCACGTCGACTTCCTGTCGCGGGTGCGCAACCCGATCGGCGTGAAGCTCGGCCCGACCACGTCGCGCGACGACATGCTGCGCCTGATCGACAAGCTCGACCCGGAGCGCGAGCCCGGCCGCCTGACGTTCATCACGCGCATGGGCGCCGGCACGATCCGGGATGCGCTGCCCCCGCTGCTCGAGGCGATCAAGCGGTCCGACGCCAAGCCGCTGTGGGTCACCGACCCGATGCACGGCAACGGGCTGACGACGCCGACCGGCTACAAGACGCGTCGCTTCGACGACGTCGTCGACGAGGTGAAGGGCTTCTTCGAGGCGCACCGCGCCGCCGGGACCAATCCCGGCGGCATCCACGTCGAGCTCACCGGCGACGACGTGACGGAGTGCCTGGGCGGGTCCGAGCACATCGACGAGGCCACGCTCGCGACGCGCTACGAGTCGCTGTGCGACCCGCGGCTGAACCACATGCAGTCGCTGGAGCTGGCGTTCCTGGTCGCCGAGGAGCTGTCCCAGCCCTGATCCCGGGCCGAGCCCTCATCGAAGGGTCGCAACACGCCGTTATCCGCCACGGATAACGGCGTTTTGCGTCCCCTGGATGTCGGAACCGGTCGGACGCCGGCCGGAACCGGTCAGAACCCGGCGAAGTTGACGGTGATGGTCGAGCCCTTGGGCTGTTGCGTCCCGGCGGCGGGCGAGATCTTCGAGACCACGAACGCCGGCGGTGCGACGTCCGCGATCGCGCTGTACTTGAGCTTGAATCCCGCGTCCGTCAGCGCCTTCTTGGCGTCGGCCCAGCTCTTTCCGACGACGTCGGGGACGGTGACCGGCTCGGGGCCCTTCGACGTCTCCAGCAGCAGCGTGTCGCCCGGACGCACCGGGTCGTGCTGCGGCTGCGCCGAGATGACGTCGCCCTCGGCGACCGTGTCGCTGTAGCTCTGCGGGCCGGCGGAGGTCAGCAGTCCGACCTTGCCCAGGATCGCGGAGGCGTCGGAGACGGACTTGCCCGCCACATCCGGGATGGGGCCGGCCGAGACGACGAGGTTGACCGCGGCCGCCTCGAAGTACTGCCCGCCGCCGGAGATGTCCGCGCCGGTGTCGGCCCGGGTCGCTGAGATGACGGTGTCGGCCGGAACCTTCGCGTCGAACTGCTTCGCGATGTCGCCCACCTTGGCGCCCGCGCCCGTGATGGCGCTCTTGGCCGCATCCGTGCTCTGACCGGCGAGAGCGGGGATGGTGATCGGCTTGGGACCCTGCGAGATGCGGAGCGTCACCTTGCTGCCGCGCGCGGCGGGGATGCCGGCCGCCGGGTCGGTGCTCGACACCATCCCCTTGGCCACGGTGACGCTGTACTCGGGCGCCTGCGCAGCGGTGAAGCCCAGCTTCTGCAGTTCGGCGGTGGCGGCGTCGGGCGTGGCGTTGACGACGTTCGGGACGGCGACGAGTGACCCGGGGCCGGAGCCGAAGTACCAGCCGGTGCCGGCAGCGACTCCCGCGAGCAGGATGACGAGCGCGAACAGCCACCAGCCCTTCGAGCGGCGCTTGGTGGCGGCGGCGCTGAGCGTGGCCGTGGCCGCGGGCGTGCTCGAGGCGACCTGCTGGCGGATGGCGGGGTTGATGATCTGCGTGTCGCCGTCATCGAGATCGAGGGCGGGCGGCAGCACCATGGTGGGCTGCAGCACCGCCTCGCCGCGCAGCGACTTCTCCGCCTCGAGCAGGCGGTCGAGCATCTCGCGGGCGTCGCGCGGCCGGCGCTCCGGGTCCTTCTCGGTCGCCCACAGCACGAGCTCGTCGAGCTCGGCGGGGACGGCCGGGTTCTTCGCGCTCGGCGCCGGGACCGCGTCGTTGGCGTGCTGGTAGGCGATCTGCATCGGCTGCTCGCCCTGGAAGGGCTGCTGGCCGGTCAGCATCTCGTACATCATGATGCCGAGCGCGTAGATGTCGCTGCGCGCGTCGGCGACGCCGCGCGTGACGAGCTCGGGGGAGAGGTAGGCGATCGTGCCGAGGAGCGCCTGTCCGGTCGCGGTGTTCGCGCTCGCGGCCCGGGCGAGGCCGAAGTCGCCGATCTTGATGCGGCCGTCGTCGGCGAGCAGTACGTTCTCGGGCTTCAGGTCGCGGTGGACGATCCCGGCCTTGTGCGCGGCCGCGAGACCGGAGAGCACGGCCTCCATGATGTCGATGGTCTGCTCGGGCGTGAGCTTGCCGTAGTCCTTGAGCAGGTCGCGCAGCGTGATGCCGGGCAGGTACTCCATGACCAGGTACGCCATGTCGGAGTCCTGGCCCTGGTCGAAGACGTTGACGACATTGGGATGCGCGAGCCGCGCCGCCGAGCGCGCCTCCTGCACGAAGCGGCTCTTGAAGGTGGAGTCGTCGGCCAGGTGGCCGTGCATGATCTTGATGGCGACGCGTCGCTCCAGGCGGAGGTCGGTGGCCAGGTAGACGGTGGCCATGCCACCGCGGGCGATCCGCGAGCGCACCTGATACCGGCCGTCGATGAGACGGCCGATCATCGGGTCGGTCTGGCTCGTGGTCACGAATCGAGTCTAGGGAAAGAGCCGAGGTGGAACCCGGCAAAACACCGGAGGACGCGACGGCTGTGACCCGGCTGTGACATTCGCGCTCAGCCGAGCTGGGCGAGCCAGGCCCGCGCGGACGTCTCCCACTTCGCGTAGGCGTCGGGGAAGGCGGAGAGCTGCACGGCCTGTGCGGCCTGCGTGACGGTCATGCCGGACCAGCCCGGGATGTCGAGGAGCCCGCGCGTGCGCCCGGGGTTGGGGTTCCCGCGGCCGCCGTAGAAGGCCAGCGTCGCGCGGGTCGGGTCGAGCACCTGGTCGGGCGTGCCCCAGCCGGTGCTCGGCCGCTGCTGGAACAGGCCGAGCGAATCGCGGTCGCCATAGCGGACATTCCGCAGGCCGGACTCCTGCGCGGCGGCGGCGAGGGCGATGACGATGCCCTGGTCCGGGACGCCCTGCTGCCGCCCGATCCGGATGATCAGCTGCGCGTTCGCGCGCATCTCGTCGCTGAGCGCCACGACTTTTCCGGCTGCCGCCTGGGGCAGCGGCGCGGGCGCGACCACCGGCGCCGCAGCGACGGGCGCGGGAGCGGACGGGGTGTTCAGCGCCGCCGTCGTCATGCCCGGGATGCGGATCTTCTGACCGGGGAAGATCAGGCTGGATGCGCTGAGGCCGTTGGCGGCGAGCACGGCCCGGGTCGTGACGCCGAAGCGCCCGGCGATGCCGCTGACGGTGTCGCCGCGCGCGACCGTGTACGTGGTGGCCGCCTGCGGGGCGGCGGGAGCGGGGGCCGGAGCCGCGGGGGCTGCCGGCGCCGGAGCCGGAGCCGCGTGCGCCGGTCCCGCCAGCGCGAGCACCTGGCCGGGGAAGATGAGGCTCTTCCAGCTGAGACCGTTCATCGCCAGGACGGCCGCCGTGGACAGTCCGAAGCGGGCGGCGATGCCGGAGACGGTGTCGCCGGACTGCACCCGGTAGGCGGCGGGCGCGGCGGCGACGGAGGTGCGCGCGGGGGAGGCCGCGGAGTCGTGGGCGATCGTGCTCACGACGGTGGAGCGCTGCAGCGCCGTGACCTCGCCGGTGTCGTCGGCGTGGTCGGTGGCGCGCTGCTCCGGTGCGGCGGCCTGGGCCGGGGTGACGAGGTTCAGGGTGACCGCGAGCGAGCTGGCGACGGCGATCGGCACGGTGCCCAGCATCCCGCGGATCCTGCCGGTGTCTGTCAGAGCCATGGGATCCCCCTGTTCGAGTGACACGACGACAACCCACGGTGTCACGGAACGGTTAAGGAGTCAACAGAAGTGACGGATGTGACACGGGTTCACATGATCGTAACAATCGGGACGGCGTGCGCGCCGGCACGAGTCATGGCACGCTGGAGGGGTGAGCGAGCACGTCCAGACCACGGAATGGTTGACCGTCCCCGACCTCGTCGAGCAGTTGGGCCTGAGCGTGAGCCGGGTCCGTCGTCTCATCGAGGACCGCCACCTCGGCGCCAAGCGCATCGACGGGGTCCTCAAGGTCCCCGCGCTGTTCCTCAAGGACGGCCAGCCGCTGAGCGAGCTGCACGGCACGCTGATCGTGCTGGCCGACGACGGCTTCAGCGACGACGAGGCGGTCGACTGGCTGCTCGAGCCGGAGGAGAGCCTGGGCACCTCGCCGATCGAGGCGCTGCGGGCCGGCCGCAAGGCGGAGGTCCGCCGCGTGGCCCAGGCGCTCGCCTGACCGCGTTCGTCCGGCTCAGGCGCTGCGGCGCGTGACGGTCACGGCGAGGTCGCGCAGCTGCGCCTTCGCCGATGCCCCGAGCGGCGCCGACTCGAGCGCCTCGATCGCCCGGTCGACGTTCTGGGCGATCATCCGCTCCACGATGTCGACGGCGCCGGACTCCCGGATCGTCAGCTGCATCGTCCGGATCTGCTCCGGCGTCAGGTCCGGGTCGCCGAGCAGTTCGTCCAGCGTCGCGCGGGCGCCGGAGGGGATGGCCTGCCGCGTGAGCGCGATCAGCACGGTCCGCTTGCCCTCGCGCAGGTCGTCGCCGCTCGGCTTGCCGGTGACGTCCGCGTCCCCGAACACGCCGAGCAGGTCGTCCCGCAGCTGGTAGGCGATGCCGAGGGGGAGCCCGAAGCGGCGCAGCGCATCCAGCTGGCCGATCGTCGCCCCGGCGAGGCTCGCGCCGATGAGCAGCGGCGACTCGATGGAGTACTTGGCCGACTTGTAGACGATGACGCGCTCGGCGCGCGCCAGCTGGTCGGAGTCGGGGCGGCCGGCCCACCCGATCTCCTCGAAGATGTCGAGGTACTGCCCGGCGGTCACATCCAGCCGCATCCGGTTGAACTCGGCGCGGGCAGCGCGCCGGGCCGGTGCGCTGACGAGCTGCGTGAGGCCCTCGTCGAACAGCTCGTCGCTCAGGATGAGCAGCAGATCGCCGAGGAGGGTGGCGGCGCCGGTGCCGAAGGCGGGACCGGACCCCTCCCACCCTTCGCGGTCGTGCAGCGCCTCGAACCGCTTGTGCGCGGCGGGCGCGCCGCGGCGGGTGTCGGAGTTGTCGATGAGGTCGTCGTGCACGAGCGCCGCGGCGTGGAACAGCTCCAGGGAGCTGGCGACGGAGACGACGGCGTCGAGCGCGCCGCCCGCGGTCACCGCGTTCGCGTCGGAGCCGTCGGCCGGCTCGTCGCCCGTCGTGCGTACCGACTGCCATCCCCAGAAGCAGAACAGGGCCCTGAAGCGCTTGCCGCCGCTGAGAAAATCCCTTGAGAACGCCGCGACGGGAGAGAGCTCATCGGCGATCGAGACGAGAATAGAGGCGCGCGCATCGAAGAATCCATCGATTCTGGACTGGATGAGGTCGACGAATCGGATGCTTTCAGACACACGCCTAGCCTAGCCAGACCGGCGAGGCTAGAATCAGGCTCACTTAGCCTCGAACCCGCCAGAAAGAGGGGGAATCGGATGCCGCTTTCGGAACATGAGCAGCGCCTCCTCGAAGAGATGGAACGCAGTCTCTATCAGAACGACGCAGACTTCGTAGCGAAGGTCGGAGGCAAGAGGGCCCGCCCCGCCTACCGGTCCATCGTGCTCGGCATCCTGCTCGCCGTCGTGGGCGTCGTCGTCCTCGTCGTCGGCGTGTGGTTCCGGCAGCCGCTCGTCGGCATCCTCGGCTTCATCGTCATGTTCGCCGGCGTCCTGGTGGCCATCGCCCCGGGCAAGCGCATCGCGGTCGAGCCGGGGGCTCCCGAGCCGAAGGGCGCGAAGGCGCGCGGCGGCCAGCCGGGCTTCATGGACCGCATGAACGACCGCTGGGACAAGCGCAACGACGGCGGAGAGGGCTGACCCTCCACTTCGCTCCACAGACTTCCTGACGAAGGGCCGATCTCCGGATCGGCCCTTTTTTCATGCCCACGGCTGATCCCTGCCGCCCCATTTTCCTCCACCCCGTCTTCCCGCGTGATTTCGGGGCTCCACGTGCCCAGTTCGGGGCAATCTGGCCGCAAAGCAGTGTTTTGTGGATGAGAGTGGAGTAAAGTGGAGGCACACCGCAACCTGGGCCGGGAGAGTGGGGGTGGCAGCCGATGTTCCTCGGTACGCATGCCCCCAAGCTCGACGAGAAGGGGCGCATCATCCTCCCGGCGAAATTCCGGGACGAGCTCGCGTCCGGCCTCGTCCTCACCCGTGGCCAGGAGCACTGCGTCTACGTCTTCTCGCAGCGCGAGTTCGAATCGCTCCACGAGAAGATCCGTCAGGCGCCGGTGACGAGCAAGCAGGCCAGGGACTATCTGCGCGTCTTCCTCTCGGGGGCGAGCGCCGAGGTCCCCGACAAGCAGAACCGCGTGACCATCCCGGCCGCGCTCCGCTCGTATGCGGCACTGGATCGCGACCTGGTCGTGATCGGCGCGGGCAGCCGCGCGGAGATCTGGGACGCCACCGCCTGGGAGACCTACCTGGCCGAGCAGGAAGCGGCGTTCGCGAGCACGGAGGAGGAGGTGATCCCGGGACTCTTCTGAGGCCCGCGTCCCTGACGCCGGACTCCCAGCCATACGCCCTGACACCACTTCCCCGGTGTCAGGTCGGGATGGATGGGGATCCGGAACCAGGGGCGGGGCCCCGGCTCCCGAAACGTCATGAACGACAACGAGCGCATCCACACCCCGGTCCTCCTCGAGCGCTGCATCGAGCTGCTCGGACCGGCCCTCACCAAGCCCGGAGCCGTCTTCGTCGACGCGACGCTCGGGATGGGCGGCCACTCCGCCGGCATCCTCGAGCGCTTCCCGGAAGCGACCCTGGTCGGCCTCGACCGCGACCCCGAGGCCCTGGCCATCGCGGGGGAGCGGCTGGAGCGCTTCGGTCCGCGCGTCCACCTCGTCCACACCGTGTACGACGGCATCCGAGAGGCCGTGGAGGGACTCGGATTCGAGGCCATCGACGGCGTGCTGTTCGACCTCGGCGTGTCGTCGCTGCAGCTCGACCGGGTGGAGCGCGGCTTCTCCTACTCGAAGGACGCACCCCTCGACATGCGGATGGACGGCACGAGCGAGCTGACCGCGGAGACGGTCCTGGCCGAGTACTCCGAGGCCGACCTGCGCCGCATCTTCCGCGAGTACGGCGAGGAGAAGCTCGCCGGACGCTATGCCGCCCGCATCGTGGAGGCGCGCGAGCGCGAGCCGCTCGAGCGTTCCGGCCAGCTCGTGGATCTCATCGTGAAGGCGACCCCGGTCGCTCTCCAGCGCCAGGGGCACCCGGCCAAGCGCGTCTTCCAGGCGCTGCGCATCGAGGTCAACCAGGAGCTCGCGGTGCTGCAGCGGGCCATCCCGGCGGCGATCGACGCCCTCGCGGTCGGCGGACGGATCGTCGTGGAGGCGTACCAGTCGCTCGAGGACCGCATCGTGAAGCGCGAGTTCCAGGCCCGCTCGACCTCCAGCGCCCCGGCCGGTCTGCCGGTCGAGCTGCCCGAGCACCGGCCCGAGCTGAAGCTCCTGATCCGCGGGGCAGAGCTCGCGGACGACGACGAGAAGGCCGCCAACCCCCGGGCCACCCCCGTGCGGCTGCGCGCCGCCGAGCGGGTCCGCCCCGCGAACACCAGCACCGATCAGACGAGGAGGCGCCCGTGAGCACCACCCTGGCAGAGGCCGTTCCGGCGCCCGCCCGCAAGCGGCCCGCCGCACTGTGGCACGGCGGCGCGCTCCCGGCTCCGGTGGAGGAGCCGGCGCGCACCCACCTCGAGGTGGTCCCGACCCGGTCGCAGCGCCGGGCCCGCCCGCGGGCGCTCTACGCGGCGATCGCGGTCGGCACGCTGCTCGTGATCGTCGTGGCGCAGCTCCTGCTCAGCATCGGCATCTCGCAGGGCGCCTACCAGCTGAACGCACTGCAGGCCCAGCAGAACCAGCTGCAGCGTTCCTACCAGGCGGTCTCGGAGGACCTCAACCGGGTCTCGTCGCCGCAGAACCTGGCAGCGAACGCGAACGCCCTCGGGATGGTGTCCAACAGCAACCCGGCCTACCTCCGCCTCTCCGACGGCGCGGTGCTCGGCGCCCCGCTGCCCGCGAACGGCGCGGCCGGAACGGTGACCGGCACGCAGGGCAACCTGGTGCCGAACTCGCTGCTCGCCGGGGTGCCCCTGGTGACCCAGGCGCAGCAGCAGGCGAATTCCTCCACAACCGCTGGACAGGCTGCGAATTCCACGACTCCGGGTGCCGCTACCGCGCCCACGACCGCCCCGACCGTACCGTTGCAGGGAGCGTTGCCGACCCCGGTGACGCACTGACGACGGGACGGGCGCGCATGGTCAGCAAGAAGATGCTGCGGCGGAGGACCGCCGTGACGGTGCTCGCCGTCGCGGCCTCCGTCGGCATCCTCGGAGCCAAGCTCGTCGACATCCAGGTCGTCCGGGCGGACGAGCTGCAGCGGCAGTCGGTCAACGCCAAAGAGGTGTCGACCCCGCTGCTCGGCAACCGCGGCGAGATCGTCGACAGCGACGGCACCGTGCTCGCCACGACCATCTACACGTACACCGCGGCGGCATCGCCGAAGGACGCCATCGCCGGCGGCCGGGAGAAGATGGTCGAGGCGGCGGCGAAGATCGGCGCCCTCACCGGGCAGGGCGGCGACGCGGTCGTCGCGCTGATCGACGCGGCGCTGAAGGAGAACCCGAAGTCGCAGTACGTGCTGATCAAGTCCGGGATGGACGTCGCCACCTTCGACAAGCTCGACAAGCTCCCGTATCCGTGGCTCACCTTCACGAAGAAGCAGGCGCGCAGCTACCCCAACGGCGCCGTCGCGGGCAACCTGATCGGCTTCCTCTCCCAGGGCGGCGACTCGGGTCTCGAAGAGAGTGAGAACGGGTGCCTCGCGGGCCAGGACGGCGAGGAGACGTACCAGCGCGGAGCCGACGGCGTCGCGATCCCGGGCAGCACGGTCGTGCAGAAGCAGGCCAAGGACGGCGGGACGCTCAAGCTCACCATCGACGGCGACCTGCAGTGGTTCGCCGAGCAGACGCTGGCCCAGCAGGTCGGCGCCACGGGCTCGAAGTTCGGCTTCGTGACCGTCGCCGAGGCGAAGACCGGCAAGATCAAGGCGATCGCGCAGTGGCCGGCGCTCGACCCGAACAACATCGACGCGACGGACCCGTCCTACTGGCGCCTGCAGTCGCTGACCGACCCGCGCGAGCCGGGCTCGACGTTCAAGGCGCTGACGGCGGCCATGCTGATCGACCAGGGCAAGGCGACGCCCACATCTCAGGTGCTCGCCCCCTACTCCTGGAAGTCGGGCAACGGGGCCGACCTGCACGACTCCGGGTACCACGACCCGCTGCGCCTCACGCTGACGGGCGTGCTGATGATGTCGTCCAACACGGGCATGTCGCAGCTCGGGCGGGCGCTCAGCGACCAGACGCGCTACGACTACCTCAAGAAGTTCGGGATCGGCGATCCCACCGGCCTCCCGTACCCGAACGAGTCCTCCGGCGAGCTCCACCCGGTGAAGGACTGGGACGACCAGACGAAGTACGCGACCATGTTCGGCCAGGGCGTCTCGGCGACCCAGCTGCAGATGGTCGACGCCTACCAGGCGCTCGCCAACGGCGGCACGCGCATCCCGCTGTCGCTGGTGGAGGGCTGCGAGCACCCGGACGGGTCCGTCACGGACGTGCCGAACACCAAGCCCACGCCGGTCGTCTCGGCCCAGGCGGCCGCCACGACGCTCGGGATGATGGAGTCGGTCGTCACCGATGGCGAGCTCAAGAAGCAGCTGCAGATCCCGGGCTACCGCATCGCCGCCAAGACCGGAACGGCCCAGCAGCCGGACGGCAAAGGCGGGTACCTGCCCTCGTACTACGTCTCGGTGATGGGCGTCGCTCCGGTGGACGATCCGCAGTACGTCGTTTCGGTCAACCTCGGGTTCCCGACTACCATTACTTCGTCGGCAGCCGCCGCTCCGCTGTTCCACACGATCATGAGTCAGGTGCTGAAGACCTACCGGGTGAAGCCGTCGACGACGAGCCCGGCGGGCTATCCGCCCTACTACTAGAAACACCCCTACTGAAAGTGAGCCTCGTGACAGGACCGGCGCCCTCTTCTCTGCGCCCCGAGCATCCCGTCGCCCGCCCGCTCGCCCAGCTGGTAGCGGAGTTCGGGCTGGATTGCCGCGGCGACCTCGACGGCGTCGAGGTGACCGGCGCTGCGCTGGCGAGCTCCGCCGTCGAGCCCGGCGACCTCTACGTCGGCGTGCCCGGACGCAACGCGCACGGCGCCACCTACGCGGCGGCCGCGGCCGAAGCGGGAGCGGTGGCCGTGCTCACCGACGAGGAGGGCGCGGCGCTCGCGGCCGACTCGGGCCTGCCGGTCATCGTCACGCCCGATCCGCGCGCGGCGCTCGGCGCCGTCTCGGCGTGGATCTACCGCACCGACGAGAACTCGGCGACCCTCTTCGGCGTCACCGGCACCAACGGCAAGACCAGCGTGGTGTACCTGCTGAACGCCATCCTCGGGCAGCTGGGGGTCGTGTCCGGCCTCAGCTCGACGGCCGAGCGACGCATCGGCGACACCGTCATCACGAGCAAGCTCACGACGCCGGAGGCCAGCGAGCTGCACGCCCTGCTGGCCCGCATGCGCGAGGAGGGCGTCCGCGCCGCCGCGATCGAGGTGTCGGCGCAGGCGCTGAGCCGTCACCGCGTCGACGGCATCGTCTTCGACGTCGTCGGCTTCACCAACCTGAGCCACGACCACCTCGACGACTACGCCGCGATGGACGACTACTTCGCCGCGAAGCTCGAGCTCTTCCAGCCGGACCGCGCCCGCCGCGGCGTCGTCACCGTCGACTCCGACTGGGGCCGTCAGCTGGTGGAGCGCTCGCGCATCCCCGTCGCCACGCTGTCCAGCTCCCCAGGCTCCGACGCCGAGTGGATGCTGACCGTCACGGAGGAGACGCTCACCCGCACCGCCTTCGCGCTCGAAGGCCCGGACGGCCGTCGCCTCGAGACGAGCATCCCGCTGCTCGGCGCCTACAACGCCGCCAACGCCGCGCTCGCCATCGTCATGCTCGTCGAGTCGGGTTACGACCTCGACGCGATCGGAGCGGCGCTGGAGCGCGACGGCGGGATCGACGCGTACATCCCGGGTCGCGCGGAGCGCCTCTCCGGTGACCGCGGACCGGTCGTCTTCATCGACTACGGCCACAGCCCGGACGCCTTCCTCTCGATGCTCAGCGCGCTGCGCAAGGTGACCGACGGCCGGATCGTCATGGTCTTCGGCGCAGACGGCGACCGCGACACCACCAAGCGCACCGACATGGGCGCGATCGCCGCGCGCGGTTCGGACGCCGTGGTGATCACGGACTTCCACCCGCGCTGGGAGGATCCGGCCACGATCCGCGCCGCGCTGCTCGACGGCGCCCGCACCGCCGTGCCCGACCTCGAGCTCTACGAGGTGCCGGACCCGCGCGCCGCCTTCCGCACCGCGCTCTCGCTCGCCGGCGAGGGCGACGTCGTGCTGTACGCCGGCCCCGGCCACGAGGACTATCAGGAGGTCGCCGGTCAGCGGCTGCCGTACTCCGCCCGCGAGGATGTGCGTCTCGCCCTGCGAGAGGCCGGGTGGCTGTAGATGATCGCCCTGACTCTGGCCGAGATCGCCGCGGCCACGCGCGGCACGCTGCTGCTCGACGGCGTCGTGCTGCCCGATGGCACCCCCGCGACCCCGGAAACCGTCATCACCGGGCTCTCCACGACCGACTCCCGCGAGGTCGTTCCCGGCACGGTGTTCTTCGCCAAGCCCGGAGAGGTGACCGACGGCCACCTCTTCGCCCCGCAGGCCGTCGAGGCCGGCGCGGCGCTGGTCGTCGTCGACCACGCTCTCGACCTCCCGGTGCCGCAGCTGCTCGTGGAAGACACGGTGGTCGCGCTCGGCGACCTCGCGACCGAGGTCATCGCCCGCGTCCGCGCGCTCGGACTCCTGAAGATCGTGGGCATCACCGGCTCCAACGGCAAGACCACGACCAAGAACCTGCTGCGCGCGGTGCTGGAGCAGGTCGGACCGACCATCGCGCCCCGCGCCTCGTTCAACAACGAGGTCGGCGCCCCGGTGACGATGATCCAGGTGACCGAGGAGACCCAGTTCCTGGTCGCCGAGATGGGCGCCAGCGGCATCGGCGAGATCGCGCGCCTGGTGCGCATGGCCCGCCCGGACGTCGGCGTCGTGCTCAAGGTGGGCCTCGCCCACGCCGGCGAGTTCGGCGGCATCGAGAAGACGCTCCAGGCGAAGACCGAGATGGTCACCGACCTGCTCGACTCCGACGTCGCGGTGCTCAACATCGACGACCCCCGCGTCGCCACGATGGCCGGCAAGACCGTCGCGCGCGTGCTGTGGTTCGGACTGGACGAGCGCGCCGACGTGCGCGCCACCGACATCGTGTCCGATCGCCGGGGCACCTCCTTCACGCTGCACCTGCCGCCGCGCGACGGGGGACAGGGCGCCTCGCGCCCGGTGCGCTTCCAGGTGCTCGGCGAGCACCACGTCATGAACGCCCTCGCCGCCGCGGCCTCCGCGCACGTGCTCGACGTCGACATCGACACGATCGTCGCCGCGCTCCAGACCGTGAAGACGGCGGAGCGGTGGCGGATGGAGGTGCTGGGCAACAGCGACGTGACGGTCATCAACGACGCCTACAACGCCAGCCCCGACTCGATGGCCGCCGCGCTCAAGACGCTGGCGCAGATCGCCGAGCCGTCCGGCCGGACGATCGCCGTCCTCGGCGAGATGAGCGAGCTGGGCGAGTTCTCGGGCGAGGAGCACGACCGCATCGGCCTGCTCGCGGTCCGGCTGGGCATCGACCAGCTCATCATCGTCGGCCCCGAGGGCCGCCGCATGCACATCACCGCGATCAACGAGGGCTCGTGGGACGGCGAATCGCTGTACTTCGAGACCCAGGACGACGCCTTCGAGCACCTGTCCGGTGCGCTCCGTCCGGGCGACACCGTGCTGGTGAAGTCGTCCAACTCGGCCGGGCTCCGCTTCCTCGGCGACCGACTGGGAGAATCCTTCTCGTGAAAGCCCTGCTGACCTCCGGTGCGCTGTCCATGGCGTTCACGCTGTTCCTGACGCCGCTGTTCATCCGGCTGTTCCGCCGCCTGCAGTGGGGCCAGTTCATCCGCGACGACGGTCCGCAGAGCCACCACGCGAAGCGCGGCACCGCCACGATGGGCGGCATCGTCGTCATCCTGGGCACGCTGTTCGGGTACTTCACCGCGCTCCTGCTCACCGGCGACGGGACCAGTGTGTCCTCGTTGCTGGTGCTGTTCCTCATGGTCGGCCTCGGCGTGGTCGGCTTCATCGACGACTTCCTCAAGACCCGTCGCGAGCGGAGCCTGGGGCTCACCGGCTGGGCCAAGGTGGCCGGCCAGGTCATCGTCGCGACCGTGTGGGCGTTCCTCGCGATCCGCTTCCCGAACGGCAACGGCTACACGCCGGCGACGATGACGGTGTCGTTCATCCGCGACCTGCCGGCGATCGACTTCGGCTCGATCACCAAGTTCGGCGTCATCGGCGTGCTCGTCGGCTATGGGCTCTACCTGATCTGGATCAACTTCCTGGTCGCGGCGACCTCGAACGGCGTGAACGTCACGGACGGCCTCGACGGGCTCGCGTCGGGCGCCTCGATCCTCGCCATCGGCGCCTACATCATCATCGGCTTCTGGCAGTCGATCCAGTCGTGCGCGAACGTCAAGCTGAGCGTCGAGAACGTCGCCAAGTGCTACGACGTGCGCGACCCGTTCGACCTCGCCATCGTGGCGACCGCGATCGTCGGCGCCGTGGTCGGCTTCCTGTGGTGGAACACCTCGCCGGCGCAGATCTTCCTCGGCGACACCGGCTCCCTGGCGCTCGGCGGCGCGGTCGCCGCCCTCGCCATCCTGAGCCGCACCGAGCTCCTGCTGGTGCTCATCGGCGGCATCTTCGTCATCGAGGCCGGGTCGGTGATCGTCCAGCGGGCGTACTTCAAGCTGACGCACGGCCGCCGCATCTTCCTGATGAGCCCCATCCACCACCACTTCGAGCTGAAGGGGTGGGCCGAGGTGACCGTCGTCGTCCGGTTCTGGATCATCGGCGGCCTCCTCGTCGCCGCCGGCGTGGGCTCCTTCTACCTGGAGTGGCTGGCCACATGAGCGACACCGGCAACGACGCGCTGCAGGAGCGGCTGACGGGACTCACCAGCTGGTACTCCGACTGGACCGGCCTCCGGGTCGCCGTGTACGGCCTCGGCGTCACCGGGTTCTCGGTGGCGGACACCCTCGCCGAGCTCGGCGCGGAGGTGCTCGTCGTGGCGTCCTCGGCCGACGAGGAGCGGCGGATGCTGCTGGAGGTCATCGGCGCCGAACTGGTCGAGCAGGCCGACTTGAGCGCTCCGCCCGCACGCCTCGCGGAGTTCGACCCGGAGCTCGTCATCGCCTCGCCCGGCTTCCACTGGGATCACCCGCTCCTCCTCTGGGCGCAGCAGCGCGGCACCGCCGTCTGGGGCGACATCGAGCTGGCGTGGCGGCTGCGCGACAAGGTCGCGCGCCCCGACGGCGCCGAGGGCCCGGCGGACTGGATCTGCGTCACCGGCACGAACGGCAAGACCACGACGGTGCAGCTGACCGCCACGATGATCCTGGCGGGCGGCAACCGCGTTGCGCCGTGCGGCAACATCGGCGTCCCCGTGCTCGACGCCATCCGCGACCCGGAAGGGTTCGACGTGCTGGTCGTGGAGCTGTCCAGCTACCAGCTGCACTGGGTGAACCGAAACGCCGGGGGAGAGCTGTCGCCCTTCTCGGCCGCCTGCCTCAACATCGCCGACGACCACCTCGACTGGCACGGTTCCCTCGAGGCGTACATCGCGGCGAAGGCGAAGGTGTACGACAACACGCAGGTCGCCTGCGTCTACAACAAGGCCGACGCCGCCACTCTGCGGATGGTCGAGGAGGCCGAGGTCATCGAGGGCGCGCGCGCGATCGGCTTCGGCCTCGGCGTGCCCGGCCCCAGCGACTTCGGGATCGTCGACGGCATCCTGTGCGACCGCGCGTTCCTGGAAGAGCGCCGCAACACGGCGATCGAGCTGACCACGCTCGACGAACTGAACGAGGCCGGGCTCGCCGCGCCGCACGTCGTGGCCAACATCCTGGCCGCCAGTGCGCTGGCCCGCTCGTGGGGCGTCGAACCGCAGACCATCCGCGACGTCCTGACGGCGTTCCGGCTGGATGCGCACCGCATCGAGCTGGTGCGGGCGCAGGCGGGAGTGAACTGGGTCGACGACTCCAAGGCCACCAACCCGCACGCGGCGGATGCGTCCCTCCGGGCGTACCCGTCGGTCGTCTGGCTGGTGGGCGGTCTGCTCAAGGGCGTGGACGTCGACGACCTCGTCGGCAAGCACGTCGGCCGGCTGCGTGGCGCGGTGCTGATCGGCGTCGACCGGGAGCCGCTGCGCGCGGCATTCCGGCGACACGCGCCGGACCTTCCCGTGCTGGAGGTGGAGGCCGACGAGACTGATCAAGTCATGCCGACGGCGGTGCGGCTGGCCGGCGGTATCGCCCGCGAGGGCGACACCGTGCTGCTGGCTCCGGCGGCGGCGTCGATGGACCAGTTCGCCGACTACGCAGAACGCGGCCGCCTGTTCCAGACGGCCGTCCACGAGTACTTGGGAGGTGAGGCGGATGACGACGAGCCCGCCTCGCGCCCCGGGCAGGACTGACCGCGCCCCCAGCACCGGCCGGCCTCACAGCACCGCACGTCCCGAGACCCCGACCCGCCTGGGCGCGCTCACCACGCGCATCCAGCTCGGCCGGTCGATGACGTCGGAGTCGGCCAACTACTTCCTGCTGCTGGGCGTCACCCTCTTCATGGTGGTCTTCGGTCTCGTCATGGTCCTGTCGTCGTCGGCCGTGGAGTCGCACAACGACAGCGACAACTTCTTCTCGCGCTTCTGGTCGCAGGGCGCCTACGCGCTGGTCGGCCTGCCGCTGATGTTCGTGGTGTCCCGCATCCCGCGCACGTTCTGGAAGAAGTCGATCTGGTTCTTCCTCGCGGCGGCCTGCTTCCTTCAGGTGCTGGTGCTGCTCACGCCGCTCGGCATGGAGATCGGCGGCAACCGCAACTGGCTCAAGATCGGCTCCCTCACGGTGCAGCCGTCGGAGGCGATCAAGCTGGCGCTCGTCGTCTGGCTGGGCGTCGTGCTGGCCCGCAAGCGGGACGTGCTCGACCAGTGGAAGCACGTCGCCATCCCCGTGGTCCCGGTGGCCGGTGGAGCAGTCGCCCTGGTGACCCTCGGCGGCGACCTCGGCACGACCATGATCATGGCGGCCCTCATCCTGGGCGCCCTCTTCTTCGCCGGGGTGCGGCTGCGCTACCTGGCAACCGGCGTCGTGTTCGTCGCCATCGCGGCCGTCATCGTCGCCATGTCGAGCGCCAGCCGGCTCGGGCGCATCGCCGCGCTCTTCGGCGGCTCCAGCGCGGCCAACCCGGACGTCAACTGGCAGATCGACAACGGCTTCTACGCGCTCGCCTCCGGTGGCGTGTTCGGGGTGGGCCTCGGCAACTCGCACTCGAAGTGGTCGTGGCTGCCGGCCGCCGACACCGACTTCATCTTCGCCATCATCGGCGAGGAGCTGGGGCTGATCGGCGCGGTCGTCGTGCTGCTGCTGTTCGTGCTGCTCGCGGTCGTGTTCCTGCGGATCATCCACGCGTCCACCGACCCGTTCGCGCGGGTCACGACGGCGGCGATCATGGTGTGGCTGATCGGCCAGGCGTTCGTCAACATCGCGGTGGTGCTGGGCGTGATCCCCGTGCTCGGCGTACCGCTCCCACTGATCTCTGCGGGTGGGACTGCGATGATCAGTTCCATGATCGCCATCGGAATCGTGCTGTCGTTCGCGCGCCAGTCGCACCGCGACTCGCTCGCCACCCAGGATGCCGACCGGGCGGGTGCCCGCCGGTGACGCGCTACCTGCTGGCCGGCGGTGGGACCGCGGGCCACGTCAATCCGCTGCTCGCGGTCGCCGACCGGCTGCGCCGCGATGACCCCGAGGCCGAGGTGCTCGTGCTCGGCACGAAGGAGGGTCTGGAGGCGCGGCTGGTGCCCCAGCGCGGCTACGAATTGGCCACCATCCCGAAGCTGCCGTTCCCGCGCCGCCCGAACGCCGCCGCACTGCGCTTCCCCGGTGAGTACCGGCGCGCCATCGGTACCGTGCGCGACCTGATCCGCGATCGCTCGATCGACGCCGTCGTGGGCTTCGGCGGGTACGCCGCTGCTCCCGCCTACTCCGCCGCACGCAAGGAGGGCGTCCCGCTCGTCCTGCACGAGGCGAACGCGCGGCCCGGCCTGGCCAACCGCCTCGGCGCGCGCTACACGCCGTGGGTGGGCGTCGCGTTCGAAGGCACCCCGCTTCCGCACGCCCGCTTCGTCGGGATGCCGCTGCGGGTCGAGATCGAGCAGCTCGACCGAGCCGCGGCGCGTCCCGCGGCGGCCGCCGAGTTCGGGCTCTCCGCCGACCGGCCGACCCTGCTCGTGACCGGCGGCTCGCTCGGCGCCCGCCGCATCAACCAGACGATCGCCGCGCGCGCCGCCGAGCTGACCGCCGCGGGATGGCAGGTGCTGCACATCCAGGGCGGCCGCGGCGAGATCACCGACCCCGGTATCGCCGGCTACCGCCTGCTCGAGTACTGCGACCGGATGGATCTGGCGCTCGCCATCGCCGACCTGGCCGTGGCGCGCGCGGGCGCCGCCACCGTGTCCGAGTTCGCCGCGCTCGGCGTCCCCGCCGTGTACGTGCCGTTCCCCATCGGCAACGGCGAGCAGCGCTACAACGCCGCCGGCGTCATCTCCGCGGGCGGCGGGATGCTCGTGGACGACGCCGACTTCCAGCCCCCGTGGGTGGATGCGGAGTTGCTCCCGCTGCTCGCCGATCGCGAGCGCGTGGCCGGCATGGGCCGCCGTGCCGCATCAGCCGGGGTCCGGGACGGGTCCGACCGCATGGTCGCGCTCGTCCGGAGCGCCCTCGGCTGATCCGCACCTCGACCGCGTAGCCTCATACTTGATGGAGTCCTTCTCGCGTAACCGAAAGCTGCACCCGTGACGATCAAACCCGACCTCACCCTCGCCCTCCCGGAGGAGCTCGGAAAGCTCCACTTCGTCGGAATCGGCGGCTCCGGGATGAGCGGCATCGCCCGGCTGTTCCTCGAGTCCGGATACACGGTGACCGGCTCGGACGTGCGCCACTCCGCCAACATCGACATGCTGCGCGGGCTCGGCGCCACCGTCGCGATCGGCCACGACGCGGCCAATGTCGGTGACGCCGACACGCTCGTCGTCACCGGCGCCCTGTGGCAGGACAACCCCGAGTACCAGCTGGCCCTGGCGAAGGGCCTCCCGGTGCTGCACCGGTCGCAGGCGCTCGCCTGGCTGATCAACCGCTCGCGGCTGGTCGCCGTCGCCGGCGCGCACGGCAAGACCACCTCCACCGGCATGATCATCACCGGGCTGCTCGGCCTCGGCGAGGACCCGAGCTTCGTGAACGGCGGCGTCATCGCCTCCCTCGGGAAGAGCTCGCAGACCGGCACCGGCGAGCTGTTCGTCGTGGAGGCCGACGAGTCGGACGGCTCGTTCCTGCTCTACGACACCGCCGTCGCGCTGATCACCAACGTGGACCCCGACCACCTCGACCACTACGGCTCGCTCGAGGCCTTCGAGGAGGCGTTCGTCACCTTCGCGCGCGAGGCCGACGAGTTCGTCGTGGTGTCGTCCGACGACCCCGGCGCCGTCCACGTCACCAACCGGTTGCGGGAGCAGGCGCCGGAGAAGCGCATCGTCACGTTCGGCGAGGCGGAGGATGCGGAGGTCCGCGTCCACTCGATCGTCACCGACGGCCCGGTCGCCTTCACGCTCCGCTACCAGGGCGCGGACTACTCCGCCCGGCTGCGGGTGCCCGGCCGGCACAACGCCATCAACGCGGGCGGCGCCTTCGCCGTGCTGACGGGTCTGGGCTTCGAGCCCGCCGCGGCCCTCGCGGCGATCGCCGAGTTCGGCGGCACCGAGCGTCGCTTCGAGCTGCACGGCACGGTAGGTGGCGTGAGCGTCTACGACGACTACGCGCACCACCCGACAGAGGTCGCCGCCGCCCTGTCCGCCGCTCGCACGGTCGTCGGCGACGGGCGGATCATCGCGGTGCACCAGCCCCACCTGTACAGCCGCACCCGCCTCTTCGCGAAGGAGTTCGCCGAGACGCTGGAGCGCTACGCCGACGAGACCGTCGTGCTCGATGTGTACGGCGCGCGCGAGGACCCGGAGCCCGGCGTGACCGGGGCGCTGGTCGCCGACCGCTTCGAGCATCCCGAGCACGTCGCGTTCATCGCCGACTGGCAGCAGGCGGCGGACCACACGGCTCAGATCGCGCGCGAGGGCGACTACGTCATCACCCTCGGCTGCGGCGACGTGTACCGCATCGTGCCTCAGCTGCTCGACGCCCTGCGGCGCGAGCACCCGGAGAACGCCGCCGCGTCGGCCGCCCGCGCGGAGTGACGGGGACCCATCGGTGAAGCGTCCCCAGGGTCACGACCGGACGGCCGTTCCGGCCGCGCCGGCCGCGCCCGCTGCGCGGCGCGAGTCCGGCGACGGGTCCGCGCGGCCCGAGCGCGCCTCCCGACGGCCGGTCGGGACGGTGACCGAGCCCATCCCGGTGCTCGCGCCCCCGGCGGGCTCCGGGCCCGCCAGCGCGCGCGGCGACAGCGGCCCGCGGCCGGACACGGCCGGTCGGCCCGCGTCCACCGGTCACCCCGACACGTCCCCGTACTCGCGCCTGCCCAGCAACCGCGAGATCGACAAGGCCCTCCGTGCCGCCCGGCGGGAGCGCAAGCGCGTGGAGCGCGGCGAGGTCCGCCGGTTCACGAAGCGCTCGAGACGCCGCAGGCTCGCCTGGCTGGCCGCGGCGGGCGTTGTCGCCGCGCTGGTGCTGGCGGTCATGCTCGTGGCGTACTCGCCGCTCCTGGCGCTCCGGCACATCCAGGTCGTCGGCACGTCCCGGCTGGATGCGACCACGGTGGAGAAGAAGCTCTCCGACCAGCTCGGAACCCCGCTCCCGCTGCTCGACCAGGCGGGCATCTCGAGCGACCTGGCCGCGTTCCCCCTCATCCGCAGCTACACGGTCGAGAGCCACCCGCCGGACTCGATCGTCGTGCGCGTGGTCGAGCGGCAGCCGGTCGGCGTCATCCAGCGCGGCGGAGCCTTCACCCTGGTCGATGCGGCCAAGGTGCCGATCTCGAGCAGCGAGAAGCGACCGGACGGTTTCCCGCTCATCGCGGCCGGAGGCGGTGCGGCCGACGTGGATGCGGACTCCGGGTTCGCCGCGGCCGCCGGGGTGCTCAGCGCCCTGCCTCCCGCGGTGCTCGCGCAGGTGGACACGATCTCGGCGAAGACGAAGGACGACGTGAGCTTCACCCTGCGGGGGAGCGGTGCGACAGTGGTGTGGGGCAGCGCCGAGGACTCGGGCCTCAAGGCCGCGGACCTCGAAGCGCTGCTGAAGAGCGCGAAGGGATCGTCCCGTTACGACGTCTCCTCGCCGCACAGCGTGACGACGGGATAGGCGCGTTTGGACCGGACTTTTCCGACACGCGGCCCGGGTTCCCCGGGCGGGGCGTGCGCGCACCTAACGTCGGATCGAGAATTGCATACTCAGCAAGACTTTAAGCCTCAACTTGAGGTTGAGGGTTCCCGTG
The DNA here is from genome assembly GCF_052044215.1 of Leifsonia sp. 22587. Classification (NCBI taxonomy): domain Bacteria; kingdom Bacillati; phylum Actinomycetota; class Actinomycetes; order Micrococcales; family Microbacteriaceae; genus Leifsonia; species Leifsonia sp. 22587. The sequence goes on from NZ_JBQENB010000001.1 coordinate 1,160,007, forward strand.
GAGGCCGGACGTGACAGCACAACAGAACTACCTCGCCGTGATCAAGGTCGTCGGCATCGGCGGAGGCGGCGTCAACGCCGTCAACCGCATGATCGAGCTCGGCCTCCGCGGCGTCGAGTTCATCGCCATCAACACGGACGCGCAGGCGCTGCTCATGAGCGACGCCGACGTCAAGCTCGACGTCGGCCGTGAGATCACCCGCGGTCTCGGCGCAGGCGCCGACCCGGAGGTCGGACGCCGCGCGGCCGAAGACCACGCCGAGGAGATCGAGGAGGCGCTCGCGGGCGCCGACATGGTCTTCGTCACGGCGGGCGAGGGCGGCGGCACCGGCACCGGCGGCGCGCCCGTGGTGGCGCGCATCGCCAAGTCGATCGGCGCGCTGACCATCGGTGTCGTCACCAAGCCGTTCTCCTTCGAGGGCAAGCGCCGGCAGCAGCAGGCCGAGGCGGGCGTCCAGCGCCTGAAGGAAGAGGTCGACACCCTCATCGTGGTGCCGAACGACCGGCTGCTGGAGATCAGCGACCGCGGCATCAGCATGCTGGAGGCGTTCTCCACCGCCGACCAGGTGCTCCTCGCCGGTGTCCAGGGCATCACGGACCTGATCACCACGCCGGGCCTGATCAACCTCGACTTCGCCGACGTCAAGTCGGTCATGCAGGGCGCGGGCTCCGCGCTCATGGGCATCGGCTCGTCGCGCGGCGCCGACCGCGCCATCAAGGCGGCCGAGCTGGCCGTCGCGTCCCCGCTGCTCGAGGCCTCGATCGACGGCGCGCACGGCGTGCTGCTGTCCATCCAGGGTGGATCGAACCTCGGCATCTTCGAGATCAACGACGCCGCCCGGCTGGTGCAGGAGGCGGTGCACCCGGAGGCGAACATCATCTTCGGCGCCGTCATCGACGACACCCTCGGCGACGAGGTGCGCGTGACGGTCATCGCGGCCGGGTTCGACGGCGGCGAGCCGAACTCGCGGCCGGCGGCGGTCGACGCGCGCCGGGCGAGCTTCGTGGAGGCCGGCTCCGAGCAGTCCCAGGTGCAGTCCTCCGCCGAGGTCGAGGCGGGCGAGATCCCGGCCCCGGCGACCGAGACCTGGCAGACCGGCGAGAACCCGGTCGCCGAGACCGCACCGCAGAAGGACCCGGCGTTCGACGACGAGAATGACGACCTCGACATCCCCGACTTCCTCAAGTAACGGTCTGGCCGAGCGGCTCGCCGCGGTCCGGGAGGGCGTCGCCGACGCCGCCCGGGCCGCGGGCCGTCGCCCGGAGGAGCTCACCACCATCGTCGTGATGAAGTTCCACCCGGCGTCGCTGGTGCGCGAGCTGGCCTCGCTCGGCGTCCGCGACGTGGGGGAGAACCGCCACCAGGAGGCGCAGGAGAAGGCGGCCGAGCTGGCCGACCTCGACCTGACCTGGCACTTCGTCGGCCAGCTGCAGAGCAAGAAGGCCCGGCAGGCGCGCCGGTACGCCTCCGTCATCCACTCCGTCGACCGCACGTCGCTGGTAGATGCGCTGGCCTCCGACGAGTCCGACGTCGACGCGTTCGTCCAGCTCAACCTCACCGACGACCCCGGGCGCGGGGGAGTCGCCGACCGCGACCTCGAAGCACTGGTCGAGCACGTCCTGGAGACGCCCGGCCTGCGCCTCCTCGGCGTCATGGCCGTCGCCCCGCTGGGCGAGGAGCCCGCGCGCGCCTTCGAGCGCGTGCGCGCGGCGTCCGACCGCGTCCGTGCGCTCGCGCCCGGCGCGACGGCGATCTCGGCCGGGATGTCGCAGGACTACCGCGAGGCGATCGCGGCGGGCGCGACACACCTTCGCATCGGGACCGCCATTACCGGGAATCGGCCGGAGCTTCGTTAATCTCGAAGCAAGAGTTCGAAACGCGTGGCGAGGCGTCGGCGCGCAGGTCTGTACGGAGGAAGCGATGGCCAACCCGCTGAAGAAGACGATGGTCTACCTGGGCCTCGCCGACGAGGAGCTGGAGTACGAGGAGCAGCCGCAGGAGCAGGCGCACAGCCAGCCCCGCCGCGAGACCCCGGTGCACACCCCGGCCGCGTCGCCGGTCCAGGCCGTCCCCCATCCCGCTCCGGTCGCCCCCGCGGCCGGCCGCGCTCCGGTCACGCCGCTGCGCAAGTCGTCCACCGCACGGAATGCATCGGTACAGGAAATGAACGAGATCCTCACGGTCCACCCCCGCCAGTACCGCGACGCGCAGGCGATCGCCGAGTCCTTCCGCGAGGGGATCCCGGTGATCATCAACCTCTCGCAGATGAGCGAGGGCGACGCGCGCCGGCTCATCGACTTCGCGAGCGGCCTCTCACAGGGCCTCTACGGCAAGATCGAGCGGGTCACCCCCAAGGTGTTCCTGCTCTCCCCGAGCCACGTCGTCGTCTCCGGCGAGCACGGCGGACAGGACGCCGAGGTCGACGCGTCCTTCTTCGCGCAGGCCTGACCGCAGCATCCGACGCTCGAAGCGCATCGGCACCCTCACAGGGGAGCCGGTGCGCTTTCGTCCATACTGGGTAGGTGTTCGTCGTCTCCCTTGTCGCGACTGTCCTCTATTACGCGCTGCTCATCTACTTCTTCGTCCTCTGGGCGCGCTTCGTGCTCGACCTGGTGCGGGTCTTCGCGCGTCAGTGGCGCCCCCGCGGCTTCGGGCTGGTGCTCGCCGAGTCGACCTACGTCGTGACGGACCCGCCCATCCGCTTCTTCCGCCGGATCATCCCGAGGCTCTCGATGGGGCCGGTCGCGATCGACTTCGGCTGGAGCCTGACGATGCTGGTCGTGATCATCGGCTTGTACGTCACCCTGAATTTCCGCTGAGCGTCGCTCCAGGTCCGGCCGCGGCGCCCGTTGTATCGTTGACGAGCCGGCGCGACCGTGCGGCGGAGTGCGCGACCGCCGTCCGCTTTGCTAGCGTTGGCTGCACGCGTTCCAGTTCCAATTTCACGATCTAAGGGTGGCTTGCCATGGCGCTGACTCCGGAAGATGTAGTCAACAAGCGGTTCCAGCCGACGAAGTTCCGCGAGGGCTACGACCAGGACGAGGTCGACGACTTCCTCGACGAGGTCGTCGTCGAGCTGCGTCGCCTGAACCAGGAGAACGACGAGCTCAAGCAGCGCCTCGTCGCCGCCGACTCGCGCATCGCAGAGCTGCAGCGCAGTGGCGGACAGGGTGCCCCGGCCGCAGCGGCCGCTCCCGCGGCGCAGGCGGACAACGCCGAGACCGAGCGCCTGCAGCGCGAGAACGAGGAGCTCAAGCAGCGCCTCGCCCAGGCGCAGCAGGAGGCCGCTCAGGCCAAGCAGCAGGCGCAGGCCGCGCCCGCGTACCAGGCCCCGGCCGACGACGCGAACGACCCGAACGCCACCAACAACCTGCTCCAGCTCGCGCGCCGTCTCCACGAGGAGCACGTGCGCGAGGGCGTCGAGAAGCGCGACCAGCTCATCGCCGAGGGTCACGCCACCGCCGCGCGCATCGTGGCCGAGGCGGAGTCGAAGCAGCGTGCGCAGATCAGCGCGCTCGACCAGGAGCGCACCGGCCTGGAGCGTCGCATCGACGAGCTGCGCACGTTCGAGCGCGACTACCGCAAGGGCCTCAAGAGCTACATCGAGGGCCAGCTCCGCGACCTCGACGCGCCCGTGCAGGGCGGCGGCCAGAACGCGGGCGCTCGCTCGGCCGCTCCCGTGAGCGCTGGAAACGCCGTCCCGGCCCCGGTCCCCGCCGGCGGATCCGACGACTCGAGCAACCAGGGCCAGCCCCCGGTCTTCCCCGGCTTTGGAGGCTGAACCCTCCCGGCCCAAGGTCAGCATCAGGGCCTTGGCGGTCCTGGCGGTGGTCGCGCTGTGCGTGTACCTCATCGATCAGATCGCCAAGGTCCTGGTCGTGTCGAACCTCTATGAGGGCCAGCAGCTCGAGGTCCTGGGCCAGCTGCTCCAGTTCCACTTCGTCAAGAACGCCGGCGCCGCCTTCTCGATCGGCAGCGGCTCCACCTGGATCTTTTCCATCGTCGGGATCGGCGTGCTGGGCTTCGTCATCTGGTACGCGCCGCGCATCCGGTCGACCGCCTGGGCGGTGCTGTTCGGCCTGCTGCTCGGCGGCCTGCTCGGCAACCTGACGGACCGCCTGTTCCGCGAGCCCGGGTTCGGGGTCGGCCATGTCGTCGACTTCCTGCAGATCCCGCTGCTCCCGGCCATCTTCAACCTGGCCGACGTGGCGATCGTGTCGAGCATGGTGCTGTTCCTCATCCTCACCCTGCGCGGTGTGGGGCTGGACGGCAAGCGCACGGACGACGAGGACGAGGACGACGACGCGGCGGACGCGGATGCAGAGCCGGCAGCCGCCGACGCCGACGCGGCCGCCCCGGCGGCACCGGCCGCCCCCGCCGCTCCGGCCGCCGACCCGCGCGACGACAAGCCGCAGAGCTAGTGGAGTCGCGCAGCTTCCCCATCCCGGACGGGCTCGAGGGCTCGCGCGTCGACGCCGGCCTCGCGAAGCTGCTCGGCTTCTCGCGCAGCTTCGCCGCCGAGATCGCCGAGGCGGGCGGGGTGACCGTGGACGGCCGCGAGGCCGGCAAGTCCGACCGGCTGAGCGCCGGCTCGTGGCTCGAGGTGACCTGGCAGCCGAAGTCCGACGTCGAGATCGTGCCGATCGCCGTGCCGGAACTCACGATCGTGCACGACGACGACGACATCGTGGTCATCGACAAGCCGGTCGGCGTGGCCGCGCATCCCTCGGTCGGCTGGGAGGGACCCACCGTCCTCGGTGCGCTGGCCGCGGCCGGCTTCCGCATCTCGACCTCCGGCGCCGCCGAGCGTGCGGGGATCGTGCACCGGCTGGATGCGGGCACCAGCGGCCTCATGGTGGTCGCCAAGTCGGAGCGTGCGTACTCCGCGCTCAAGCGCGCCTTCCACGACCGCACGGTCGAGAAGATCTACCACGCTGTGGTCCAGGGCCATCCCGATCCGCTCACCGGGACGATCGACGCGCCGATCGGCCGGCACCCCCGGTCCGACTGGAAGTTCGCCGTCGTCGCCGGCGGCAAGCCCTCGGTGACGCACTACGAGACCATCGAGGCGTTCCCGTCCGCCAGCCTGCTCGAGATCCACCTGGAGACCGGGCGCACGCACCAGATCCGGGTGCACATGGCGGCGCAGCGGCACCCGTGCGCGGGCGACGCGATGTACGGCGCCGACCCCGTCCTGAGCGCGAAGCTCGGTCTCACCCGGCAGTGGCTGCACGCCGTCCAGCTCACGTTCGAGCACCCGGCGTCGGGGGAGTGGGTCACGTTCACGACGACCTATCCGGCCGACCTGCAACACGCGCTGGACGTGCTCCGAGAGTCGTAGGTCCGACGTAGGCTGGTGTCACTCATGAGCGACTCCTTCGTCCACCTCCACGTCCACAGCGAGTACTCGATGCTCGACGGCGCGGCGCGCGTCAAACCCCTCATCGAGGCAGCGGCCGCGCAGGGTATGCCGGGCGTCGCGGTCACCGACCACGGCAACATGTTCGGCGCGTTCGACTTCTGGCGCACGGCCACCGACGCGGGGATCAAGCCCATCATCGGCACGGAGGCGTACCTGACCCCGGGCACGCACCGCACCGACAAGACCCGCATCCGATGGGGCGACGGCGGCGGCGACGACGTGTCGGGCTCCGGCGCGTACACCCACATGACGATGCTCGCGGCCACCACCGAGGGCATGCACAACCTGTTCCGGCTGTCGTCCTACGCGTCGATGGAGGGCTACTACTTCAAGCCGCGCATGGACCGGGAGCTGCTCAGCCGGTACTCGAAGGGGATCATCGCCACCACCGGCTGCCCGTCCGGCGAGGTGCAGACCCGGCTGCGGCTCGGGCAGTACGAGGCGGCGCGCGACGCGGCCGCCGAGTTCCGCGACATCTTCGGCCGCGAGAACTTCTTCGCCGAGATCATGGACCACGGCCTCGGCATCGAGCGCCGCATCATGTCCGACCTGATCCGGCTGGCGAAAGACCTGGGCCTGCCGCTCGTCGCGACCAACGACCTCCACTACACACACGCGGCCGACGCGAAGAGCCACGCGGCCCTGCTGTGCGTGCAGTCCGGCTCGACGCTCGACGACCCCAACCGCTTCAAGTTCGACGCCGACGAGTTCTACCTGAAGACGCCGGAGCAGATGCGCCAGCTCTTCCGCGACTACCCCGAGGCGTGCGACAACACGCTCGCGATCGCCGAGCGCTGCGACGTGCGCTTCGACACCGCGGCGAACTACATGCCGCGCTTCCCGGTGCCCGAGGGCGAGACCGAGCAGACCTGGTTCGTCAAGGAGGTCGAGAAGGGCCTGGAGCAGCGCTACCCGAACGGAATCACGCCCGAGGTGCGCAAGCAGGCCGACTACGAGATCGGCGTGATCTCGCAGATGGGCTTCCCGGGCTACTTCCTCGTCGTCGCCGACTTCATCAACTGGTCGAAGCGCAACGGCATCCGCGTCGGCCCGGGCCGCGGCTCCGGCGCCGGCTCGATGGCCGCGTACGCGATGCGGATCACCGACCTCGACCCGCTGCAGCACGGACTCATCTTCGAGCGCTTCCTCAACCCGGACCGCGTCTCCATGCCCGACTTCGACGTCGACTTCGACGACCGCCGCCGTGGCGAGGTCATCAAGTACGTGACCGAGAAGTACGGCTCGGAGCGCGTGGCTCAGATCGTCACCTACGGCACGATCAAGGCCAAGCAGGCCCTCAAAGACTCGGGCCGCGTGCTCGGCTTCCCCTTCTCGATGGGCGAGAAGCTCACCAAGGCGATGCCGCCGCCCGTGATGGGCAAGGACATCCCGCTGACGGGCATCTTCGACAAGGACCACCCGCGGTACAAGGAGGCCGTCGACATCCGGGCGGTCGTCGAGACCGACCCCGAGGCGAAGACCGTCTTCGACACCGCGCTCGGCCTCGAGAACCTGAAGCGCCAGTGGGGCGTGCACGCCGCGGGCGTCATCATGTCGTCCGACCCGCTGATCGACATCATCCCGATCATGAAGCGGGAGCAGGACGGCCAGATCGTCACCCAGTTCGACTATCCGGCCTGCGAGTCGCTCGGCCTGATCAAGATGGACTTCCTGGGGCTCCGCAACCTCACGATCATCAACGACGCCCTGGACAACATCCGCGACAACCGCGGAGAAGAGCTCGTGCTCGAAGACCTGGAGCTCGACGACCGGCCCGCCTACGAGCTCCTGTCGCGCGGCGACACGCTGGGCGTGTTCCAGCTCGACGGCGGCCCGATGCGGTCCCTCCTGCGCCTGATGAAGCCGGACAACTTCGAGGACATCTCGGCGCTCATCGCTCTGTACCGGCCGGGCCCGATGGGCGCGAACTCGCACACCAACTACGCGCTGCGCAAGAACGGGCAGCAGGCGATCACGCCCATCCACCCGGAGCTCGCCGAACCGCTCGCCGACATCCTCTCCACCAGCTACGGCCTCATCATCTACCAGGAGCAGGTGATGGCGATCGCGCAGAAGGTCGCCGGCTTCTCGCTCGGTCAAGCAGACATCCTGCGCCGCGCGATGGGCAAGAAGAAGAAGTCGGAGCTGGACAAGCAGTTCGAGGGCTTCTCGCAGGGCATGCAGGCCAACGGCTACTCGATGGATGCGGTCAACAAGCTGTGGGAGATCCTGCTCCCGTTCTCCGACTACGCGTTCAACAAAGCGCACTCGGCCGCGTACGGCGTCATCTCGTACTGGACCGCGTACCTCAAGGCGCACTATCCCGCGGAGTACATGGCCGCGCTGCTCACCAGCGTGGGCGACTCCAAGGACAAGATGGCGCTCTACCTCAACGAGTGCCGCCGGATGGGCATCAAGGTGCTGCCGCCGGACGTCAACGAGTCCAACCTGTACTTCGCCGCCGTCGGCGAGGACATCCGCTTCGGCATGGGCGCCGTCCGCAACGTCGGCGCGAACGTGGTCGAGGGCGTCCGGGAGGCGCGCGAGAGCAAGGGGCGCTTCGAGTCGTTCCACGACTTCCTGAACAAGGTCCCCATCCACGCGGCCAACAAGCGCACGGTGGAGTCGCTGATCAAGGCGGGCGCGTTCGACTCGCTCGGCCACACCCGGCGTGCGCTCGTCGAGGTGCACGAGGATGCGGTGGAGTCCGCGGTCAAGATCAAGCGCAACGAGGCCAACGGCGACGTCGGCTTCGACTTCGACAGCCTGTGGGGCGAAGACGAAGTGTCGCAGACGCAGCACCACATCCCGCAGCGCCCGGAGTGGGCCAAACGCGACAAGCTGGCCTTCGAGCGCGAGATGCTCGGGCTCTACGTGTCCGACCACCCGCTCGCCGGGCTCGAGCTGCAGCTGGCGAAGCTGGCGAGCACGGGCATCGCCGAGCTGGTCGCGTCGGAGAACATCCAGGACGGCGAGACGGTCACCATCGCCGGCCTCGTGACGAGTGTGCAGCACCGCGTCGCCAAGGCCTCGGGCAACCAGTACGGGATGATCCAGGTCGAGGACTTCGGCGGCGAGCTCACGGTCATGTTCATGGGCAAGGCGTACCAGGAGTACTCGCACGCCCTGCAGGGCGACGCGATCGTCGTGGTGCGCGGCCGGGTGAGCCTGCGCGACGACGGCATGAACCTGCACGCCTTCTCGCTCATGACGCCCGACCTCGGCCAGGCGAACGACACCGGTCCGTTGACGATCACGATGCCCGACCAGCGCGCCACCACCGACACGGTGATGTCGCTGAGCGAGGTGCTGTCGCGGCACCCGGGCGAGAGCGAGGTGCGCCTGCGCCTGGTCAAGGGCCAGGTCGCGCGCGTGTTCGAGGTGCCGAAGCCGGTCACGGTGAGCGCCGACCTCTACGGAGAGCTGAAGGGACTGCTCGGGCCGAACTGCCTGGTCTGATCCGGCGTCGGCGTCGGATGGTCAGCGACGGATGGTCAGCGACGGTTGGTCAGCGGCGGGAGGTCGTCAGACCGCCGTGCCGGGGCGCCAGTACGTGCGCTCGTGGTAGACGAGCGGAGCGTCGTCCTCACCGAGTTCGCCCTGTTCGATCTGCACGATGACGACCGCACTGTTGTGCACCTGCACCCGCTCGAGGATGCGGCCGACCATCCACGCGGTGGTGTCCTTGATCACCGGCAGCCCATGCGGTCCGCGGAACCAGTGGTCGCCGAGGAAACGCTGCTGGTTGTCGCCGGAGAGGATCTGCGCCACCCCGCGGTTCCGCACACCCAGGGTGTGGATGACGACGCGGTCCGTCTCGGCGATCGCGGGCCAGCTCGACGCCGACAGCGCCATGTTGAAGGTCGCCAGCGGGGGGACCGCCGCGAGCGACGCCAGCGAGGTCGCGGTGAAGCCGACCGGAGTGCCGTCCGGGGTCTGCGCGGTGACGATCGCCACCCCGGCCGCATGGCGGCGGAACGTCTGCCGGAAGGCCGCGAGATCGGGGGTCGCGTCGGTGACCGTGCCGTCGGTGGGGTCGGGGGATGCGCTGTTCATACTGTGTGTTACAAGCTCCAGTCGGGCTGGAAGATTCCGTATCGGTAGGCTGGTGTGGCCATGATCCAGACCATCGACCTCCGCGGCGTCCAGCCTACCCGTGCCGCCTTCCAGCGCCTGGTGCCCCGTCCCGTCGTAGACGTGCAGGCGGCCGTCGCCGTCGCGTCCGACCTGATCGCCGACGTCCGGGAGCGCGGCGTGACCGCCCTCCGCGAGCAGGCCGAGCGGTTCGACGGCGGCGCCCCCGCGTCGCTGCGCGTGTCGCAGCAGGAGATCGACGCAGCGGTCGCCGCCCTGCCGGAGACGGTGCGAGCGGCGCTGGAGGAGGCCATCGCGCGCGTCCGCGAGGCCACGGCCGCGCAGGTCCCGCCGCCCGCCGAGACGGTCATCCGCCCGGGCGCGACCATCGTGCAGCGCTGGGAGCCGGTCGAGCGGGCCGGCCTGTACGTGCCGGGCGGCAAGGCCGTCTACCCGTCGAGCGTCGTCATGAACGCCGTGCCGGCGCAGGTCGCGGGTGTGCGATCCGTCGCCCTGGTGAGCCCGCCGCAGCGCGAGTTCGGGGGAGCGGTCCACCCGGTCATCCTGGGCGCCGCGGGTCTGCTCGGCATCGACGAGGTGTACGCCATGGGCGGCGCGGGCGCGATCGGCGCCCTGGCCTTCGGCGTCGAGGAGCTGGGTCTCGACCCGGTGCAGGTCATCACCGGTCCCGGCAACATCTACGTCGCCGCCGCCAAGCGCGTGGTCCGGGGACAGGCGGGCATCGACTCCGAAGCGGGGACCACCGAGATCCTGGTCATCGCGGACGACACGGCCGACGCCGGGTACGTCGCGGCGGACCTGGTGAGCCAGGCCGAGCACGACGAGGCCGCCGCCTCCCTGCTGGTCACCGACAGCCCGGCCTTCGCGGACCGCGTCGTCGCGGAGCTCGACCGCCTCGCTGCCGCCACCAAGCACGCCGAGCGCGTGCGGACCGCCCTCGGCGGCCCCCAGTCGGCCGTCGTGCTGGTCGACGACCTCGCCGCCGCCGCCGCGTTCAGCAACGCCTACGGTCCCGAGCACCTCGAGCTGCAGACGGCGGACCCGGATGCGCTGCTCGCCGACATCCACAACGCCGGGGCGATCTTCCTCGGGCCGACCTCGCCGGTGAGTCTGGGGGACTACCTCGCCGGCTCGAACCACGTGCTGCCGACCGGCGGGCAGGCCCGCTTCTCGCCGGGACTCGGCGCCTACTCGTTCCTGCGGCCGCAACAGGTCGTCCGCTACGACCGCGAAGCGCTCAGCGAGGTGGCCGACCGGATCGTCGCCCTCTCCACGGCCGAGGACCTCCCCGCCCACGGGGAAGCGGTCACCCAGCGGTTCCTCACCCGCTGAGCGATAGAATCCCTCCATGTTCTGCCCCTTCTGCCGCCACCCCGATTCGCGCGTGATCGACTCGCGGACGAGCGACGACGGGCTCTCGATCCGCCGCCGCCGGCAGTGCCCGGAGTGCGGACGCCGCTTCTCCACGACCGAGACGGCCAGCCTCAGCGTGATCAAGCGCAGCGGGGTCGCGGAGCCGTTCAGCCGCGAGAAGATCGTGCTGGGTGTGCGCAAGGCGTGCCAGGGCCGCCCGGTCACCGACTCCGACCTTGCCGTGCTGGCGCAGAAGGTCGAGGAGACCATCCGCTCGACGGGCGCGTCGCAGATCGAGGCGAACGACATCGGGCTCGCCATCCTGCCCGAGCTCCGCGAGCTCGACGAGGTGGCGTACCTCCGCTTCGCGAGCGTCTACCAGGGCTTCGACTCCCTCGACGACTTCGAGGAGGCCATCCGCTCGCTGCGGCTGGCGCACCAGCCGGAACCGGTGGACGCGCCGTAACCGGTCGGCCTGTATTCTCAGACCGGCATGTATCGCGCACTCTTCGACCTCGTCCTGTCCCGGCTCGACCCCGAGCGGGCCCATCACCTCGCCTTCGTGGTGATCCGCGCCCTCCCGGCGCTGGGTCTCGGCGGGCTCGCTCGCCGGTTCACCGCGCCCGACCCGTCGCTCGCCGTGGAGGCGCTCGGCCTGCGGTTCGACTCGCCGTTCGGCGTCGCCGCGGGCTTCGACAAGGACGGTGAGGGGGTTCTCGGCCTCGGCGCCCTCGGCTTCGGCCACGTCGAGGTGGGCACCATCACCGCCCGGCCGCAGCCGGGCAACGACAAGCCGCGGCTGTTCCGCCTGATCCCGGACCGCGCGGTCATCAACCGGATGGGCTTCAACAACCACGGCGCCGGCGCGGCCGCGAACCGGCTGCTGCACGTCCGCCGCGCCCGGCAGCGTCCCGTGCTCGGCGTCAACATCGGCAAGTCGCGCGTGGTCGCCGTCGAGGACGCCACGGCCGACTACCTGACCAGCGCCCGCGCCCTCGCGCCGGTCGCCGACTACCTCGTCGTCAACGTCAGCTCCCCGAACACCCCCGGGCTGCGCGGACTGCAGGAGCTCGACCTCCTCGCGCCGCTGCTCCGGGCGGTCGCCGAGGTCGCGGGGGAGACCCCGCTGCTGGTCAAGATCGCCCCCGACCTCACCGACGAGCAGGTCGAGCGGATCGCGCGGCTGACGGTCGAGCTCGGGCTCGCCGGCATCATCGCGACGAACACGACGATCTCCCGCGACGGGCTCGCCACCGACCCCGCCGTCGTGGAGGCCGCGGGCGCCGGGGGACTCAGCGGCGCCCCGCTCGCGGCGCGCTCGCTCGAGGTGCTGCGCCTCATCCGCGCCGTGGTGCCGCCGGAGCTGTGCGTCATCTCGGTGGGCGGCGTCGAGACCGCCGAGCATGTGCAGGAGCGGCTGGATGCCGGAGCGACCCTGGTGCAGGGCTACACGGCATTCCTGTACCGCGGACCGCTGTGGGCCCGCGAGATCAACCGCGGCCTGCTACGCCTCCGGCGTCCCCTGGTGGAAGCGTAGGCGCCAGCGGCCCGAGGAGCGCACCCAGAGGGAGCTGCGCAGGGTCGCGCCGCGCGCATCCGTCGTCCGGGCGGTGAGGAGCAGCGCATCCTGAGCCACGCGGTCAACACCGAGCACCTCGATGCCCGCGGCCGGCGCGTCGTCGACCGCCAGCTCGGAGATGATCGCGTCACGCGCCCAGAGCCGGCCGGAGCGTCCGATCTCCTCGAAGGAGGGGTGCAGCAGTTCGGCCAGCCGCGAGGCGTCGGAGCGGACGGACGGCTCGACGAGTTCGCGCTCCAGCCGGGCGACGAGCTCCTCGTCGGTCTCCTCCGCGGTGAGGGTGTCGAAGAGGTCGAGTTCGAGGGCCTCGTCGGCCAGTGCTGCGGGTGCGGTCGGCGCGGGCGCCGCGGATGCGGTGAACGACGGCTCGCCGCTCGGGCCGCCGGTCGCCTGCTCGGCGATGGTCGCCTGCTCGGCGATGGTCGCCTGCTTCGCGCCCGGGTCGGGCCAGCCCGGACCGATCGGGATCGGGTCGCCCTTCTGGTAGGCCACCGCCACGGCGCGCGCACGGTCGTCGGCTGCCTCGTTGAGCTCGTGGCCGGCGTGGCCCTTCACCCATTCGAAGCGGTACGTGCGCCCCTGCAGGCCGCGATCGAGCCGCTCGAGCAGCTCGCGGTTGAGCACGGGAGCGCCGTCGGCCTTGCGCCAGCCCTTCCGCTTCCAGCCCGGCATCCACTTGGTCACCGCGTTGATGACGTACTGGCTGTCGCAGAAGATGTGCAGGTCCTCGCCGAGGTGCGCCGTCGCCTCCAGGAGGTCGATGACGGCCATCAGCTCGCCCTGATTGTTCGTGCCGTGCGGCCATCCACCCGCCGACCAGTGGTCGTCGTCCACGTACCAGGCCCAGCCGGCCGGCCCCGGGTTGCCCAGGGCGGAGCCGTCCGCCGCCGCGACGATCGTCACGTCAGCTCGGGAACTGGCCGCGCTTGACCTGCGGCTTCGGCAGGCGCATCACCCGCAGCTGCAGGGCGCGCATCGCGCCGTACCAGCGCAGGCCGCGCTCGACCTTCGTCGCGCCGAACTTCTCGCCGACGCGGCGCCGGATCAGGAAGCCGAGCACCACGCAGTCGATGACCGCGACCGCGAAGAACCCCCAGAGGGCGAACAGTCCGTAGACCTGCATCGCCGGCCACGGGAGGAAGGTCAGCACGATCACGATCAGCATCACGGGGATGAGGAACTCGCCGATCGAGAACCGGGCGTCGACGTAGTCGCGCACGTAGCGACGCTGCGGGCCGCGGTCGCGAGCGGTCAGATAGCGGTCGTCGCCGGCGGCCATCCCGAGCCGTGCCTTCTCGCGCGCCTCCGCCTGCTTCTGGCGGGCGACGCGGGCGGCCTCCTTGCGGTCCGTGGGCACGAGCGGGCGCTTGCGCGCGGCCTCCTGCTCACGGCGCGAGGGCGTCGGAGCGCCCTTGCCCTGCTTCAGACGGGCGGCCGTCTCTTCGGGGGTCTCGGCGACGGGCGTCTCCGCCTCGGCCGGGTTCTGTCGCTTTGCCAACTTCGAGCCTTCGCTTGTGGGGTCCGCTTAAGATTACCCGCATGACAGACAGCCAGCAGACCCCAGTTCCGCCCACCGACGCGCCGACCGAGGGCCCTGCGGCGACCGTGACCTCCGCTGCCGACGAGCAGGCGGTCCGCGCTGCGGTCGAAGCGGGCATCCCCTCGGCCGTCGCCGACCTCTCCCAGCTCGTCCGCATCCCCTCGGTGTCGTGGTCCGCCTTCGACCCGGAGAACGTCCGCCGCAGCGCCGACGCCGTTGCCGCCCTGCTGACGGAGACCGGCGTCTTCGACCGCGTCGAGGTCAAGCAGGCGCCGATCGGGGACAGCGGCACGCTCGGCCAGCCAGCCGTGCTCGCCACCCGCGCCGCCCGGAACGGCCGGCCCACCGTCCTCCTCTACGCGCACCACGACGTGCAGCCCGAGGGCGACGAGGCGAACTGGGACACCCCGCCGTTCGAGCCGACCGTGCGCGGCGACCGCCTCTACGGCCGCGGGGCCGCCGACGACAAGGCCGGCGTGATGACGCACGTCGCCTCCGTCCGGGCGCTGAAGGAGACCTTCGGCGACGATCTCGAGGTCGGGCTCGCCGTCTTCATCGAGGGGGAGGAGGAGTTCGGCTCCCGCTCGTTCTCCTCGTTCCTCGCAGAGAACCAGGACGCCCTGCGCGCCGACGCGATCGTGGTCGCCGACTCGGACAACGTCGACGTCGACACCCCGGCGCTCACCGTGTCCCTCCGCGGAAACGTCACGTTCCGCCTGACGGTGTCGACGCTCGAGCACGCGTCGCACTCCGGCATGTACGGCGGGGCGGCGCCGGATGCGATGCTCGCGATGGTCACCCTGCTCGCCACCCTGCACGACGAGAAGGGGTCGGTCGCCGTCGAGGGCATGACCTCGTACACGGACGCCGCGGAGCCGCCCGCGTTCAGCGAGGCGCAGCTGGCCGAGGACGCCGCGTTCCTCGACGGCGTCACCAGCATCGGCGCGGGGCCGGTGCTCTCGCGGATGTGGTCGCAGCCGACCATCACCGTCACCGGGATCGACGCACCGAGCGTGGCGAACGCCTCCAACACCCTCCTGCCGAGCGTCGCCGTGCGGATCAGCTCGCGCGTCGCGCCCGGGCAGCCCGCCCGGGAGGCGTACGAGGCGCTCGAGCGCCACCTGCGGGCGCACGCGCCGTTCGGCGCCCACATCGCGATCGACGACGTCGACCTGGGCGACCCGTTCCTCGTCGACACGGCCGGATGGGCGGCGACCGAGGCCAAGCGCGCGATGACGGACGCGTGGGGCGCGGAGGCGGTCGAGACCGGGATCGGCGGCTCAATCCCCTTCATCGCCGACCTTGTGCGCGACTTCCCGGAGGCTCAGATCCTCGTCACGGGAGTGGAGGACCCGGACACGCGGGCGCACAGCCCGAACGAGTCGCTGCACCTCGGCGTGTTCAAGCGGGCGATCCTCACCGAGGCGCTGCTGCTGGCCCGGTTGAACGGCCGCAGCGGATCCTGAGCGGATTTCCGGCTGGGCGACGTACAATCGACGCAGATTTCCTTCCGGAGTCCGAACCATCCTTTGTGAGGAGCCCCATGACCGACACAACGCTGACCGCGACCAAGGCCCACGGAGTCGGCCTGACCGACACCGCGGCATCCAAGGTCAAGAGCCTGCTCGAGCAGGAAGGCCGCGACGACCTGCGTCTGCGCGTCGCCGTCCAGCCCGGTGGATGCTCGGGTCTGATCTACCAGCTGTACTTCGACGAGCGCATGCTCGACGGGGACGCGACCGTCGACTTCGACGGGGTGGAGGTCATCGTCGACAAGATGAGCGTTCCGTACCTCGACGGGGCCACGATCGACTTCGAGGACACGATCCAGAAGCAGGGTTTCACCATCGACAACCCCAACGCGACCGGCTCCTGCGCCTGCGGCGACTCGTTCCACTGAGCCTCCGCGGAGGGCCCTTCGGGGCCGTCATATAACACAGGAATCCACATCGGGCCGCCCCTCTCGGGGCGGCCCTTTTGTTCGGATCAGGGTGTCAGTCGGAGTAGGGTAGACACAGCCACATACAGTTGCATGTGAACTGTCCCAGTAGTCACTCGAAAGGTCACCGGTGCGTCACAATCGCCGTCTCCGATGGGCTGCCATCCCGATCGCCGCGACGCTCGTCGTGGCGCTCGCGGGCTGCACTCAGGCCCAGCTGCACGGATTCCTCCCGGGCTTCGTCGCGGGCGAGCCGCCCGTCACGAACCACACCGAGCGCATCAGCGGCCTGTGGGTGACGAGCTGGATCGTCCTCCTGATCGTCGGCATCGTCGTCTGGGGGCTCATCCTCTGGGCGGTCATCGTCTACCGCCGCCGCAAGGGCCAGACCGGCCTCCCGGTGCAGCTGCGCTACAACATGCCGATCGAGATCTTCTACACGATCGTGCCGCTCATCCTGGTGCTCGGCTTCTTCGCCTTCACCGCCCGTGACCAGGCGGCGATCGAGAAGCCCTACGCGGACCCGGACCTCAAGATCCAGGTCTATGCCAAGCAGTGGGCGTGGGACTTCAACTACGTGACCGACAACGTCTACGACCCGGGCATCCAGGTGCAGCCGGACGACAACAGCGCGACCCCCGGCTCCGTGCAGGAGGGCGAGGTCCCGACCCTGTACCTGCCCGAGAACAAGAAGATCACGATCCAGCTCGACTCGCGCGACGTGATCCACTCCTTCTGGGTCCCCGCGATGCTCTACAAGAAGGACGTCATCCCGGGCAAGACCAACTACATGTACTTCGAGACGACCGGCCGCACCGGCACCTTCGTGGGCAAGTGCGCCGAGCTCTGCGGCGAGTACCACTCCGCGATGCTCTTCAACGTGAAGATCGTGTCGCAGGCGCAGTACGACGCGCACATCCAGAGCCTGAAGGACCAGGGCTACACCGGTCAGCTGGGCTCCGAGTACGACCGCAACCAGAACCTGCCGGGAAGGGGAGCCCCGTCGGGCCCCCAGGGCGGCAACGAGTAGGACGCACTGATGACGACGACAGCACCGGCACCGGGAGCCACCACCGCCCCGCGGCCCGCGCCTACGTTCCTCACCGCGAACGGTGTGGAGCGCAAGGGCAACATCCTCGTGAACTACATCACGTCGACGGACCACAAGACGATCGGGTACATGTACCTGATCTCGTCGTTCGTGTACTTCCTCATCGGCGGCGTGATGGCGCTCATCATCCGCGCCCAGCTGTTCGAGCCGGGTCTGCAGGTCGTGCAGACCAAGGAGCAGTACAACCAGCTCTTCACCATGCACGGCACGATCATGCTGCTGATGTTCGCGACGCCGCTGTTCGCGGGCTTCGCCAACGTGCTCATGCCCCTGCAGATCGGCGCCCCCGACGTCGCCTTCCCGCGACTCAACGCGCTGGCCTACTGGTTCTACTCGTTCGGCTCGCTGATCGCGGTCGCCGGCTTCCTCACCCCGCAGGGTGCCGCCTCGTTCGGATGGTTCGCCTACGCGCCGCTGTCGAGCACGACGTTCTCACCAGGGCTCGGCGGAAACCTCTGGGTACTGGGCCTCGGCCTCTCGGGCTTCGGCACCATCCTCGGTGCGGTGAACTTCATCACCACGATCATCACGATGCGCGCGCCGGGCATGACCATGTTCCGGATGCCGATCTTCACCTGGAACACCCTGGTGACCTCGATCCTCGTGCTGATGGCGTTCCCGGTGCTGGCCGCGGCGCTCTTCGCCCTCGCCGCCGACCGCGTGTTCGACGCCCACATCTACGACGCCGCCAACGGCGGGGCCCTGCTGTGGCAGCACCTGTTCTGGTTCTTCGGCCACCCCGAGGTGTACATCATCGCGCTGCCGTTCTTCGGCATCGTGTCCGAGATCTTCCCGGTTTTCAGCCGCAAGCCGATCTTCGGGTACAAGACGCTGATCTACGCGACGATCTCGATCGCCGCGCTGTCGGTCACCGTGTGGGCGCACCACATGTACGTCACCGGCTCGGTGCTGCTGCCGTGGTTCTCGCTGATGACGATGCTCATCGCGGTCCCGACCGGCGTGAAGATCTTCAACTGGGTCGGCACGATGTGGCGCGGCTCGCTGACGTTCGAGTCGCCGATGCTGTGGTCGATCGGCTTCCTGATCACCTTCACCTTCGGTGGTCTGACCGGTGTCATCCTGGCGTCCCCGCCGCTCGACTTCCACGTGTCGGACACCTACTTCGTGGTGGCGCACTTCCACTACGTCGTCTTCGGAACGGTCGTCTTCGCGATGTTCGCCGGCTTCTACTTCTGGTGGCCGAAGTGGACGGGCAAGATGCTCAACGACCGGCTGGGCAAGTGGCACTTCTGGCTTCTGTTCATCGGCTTCCACACGACGTTCCTCATCCAGCACTGGCTGGGCGTGGTCGGCATGCCGCGACGCTACGCGACGTACCTGCCGTCCGACGGCTTCACCTGGATGAACCAGGTCTCGTCGATCGGCGCGGGCATCCTCGCGATCTCGATGATCCCGTTCTTCGTGAACGTGTACCTGACGGCGCGCAACGCCCCGAAGGTCACCGTGAACGACCCGTGGGGCTACGGCCGCTCGCTCGAGTGGGCGACCAGCTGCCCGCCGCCGCGGCACAACTTCACGTCGATCCCGCGCATCCGTTCGGAGTCGCCGGCGTTCGACCTGAACCACCCCGAGGCGGGCATCCCGATCGGTGTGGGTCCCGCGAAGGACGCCCCCGACGCCCCCGTGCACGACGTCGCGAATGACGAGGTGAAGTAACAATGCGCGCCAATGCCATCCTGTTCTGGATCCTCTCGGCATTCTTCGTCCTGTCCGCGGTGGTCTACACGCTGTGGAACCTGCTCGACGAGTTCCACCGCAACGTGGAGTGGGTCGGTACGGTCGGCATGCTCCTCGCCGCCGTCCTGTCCGCGTTCATCGCGTTCTACGTCGGCCGTTCGCACGCCTCCCAGGGCGGCGAGCTGCCGGAGGACCGCCTCGACGCGAACATCGACGACGGTGACCCGGAGCTCGGGCACTTCAGCCCGTGGAGCTGGTGGCCGATCGCCCTCGCCTTCGGCGCCGGCCTGGTCATCCTCGGCCTCGCTGTCGGCTTCTGGATCTGCTACATCGGCGTCGCCTTCAGCCTCATCTGCATCGTCGGCTGGGTCTACGAGTACTACCGCGGCTACTTCGCCCGGTAACCCGCACCCCCCACGACCCGCGCACACGAGGGCCGCCTCCCCCGGGAGGCGGCCCTCGCTGCGTCTGCGGGCCCGCTGCGTCTGCGTGCCCGCTGCGCGGGCGGCCGCTGGCAGCGGGCGCTCCGGCATGCCGGAGCCGCACGCCACGACGATGACTGCTGCTGTTCGTCACGTGTGCGCGTGCGCGCGCGGGCGCAGCCGTTCCGAACCGCAGCAGTCACGGCACGTGACGCCGCGCGCAGGCGACGAAGGGGCGCAACACGCCGTTATGGCGCGGCGACAACGGCGTGTTGCGACCCCTTGTTCGGGCGGGGAGGCCGGCGGAGGCGGCGTCAGCGGCGCGTGAGGCGCAAGACGTCGACGGACACGCGGGTGGCGTCGACCGGGGTGGATGCGGCGGTCGCGCTGGCGGCGTGGCGCGCGGACGGGCCCATGCCCACGAGAGATCGGCGGAGGGCGTCCGTGAGCGCGAGGTCGTACGCGACCGATTCGCGGCTCAGGAGGGCGTACAGGGGCTCTGCGGCACGGACCACGTCGTCCGCCTTGTCGCCGGGGATGTCGAGCATGGTTCCCGCGGCGCGGAGGGAGCCCAGGTGGTCGGCGCGGGGCACGACGACGACCAGGACGCCGTCCGGGGCGAGCACGCGGTGGAACTCGGGCAGGTTGCGCGGGGCGAAGACGTCCAGCACGGTGTCCGCGACCGCCGAGCGCACGGGGAGCGGGCTCCACGTGTCAGCCACCAGGCCGTCTGTCCGGTCGGAGGCGCGCACGGCGCGGGCGACGGCCTGGGGGGAGAGGTCCATGGCGAGGCCCGAGCGTGCCGGGTCGGCGCCGAGCGCCGCGCGCTGGTAGTAGCCGGTGCCCGCGCCGGCGTCCAGGATGCGCACGCCCGTCGTCGCTGCCGCGACGGCGTCGGCGATGGGGGAGTAGGCGCCGCCCTCCAGCACCACGTCGCGCGCGTCGAGCATCTCGGCGGTGTCGCCGAGATGCTTCGAACCGGGCCCGAGGAGCGACACGAAGCCCCGTTTGTTGACGTCGTGCCGGTGACCGTTCGCGCACCCGAGCGTGAGCCGGTCGACGGGCACCAGGTCGGCCGCGCACACGGGGCAGCGGAGCCAGGCGGCGAGTCGCGGCAGGTCCAGGGCCATGGAGGGTTCTCCGGAAGTTACGCGAGCGTGAAGAGCTCAGCGGGCGGAAGTGCGAGAGAAACGACGAACGCCGGCGCGATGGTTCGCGCCGGCGTTCGTCGGAGGGATGGCCGTCAGTGGCTGTCGTGGCTCGACTCGAGCTCGCCGCGGGTCGGCGGCACGAGACGGTCCTCGAAGAACCAGCGGGACAGTCCTGCGCGCACCCGGTTCGCGGCGGTGATCTTGCCGCGGCGGTTCGGGCGGAGCATCAGCGGCTCGTAGGTCTCGAAGGAGACGAGACGCCAGCGCTCGTAGTCGCTCAGCTGCTCGTGCACCTCGATGAACTCGCCGCCGGGCAGCTTCACGATGCGGCCGCTCTCGTACCCGTGGAGGGCGATCGAGCGGTCCTTCTTCTGCAGGGCCAGGCAGACGCGCTTCGTCACCACGTAGGCGATCAGCGGGCCGAGGAACAGCAGCGCCTGCAGGGTGTGGATCACGCCCTCCATCGTCAGCTTGAAGTGCGTCGCGATGAGGTCCGAGCTCGCCGCCGCCCAGAAGACGGCGTAGAACGTGACACCCGCCGCGCCGACCGCGGTGCGGGCGGCCGCGTTGCGCGGACGGTCCAGGATGTGGTGCTCGCGCTTGTCGCCGGTGATCCAGGCCTCGAGGAACGGGTAGAACATGACCGTCACGATGAACAGACCGAGGATCGCCACCGGGATGATGATGTTGAACGACCAGGTGCGGTCGAGCCACACGAACTCCCAGCCCGGCGGGACGAGACGCAGCGCGCCGTCTGCGAAGCCGATGTACCAGTCCGGCTGGGTACCCGCCGACACCGGGGAGGGGTCGTACGGGCCGTAGGTCCAGATCGGGTTGATGGTGAACAGCGACGCGAGGAGCACCACGACACCGAACACGATGAAGAAGAACCCGCCGGCCTTGGCGGCGTACACCGGGAGGACCGGGTAGCCGACGACGTTGCCCTGCGTGCGACCGGGAGCCGCGTACTGCGTGTGCTTGTGGATGACCACGAACATGAGGTGCAGCGCGATGAACGCGACCACGAGCGCGGGGAGCAGCAGGATGTGCAGCGTGTACAGACGGCCGACGATAGCGGTTCCCGGGAACTCGCCGCCGAAGAGGAGGAACGAGATCCAGGTGCCGACCACCGGGAGGCCCTTGATCAGCCCGTCGATGATGCGGAGGCCGTTGCCCGAGAGCAGGTCGTCCGGGAGCGAGTAGCCGGTGAAGCCCTCGGCCATCGCGAGGATGAACAGCACGAAGCCGATGACCCAGTTGAGCTCACGCGGCTTGCGGAACGCCCCCGTGAAGAAGATGCGGAGCATGTGCAGGCCGATGGCCGCCACGAACAGCAGCGCCGCCCAGTGGTGGATCTGGCGCACGAGCAGGCCGCCGCGCACCTCGAACGAGATGTTCAGCGTGGACTGCATGGCGGAGGACATCTCGATGCCCTTCAGCGGCACGTACGAGCCGTTGTAGGTCACCTCCGCCATGGAGGCCTGGAAGAAGAACGTCAGGAAGGTGCCCGACAGCAGGATCACGATGAAGCTGTAGAGCGCGACCTCGCCGAGGAGGAAGGACCAGTGGTCGGGGAAGATCTTGCGACCGAACTCCTTGACGGCGCCTGAGATGCTGGTGCGGTCTTCGAGGTAGTTCGCGGCTGCTGCCGTGAACCCGCCCTTCTTGACCGTCGTCGTTGCCGCGGGTGCGGCGGTCGTGGTGCTCAATGGCGCTCCCAGAAGCTCGGGCCGACGGGCTCGTGGAAGTCACTACGGGCGACCAGGTAGCCATCGGCGTCGACGGTGATCGGCAGCTGCGGCAGCGGCCGCTTCGCCGGTCCGAAGATGACCTGCGCTTCGTGCGTGATGTCGAACTGCGACTGGTGGCACGGGCAGAGCAGGTGGTGGGTCTGCTGCTCGTAGAGCGCCACCGGGCACCCGACGTGCGTGCAGATCTTGGAGTAGGCGACGATGCCGTCGTAGTTCCAGTTCTCACGGCCCTTGGAGACGTGCAGGTCCTCGGGCTTGAGGCGCATCAGGAGCACGGCGGCCTTGGCCTTCTGCTCCAGCATGTCCGGGGCCTCGTTCAGACCCTCGGGGATGACGTGGAAGGCGCTGCCGAGCGTGACGTCGGAGGCCTTGATCGGGGTGCCGGTTGGGTCGCGCGTGAGGCGCACGCCCTTGGCCCACATGGTCTGGGAGAGCTCCTCGACCGGGTCGATGTTCTCGGGCGCGAGGCCGCGGAACAGGACGACGGCGGGGAGCGGGAACGCGATCAGCGCACCGATGAGGCTGTTGCGCACTAGGGTGCGGCGGCTGAAGCCGGACTCCTCGTCGGCCTGGCGGAAGATCTCCGCCGCGCGCTCGGTGGTCGCCTCGCTGCCCCGGACGGGGTGACGGAGGTCGACGCCCTCCTTCTCGTGCATGAGCGCCTTGCCCCAGTGGACGGCGCCGATTCCGATGGCGAGGAGGGCGAGTGCGCCGCCGATGCCGATGAACAGGTTGTTCAGGCGCACCGAGCCCGGGTCGCCGTCGACGATCGGGAAGGCCATGTAGGCGGCGACCGCCCAGATCGAACCCGCGATCGACAGGTAGAAGAGCGTGTAGACGGTGCGCTCGGCGCGCCGCTCCTTGCGCGGGTCGAGGTCGGTGACGCGCGGTCGGTGCGGCGGGAATCCCGGGTTCTCGACCGCGTCGCGGATGATCACCGCGGTGCCGGGGTCGCCGGTCCGGCGCTCCTCAGACGAACGCGCGGGCGTCAGCTCGTGACCGCCGTTGTCGTCCTGTGCCATTGCTCTCCTTCTTACGCTGTGTCGTGCCTGATGCGGTGCCGGCTAGTTGCTCTTGGCCGTGATCCACACGGTGAGGGCGACGATCGCGCCCAGACCGAAGATCCAGAGGAACAGGCCCTCGGCGACGGGGCCGAGGTTGCCCAGCTCGAAGCCGCCCGGGGAGGGGTTGTTCTGGATGTACTTCAGGTACGTGATGATGTCGGCCTTGCCCTGCGGCGTGATGTTGAGGTCGTTGAACACGGGCATGTTCTGCGGACCGGTCACCATGGCCTCGTAGATGTGCTCGGCGCTGACGCCGGTGAGCGGCGGGGCGTACTTGCCCTCGGTGAGCGCACCGCCGGCGCCGGCGACGTTGTGGCACATCGCGCAGTTGATGCGGAACAGCTCGGCGCCGTGGGCGGCGTCGCCCTTGCCGTCGAGGTACTTCTGCTCCGGGATGGACGGCCCCGGCGCGAGCGAGGCGACGTAGTCGGCCAGCGCCTTGACCTGGTCGTCGGTGAACTGGACCGGCTTCTCCTGCGCCTGCGGGCCCTGCATCTGCATGGGCATGCGGCCGGTGCCGACCTGGAAGTCGACGGCAGCGGCGCCGACGCCGATGAGGCTCGGCGCGACGGAGGTGCCCTGGGCGTCGAGCCCGTGGCAGGTGGCGCAGTTGGCCTGGAACAGCTTCTTGCCCTCGTCCACCGAGCTCTGGCTCGCGGCGGCGACCTGAGGCTCGTCGGCGGATGCCGTGGTGGTGGTGAACGCGGCGTAGGCGCCGCCGGTCAGGCCCAGGCCGATGGCGAGGAGCGCGACGGTGGCCAGCGGGTGACGACGGCCGGCCTTGCGCGCGGGCTTCGCCTTCCGGGCCGGCTTGGCGGTGCTGGGGGTGTGCGGACGCATGGGGTGAAGAACGCTCCTGTTTCCTATCGGATGATGTAGATGACCGCGAACAGCCCGATCCACACGACGTCGACGAAGTGCCAGTAGTAGGAGACCACGATGGCGCTGGTCGCCTCCTTGTGGCCGAAGATCTTGACCGCGAACGCGCGGCCGATCACGAGCAGGAAGGCGATGAGGCCGCCCGTGACGTGGAGGGCGTGGAAGCCCGTCGTCAGGTAGAACGCCGAACCGTAGGCGTTCGAGCTGAGCGAGATGCCCTCGGAGACCAGGGTGGCGTACTCGAGCACCTGGCCGGAGACGAAGACGGCGCCCATGAGGTAGGTGAGGGTGAACCACTCGACCATTCCCCAGCGCCAGAACTGCAGCAGGCCGCCCGTGCGGCGCGGCTGCATGCGCTCGGCGGCGAACACGCCGAACTGGCAGGTGACCGAGCTCAGCACCAGGATCAGAGTGTTGGTCGCCGCGTACGGGATGTTGAGGTGCTGCGTCTCAGCGGCCCACAGATCCGGCGACGTCGACTTGAGGGTGAAGTAGATCGCGAACAGGCCCGCGAAGAACATCACCTCCGAGCCGAGCCAGACGATCGTGCCGACGGCCACGACATTGGGCCGGTTGATCGCCGGCGCACTCGCTGAGGGAGAAAGGGAGGTGCTCGTCACGTAACCCATTATGGCTGAAAAGAACCCATGGTTTTCCCACCCAGGGGGCTTGAATCGACCGGATTTCCGGTTAGGACAGCCTCAGTGGGCGCCCGGCGGCCGGTATCGCCGTGGCGTGTCGCCCGCCGATAGGATCGCAGCATGGTCCACACGCAGTCCTGGTCGTCCGTGCTGACGTCTCTCCTGGCCGGGGAGCACCTGAGCGTGGCGGACGCGGCGTGGGCCATGGACCAGGTCATGACCGGCGAGGCGACGGACGCCCAGTTGGCCGCGTTCCTCATCGCCCTGCGGGCCAAGGGGGAGACCGTCGACGAGATCGTCGGGTTCCGCGACGCCATCCTGGATCACGCCGTCCCGCTGGATGTGGACCCGATGGCCCTCGACATCGTGGGCACCGGCGGCGACCGGTTCGGCACCGTGAACGTCTCGACCACCGCGTCCATCGTCGCCGCGGCCGCCGGCGTCCCCGTCATCAAGCACGGCAACCGCGCCGCGAGCTCCTCGTCCGGATCGTCGGATGTGCTGGCCGCACTCGGCATCGACCTCACTCTGTCCGCCGATCGGGTGGCGGAGGTGCTGCGCGTCGCCGGGATCACCTTCGCCTTCGCGAGCGCCTTCCACCCCGGATTCGCCCACGCCGGCCCGGTGCGGGCGCAGCTCGGCGTCCCCACCGTCTTCAACTACCTCGGCCCGCTGTGCAACCCGGCGCGGCCCGAGGCGTCCGCGGTCGGCGTCGCGACGCTCGACCGCATCCCGCTCATCGTCGGCGTGTTCCAGACCCGCGGGGCGACCGCGCTGGTCTTCCGCGGCGACGACGGGCTCGACGAGCTGTCGACCACCGGTCACAGCCACGTCTGGGAGGTCTCCCGGGGCCTCGTCACCGAGCACGACATCGATCCGCGCGACCTGGGCATCCCCCGGGCGCGGATCGACGACCTGCTCGGGAAGGACGCCGCGTACAACGCGGCGGTCGTGCGTGCCGTGCTCGCGGGCGAAGAAGGCCCCGTGCGCGACATCGTCCTGCTCAACGCGGCGGCCGGGCTCGTTTCCTACGAGCTCGCGTCCGACCCGTCGAGGGTCCAGGTGTCCATCCTGGATCGATTCCGTTCGCAAATGGCGGTCGCGGCTCAGGCGATCGACTCCGGGGCTGCGGCCGCGAAGCTCGACGAGTGGGTGGCGGCGACGCACTGACAGCAGTGGAAGGAAGGGTTTCGATGAAGAAGCTCATCAACGACGTACCCGACGTCGTGACCGAGTCCCTCGCGGGGTTCGGCCGGGCTCACGCCGACATCGTGAAGGTGTCGCAGGATCCGAAGTTCGTCTCCCGGGCCGACGGCCCCGTACAGGGCAAGGTCGGTCTGGTCAGCGGAGGCGGCAGCGGTCACGAGCCCCTCCACGCCGGCTTCGTCGGCAAGGGGATGCTGGATGCCGCCGTGCCGGGCGAGGTCTTCACCTCGCCGACGCCGATGCCGATCGTCGAGGCCACCAAGGCCGCGGACGGCGGAGCGGGCGTGCTCCACATCGTGAAGAACTACACCGGCGACGTTCTGAACTTCGAGACGGCCGCCGACCTGGTCGGCGCCGAGGGCATCACCGTGCGGTCCGTCGTCACGAATGACGACGTCGCCGTGCAGGACTCCCTCTATACCGCGGGCCGGCGCGGCGTCGCGGGCACGGTGCTCGTCGAGAAGATCGCGGGGGCCTCGGCCGACCGCGGCGACGACCTCGACGCCGTGACCGCCATGGCGGAGCGCGTGAACGCGAACGTCCGCTCGATCGGCCTCGCGCTGACCGACGGCACGGTCCCGCACGCCGGCGAGCCGGGCTTCGTGCTCCCCGAGGACGAGATCGAGTTCGGCGTGGGCATCCATGGCGAGCCGGGCCGCGAGCGGATCAAGCTGGAGCCCGCCGACCGCCTGGTGGACCGGATGATGGACGCGATCCTCGCCGACCTGTCCTTCGACGGCTCCCCGGTGCTGCTGTTCGTGAACGGGATGGGCGGCACCCCGCTGTCCGAGCTCTACATCCTGTTCCGGCGCGCCGCCGAGGTGCTCGACGAGCGCGGCATCACCCTCAGCCGGTCGCTCGTGGGCAACTACGTGACCTCGCTGGAGATGCAGGGCGCATCCATCTCGCTGCTGAAGCTGGACGACGAGCTGACCGAGCTGTGGGACGCGCCGGTCCACACGGCCGCTCTGCGCTGGGGCCTGTAACCGCCCCGCGAGGGACCGGCGAAGCTGCACACGACAACGACAAGGAGGCGTCGATGACGCTGGACACGAACTGGGTGAAGGCGTGGATCTCCGCTGCGGCGGACTCCATCGGCGAGCACAAGCAGGAGCTGAACACGCTCGATCGCGAGATCGGCGACGGCGACCACGGCGAGAACATGGACCGTGGACTGCGCGCGTCGGTGGCGGCGCTGGAGAAGCTGCCGGACGACGCGACGCCGAACGCGGCGCTGCGCTCGGTGGCCATGACCCTGATCTCGACGGTCGGCGGCGCGTCCGGCCCGCTGTACGGCACCGCGTTCCTGAAGGCGGCGGAGCCGCTGGGGGACGCGGCGACGGTCGACGGGGCGGCCCTCGTGGCCGCCCTGGCGGCGGCGCGGGACGGGATCGTGTCCCGCGGCAAGGCCGAGCCCGGCGACAAGACGATGATCGACGCCTGGACGCCCGCAGTGGATGCGGCGCGCGCGGCTCAGGAGTCCGGGGCGTCCGCTCCGGACATCCTGACCGAGGCGGCCGACGCGGCGGAGGAGGGCGCGGTCGCGACCGAGCCGCTCGTCGCGCGCAAGGGCCGTGCCAGCTACCTGGGCGAGCGCTCGGCCGGGCACCGGGATCCGGGCGCCCAGTCGACCGCTCTGCTGCTGCGCGCGGCCGCCGGGGCGGCGGAATGAGCGAGCGGGTCGGCATCGTCTTCGTCTCGCACAGCGAGCAGATCGCGGCGGGGATGGTGCAGCTCGCCGGTCAGATGGCCGGCTCGGTGCGCCTCGTCGCCGCGGGAGGGACGGACGACGGCGGGATCGGCACCAGCTTCACGAAGGTGATGTCTGGTGTCGCGGAGGCCGACGGCGGCTCCGGGGTCGTGGTCGTCAGCGACCTGGGCTCCGCGCTCCTGACGGCCGAGACCGTGCTGGACATGCTCGACGACGACCAGCGCGCCCGGGTGCGGGTGGTCGACGTGCCGTTCGTGGAGGGCGGCGTCGCCGCGGCGGTCGCCGCGGAGTCGGGCGCCGACCTCGACGCGGTCGCGGCCGCGGCCCGGGGCGCCGTGGACGCCTGGGCCGGGGATGCGACCGGCGGCGCTGCCGCCGAGGCCGCGCCCGCGCCGGAGGAGGGTAGCGCCGCCTCCGGGCCGTATGAGCGCGAGGTCGTCGTCCGCAACCCCGAGGGCCTGCACGCCCGGCCGGCCGCGGAGTTCGTGAAGCTCGCGAACACGTTCCCTGTGAAGGTGACGGTCAACGGCAAGGACGCGAAGAGCCTCCTCGGCATCATGTCCCTCGGCCTGACCGCCGGGTCCACCGCGCGCATCGCGACCGAGGACGCCGACGGCCGCGCCGCGGTGGACGCGCTCGCCGACCTGGTCGACACCGGCTTCGGCGAGGTCTGACCCGGGCCCGGCGCCGGGGACGCAGAAACGGCTCAGACGAGCGGGAGAGCCATCTCCCGCTCGTTCGCCGTGCGGTCGAGCGGGTACGGCTGCGTCCGCCCGGTGAACACGAAGCCGCGGCGCAGGTAGGAGCGGATGGCCGGCCCGTTGTCCTCGTGCACCTCCAGCAGCAGCCGCTCGCCGCGTCCCCGCGCCCAGTCGATGACGGCGTCGAGGAGGGCGTCCGTGATGCCGTGCTCGCGGCCGCGCCACTCCGGGCTCACGTACACGCCCACCAGGTACGGGTCGTGCGACGCGGCCGACTGGTAGCCGCCCATGCTTCCGAGCCAGCGTCCGTCCTCGGCGACCGCCGCGAAGAGGCGCGAGGTGGCCGAGGTGTTGGACGCGCGGCGCCGCCAGTGCTCGTCGGGATGCGTCCTGGCGTGCTCCAGCGTCTCCAGGAACGCGATCGGCGTGTCCTCGAGCATCTCGAAGCGCAGGGCGCGGTACGCCTGCCAGTCGTCCTCGGTGCTCGCGCGGACGACCCAGCCCGTCATCGTCAGTCCCGGTCGGCGAGGAGAGTCTCGGCCTCGGCGAGCAGGATGGCCGTGCACAGGCCGTCGAGGGCGGCGGTCAGCTCGTCGAGCGACGGGAAGGTCGGGGCGATGCGGATGTTGGCGTCGCGCGGGTCCTCGCCGTAGGGGAAGGTGGAGCCCGCGGGCGTGACCGCGATCCCGGCCTCTTTCGCCAGCTGCACCGCCCGCTTGGCGGAGCCGTCGGCGACGTCGAGGCTGACGAAGTACCCGCCCTTGGGCGCGTTCCAGCTGCCGGCGCCCCAGGGGGCGAGGCGCTCGCGGAAGACCTCGTCCACGGCGGCGAACTTCGGCTCCAGGATGGCGCGGTGCTTCTCCATGTGCGCCGTCAGGCCGTCCGCGTCCTTCAGGAACAGGGCGTGGCGAAGCTGGTTCAGCTTGTCCGGTCCGATGCTCTGCGCGGCCGAGTTGTGCTGGAACCAGGCGATGTTCGCCGGGGACGCCCCGAAGAAGGCGACGCCGGATCCGGGGAAGGTGACCTTGGACGTGGAGGCGAAGATGAGCGGACGGTCGGGGTTTCCCGCCTCGGCGGCGAGCGTGAGCACGTCGATCGGCTCCGGACGGTCGTCGGTGAGGTGGTGCACCGCGTACGCGTTGTCCCAGAACAGGCGGAAGTCAGGGGCCGCGTCGAGCGACACCAGCGCGCGGACGACCTTCTCGCTGTAGACGGCGCCGGTCGGGTTCGAGTACACCGGCACGCACCACATCCCCTTGATGCTGTCGTCGGCGGCGAGCAGCGAGGCGACCGCCTCGATGTCGGGGCCGTCGTCGTTCATCGGGACGGGGATCATCCGGATGCCGAAGCGCTCCAGGATGGTGAAGTGGCGGTCGTACCCGGGCACGGGCGCGAGGAAGCTGATCGACTGGTTGGCCCACGGCAGGTCGCCGCCGGGGACGCCGTGGATCAGCGCCTGTGCGATCGTGTCGTGCATCACGGTCAGGCTGGCGTTGCCGAGCGCGAGCAGCTGCGCGACGGGGACGCGCAGCGCGCCGGAGAAGATCTCGCGCAGCTCCGTGAGCCCGTTCGGGCCGCCGTAGTTGCGGAGGTCGGTGCCCGCCGCATCCCGGTAGGCGCCGTCGGGCAGGTGCAGCAGGTCGTTCGACAGGTCGAGCTGGTCGGCGGACGGCTTCCCGCGCGTGATGTCGAGCGAGAGGCCCGCGGCCTTCAGCTCGTCGTAGGCGCGCGCGAAGGAAGAGTGCGCCTCGCGGAGCGCTGCGGTGTCGAGGTCGGCCAGGGGAGAGGGCGAGAGAGCTGCGGTGGTCACGTGATCGATCGTACCGGCGGTGCGTGCCCGTCTGCTCGGCCGACGTGTGCGAGCATCCGGTGTGTGACCGACGAACTGCACAGCGGCCGTGGACGCACGGCGGCGAAGATGACGACCGCTTTCGCCGCCGGGGTGGTCGTCGGCGTCACCGTCGGCCTGCTCAACGGGTGGCACTACGCGATCATCGCGGGGTGGGCGGCCGCGTGCCTCGTCTACATCAGCTGGGTGTGGATCGCGGTGTGGCGCCTGGACTCCGCGGCGACGAAGAGCCACGCCACGCTCGAGGACCCGGGACGCCGGACGGCGGATTTCGTGCTGCTGCTCGCGGCGGCGGCCAGCATCCTCGCGGTGGTGTACATCCTGGTCGACGCCAAGCACCTGAGCGGCGGCAAGCAGCTCGGGGTCGCGCTGCTCGCGGTCGTGAGCGTCGCGCTGTCGTGGACGCTCGTCCACACCCTGTACGCGCTGCGCTACGCCCGCATGTACTACCGGAAGGGCGGCGGGATCGACTTCAACCAGAAGGAGCCGCCGCGCTACAGCGACTTCGCGTACCTGGCGTTCACGCTCGGGATGACGTTCCAGGTGTCGGACACGGACATCAGCAGTTCGTACATCCGCCGCGCGATCCTGCGGCACACCCTGCTGTCGTACGTCTTCGGAACGGTGATCGTGGCGGCGACCGTGAATCTGGTGGCCGGGCTCGGCTGAGGCCTACCGCGTGTAGGTGAGGAAGCGGTACCGGGTGCCGTTCGCGGCGGTCGCCCATTCGCCCGCGTGCACCGTCCATCCCTCGCCGGGCTCGGGGGCGCGGGTGTCGCCCGGCACCTCGAGGTCGATCTCCGTGACCTCCAGCCGATCCGCGAGCGGAAGGGTCTGCCGGTAGAGCTCGGCGCCGCCGATCACCCAGACGGTGGAGGCGTCACCGGCCGCGGCGAGGCCCTGCTCGACCGTGTGCGCGACCTGCGCGCCGTCCGCGTTCCAGTCCGGCTGCCGGGTGACGACGACGTTCGCGCGCCCGGGCAGCGGGCGGAAGCGCTCGGGAAGCGACTCCCAGGTGCGCCGGCCCATCACGACCGGGTCGGTGCCGGTCAGATCGCGGAAGTGCTTCAGATCCTCCGGGAGGTGCCACGGCATCCCGCCGTCGGCGCCGATCACGCGGTCGCGGGCCTGCGCCCAGATCAGCGCGAGCGTCATACGGCGACCGCTGCGCGGATGGCCGGGTGGTGCTGGTAGTCCTCGACCACGAAGTCCTCGAAGCGGTAGTCGAAGATGCTCTCTGGCTTCCGGGCGAACCGCAGCCGCGGTGCGGGATACGGGTCGCGCGTGAGCTGCTCCTCCACCTGCTCGAGGTGGTTGTCGTAGATGTGGACGTCGCCGCCCGTCCAGACGAACTCCCCGGGCTCCAGGCCGACCTGCTGGGCGACCATCATCGTCAGGAGCGCGTAGCTCGCGATGTTGAAGGGGACGCCGAGGAACATGTCGGCGCTGCGCTGGTACAGCTGGCAGGAGAGGCGACCGTCGGCGACGTAGAACTGGAAGAAGGCGTGGCACGGGGCGAGCGCCATGTCCGGGATGTCGGCGACGTTCCAAGCGGAGACGATGATGCGGCGCGAGTCGGGGTCCGTGCGCAGGGTGTCGATCACCTGCTGGATCTGGTCGATGTGGCGTCCGTCCGGCGCGGGCCACGACCGCCACTGCACGCCGTACACCGGGCCGAGCTCGCCGCGCTCGTCGGCCCACTCGTCCCAGATCGTCACGCCGTTCTCGCGCAGCCACCCGACGTTGCTGTCGCCGCGCAGGAACCAGAGCAGCTCGTACGCGATCGACTTGAAGTGGACGCGCTTGGTCGTGATGAGCGGGAAGCCCTCGGCAAGGTCGAACCGCAGCTGGCGGCCGAACACGCTGCGCGTGCCGGTGCCGGTGCGGTCCGATTTATGCGCGCCGTTCGCCAGCACGTCGCGGAGCAGGTCTTCGTACGGGGTGGGGATCGCGCTCACGCTCCGATGCTACTTGCCGGGGCTCTCGAACGGGGCGCGCCGCGTCGTAGTCTGGCGTCATGGACGGCACAGCGCGCGGCGAGCGGCACAGCGACGACGAGCTCGCCGGTGTGCTGGAGGAGGAGGTCGCGCGCATCACGTCGGCCATCCCGATCGTCGTGCCGCGGGCGACGGCCGCGCCCGGCACGCAGGCGGCCCGCGACGGGGGATCGGAGGAGGGCGCTGAGGGCGACGCGGATGCGCTTGCCCACGGCGACGCCGATGCTGATGCCGACGTCGATGACGAGGCTGCGGCGGATGGATGGGCCGGGCCGCCGACCGAGCGGATCAGCTTCGACGACCTCCCGGTGCGACGCGCCCCGACCGGGCCGGAGCCGACGTTCAGCGAGTGGGTGGCCACGGCGGCCATCCCGATCCAGCGTCCGGAGCGGCAGCGCCAGCCCGAGCCCGAGCCCGCCGAGCCCGAGACGGCCGCGGAGGCGGTCAGCCCGCCGACCTTCCGTCCCGTCGCCCGTGCCGAGCCGCTCGACCTCGTGCCGCCCGAGGCGGCGCCGCGGGACTCCGAGCCGGTGCCCGTGCTGCCCGTCGCGCCATCGGTCGCGCTGATGGCGCCCGTCGTGCCAAATGAGGCGCCCGCCCCGGAGGCTGCGGCCCCGTCCGACGCGACCGTCGCCCCGGATGCCGCGCCACCACTCGAGGACGACGCCGCGCATCCGGTCGCAGACCCGGACGAGCACGACGTCCCTCGCGGCCGCCACACCCGGATCAGCCTCCTCACCCCCGAGGAGGCGGACCTCGAACCGACGCCGCTCGACCAGCGGGTGGGGCGCGCATCCCGGATGTTCTGGCTCTGGTTCGCCGGCACCTCCTCGCTCATCAGCGTCGGCGTCGGCGCGACCCTGTTCGTGCTCGGCCTCAGCCTCCGTCAGCTCCTCGTCGCGACACTCGTCGGCGTCGCCCTCTCCTTCCTCCCGCTCGGGCTCGGCACGCTGGCCGGGAAGTGGAGCGGGCAGCCGACGATGGTGGTGTCGCGGGCGTCGTTCGGAATGCGCGGCAACCTCATCCCGACCGTGCTCGCCCTGCTCGTGAAACTGTTCTGGGGCTCGGTGCTGCTGTGGCTGGCGGGTTCTGCCGCCGGATCGCTGACGGCCGCCGAGGGGTGGACGGGGGACGCGGCCGGCGCGACGGTGACCGCGCTGATCGTCACCATCGCGCTCGCCGTGCTGATCGCGTACACCGGCTACCGCCTGGTGGCCCGGGTACAGCTGGTGCTCACCATCGCGTCGGCGGTGCTGATCGGCCTGATGATCATGGCGACCTGGCGGCACGTGGATGTGACGCGCGCGCTCGCGGTGCCCGACGCGTTCTGGACGCACGTCGTCACCGGGGCCGTGCTGGTCTTCAGCTACGTCGGGCTCGCGTGGGCCATGAGCAGCGCGGAGGTGGCCCGGTACCAGCGGCCGCTGTCGTCCGGCGGCGCCGCGATGCTCTGGGCGACGTTCGGCGCGGGCGTGCCTCCGTTCATCCTCGTCTCCTACGGCGGCCTGCTCGCCGCCTCGCAGCCCGGCATGGCCGGGGCGCTCGCGAGCGACCCGGTCGCAGCGCTGACCATGCTCGGGCTGCCGGCCTGGTACCCGGTGCCGCTGCTGCTCGCCGTCGGGCTCTCGCTGATCTCCGCGCTGGTGCTGACCGTGTACTCGGCCGGGTTCACGCTCGACGCCGCGGGCGTTCGCCTCGGCCGCCGCTGGAGCACCGTCGTCGCGGGGGCGGCGATCGCGATCGTCGGCGCGGTGCTGGCGGCCACGGTCACGGACCTCGCGTCGGTCGTGCGCGGGGTGCCGACCGCGCTCTCGGTGCCGGTCGCCGCCTGGGTGGGCATCTTCTCGGGCGAGATGATGCTGCGGACGCGGCGGTTCCATCAGCAGTCGCTGCTCACCCGGGGCGGCGTCTACCCGGACTGGCGCTGGACCAACGTCACGCTGCTCGTCGTGGCGACCGTGGTCGGGCTCGGTGCGATCAGCTCGCCGCTGCCGTGGCTCGCCTGGGAGGGCTACCTGTTCCGGCTGGTCGGGATCGACCCGGGCGCGGGGATCGGGACGAGCAACATCGGGGTGGTGGCCGCCCTGGCGATCGGGCTGTTCGGCGCGCTTGTCTCCGCGGCGCCGGCCATCCGGGAGCAGGAGCGGGCGGAAGAGGCGGGGCGTCTGATCGCCTGATCGGCGGCCGGCGGATTCCTCCACAGCCGGCGCGTTCTCCACAGAACCGATCCGGCAGGGTCGGCGCGAATCGGCATCCCGTAGGCTGATCGACGTGCCTCACACCCTCGCCTCCGTCCGCGACACCGTCGAGCAGCTCTGGCCGCTCGCCGGTGCCGAGAGCTGGGATGCGTCCGGCCTGGTGGCCGGAGATCCCGAGGCCACGATCGAGCGCATCCTGCTCGCCGTCGATGCCGTCGCGGCGACCGTCGACGAGGCCGTGGACACGGGTGCCGACCTGCTGATCGCGCACCACCCGCTGCTGCTCCGCGGGGTCACCACGGTGGCGGAGGACCGCTACAAGGGTGCGCTGCTCGCCCGCCTCATCCGGGAGGACGTGGCGCTCTACGCCGCCCACACGACGGCGGACGTCGTGGCCGACGGCACCAGCGACGTGCTCGCCGCGCGCCTCGGACTGCGCGACGCGCGTCCCATCGCCCCGGCGACCGACGGCGTCACCGGCATCGGCCGGGTGGGCGAGCTGGCGCAGCCCACCACCTTGGGCCAGCTCGCACGGGCGGTCGCCGACCTGCTCCCGCCGACCGCCGGGGGAGTGCGCGCCGCCGGCGACTACCACCAGCCGGTGACCCGGGTCGCCGTCTGCGGCGGCGCGGGCGACTCCCTGCTCGGTACGCCCGCCGTGCGCGGGGCGGACGTCTACATCACGGCCGACCTGCGGCACCATCCCGCCTCGGAAGCGCGGGAGCAGGCCGTGCTCGGTGGGGGCCCGGCGCTGCTCGACGTCTCGCACTGGGCAAGCGAGTGGCTCTGGCTCGACACGGCCGCCGAGAAGCTCCGGGAGGCGCTGCCCGGCGTCGAGGTCGCCGTCAGCGAACTGCGCACCGATCCGTGGGACTTCGCGATCCTGCAATGAGCGCCATCCACCCGATCACGCCGCGGGCGACGGGCCGGTACTCCGGCATCCCGCATCCCGGCACCCCGCATCCCGACACCCCGCACGCCGTCACCCCGCATCCCGACACCTCGCACGAAAGAAGCACCGCATCGTGAAAGCCAGCCCCGCCGATCAGAACGAGCTCCTGCGCCTGCAGTCCGCGGACACGCGCCTGGCGCAGCTCGCGCACGCCACCAAGAACCTGCCGCAGGCCGTCGAGCTGACGAAGCTGCAGCCCGAGATCGAGGCCCTGCGTGCCCGGTGGATCGCCGCGACCGGCGAGCTGGAGGACGCCCGGGCCGAGCTGAAGCGCGTCGAGTCGGATGTCGAGATCGTCGAGGCGCGCGTCAAGCGCGACAGCGACCGCGTGCAGCAGACCTCCTCGGTGAAGGACGTGCAGGCGCTCGAGGCGGAGCTGGCCTCCCTCGCCAAGCGCAAGGACGACCTCGAGGAGATCGAGCTCACCGTCATGGAGCGCGTCGAGGCGCTGGAGGAGGCGCTCGCCGCCGTCGAGGCGGAACGCGCGGAGCTCGACGGCCGGGTCGCCGCGCTCGAGGCGCAGCGCGACGAGGAGGCGGGCAAGCTCGAGGCGCAGCGCAAGGCCGCCGCGGCCGACCGGGCCACGATCGCCGAGGCGCTCCCGGCCGACCTCATCGAGCTGTACGAGCGGCAGCGCGCGCGGTACGGCATCGGGGCGGCCGCGCTCGTCCGCGGCGTCTCGCTCGGGTCGAACGTGAAGCTCACCGAGTCCGACCTCTCCGAGATCCGCCGCGCGGCGGCCGACGACGTGGTGCTCTGCCCGGACAGCGGCGCCATCCTCGTGCGCGGGGAGGACTCCGGGCTCTGACCGGCCCCGGGCGTCCGACGTCCGGCGACCGGCTCCGGAGGCGCCTGCGCTAGGGTTGAGGCCGGAATGGGTCGGCAAGACGGTCGCGTCGGTCCGCGTCAGCGGGCCGCCGAGGAACGTCCGGGCTCCGCAGAGCAGGGCGGTGGGTAACACCCACCCGGGGCAACCCGCGAGAAAGTGCAACAGAAAGCAGACCGCCGGGGACGCGAGTCCCCGGTAAGGGTGAAACGGTGGTGTAAGAGACCACCAGCGGCCGGGGTGACCCGGCCGGCTGGGTAAACCTCGCCCGGAGCAAGGTCGGACAGGGGACCATGAGGCTGCTCGTCTCGTCCCCGGGTAGACCGCTGGAGGGCGGCGGTGACGTCGTCCCGAGATAGATGGCCGTCCGCGGTGCTTCGGCACCGTGACAGAACCCGGCGTATCAGCCGGCCCATTCCCTTCTCACTGCGCGGGCGCGGCGGCCTCCGCGTCGCCGTCGGGCGTGAACCGGTAGCCCATCCCGGGCTCGGTCAGCAGGTAGCGCGGGCGTGACGGCTCCGGCTCCAGCTTCTTCCGCAGCTGCGCCAGGTACAGCCGCAAGTAGCCGGTGTCCTTGGTGTACTGCGGTCCCCACACCTGGGTCAGCAGCGACTGCCGCGTGACCAACCGCCGCGGGTTGCGCAGCAGCACCTCGAGGATCTGCCACTCGGTCGGCGTCAGCCGCACCGGGTGCACCGCGCCGTCGTCCCCACGGCGGGTGACCTGGCGGGCGGCCAGGTCGACCGTCACGTCCCCGAAGGCGACGACCGGCTCGTCCGTGGCGGACGTCTGCCGGCGGGTGAGGGCGCGGATGCGGGCTAGCAGCTCGTCGGCGGCGAAGGGCTTCGTGACGTAGTCGTCCGCTCCCGCGTCGAGCGCATCCACCTTGTCGCCGGAGCCGGTGCGTCCCGAGACGACGAGGATGGGGACGCTGCTCCAGCCGCGCAGTCCCTCGATCACCTCGATGCCGTTCAGCTGCGGCATCCCCAGGTCGAGCATCACCAGGTCCGGATGCTCGTCCACGGCGACAGACAGGGCCTCCGCGCCGGTGCGCGCGGTGAGCACGTCGTAGCCGCGGGCGGCGAGAAGGATGCGCAGGGCGCGCAGGATCTGCGGGTCGTCGTCCGCGATCAGGATCTTCACTCGTCCCCCTCCGCCGCCGGCAGCGACACGACCATGGTGAGGCCGCCGCCGGGAGTGTCCTCGACGTCGAGCGTGCCGCCCATCCCCTCGACGAACCCCTTCGACAGCGCGAGGCCGAGCCCGATGCCCGAATCGTTGTCGGTGTCCGACAGGCGCTGGAACGGCGCGAACACCGCCTCCCGGCGCTCGGCCGGGATGCCGGGTCCGCGGTCGACGACGCGCAGCTGCACCGTGCCGGCGAACTCGCTCGCAGCGAGCACCGGGCGGGCGCCCTCGGGGCTGTAGCGGAGGGCGTTGCCGAGCAGGTTCACGAGCACCCGCTGCAGCAGCACGCCGTCCGCCAGCAGTGGCGGCACGTCGGGGGAGAGGTCGAGCTCCACGTCGCCCGGCCCGACGCCCAGTTCGTCGAGGGCGGGCAGGATCACGTCGTCGAGCTCCGTCGGGGCGAGGGACACCGCGAGCACGCCCGCCTGCACCCGGCTGGCGTCGAGCAGGTCGGTGACGAGCCCGGCGAGTCCCTGGAGGCTGTCCTCCGCCGTCTCGAGCAGCGCCTCCCGGTCCTCGTCGCTCAACGTCAGATCCGACTGGCGGAGCGTGGTGACCGCGGCGGTCGCGGCGGCGAGCGGACGCCGCAGGTCGTGCCCGACAGCGGCGAGCAGGGCCGTGCGGACCCGGTCGGCTTCCGCCAGCGGGGCGAGCTCCGCGGCCGCCGCGGTGAGCTCGCGGTGCTCCAATGCCGCCTCCAGCTGCGCGACGATCGCCGACAGGAGCCGTCGGTCCCCGGCCTCGAGGTCGCGGCCGCGCAGTTCGAGGAAGACCCGGCCCTCCTGGCCGCCGCGCGCGTCGACCGCGCGCGACTCCGGGCCGGTCCGCACCGGCAGCCGCTGAGCGGGTTCCGACAGCGGTGCGTCTCCGTCGCTCGCGAGCACCTCATCCGCGCCGTCCGCCCCGTGCAGCACCAGCCGCACCCCACCGAGCCCGAAGGCCTCGCGGGTGCGGGTGACCAGCGCTTGCACCGCATCCTCGCCGCGTATCACGCCGCCGGCGACGGTCGCCAGCAGCTCCGCCTCGGCCGCCGCCCGCAGCGCCGCCCGCGACCGCCGCGCGGCCTGGTCGACCACCAGGCTGACCAGCGCCGCGATGATGACGAACAGGATGAGCGCCAGCAGGTGCAGGGGCTCCCCGACGGTGATCGTGTACAGCGGGTCGACGAAGAAGAAGTCGAGGGTGAGCCCCGACAGGAGCGCGGCGAACAGCGCGGGCCAGATGCCGCCGACGAGCGCGACCACGACGACGAGCAGCTGGTAGCTGAGCACGTCCGCCGTCATCGACTCCCCGGAGCGGACGCTCGTCAGCAGCAGCGTCAGCAGCGGGCCCCCGATGAGGGCGAGCAGGAAACCGTAGACCCGGCGCCGCACGGTGAGCCCTCCGCGCGGCCGGGGGAGGGAGAACCGGCCGCCGGCGCGCGCGTGCGACACGATGTGCACGTCGATGTCGCCGGATTCGCGGATCACGGTCGCGCCGATCCCCGGCCCCGTCAGAAGCGCCGACAGCCGGCTCCGCCGCGAGACGCCGATCACCAGCTGCGTGGCGCTCTCGCCGCGTGCGAACTCGACCAGGGCGCGCGGGATGTCGTCGCCGACCACCTGGTGGTAGCTCCCGCCCAGCTGCTCCACGAGCGCGCGCTGATTCGCCAGCACCCCGGGCGCCGCCTCGCGGAGGCCGTCCTGGCTGCTCACGTGCACCGCCAGCAGCTCGCCGCCGGAGCTGCGGGCCGCGATGCGCGCGCCGCGGCGCAGCAGCGTCTCGCCCTCCGGTCCGCCGGTCAGCGCGACGACGACGCGCTCCCGGGCCTCCCAGGTGCCCGCGATGCCGTGCTCGGCTCGGTACTGCTGCAGGGCGCTGTCCACCTCGTCGGCGAGCCACAGCAGCGCGAGCTCACGCAGCGCGGTCAGGTTGCCGAGCCGGAAGTAGTTCGAGAGGGCCGCATCCACTCGGGCCGCGGGGTAGACGACACCCTCGGCGAGCCGGTCGCGCAGCGCCTGCGGCGCCAGGTCCACCAGCTCGATCCGGTCCGCCCGGCGCAGCACCGCATCCGGGATGGTCTCCCGCTGCGGCACGCCCGTGATCTGCTCGACCACGTCGTTCAGCGACTCGATGTGCTGGATGTTGACCGTCGAGATGACGTCGATCCCCGCATCCAGCAGCGTCTCCACGTCCTGCCAGCGCTTGTCGTGGTCGGAGCCGGGCGCGTTCGTGTGCGCCAGCTCGTCCACCAGCGCGACCTGCGGATGCCGGGCGAGCACCGCATCCAGGTCCAGCTCGCTGAGGGTCACGCCGCGGTGCTCCACCAGCCGGCGCGGCACCACCTCCTGCCCCTCAAGGAGCGCCGCCGTCGCCGCGCGGCCGTGCGTCTCCACGACCGCGACCACCACGTCGGTGCCCAGCCCGCGCAGCCGCTCGCCCTCTTCGAGCATGGCGAACGTCTTGCCCACGCCGGGCGCCGCGCCGAGCATCACCCGCAGGCGGCCCCGAGGCATCCTCGTCAGGCCGGAGTGGGCGCGGGCACGTCGTCGGGCGTGCCGACCTCGCCGCTGCGGCCGCGCTCGCCGCGCTCCCGGCGCTCGCCGCGGACCGCGAGGGCCGCAGCGCCCAGGATGCCCGCGTTGTTGCGGTGCACGGCCGGCACGATCGGGGTCTTGAGCTTCAGCAGCGGCAGGAACTCCTGATAGTTCTTCGACACTCCGCCGCCGACGATGAAGAGGTCCGGCGTGAAGAGGAACTCGACGGTGGAGTAGTACTTCTGCAGGCGCTTGGCCCACTTCTCCCAGCTGAGGTCCTCGCGCTCCTTGGCGGAGTAGGCCGCGCGCGACTCCGCGTCGTGGCCGTCGATCTCCAGGTGGCCGAGCTCCGCGTTCGGGATGAGGATGCCGTCGTAGATGAGCGCGGACCCGATGCCCGTACCGAGCGTGGTCATGATGACGAGGCCGTCCTTGCCCTTGGCCGCGCCGAAGCGCGTCTCGGCGTACCCGGCGGCGTCGGCGTCGTTGACGAAGTGGATGTCGCGCCCGAGAGCCTTCTCGAACAGGTTCTCCGCGTGGAGGCCGATCCAGTCCTTGGCGACGTTGGCGGCCGAGAGGGTGACGCCGTGGCTGACGATGGCGGGGAAGCAGACGCCGACCGGCGCGTCCGGCTCCTCGGCCGCCAGCTGTGCGACGATCTCCTTCGTCGTCTCCACGATGTCGTCGGGCTTGCCGCCGGCCGGGGTGGGCAGCTTGACCCGGTCGCTGAGGAGCTCGCCGGTCGACAGATCGACCAGAGCCCCCTTGATCCCCGTGCCGCCGATGTCGATGCCGATCGCGTGCTTCTGCGAAGTCATGCTCCGAATCTACCGCGCCCGGCGGTCCGTCAGGCGAGGGTGAGGATCTCGGCCCCGCGCTCGGTGACGACGAGCGTGTGCTCGAACTGCGCGGTGATGCTGCGGTCGCGGGTGACGACGGTCCAGTCGTCGGCCCACATCTCCCACTCGTGCGTGCCCAGCGTCAGCATCGGCTCGATGGTGAACACCATCCCGGGCTCCATCACGTCGTCGTAGGCGGGGGCCGCGTCGTAGTGGGGGATGATGAGGCCCGAGTGGAAGGACGCCCCCACGCCGTGGCCGGTGAAGTCGCGCACCACGCCGTAGCCGAACCGCTTCGCGTACGACTCGATGGCGCGCCCGATCACGTTGACCTGCCGACCGGGCGCGACCGCCTTGATGCCGCGGTTGAGCGCCTCGCGCGTGCGCTCGACGAGCTGCGCGACCTCCTCGGACGCGGTCCCGGCGATGAAGGTCTGGTTGCTGTCCCCGTGGAAGCCGTTCTTGAAGGCGGTGATGTCGATGTTGACGATGTCGCCGTCCTCCAGCACCGTGTCGTCGGGGATGCCGTGGCACACGACCTCGTTGACGGAGCTGCAGATCGACTTGGGGTAGCCGCGGTAGCCGAGGGTGGAGGGGTAGGCGTCGTGGGCGAGCAGGAACTCGTGCCCGATCGCATCCAGCTCCTCCGTGGTCACACCCGGGCGCACCGCCGCGCCGACCGCCTCGATCGCCTGCGCGGCGATCCGTCCGGACTCGCGGATCAGCTCCACCTCGTCGGGCGTGTACACGTCGCCGCGGGTCGCCGGCGCCGGTCCCGGACGGCCGACGTACTCCGGCCGCGGGATGCGGCTCGGCACCGGGCGCATCGCGGTGACGCGGCCGGGGATGAGGTGACCGGCGGAATCCTTGGGCATACGATCAACTCTATGACGAGCGACGAGTACGGCATCAAGCAGGACGCCGAGCACAAGTACTGGTACAACATGAAGACCGGCGAAGTCGAGCAGGGCTTCCTGTCGCCCGCGCCGAACCGCGTGGGCCCGTTCGACACCCGCGAAGAGGCCGAGCACGCGCTCGAGAAGCTCCGCGAGAACTCCGCCAAGTGGGCCGAGGAGGACGCCGCGGACAACCGCTAGAAGCTGTGCTCCTGGGTGGGGAACGCCCCGCCCTGCACGTCCGCCTTGTACGCGCGGGCCGCATCCGCGAGCACGGTCTTCAGGTCGGCGTACTGCTTGACGAACCGTGGGACGCGACCGGTCGTGAACCCGGCCCAGTCCGTCCACACCAGCAGCTGACCGTCGACGTGGGGGCCGGCGCCGACACCGACGGTCGGGATGCGCAGCTCCTCGGTGACGCGCTTCGCGACGTCGGCGGGGACCATCTCGAGCACGACCGCGAACGCGCCCGCGTCCTCGACCGCGTGCGCGTCGGCGAGCAGGTCCTCCGCGGCCTGGCCGCGCCCCTGCACGAGGTGGCCGCCGAGGCCGTGCTCGCTCTGCGGGGTGAAGCCGATGTGCGCCATGACCGGGATGCCCGCATCCACGATGCGGCGGATCTGCTCCGCGCTGCGGCGGCCGCCCTCCAGCTTGACGGCGTGCGCGCCGGTCTCCTTCATGAAGCGGACCGCTGTGTGCAGCGCCTCCAGGGGGCCGGTCTCGTACGAGCCGAACGGCATGTCCGCGACCACGAACGCCCGCTTGACCGCTCCGGCGACCGCGCGCGTGAGCGGGATCAGGTCGTCGACCGTCACCGGGAGGGTGGTGTCGTAGCCGAGCACGTTGTTGCCGGCCGAGTCGCCGACCAGCAGGAAGTCGATCCCGGCCTCGTCGAAGATCTGCGCCGTCAGCATGTCGTAGCTGGTCAGCCCGGTGAACGGCGCGCCCTCCTCCTTCGCCGCCTGGAAGTGGCGGGTGCGCACCCGCTTCAGCGCCTGCATCGATGATGTCGTGGGATGGATGGAGGGCACCGGTGACTGCTCACTCATGCGGCCAGTCTAGTGACGGCGCGGGTGCCGGCGGCGGGTGCCCGGCTCAGACGGGCACGGGCTCGTACAGACCCCGCGTGGATGCGGCGGACGCCAGCTGCTTGTCGAAGGTGATGAGCCGGATGTCGTTGCCGACAGCCAGGGCGAGGGCGCAGGCGTCGGGCATGCGCAGTCGGTGCTTGGCCCTGATACGCGCCAGCAGGAGTGGTCCGTTCGGACCGAGGGACGTCGGTATCACCCCGAAGCGCTGAAGGTCTTCGAACGCCTCGACGCCGACGCCCGCCCGCTCGGGATTGACGAGCGCCTCCGCCAGGTTGACCGGATGGACGAGGTACCGGGTTCCGACGGCGAACGCCTCCACGGCCGCAGGGTGGTGGGCGTCGTCCGGGTCGAGCAGGGCGATCAGCACTCCCGCATCCACGGCGATGGTCACTCGGGCCAGCCCTCGCGGATCGAGTCGAGGCTCTCGGTGAAGACGCCCCGGTACCTGGCGCTCATCCGCTCCAGCTCCGCGCGGCGTTGCTCGGTCTCCGTCCTGCGGTCGTCGCGGACGCTCCTCTCGCCTTCCTCGATGAGGTGGAGGAGGAGCTTGCCGTCCGAGTCGTCGGACCACCGCTCCCGCGCCACGTCGATGGCGCGCTGAACCTGCGGGGTGTGCGTGATCTGGGTGCGGGCGAGCTGCGTCGGCATCCGGGAAGTGTACCACCGCCCGTCTCGGTGTTGCACCGCCGGATTGCGCGGTCCCTGCACCCCGCAGCCAGTAGTCTGGGAGCGGCCGAGGAAAGGGGCAGGATGGACAAGCAGCGCGACTTCGTTCTTCGCACGATCGAGGAGCGTGGCGTCAAGTTCGTGAGGCTGTGGTTCACCGATGTCGTGGGCACCCTCAAGTCCGTCGCCATCGCGCCGGCCGAGGTCGAGGGAGCGTTCAGCGAGGGCCTCGGTTTCGACGGGTCCGCCATCGAGGGCCTGACTCGCGCCTACGAGTCCGACCTGCTCGCCCTGCCGGATGCGACGACGTTCCAGATCCTGCCGTGGCGCGGAGAGGTCGACCCGACCGCGCGCATGTTCTGCGACATCACCACGCCCGACGGCCAGCCCGCCGTCTCCGACCCGCGCAATGTGCTCAAGCGGACGCTCGAGAAGGCGGCCGACCGCGGCTTCACCTTCTACACGCATCCCGAGATCGAGTTCTACCTGCTCAAGTCGTCGGCGTTCGGCGAGGAGGGCCCCGAGCCCGTCGACTCCGCCGGGTACTTCGACAACGTCCCGGGCGGCACCGCGCACGACTTCCGCCGCCGGTCGGTGCGGATGCTCGAAGACCTCGGCATCTCGGTCGAGTTCAGCCACCACGAGGCGGGACCGGGCCAGAACGAGATCGACCTGCGCTACGCCGACGCGCTCACCACCGCGGACAACATCATGACGTTCCGCACGGTGATCAAGGAGGTGGCGATCGAGCAGGGCGTGTACGCGACCTTCATGCCGAAGCCGCTGCAGGGCCAACCGGGATCCGGCATGCACACCCACATGTCGCTGTTCGAGGGCGACACCAACGCCTTCTTCGAGCCGGGCGCGCAGTACCAGCTCTCCAAGATCGGCCGCCACTTCATCGCAGGTCTCCTGCGGCACGCGCCGGAGATCACCGCCGTCACGAACCAGTTCGTCAACTCCTACAAGCGGCTGTGGGGCGGCGACGAGGCGCCCAGCTTCGTCAGTTGGGGCCACAACAACCGGTCCGCGCTGGTGCGCGTCCCGCTGTACAAGCCGAACAAGGGGCAGAGCTCGCGCGTCGAGTACCGCGCCATGGACTCCGCGGCCAACCCGTACCTCGCGTTCTCGCTGCTGCTCGCGGCGGGCCTCAAGGGCATCGAGGGCCAGTACGATCTCCCGCCCGAGGCCGAGGACAACGTGTGGGCGCTCTCCGACGGCGAGCGGCGCGCACTCGGCTACAGCCAGCTGCCGGCCAGCCTCGACCACGCCATCTCCCTGATGGAGGAGTCCGAGCTGGTCGCCGAGACGCTGGGGGAGCAGGCGTTCAACTACGTACTGCTCAACAAGCGCCGCGAATGGTCGGAGTACCGCGCTCAGGTCACCCCCTACGAGCTGCGGACCAACCTCGAGATCCTCTGACCCGCACGTCGTGACGC
Source organism: Leifsonia sp. 22587 (assembly GCF_052044215.1). Taxonomy (NCBI): domain Bacteria; kingdom Bacillati; phylum Actinomycetota; class Actinomycetes; order Micrococcales; family Microbacteriaceae; genus Leifsonia; species Leifsonia sp. 22587. The sequence goes on from NZ_JBQENB010000001.1 coordinate 1,204,727, forward strand.
GGCAGCAGCAGCTCTCCCTCACCTCCCTGGCGCGCGCCGGGTTCGTGGGGTTGAGCTCGGTCCGCGACGAGCTGGACCAGCTCGCGGAGCAGACCGGCCTCGACGGGGAGTCGCTGCTCGCGGCGATCTCGGTCGCCGCCGACCCGGATACCGCGCTCGCCGCCGCCCTGCGGCTGCTGCGCCAGGCCCCCGAGCAGGCGGCCGCTGTGCTGCGCTCGGAGGTGGATGCACGCCGGCTGTTCCGGGTCATCGGCGCGTCGGAGGGCGTCGCGGAGTTCTTCCTGCGGCAGCCGGCGGAGCTGACCGCGCTCGCGCATCCCATCGACGCCCTTCCGACCGCGGACGAGGTCCGCGACGACCTCCTCGACGCGGTCGGTGCGGTGGACGGCGTCGCGGCCACCGACGACGAGAGCGCGTGGACGGCCCTCCGCATCCGCTACCGCCGCCGGCTCGTGCAGCTGGCGAGCTTCGATCTCGCGCAGGACGACCCGGTGGCGGGCTTCGACCAGGTCGCCGCGGCGCTCAGCGACCTGGCGGCCGCGGCGCTGGAGGCGTCGCTCGCCGTCGCCCGCCGGATGGCCTCCGGCACCGGACCCGGCCGCTTCCTGGAAGACCAGGTGCGCGCCACCCCGCTCGCCGTCATCGGGATGGGCAAAGCGGGAGCGCGGGAGCTCAACTACCTCAGCGACGTCGACGTCATCTTCGTCACCGAGGGCGTCGAGGACGCCGGGCTGGAGCCGGGCCGGGCCGTCGACATCGCGACGCGGCTCGCGATGCTCACCATGCGCGGCATCCACGAGCCGGCCATCGAGCCGGGGCTGTGGGAGGTCGATCCGAACTTGCGGCCCGAAGGCAAGGACGGCGCGCTCGTCCGCACCCTCGACTCCCACATCGCCTACTACGACCGCTGGGCGAAGGGCTGGGAGTTCCAGGCTCTGCTGAAGGCGCGGCCGCTCGCCGGCGACCGGTCCCTCGGCGACCGCTACGTCGAGGCGTTGGCGCCGAAGGTGTGGAGCAGCGCCTCCCGCGAGAACTTCGTCGAGTCGGTGCAGCGGATGCGCGAGCGCGTCACCGACCACATCCCCGACGACGAGGTGCACTACCAGCTGAAGCTCGGGCCGGGCGGCCTGCGCGACGTCGAGTTCACCGTCCAGCTGCTGCAGCTCGTCCACGGCCAGACCGACGACCAGGTGCGGCAGCGCGACACGCTCTCCGCGCTCGACGCGCTGGCGGCCCAGGGCTACATCGGGCGCGAGGAGTCGGCGATGTTCTCGCAGGACTATCGCGCGCTGCGCCTCATGGAGCACCGGCTCCAGCTGCGGAGGCTGACCCGCACGCACCTCATGCCGCGCGACGAGGCGGATGTGCGCATCCTGGCCCGTGCGACGGGTCTCGCCCCCAACGCCGACCAGCTGCTCGTCACCTGGAACGCGATCAAGCACCGCGTGCGCGGGCTGCACGAGCGACTGTTCTACCGGCCGCTGCTCAGCGCCGTCGCGGCCACGCCGGCCGACGACGCGCGCCTGGCCGGGGGAGCAGGCCTCACGAGCGCCCAGGCGGAGGCCCGGCTCGCGGCCATCGGCTTCCGCGACCCGCGCGGCGCACTCGCGCACATCGCCGCGCTCACGTCCGGCGTGTCGCGGCGGGCGACCATCCAGCGGCATCTGCTCCCGGTGATGCTGCAGTGGTTCGCCGCCGGTCCGGACCCCGACTACGGACTCCTCACCTTCCGCCGGCTCAGCGAAGAACTCGGCAGCACGCACTGGTACCTCCGGATGCTGCGCGACTCCACCGGCGCGGCCGAGCGACTCACGCGCATCCTGGCGGGATCACGGTTCGCCGGGGAACTGCTCGGCAGCATCCCCGAGTCGGTCGCCTGGCTGGAGTCCGAGGACGAGCTGCGCCCACGGCCCGCGGCGCTGCTCCGCGAGGAGACGGCCGCGATCCTGGCGCGGCACGAGTCGGTCGACACCGCCGCGGTCGCCCTGCGCGCCATGCGCCGACGCGAGATCCTGCGGCTGGCCGTCTCCGGCATCCTCGGCTTCGCCACCATCGAGGAGCTCGCCCACGGCCTCAGCGACGTCACCGAGAACACGATCGCCGGCGTGCTCCAGGCGATCCGCGCCTCCCGCGACGACGCCGATCAGCTGGAGTTCGCCGTCATCGGGATGGGCCGGTTCGGTGGACGCGAGCTCGGCTTCGGCTCCGACGCCGACGTCATGTACGTGTTCCGTCCACTCGCCGCGGAGCAGGAGGCCGCGAACCGGAGCGCGCTCGCCATCGTCTCCGAGCTGAACCGGCTCACGGAGGACAACCGCCTCCCGCTCGACCTCGACATCGGCCTGCGGCCGGAGGGCAAGAACGGTCCGCCCGTCCGCTCGCTCGAGTCGTACCGCGCCTACTACCGCCGCTGGTCGCTGACCTGGGAGGCGCAGGCGCTGCTGCGCGCGCGGGGCGTCGCCGGGGATGCCGCGCTGCTCGCGGACTTCGAGCAGCTCGCGGACGAGGTGCGCTATCCGTCCGCCATCGGCGAGCAGGAGGTGCGCGAGGTGAAGCGCATCAAGGCGCGCGTCGAGAACGAGCGGCTGCCGCAGGGCGCCGACCCGTCGCGGCACTTGAAGCTGGGCCGCGGCTCGCTGAGCGACGTGGAGTGGTTCGTCCAGCTCATCCAGCTGCAGCACGCCGCCGCCGTCCCCGACCTGCGGACACCGTCGACGCTGGATGCGCTGGCCGCGGCGACCGCGCACGGTTTCGTGTCCGAGGAGGACGCCGCACGGCTCCGGGACGCCTGGGTCTTCGCCTCCCGCACCCGCTCGGCCATGACCCTCTGGACGAACAAGACCGCCGACGTGCTGCCGGCCGACCGCGTCGCGCTCGACGGGGTCGCGCGGCTGCTGGAGTACCCGCCGGGGTCGGCCAGCCGGCTGGAGGAGGACTACCTGGCGGTGACGCGGCGTGCGCGCGCGGTGTTCGAGCGCGCGTTCTACGGGCTGCCTCAGCGGCCGGCGACCACTGCGTAGCGGGGCCGGCTAGCCCGGCCGGCTAGCGCGGCCGGCTAGCGCGGTCCTCGGTCGCGCCGTGCCGAACCCCGGCCGCGTCAACCGTGGCGGAGCCGGTCGGCCTTGTCGAGCAGCACCTGTCGTTCGCGCTCGTTCCCGGCGAGGCGGGCGGCCGTGGTGAGCTCGGCCACCGCCTCCTCTGTGCGTCCGAGCTGGGCGAGCAGCTCACCGCGGACGCTCGGCAGCAGGTGCGAGCCGCTGAGCGCACCGCGTGCGGCGAGCTCGTCGGCGATGAGCAGGGCGTTCGCGGGCCCCGTCGCCATGGAGACCGCCGCCGCGCGGTTGAGTTCGACGACGGGGCTCGGCGCGATGCGTCCGAGCGCTTCGTAGAGCAGCACGATCCGGTCCCAGTCCGTGCGCTCCGCGCTCGGCGCGAGCGCGTGTACTTCGGCGATCGCCGCCTGCAGCGCGTACGGCCCGCGCCCCCGACCGAGCGCGTCGGCCTGCGCGAGCGCCGCCCGTCCGCGCTGGATCTGCGAGCGGTCCCAGCGCGTGCGGTCCTGCTCGGTGAGCAGCACCGGCGACCCGTCCGGCCGGGTGCGCGCGGGGAACCGCGCGGCCTGGAACTCCATCAGCGCGACCAGTGCGTGCGCCTCGGGCTCGCGGGGGAGCAGCGCGGCGACCATCCGGCCGAGCCGGAGCGCTTCGTTCGCGAGGTCCGCGCGCATCCACTCGCGCCCAGACGTCGCGGCGTACCCCTCGGTGAAGACGAGGTACACGACGCTGAGCACCCCGGCGAGCCGCTCCTTCCACTCGGCCGGCTCGGGAGCGGCGAACGGGATGCGCGCCGCCTGGATGGTCTTCTTGGCCCGCACGATGCGCTGCTGCACCGTCGCGACCGGGACGAAGTACATCCGCGCGATCTCCGCCGTGCTGAGGCCCGCGACGATTCGCAGGGTCAGCGCGACCTGCCCCTCCCGGGAGAGTGCAGGATGGCAGGCCGTGAAGACCAGCCGCAGCACGTCGTCGTCGATCGGCTCCCAGGCATCCTCGACGGTCTCCTCCAGCGCGGACGCCATCGCCCGGTACCGGTCGTCGAGCCGTTCGCGGCGGCGCCAGTGGTCGATCGCCCGGCGCTTCGCGACCGCGGTCAGCCAGCCGCCCGGGTTCGCGGGCACGCCGTCCCTCGGCCACTGCTTCAGCGCCTCCACCAGCGCCTCCTGGGCGAGATCCTCGGCGAGGCCGACGTCGCCGGTCGCCTTCGCCAGGGTCGCGACGACGCGCGCCCCGTCGATGCGCCAGACGGCGTCGACCCTCGCCGGGATGTCGTTCATGGTCCGCTGAATCCGTCCTGCCCTCCGCGCCGACGGCTCACGCCTTCTTGGCGGCCTCCCGCCATTCGGCCTCCTTCTGCAGGTACTCGTTGTCGGCGTAGGCGGCGAAGTCGCTCTCGTCGGTCACGCGCCGCACCTCCAGCTTCGACCCCGGGCCCAGCGGGCACCGGCTCGCCCACTCGGCGGCCTCCTCCTTCGAGCTGACTTCGAGGATCCAGAAGCCGTTGAACAGCTCGTGCGTCTCCCCGTAGGGGCCGTCGGTGATGGCGGGAGGATTCGACGAGAAGTCGACCACGAACCCGGTCTCGGCGACGTCGTCCGCGAGCCCGTCGCCCGCCAGCAGCACGCCGGCCGCGATCAGCTGCTCGTTGTACTGACCCATCCGGGTGATGACCTCGTTGAAGTCCATCTCCTGGTAGGCCTCCTTGGCGGCGTCGTTCGAGCGCATGATCAGCATGTACTTCATGGGAGTCTCCCTCACGTCCGGGGTGCTTCGGACGCACCCTCCTACCATCGTGTCGAACGGGGGAGGGAAAGGTCGACAGGGGTGCGAAAACTTTCGCGAGTAATCGACATCACGCTTGACGTTATTAACGCCCCGCGTTACTATCGAGCATGCTCCACTCCTTCGCCGATCGTTTCACGGAGGAGGTGTGGTTCGGTCTTCCGGTGAAACGGTTCGGCCCGGATGTCCGCCGAATCGCCCGCCGCAAGCTCGCCATGCTGAACGCGGCGGCCGATCTCAACGACTGTCGGGTCCCGCCGGGAAACCGGCTCGAGAAGCTGAGCGGCGACCGCGCCGGCCAGTACAGCATCCGCATCAACGACCAATACCGCATCTGCTTCCGGTGGACGAGCGGCGGCCCTGAGGCCGTCGAGATCGTCGACTACCACTGAGAGCGATGGACGAACGAGCAGGGGAGGATCCGATGGCCGACTTCATCACACCGGGCGAAGTGCTGTACGAGGAGTTCATGGTGCCCCTCGGCCTGACCAAGTACGCGCTGGCGAAGGCGCTCCATGTCCCGGCCCAGCGGATCGGCGACATCGTCGCAGGCAAGAGGGCCATCTCGCCCGACACCGCGTTGCGGCTGGCACGCGCCTTCGGCACCACCGCGGAGTTCTGGCTCAACCTGCAGGCGCACTACGACCTGGAGCGCGCACTGGCGGCCCACGCCGCCGAGTTCGACGAGATCCGCCCGCTCGTCGCCGTGTGATCACTCGGTACGACCAAACGGCGAGAGGGCCGCACCCCGTGCGGAATGCGGCCCTCTCGTGCTTCGTGAGCGCTCGGCTCAGACGCCGTAGTACAGCTCGTACTCTCCGATGGTGTTTGCGCGACCTTGTCTCACATTGACTTCCCGCGAGACTCCGCGGATCTGGCCGTTGCGCGTCATAGGGGAGAGGTGCCCTGAATCGGCACTCCTGCGGACTGGCTGCGGACTCAGGTAGTCAGCTGAACGCAGCAACCAGCGTTCCCACGAAGGTCGCGCCCAGACCCACTACGGCGAGCGGTAGACCACCGAGGGCCAGCCTGCGAACGCTCTCCTGTGCGTCGGCGGCCACCTTCTGCACGTCCTTCACGACTTGTTCCAGAGCGACCGCAACTTTGCGTCGCTCCGTTTCAAGGTCGACGAGCGCTGCTCGGTGCTCCTGAGCCAACTCAGTAAGAGCTCGCACTTGCTCCGCGACTTCGAGATTCGGATCGACGTTAATCTCATCTTCCAATGGGTCGCGCAGCGTGACGGAGACCGACCCGATCTCCGAGTCGGTGTACCGCGGCTTCGGTGGCTTCTCACCGCGAACCAGAGCATCACGGACCCGCTCAACGCTTTCAGTCACGGTGCGTGTGATCTTCGCCGCGAATGAATCCGGGTTGTGCCTTCGGAACTCGCGATACGTGTTCGACAGGCCGACGCCGGTCAGCACCAGACCCAACAGCTGCAACCCCGTGCCGATGATTCGCGCCCACACCTGACAGTCGGTCATGACCGGAGCCTAGCTTGCGAGCGGCTGATGGGTCGCGCTCCACGTGTGCTCGCGCTTCGCCTGGATGTGCTCGCGCTTCGCCATCAGCAGTTCGTCCTCGAACACGAACCGCTTGTAGCCGTCCCACGTCACGCTCAACCCGTGACGTATCCACCGCTCGATCGTGCGCCGGCTAACCCTCGCGCGCGCGGCCGCGTCGTCAATCGACAACAGCCGGTGCTCGACGCCGTAGTCGTTGCCAGCGTTCTGCCGCTTCCGACGTTGCAACTCCGTCTGCGCGAGTCCACCCCACACGCCATGCTCGATCCCTGACGAGAGGGCGAACTCGAGGCACTGTTCGCGCACCGGACACGACTTACATATCCAACGCACGTCCCTGGTCGTCTCTAGCCCTTCAGGGAAGAACACGTCGGGGTCTGTGTCGGTGCACGCAGCTACGCTCATCCACTCCATCGGGCCACAGCGTAGGGCGGAACAGGGACAATGCCATTCGACACGGCGTGAACCCCGAAGTGTGTACGGCCCCAGGGGATGACGAAAGAGTTTCGGGGAATTGCGCCCTGCCGGTACGCGTCGACCAGCGCGTCGAACGCGACCTTCCCGAGCTTTGACGGGTTCTCGAGCACTGCACCATTCACGTCCACAGTGAGATTCACGGTCGTCCCGCCACCACCACCCGTGCCTCCTGCCGCGGCGCAGATTGCGGAAAGGTTCGCGTCCGTCAGCGGCAGCACCGCCTCATCGACGCCCGCCTCACCTATCTGCCCAGGCCACCCGGTCGTTCCTTCACATGCCGCCAGGCCTTGACATCAAGACGGTTCAGGCGCGCCTCAGGCACGCGTCCGCGAAGACCACGCTCGACACCTGCGGCATCTGTGGCCGGACGAAGACGAGTCCGCACGAGCTGCGGTTTCAGCCGCTTTCGCGGACCGTCCTACAACTCGTGCGGACTCGTTGCGGACTAACGAGGCGTCAGCCCAATGAACTACTGGGATTCAGGTCAGACGCCGTAGTACAGCTCGTACTCGAACGGGTGCGGGCGCTGCGCGAGCGGCTTGATCTCCTTCTCGCGCTTGTACTCGATCCACGTCTCGATGAGCTCCGGGGTGAACACGCCGCCCGCGGTGAGGAAGTCGTGGTCGGCCTCGAGCGCGTCGAGGGCCTCGCCCAGCGACGCCGGCACCTGCGGGATGTTGCGCGCCTCCTCCGGCGGGAGCTCGTAGAGGTCCTTGTCGACCGGCTCGTGCGGCTCGATGCGGTTCTTGATGCCGTCGAGGCCCGCCATCAGCTGCGCGGCGAAGGCGAGGTACGGGTTGCCGGAGGCGTCGGGCGCGCGGAACTCGATGCGCTTCGCCTTCGGGTTGGAGCCCGTGATCGGGATGCGGATCGACGCCGAGCGGTTGCCGGCCGAGTAGACCAAGTTGACCGGGGCCTCGAAGCCGGGGACCAGGCGGTGGAACGAGTTCACCGTCGGGTTGGTGAAGGCGAGGACGGCCGGGGCGTGCTTGAGCAGGCCGCCGATGTACCAGCGTGCGATGTCCGACAGGCCGCCGTAGCCGGCCTCGTCGTAGAACAGCGGCTTGCCGTCGTTCCACAGCGACTGGTGCGTGTGCATGCCCGAGCCGTTGTCGCCGAACAGCGGCTTCGGCATGAACGTGGCCGTCTTGCCCCACTCGTTCGCCGTGTTCTTCACGATGTACTTGAACTTGAGGATGTCATCCGCCGCGTGCACCATCGTGTCGAAGCGGTAGTTGATCTCGGCCTGGCCGCCGGTGCCCACCTCGTGGTGCGCGCGCTCGAGGATGAGTCCGGCCTCGATCAGCTTCAGCGAGATGTCGTCGCGCAGGTCGGCCTGCTTGTCGACCGGGCTGACCGGGAAGTAGCCGCCCTTGTACGGGGTCTTGTTGCCCAGGTTGCCGCCCTCTTCGACGCGGCCGGAGTTCCAGGCGCCCTCCTCCGAGTCCACGGAGTAGAAGCTCGAGTTCTGCTTCACCTCGTAGCGGACGTCGTCGAAGATGTAGAACTCGGCCTCCGGCGCGAAGTACGCGGTGTCGGCGATGCCGGTGGAGGCGAGGTACTTCTCCGCCTTCTTGGCGACCTGGCGCGGGTCCTTCGCGTAGATCTCGCCGTTGCGCGGGTTGTAGATGTCGAACACCATGATCAGCGTGCGCTCGGCACGGAACGGATCGATGTAGGCGGTGGAGACGTCCGGGATGAGCTGCATGTCGGACTCGTGGATCGACGCGAAGCCTCGGATCGAGGAGCCGTCGAAGAGCTGGCCGACGGAGAAGAACTCCTCGTCGACGGTAGCGGCGGGGATGTTGAAGTGCTGCTGCACACCGGGAAGGTCGGTGAAGCGGATATCAAGGAACTTGACGTCGGTGTCCTTGATGAACTTGAGCACCTCGGAAGAATCACGGAACATGCAGACGACTCCCAATGGCTTTGCGGGTGACCGGACTGCGCGTGCAGCCCACTCGTCCACGCTAGGGGGAGGCCGTTTCCCCGGGGTGACGCAAATGTTTCGGGCATGTTACGGGTACCCCGGGCCTGTATCTGCTCAGGATGCGCTCCGCGCGGCTCGATAGACTCAGCCGGTGCCGCAGAACTCCGCCAGCCGCCCCGGCGACGTCGCCCCCAGCCGTTACCCGGGGGAGCGGCTCGGCCTCCCCGAGTCGGGCCCGCGGTCGGTCGGCCGCGTCGGCCGTCGCATCGGCGCGATCGCGGTCGACTGGGCCATCGCATCGTTCCTGTCGTTCGCCTTCTTCCGCTACGACTCGTGGGCGACGATCGGCCTGTTCGCCCTACTGCAGGTCATCTTCATCCCGACGATCGGCGGCAGCATCGGCCACCGGGTGTTCGGGATGCGGGTCGTCGCCCTCCGCGGAGGCTGGGTCGGCGTGTGGCGGCCGGTGGTGCGCACGATCCTGCTCTGTCTGGCGATCCCCGCCCTCGTCTGGGACTCCGACCAGCGTGGCTTCCACGACAAGGTCGCCGGAACTGTCCTCATCCGCGCGTAGCCGCGTAGCCGCGGAGCCGCCCCCGCACTGAGTGGCCCCCATCGAGTACACGAAAAGTGCACGGATACGCGAGGAATCCGTGCACTTTTCGTGTACTCGACGGTGGGGGCCGACCGGGTCAGCGGGCGCGCTGCGCGCGGACCTTCATCGGGTCGATGCCCTTCGGGATCGGCATCTGGTTCTCCATCGACTGGAGCCGGTTGCTGATCGCCAGGACCTCGGCCTTGGTGAGGGTCGGCTTGATCTTCGCCAGGGTGCGCGGCACCTTGTGCAGCGGCACCGAGTCGGCGTCCGGTCCGACGGTGATGATCGTGACCGGGACGTTGGGGAGGACGCGGTTCACCTTGCGGCGCTCCTCGTCGACCATGCGCTTGGTGCGGGTGGCCGGTCCCTCGCTGATGAGCACGACGCCGCCGCGGCCGGTCGCCCGGTACACCGCATCCTGCGTCTTCCCGTTGACCGCGACCGGCATCTCGGATCCGCGCCAGCTGCGCTTCAGCGAGGAGCGCAGCACGGCGCCCACGGCGCCCGGCTGGCCCTCGATCTGCGAGTACGCCGCCCGCTCGGCACGGCGACCCAGGATGATGAGCGCGATCAGGACGCCGGCGAGCACGCCCGCGACGATCCACAGGATCATCGTGAAGACGTTGCCGCCGGAGAGGAACACCGCCAGGAGCACGCCCGCGATGATCGGCAGGACAGCCCCGAGGAGGATGTAGAGGACCGCGCGGTCGTCGTACCGGCGGGTCATCTGGAACACCTGCCACATCTGCTTCAGACGGCCGGGCTCCTTGGTGGACTTGTCCTTTGCCATAGCTCCAAGGATACCGGCTCGGCGGCGTTCCAGATGACCCGTTCGCTGCGAGGAGAGGGCTCTCAGGAGACCGCCTGCGCGAAGCCGAGCGTGGCGTCCGCGAGGTGCCGCAGCTCGTCCGGCACCGGCCGTCCCTTCGCCTGCATGGACTGGGCCCACAGCCGTCCCGCCCGGTACGACGACCGCACCAGCGGGCCGGCCAGCACGCCGAGGAAGCCGATCTCCTCCGCCTCCTGCTTGAGCTCCACGAACTCGTCCGGGTGCACCCAGCGTGCCACCGGGAGGTGACGGGGACTGGGTCGCAGGTACTGCGTGATCGTGATGATGTCGGTCCCCGCGTCGTGGAGGTCGCGCAGCGCGGTGCTGATCTCGTGCCGCTCCTCGCCCATCCCGAGGATGAGGTTCGACTTCGTGATCAGCCCGGCCGCACGCCCCTGCGTGAGCACGTCCAGCGAGCGCTCGTAGCGGAAGGCGGGACGGATGCGCTTGAAGATGCGCGGGACGGTCTCCACGTTGTGCGCGAACACCTCCGGGCGCGCCGAGAACACCTCGCCGAGGTGCTGCGGGTTGCCGGAGAAGTCGGGCACCAGGATCTCGACACCGGTTCCGGGGGACTGGCGGTGGATCTCGCGGATCGTCTCCGCGTACAGCCACGAGCCCTCGTCCTCCAGGTCGTCGCGGGCGACACCGGTGACGGTGGCGTACCGCAGACCCATCCGCTGCACGGACTCGCCGACGCGGCGCGGCTCGTCCCGGTCGAACTCGGCGGGCTTGCCGGTGTCGATCTGGCAGAAGTCGCATCGGCGCGTGCACTGCGAACCGCCGATGAGGAACGTCGCCTCCCGGTCCTCCCAGCACTCGTAGATGTTGGGACAGCCCGCCTCCTGGCAGACGGTGTGCAGCTCCTCGGACTTCACCAGGTTCTGCAGTTGGCGGTACTCCGGCCCCATCTTCGCCTTGGTCTTGATCCACTCGGGCTTGCGCTCGATCGGCGTCTGGGCGTTGCGGACCTCGAGGCGCAGCATCCGGCGCCCCTCGGGGAGGGCGCTCACGCGACGGCCTCCGCTGCGGTGAACTCCAGGTCGAAGGCGTCCATGACGAGCGGCGCGACGTCCTGCGGCGTGACGGTGCGACCGAGCACGCGCGAGATCGTGGTTACTCCCGCGTCGCGGATGCCGCAGGCGACGATCCGGTCGTAGGCGTCCAGGCTGTTCGAGCAGTTGAGCGCGAAGCCGTGCATCGTAACGCCTTCGGCGACGCGGATGCCGATGGCGGCGATCTTCTCCTCGCGGGTGGCCCCGGGATTGTGCTCCGGGAGCATCCAGACGCCGGAGCGGCCCTCGACCTGAACACCGGTGACGTCGAGGCGGGCGAGCACGTCGATGAGGACGCGCTCGAGCGCCCGGACGTAGCCGACGACGTCGATGGGGTCGTGGAGGCGGAGGATCGGGTACCCCACGAGCTGTCCCGGCCCGTGCCAGGTGATCTTGCCGCCGCGGTCGACGTCGACGACGGGGGTCCCGTCGGTCGGGCGTTCGTCCGGAGCGGTCCGCTTGCCCGCGGTGTACACGGGGGCGTGCTCGAGGAGGATGACGGTATCGGGCGCCCGGCCTGCGACGACAGCCGCGTGCAGGGCACGCTGCTGCTGAAGGGCCTCGAGATACGGCACGGAGTTGGCGCTTAGCCCCGTGACGTCATACGTGGTCACGTCGTCAGTCTATGCGCGCGCGGTCCGCCCGTTCGCAACGTCAGGTTCGTACACAGGCTGGCGTTGCGGCGAGTTGTCCACCGATCCGCACCGGGCCGGGACTCGGGGGTCACGGATCCGTTGGGATGGTCTCGTGACACCGATCGCCCCGTCCTCCCGTTCCCTGCCCGCCTCCGCGGACGAGCTCCGCGCCATCGCGGTCGCCCTCGCGCGCCGAGAGGGATGGTCAGTCGAGCCGCCCGACGCCGACCCGCCGCCCCGCGAAGGACCCCCGCCGGAAGCGCGTGTCGTCGTGTCCGGAGGCGGACTGCCGGGCCGGTGCCTGCTCCGTGTGCGGGAGCGCCGGCCGGGCGTCGCTGGTCGCGATGTGGACGTCCGCCGGGCCGTCGCGAGCGAGCATGTCCTCGGTGTGGTCACAGAAGTCCCCGTGCTCCGCATACGCGGCCGAGAGGTGGATGCGGTGCTCCTCGAGCACGCCGGAGGCGGGGGAGTCGACGTGGTTCTGGCGCGGGCGACCAGTGTGCGATCGGGGGAGGCGGCGACCGTGATCCTCGGCGCGGCGGCCGGCGTCGAAGCGCTCCATCGCGCGGGATGGGCGGCGCCGCAGCTCGACGACGCGTCCGTCGTCCTCGCGGACGACGGACGCCCGGCGCTCGACGGGCTGGACCGCGTCCGCCCGCTGGAGGCCGAGGCGGCCGTCGCGGATGCGGGGGCGTTCCATAACTGGGCGCGTCGGCTGTGCCTGCGGGTGACCGACGGGTCCGGGATGCGGCTGCTCGCGGCGGTCGAGGCCGGGTTGCGTCAGGGGCGGTGGTCGGCCGTCGAGGCGGCCGTTCTGGCGGTGGCGTCGCCGGAGCCGGTGCGGCGCAGCAGCCGCGGAGTCGCAGGGACGGAGGTGGCGGTGACGGCGGGGACGGGGTCCGGCGCGCCGAGCGGTGTGGTCGGCGCACTCCCGGCCGGACGCCAGATACCGCGCCGTGAGCGCGGCCGCGGGCTGGCGAAGACAGCCGCGGCCGCGATGGCGGCGCTCGACGGGGAACCGGTCCGCGTTCTGACGCGCTGGCTCGGCTCGTGGGCCCGCAGGCGACCGGCCCTCGTGGCGAGTGCGCTCGTCCCGGTCGCTCTCGCCGTCGCTGTCATCGTCCTGGTGCCGTCGACGTCAGCAGGGAGCGCATCGGCCGCCGGGTCGCCGGCATCCGTGCACTCGACAGCGTCCGCGTCGGCATCCCGATGGCCGGCCACGTCGTCGCCGACGGCGCGGCCGTCGACGACAGCCGTATCGTCGCCCGAGCCGACGGCGCGACCGTCGGCGACCGCCGTGTCGTCGCCCGAGCCGACGGCGCGGCCGTCGGCGACAGCCGTGTCGCCCGAGCCGACGGCTGCCGTGACCACGGCACGTCTGGATGCAGAGGACCCGGTCGTCGCCGCGCAGGCGATCCTCGACCGGCGGCATGCGTGCTTCGCCGGCGGCACCGGTCGTGATTGCCTCGCGGCCGTGGTCGAGGCCGGTGCGGCGCTGCTGGAGCACGAACTCACGGCGCTCGAAGCCGGCCGGACGGCTGCCGCCTCAGCCCGCGACTACGCCGGGGCCCGCGTGGAACTGGTGGAGCGCTGGGGGGATGCCGCTCTCGTCGGCGTGGCGCCGGATCGCGCGCGGACGCCGAAAAGCGAACCGGCCTCGCTCCTGCTGGTGAGGGGCGAGGCCGGTTGGCGGCTACGGGCGGTGTTCCCGTGACGGGTCAGATCCCGAGGTTGCCCTCGAAGTTGCCGTCCTCGAGGCGGTTCTTGACGGCGACCAGGAAGCGGGCGGCGTCCGCGCCGTCGACGATGCGGTGGTCGTACGACAGGGCGAGGTACACCGTGGAGCGGATCGCGATCGAGTCCGTGCCGTCGGCCGAGATGACGACCGGCTTCTTGGTGACGATGCCGGTGCCCAGGATGGCGACCTGCGGGAGGAACACCAGCGGGGTGTCGAACAGGGCGCCGCGCGAACCGGTGTTGGTCAGCGTGAAGGTGCCGCCCGCGAGCTCGTCTGGCTTCAGACGGTTGTCGCGGGTGCGCTGGGCTAGGTCGGCGATCTCCTTGGCGAGGCTCGCGATGTCGAGGTCCGAGGCGTTCCGCACCACCGGGGTGAGGAGGCCGCGCTCGGTGTCGACCGCGATGGAGATGTTCTCGTGGTCCGGGTAGACGATGTTCTCGCCGTCGACGGTGGCGTTGATGACGGGGTACGTCTTCAGCGCCTCGGCGGCGGCCAGTGCGAAGAACGGCAGGAAGGAGAGCTTTACGCCGGTCTTCGCGAGGAAGTCGCCCTTCACGCGGTCGCGGAACGCCGCGACCTTGGTCACGTCGACCTCGACGACGCTGGTGAGCTGAGCGCTCGACTGCATCGAGACCACGGCGCGCTCCGCGACGACCTTGCGGAGTCGCGACATCGGCTGGGTGGTGCCGCGCAGCGGCGAGACCTCGGGGGCCGGCGCGGCCGCGGGCGCCTCGGAAGAGGACGCCGCGGGAGCCGCCGCCTGGAGGATGTCCTCCTTGCGGATGCGACCGCCGACACCGGTGCCGGTGACGGTCGAGAGGTCGACGCCCTGCTCGTTCGCGAGCTTGCGCACGATCGGGGTCACGTAGCCCGCGTTGCCCGCGTGAGCACCGGACGACGCCGGCGCGGCGGGAGCGGACTCCTGGGCGGGAGCCTGCTGGGCCGGAGCGGCAGCGGGAGCCGGGGCAGCGGGTGCAGCCTGCTGAGCCGGTACGGCCTCCTGAGCGGGTGCGGCGGGGGCCGCCGGCGCCGGAGCGGCGGGAGCGGCGGGAGCGGCCTGCTGCGGCTGTGCGGGTGCGGCCTCCTGGGCGGGGGTCGGAGCCGGAGCAGCGGGAGCCGCCTCCTGGGCCGGAGCAGCGGGTGCGGCCGCGGCCGGCGCAGCCTCAGCGGGCGCGGGAGCGGCCTCCTGGGCCGGCGCAGCCTGCTCGGCCGGAGCGGCCTCGGCGGGCGCAGCCTCGGCCGGAGCGGCCTCAGCCGGCGCCGCCTCAGCGGCAGGCGCGGCCGGAGCCTCGGCACCGGCGCCGGAACCGTCGCCGATCGTCACGAGCGCAGTGCCCACCTCGACCGTCTCGTCCTCCTGCACCAGGATCGCCTCGATGACGCCGGCGACCGGCGACGGGATCTCGGTGTCGACCTTGTCGGTCGAGACTTCGAGCAGAGGCTCGTCCACCTCGACACGGTCGCCAACGTTCTTCAGCCAGCGGGTGACCGTGCCTTCCGTGACGCTCTCGCCGAGCGCCGGGAGGCTGACGGATTCGCTCATGAGCTTCTCTCCTTCAAACCTGATCGTTCAGTAGCTTATTGCAGGCGGGTCCGCGCACGGCGGACCCGCCCGATGGTCCTACAGCGTGTGCAGCGGCTTGCCCGCGAGGTACAGGAAGGCCTCGCCGAGCGACTCGTTCTGCGTGGGGTGGGCGTGGATCAGCGGAGCGATGTCCTCCGGGTACGCCTCCCAGTTCACGGCCAGCTGCGCCTCGCCGATGAGCTCGCCGACGCGGGCGCCGATCATGTGCACGCCGAGCACGGGGCCGTCGTTCAGACGGACGACCTTCACGCTTCCGTTGGTGCCGATGATCTCGCTGCGGGCGTTGCCGGCCAGGCTGTAGTCGTAGCTGCTGATGCTGTCCGCGCCGTACTTCTCGGCCGCCTTCGCCTCGGTCAGACCGATGGACGCGACCTCCGGGTCGCAGTAGGTGACCTTGGGGATGTTGACGTCCGGGACGACGATCGGGTTGAGGCCCGCGATCTCCTCGGCGACGAAGATGCCCTGCTGGAAGCCGCGGTGCGCGAGCTGCAGGCCGGGGACGATGTCGCCGACGGCGTAGACGCCGGGGATGTTCGTGTGCAGGCGCTCGTCGGTGATGACGAAGCCGCGGTCCATGGTGACGCCGACCTCGTCGAACCCGAGGCCCTGGGTCAGCGGGCCGCGGCCCACGGCGACGAGCAGGAGGTCGGCCTCGACGGTGTCGCCGTTCTCGAGGGTGACGACCACGCCGTTCTCGTCCTGGGTGACGCCCTGGAAGCGGATGCCCAGACGGTAGTCGATGCCGCGGCGGCGGAACGCCCGCTCGAGCGACTTGCTGATCGACTCGTCCTCGTTGGGGACCAGGTGGGGGAGCGCCTCGATGATGGTGACGTCGGAGCCGAACGACTTCCAGACGCTGGCGAACTCGACGCCGATGACGCCACCGCCGAGCACCGCGACCTTGCGCGGCACGAAGTCGAGCTCGAGCGCCTGCTCGCTCGTGATGACGCGGCCGCCGATCTCGAGACCGGGGAGCGAGCGCGAGTAGGAGCCCGTGGCGAGGACGATGTTCTTGCCGACGATGGTGTCGTCGCCGACCTGGACGGTCGTCGGGGAGGTGAGGCGGCCCTCGCCCTCGATGACGGTGATGCCGCGAGCCTTCACCAGACCCTGCAGCCCCTTGTACTTCTTGGCGACGATCCCCTGGCGGTACTCGGTCACGCCGTTGATGTCGACGCCCTGCAGCTGGGTGACGATTCCGTACTTCGACGACTCACGGGAGTAGTCGGCGATCTCGGCCGCGTGGAGCAGCGCCTTCGTCGGGACGCAGCCGCGGTGCAGGCAGGTGCCGCCGACCTTGTCCTTCTCGATCATGCCGACGGTGAAACCGAGCTCGGCCGCACGCAGCGCTGCTGCGTAGCCTCCACTCCCACCGCCGAGCACCACAATGTCAAAGTTCTGCTCGGACACCCAGTAACTCCCTCGCGCATCAGGATCATGTGACACGAAGCCGCCCAGAGAGGATGGCTCCGGGGGGCGTGTTGATGGGCAGGTTTTCCCGCCCATACGACCCTACTACTTCCCGGAAAAGCTCTCGGCCAGGCGGATGAGCGCCCTTACGCTGACGGCGGACGGTCCCTTGCCGGTGAAGCCGTACGGGGCGGCCGGGCTCTTCGCCGGGCCGGCGATGTCCAGGTGCGCCCAGGGGATGCGCGGGGCGTCGTCGCCGTCGTCGGTGCGGCCGACGAACTCCTGCAGGAACACGCCGGCCAGCAGCGCGCCGCCCGCGGTGTTGCCCGGGTTCGCGTTGGCGATGTCGGCGACGTCGGAGTTGATGGTGGCTCGCAGCTCCCCGGGCAGCGGCATCGGCCAGAACAGCTCGCCGCTCTGCTTCGCCGCCCCGAGCACCTGGTCCACCAGGTCGTCGGAGCCCATCAGTGCGGCGTAGCGGGTGCCGAGCGCGACCATGGCGGCGCCGGTCAGAGTGGCGACGTCGACGATCGCGTCGGGCTGCTCCTCGCTGGCGGCGACCAGGCCGTCGGCGAGCACCAGGCGGCCCTCCGCATCCGTGTTCAGCACCTCCACCGTGCGGCCGCCGCGGATGCCCAGCACGTCGTTCGGGCGGATGGCCGAGCCGGACGGCATGTTCTCGGCGAGGCAGAGCCATGCCGTCACCTTCACCGGCAGCGCGAGCCGCGCGGCGGCGAGCGCGACCGCGAGCACCGTGGCGGCGCCCGTCATGTCGTACTTCATGCCGACCATCCCGGTCGCCGGCTTGAGAGAGAGGCCGCCGGAGTCGAACGTGATGCCCTTGCCGACGAGGGCGAGGTGACGGGATGCGCCCTCCGGCGCGTACACGACCTTCACCAGTCGCGGGCCGCGCGTCGACCCCTGCCCGACGCCGAGGATGCCGCCGAAGCCGTCGGCAGCGAGCCGCTCCTCATCCCAGACCGTGACCTCGACGGGAAGTCCGGACGCCGCTGCCGAGGCGCGCTCGGCGAAGGTCTCGGGGTAGAGGTCGAGCGGCGGAGTGTTGACCAGATCCTTGACGAGCGCGGCGGCCTCCGCCACCGCGGTCGCCCGCGCGACGAGCGCGTCCGCATCCACGTCGGATCCCGCGACCAGCAGCTCGATCGCGGCCACCGGGTCCTTCGCCCCGCCGCGGCTCTTCTCGCGGTACTCGGTGAAGGCGTACGCGCCGAGCGCCGCGCCCTCCAGGGCAGCGCCGGCTTCGGCCGCCGACTCGGCCGGGAGGTCGAGCGCGACCGCGGAGGTGCCCGCCAGCTGGCGGACCGCGGTGCCCGCGGCGTAGCGCAGCGCGTCCTCGCCGCCCTCCGGCAGGCCGACGACCGCGACGGAGGGTCCGTCGCCCGTCCCGGGCAGGCGCACGAGCTCGTCCTTGCCGCCGGAGAACCCGATCTCCTTCAGCTGCCGCCCGAGCTCGTCGCGGCGCTCGCCGGAGAGGACGGTGATGCTGTCGCGCCCGGCACGGGCGGCGACGACCACGACATCGGCGGACGTGGCGGGGGTGGAGGAGAGGGTCACGGTCAGGGCGGGAACGGTCATGACTCGACCCTAACCCGGGTGTTCGCTGTGGGCGTTCCCCCACGGGCCGTCATCCGGGGTCGTGCGCCGGGCTCCGTCCTAGAGTTGGAGTATGCGCGACCCCGGCGAACTGTACGAGCTCGACCCGGCACTCGGTGTGCCGGAGGGATTGCCGCTGGTCGCGGGCCTCACGGGCTTCGCCGACGCCGGCTCCGGCGTCAGCCAGCTCGGCACCTATCTGCTCGGGACCCTCGACAACGACGTGGTGGCGACCTTCGACGCGGACATCCTGCTCGACTATCGCGCCCGCCGCCCCATCATCTACTTCGACCAGGACCACCTGACCGACTACCAGCCGGCGACGCTGAAGCTCTACCTCGCCTACGACGAGCTGCGCCAGCCGTTCCTCCTGCTGTCGGGCTTCGAGCCGGACTTCCGCTGGGAGGCGTTCACGGAGGCGGTGCTCGGCTTGATCGAGCGTTTCAAGGTGAAGAGCATCACCTGGGTCCACTCCATCCCGATGCCCGTTCCGCACACGCGTCCGATCGGCGTGACGGTGAGCGGCAACCGCTCCGAGCTCATCGACTCCATGTCGATCTGGAAGCCGCACACGCAGGTGCCCGCCAACGCGCTGCACCTGCTCGAGTACCGGCTCCAGCAGCTCTCGTACCCGATCGCCGGATTCATCCTGCTGATCCCGCACTACCTCGCCGACACCGAGTACCCGGCTGCCGCGGTCGCGGCCCTCGACTCGATCAGCGCGGCCACCGGCCTGATCTTCCCGACCGACCGGCTCCGCCAGGAGGACCGCGAGTTCGTCGCCAACATCGACGAGCAGGTCGCGGGCAATCCCGAGCTGGGACGCCTGGTGGGTACGCTGGAGGAGCGGCACGACTCCTACATGGAGGACACGCAGCTGCGCTCCCCGCTGACCGACAGCGACGGCGAGCTGCCGACCGCCGACGAGATCGCCGCCGAGCTCGAGAACTTCCTCGCCTTCCGCCGCCACGGCGACGAGGAGAACGGGCGCGGCGAGCGCTGATCGGCGAGCGCTGAGCGCACGGGCGACGGCCACGCCGAACGGGCGGCCGCTGCGCCGGGCGTAGGATCGTCCGGTGAATTCGCGTCGCTCCTGGGTCGTCTACGGGATCGGCGTCTTCGCCTACCTCATCGCCGTCATGCAGCGCACCACGATCGGTGTCGCGGGCGTCGCGGCGACCGAGCGGTTCCACGTCTCCGCTTCCGTCCTCTCCACGCTCGCCGTGGTGCAGCTGATCGTGTACGCGGGCATGCAGGTCCCGGTCGGGGTCCTCATCGATCGGATCGGTTCGCGCGTCCTCATGCTGACGGGCACGGCCCTGATGGTCGTCGGGCAGGTCGCCGTCGCGCTGGCGCCGAGCATCGCGATCGCCATCGTGGGCCGCATCCTCGTGGGGGCGGGGGATGCGACGGTGTTCACCTCGCTGATGCGCCTGGTGAACTCCTGGTTCCGCGGCAGGATCGTGCCGCAGCTGTCGCAGTGGATCGGCAACGTCGGCCAGCTCGGCCAGGTGCTGTCCGCCGTGCCGTTCGCCCTGCTGCTGCACCTCTCGGGCTGGACGGTCGCCTTCCTCAGCGCCGCCTCGCTGTCCGTCGTCGCCCTGATCGGCATCGCCGTCGCGGTGGCCGACAGGCCGGTCGGGGCGAGCGAGGGGCCGCGTCCGGCGACGTGGTCCGACTCGCTACGGCAACTGAGGATCAGCCTGGCCCGCCCCGGAACGCAGCTCGGCTTCTGGTCCCACTTCGTCACGCAGTCCTCGGGCACCGTGTTCAGCCTGATGTGGGGTATCCCGTTCCTGGTGTTCGCCCTGGGCATCGAGCCGGCGGAGGCGTCGGCCCTGCTGACCGTGCTGGTGGGAGCCGGTCTCATCTCGGGACCGATCCTCGGCATCCTGACCGCCCGCTTCCCGATGCGGCGCAGCAACCTCGTGCTCGGGATCGTGGCGCTCATGGCCGCCGCCTGGACGCTCGTGCTCCTGTGGCCGGGCGAGCCGCCGCTGTGGACCGTCATCGTGCTGATCGCGGCGATCGGGATCGGCGGCCCCGGCTCCCTGATCGGCTTCGACTTCGCGCGCACCTTCAACCCGCTGCACAGCCTCGGGTCGGCGAACGGAATCGTCAACGTCGGCGGGTTCCTCGCCAGCTTCGTCATGATGTTCCTCATCGGCGTCTCCCTGG
The DNA here is from genome assembly GCF_052044215.1 of Leifsonia sp. 22587. Lineage (NCBI taxonomy): Bacteria > Bacillati > Actinomycetota > Actinomycetes > Micrococcales > Microbacteriaceae > Leifsonia > Leifsonia sp. 22587. The sequence continues at coordinate 1,225,137 of NZ_JBQENB010000001.1, forward strand.
ACGTGCAGGCGCACGGGGCGGAGGGGGATGCGCAGCTCTACCAGCTGGACCACTTCCGCTGGGCGTTCGCCATCCAGTACGTCATCGTCGGGATCGGCGTCGGCTTCCTGGTGCACGCCCGCCGCCGCACACGGCGCCGGCTGCAGGAGGACGAGGGAATAGAAGTGGCCCCTCTCTGGGTTGCACTTGTCGGAGCGTGGAGAAGGCGCGGCGGTCACGAAGCGTTGTAGGGGCGTGGGGGACGCCCGATCGATCCCGATCCGAGAGCTGGCCGCGAATGGTCGGGGGAGCGCGTGGAACGTGCAATAATTGACGTCTGGACCCGTTCATGTCCCGGGGCCGGAGCATTAGACGATGCCCGGCGCCTCATCCCGGACTTGACATGGGTCTTAGTAGTGTCCGCACGCAAACCCTGAGCCAGGCTCGGCCGTCAGGATCCCGGCCCTCTCCGCTTGGTATGAAAGGTGTTCACATGGCAACCCGTGCAGCAACGAAGACCCGCGACGCGGAGGTCGAGGTCGACGAGACCACGACCGTCGTCGCGGACGAGACGGCGAAGCCCGCAGCCAAGAAGGCGGGCGCGAAGAAGACGACGACGAAGGCCCCCGCGAAGGCGACCGCTGCGAAGAAGCAGGCTGCGCCCAAGGGCAAGGCCGGCGCTGCGGACGACGACGACCTGGATGACGACGCCGAGGTCGAGATCGACGACGAGGAGGTCGTGGTCGAGGCGACCGACGACACCGAGACCGACGACACGGAGACCGAGGCGGACGCCGACTCCGACGACGCGGACGACAGCGACACCGAGGGTGCGACGCCCACGGCCGCCGTCCCGGTGGTCGAGATCCCGCTGCCGACCGACGCGCTCGTGCTGCGCGCGGTCGACGAGGACGACGACATCCCGGTCTACTCCTCGACCATCACCGGCGCGACCGCCGACCCGGTCAAGGACTACCTGAAGCAGATCGGCAAGGTCCCGCTGCTGAACGCGGCCGAAGAGGTCGAGCTCGCCATGCGCATCGAGGCCGGTCTGTTCGCCGAGGACAAGCTCGCGAACACCCCGAACCTCAGCAAGGAGCTGGAGCGCGAGCTGAAGTGGGTCGCCCGCGACGGCCAGCGCGCCAAGAGCCACCTGCTGGGCGCGAACCTGCGCCTCGTGGTGAGCCTCGCCAAGCGCTACACCGGGCGCGGCATGCAGTTCCTGGATCTGATTCAGGAGGGCAACCTGGGCCTCATCCGTGCGGTCGAGAAGTTCGACTACACCAAGGGCTTCAAGTTCTCGACGTACGCCACCTGGTGGATCCGTCAGGCGATCACCCGCGCGATGGCCGACCAGGCCCGCACCATCCGCATCCCGGTGCACATGGTCGAGGTCATCAACAAGCTGGCCCGCGTGCAGCGCCAGATGCTGCAGGACCTGGGCCGCGAGCCCACCCCCGAGGAGCTGTCGAAGGAACTCGACATGACCCCGGAGAAGGTCATCGAGGTCCAGAAGTACGGTCGCGAGCCCATCTCGCTGCACACTCCTCTGGGTGAGGACGGCGACAGCGAGTTCGGGGACCTGATCGAGGACACCGAGGCGGTCGTCCCGGCCGACGCGGTGGGCTTCACCATGCTGCAGAAGCAGCTGGAGAGCCTGCTCGACTCGCTGTCCGAGCGTGAGGCGGGCGTGATCCGCATGCGCTTCGGCCTCGGCGACGGCATGCCGAAGACGCTCGACCAGATCGGCGACACGTTCGGCGTGACGCGTGAGCGCATCCGCCAGATCGAGTCGAAGACGATGGCGAAGCTGCGTCACCCGTCGCGTTCGCAGTCGCTGCGCGACTACCTCGAGTAAACCGGTGCGTTACCGACTGGCGGTCCTCGCCGGCCGCCTCGCCCGCTGGCTTCTTCGCCTGCGGGGAGGCGGCTCCGCGGTCCCCGGCCGTGTCGCCCTGGCCATCGCCCCGAAGTTCCTGGAGCGCGCGGTCAGCCGGCTTCCCCTGGGCGTCGTGTTCGTGTCCGGCTCGAACGGCAAGTCCACGACGACCAACATGCTCACCGCGATCCTGCGCGAGCACGGTCTCGAGGTCTTCACCAACCCCTCCGGCGGCAACCTGCCGCAGGGCATCGCCTCCGCGCTGCTCGCCGACGTGCCGCTGGACGGCTACGTGCGCGGCGATGTCGGCGTGATCGAGGTGGACGAGGCCTACGGCGTCGACCTCGCGCGCGTGCTGAAGCCGCGCGGCTCGCTGCTGCTCAACGTGCAGATCGACCAGCTCAACCGCTTCTTCGAGCCCACCCGCGTGATCGGGATGCTGCGCTCGATCGCCGAGGGCTCGTCCGAGTTCGTCGTGGTGAACGCGGACGACGACAGCCTGTCGCGGGTCGGCGCCGAACTCGTCGCGCAGGGCCGTGACGTCTCCACGTTCGCCGTGGCGCCGTCCATCATCGAGTCGTCCCCGAACGGTCTCGCGAACGTGAAGGACCTGACCGGCGCCTCGGCGGGCTCCCTGCCCATCCCGTCGGTGTTCGTCAGCAAGCTGGAGGTGCAGAGCGCCCAGCTCACCATCGGCGGCGAGCACGTCCGGATCGGCCTGCCGGCGCGCGGGCTGCACTACGCGGTGGATGCGGCGGGCGCCACGGCGATGGCGCGCCGGCTGCTGGGGGAGAAGTTCCAGCCGCAGTCGGTCGTGGCGGCCATGGCAGCGCTGCGCACCGTCTACGGTCGCGGCGAGACGCTGAAGGTCGGCGACGAGGACGTCGAGATCATCATGATGAAGAACCCGCCGAGCCTCCAGCTCAACCTCGACTACCTGGCCGAGTCGCCGGAACAGGTGTTCGTCGCGGTCGACGAGGGCACCCCCGACCCGTCGTGGGTGTACGACATCGACCTGTCGAAGCTCACGCACGTGGATGTGGTGTCCGGCACCAAGGCGTGGCAGTTCGCCACGCGGTTCGCCTACGCCGGCATCGACGTCGACCAGGTCCTGCCCGAGCTGAAGCCGGCGCTGCAGGCGTTCCTCGCCCTGCCGAAGCCGTCGCGCGGCACGAAGACGATGATCGTGAACTACGAGCAGATGATGCTGATCCGGAAGCAGCTCGGCTTCCTCGACCTGGAGGGCCGCGAGCGATGACCGTGCTGCGCATCCTGCACCTCTATCCGGCCGAGCTCGGCATCAACGGCGACGCCGGCAACGTGCTGGCGCTCGCCGAGCGCGCGCAGTGGCGCGGCATCGACGTCGAGGTGGTCCGCCACAGCGTCGGCGCGGAGCTTCCGACCAGCGCGGACATCGTCCACATCGGCTCCGGCCCGCTCTCCGGTCAGCGCGCCGTCCACGCCGACGTCCTGCGCATCGCCGCCCGGCTACGCGACTGGCGGGATGCGGGCGTGCCGTTCCTCGCCATCGCCGGCGGCTGGCAGCTGCTCGGCAGCGAACTGGAGACCCCCGAGGGCGAGGTGCTCGCCGGCGCGGCGGTCTTCCCGACCCGCGCTGCGCTCGGCGCCAAGCGGCACGTGGGCGAGATCGTCGTCACGCTCGCGGACGGCAGCACCATCGCCGGATTCGAGAACCACTCCGCCCGCACCGTGCTCGACGGGGCGGAGCCGCTCGGCCGCGTCGTCAGCGGCACGGGCAACGGCGACCAGACGGAGGGCGTCGTCGTCGGCGCGTCGATCGGCACGCACCTGCACGGTCCGCTGCTGCCGATGAACCCGGCCCTCGCGGACCGCTTCCTGAGCACCGCCCTGCGCGGCGAGGTCGCGCCGGTTCCGCAGACGGAGCGGGTCGACCGCTACGCCACCAACGCGCGCCGCGCGATCGCGGACCGCCTCGGCGTCTCCCTCTGAGCGCGCGTCCGCTCGCCCTGTCCCTGTTCGCCGAAGTGCACGTTGTTGCGCACCTGTTCGGCGTGTCGAGCGCAACAAGGTGCACCTCGACGAAAGAACGTGCGCCCGGGCTCAGTTGACGTAGACGCGGGGGACGCGGGCGGCGACGCCCGTCACCATCTCGTCGGCGATCGTCTCCGCCCAGTCGGCGTACTTCTCCGCGGTCGGCTCGCCGTCGGTGCCCGGGCCGAACAGGATGGCGGTGTCGCCCACCTCCACGCGGTGCGGACCCGCATCCACGAGCATGCTGTCGGCGTCCACCTCGATCACGGGGCAACGGCGGCCGTTCAGCTGGATGGACGTCTTGGCGATGCCGAGGGTCGGCACGCCGTCCGCGTAGCCGATCCCGAGCCGGGCGTGCGTGGTGCCGCCGACGTGCACCTCGGTGACCGGAGCCTCCAACCGCATCACCGGGGTGAGGCCGAGCTCGGCGCCGGTGGAGTCGTCGAACGGCGAGAAGCCGTAGGCGGCGATCCCGAAGCGCACGAACGAGAAGCGGGCCTCGGGCATCCGGATGCCTGCCGAGCTGGCGGCCAGGTGCAGGGCCTCGAACCGGGCGCCCAGCTTCTCGGCCTCGAGCACTGCGTCCCGGAACTCGGCGAGGGCCGCCTCGTCGTCGGCGATGGACGCGTCCGCGAGGTGCGACCAGGCGGCGCGGATGCGCACGATGCCGCGCTGCTCGAGGTCGACGGCGGCGCGGATGAGCCCGGGCCACTCCTCACGGGTGGCGCCGTTGCGGCTGAGGCCGGTGTCGACCTTGAGGTGGATGACCGCCGGGCGGTCCGCGCCGGCGGCGGCGATCGCGTCCAGCTGCCAGCGGGCGGAGATGCCCAGCTGGATGTCCGCCTCGATGCCGGCGCGCCAGTCCGTGTCGCGGCCGTGCAGCCACGCGAGCAGCGGGACGGTGATCCCCGCGTGGCGGAGCACCAGCCCCGCCGGGATCTCGAGCACGGCGAGCGAGGTGGCTCCCGCCTCCAGGCCGGCTTCGGCGATGGGCAGCAGCCCGTGGCCGTACGCGTCCGCCTTGACCGCGAGCATCGTCTCGGCGGGGGCGATCAGCGCGGTGAGGTGCGCGACGTTGTGCCGCAGAGCGGCCAGGTCGATGACCGCGCGGGGGAGCGGTTCGGCGACGGCGTCCACGATCGTCATGCGGGCGTCCTCATCGGGTGTACGTCCTCTCGATGCGCCGGCCGAGCCTGCTGGTGATGACCGGGGCGGCCACGCCCAGGGCATCCGCCCAGTCGAGCACCGTCGGCTCGCCGAGCTCCGGGTCGCCGAACAGGATGACCGGGTCGCCGGGCGCCGGGCCGTCACCGCCGACGTCGACGACGAACTGGTCCATGGCGATCCGGCCGGTGATGCGGCCGGTCGTGTCGCCGACTTTGACGGGCGCCTTGTTGGACGCCACGCGCAGGATGCCGTCGGCATAGCCCAGCGCGACGAGCACGAGCGTCGTGGGGTGCGACGTGCGGTAGGTGTAGCCGTACGAGACGCCGCGGTCGGCCGGCACGCGCTTCACGGCGATCACCTCGCCCTCCAGCCGCATGGCGGGGGGCGATGGATGTGCGGGATCGAGCCCGAACAGCTCCGGCCCGCGAACGGTGCGGCCGGACACCGGGGTGCCGATCTCGACCGGGACGGGGAGGCCTTCGTCCGCGAGAGCGGCGGCGTCCTCCACCCGGGAGACGAGAAAACCGCCGACCCCCGCATCCGTCAGCGCACGAGCCACGGGCAGGAGCCCGTGTCCGTACGCGTCGGCGCGGAGATCGGCGGTGCAGTCGGGGAGTGACGAGGAGGCTGCCGTCTGGCGGATGGTGTCGAGGTCGATGTGGGCGCGTCTGCGCACACCCGTCCGTGTCACCATCCTCCGGTCAGCCCCGCGTCTCGCGATGCGGTCGCGTTACGCGCGCTGCTCTTCGAACAGGCGAGCGGTCTCGTCGTGCCAGCTGTGGGCGATCTGAGAGAGCTTCTCCTGGTGCTTCTTGCCGTGGTGCGCGCAGAACAGCAGCTCGCCGTTGTTCACGACGACCCTGATGTACGCCTGCGCTCCGCAGCTGTCGCAACGGTCCGCGGCCGTCAGTTGCGGCCCTGATGCGAGCTCGTCAACGGCCCCGTTCTCCGAGGTTACTGTCGACATGTGATGCTCCTTCCGTCGCAACCGGTGAACTCGGTACGTCTATAGAACCACGGATACCCGGTAACTCTGCGCGTATCGCCTGCCATTTCGCTCAACGCGTAGCCACAGCGTCCCGACGGGTGTCGTGACGTAGGGTTCGGCGTCCGGCACGTACGCTGGAGAAGCACGCGCGCCCGCGGAAACGGGCGCACACCATCCACAAGGAGCGCACGTGGCGAGTTCGGACTATTCGGCCAGGCACCTCTCGGTGCTCGAGGGGCTCGAGGCCGTCCGCAAACGACCCGGCATGTACATCGGCTCCACCGACTCACGCGGTCTCATGCACTGCCTGTGGGAGATCATCGACAACTCCGTCGACGAGGCCCTCGCCGGGCACGGCACGAGCATCGACGTCGTGCTGCACGCCGACGACAGCGTCGAGGTGCGCGACAGCGCCCGCGGCATCCCCGTCGACATCGAGCCGAAGACCGGCCTGTCGGGCGTGGAGGTCGTGTTCACCAAGCTGCACGCCGGCGGCAAGTTCGGCAGCGGCTCGTACGCCGCATCCGGCGGATTGCACGGCGTCGGCGCCTCGGTGGTCAACGCGCTCTCCGAGCGGCTCGACGTGGAGGTCGACCGCGACGGCAAGACCTGGGCGATGTCGTTCCACCGCGGCGAGCCCGGCGTCTTCGACGACAAGAAGGGCGCGCCGAGCCCCGACAGCCCCTTCACCCCGTTCGTCAGCGGCAGTGAGCTGCGCGTGGTCGGCAAGGTGCCCAAGGGCCGGACGGGCACGCGCATCCGCTACTGGGCCGACCGGCAGATCTTCACCAAGGGCGCCGAGTTCAGCACGGACGACCTCGTCGGCCGTGCACGGCAGACGGCGTTCCTGGTCCCCGGGCTGTCGATCTCGATCGACGACAAGCGCGCCGGGAAGGACGGTGCCGAGCCGACCGGGCTGACCACGTTCCGCTATGAGGGCGGCATCTCGGAGTTCGTCGACTTCCTCGCTCCGGACAGCCCGATCACCGAGACCTGGCGGCTCACCGGCGAGGGACACTTCACCGAGACCGTCCCCGTGCTGTCGGACTCCGGCGCGATGGTGCCGACCGAGCTGCAGCGCGACTGCCAGGTCGACATTGCCCTGCGCTGGGGCACCGGCTACGACACCGTCATGCGCAGCTTCGTCAACATCATCGCGACGCCGAAGGGCGGCAGCCACCAGGCCGGGTTCGACCAGGGCCTGCTCAAGTTCCTCCGCCAGCAGGTGGAGCTGAACGCGCGGCGCCTCAAGGCCGGAACGGACAAGCTCGAGAAGGACGACGTGATGGCCGGGCTCACCGCCGTGCTCACGGTGCGCCTGCCCGAGCCGCAGTTCGAGGGCCAGACGAAGGAGATCCTCGGCACGCCCGCCGTGCGCGCGATCGTCGCCAACGTCGTCCAGAAGGCCATGGCTGAGCGGTTCGGCTCGTCGAAGCGCGACGACAAGGCGCAGTCGGCGCTCGTGCTCGACAAGGTCGTCGCCGAGATGAAGTCGCGTATCTCCGCACGCGCTCACAAGGAGACGCAGCGCCGCAAGAACGCGCTGGAGACGTCGTCGCTCCCGGCGAAGCTCGTCGACTGCCGCTCCAACGACGTCGCCAACAGCGAGCTGTTCATCGTCGAGGGCGACTCGGCGCTGGGCACGGCCCGCCGGGCACGCGACAGCGAGTTCCAGGCGCTGCTGCCCATCCGGGGCAAGATCCTCAACGTGCAGAAGGCGTCCATCTCGGACATGCTCTCCAACGCCGAGTGCGCGGCGATCATCCAGGTCATCGGCGCCGGCTCCGGCCGCAGCTTCGACCTGTCGGTCGCCCGCTACGGCAAGGTCATCATCATGTCGGACGCCGACGTCGACGGGGCGCACATCCGCACCCTGCTGCTCACGCTGTTCTTCCGCTACATGCGGCCGATGATCGAGGAGGGGCGCGTCTTCGCGGCCGTGCCTCCGCTGCACCGTGTCGTGGTCGTGAACCCGGGGTCGAAGCCGAACGAGACGATCTACACGTACTCGGAGGCCGAGCTGCAGGCGGTGCTCGCGGACCTGAAGAAGCGCGGCAAGCGCTACCAGGAGCCGATCCAGCGCTACAAGGGCCTCGGCGAGATGGATGCGGACCAGCTCGCGACCACCACGATGGACCGCGCCCACCGCACGCTGCGCCGGGTGCGCGTCCCCGACGCGGAGGCCGCGAACCGCGTCTTCGAGCTGCTGATGGGCAACGACGTCGCGCCACGCAAGGAGTTCATCATCGCGGGCGCCGACGACCTGAGCCGCGCCCGCATCGACGCCTGACCCGGCCTCGTCCGCTCGGCCCTCTCGACGCCTGACCGCCCTCCGTCGAGTACACGATTTCTACACGCCTGAACGGCGTTTCGCGTGCACTTTTGGTGTACTCGACGGTGGGGCGCGAGGTCAGGAGATGCGGCGGCCGATCGAGCCGACGACGGTGTCGAGGGGGGTGCCGGAGGCGTCGCGGCGGGCGCCGCCCTCGGGGAGGGTGCGCGCAGCGCCGTCGGGGGCGACGGCCAGCGCCGGGCCGCGGCCGGCCCACGCCATGACCAGCTCGCTCTCGCCCTTCAGGAACCGCTGGGCGCGGACGCCGCCGGTGGCGCGTCCCTTCGCGGGGAACTCGGAGAAGTCGCTCACCTTCGCGGTGCCCGGGTCTGCGCCGGGCAGCGTCGCGTCGCTCGCCGCGATCGTGGCGACGACGGCCTCGTCGGTGTCGCCCGATGCGACCGCGCCGAAGTAGATCGCGCGCGCGCCCGATCCCAGGTTGATGCCGGCCATACCGCCCGCGGCGCGTCCCTGCGGACGGACGCTGGAGGCGGCGAACCGCAGCAGTTGTGCGTCGCTGGCGACGAACACCAGCTCGTCCTCGTCCGTCACCGTCGTCGCACCGACGACCTCGTCGCCGGCTTTGAGGCTGATGACCTCGAACTCGGGCTTGTTCGCCCAGTCGCCCGGCGCGACCCGCTTGACCACGCCCTGCTTCGTCCCGAGGGCGATGGTGCGCTCCGAGTCGAGGGAGACGATCGCGAGGATGCGCTCCTTCTTGTCCGCGAGCGCCAGGTAGTCGCCGATCTTGACGCCGGCGCCCAGCTGGATGGAGTTGGCGGGCACCCCGGGCAGGTCGACGGGGGAGAAGCGGATGAGCCGCCCTCGGTTCGTCACCGCGCCGATCTCGCTCCGGCTGGTCGTGTCCAGCTGGGACAGGATCGCGTCGTGCTTGCTGCGCCGGGCCGGCGGCTGGATGCGGTCGAGCCCGCCCTCGCCGTCGGCGCCGGCCACCGCATCCACTCGCAGGATGCGCCCGGTGGTGGAGAGGTACACGCGCGTGGGCACGTCCGCCACCTCGAGCTGCACCGTCGCCGCCTTGCTGCGCGAGGCGCCGGCGATCGACGGCTTCGCCTCGGTGAGGAGGGTGCGCCGCGGCGTCCCGAACCGGGTGGCGACCTGCTCCAGCTCGTCCGACACCAGGTCGTCGATGCGCTGACGCGAGGCGAGCAGGGCCTGCAGCTCCTCGATCTCCGCGCGCAGCTGGTCGCGCTCGGTCTCGAGCTCGATGCGGCTGAACTTGGTGAGCCGGCGCAGCCGCAGCTCGAGGATGTAGTCGGCCTGCAGGGTGCTGAGGTCGAACACCTGCATCAGCCGTCCGCGCGCCTGCTCGGTGTCGTCCGAGGTGCGGATGACCTGGATCACCTCGTCGATGTCGAGGATGGCGATGAGGAGGCCCTCGACGAGGTGCAGCCGCTCCTGCCGGCGCGCGAGGCGGAACTGCGACCGCCGGGTGACCACGCTGACGCGGTGGTCGAGGTACACCTGCAGCAGGTCGCGCAGGCCGAGGGTCTGCGGTCCGCCGGCGACGAGCGCGACGTTGTTGATCGCGAAGCCCTCTTCGAGCGGCGTGTGCCGGTAGAGCTGCTCGAGCACGGCCTCCGGGCTGAAGCCGGTCTTGATGCCGATGACGAGACGCAGGCCGTGCTGGCGGTCGGAGAGGTCGGTGACGTCGGAGATGCCGTTGAGCTTCTTGGCGTTGACGCCGTCCTTGATCTTCTCGATGACCTTCTCGGGGCCTACGAGGTAGGGGAGCTCGGTGACGACGAGGCCGCTCTTGCGCGCGGTGATGGATTCGACGGTCACCTTGGCGCGCATCCGGAAGCTGCCGCGGCCGGTCGCGTACGCGTCGCGCACACCCGCCAGCCCGGCGATGGTGCCGCCGCCGGGGAGGTCGGGCCCGGGGACGTACGCCATCAGGTCGTCGAGGGTCGCATCCGGGTTCGCGAGGAGGTGGCGGGCCGCGCCGACGACCTCGATCAGGTTGTGCGGCGCCATGTTCGTGGCCATGCCGACCGCGATGCCGCTCGCGCCGTTGACCAGGAGGTTCGGGAAGGCGGCGGGCAGCACATCCGGCTGCATCAGCTGGTTGTCGTAGTTGGGGACGAAGTCGACGACGTCCTCGTCGAGGTCCTCCGTCATCGCGAGCGCCGCTGCGGCGAGACGCGCCTCGGTGTACCGGGCGGCGGCCGGCCCGTCGTCGAGGGAGCCGAAGTTGCCGTGCCCGTCGACCAGCGGCACGCGCAGGGTGAAGTCCTGCGCCATGCGCACCAGGGCGTCGTAGATCGCGCTGTCGCCGTGGGGGTGCAGCTTTCCCATCACCTCGCCGGTGACGCGGGCGGACTTCACGTGACCGCGGTCCGGGCGCAGGCCCATCTCGGTCATCATGTAGAGGATGCGGCGCTGCACCGGCTTGAGGCCGTCGCGGGCGTCCGGGAGGGCGCGGGAGTAGATCACCGAGTAGGCGTACTCGAGGAAGGAGCCCTGCATCTCGGTCGTGACGTCGACGTCCTCGATGCGTTCGGTCGTTCCGGCGGGCTGATCGTCTGCGGGTGTCATTCGTGCATTCTGTGCAGGTCGGGGCTCAGGGGGAGCACGGGCTCGGGAAGCGCGTGCCCGGGGAGCGGGGGTGGCTCGGCCGGCGCCGTGATGCCTGTGCCAGACTGGGCCGGATGCCCCCCATGCTACCGGCCGCCTTCACCACGCGAGCGAGCCTCGCCACGGTTCTGCCGAGTTCGCTCGCGGCGCTGCGCGGCGAACGGAATGACCTCGACCTGCCGCGGCTGGATCACGTGGTCGTCATCCTGGTCGACGGCCTGGGCGCCGCGGCCTTGCGGGCACGATCCGGTCACGCGCGGACGCTGGCGCCGATGCTCGGGAAGGCGACGACGATCGACGCCGGTTTCCCGACCACCACCGCCGCTGCGCTGGCGACACTGACAACGGGCACGGCACCTGGCGAACACGGCCTGGTCGGCTACCGGGTCCGCGACGGCGCCGGCCGCCTGACCAACCAGCTCTCCGGCTGGGACGCGCAGATGGATCCGTCCACCTGGCAGCGGTCGCGGACCGTCTTCGAGCGCGCGGCCGACGAGGGCGTGCGCGCGCGGGCTATTGGCCTGCCGAAGTTCGCCGGCTCGGGCTTCACCGAGGCGGTGCTGCGGGGCGCGGAGTTCATCGGCGTGCAGTCGCTGGCCGAACGGTTCGACACTGCTGCCGACATCGTCGCGACCCCGGGCCCGGGGCTGACCTATCTCTACGTCGCCGAGCTCGACCAGCTGGCGCACGCGCGCGGCTGGGAGTCGAGCGACTGGACGGCCGCCCTCGAGACGCTGGACGCGCTGGTCGCGTCCTTCGCCCGGCGGCTCGGCCCCGGGCGCGCTGCTCTGCTCACCGCGGACCACGGCGTGGTCGACGTCCCCGAGAGCGGTCACATCCTCTACGACACCGCCCCCGAGCTCCTGGACGGTGTGGCCGACGTGGCGGGCGAGCCGCGCGTCCTGCACCTCTACACGGCACCCGGCATCTCGGCGACGGACGTTGCCGAGCGCTGGCGCGCCGCCGAGGGCGACCGCTCCTGGGTGGCGACGCGCGCCGAAGCGGTCGAGGCCGGCTGGTTCGGAGCGGAGGTCGCCGCCGAGGTGGCCCCGCGCATCGGGGATGTTCTGGTCGCCGCGCGCAAGCGCATCGCCTACTACGACGGCCGCGACCCGCTGCGCACCGGCCGCAACATGGTCGGCCAGCACGGCTCGATCACGCCCGAGGAGACGCGGGTGCCCCTCCTGCGCTTCGGCGCCGCCGGGTAACCCGCGCTCCCGCATCCCGACACGGCTGAGGTGCACGTCGTTGCGTGCGACACGCCGCACGGGTGCACAAGAAGGTGCACTTCGGCGAGAAGAAGATCAGGCCAGGTCGTCGTCCGTGCGCGCGCCGAAGACGATCTCGTCCCAGCTCGGCATCGCGGTGCGGCCCTTCTTGCGGCCGGACGGCTGCGGACCCGAGTCGTTGCTGTTCGCGGGCGGCGGCACGTCGAGGGGGAGCGGCGGCTGCTCCGCGATCGGCGGCCGCTCGGCGATCCGCTCATCCACCACACGGAACGGCGAGGGAGTGGGCGTCGGCGTGGGCACGGGCGCCGGGTCGGACGCCAGCGGGCGCTCCGGAGCCGGGGTGCGGTCCTCGTAGGTCGCGGCCTCGCGCTCGCCCCGGCGGCGGCGCAGCGCCTCCAGCAGGTCGGCGGTCTGGTGCAGGTCGCGCGGGGCGCCCTCGTCGGCGCGCTTGATCGCGGACACCTGGATGGAGTTGTTGGCCCCCGGCGCGCGGCCCGGCGTCAGCGGCTCGATGGGCGCGGTAATCTCCGGCCCGAGCAGGTCGGCGGACGGCGCGGGGAACGTGAAGGCTCCGCTGTCGAAGCGCGAGTTGTCGGGCTCGCCCTCGTGCGGCAGCACGGCGCGGAGCCGGGGGATGAGCGCTCCGCCGCGCAGCTCGCCCGCCTGCGACAGGGTGGTCGCCTCCGAGTTGAGCGGCGCCAGGGCGTGCTTGCGCGCGTCGTAGGACCAGCGCGCGTCGTGGTCGATCGTGTCGGCCGTGAACTCGAGCTTCACGATCCAGCCGGTCTCGCTGTCCTTCCAGCTCGCCCAGCGCTCTCCGGACACGCCGAGGGAGGCGAGGCGGTCGCGGATGACCGACCCGAACGTCTCGGCCTCGCCCAGCGGGTCGACGGCGTCCGTCGTGTGCACCGGGACGCTGAGGGCGCTGGCGACGATGTGCTCGCGCTCGGCGATGATCGGTCCTTCGAAGCGCTGCACGTACTCCAGGGGCGCGCCGGTGACCGCCGCGACGTCCTCCGCGGACATGCCGGAGCGGATGTGGGCCTGCACCTCGCGGGGCGACAGTTTGGGGGCGTCGGCGGGCGTCTCCTGGCGCACCTGCCGCACTTTCGACTGCAATGCTTCGTCGACGGCGATGCGGAAACGCTCACCGTCGTCACCGACGGCGACGAGCGCGCCGTTCTCGACCCCGATGACCTTCAGATCCTGCATGTGGACTGCCTTCCGAGCTCGTTCGTACGGCCTCAGGATCGCACGCGACGGAAGGCATTCCGGGGAATACCGCGGGCGTGCCGGAAGTTGCACACCGAGCAATCGCTGAGAGGCCCCTGGAGTGGTTTTGCTATTCAGGGGTGATTGATGCAAACTATGGCCGCCGATTGCGAGAATCGGCCGTTATGACGAGAAGTGGATGGGCATGGCAACGGATTACGACGCACCGCGGAAGACCGAGGACGACTCCGAGTCGATCGAGGCCCTCAAGGAGCGTGTCCCGGACAAGATGTCGGGTGTCGTGGACGTCGAGGACGCCGACAACCCGGGTGGGTACGAGCTGCCCGGCGCCGACCTCTCCGACCTCGACCTGGACGTCGTCGTGCTGCCTCCCCAGGCGGACGAGTTCACCTGCGTGAACTGCTTCCTGGTGAAGCACCGCTCGCAGATCGACCACGAGACGAAGCTCGGACCGATCTGCGTGGAGTGCGCCGCCTGACGCGCACGCACCCCCGACGACGCCGCCTACGAGACGGGTCGAGCCTCACCGAGAACCCGGACCAGCTGGTCCGGGTTTCTTGTTGAGAGCAGCCAGTAGGGCGCCGGGTCGTCCGCATCCAGCACGGGCACCTTCACGACCGGCTTGATCCAGCCGCGGATCAGCAGCCACGCGCGCGCGTCCAGCCGGCGCCCGCGCTCCTGCGTCGCCTCCTCGCCGCGGTACGCCGTCGGGGCGCCGACGAGGGCGAGCGGGATTCGCGCGGAGCCGGCGACGAGCTCGTCCTCCGTGACCCGGATGGTCGGGGCCGTCACGACGAGGAAGACCGCGAACGCGACGTAGACGACGATCGCCAGGACGACGCCCACCGAGAAGTTGATCGGTGCGAAGACGAGCATGATCGCGGGGATGACGAGCAGGGTGGAGATGAACAGCCAGGGCGTCGCCCAGAGCCGCTCTCGGTACAGGTCCATGGCCTCTATTCGATCAGACTTCTGCACTACCCTCGACACGTGACCGATACCGTCGACGTCCCGATCATCGCCTCGTTCCCTCCCGCCTACGCCCACCCGGGCGACGCGGGCGCCGACCTGTGCGCCGCCGAGGCCGTCGTGCTGGGCCCGGGGGAGCGCTTCACGATGCCGACCGGCGTGTCCATCGCCCTGCCCGACGGGTACGCCGCGTTCGTCGTCCCGCGCAGCGGACTGGCCATGCGGCACGGCCTCACGATCGTCAACGCGCCGGGCACGGTGGATGCGGGATACCGCGGCGAGATCAAGGTCACCCTGCTGAACACGGACAGATCGATGCCGTACGATATCGCCGTCGGCGACCGGATCGCCCAGCTGATCGTCATGCCGGTCACGCGAGCCCGGTTCATCCCCGTCGACACCCTCCCGGACAGCCAGCGCGGCACAGCGGGCTTCGGCTCGTCCGGGTACACCGTGACCGAGGCAGGAGAACACGCGTGAGCGACATCAGCGACACCCCGCGCGGGTCCGACGAGGGCGCAGAGCTCGAACAGCAGGGCGAGGCCCTGGAGTTCGAGAAGTCCGCCCCCGAGGACCGCGCGACCGAGGGGCCGCTCGACGAGAGCGAGGCGAACCCGGTCCGCCCGTACGTCGACCTGGGCGGGGTGAAGATCCTTCCTCGCGAGGGGCTGCACCTACGCCTCGAGGTGGAGGAGGAGACGCAGCGCGTCGTCGCCGTCGGCCTCGACTACGCGAACTCGACCCTGCAGGTCCAGCCGTTCGCCGCGCCGCGCTCCACCGGCCTCTGGCACGAGATCCGCGAGCAGATCACCGACCAGATCCAGCGGCAGGGCGGCCGCGTGACCGAGCGCGACGGCGCGTTCGGCCCGGAGCTCGTCGCCGAGATCCCCGTGGCGGCGGCCCAGGGCGGGGCCGTCGAGACGCGCGTCGCCCGCTTCGTCGGCGTGGACGGCCCGCGCTGGTTCCTGCGCGGGGTCATCGCCGGAGACGCCGCGGTGCAGCCGGAGGCCGCCGCGCTCGTCGAAGACCTCTTCCGCAGCATCGTCGTCGTGCGCGGCACCGTGCCCATGCCGCCGCGCGACCTCATCCCGCTCCGGATGCCCGCCGCCCCCACGACCGGCACCGAGAACGACTACTCCTCTCTTTAAAGGCATCGCCATGACCGATCACGACCGTCCAGCACCCGAAGCGGACGGACCAGCGGACGACGCGCAGCCGGCGACGCCCGCGTCGGCGCCCGCGTCCGCGCCGTCGTCGGCACCCTCGCCGGCGCCCTCGCCGGCCCCCTCGCCTGCCCTGAGCGAGAGCATCGCCGCGGCGGCGCGCCGCTCCGGTCTGGGGCAGCTGGCCGAGACGGACACCTCGACGAGTGCGGCCCTGCTCGGCGCTCTCGGCGGCGTCCGCGGGCTCTGCGAGACCATCCTCCCGGGACTGGTCTTCCTCATCCTCTTCACGTTCACGCAGAACGTGCCGGTGTCGATCGTGTCGTCGGTGGCCGTCGCCGTCGTCTTCACCGTCGCCCGCGTGATCGGCAAGACCCCGGTCACGCAGGCGATGGCCGGGCTGATCGGTGTCGGCATCTCCGCGATCCTCGCGCTCATCACCGGCCGCGGCGAGGACAACTTCCTGCTCGGGATCTGGACCAACGCCGCGTACGCCGCCGGCATCCTGATCTCGATGCTCGTCCGCTGGCCCGTCATCGGGCTGGCCGCCGGCTACCTGATGGGCGACGGCGTGGCCTGGCGCCGCGACAAGCGGAAGTTCCGGGTCATGCAGGCGCTGACCTTCCTCTGGTTCCTGCTCTTCGCCGCGCGCCTGCTCGTGCAGGTGCCGCTGTACCTCGCGCACACCGACGCGGCGACGAGCGCCCTGGCGCTGACGAAGCTGCTGATGGGCGTCCCGCTCTACGCACCGCTGCTCCTGGTCACCTGGTTCGTCGTGAAGGGGCAGTTCCCGCAGAAGCCGTCACGAACGACCGCCGACGTGCGTCCTACCAAGTAGAACGATCGACTGAGTTCACGGCGACGGAGGGGGACGGATGCTGGAGGCGGGCACGCAGGAGGGGCTGACTGCCGCCCAGGTCGCCCAGCGCGTCGCCGACGGCCGGGTCAACACGCAGACGCAGCCCAGCTCGCGCTCGGTGGGCGACATCCTGCGCGAGAACATCTTCACGCTGTTCAACGGCATCCTCACCGCCTGCTTCGTGGCCGTCGTGCTCCTGGGAGACCTGCGCGACGGCTTCTTCTTCGGGATCGTCGTCGTCAACGCCCTGATCGGGATCGTTCAGGAGTACCGCGCCAAGCGCGTGCTCGATCGCGCCGCCCTGCTCGCCGCCCCGCACAGCCGGGTGCGGCGTGACGGCGAGGTCGTGACGGTTCCGCTCGAAGATGTGGTGCTCGACGACCTCCTGGTGCTGCGACCCGGCGATCAGGTGCCGGCGGACGCGGTCGTCGTCGAGAGCACCGGGCTGTCGCTCGACGAGTCCATGCTCACCGGCGAGTCCGACCCGATGTTCAAGGACGCGGAGGCCCCGCTGCTGTCCGGTTCGCACGTGGTCACGGGCACCGGGCTCGCGGTGGTGACCGCCGTGGGCGCCGACTCCTACGCCAGCCGCCTGACGAGCGAGATCCGCAAGCACTCGCTGGTGCGGTCGGAGCTGCGGGAGGCGACCAACCGTATCCTGGTCTACCTCTCGTGGATCCTCGGCCCGCTCATCCTCATCACCCTGATCGGCCGCGTGCTGACGTACGGCGGCTTCGCGAACCTCTTCACGGACGACCACTGGCGCCGGGCGCTCGTGGACGCGGTGGCGGCCGTCGTCGGCATGATCCCCGAGGGTCTGGTGCTGCTGACCAGCCTCGCTTTCGGGGTGGCGGCCATCCAGCTGGCGACGCGCAAGGTGCTCGTCCAGGAGCTCGCCGCCGTGGAGGTGCTGGCGCGCGTCGACGTGCTCTGCCTCGACAAGACGGGGACGCTGACGACGGGCGAGCTGTCGCTGCACGGCACCGAGGCGCTCGGCGACACCGTCGACGTCGGGCTCGCCGAGACCGCGCTCGCCGCCTTCGGGTCGGACGAGGCCGGGAACGCGACGTCCGGCATCCTGGGGTCGCGGTTCCGCAGCGACCGGTTCCGGGTGAACCGCCGCATCCCGTTCAGCTCGGCGACCAAGTACAGCGCCCTGGTCATGACTGTGGACGGCGCGGAGACGTCGTGGGTGCTGGGAGCGCCGGAGCGCGTGCTCGACGGGCACCCGGAGGAGCTGGCCCGGGCGACGGCGCTCGCCGCGACCGGGCTGCGGACGCTCGCGCTGGCCCGGGCGGTGGACCCGCTGCCGAGCGAGCTGCATGTTCCGCTCGCGGGCACCCGCGTCGAGCCCGCCCTGCTGGTGCTGCTCGCGGAGACGCTGCGGCCCGAGGCGCGGGACACCCTCGGCTACTTCCGCGAGCAGGCCGTCCGCGTGGTGGTCATGTCCGGCGACAACCCGGTCACCGTCGCCGCGATCGCGAAGGAGCTGCAACTCGACGGCGACACGATCGACGCGTCCACGCTGACGACCGACGAGGCCCTCGGCGACGCGTTGGAGCGCGCCGCTGTGCTGGGGCGCGTGAGCCCGGACCAGAAGCGCACCGCCGTCCGGCTGCTCCAGGAGCGCGGGCGCACCGTGGCCATGACGGGCGACGGCGTCAACGACGCGATGGCCGTCAAGGACTCCGATCTGGGCATCGCGATGGGCACCGGCACGGCCGCGACCAAGGCGGTCTCCAAGGTGGTCCTCCTCGACGACCGGTTCGACCGCCTGCCGGACGTGCTCTCCTCGGGCCGGCGCGTGATCGCCAACGTCGAGCGCGTGTCCAACATCTTCCTGGCGAAGACGACCTACGGCATCCTGCTCGCGCTGCTCAGCGCCGTGCTGCTCTGGCCGTTCCCGTTCCTGCCGCGCCAGCTGACACTCGTGTCCTCCCTCGCCATCGGCATCCCCTCCTTCTTCCTCGCGCTCGCGCCGAACAAGCGCATCTACACGCCGGGCGTGCTCGGCCGTGTGCTGCGATATTCCGTTCCGACGGGCCTCATCGCCGGACTGACCGCGGTCGTCGCGTACGCGCCGCTGTACCGCAGCATCCCGCTGCACGAGGCGCGCAGCGTGACCACCGTGGCGCTGTTCTGCGTGTCGCTCTGGATCCTGTGCGTGCTCACGCGGCCGCTGACCGGCATCCGCTGGCTGCTGCTCGCGGCGGTCGCCGCCGCCTTCGTGCTGGTGTGCGTCATCCCCTTCACCTCGGCGTTCTTCGAGATGCACCTGCAGCTGGATGCGGCCCTCGCCTGGGGTGTCGCGGTGGGCGCCGTGGGCGCGGCCGGCGTCGAGCTGTTCTATCGCTTCGCCAAGCGGCGCTCCCTGGTCTTCGACCGGCTCTGAGCGTGGTAGATTTATCTCGACGTCAAGATACTTTCCGTCAGCCGGGTTTAGGCTTACCTTGCTGGAAAGGCGCTTCGACGGACGACGAAGATGGACGAGGCGTGCGTGAACATCGCCTGCCGACGAAGGAGAGGGCATTGTGACGGCAACCGAGAACTCAGGACACGGCAGCTTCGGTGCGAAGAGGACGCTGACGGTCGGATCGAGGGATTACACGATCTTCGGGATCGACACCGTCGAGGGCTACGAGCGGCTCCCGTTCAGCCTCAAGGTGCTCCTCGAGAACCTGCTCCGCACGGAGGACGGCGCGAACATCACCGCCGACCACATCCGCGCCCTCGGCGGCTGGGACCCGACCGCTGAGCCGGACACGGAGATCCAGTACACGCCGGCCCGCGTCATCATGCAGGACTTCACCGGCGTCCCCTGCATCGTCGACCTCGCCACCATGCGTGAGGCGGTCTCCGCCCTCGGTGGCGACCCCAAGAAGATCAACCCGCTCGCGCCCGCGGAGATGGTCATCGACCACTCCGTCATCGCCGACCTGTTCGGCCAGCCCGACGCGCTAGAGCGCAACACCGACCTCGAGTACGAGCGCAACGGCGAGCGGTACCAGTTCCTCCGCTGGGGCCAGACCGCGTTCGACGACTTCAAGGTCGTCCCGCCGGGAACCGGCATCGTCCACCAGGTCAACATCGAGTACCTGGCGCGCGTCACCATGACCCGCGAGGTGAACGGCGAGCTGCACGCCTACCCGGACACCTGCGTCGGCACCGACTCGCACACCACCATGGTGAACGGCCTCGGCGTGCTCGGCTGGGGCGTCGGCGGCATCGAGGCCGAGGCGGCCATGCTCGGCCAGCCCGTCTCCATGCTCATCCCCAAGGTCGTCGGCTTCAAGCTGAGCGGCGCCATCCCCACCGGTGTGACGGCGACGGATGTCGTGCTCACCATCACGCAGATGCTGCGCAAGCACGGCGTGGTCGGCAAGTTCGTCGAGTTCTACGGCGCCGGCGTCGCCGAGGTCCCGCTCGCGAACCGCGCCACCATCGGCAACATGAGCCCCGAGTTCGGCTCGACGGCCGCCATGTTCCCGATCGACGACGTCACCCTCGACTACCTGCGCCTCACCGGCCGCAGCGAGGAGCAGGTGCAGCTCGTCGAGGAGTACTCGAAGGCGCAGAGCCTGTGGCACGACCCGTCGGTCGAGCCGGTCTACAGCGAGTACCTCGAGCTCGACCTCTCCACGGTCGTCCCGTCGATCGCCGGGCCGAAGCGCCCGCAGGACCGCATCGAGCTGAGCCACGCGAAGGACCAGTTCGAGAAGGACCTCGTGGACTACGCGGACGTCTCGCACGACCTGGTCGACCTGACCATCTCGGAGTCGTTCCCGGCCTCCGACCCCGGTGAGCTCCAGCCGGAGGATGCGCGCAGCACCCACCAGCACAGCCACCACAGCCACGCCCCGAAGGTCGTGTCCAACCCGACGCCGGTCACCCTGACCGAGAAGGGCGAGGACTTCGTCCTCGACCACGGAGCGGTCGCCATCGCGGCGATCACGTCGTGCACCAACACGTCCAACCCGTCGGTCATGCTCGCCGCCGGCCTGCTCGCCCGCAACGCGGCGAAGAAGGGCCTCAAGGCCAAGCCGTGGGTGAAGACCACGCTGGCGCCGGGCTCCAAGGTCGTCACCGACTACTACGAGAAGGCGGGCCTGACGAAGGACCTGGAGGCGCTCGGCTTCTACACGGTCGGTTACGGCTGCACCACCTGCATCGGCAACTCGGGCCCGCTGCCCGAGGAGATCTCGCAGGCGGTCAACGACAACGACCTCGCCGTCACCGCGGTGCTCTCGGGCAACCGCAACTTCGAGGGCCGCATCAACCCGGACGTCAAGATGAACTACCTGGCGAGCCCGCCGCTGGTCATCGCGTACGCTCTCGCCGGGTCGATGAACTTCGACTTCGAGGTGGACGCGCTGGGCACCGACGCCGACGGCAACGACGTGTTCCTGAAGGACATCTGGCCCGACGCCGCCGAGGTGCAGCAGACGATCGACTCCTCCATCAACGAGGGGATGTTCGTCCACCAGTACGCGTCGGTCTTCGAGGGCGACGAGCGCTGGAAGTCGCTGCCGACCCCGACGGGTTCGATCTTCGAGTGGGACGAGAAGTCGACCTACGTGCGGAAGCCCCCGTACTTCGAGGGCATGACCCTCGACACGACGCCGGTCACCGACATCGTCGACGCCCGCGTGCTCGCCAAGCTGGGCGACTCGGTCACGACCGACCACATCTCGCCCGCCGGCTCCATCAAGGCGGACAGCCCGGCCGGCCAGTACCTGACCGAGCACGGCATCGACCGCAAGGACTTCAACTCCTACGGCTCGCGCCGCGGCAACCACGAGGTGATGATCCGCGGAACCTTCGCGAACATCCGCCTGCGGAACCAGCTCCTCGACGGCGTCGAGGGCGGCTACACCCGCGACTTCACGAAGCCGGACGCCCCGCAGTCGTTCATCTACGACGCGTCGCAGAACTACCAGGCGCAGGGCACCCCGCTCGTCATCCTCGGCGGCAAGGAGTACGGCTCCGGCTCGTCGCGCGACTGGGCGGCCAAGGGCACCAGCCTCCTCGGCGTCCGCGCGGTGATCACCGAGAGCTTCGAGCGCATCCACCGCTCGAACCTCATCGGCATGGGCGTCGTGCCGCTGCAGTTCCCGGCCGGCGAGTCCGCCGACTCGCTGGGCCTCGACGGCACCGAGGTCTTCTCGATCACGGGCCTCGAGCAGCTCAACGAGGGAACCACGCCGAAGACCGTGCACGTGGTGGCCGCGCCGAGCGAGCACTCCGCGGAGGGCAAGCAGCCGGTCGAGTTCGACGCGGTCGTCCGCATCGACACCCCCGGTGAGGCGGACTACTACCGCAACGGCGGCATCCTCCAGTACGTGCTGCGGAGCCTGGTGTAAGCACGCCGCTGTTTCCAGGACAAGCCCCTGCGGCCTCACCACGGTGAGGCCGCAGGGGCTCAGTTCGTGCGGGCGAGATCGGGCCATTCGGCATAGAAGTCATCGAGAGCGGCAGACAGCGGTTCGTGCTCGACTAACCAGCGGCGTGCCGTCGGACTCACGCTGTTGAGGATGTCGCGCATAGCTTTGCGCTTACCGCGGAGATCCAGGCCGAACACCGGCTCGTGGTGTGCGATCCGGTTCCGGAAGTCGCAGACGATCGATACGGATCGAGCGATCTGGTCGAGTCGAACTCCTTGCCGGTTGGCGAAGGCATACTGAAGGGCTTCCTCCCGCAGCGGCTGTTTCCAGCGATGCCGCTGCGACGGCAAGAGATTGCGCCAGACACCGAGAGTGAATTGTGCGACGACGTCGTCGTGGTTGACACGTCGCCGACCCCGCACCGCGCGGGCGGCATGGTCGCGGGCGGAGCGGAGGCGGTCGGCTGGGATCACCGACGCCAGGAGTGGTCCCGGATCGCGCGTCCACTCGGGCGTCCCCGCAGCGCGCGGTGTAGGTCGCGATCCGCGGTGCACTGAGATGGGTGAGGATATCGGCTGGCATTCCGCGAGCGTAGTAAGCTTCTTCGCAGGGCGTCGGCAGTACTAACGACGTCACGCTCTCAGCGGCCCGGGTTATCCCGGGCTGCTGTGTTTAACGGGCGCCCATAGCGGACGATAGCCGGACACGCCGCTGTCAAGGGGAGGCTCGGAACCGCCGGTTCCGAGCCTCTCTTGACGAAGGCGCGCCTAGACTCGAACGCATGGGCATCCTCGAGACCATTCAGGGTCCGCGCGACCTCGATCGGCTGACCGAGCGGGAGCTCGTCCAGCTCGCGGGCGAAGTGCGCGCGTTCCTGGTCGCCAATGTGGCGAAGACCGGCGGCCACCTCGGCCCGAACCTGGGCGTCGTCGAGACGACCATCGCCATCCACCGGGTGTTCGACTCGCCGCGGGATGCCATCGTCTTCGACACCGGCCACCAGTCGTACGTCCACAAGCTGCTCACCGGGCGGCAGGACTTCTCGCAGCTGCGCCAGCGCGGCGGCCTCGCCGGGTACCCGCAGCGCTCCGAGTCGGAGCACGACATCGTCGAGAGCTCCCACGCGTCGTCGTCGCTGTCGTGGGCCGACGGCATCTCCCGGGCGTTCGAGCTGACGGGCCAGCAGGACCGCCACGTGATCGCGGTGGTCGGCGACGGCGCCCTCACCGGCGGCATGACGTGGGAGGCGCTCAACAACATCTCCGACGACAACAACCGCAAGCTGATCATCGTCGTCAACGACAACGGCCGCTCCTACGCGCCGACGATCGGCGGCATGGCGCGCTTCCTCAACACGGTGCGAACCCGCCGCGGCTACCGCAACCTGTACCTCACGTCGCGCAAGGCGTTCGACAAGCTGGGCACGCCGGGGCGGTCGTTCTACCGCGGAGTGCGCGGCGGGCTGCACGGCTTCCTGAGCCGGTTCACGAACAACGAGGCGCTCTACTCGAACCTCGACATCAAGTACATCGGTCCGATCCACGGCCACGACGTGCAGGCGATGGAGGAGGCGCTCGAGCAGGCCAAGAACTACGGCGCGCCCGTCATCGTCCACGCCATCACGCAGAAGGGACGCGGCTACGAGCCGGCCCTGCGCGACGCTGCGGACCAGTTCCACTCCGTCGGGCAGATCGACCCGGAGACCGGTGAGTCGATGGGCGGATCGAGCAAGCCGTCCTGGACGGGCGTGTTCGCCGACGAGATCGTGCGGCTGGCCGAGAAGGACCCGAAGATCGTCGGAATCACCGCCGCCATGCTGCGGCCCACCGGCCTGCACAAGTTCGCGGAGCGTTTCCCCGACCGCGTGCACGACGTCGGCATCGCCGAGCAGCACGCGGCCACCAGCGCGGCCGGCCTCGCCTTCGGGGGGCTGCATCCCGTGGTCGCGATCTACGCCACCTTCATGAACCGCGCGTTCGACCAGGTGCTGATGGATGTGGGGCTCCACAAGGCGGGCGTGACGTTCGTCCTCGACCGGGCCGGGGTGACCGGGCCGGATGGTCCGAGCCACCACGGCATCTGGGACCTCGCCATCCTGCAGGTGGTCCCCAACATCCGCCTCGCCGCGCCGCGCGACGGCACCCGCTTCCGCGAGGAGCTGGGGGAGGCCGTGGCCGTCGACGACGCGCCGACCGTCCTCCGCTTCCCTAAGGGGTCCGTTCAGCCCGACATCGAGGCGGTGCGCCGGCTCGACGACGGAGTGGACGTGCTCCGCGAGGGCGACCGCAAGGATGTGCTGCTCGTGACGGTCGGCCCGATGGCCGACCTCGGGCTCAAGGTCGCCGACCGGCTGGCCGCCCAGGGCATCGGCGCCACCGTCGTGGACCCGCGGTGGGTCGTCCCGGTGCCGAAGAGCATCCTGTCGCTGGCGGCCGAGCACCGCATCGTGGTGACGATCGAGGACGGCATCCGCGTCGGCGGCATCGGCACGCGTGTCCGTCAGGATCTGCGCGAGGCCGGCATCGACACGGCGGTGGACGAGCTCGGGCTGCCCGACGCGTTCATCGACCACGCCTCGCGCGAGCAGATCCTCGAGGATGCGGGGCTCACCCCGCAGAAGATCGCGCGCGACCTCGTCGCGCAGGTGCTCGGCAGCCGCGTGCCGATCGCGCGCCCGCTGCCCGACGACGACTCCGCCGCCGACGAGGCCGCTCCCGCCAAGAAGCGCCGCGCCTGACTCATCCCTTCCCGATAGATTTGCGCCAATTCTCGGTTATGGCCCCCGTATAACGACGATTTGGCACAAATCTGCCGGGTAGCTGGGATCGGTTGACTTGGAGTGCGCTCGAAGTTCTACTGTGGCGATATGACCGACACACGGACGGCGATGTCGATCTCCGACGTCGCCGAGCGGACCGGACTCACCACGCACACCCTGCGCTACTACGAACGCGAGGGGCTGATGCTGACCCCGGTCGGGCGCGCATCCTCCACCCACCGGCGCTACACCGAGGCGGACGTCACCTGGGTGACGTTCCTCACGAAGCTGCGCTCGACGGCCATGCCGATCGCGACGATGCGCCAGTACGTGGTGCTCGCCCGTGACGGCGACGACACGCAGGCGGAACGGCTGGAGCTGCTGCTCCTGCACCGGATGGCCGTCGTGCGGCAACTGGAGGAGATGACAGCGAGCCTGGCGGCCATCGACTACAAGATCGACCTGTACCGGCAGAGCGTCGGCCAGGTCACGGAAGGGAACGACGCATGAAGACGATCGCATTGGGAACCGAGAAGCTGGAGGTCTCGCAGCTGGGGCTGGGCTGCATGGGGATGTCCGCGTTCTACACCGGGGCCGGTGCCGACGAGGCCGGCTCGATCCGCACCATCCACCGGGCCATGGACCTCGGGGTGACGTTCTTCGACACCGCCGAGATGTACGGCCCGTACAAGAACGAGGAGCTGCTCGCGAAGGCGTTCGCCGACGGGCGCCGCGACCGCGTCGTCATCGCCACGAAGTTCGGCACCATCAAGCACCGCCAGAACGACGAGCGCGGGATGGACGGCTCGGCCGAGAACGTGCGGCTGTCGGTCGAAGGCTCGCTGCGCCGGCTGCAGACCGACCACATCGACCTGTACTACCAGCACCGGATGGACCCGGACACGCCCATCGAGGAGACCGTCGGGGCGCTGAAGGAGCTGATCGAGGAGGGGAAGATCCGCCACTACGGGCTGTCGGAGGCGGCACCCGCGACGATCCGCCGCGCCAACGCCGTGCACCCGGTCACCGCCATCCAGACCGAGTACTCGCTGTGGACGCGCGACCCGGAGGCCGAGGTGCTGCCGACGGTCCGCGAGCTCGGGATCGGCTTCGTGCCGTACTCGCCGCTCGGCCGCGGCTTCCTCACCGGCACGATCCGGTCGCTCGACCAGCTGTCGGACGACGACTTCCGCCGGTTCAACCCGCGTTTCGAGGGCGACAACCTGGAGGCCAACATCCGGATCGTGGAGCAGGTCGACGAGGTCGCGCGCGAGCTGGGTGCCAAGCCGGGCCAGGTGGCCCTGGCGTGGCTGCTGTCGAAGGGCGACGACATCGCACCGATCCCGGGCACCACGAAGGTGGAGAACCTGGAGCAGAACGTGGCCGCGGCCGACCTGCACCTGACCCCCGAGCAGATCGCCCGCCTGGATGCGGTGGCCGCCCCGCTGGGCGACCGCTACCCCGACATGTCGACGGTCAACCGCTGACCCGTCCCGCTGCGTAACGCAACACGCCGTCCGCCACTTCAGGCGGACGGCGTGCTGCGTCAATAGGGCGGGCGCCTACGCGACGCCCTTGATCGGCGGGTGGTGGAACGTGTCGCCGAAGACCCGCTCGGACGCGCCGACCCGGTCGAGGTACGGCGTGATGCCGCCCATCTGGAACGGGAAGCCCGCACCGAGGATCATGCAGAGGTCGATGTCCTCCGGCGCCTCGACGACGTGGTCGTCGACCAGCATGCGGTGGATCTCGTCGGCCAGGCCGTCCTCCAGGGTGCGAAGGATCTGCTCCTTCGTCCACGGGTTCTTGCCGCCCGAGACGATCTTCGCGGCGCCCTTGTCGAGGCCCTTCACCTTGCCCTTGGCGTCCTTCTCCAGCAGCGTGCCGTACTCGGCCAGTTTGTGGAGGTTCTCGGAGCGGTAGAACCGGTCCGGGAACGCCGCGTGGTGGGTGTCGAGCACGTGCGCGCCGACCTTCAGCCCGACCAGGTCGAGCAGGGCGGACGGCGCCATCGGCAGGCCCAGCGGGGCGATAGCCTCGTCGACGACCTCGAACGGCGTCCCGTCGTCGACGGCGTGCATCGCGTCGCCGAGGATCTTGGCCAGTACGCGGTTGACCACGAAGCCGGGGGTGTCCGCCGTGATGACGGCGTTCTTCTTCAGCGCCGCGGCCGTGACCATGGCAGTGGAGAGAGTGGCCTCGTCGGTGTTCGGCGTCTTCACGACCTCGATCAGCGGCATGACCGCGACCGGCGTGAAGAAGTGGAAGCCGACCAGGCGCTCGGGGTGCTTCAGCTTCGCGCCGATCTGCTCGACGGAGAGCGAGGAGGTGTTGGTCGCGATCACCGCCTCGTCGGAGAGGAACGGCTCGACCTCGGCGAAGACGTCCTGCTTCACGGACAGCTCCTCGAACACGGCCTCGATGACCCAGTCGCAGTCGGCGAAGTCGGCCTTGTTGGTGGTGCCGGTGACCAGGGCGCGCAGCCGGTTGGCCTCATCCGGAGAGATGCGGCCCTTCTCCTGGAGCGTGCCGATCTCGTCGTGGATGTATGCAACGCCCTTGTCGACATGCGCCTGGTCGAGGTCGGTGATGACCACCGGCACCCGCAGGCGGCGGACGAACAGCAGCGCGAACTGGCTGGCCATGTAGCCGGCCCCGATCACACCGATCTTGGTGACCTTCTTGGCGAGCTTGCGGTCGGGCGCGCCGGCGGGCTTCTTGGCCCGCTTCTGCACCAGGTTGAAGGCGTAGATGCTGGCCTGGAACTGGTCGCCGGCGATCAGCTCCGCGAGAGCGTCGTCCTCCAGGGCGAAGCCGGCTTCACGATCGTTCGACTTGGCGGCCTTGAGCAGGTCGAGCGCCTTGTACGGCGACTTCGGCACGGTGCCGATGCGCGACTCGAGCATTTTGCGGGCGATGCCGATGGCGGCGTCCCACTTGACCATCCGCTCGATCTTGCCCGGCTCGTTCGGCCGCTTCACGACGGTCGCGCCGGTGAGCACGGAGTCGGCCCACTTCAGCGAGTCCTCGAGGAAGTTCGCCGAGTCGAAGATCGCGTCGGCGATCCCCAGGTCGAAGACCTCCTGCGGCTTGAGCATCCGGTTCTGCTTCAGCGGGTTCTCGACCACGACCTTCAGAGCGTTCTCGATGCCGATCAGGTTCGGGAGGATGGTCGCGCCGCCCCAGCCGGGGATCAGCCCGAGGAACACCTCGGGCAGCGCGAACGCGGCCGCGTTGCGGTCGATGGTGCGGTAGTCGGCGTTGAGGCCGATCTCCACGCCGCCGCCCAGCGCCAGGCCGTTCGTGAACACGAACGAGGGGACGCCGAACGTGGCCTGCTTGCCCAGGACGTAGTGGCCCAGCTGGGGGAGCAGCTTCGCCACCTCGACGCTCGGGATCTCGTTCACCCGGCTGAGGTCGGCTCCGGCGGCGAGGATGAACGGCTTGCCGGTGACGGCGACCGCGTCGATCTCACCGCGCTTCGCCCGCTCGGTCAGCTCGTCGAAGGTCTTCCCGAGCTGGAGGAGCGTCGCCGGGCCCATCGTGTTGGGCCGCGTGTGGTCGCGGCCGTTGTCGAGGGTGACCAGCGCGAGGTTCTTGCCGCTCGGCAGGCGCACATCCTTCACGAACGAGTGGGTGACGACCTCGTCGTCGGTGAGGTCGGCGAGGGGGGAGAAGTCGATCTTGCTGTAGTCGGTCACGTGCGTCTCAGCCCTTCCGCGCGGCGCGCTTGTCGTAGTTCGGGTTCTCCCAGATCACGGTGCCGCCCTGGCCGAGGCCCACGCACATCGCGGTGATGCCATAGCGCACCTCGGGGTGCTCCTCGAACTGGCGGGCCAGCTGGATCATCAGGCGCACGCCGCTCGCGGCGAGCGGGTGCCCGATCGCGATCGCGCCGCCCCACTGGTTGACCCGCGGGTCGTCGTCGGCGATCCCGAAGTGGTCGAGGAACGACAGCACCTGGATGGCGAAGGCCTCGTTGAGCTCGAACAGGCCGATGTCGTCGATGCTGAGGCCCGCCTTGCGGAGCGCCTTCTCGGTCGACGGGACCGGGCCCAGCCCCATGATCTCCGGCTCGACGCCGGCGAACGCGAAGCTGACCATCCGCATCTTCGGCGTCAGGCCGAGCTCCTTCACGGCGTCGTGCGACGCGAGGAGGGAGGCGGTGGCGCCGTCGGTCAGCGGGGACGAGTTGCCCGCCGTGACCCGGCCGTGGGGACGGAACGGCGTCTTGAGCGTGGCGAGGCCCTCCATCGTGGTCTGCGGGCGCATCCCCTCGTCCTCGGTGGCGAGGCCCCAGCCCGACTCCGAGCGGATGGCGACCGGCACCAGGTCCGGCTGGATCTTGCCGGCCTCGTAGGCGGCGGCGAGCTTGTGCTGGCTGCGCATGGCGAACCGGTCGGAGCGCTCCTTGGTGAGCGCGGGGAAGCGGTCGTGGATGCGCTCGGCGGTCATGCCCATGTTGAGCGCGTCCTCGGCGACCATCTTCTCGGAGAGGAAGCGCGGGTTGGGGTCGGCCCCGAAGCCCATCGGGTGGCGGCCCATGTGCTCGACACCGCCGGCGATGACGAGGTCGTAGGCGCCGAACGCGATGCCCGAGCCGAGGGTGGTGACGCTGGTCATGGCGCCCGCGCACATCCGGTCGATCGCGAATCCGGGGACCGACTTGGGCAGGCCGGCGAGGAGCGCCGCCGTGCGGCCGAGGGTGAGTCCCTGGTCGCCCTGCTGCGTGGTCGCGGCGATCGCCACGTCGTCGATCCGGTCCTTGGGCACCTCGGGGTTCCGCTCCAGCAGCCCGATCATCGCCTTCACGACGAGGTCGTCCGCCCGGGTGTTCCAGTACTGCCCTTTTTCGCCGGCCCGTCCGAACGGAGTACGGACTCCGTCGACGAACACGACATCGTTCCTATCGGCCACAGTGCCTCCCAAATCAAGGTCGGAAACGATCCTAGGTACACCGCTGTGCACGAAAGAATCGTTTGATCCTTCCTACGAAGCGGGTTCGGACCCCTCGTCGGCGCTTTGGGTACTTTCCACAAACGCCTGGGCGATCACCTGTGAGGTTGCGGCAACCTGCCAGGGGCGCGCGCCGTGCGCGGTGAGGGCCTCGGCGACGGTTTCGGGCGTCACCTCGGCGGGTGGCGTCCACGCGACGCGGCGCAGCGTGTCGGGGGTCAGCAGGTTCTCGAGGGGGATGGCGCGCTCCTCGGACACGGTGGTCAGCGCCGCGCGCGCGGCCTTCAGCCGCGCATCCGCCTCGGGGTTGCGGTCGGACCACGCGCGGGGCGGGGGCAGGCTGTCGCCGTTGCCGCGGAGCACCGGGAGGTCGTCCGTCGTGCGTCCCGCTTCGATCGCGGCCCACCAGCGGTCCAGCTCGGAGCGGCTGGCCCGCCCGGTGAACTCGCGCAGCGACGCGAGCGCGCGCTTGCTCTCCGGCATCGCCTTGGCGGCGGCGGTCAGCGACGCGTCCGGCACGAGGCGACCGGGCGCGGTGTCGAGCTCGCGCGCCAGCGCATCCCGGCTCAGCCACAGCTCGCGGGCGACCGCGAGGTTGCGCAATCCCCGGATGGAGTGGATGCCCGACAGCCGGCGCCAGGGCTCGTGCCGCACCGGTACGAGGTCGCGCACCAGCTCGTCCGCGAACTCCTGGCGGGCGATGTCCATCTTGCCCGCCTCATCCAGCAGCGCGGCGATCGCGTCACGGAGGTCGGGCAGCAGCTCAACGTCGAGGGCGGCGTAGTTCAGCCACGGCTCCGGTAGGGGCCGCGTCGACCAGTCGGCGGCGCTGTGCTCCTTGGCCAGGTGGATGCCGAGCAGCTCCTCGACGACGGTCCCGAGGCCGACGCGCGGCATCCCGAGCAGGCGGGCGGCGAGCTCCGTGTCGAACACGATCGACGGGTCGAGGCCCACCTCGCGCAGGCAGGTGAGGTCCTGCGTCGCCGCGTGCAGCACCCACTCGTCGTCGTGGATGGCGTCGTTCAGCTCGTCGAACCGGCCGACGGCGGGCGGATCGAACAGGAACGTGCCGGAGCCGCGGCGGAACACCTGGATGAGGTAGGCCCGCTGCGAGTACCGGAAGCCGCTGGCCCGCTCGGCGTCGACGGCGACGGGACCGGTGCCTGCGGCGATGCGCTCGACGGCCCGGAGGTATCCGTCGCGGGAGTCGATGACCGTGTGTTCAGCCACGCGGTGTCCTTCTCGGCGAGGTCGCCCGTGTGCTCAGCAGGCTGACCCCCTCGCCAGTCGGGGGCAGCCCGGCGAGCATGCACAGCAGCTCCCCCCAGCCCTCGACATGCGCCGAGACGTCGGACTCCAGCGGGCTCCAGGAGGCGCGCAGCTCGATCTGCGAGCCGTCGCCCTGGGCGGCGAGCTCGCCGAACCCGGTGGAGATGATCTTGGTCGCCGTGCCGCTCGCCGCGGTGTAGCGGGCGTGCCTCGCATCCAGCGCATCCACCAGCCACGACCAGGCGACGTCGGCCAGGAACGGGTCGAGCCCGATGTCGGTCTCCAGCGGCGCCTGGGCGAAGCAGACGATGCGGAACGGGCCGCCCCACGCCTCCGGCTCGTCCGGGTCGTAGAGCAGGATGAAGCGTCCGGTGCCCAGGTCGGAGTCGCTGCCGTGCCGCGCCGGCCGCACGTCGGCGGCGAGGGCGACGGAGTACGGTGCGAGCTGCGCGGGCGCAGGGATCTCCTCGACGACGAGCTCCGGTCGCGACACTGCGGCACGGATGGACTGCAGCGCCGTGGCGAACTCCGCCGGATGCTGCGGTGGGGATGTCGGTGTCGGCACGCTTCGAACACTAGAAGCCTTTACCGGGTCCTGTCAGTACGGCACGCCGCCTGGGGAAGTCCTGAGGGCGCCTCCCGCCGCCCGCCGGTACGCTCGCACTATGGCGGAGAGCGGCACTCGATCGGCGTTCGGCAAGGCACTCGGCACGGCGGCGTTCGTCGGCGCGGGACTGGTGCTCGCCACGGCCGCGCTGGGCGCCGTGGTCACCACGCGTGTCGCCCGCACCGTGATCACGCCGGTGCGCCGCCGCCCGCAGAACCAGACCATCCGCTCGTTCGACGAGGATGCCGGGACCGTGACCCTGCGCGCGACGCCGGACGCCTCCATGCCCGGCCGCTTCGGCCTGTGGTGGGGCGGCGACACCGCCTTCGCGAAGGTCGGCGGGCTCATCGAGCGCGGCGACGGCAGCGTCACCCGCGAACTCGAAGGCGTCGAGTTCGGGGAGCTGCGTGCCGGTCGTGCCCGGATCAGCGGCTACTACTACCTCCAGCCGGAGGCGCTGGGCCTCCCGGTGATGAGTGCGGAGATCCCCACCGACCTCGGACAGGCGCCGGCGTGGATCTTCCCGGCACCGGACGACGCGGACCCCGGACGCTGGGTCATCCAGGTGCACGGCTGGGGCGCCTCCCGCCAGGAGGGACTGCGCGCGGTGCGGGTGTTCCACGAGTCCGGCTTCACATGCCTGCTCGCCTCCTACCGCAACGACGGGGATGCGCCCGAGAGCGAGGACCGCCGCTACGGCCTGGGCGGCACGGAGTGGCGCGACATCGAGGCGGCCATCGGCTACGCCGTGGAGCACGGCGCGCGGTCGATCGTCCTGATGGGGTGGTCGATGGGCGGCGCCGTGGTGCTGCAGACCATCACGCGCGGGAAGGGCCTGGAGCACGTGACCGGCATCGTGCTCGAGTCGCCCGTCATCGACTGGATCGACACCCTCGAGTACCAGGGCAACATGCTGCGCATCCCGGACGTGATGACCCGCGCGGCGCTTCGTCTCATCGAGGCCGAGTGGAGCGGTCCGATCACCGGACAGGGCGCGCCGATCGACCTCCGCAGCATGGACTTCGTCGCCCGCGCGTCGGAGCTCAGCTTGCCCATGCTCATCCTGCACAGCGACGACGACGGCTTCGTCCCCTCAACCGGGTCACGGGCGCTCGCCGAGGCCCGCAGCGACATCGTCACCCTCGTCCCGTTCGACACGGCGCTCCACACGAAACTGTGGAACTACGACGAGGCGAAGTGGACGTCGGCGATCGCCGGCTGGCTCGCCGAGCACGTGCCGGCCGCGACTGCCCCCGCCGCGGCTGCGCCCGCGGCGACTCGTGAGTAGATGTCGCTTCGCGCGGCGAGTGGTGACATGATGTCGCAACTCGCCGGGAGCGAACTCGCGGGGAGCGGACGCCTCAGTCGTCGTGCGGCGGCAGCTCGCCCGCGGTGAGGGCGATCATGCGCGACATCGAGCGCAGGTACTTCTTGCGGTAGCCGCCGCCGAGCATGTCGTCGTCGAAGACGTCGCTCAGGGGCACGCCGGTCTGCACGACGGGGATCTCGGCGTCGTAGACGCGGTCGATGAATGCGACCAGGCGGAGCGCCGCCATCTGGTCGTGCAGCACCTCCACGCCCGTCAGGCCGATCACATCCACGCCGTCGATGATCTTGATGTAGCGGGAGGGGTGGACGGTCGCCAGGTGCGCGATGAGGTGCTGGAAGCCGTCGCTCGTCACCGTCTCACCGCGGGCGGCCATCGCGGCGACGACGCGCTCGTACTCCGCCTCGTCGACGGTGACGGCGTTGCCCGTGGTGTCGCGGCGGCGGTAGTCGAGGCCGTCGATGCGGAGGGTCTGGAAGTTCGACGACAGCGACTGGATCTCGCGCAGGAAGTCGCTCGCGGCGAAGCGCCCCTCGCCGAGGGCGTTCGGCGGCGTGTTGCTGGTCGCGGCGATGCGGGTGCCGGAGGCGACGAGCTCGCCGAGCATCCGGGTCATCATCATGGTGTCGCCCGGGTCGTCCAGCTCGAACTCGTCGATGCAGATCAGGGTGGATCCGCGCAGCAGGTCGACCGCGCCCGCATAGCCGAGCGCGCCCACCAGAGCGGTGTACTCGATGAACGTGCCGAAGTACTTCGGGCCCGGCGCCTCGTGCCACAGGGCCGCCAGGAGGTGGGTCTTGCCGACACCGAAGCCGCCGTCGAGGTAGACGCCCGGCTTCATCGCATCCACCTTCTTGCGGCTGCGGCTGAACAGGCCGGCCGGGCGCTGCGGCTCCCACGCCTTCGCGAACAGCTTGAGCGTCGCGACGGCCTCCGCCTGCGACGGGTAGTCGTGGTCAGGACGATACGACTCGAACGTCGCCCGCTCGAACTGCGACGGCGGCACCAGACTGGCGGCGATCTCGGCGCCCGTGATCTGGGGGGAACGGTCGGCGAGGCGGGGGAGGGCGCCGGTCTGCTCGATGGTCATGGCGGAGTGTGCACCTTTGTGTCGAAGTCGTACCGCTGTCGTTCGCCGCCGCCTACGCTGGAGTCAGGTCCGCGGCTGTCGCAGGCTTCCCAGCCTAGCCCGCGCGCCCGACCGGACCCTGGACCGAACCCTGGAGGACCCACCGCATGACCATCGAGACCGACCCGTCGCCCGAGTTCGCCGGCTACGCGCACCCCGAGCGCCTGGTCAGCACGGAATGGCTCGCCGAACACCTGGGACAGCCGGGTCTCGTGGTGGTCGAATCGGATGAGGACGTGCTGCTCTACGACACCGGCCACATCCCCGGCTCGGTCAAGATCGACTGGCACACCGACCTCAACGACCCCGTCGTGCGCGACTACGTCAGCTCCGAGCGCTTCGCCGAACTGCTCGGCTCGAAGGGCATCGCCCGCGACACCACCGTCGTCATCTACGGCGACAAGAACAACTGGTGGGCCGCCTACGCGCTGTGGGTGTTCACCCTGTTCGGCCACGAGGACGTCCGCCTGCTCGACGGCGGCCGCGACAAGTGGATCGCGGAGGGACGCGAGCTCACCCGCGAGGTCCCGCAGCCCGCACCCGTCGACTACCCGGTCGTGGAGCGCGACGACACGGTCGTCCGCGCCTTCAAGGAGGACGTGCTCGCGGCCCTCGGGACGCAGCCCCTCATCGACGTGCGCTCGCCGGAGGAGTACAGCGGCGAGCGGACCGAGATCCCCGGGTACCCGACCGAGGGCGCACTGCGCGCCGGGCACATCCCGTCGGCGAAGTCCGTGCCCTGGGCGAAGGCCGCCGCACCCGACGCGACGTTCAAGCGCCGCGCCGAGCTCGAGCAGGTCTACCTCGACGGGGCAGGGCTCGCTCCCGGCGACGACGTGATCGCCTACTGCCGGATCGGCGAGCGCTCCAGCCACACCTGGTTCGTGCTCACCCACCTCCTCGGCTTCGAGAACGTCAAGAACTACGACGGCTCATGGACGGAGTGGGGCTCGGCCGTGCGCGTCCCGATCGTCACGGGGACCGAGCCCGGCGAGGTCCCGGCCCGCTGACCGGATGCGTCGCAAACCGACGTAGCCTTGAAGGATGACCGAACTGACGGGCGCGCTCGCCGAGATCCGCGACGACTTCCAGGCGCTGGAGCAGAACGACCGGCTGCAGCTGCTGCTGGAGTTCTCCGACGAGCTCCCGGAGCTGCCCGAGCGCTACCGCGACCACCCCGACCTGCTGGAGCGGGTGGAGGAGTGCCAGGCGCCGGTGTTCATCTTCGTCGAGGTGGATGCGGACCGCATCGTGCACCTGTACGCCACGGCTCCGCGTGAGGCGCCCACCACGCGCGGCTTCGCGTCCATCCTGGTGCAGGGCCTCGCCGGCCTCACCGCCGACGAGGTCCTCGCCGTGCCCGACGAGTACCCGCAGACGCTGGGACTGACCCAGGCCGTCTCGCCGTTGCGCCTCCGCGGCATGTCGGCGCTGCTCGGCCGCGCCAAGCGCCAGGTGCGGGAGAAGCTCGCCGTCTGATCGGGAGCATCCGCCGAGCACTTCGGCAGCATCCCGAAACACAGTGTTTACACATCGGCCGGATGCGTAACACTCGCGAAACACGAGCATCCCTCTGACGAAACCTCTCGGCTCGAAACTGGCCACACCCCGAAAGCGCCCCCCACCCGGATCGGGATCGCGTCACCCCGCGGGGCTTGCACAGAGAGGCAGTTGATTCGCATGGTGCTCCACTCAGCAGCGGACTACGCGGAGGCAGGGACGGTCAACGCCCTGTGGCTCCTGGTCGCCGCGGCCCTCGTCCTCCTGATGACTCCCGGTGTCGCCTTCTTCTACGGCGGCATGGTCCGCGCCAAGAGCGTCATCAGCATGATGATGATGAGCTTCGGCGCGATGGCCCTCGTGGGCGTCCTCTGGGTCGTCTACGGATACGGTCTGTCGTTCGGCACCCCGTCCATCCCGCACTGGCTCGGCACGCCGGACTGGTTCCTGTCCAGCCTGATGGGCAAGGACGGCATCACCCCCGACCTCGGCGGCCTCGCCTTCGCCGGCTTCCAGGCGACCTTCGCGATCATCACCGTCGCGCTGATCTCCGGCGCCATCGCCGACCGCGCCAAGTTCGGCTCCTGGATGGTCTTCGCCGGCATCTGGGTCACCGTCGTGTACTTCCCGGTCGCGTACTGGGTGTTCAACCTGGCCGACGGATGGGCGCCCGCGGTCCTGCACGTGAACGACTTCGCCGGTGGCACCGCGGTGCACATCAACGCCGGTGCCGCGGGTCTCGCCCTGGCGCTGGTGCTCGGCAAGCGCGTCGGCTTCCAGAAGGGCATGTCCAAGCCGCACAACGTCCCGCTGACGCTGCTGGGCGCCGCGCTCCTGTGGTTCGGCTGGTTCGGCTTCAACGCCGGCTCGGAGGCCGCGGTCGACGGCGTCGCCGCGATCGCCTGGGTCAACACCCTGGCCGCCCCGGCCGCCGCGACCATCGGCTGGCTGATCGTCGAGAAGATCAAGGACGGCAAGCCGACGTCGATCGGCGCCGCATCGGGCGCCGTCGCGGGCCTCGTCGCGATCACCCCGGCCTGTAACATCCTGACCCCGGGCTTCGCGATCCTCCTGGGCCTCGTCGCCGGCGCCGTCTGCGCCCTGGCGATCGACCTGAAGTTCCGCCTCGGCTTCGACGACTCGCTCGACGTGGTCGGCATCCACCTCGTCGGCGGTCTGATCGGAACGCTCTGGATCGGCTTCTTCGGCTTCACCCACATGTACAACAGCAAGGGCGAGCCGACCGCGGAGTTCTCCAGCCTGCTGTACGGCGGCAGCTTCTACCAGCTGGGCGTGCAGGCCATCGGCGCCTTCTCGGTGCTGATCTACTCCTTCGTCCTGGCGTACGCCATCGGCTGGGTCATCCAGAAGACGATGGGCTTCCGCATCAAGAACGAGGACGAGCTGGCCGGCGTCGACACCGTGGTGCACGGCGAGGAGGGCTACTCGCTCGAGACGGTCTGATCCGACCGCAGACCGACAGCAGACGGGGCGTCGCCGGAAGGCGGCGCCCCGTCCGTCGTCGTCGCTAGGGTGTGGTGGGGCACGGATTCGAGCGAGGGAGCACATGGCACGGGCGACGCCGGACCAGGTGGATGCACTGCTGCTGTTCTTCTGCGGCGCGCTGGTGCTGCTCGCCGCCTTCGGTCTCGCCTTCTACGTCGGCGGCCTGGGCGGCCGCGCCCGGGCGGCCCGGGCGTTCCGGTTCGTGCTGCTCGGCACGGCGGTCACCGTGCTGCTGGCCGTGCTGGGCGGGTACGGGATGGTCGCCGGCGCTCCGCTCATCCCGCACCTGATCGGCGCCCCCGATCCGGGACTCTCGTCGGTCGCGGGGGTCCACCCCGCCTCGTCGTCGCCGTATCCGGCCGCGCGGGCGGGCTACCTGATCGCCGTGCTGGTGCTGTGCGCGGCTGTGGTCGCTGTCGCCGTGGCCTCGCGGCTGACGCTCCGCGCCTGGATCGTGTTCAGCGTCCTCTGGCTCCCGCTCGTGGTCGCGCCGGTCGCCTACGGCGTGTTCGCGCTGGACGACGGCTGGGCGGTCGCCGGCCTCCAGGTGGTCGACTTCGGGGGAGCGCTGCCGGTGGTGGCCGCCGGGGGCAGCGCCGTCGGCGTCCTGCTCGCCTGCGGCCGCGGCGAGCACCAGCCCGCGCGGCCCGCGCGTCCCGCCCTGGTCGCCTTCGGCGGCGCGGCGTTGTGGGTGGGCTGGCTCGGGCTCGTCGTCGGCTCGGAGGGCGCCCTCGACGCCTACGCGCCGCTGATCGCCGTCGGCGCGTTCGTCGCCTCGGCGACGGGTGTGCTGATGTGGATGCTCGTGGATGCGGTCCTGCTGCGGCGTCCGACCCTCCCCAGCGCCCTGTGGGGTGCGTTCGCCGGGCTGGTGTCGGTGACCGCGGCCTCCGGGGTGCTGACGCTCGGCTGGGCGATGCTCGTCGGCGCTCTCTCGGCCCTCGCCTGCGCCACGATGGTCGATCTGGCGGCGCGGGCACGGTTCGGGCCGTCGCTGACGCTCTGCGTCGTCACCGTCGTCGGCGGGCTGGTCGGCCTGTTCTTCCCCGGGCTGTTCGCGAACGGCGGCGGGATGGTCGACAGCGGCAACTTCGACCTGTTCATCGCGCAGGGCATCGCCGGGATGTCGGTGCTGCTGTACGCGACGACGGTGTCGCTGCTGCTCGCCCTCGCGCTGCGGTTCACGATCGGGCTCACGCGCATCCGCTATGGTGCCGACCGTGGCCTCCGTCAGAAGCGTCCTGTCCGCACTGAGCGGTCTGTTCCGTCCGTCGCGGACCCCGCCGGCCCCGGCTCCGCCCGCTGAGCGGGGCCGGTCCGGCGCCGCGGCCACCGTGCAGGTGGACCCGCGCGGCCTCGGCCGCATCCGCACCTCGTACAACCCGCGGCTGGACGGCGACGCGGACCCCGGCGAGATCGTCTGGACGTGGGTGCCGTACGAGGAGGCCGACGGCCGCGGCAAGGACCGGCCGGTGCTTGTGGTCGCGACCGAGCAGTCGGGCGCGGTGCTGGCGGTCGCGCTGACCAGCCAGGAGCATCCCGGGCGCCCGGAGTACCTGCCGATCGGCTCGGGGGACTGGGACGGGCGGCACCGCCCGAGCTTCGTGCGGCTCGACCGCGTCTTCCGGGTGCAGCAGGGCGGGATGCGCCGCGAGGGCGCGGCGCTCGACGCGCGCCGGTTCGACACGGTGCGCGCGGCGCTGGCGGCGCGGTACGGGTGGCGGTGAGCCGGGCTGTGTCGGCCGACGGTTCGCCGGCCGGGGCCGACCGCTACAGTGCGGGTATGGATGCGCGCATCGCCGGACCGAAGGACGTGGACGCGGTCGCCGAGACGATCGCCCTGGCCTTCCGGGACGACCCCGTCTGGGGACCGGCCCTCGAAGCCGCCGACGGGGGAACCGGCCACCTGCATCCGTTCTGGCGCTTCTTCGCCGAGGGCGGCATCCCGCACGGCCACGTCTGGCTCGTCGACGGCCCGCGCGGCGAGGCGGCGACGGTCGCGCTGTGGATCCCGCCCGGCGCCGACGAGCTGACGGAGGAGCAGGAGCAGGCGGCGGATGCGCTGATGCAGCGCATCCTCACCCCGGAGCGGTTCGACGCCTACCGGCGGCTGTGGACGCTGTTCGAGCAGTCGCACCCGCACGACACCCCGCACATGTACCTGAGCCTGCTGGCGACGCATCCCGAGCATCGCGGCCAGGGCATCGGGCAGCGCCTGCTCGCCGAGACGCTGGCACGCTTCGACGCGGAGGGGGTGCCGTCGTACCTCGAGTCGACGAACCCGGCCAACGACCACCGCTACGAGCGCGCGGGCTTCCGACCGGTCGGCGGCTTCAGCGCGGTGCTCGACGGCGCGGCGGTCACCTCGATGTGGCGGGATGCGCGGGGGCCGGTGGGGTAGCGGCTCGATGCTGCGGTGGGCGCGGCTGCTCGGCGGGCGTAAACTCGCCGCATGACCGTCATGGAGCGCCTGCGGGCGTGGATCGGACGCGAGCGCGACTACCGGCCGCCGGAGGGCCGCCTCACGGAGAGCCCGGCGCAGCGGCTGCCCAGCGGCGGAGCCGTACAGCACCTCCCGGGAGACGGCCTGGACCCGTCGAATCCCGCGGGGGAGACGCGCGGCCGCTGACGCGGGCGGCCGTCGCCCGAATGCGACTGCGGCGCCACGTCACGTGTGCGGCCGCTCGAGCACGGGCAGATGTGACGAACACCAGCAGTCACCAGGTGGCCCTGGCGCAACCCCTCAACCGGACCAGCGGGTCAGGCGCCGGGGACGGGGAGCGGTGCGTGCTCGATGGCCAGGCCTTTCTGGCCGTACTCGGAGAGGACCTGTCCGATCACCACGCGGTAGGGCCCCAGCCACTGCTCGTGGGCGCCCTTCGCGACGCGGTGCGTGTCCATGCCGATCAGCTCGTGCAGCGACTCCAGGGACTCCCAGTAGTAGACCTCCGAGTGGAGGCCGGTCTCCGGGTTCTCCCACGCCTCCTCGCCGAGGAAGCCGGGGATGCGGCGGGCGCGCTCGGCGATCTCGTCGTTCAGCCGGTGGAACTCGTCGTCGTACTGCTTGGTCGCGAAGATGAATGTGGAGGTGTACACGGTCGTGCTCCGTTCTGGCGTGCGTCCACCACCGAATGTAGCGCCGGCGACTCGGCCGCCCCAGTCTCAGCGGAATCACTGACATCGCTGGTTATCATCGGCGGGCGGTTCGCGACGCGCCCCCCTCGCAGATGGCGGACCGCAGCACCACAGCAGCCCACCCGAAGGACCCCCATGACCGACACCGAGACCCTCAACCCCGCCGATCCGCAGCAGCTGAGCTTCGCCGCGATGAAGCGGCACTTCGACGCGAGCGACCACGAGGCCGGACGGCAGTGCCTCACGGTCGGCTGCATCGACTGCGGCGGGCCGGGCGCCTGAGGTCCGTCGGCTCCGTGTCACCGCCGCGCGCTCAGTGGAACGCCGCGGCCCCGTTCACCGCGACCACGGTTCCCGAGGCGAATCCGCCTGCCTCTGACGCGAGGTAGAGAGCGGCCGCGGCGACGTCGGCGGGAGTGCCGGCGCGTCCGAGCGGAGTGGCCGCGACGGCAGCGCGCTGATCCGCCTCCGGTGTGAAGCGCTCGTGGAACGGAGTGTCGAGGATCAGGCCCGGCGCGATGGCCGAGACCGCGATCCCGCGCGGGCCGAGCTCCTTGGCCAGTGCGCGCGTGAGACCCTCCACGCCGGCTTTGGCGGCCGCATAGGCTCCCGCCCCCGACCCGCCGCCGTTGTGCGCCGCCAGGGACGAGATGTTCACGATGCGGCCGCCCTCGCCCATGAGCGGGAGTGCGGCCCGCACCGCGTAGAAGACGCTGGACAGGTTCAGCTCGACGACGCGATGCCAGTGCTCGTCGTCCGCCGCCTCCGTCGCGCGGCGGGCGACGAGTCCGCCCGCGTTGTTGACGAGCACGTCGATCCGGCCGCCGAGCGCTGCGGCGACCCTGCCGACGGTCGCCGTGACGTCGGCGCTGTCGGTGACATCCATCCGTTCGGCGATCACCCGGTCGGCGAGGTGCTCGGGCACCGGGGTGGAATGCGTGGTGATCGCCACGCGATCACCCGCCGCCAGGAACGCCTCGGCGATGCCGAGCCCGATGCCCGTGGCCCCTCCCGTGATCAGGACGGCTCGGTCGGTGGTGGATGCGGTCATCGGATCTCCATCTCGGTGGGCGAAGGGACGGCGGACAAGCGGACAGGGGGAGGCCGGCGTCACCCGGCGGTGGGTCGCAGCACGACCTCGCTCACGGTCGCGCGGGCCGGCAGCCGCATGATCGCGAGGCACACGTCGGCGACGTCCTCGGGGTGCAGCGCGCGCGCCAGCTCGCTCGGCGAGGGCGCCGTCGGGCGGTGGCGGACGAACGGCGTGTCGATGAGGCCGGGGGAGATGGTCGTCACCCGGACCCCGTCCGCGCCCGCTTCGAAGGCGGTGGCCCGGGCGAGTGCGGCGAGCCCCGCCTTGCTCGCCTGATAGGCGGCGCCCGAGCCGTCGGCGGCGAGGGCCGCGACCGACGAGATGTGGATCAGCAGCCCGCCGCCTTGGGAGCGCAAGACCGGCAGGATCACCCGCGTGAGCCGGAACGCCGACGTGAGGTTTCCGTCGATGACCGACTGCCAGCCGGTCTCGTCGAGTTCGTCGAGACGACGGGCCTTCAGGTTGGTGCCGACGGCGTTGATGACCACGTCGATCCTCTCCACCTCGTCCCGGAATCGCTCGACGGCGGCGGTCAGCTCGTCCGCGGAGGTCGCGTCCGCGACAGCGGCGTGAGCCGTCCCGCCCGCTTCCACCACGTCACGGCGCACGGCGTCGAGGCGGCTCGCGTCGCGCCCGAGCAGCAAGACCGTCGCCCCGTCCGCCGCGGCGTCGAGGGCGACGGCACGGCCGACCCCTCCGGCCGCACCCGCGACGAGCACTGCGGTTCCGGCAAGACTCATGAGATCCTCCTGGCGGTCGATTCCCGCTCCACGAGAGTCGGCGCGAAGAGCAGCGACGTTCGCGCATCCGTCCCGGCGGTCCCGTCGGCCGCCAGCGCGACGACGGCCTCGGCCATCTCACGCAGAGGCTGCCGGACCGTCGTGAGCGCGGGGGAGACGAGGGCGCTGAACGGGATGTCGTCGAAGCCGACCACGGCGATGTCCGCGGCATCCCGTCCGGCGTCCCGGAGCGCGGCGGAGGCGCTCAGTGCGAACATGTCGTTGACAGCGACGAGCGCGGTCGGCCGGTGGTCCAGGCCCAGGAGTGCGTGGACCGCCTGCCGCGCGAGCGGACCGCTGTCGGCATCCCCCAGCTCAGGGGAGAGCGGGACGAGGGCGTCGTCGAAGGGGATTCCGTTCTCGGCGAGGGCCCGCCGGTACCCCGCGAGTCGACGGCGGCGGCTGACCGTCCGGATCGCTCCGGAGACGAAGGCGATTCGTCGGTGACCGCGGTCGACGAGGTGCTGTGTGGCGGCGTGGGCGCCGGCTTCGTTGTCGACGCTGACGCTGAGCAGGCCCGGCGGATCCGTGTCCTGCGGCTCGCGGTCGAAGGCGATGATCCGCATGCCTGCGTCCATCGCGGGCCCGAGGTGATCGAGGGAGGGGAGTGAGGTGGAGAGCACGATCTGTTCGACGCCGTCGGCCCGGAGCTGCTCGACGTACGCGCGCTCGCGTTCGGGATCGCGGTCGCTGTTGCACAGGTAGACGTGCCGCCCGTGTGCGTGGAGCACCGTCTCGAGCTGGGCGGCCCAGGATCCCCAGAACGGGTTGGCCACGGACGGCACGATCAGTCCGAGTACCGGGTTGGGTGCGCCCCGCAGTTGTCGCGCGACGCGGCTGGGCCGATACGAGAGGGCCTCCATCGCCAGCAGCACGCGCTGACGCGTCTCCGGTTGCATCAGATGGTCGCGGGAGTTGAGCAGGTTGGACACGGTGGAGGGGGATACGCCGGCGGCCCGGGCGACGTCCTTGATGGTCGCGATCGCCCTCACCTCCTTCCGTGCTTGACCTGTTCTCGATTCACTGTATCGTTGCACAAGATTTTTACAACGTTATAGCAAAGGAGCTCGTGATGCCGCACGACCACCCGACGACGACGTGGAGCGTCTTCACCAAACCCTGGCGCGGGCCGACGACGAGCGCCCTGGGCGACCTCGTCGCGGGCATGGGATTCGACGCGGTGGAGCTGCCGGTGCGTCCGGGCTACCAGGTCACCCCGGACACGGTGACGATCGCGCTGCCGGCAGCGGTGCGCGAGCTCGCGCGGGCCGGTGTGACCGTCGCCAGCATCGCATCCGGCACCGATGAGGCCACCTTCGCCGCCTGCGCGGAGGCGGGCGTCCCGTTCATCCGGATCATGGTGCCGATCGGTG
Organism: Leifsonia sp. 22587; assembly: GCF_052044215.1. Lineage (NCBI taxonomy): Bacteria > Bacillati > Actinomycetota > Actinomycetes > Micrococcales > Microbacteriaceae > Leifsonia > Leifsonia sp. 22587. Next base: position 1,268,359 of record NZ_JBQENB010000001.1, read on the forward strand.
ACGCGGGATATGCCGCGACGGGCGCGCAGATCCGCCAGACCCTTCCCGTGCTCGCCGAGCGCGCCGAGCGGTACGGCGTCCGGGTCGCGGTCCAGCCGCACTACGACGACTACATCGCCGACTCCTCCGAGCTGTACGCGCTGCTGCGCGACGTCAACTCCCCGGGCATCGCGGCGATCTGGGACGCGGCGCACGACGGTCTGGCCCGCAAGCGACCGGAGCACGGGCTCGAGCTGCTGTGGCCCTGGCTCGGGATCGTCAACCTCAAGAGCGCGTACTTCGCCCGTGTCGAGGACGGCGCCTCCGGGGAGGACGACCCGCGGTGGGAGCCGGTGTTCACCGACGCGCGGAACGGCATGGCGGAGTGGGGGCGGGCGATCCGCTACCTCACCGCCAGCGCGTTCGCCGGTCCGATCTGCCTGACGGCGGAGTACACGGACGAGAGCGACCTCGTCGCCAAGGTCACGCGTGATCTCGCCCATGCGAAACGTCTGCAGACGCAGGCTCGCGAGGTAGCGGGGGCACTGCGATGAGCGCCGCGGACGCACCGGTCCGGGTGGCGGTGATCGGCGCCGGCCAGATGGCCAACCTCGTCCACTACCCCTCTCTGGCCTCGCTCAGCGACGTGGAGATCGTCGGCATCTGCGACCTGTCGCCCGAACGCCTGCGGGCGACCGGCGAGCGGTGGGGCGTCTCCGCGCTGTTCGACGACTGGCCGGCCATGCTGGATGCGGTCCGTCCCGACGCCGTCTACGTCATCGGCCCGCCCGAGCTCATGTTCGGCATCTGGTGCGCCTGCCTCGAACGCGGTCTCGACCTCTTCGTCGAGAAGCCGCTGGGCCTGACCGTGCACCAGGCGCGCACGCTCGCGCGGCTGGCCGAGGAGAACGGCTGCATCACCCAGGTCGGCTTCCAGCGCCGGTCGTCGCCCCTGCTCGAGCGGATGCTCGGTCGCGTGCGCGAACAGGGCGACGTCGTTCACGCCGTGTGCCGGTTCTACAAGAACGACCCCAGCCCGATGGTGTCCGCCCGCGACCGGATGATGGACGACGGCGTGCACGTGATCGACACCCTGCGGCATCTGTGCGGCGGCGAGGTCGTCTCGATCTCGGATGTGACGCGGCGCGTGCTCGTCGACGACATCAACTTCATCACGGCGACCCTCGAGTTCGACACCGGCGCCGTCGGGGTCATGATCACGAGCTGGACGAGCGGGCGCAGGACGTTCGGGGTCGAGGTGCACGGACCCGGGGTCATGGCCGACGGCGACCTGGAGGTCGGGGCCGTGGTCTGGGGGCCGGACGGCCAGGAGGAGCTGGACGCCGCGGAGGTCGCCGGCTCGGCGGAGCTGTACGTGCGCGGAGGGTTCCAGGCGAAGAGCGCGGAGTTCATCGAGGCGGTCCGAACCCGTCGGCGGCCGTCCTCGCACTTCGGGGATGCGCTCAAGACCATGGTGGTCGCCGAGACGATCCTCGCCCACGACCTGCTGAGAGGAACCGCATGAACGAAACGTTTCGTTCTTTCACAAAACCATTGACGCGCTGGGCCAACATTTTCTAGCATTCACTGTAGTCGTAACGTTTCGCCCGATCACTCAAGGAGGAGTTCATGAAGGCACGGTCGATGAGCCGGAGGAGCCGTACCCGTATCGGCCTCTCGGTTCTGGCTGCGGGAGTCGTCGCATTCGCTCTCGCCGCATGCTCTGGAGGCGCGGACGCTTCGTCCGGTCTCTCGGGCAACACTCTCAAGATGTACACGTGGATCGGCGGCAAGCCCGACAAGCAGCAGTGGAGCGACTACATCGCCGGGGGCAAGCACGCCGACCCCAAGGTGTCCGTGTCGTTCTCGGGGCCGCCGATCAACGACTACTACACCAAGCTCCCGACGGTGATGAGGAGCAGCAGCGCTCCCTGCCTGGTCACCTTCCAGAACGGGCGCGTCAACCAGTATGTCCAGGGCCTGGAGCCGTTGGACGACCTGGCGAAGAAGAACAAGCTGGACCTGTCGGCCTACAGCTCGGCGATGCTCGAGCAGCTCAGCGTCAACGGCAAGCTGTACGCCATCCCGTTCAACGCCGGCCCGAACGTCATCTTCTACAACAAGAAGCTGTTCCAGGAGGCCGGGGTCGCGGAGCCCGGTCAGAACTGGTCGGTCGACGACTTCATCGCCGCCGCCAAGGCGACCACGAAGAACGGCGTCTACGGCTTCGCGATCGGGCAGGGCTCCACGCCGATCAGCACGCTGATGGCAGCTGACGGCCATCCCTACGCCGACAAGAACGGGCCGAAGCTGGACGACCCGAACTTCCGCAACGCGCTGCAGCTGCTCGTCGACCTGTCGAACAAGTACAAGGTGGCGAAGCCGCTCGAGGCCGCTGCGGGCGGTACCTTCCCGGACATCGACGCGTTCAGCACCGGCCAGGCGGCCATGGAGCTGGAAGGCCTGTGGGACCTGCAGCACGAGCAGCAGACGCTCGGCAAGGACAACGTCGGGATCGCCGTGATCCCCAGCACGAGCGGGACCTCGAAGGGGTTCATCAGCGGTTCGGGCTTCGGCATCACCAAGACGTGCGGTGACAAGCAGAAGGCGTTCGAGGCCGTCGCAGCCATGACGAGCAAGAGCGGACTCGAGTACGTGACGAAGTCGCAGGCGTCCGTCCCGGCTCGCCTGGACGCACTCGACGCCTGGTCGACCAACGTCGGATCGCCCGCGTTCACCGCGGTCATCAAGCAGATGACCGGTGACGCGACGCCCTCGCCGGTGCCGTCCAACCAGGCACAGCTGGACACGCTGCTCACCCAGTACGAGGTGAACGCGTTCTCGGGCAAGAACACGGTGGCCGAGGTCCTCCAGCAGGTGAAGGCCGGCCTCGGGCAATGACCTTCGTTCGGCTCGACCAAGCGGAAGAGGAGGTCGCCGAGGGCTCCGTCCCGCCGGTGGACCGCCCGAGGGGCCGGCTTCGTCGCCGGCCCCTCGGGGGCCCCCGCTGGGTGGGCTGGGTCTTCGTCCTCCCCGGGCTCATCGGACTGGCGATCTTCATCGTCATCCCGCAGGTCGCCTCCCTGATCCTCGGGTTCTCGGATTCGACGCTGCTCGGCGGGACCCAGTTCACGGGCACGGCCAACTACGTCCGGCTGCTGAGCGACCCGCAGTTCCTCAACAGCGTCCTGGTGACCGCGATCTTCGTGCTCATCTACGTCCCGGCCAACATCGCGATCTCGATGGCGATGGCGCTGTGGCTGAAGACACGCATCGCGGGCCGCAACTGGCTCCGTGTCGTCTTCCTGATCCCCGCCCTGTCCCCGATGGTGGCGAACGCCGCCGTCTTCCGGCTGCTCTTCCAGAAGGACGGCGCCGTGAACCAGGCCCTGGCGGGGATCGGACTGGGCCCCATCCCCTGGCTCAGCGACGGGAACTGGGCGCTGGCCGTCGTGATCGGCGTCTCGCTCTGGCAGTCGTTCGGCTACAACATGATCGTGCTGGGCGCGGGTCTCGACTCGATCAGCCCGGATGTCATCGCGGCGTCCAGGATCGACGGGGCCGGGCGGTTCCGCCGGCTCGTCTCGATCACGCTCCCGCTCGTCAGCCCGGCCCTGTTCTTCACGACCGTGCTGACCGTCATCGGCGCCTGGCAGACCTTCGCCCAGGCGTACGTCATCACGGGCGGCGGCCCGGGCAACAGCACGATGACGATCATGCTGTACCTCTACCAGACCGCCTTCACGAACAACGAGCTCGGGTATGCGTCGGCCATCGCGACCGTGCTGTTCGTGATCATCGCGGTCTTCACGCTGTTCCAGCTCTGGGGACAGAGGAAGTGGGTCCACTATGACTGAGAACCGGCTCCCGGCCCCCGGCTCGCGCTGGCGCCGTCGCGGGCGGACCATCGGGTTCGCGGCGAACACCACGATCGCGTGGCTCTTCGCGCTGGTGTTCTCGTTCCCGCTGATCTGGACGTTCTTCACCGCGCTGAAGCCGGCGAACGAGGTGTTCGCGGCGCAGATCAGCTTCATCGGATCGAAGGTGCTCTGGTCCAACTTCGTGGACGCCTGGACCGAGGTGGACTTCGGGCGGCTGATGATCAACAGCCTGGTCGTCGCGGCCATCTCGACGGTGCTCACGCTGATCGTGGCGACACTCACGGCGTTCGCGTTCGCGCGGCTGCGCTTCCCCGGACGCAGCGCGATCTTCCTCCTGTTTGTCATCACGCTGACGCTGCCGAGCGAGGTCGCCGTCGTCCCCCTGTTCCTCGGTTTCGACCAGGCCGGACTGGCCGACACCTGGGTGGCTCTCATCCTGCCGGGTCTGTTCGGGGCCTTCGGCGCGTTCCTGCTCCGGCAGTTCATGCTCCAGATCCCCGCGGAGCTGGAGGAGGCCGCCCGTCTCGACGGCGCATCCACCTGGCGCATCCTGATCAGCGTCATCGTGCCGCTCGTGCGGCCGGCGCTCTCGGTTCTGGCGATCTTCGCCTTCCTGGGCAGCTGGAACAGCTTCCTCTGGCCGTTGATCATCCTCAACAGCGCGGAGAAGTGGACCATCCCGATCGGGATCGCCGGATTCACGACCCAGACCGGCACGCAATGGCAGCTGCTCATGGCCGCGTGCGTGATGACGATCGCCCCCGTGGTGCTCGTCGTCGCGTTCGCACAGAGACAGCTGGTGGCCGCGATCGGCGCGGGCGCCTTCGGCGGCCGTTGAGCCGCGACGGACGGAGACACGTGAACCTCGAACCACTCGACCCCTCGACCCTGCCCGCGCCCGTCGACGTGTCGGACAACCGCGCCGCGCTCGCGCAGGTCGACGCCGTCATCGACACCGGCCCGTTCGACGCCACCTGGGAGTCGCTCTCGGGGTATCGCGTGCCGCAGTGGTACCGCGACGCGAAGTTCGGCATCTTCCTCCACTGGGGCGCCTTCTCCGTGCCGGCGTTCGGCAACGAGTGGTACCCGCGCACCATGTACCGGCGGGGGACACCCGCGTTCGAGCACCACGTGGCGACCTACGGGCCGCAGGATCGTTTCGGCTACAAGGACTTCCTCCCGCACTTTCGGATGGAACGCTACGACCCCGAGCAGTGGGTCGCCCTGTTCAAGCGGGCGGGCGCGCAGTTCGTGGTGCCGGTCGCGGAGCATCACGACGGCTACACGATGTACGACACCGCCCGTTCGCGCTGGAAGGTCACGGAGATCGGGCCCAAGCGCGACGTGATGGGCGACCTGCTGTCGGCCGTCGACCGGTCCTGGCTCGTCACCGGTGCCTCGACGCACCGGGCCGAGCACTGGTTCTTCATGAACGGGGGAGCGGAGTTCGACTCCGATGTCCGCGACCCTGCGTACGCCGACCTGTACGGCCCGGCCCTGCGCAAGGAGATGAACCCGACCGAACGTTTCCTCGAGGACTGGCTGCTGCGCACGGTCGAGATCATCGACTCGTATCGTCCGCAGATCCTGTACTTCGACACGGGCATCGAGGAGCCGTCGTTCGAGCCCTACATCCGCCGCCTCGCCGCGTACTACTACAACCGGGCCGCCGAATGGGGCCGCGAGGTGGTCATCAACTACAAGTGGGATGCGTTCGCCCCCGGATCCGCGGTGCTCGACATCGAGCGCGGCACGATGGGCGGCATCCGCGACGACGTCTGGCAGAACGACACCTCCGTGTCGCGGACATCGTGGAGCTGGGTCGAAGGGCACGAGTACAAGGACGCTTCTGAGCTCATCCAGGAGCTCGTCGACGTGGTCGCCAAGAACGGGAACCTGCTGCTGAACGTCGGCCCGCGCCCCGACGGGACCATCCCCGAGGAGGAGGTCGCGCTGCTGGAGGCCGTCGGCGACTGGCTGGCCGTTCACGGCGAGGCGATCTACGGTTCCAGCCCGTGGACCGTTTTCGGCGAGGGGCCGACCGCCCCCGCCGGCGGATCGTTCACCGACGCCGCCGCCCCGGTGTACACGGCGGAGGACCTCCGTTTCACCCGCATGACGGAGGTCGGCCACGACTACGTCTACGCGATCGGGATGGTGCGGCCGCAGGACGGCCGGATGCGCATCCGCACCTTCGGGTCGGGGAGCCGGTTCGTCGACCGGCCGATCGTGGACGTGCGCGTGCTGGGCTCGTCGGAGCGACCGGAGTGGACCCGCACGGCCGATCACCTGGAGGTCGTGCTCCCGTCCGCGGAGACCTCGGGACCCGGCGGCGCGGTGGTGCGCATCGAGCTGGAGCCGGCCGCTGCCGAGACGCGCATCGACTTCTTCCACGGCCTCAACATCTGACGCGGACGCGCCCACACATTCGCCGCTGACACTGAAAACGGAGAGATAGATGATCAAGATCGACAGCGTGCCGACCCGCCGCCTCGCGAGCGGAGCCGTGATGCCCGCGATCGGCGTGGGGACGTTCGGATCCGACCACTACAGTGCGGACGAGGTCGCCGCTGCCGTCACCGGTGCGATCCGGGCCGGGTACCGCCTGATCGACTGCGCGTCCGTGTACGGCAACGAGGAGCAGGTCGGCGCGGTCCTGCAGGACGCGATCGCCGGCGGTGTGCCGCGCGACGAGCTGTTCGTGATGTCGAAGGTGTGGAACGACGCGCACGAGCCCGACGCGGCGGTGGCCTCGGTGCGCCGCTCGTTGCGCGACCTGCGCCTGGACGTGCTCGACGCGGTGTTCGTGCACTGGCCGTTCCCGAACCACCACGCGCCCTTCGCGGATGTGGCGGACCGCGACCCGGACGCGCGCCCGTACATCCACGAGGAGTTCATGGCGCTGTGGCATGCGCTGGAGGGGCTCGTCGACGAGGGGATCGTGCGGCACCTCGGCACGTCGAACGTCACCATCCCGAAGCTCACGGCGATCCTCGCCGACGCGCGCATCGCGCCGGCGCTCAACGAGATGGAGCTGCACCCCTGCTTCCAGCAGCCTGAGCTGTTCCGGTTCTGCCTGGACCACGGCATCCAGCCGGTCGGCTACTCGCCGCTGGGGTCGCCGTCACGGCCGGAGCGCGACCGGGTCGACACGGACGCGTCCGACATGGAGCATCCGGTGGTCGTGGCGATCGCGGAGGCGCACGGCGTGCATCCCGCCCTCATCTGCCTGAAGTGGGCGGTGCAGCGGGGCCAGGTGCCGATCCCGTTCTCCGTGAAGGAGCCGCAGTACACCGCCAACCTGCGCGCCGTGGTCGAGGACCCGCTCACCCCCGCCGAGCTGGAGGCCCTGCGATCCGCGGAGCGGAACAACCGGCTCATCAAGGGCCAGGTGTTCCTCTGGCCCGGCGCCGGCAGCTGGCTCGACCTGTGGGATGTGGACGGCACGGTCCCGGGCTGGAACGGCTACACCGCCGACCGCGCCGCGCTGGAGGTGGGGGCATGATCACCGGCCCGCTGGTCCATCCGCCGCTGCTCGAGGCGCTCGCCTCGTCGGGGCACGGCTCGGGGGTGCTGATCGCCGACGGGAACTACCCGTACCTCACTGCGACGGGGCCCGGGGTGCGCCTCATCCACCTCAACCTGCGTCCCGGCCTGCTCGACGTCACGTCGGTGCTCGACGCCGTGCTCACCACGGTCAACGTCGAGTCGGCGACCGTCATGCAGACGCCGGCCGGGGTCGAGGCGCCGGCGCAGGAGGAGTACGCGCGCAGGCTGGGTGAGGACGTGCCGCTGGAGCAGGTCGACCGGTTCGCCTTCTACGACCGCGTCCGCTCGCCCGACGTGGGCGTGGTCATCGCCACCGGGGACGAGCGCCTGTACGGCAACCTCCTGCTCACCATCGGGCTGCGCTGACCGGCCCGGTCACTCATCGAGTCGCCGGACGGACGCGCCCGGGATGAGGTGCGCCTCCAGGTACTCGATCCGGGGCTCGGGCCGTTCGCCGGGGGACTCGATCTGCTCGGCGATCAGGCGGGCCGCGTGCGTGGCGATCTTCCGCGTCGGCTGAACGATGACCGTCAGCTTGGGCACCAGCGCCTGCGCGAGCTCCCGGCTGTCGAACCCGACGACGGAGATGTCGCGGCCGATGCGCAGACCGGAGTCGTTGACGGCCGTCACGGCGCCGAGGGTGAGTTCGTAGTTCGCGGTGAAGAGCGCGGTGGGCCGGGGCCGCAGCGCGAGCAGTTCCTGCGCCGCCCGGTAACCAGCCTCGATCGTCAGCGGCACGAGGCGTTCCAGCGCCGGGTCGACCGCGACGCCGTCGGAGGCGAGCGCGCGCTCGAAGCCCTCGGTGCGCAATCGCATCGAGGAGATGATCGGGTCGCCTCCCACGAAGCCGATACGACGGTGGCCGTGGTCCAGGAGGTGCCGGGCGCCGAGCGCGCCGGCCGCCGCGTTGTCGATGAAGACGCCGTCGGCGCGCAGGTCGTCGATGAACCAGTCGACCATCACCACGGGCATGCGGGACGCGGCGTCGCGCAGCGCGGGCACGTCGTGGGGGGAGGTGACGGCCACGATGCCGTCCACCATCCGGTCCATCAGGAGGTCGACGGTCTCATCGCGCGGGTCGGGACTGGCGGCCACGATCACGCTGATGCCACGCGGGCGGAGCGCCTCCTCGACGCCGGCGATGATCGTGAGGTGGAAGTCGTTGTCGAGGGCGGGCAGGAGCACGCCGACGGTGCGCGACCGGCGGGAACGGAGGGTGCGGGCGAACTGATTGGGCCGGAAGTCGAGCTCGCGCGCGGCGGACTCGATCGCCTCGCGGTTGGCCTCCAGGACGTTGCGTCCGTTGAAGTACTTGGAGATCGTCGCGAGCGAGAGCCCCGTCGCCCGCTGGATGTCCTTGTAGGTCGTCACAGCCTCGTCTTTCCTGATCTCGAGCCCCCGCTCCACGGCCGGCGATCGCTTCGCACCGGCGTGGGCCCAGCATAATCGAGCGCATCGGCTGGAGCGAAACGTTACGCGGGTGTCGGGCGGCCGCCTCGGCGACCCAGAGCAGGAACGCACCGGTGAAATGGAAAACCCCCGGCGTGACCGGGGGTTTCTTATTTGTGGGCGATACCAGACTCGAACTGATGACCTCTTCCGTGTGAAGGAAGCGCGCTACCAACTGCGCCAATCGCCCGGGGGCTGCGAGATTCGATACTAGCCGACTCGGGGGTCCCGATGCACATCGACACGGAGGCGCGGATCGACACACCCGGACGTCGTCATCGGTTTTGTCTTGGGCGCGCGGATCGGCTAGAGTCTTTCAAGTGCCGCAGGGAACTGCGGAACGAAATGCGGATGTAGCGCAGTTGGTAGCGCATCACCTTGCCAAGGTGAGGGTCGCGAGTTCGAGTCTCGTCATCCGCTCGAGTCGGCCCGGTCTACGGATCGGGCCTCTCGGGTACGGTACGGTTCTTCCGTGTTGTGGCGTTCGGTGGATTGGCCGAGAGGCGAGGCAGCGGCCTGCAAAGCCGTATACACGGGTTCGAATCCCGTATCCACCTCGATCCTGAGCTTCGGTTCGGGCTCGGGCGATTGGCGCAGCGGTAGCGCGCTTCCCTGACACGGAAGAGGTCACTGGTTCGATCCCAGTATCGCCCACAGAGAGAACAGACAGAGAAAAGCCCCCGGAATTCCGGGGGCTTTCTTCATTGGGGCGCTGTGATCCCGCAGGAGAGCCCATCCCGCCCCGAGCGACGCCTGCTTGTGCGGCCACGCGCGCCTGGCGATGCTTGCTCTGTGACGGGACGGGACGGCGACCGGAGGAGCTGACGAAGGAGTCGCTCGCGTCGTGCGCTGCGCGGACAGGGACGCCTTGTCCGCGATCGCGACCGGGAAGGGGAGCGGATGAACACGGTCGCGGACATGCGCGAAACGGTCTTCTTCGAGGGGGACCGGGCATCCTCCAAATTCAGCCGGTTCTGGCTGCTGCTGTGCCTGTCCTCGGTGATCGCCGCGTCGGGAGTCGTCGGCGACTCGTCGGCCACCGTGATCGGTGCGATGATCGTCGCCCCGCTGATGACGCCGATCCTCGGGGTCGTGCTGGCCACGGTCACGGGCGACCGTCGCAATCTCATGCTGAGCTGGGGCATGGTCGCTGCGGGAGCCGCTACGGCCGTCGCGATCGGCTACCTCGTCGGACTCCTGGTCGCTGCACCCGTGGTCGCCGCCACCAACAGCCAGGTGGCCGCACGGGTCTCGCCGAGCCTCATCGATCTTCTGGCCGCGCTGGCAACCGGTGCCGTCGGCACGGTCGCCCTGGTGCGCAAGGACATCTCGGACACGCTCCCGGGAGTCGCGATCGCGATCTCGCTGGTGCCACCGCTCTCGGTGGTGGGTCTGACGCTCGAATCGCAGGCGTGGAGTCAGGCCGGCGGCGCGCTGCTCCTGTTCGTCGCGAACGTCGCGGCGATTCTCGCGACGGGGGTGATCATCCTCACGGGCTACCGGATCGGGGCGGTCTCCGGTGCCGCCGCCGAGACCCATGCGCGGCGGGGCTGGGGGAGGCGGCACCGGGCGATCATCTCGATCGTCGTGACCCTGCTGATCATCGGCGTGCCTCTGACGCTCACGTCGACGCGCTTCGCCGACCAGGAGCTGCTGGAGAACTCCATCCGACAGGCCGCCCAGCCCTGGGCGCAGCAGAACGGCTGGGAGATCAGCGAACTCCAGGCGACCAGCAGTCAGGCCACTCTGACGCTCACCGGTGAGCCTCCCGTGCCCGAGACCGGCTCGCTGGAGGCGGCGCTGAAGGCCCAGGGCGTCGATCCGGCCCAGGTGACCGTGCAGTTCGTGCCCGCGTACACCGTCCACCTGGGCGGGGGCGGCTGACACAAATCACTCGCTCGACCCGCAGGGCGTCCGGGGCCGCAACTCACACGCAGTTCGGCTGGTAGGCCGGATCGGCCGGCCCGTTCGGGACGCTCAGCGCCTCCAGCACCAGCTGCTGCACGACGGGATCGTTCGGTGTCTGGTCGTGCTCGATCGGGTCGGCGGGGCACTTGTCCTGGATGACCAGATTCGTGACCTGTGAGGCCGATCCGCTCAAGGCCTGGCTCTGGTACGGCGTCACGACCTCGTCGTGTGTGGTCGAGATGACCGTGTAGAACGGACCCTTCACCGTGTCGCCGATGGAGTTCAGCTTCTGCAGGAAGGCGGACCCCGCGGTCTGGTCCGCGCACGCCGGGCACGCGGTGGGGGAGGCGCTGGTCAGAGCAGGCAGCCCGTCCGGCCCGGGAACGATGACGCCCCGGGTGCCGTGGTTCGACGGGGCGATGCCGATCAGCTGGTGCACCTTCTTCGCGCCCCCGAGGAAGCCCAGGTAGTAGCGGGGCATCATGCCACCCTGGCTGTGCCCGACGAGGTCGACCTGCGACGCCTTGGTGGAGGCGAGCACCGCGTCCACGAACGGGGCGAGCTGCTTCGCGGAGCCGACGATCGGGCCGGACGCATCGACACCGTTGTACTGGCCGTAGTCGAGGGCGAAGACGCAGTAACCGGCCTGCTTGAGGGTCGGGGACATCGTCGCCCAGTTCTTCGCCATGCTCTCGAAGGTCCCCGGCACGAGGATCACCGGATACGGGTGCGCGGCGGACGGCACGCAGGACCAGTCGTTCGCGCCCGGGGGAGAGACGGACACGGTGTCCGCCTGCGCCGGCACGGCGAGCGCGATCGACCCGAGGGCCGCCGTAGTGGCGGCGATGAGCAGCTTCTTCAGTAACGACATCGGTACCTCTTCCGTCTGCGCCCTCCGGGGGACGGACGGGGATATCCGTGGCGGGCGCGGCTTCGGCCAGAAACGGTAGACGCGTGAGCCGAGGGATCAACCGGCTTTGAGGAGCTTCGGAGGTCGGGCGGAGGCTGTGCTCATCCACGCGCGCCGTGTCCGACCAACCGGCGCCCCGGGTTACGCGTTGGCGCGCAGATATGTCGTCAGCGAAGCCTCGATGGTCGTCAGCCGTTCGGCGCGCAACCGGACGTCGTCCCGCAACGCCGCGATCTGCTCGAGGAGCCCCGGGCATGCCGACTCGGACCGCTCCCCGACGGTGCACGGGAGTACGTCCTTGACCAGCGCCGTCGGAAGTCCGATGTCCAGCAGGGACCTGATGGTTTCGACCATTGCGACCGCGTTCGGTGCGTACTCCCGGTAGCCGTTCGGCTGCCGCTCCGACGTCAGCAGTCCCTGCTGTTCGTAGTACCGCAGCGACCTCGGGCTCGCACCCGTCCGCGCACTCAGCTCACCGATCCGCATGAGACTCCTCTTGACCTTGACACCGATGTCAGAGTTTACGCTTCCGGCATGGACCACCCCGCACCCACACGACTGACGAGCCCGCTCCTCACCTTGCCCGATCTCACAGGACGACGCGCCGTCGTGACCGGCGGCGCGAGCGGGCTCGGCCTCGTCACGACCCGCACCTTCGCGCTCCAGGGCGCCGACGTGATCATCGGCGCTCGGGACGTCACGAAAGCCGAGGCCGCCCGCGCGCACCTGCTGGCCGAGCACGACCTTCCCGCAGGCAGGATCAGCGTCGCAGGGCTGGATCTCATCGACCCCGACTCCATCGAGCGGTTCGCGGGCATGGCCGCAGGCGCACCGATGGACCTGCTCGTCCTGAACGCCGGCATCAGCAGCGTCCCACTCCGGCACGATCGCAACGGCATCGAGAGCCAATTCGCCACCAACCACCTAGGGCACTTCGCTCTCGCCGCCCGTCTGTTGCCCTCCCTCGAGCAGGGGACCGACCCGCGAGTCGTCACCGTGTCGTCGGCCCTGTACACCGCAGGGAAGCTGGATCTCGAGGACCTCGCCAGCACGTCCGGCTACTCGCCGGGTCGCGCCTACAACCGCTCCAAGCTCGCCAATGTCATGTTCGCGCTGGAGCTCGGTCGTCGTCTCGCGGAGTCGGGGAGCTCAGTTCGAAGCTTCGCCGCACATCCTGGTATGGCGCGCACACCCCTGCACACGACGTATCCCTCGGTGGCGACCCGGGTGATGACCCGGATCATCGCCGGAGCCATCGGTCGCGAACCCGGGCCGGCCGACGTCGGCGTCCTGACGGCAGCCCTGCACCGGGACGCTTCACCCCAGTTGTTCTGGGGCCCGACCGGTTCCAAGACGCACCCGGATGCTCTCGGCGACCGGTTCAAGCCGGTTGCGACCGATCTCGAGACGGCTGCGGCACTCTGGGAGGTGTCGGAGGGGCTGACCGGCACCCGCATCGCGAGCTGAAGGACGGACAGAGGCGGGTTCGCCGTCAGCGCGCTCGCCTCAGCCGCCGAGGACCGGATCGGGCGCGTGCAGGAAGAGCATCGCGGTGACCCACAACACGACGCTGCTGCAGATGCCGACGATCGGCACGACCCAGACGCGGCGCGGGGACAAGAGTCCGATCAATCCGGTCAGCAGTAGAGCGAAGGCGAACAGCACCAGCGCGCCCGCGACAGCCAATTGCAGACCCGGTCCCATGCGTCCGAGCTCGTCCCTCCCGATGGTGGGACCTCCGATCGTGAGGGCGATCGAAAGACCGAGCATGACCGCGACGAAGACGATGACGCCGTGCAGCAGGAGCACCAGCGCGGCGGTCAGGACCGGGCGACGATGCCGCAGCGGCACGAGAGTCGTGGACATGGGCCCAAGCTACTGGGCGACGAGGGTCGTCTCGTCCCTCTCAGGGATGACGCGTAGAGAGTGGCCATGAATCTCGTTGGAGGTCGGAGTCGGAACCGACGGACTACGATCCGGCTATGGTGTTGCCCGCTGACAGCCACGTCCACAGCGAATGGTCCTGGGACACCGGCGGACCGCACTCCGCCGCCGTCGGTCGCATGCGGGAGACCTGCGAACAAGCGATCCGAATCGGTTTACCCGCGCTTTTCTTCACCGAGCACTTGGACATTCCGGGCACCTGGCGCGCGGAGCCGGGCGACCTGATGCCGCACCAGCGGCACTATGTGCAGCCGGACGGCCTCATGGAGTTCGAGCCCTTCGACGTCGACGGCTACTTCGACGACATCGACCGTATGCGTCGCGAGTTCCCCGAGCTCGGCATCTTCACGGGCGTCGAGTTCGGGCAGCCGCACCTGTTCGAGGCGGAGGCCCGCGCCCTGGTGGACCTGGACCGGTTCGATCGGATCAACGGATCGCTGCACACCCTGGACATGGGCGGCGGTCGCGCGGAACCGAGCAGGCTGCTGCAGGAACACCCTGCAGCAGACGTGATGACCGCATACCTCGCTGAGATCCCGGTCATGGTGGCGGGCTCGGACGCGTTCGACGTGTTCACCCACATCGACTACGCCCTCCGTCACTGGCCGGCGGAAGAAGCCGGTCCATTCGACCCGCGGCGGTTCGAGGGCCTCTTCCGCCACGCGATGCGCGCGATCGCCGACAGCGGCCGGGCGCTCGAACTGAACACGCGACGGCTCTGGTCGTGGGTGCCGCAGTGGTGGGCCGAGGAAGGGGGTCGGGCGATCAGTTTCGCAAGCGACGCTCACACACCGGACGCGCTCGCCGCCAACTTCCCGGAGGCCGTCATCCTCGCGGAGACGTTCGGATTCCGCGCGGGAGCCACACCCGCCGACCTGTGGAGACGGCCACGACTCCGTTGAGACGGGCCGCCGCTACTGCGGCGATGTGGTCGAGAACCGACCGCTGGCGTCCATCCGCAGCCACAAGCCTTCCTGCCCGCACTGGTTGTGAACGAGTCGCGCGGTCGTACGGAACGACTGGACCGCGTCCGTACCTTGCACTGCCTCGGCGGTGAGCGCCATGCTGTCGCCGTCGTGTGGCAGGGTCGACGGCTCGTCCATGGTGAATGCGACGACGTTGTACCCGGTGAGGCAGCTCCCCTCGGCGCACACGCGCACGTTGGTCTCCGGATGCGCCGTGACCCACGAGTGCACATCGACCGTGATGCGTGGCGCCGGCGTGATCTCCTCTCCGCACATCCTCGCCTGGGTGCACCCGGTCAGCGTCAGCGCATACAGAGCCATCGCAGCGACGGCGATTCGCTGCGTGCTCGATGGCCGACGCATGGCCGGCACTCAGTCCTGCCGCTCGACGACGGGCGGAGCGTACGCCCCGCCGACGTGGCGACGGTCGCGGACGGCGACAGCCAGCACCACTCCACCCCAGCACCGCCCAGAGCGCGGCGAGAAGATATCGCCACGGTTGGCCGCCGTCCACGATCGCGACGGCGAACCAGCACGCGGCGAGCGCGAGCCAGACCACGCCGTTCCAGATCCGGGGCTTCCCGAAGGCCACACGGAACCAGCGCGGTTCTCCCTGACGTTCCCCCATGACGCCGACTCTAGCGAGGCGGGTCTCCGGATGCCGCAAAAGCCCGCGACCGTCAGGCCAGCCCCGCGAAGAAGCCGCGGATGCGGTCGGCCGCCAGGTCCGGCTGCTCGAGGCCGAGGAAGTGGCCGCCGCGCGGGGCGCGCTCGAACGAGCGCACATCCGTCGCGGCGCGCTCGGCGAAGGAGCGGGGGTAGCCGTCCATCACCGGCTCGCGGCTGAGCAGCACGCCCAGCGCTGCGGTGATCGGCGGCCGGGGCGGGTTGGAGTCGTAGTCGTAGTACTGGCGGAAGGAGGAGCCGATGGTCCCCGTCGCCCAGTAGAGCGTCGCGATCGTCAGCAGGGCATCCCGGGGGATGACCGCATCCAGGTCGCCGTCGACCCAGGCCTGCCACTTGTCGGCGATCCAGGCGATCAGGCCGGCGGGGGAGTCGGCGAGGGCCGCGGCGAACGTGTCGGGCCGGGTGGCCATGATCTCGCTGTAGCCGCCGTCGGCGGAGTCGTAGGCGGCGACGGCGTCCAGGTAGGCGCGCTCCTCGTCGCTCTGCGGTTCGTCGTCCGTGGGGAAGGGTCCGTGGATCAACTGCACGCCGATCACCTGATCGGCATGGTCGGCACCGAGCCAGGTCGCCGCACCGCCGCCGATATCGCCTCCGAAGGCCGCATAGCGGTCGTAGCCCAGCACAGAGGTCATCAGTTCGTGCAGGTCGCGCGCGATGGCCTGCCGGGTGAGCGGAGGCTCGGGGAGCTCCGAGAACACGAAACCGGGCAGCGACGGCACCACGACGTCGAAGGCGATCCGGGCGTCGGAGCCGAAACCGGCAGGATGGGCGAGCCGCTCGGCCAGCGGCAGGTACTCCGTGTACGCGCTGGGCCAGCCGTGCAGCAGCAGGAGCGGCACGCGCGTCTCCGCCGAGCCGGCCGCCGGGATGCGGACGAAGTGGATGCGGTGGCCGCCGACATCGGCGAGGTGCTGGTCGTAGGAGTTCAGCCGCTCCTCCTGCGCCCGCCAGTCGAACGCGAGCCACGCATCCACCAGCCCCTTCAGCGCAGTGCCGCCTGCGCCGGCCTCCCAGGCGCCGGCACCGAGCGGGGCGACGTACCGGGTGGCCGCGAGCCGGGCGCGCAGATCGTCGAGCAGGTCATCGGACAGGTGGATGCTGAAGTCGTCGAAGCTCATCACGGCTACGGTACTGGGGCGCGGATCCCGCGTGGAAGTGGCGCCGGCTACACGATCAGCCGTTGCCCGGTATGAGCACGCCCATCGGCGTGCCGTTCTGGCTGCAGGACGAGACGGCGTGGAGCATGTCGCCGCGGAACGGCTCGCCCCACGGATCGAAGGTCTCGCCGGAGACGGCCGGGGGCGTGATCGTGGTGTCCGCCAGGAGCGCCCCGACATCACTCTCCAGCCCGTGGCTCACAAGCATCTTCAGCATCTGCAGCGTCGTCGGCGCCGTATTCACGATCGCGACGAACTGCGCGTCCGAAAGTGCGCCCTTCGCGTGCTGCAGGGTTGCGTTCTGGAGCTCCGTGTCCACTGCCGCGAGAACCGCACAACTCTCGCCGATGCGGTCGCGCGGGTCCGAGAACACCGGCGCCGTCGTTGTTGTCGGTGTCGGCTTCGGCGCGTCAGAATGCGGTCTCGCAACCGGCGGCGTCGTGCATCCCGTCACGGCGAGTGCGCAGCATACGGCCATTGCGCTGAGCGCGATGCGCACCGTCATTCTGTGCGGTCTGAGCGTCATCGTTCCTCCCCGAGGGTGATCGTAGCGGCCCAGCGGGCTCAGCGCGCTTCGAGCACGAACAGGATGAACGCGAGGAAGCGCCCGCTCTCGTGTTTGCGAATCTCCGGGAAGCGGTCGAACGCCTCCGGCGCGAGAGCCGGTTCGGAGATCGCCGAGATGAGGAAGCCTGCGGCCGCGAACGCGTCGGTCATCGCGTGCAACGGTCGGTCCCAGAACCTGAGCGTGGCCGTCTGGTCGCCCAGCGTCCACTCCTCGGTGCGCTCGTGGATCCCGAAGTACTCGCGGTCGCCGCCGGAGAGCCGGTCCGAGAAGAAGATCGCGGACGGGTGCTCCTCGGAGACGATGAGGCGCCCGCCGGGCTTCAGGATGCGATGGATCTCCGCGAGGCTCGGCCCCCAGTCCTTCAGATAGTGGAGCACCTGTGACGCGATCACGTCGTCGAAGGTGTCGTCCTCGAACGGCAGCGGCTCGGCGAGGTCGGCGACCCGCAGATCGATGTCGCTGCCGAGGCGCGCCCGTGCCTGGTCGAGCATCCCCGCGCTCGAGTCGACACCCGTCACGATGGCGCCGCGATCGCGAAGATCGGCCAATATCGGACCCGAACCGCATCCGACGTCGAGGACCCTGCGGCCGGCCACGTCGCCGGCGAGCTCCGCGAGAGCCGGCCGGTTGTAGTACTCGTTGAGGAGGCTCGTCGCGTTGAGTGCTGCGTAGCCCTCGGCGATCGTGTCGTAGGCGGTCATACGGCTCATCATGGCAGCGCATCCCGCTGGCCCGCTCATGTCGGAGTGGATAGCTCACTAGGGTGGGTGGAGCATCGCGAGCCACCTGGGGGAGATGTGTCCTACGATCCGGACGATGACTTCGGCCCGCGCTTCAGTGGCCGTCCGCCCGCTCGCAGCGGTAGCGGAGACCTGTCGGCGACCATCGCGCTGCTCGCTATCGCCCTGATGGTCGGAGCTGCGTTCTGCTTCACTGTGCTGCTCACGCAGATGAACGTTGCAGCGTGCTCGGCAGACCCGAGTGCGTGCGACTTCGCGCTCGTCGGACTCAGCACCTGGGTCGTGCCGGCGGCGACGATCATCGCTGGAGGTCATCGCGTTCATCATCGCCATTGCTCTGATCGACGTCGCGATTCCTCGCTGATTCTCCAAGCCCTCGACCCGGCACTTCAATCCGCCGGCACCCCGGCCAGCACCGACCTCGCCGCCCGCACCCCCGAGTACAGCGCCCCCTGGATCGACGGCGTCTCGCGGTGGTCGCCCGCGAGGTGCAGGCCGGGGCCGATGCGAGCGGGGGACGACCGCCGCATCGGCGGGGGCAGTGCGGGAAGCGCGTGCGGGATGTCGTCCCGGCGCAGGAGCCGCCACGACGCCGCGGCCCGGCCGTACAACCGCAGCAGCTGGGCGCGCACGTCGCTCTCGCTCCCCTCGCGCCCGGGAGCCCACAGGCAGGTCGCCTGCACCAGGTGGTGGCCGGGAGGCGCCGCCTCGGGGATCGTGGCGGAGATCGCCAGCGCGTTGACGATCGGACCCTCGCGAGCGGCGTCGACCGTCAGATAAGCGGACGCCGGGGGTTCTTCGGTCGCGAACCACCACGTCTGCAATCCTCGAGTGGATGGGGCGGGCGCGTCCACGAGTCCGTCGAGCGCCTCCGCGCCGACAGCCACGACCACGTCGCGTGCGAACAGGGTCCCCTCGCCGGCCGCGTCCACCTCCCAGAGCCCATCCCGTCGCTGCATTCGGCTCACGGCGCGGCCGACCCGGATGTCGGCTCCCGCCGCGCGGGCGCGCGAGGCGAGCGCCGTTGGGAGCGCGGCGATGCCGTCCCGGGGCAGTCCCGCCGCCGCAGGGAGGAACGATCGGGCGAGGAGGCGCACGTACGTGTCGGACGTCGATTCCGACGAGTCCGCGAGAACTCCCGAGAAGAACGGGGAGAGCACCTCGGTGCGCAGCGGTCCGGTGAGGCCCGTGGCATCCCAGGCCTCCCCGATGGTGCGGTCGGGTCGAGCCACCGCAGCACGCGGCCGGAGGAGCATCGGCCCGAGCCAGCGGACCAGCCCGACGAGCTCGCCCGGTGTCACGAGACCACTGGCGAGCGTCGCCGGAATCAGGTTCGGATGCCGAAGCGGATGCGCGAGGGTCGCCATGGCCCCATCCATGCGGCGCACCCGGACCGCAGTCGGGAACGCCTCGACGGAGAGGCTGTCCACATCGACCGCCGCCCGGACGGCCGGATACGCGGTGTTCAGGACATGGAACCCGCGGTCGAGGGTGAAACCGTCGACGTGGTCGGTCCGTTGGCGCCCGCCGACGCGATCCGACGCCTCGAGCACGACCACGTCGCGGCCGCGGGCCGCCAGTTCGGCGGCACACCGCAGACCCGCCAGCCCGGCACCGATCACGACCACGTCATGCGTCTGCATGAGCCGAGTGTAGGAGCAGATCACCATCGAAGCCGTGACCGGGGCTATCTTTGGCCCAAGGCAGAGGGGGCACAATCATGCCGTTCTTCGTGATCGAACGAAACTATGTGGAGCGGGTCGGCGTTCCTCTCGAGGCCGCTCCCGGGATCAACGTGATCAATGACGAGGAGGACGTCCGCTGGCTGTACTCCTTCCTCTCGATCGACCATCGCAAGAGCTACTGCCTGTACGAGGCCCCATCCATCGAGGCGATCCGATCGGCGGCCGCACGGGCAGGGCTGCCGGTGGACTCGGTGGTCGAAGTGGAGGGCAGGATCCTGCCGAGCGGGGAGCTGAGTCCGCTGACGTGATCACCGCGCTGGGCGGAGCAGCCCTTCCTCGCGGGCGAGCATGGCGGCGGCCGTCCGGTTGCTCGACCCCGTCTTGGACAGGATGCTCCGGATGTGGTTGGCCGCGGTGTTCTCCGTGATGAAGAGCCGTGCCGCGATCTCCCGGTTGCTGCGCCCCTCCGCCACCAGCCGCAGCACCTCGATTTCGCGCGCCGTCAGTCCGTGAGCACGAGAGGAGCGCTCCGTGGCCACCGCGGGCAGCCACCGCAGCACGCGACTCAGCCCGGACGCGTCGGCGATCGACCGGGCGCGCGCCACCAGCGCGGCCGCCTCCGCCGAGGACGGATCGTCCCCCTGAAGCCAAGCGGCCTCCGCGGCGAGCGTGTAGGCGACGTGGAGCGGCGCGTCCATCCGCTCGTTCATCTCCAGCGCCGAGGCGAACCGGTCGCCGGGCGCGCCGAACCCGCACAGGGACTCGATCTGCCCCAGATAGCAGTCCGTGCTCCCGAACACGGCGACGAAGTAGCCGGCCATGAGATTGAGGCCCTGGAACTCGAGCAGCCAGGGATGGACGACGGCGGCGAGCTCCGGATCCTCGAGCCACACGGCCGCCTCGGTCATGAACGCCAGGGAGGCGGGCCAATCGGAGGAGCCGTGCGCCGCCGGGTGGTCGTGCGTGACCATCCAGTTCAAGACCCGGCGGGTCGGCTCGGCCAGGCCGAGCTCGGTGTAGAGCGCGAGAAGGCCGGGGGCCCACCGCGCCTCCGGCGACTCGTCGCCGGTCACGAAGGGGCGGATCGTCTCGAGGGCACCGCTTTCGCGCCGGAGCATGAAGCCCTGCAGAGCGCCGACGCCCGAGGTGACGTCCGAGCGGAACTCGTGCTCCGCGCGGTGGATGGCGTGGATCGCCGCGCGGGTGTCGTCCAGTGCGCCGCGCGCGAGCGAGCGACCGAAGCGGGCGCAACAGGCGAAGTAGGCCCAGTACGACCCCCAGTGCCGGGCGGTCTCGGCGAGATCGAGTTCGCTCTGATGCAGTTCGTCCGGGTCGCCGGCCACGTACGCGGTTGCGCTGCGGACGTACGCTGCGGCGCCGAACGCTTCATCGTCCGCTCCGCCGGCCAGGCGCGACAGCTCCTTGCTCCGGATGAGCCTGGCGACGATGTCGCGCGGGAGGAATGTCTGCGTGACGGTCACGCGCAGTGCTTCGGCCAGGACTGCTCTGTCGCCCAGCCGGCGCGCTCCGGCTATCGCGCGGTCGCCGAGCCGGGCCGCTTCGTCGAAATCTCCGGTGAACGCCGTGGCGCGCCCCAGGGCTGCCAGCCCTCGGATGTGCAGCGGATCCTCCTCGGGAACCGGCATCCCGGAAAGCGCCGCGGAAAGAAGCTCGCGCGCCGCGTCGCCGGGCAGTCCCGGCCGCCAGGAGGCCTCTTCGAACTCGATCGCGGCACGGAGCCGTGAGTGCGGATCGCCGTCTTCGATGACCTGGAGCGAGGCCGACCGGGCTCGCGCGAAGTCCGATGCGAGGATCCAGCTGTGGACCGCTCGCAGCCGGAGACCGTCGCGGGTGGGCGTGTCCAGCGTCAGCTCCGCAGCTCGCGTGAACGCCCGGGCGGCGTCCTCGTGTGCGAGCCGCGCGTCGGCCGCCTCCGCTGCCTGCGTCAGGTAGGCGGCGGCCCTGCCGCCGTATCCCAGGGCACGCGCCTCGGAGTAGTGGTGCGCCAGCCTCTGCACGAGACGGGGCGCCGCAGGAAATCGGGCCTCGAGGGTGCACGCGACCAGGGCGTTCATCGCCATCAGGTCGGCGCGAGAACAGTGCTCGATGAACGCCTGACGGGCGATGGCGTGCGGGAAGCGCAGCGGTTCGGTCGGCGCTCGCGGTGCTTCGAGCAGCCCGGACGCCGCGGCGGCGTCGATGGCCGACAGCGTCACCTGGAGCGGCGAGAGGCTCACCGCGATCAGCTCGGCGAGGTCGAACTCCTGTCCGAGCACAGCGGCCAGCGCGAGGACATCGCGCTGTGGTCCGGTCAGGGCCGCGATCCGCGACCGCAGGAGGTCCGGAGTCGCGGCGGGAAGCTCGAGGACCACCGTGCGGTCCCGGGCGCCCGACCCCCAGGAGGCGACGATGTGCGGCCAGGTCGCGCGCACCAGGAACGGGTTGCCACCGGTCAGCGCACGGAGGATATCGGCGGAGCTGTCGGCGGCGTCCGGAGGCACGTCGCCGGTCAGCCGGACGAACTGCTTGATCTCGTCGATCGAGAATGGTGCCAGCTCGCATCGCCGGACGCCCTCGAGTCTGCCGAGGCCGGCGAGCGTGTCGTCAAGTTGGTCCGACTGGTCGGGGCGGGTGGAACGCAGGGTGCCGATGACGAGGAGGCGCGCATCCACCGTGTTCTCGACGATCCGCGAGAGCAGGCGCAGGGCGGTCGGCTCCGCCCAGTGGAGGTCCTCGGCCACCAGGATGATCGGATGCGCCTCGGTGGCGGCCAGCAGCACGTCGACGACCGCCTGGAAGAGCCGCGCCTGGCCGGCCTCCATGCCGTCGATCGCGGGCGGGCGCCCGAACGCCCGCTCGAGGAGTTCGACCGATCGAGCGAGCTCCGGGTCGTCGTCCGCGACGCGCACCATGGTGAGGAGCTCTCGGATCGGGACGTCGAACGGCTCGAACGGGGTGGCGAGATCCTGCACGCACGCACCGGCGAGCACGACGGCGCCGGCCTCGTGGAGCCTCGTGCAGACGGTGCTGACCAGGCGCGATTTGCCGATGCCGGGAGCGCCCTCGACGAACACCGCGCGGCCTGCGCCATGCTGCACAGCTGACCACGCGGTCTCGAGCTCCGCGACCTCTTCGCGCCGGGCGACGAACGGCGGTTGACCGGGCATTCCCCATCGAGGCGGAAGGGTCGTGGCGGACCGGTCCCGCATGGTCACAGGCTAGCGCGGGCGATGCGCCGGTGCATGACCGGAAATATCGGGACACCTCGCGTGAAGATGATCATTTCTGGTCAGGTGCGCGCTGCTCGGCGTCCCTAGCGTTTTCCGCATGAGGGGCCGGACGTGCGACCGGCCGGTCAGCGAGGAGGGCATGATGACCGTGACGACGAGCCAACCGTCGGCGTCGAACGAGGGATACCGCTCCGGACAGAGCGCCTTCGAGCGGTTCGTGCTGGACGGCGAGCGTCACTTCGGCCCCACGGGATCGCGCGATCGCGCGTTCGCGACGTTCTTCGAAGCCCTCGCCGGTGATCTCCGGCCTGCCGTCGAGGCGTATTTCCGCGGGGCCATCCCGCGCACGCCGCTGCCTCTCCGAAATGTGGTGGAGACCGAGGAGTACGCACCGGGTGCGCCGGTGACGACGACAGCAGGAGCAGGCGCCCTCGTGCGGGAGCCGGGGCGCCTACCGGTGGGGCGCGTGGGCCGCGTCGAGCTCCTCCTCGAGGAGCTGACGCTCGACCCCTGCCCGACGGGACGGGCCGGGCGACGTGCGTCTGTCTTCCTCGATATCACGGCCGTCGATGCGATGGGTGGCCTCGCGACGACCAGCACGCGCATCTGCCGGCGGGGAGCCTGTCTGCCTGCCGCTTTCTGCGACCGGATGCTGGCGGCGGTGGAGCTCGGCGTGCCCGATGCCGCAGCGCCCCGGACGGTGTCGTTCGAGGTGGCCGCCGCAGAAGGCGCGGAGGACCGCTTCCCCGAGCTGGTGGAAGCGACTCGGGATTACGTGCGCCGAGACCTCGACACGTTTCCGGGGCTCGCGCGCGAAGGCGCGGTTCTGCGGCCGGATACCGCCGAGGTCGTCGACGCCCACGTGCGCGCGTGGCTCGACTGCCTCCTGATCTGGTCGGCCGACATCCTTCCGACGACCGGCAAGAAGGCGGAAGCCCGCCTCGGCGGAGAGGCGCAGTTCACGGCGACCCTCGACGGTCCGGAGCTCGACTACGTTTACCGGAACGCGTCCACTGGACGCCTCGTCGAGATCGTCGGCAGCAGCCACGTCCGCGGAAGGCCGATGGTCCACACCTTCTCGTCGGCCGATGAGGAGCTGCGAGCCCGGTTCCGGATGGGCTTCCGGGCCTCGACCGCGGCGCCGGTGCCGGTGGCGCGGAGCCGCCCGCGCGTGCTGCAGGAAGTCGGCACCTAGCGCCTTCGTCGGCGCTGCGATAGTGGGCCTCAGGCCCTGACAGGAACGTCCGAGTCGAGGGAGAACGACAATGCTGAAGAACACAACCGGGGCCGTGGACGCGGCCTTCGAAGAACTCGCCGCCCAGATGAGCGGCACCGTGACCACCCCACACGATGCGGCCTACGACACGGCCCGGTCCGTGTACAACGCCATGATCGACAAGCGTCCCGCAGCGATCGCTTTCTGCCGCGACGCCGCGGACGTGGCCGCGTGCATCCGATTCGGCCGCGAGAAGGGCCTGGAGATCGCGGTGCGCGGCGGTGGACACAACGCCGGCGGCCTCGGCGTCTGGGACGACGCACTCGTCATCGACCTGTCACCGCTCCGCGAGATCACCGTCGACGCCGAGGCGCACACCGTGCGTGTCGGCGGCGGATGCACCTGGTCGGAGGTCGACCGGGCGACGGTGGCCGCAGGCATGGCCACGCCCGCCGGCATCGTCTCGTCGACGGGTGTCGGGGGACTGGCCCTCGGGGGCGGGATCGGCTACCTCGCCCGCCGCTTCGGGCTCACCGTCGACAACCTCGTGTCCGCGGACGTCGTCCTGGCCGACGGCACGTCGGTGACGGCCGACGAGACCGATCACCCCGACCTGTTCTGGGCGCTGCGTGGCGGAGGAGGGAACTTCGGCGTGGTCACATCCTTCACGTTCCGCTGCCACGATATCGGCGACCACGGCACCATCTTCGGTGGCCCGGTGCTGTACGACTTCGCGGACACCGCCGCGGTCATGCGGTGGTACCGGGAGACGTTGCCGAGCCTTCCCGAGGAGCTGAACGGCTGGCTCGGGATCCTGTTCATCCCGGCCGGGCCGCCGTTCCCCGAGGAGCTCTGGGGGCGGAGGGCGTGCGGGATCGTCTGGTGCTACACCGGGGAACCGGAACGGGCGGACGAGGTGCTCGAATCGGTGACCACGTTCGGATCGCCGCTGCTCGTCGGCATCCAACCCATGCCGTACTCCGCATTGCAGGCCGCGTTCGACGCCATCTACCCCACCGGATTGCAGTGGTACTGGCGGGCAGACTTCTTCACCGAGCTCTCCGATGCGGCGATCGACGCCCACCTCGAGTACGGGGCCGAGTTGCCCACTGCGCAGTCGACGATGCATCTGTACCCGATCGACGGCGCCGTGAGCCGCGTGGCACCGGACGCGACCGCCTTCTCCTACCGCGACGGCGGCTGGGCGGGAGTCATCGTCGGAGTGGATCCCGACCCTGCGAACGCCGATCGCATCTCGGAGTGGACGCGGGACTACTGGCAGGCTCTGCACCCGAGTGCGGCGGGAGGAGGCTACGTGAACTTCCTCATGGACGAAGGGGCGGATCGTGTCCAGGCGTCCTACCGCGGGAACTTCGCACGGCTGGCCGCGGTCAAGGCGCAGTACGACCCCGACAACGTCTTCCACATCAACCAGAATGTCCCGCCCGCGGGTACTGCTCCCAGTGCCCCTCGCTGATCACCTCCACCCGCCCGTCCACCACCGCGATCGCGGTCTGATCGTCGATGGCGTACGCGCGCCCGGGGATGCGTTCGGCCCAGCGCCGGGCGGCCTCGAGCGTGTTCTGTGACCAGCCGGGGTAGTCGAGGTGCGGGAAGATCGAGAAGTCGACGAGGCCGAGAGTGTCGTCGGGGCCGTCCGGCTGCCAGTCGAGGAACTCCGTGCCGACGCGCGGAGTCATCACCATGCTGCCGGCGCTCACGCCCACCCAGACGGTGTCGGCGAGTTCGGGCAGCATCGCCGCCAGGCCGGACTGCCGCATCCAGGTCCAGAGGTATCTCGCCTCGCCGCCGTCGACCAGCAGCACGTCCGCCGCGCGCACCCACGGCTTCCAGCGCTCCTCGGCGAGACTGGGCAGCGCGGTCAGCTCCAGCACGCCGACCGACTTCCAGCCCAGGCCGACCAGGCGGTCGTCGTCGTCCCTCGCCGCGGTCGACCGCCAGACGGTCTGCGGGCTGCATGCCGGCTGGCCCCACTGCGCGGTGGGGATGAACAGAGCGTCGCTGTCGGCGATCGGTTTGCCGAGCATCCCGATCAGCGCCTCGCGGATGCTGTCGTTCGTGACCCCGCCCGACGTGAGCAGCAGCTTCATCCTCGACCTCCCCCGAGCCTGTAGAACCGAGGATCACACTAGACCCCACGCAGCGACCCGCTACCCGACGGCGCCCTGCGCCCCGGTCTCGGCCACCCGCGCTCGGTCCAGCCGCCGCATCCGGTACTCACGCACCGTCAGGGCCACGATCAGGATGTCGAACGCGGTGAGCGCGACGAGACCCCACGAGAAGTGCACCACCAGTTCGTAGCCCTGCCAGCCGATGAAGGCGACCAGGACGCCGATCAGCCACGGGTAGGCCCACAGCTTGTCGCGTAGCACGGCCACGACCAGGACCACCTTCACCACCCCGTGCACCAACAGGTAGACGGCACCGAACAGGGTCGTCGACACGCTGAGGCCGGAGGCGTAGCCGACCAGGGAGTTCGCGATCGGGTCGTGAGGATGCTCGTGCAGCTCCGGCCGCGCGAGGGCGCGCGTGACCGCTTCGATCTGGGCGGGGGACACGAGCAGGAGCGCGACCCCCGCGACCAGCTCGACCACGCCATCCACCCCCTTCAGCACCAGTGCGACGACGAAGGTGCGATCGAGCAGGGAGCGTCTGCGAGTGCCGGACACGCAAGACACGGTACCCGCCCGCGTCTGAGACACCGCGAGGCACTTCCGGGCGGCGCCCCCGGGCGAGGAGGATGACCGGGAAGACGACGGGAGGACGGATGGCAGAGACGATCGTGGTCGCCGTGGACGGCGAGCCGGCACACCGGGCGGCACTGGACTGGGCGGCGGCGCGGGCCGAGCGCACAGGAAGGCGCCTGCACCTCATCCACGTCGTCGAGCCGTCGTGGGGCGACCGCGGCGGAGAGCCCGACCCGTCGCTCCTCCGGGTGTCCGGCGAGCTGCTGGCGGCGGAGAAGGACTACGCGCTCGCCGGAGCCGGAGCGCTCGCCAGAGCCGCCGCCGCGACGCCGCTCGAGATCGGCACCGAGTCGCGCTACGGGCACCTCGCAGCGGAACTCGCCGCGGCCTCCGCCGACGCCGCCATGCTGGTGATCGGTACGCCACCGGAAGCCGAGCGCCGTCACGCGTTCGCCAGCAGCTCGGCCGCCCGCGTCGCGGCCGCGGCCCGGTGCAGCGTCGCCGCCGTCCCGCACGGCTGGGGCACCGAGGGACGGGGCGTCGTCGTCGGTGTGGATGGCGAGCTCACGGAGGATCCCGCGGTCGAGTTCGCCGCGGTGGAGGCGGAAGCCCTGGGGGAGCCGCTGACCATCGCGTGTGCCGGATTCCTCTACCACCCGCTCCTCGACGAACGGGTGGTGGACGGGACGGAGGACGACCCGCGGGAGCAGGTGGTCGAGGACGCCGCCGACACCGTCCTCGCCGGGCATCCGGCCGTCACCGTGTTCACCGAGGTGCTCGAGACTTCGCCGGCCCGCGGGCTGGTCGCGGAGGCGGACGGATCCAGGATGCTGGTGCTCGGCTCCAACGACTGGCAGGGGGTCGAGCGGGCCGTCCTCGGCTCGGTCGCGCACGACGTGCTCGTCAACCTCCGGACGCCGGTGGTCGTGGTCCGGGCCGGGTAGTGCCGGCGGTCTCCGTCGTCCGGCGTCAGTCGTCCGGCCTCGGTCCCGCGACCTCAGTCCTCCGGCGGGTGGGTCCGCTGCTCCGGCTCGCCTGTGGTGGCGAGGATCCACTCCTCGTCCCGTGCCCGGGCGCGGCGCGGGCGGTCGACGAGGAAGAGGTAGATCGCGTCGAGGACGCCGAGCGTGTTGCTGAGCAGCAGCGCGACGAACCACGGTTTGCTGTCGTTGCGCGCGGCGCGCCACAGCGAGACGCCCTTCCACGCGAGACTCCAGGCGACGACGGCGGCGACCATCGTGCCGCTCTTGGCGGAGACGTCGTGGTCCCGCATCCAGGACATGCTCGACTGATTGGCTTTCATGCACTGAGTCAAGCGCGGGCGCGGCACCGCCGAAAGTCAGCTCCCCGCCGCGCCTGCGTCAGCGCTGCTGGAGCTCGGATCGCCTCTCCGATCGCCCCGGTATCCGGCCGACGAGCAGTGCCGCGGCCGCCACGGTGAGCAGCGCGCCCAGCAGGATCGCCGATCCCTCGCCCGGCCGCAGCCCGCCCACCTGCAGCCCGAGCGCCACCGCCGCGACCGGGACCCCGAGCTGGCCGCCCGACACGATCGCCTGCGACCACGGAAGGCCGGCGATCCGGGAGGCGGCATGGGCGATCAGCGCCGAGACCCCCAGTGCGAGGCCGAGCACGATCATCGATGGATGCGCGACGAGCTCGCGCAGGTCGATCGAGGCGCCGAGCCAGACGAAGAACAGCGGGCCGAAGAAGCCCTCGGTCATCCCGAACAGCTGGCGCGCCAGCCGGTGCGGTTCGCCGACCGCCGAGAGCACCAGCCCGAGGGCGAAGCCGGCCAGCATGATCGACAGCTGGGCGAACTGTGCGATCGCGGCGAACGTGAACAGCACCAGCAGGCTGAGGCGCAGTTCGAGCGCGAACCGGCGGCGCTCCGAGTAGGCGTGGGCTCTGCGCCGGAGTCCGCTCCGGCCGACGCGGCGCAGGACGAGCACGAGGCCGACCGAGACCGCCGCGATGATCAGCGCGCCGACCGCGGCGCTTCCCGCCCGCCACGGCGCGACGGCGAACGGGAGGGCGACGACGCAGACGATGTCGGCGACGGCGATCTGCGTCACGAGCTGGCCCAGCATCCCGAGGTCGTAGCCGAGCGACGTCAGCATGGGCAGGATGATCGCCGCCGACGACGAGGCGAGCACGATCCCGTAGACCAGAGCGTGACCGGTGCCGAACAGCGTGGCCAGGCCGGTCCCGAGCGCCGCGGCGACGACACCGGCGATCGCCGCACCGGCGAGACCCAGCAGTCCCGTACGGGTGCGGAACCGGTGGTCGCGCACGGGGATCTGCGAGCCGACCACCACCATCGTGAGCCCGAAGCCGATGTCGGCGAGCAGCCGCAGGCCGTCCGCCTGCGGATCGATCAGCCGGAAGCCGGTCTGGCCGATCAGGATGCCGCCCACGATCTCGCCGACGACCACCGGCACGCGCCAGATGCTGCGCGCCGACAGCAGCGGCCCCAGAAGGCCGACGGCGACGACGAGCGCCAGAGCGGACGGGCTCATGCCGCCGGCCCGGGGCGGGCGCCCGTTGGGCGACGTGTTCGCATGCCCTCAGTGTGGTGCACGACCGGCGTCCGGGCACGACGGGCGCGCTCCGGAACGACGATGCGGCACCCGGCGAAGGCCGGGTGCCGCATCGTCAGCGCACGGAGAGCGAGATCAGTAGCAGACCTGCAGGCTGTCCACATCGGAGGTGAGCACCGCGGTGCCGCCCGTGATGTTCATCGCGGTCGTGCCCAGGCGGACCATCTGGTCGCCGATCAGGCGCGGCACGCATCCCGGAAGTGCGAGAAGCAGGGGGCGGGAGGCCGAACCAGCCGCCGCCGCGGAGACCAGCGCGTCCTGCCAGGCAATGCCTGAGGCGACGTAGACGGTGGACGCGCTGTTGGCCGAGAACGCGGAGGCCGCCAAGAGGGAGCTGGTGCTGAAGCGGTCGGCTCCGCCGATCCGGCTCACGACCGTGCCGGTGCTCTGCGGCTGAGTGACCCAGACGTCGCCGAGCACCGCGGAGCCGCCGATTAGGATTAGGTTGTGGATAGACTTGGCCGTCAGGTACGCCTGAGTGGCTGGGTCGATTGCGCTCCCGTCGACGAGAAGCAATGGGCTCTTCTTTTTGGCGGCGACCGGTGCGGCGGAGAGGGCATCCGCGAAACTGCTCGCGGACGCGACATACGCGGAAGTAGCGGTGGGGAATGCGTAGGCTGCGACCAGCCGCGACGTCTCGAACCGGTCGGCTCCGCCAATGCGGGTGACCGGGGCGACTGCTTTGAGCTGATTCAGCGCCGAATCCGCGACGGCCGCCGTGCCGCCGACCACGACGATCTTCGCCGGCTTGAGGCGCTGCACTTCGCCGAGGACTGCCGCCGGCACAGAGCCCTGCATCGTCAGCAGCACAGGGCCGTGCTGCGCACCCGCGGCGGGCGCGGCGGAGAGCGCATCCGGGAAGTCCAGACCGGAGGCGACGTACACGACAGGCACGCCCGGCGTAGGGAATGCGGCCTGTGAAACCTGGACGCTGGTTGCGAAACGGTCGGAGCCGGCCAGTCGCGTCGGTGTCGGGGAGGATGCGGAGGCGGGGGAGACGAACGCGGTCTTGCATCCGAGGCTTCCGTCGCCGGTGCGTGTGCCGGGCAGCGCGACGGCCGTGATGCACGCTCCGTACTGGCCGTAACCGCTCCATGGCGCCTGTGCGATGAAGCCATGGGCGGATCCGGCCGATGGGTACGAGCTCGCGACGTCGGGTCGACTGGCGTTGGCTGTGACCGTCGACGTGCTGATGCCCGCCGGGGTGTTCCAGGAGATCCGAACCTGACTGGACGCGGCCAGATTCGTCAGATCGATCGCCCATCCCGACACGGAGAAGGGTGCGCTGGTGCTGACCTTCGCCGAGTCGAACGAGCCGATCGGCGGGTGGCTCGAGGCGCCATAGGCGAACGACTGCAGCTGGGCGTACGTGCCGTTGTAGATGTCCTGGTCACCGGCGAAGACGCCGGAGCTGGCGTACTGCCACATGGTCCAGTTCAGCCAGCTCGCGGGGAGGGCGCCCGGCGTCGAGGTGCCGTAGCGGGCGACGAAGAGCGGGTAGGCGCCGAAGGTGTTGTTGGAGCCGGTGCACTGGTTCCACCAGTTGGCGGTGGAGTAGATGGCCGGCTCGATCCCGGTGAGGGCCTTCATCGTGTGCACGAAGTCCGCGATCCACACCGACATCGCCGTCGTCGACAGGCCCCAGCACGTGCCACTGCCGTCGGTGGCGTACTCGATGTCGAGCAGCGGAGGAAGCGTGCGCCCGTCCGGGGCCCAGTTGCCGCCGTGGGCGACGAAGTAGCGGGCCTGCGTGGCGCCGTCCGTCGTGTTCGGCGTCGCGAAGTGGTACGCGCCGCGGATCATTCCGACGCTCGTCGCACCGGCCCACTGCGACGGGAAGTGCGAGCTGACGTAGTCGGTGCTCTCCGTCGACTTGATGTAGACGAAGCGCGCGCCGTTCGCCCACATGGCGTTCCAGTCGACAGTGGGCTGCCAGCCGCTGACGTCCATGCCGAGGATGCCGCCGACGCCGAGCGACGCCTTCGGCGCGACGGTGCGGGCGCCGGCCGCGGGGCCTTCGACCGCCTCGATCGTCGAACCCATCGCGTGGTCGCCCGCGGCGTCCTGCACGGCCAGGGACGGATCGGCGGCCGGCGTGGAGCCGGAGGGTGCGGGCGCTGTGGGAGCGGGCGTCTCCGTCGGAGCCGGGGTCGCCGTGGGAGCGGGCGTCGCCGTGCCGGCGGGCGTCCCCGCGTCGTCGGAGGTCGCCGCCGGGGAGGACGTGCTCGTCGCGGCCGGCGTCTGCACCGGCTCGGGCGCCGCCATTGCGGGCGAGGCGCCGATGAGGGACAGGAGCAGCGCTCCGGTCGCGAGGATACCGATTCTCATGGGGTGGACATCCGCTCTTCTTCTCGGAGGTGTGGTGTCCAGTCGGTCGGGTCCGTCCGGAGGCTGTGGGGCAGGGCAGGCCGGTCCAGTGTACGACGAGGGTCGATGCGAGCGCATGCACCCGTATGGGCTACAAGTGCCATGTCGCTGCGGACGAGGGCGCGGACGGCCCCGCCCGCACCCGGCTAGAGTTGGAGGGTTCTGAATACGACCCCGATCAAGGAGTGGACAGGTGGCCGACGGCTTCGAGCTCTTCACCGACCGTTCCGTTGTCGCGATGCGCGTCAACGGCGAGCTGAAAGACCTCGCGACGACCGTCACGACCACGGACACCGTGGAGCCGGTCACCATCGATTCGCCGGACGGGCTCAGCATCCTGCGCCACTCCACCGCGCACGTCCTCGCGCAGGCGGTGCAAGCGGTCAATCCTGAGGCCAAGCTCGGTATCGGACCGCCCATCACGGACGGCTTCTACTACGACTTCGACGTCGCCGAGGCGTTCACCCCGGAGGACCTGAAGGCGCTCGAGAAGGAGATGTCGCGCATCGTCCGAGCGGGCCAGCGCTTCGTGCGCCGCGTCGTGACCGACGACGAGGCGCGCGCCGAGCTCGCCGGCGAGCCCTACAAGCTGGAGCTCATCGGCCTGAAGGGCGGGGCGCAGCACGGCGACACGGCCGCCTTCGACGAGAGCGAGAGCGTGGAGGTCGGCTCGGGCGAGCTGACGATCTACGACAACGTCGACCCCCGGTCGGGCGAGACGGTCTGGAAGGACCTCTGCCGCGGCCCGCACCTCCCGAACACCCGGCTGATCGGCAACGGCTGGGCGCTCACCCGCGTCGCCGCCGCCTACTGGCGCGGCAACGAGAAGAACAAGCAGCTGCAGCGCATCTACGGCACCGCCTGGGCGAGCAAGGACGAGCTGCGGGCGTACCAGACCCGCATGGAGGAGGCCGCCAAGCGCGACCACCGCAAGCTCGGCGCCGAGATGGACCTGTTCAGCTTCCCGGACGAGATCGGCTCGGGCCTCGCGGTCTTCCACCCCAAGGGCGGGATCATCCGCAAGGAGATCGAGGACTACATGCGCGACCGGCTCATCGCCAACGGCTATGAGCTCGTGAACACGCCGCACATCACCAAGGCGCACCTCTTCGAGACCAGTCAGCACCTCAACTGGTACAAGGAGGGCATGTTCCCGCCGATGCACCTCGACGAGGAGCGCGACGCGGACGGCAACATCACGCGGCAGGGGCAGGACTACTACCTCAAGCCGATGAACTGCCCGATGCACAACCTGATCTACCGGGCGCGCGGCCGGTCGTACCGCGAGCTGCCCCTGCGGCTCAGCGAGTTCGGCACGGTCTACCGCTACGAGAAGTCGGGAACGCTCTCCGGCCTGACCCGCGTCCGCGGCCTCACTCAGGACGACGCGCACATCTACGTGACCGAGGAGCAGATCAAGGACGAGGTCGCGCGCCAGCTCGAGTTCGTGCTCGAGACCCTGCGCGGCTACGGCCTGACCGACTTCTACCTGGAGCTCTCGACGAAGGACCCGGACAAGTACGTCGGAAGCGACGAGAGCTGGGAGACGGCGACCGAGACCCTCCGCGAGGTCGCGATCGAGTCCGGCCTCGAGCTCGTGGACGACCCGGGCGGGGCCGCGTTCTACGGCCCGAAGATCTCGGTGCAGGCGCGCGACGCCATCGGCCGCACCTGGCAGCTCTCCACCGTCCAGCTCGACTTCAACCAGCCGGAGCTGTTCGAGCTGGAGTACAACGCGGCGGACGGCACGCGCAAGCAGCCGGCGATGATCCACCGTGCGCTGCTCGGGTCGATCGAGCGGTTCTTCGCGATCCTGCTGGAGCACTACGCCGGGGCGTTCCCGGTGTGGCTGTCCCCGGTGCAGGTCGTGGGCATCCCGGTCGCGGACCAGTACGCGCCCTTCCTCGACGACGTGATCTCGCGCCTGAAGGCACGCGGCGTCCGCGCCGAGGTCGACCACTCGGACGACCGCATGCAGAAGAAGATCCGCACCCACACCAAGGCGAAGGTCCCCTTCCAGCTGATCGTCGGCGAGGAGGACGCGTCGGCCGGCACGGTCAGCTTCCGCTTCCGTGACGGCACGCAGCGCAACGGTGTGACGGTGGACGAGGCGATCGAGCGGATCGTCGAGAGCATCCGCTCGCACGAGCTGGTCGACACGGCATGGCCCGCCTGAACCTCGGCTCGTACGACGAGGGCGCCGGCACGGGCGGGGACGACGGTCCCGTCCGCGTCGACGACCCGTCGTACCTCGTCGGTGTGCCGGACGAGTTCCAGCGGTTGTGGACCCCGCACCGCATGGTCTACATCCAGCAGGGCGACCCCGGTCACGACGACTGTCCGTTCTGCGTCGCCCCGAGCATGAGCGACGAGGATGCGCTGATCGTCGCCCGCGGCAAGTACGCGTACGCGCTGCTGAACCTGTTCCCGTACAACAGCGGCCACCTGCTGGTGTGCCCGTACCGGCACATCGCGATGTACGACGAGGCGACCCCGGAGGAGGTCGCCGAGATCGGCAGCATCACCCAGACCGCGATGCGCGTCATCCGCGAGGTGTCGCACAACGACGGCTTCAACATCGGCATGAACCAGGGCGCCGTCGCCGGCGCCGGCATCTCGGCCCACCTCCACCAGCACATCGTGCCGCGGTGGGCGCAGGATGCGAACTTCTTCCCGATCATCGCCCGCACGAAGGCCCTGCCCCAGCTTCTCGGCGAGGTCCGCGCGTCCCTGGCGAACGCCTGGCCCCACCCCTGACAGAGGCGACATTCGTGCCGAATGTCGCCTCCAACTCTGCGTTTCGCCGCATTCGGCACGAATGTCCACGCACCACTGCGCGCCCCTAAGCGCGGCATTCGTGACGAATGTGTCGAAACGGGAGGCGGAAGGGCGCATTCGGCACGAATGTGCCCCGGGAGGGGAGCGGGTCAGCGCACCCGGGTGACGGGGAACTGCTCGCGGGGGTTGGCGTAGGAGTCCTGCGACTCGACGAGCTGGAGTTCGCGCTCGCCCGACTCCAGGGTGCGCGTCAGCAGGTCGAAGACGCTCGAGACCGTCTTCCGCAGCGCCAGCTCGGCGTCGCCGGTGCGCACGTAGTGCGCCGTAAACAGCGCGGCCGTGACGTCGCCCGAGCCGTTGGCCTTCATCGGGAGGCGCGGCGTCTGCACGATCCACGCGCCCGCGTCGTCGACGGCCAGCATCTCGATCGTGTCGGCCGGCGCATCCGGGCGCTCGACGCTGGTCACGAGGACCGTGCGCGGGCCCATCGCGCGGGCCGCATCCACCGACTCCAGGGTCGACTCGAGCGTGTCCGGCGACGTCTCGGTGAGGAACCCGAGCTCGAACTGGTTCGGCGTGATGATGTCGGCGACGGGGACGACACGCTCGCGGAGCAGCACCGGGATGGCCGGGGCGACGAAGCAGCCGGACTTCGCGTTGCCCATGACCGGGTCGCAGGCGTACACGGCGTCCGGGTTGGCCGCCTTCACGCGCGCCACCGCGTCGACGATGACGTCGCCGATGCCCTCGCTGCCCTGGTAGCCGGAGAGCACCGCGTCGATCTCGCCGAGCACGCCGCGCTCCTCGATGCCGGTGATCACGTCGCGGACGTCGTCCGGCGAGATCAGCGGGCCGCGCCACGCGCCGTAGCCGGTGTGGTTGGAGAAGTTGACGGTGTAGACCGGCAGCACCTCGACGCCGATGCGCTGGAGCGGGAACACGGCGGCGGAGTTGCCGACGTGACCGTAGGCGACCGCGGACTGGATCGAGAGGATCTTCATCCTTCGATCCTCTCACCTCGCACGAGCGGGTCCCGCCGCGACCGTCAGCGGGCGGCGTCCACCAGGTCGTCGATCAGGCGCGCGGCGTCGTCGTCTTCGAGGTCGTGCACCGTGAGACGGAGGTGGTGCGAGGGAGAGGGACGCTCGCCCAGCACGAACTCGTCGCCGGTGCGCGCCAGCCAGCCGCGGCGCATCAGCCGGTCGGCGACGACCTTCGCCTCGACCGGCAGGCGGACCCAGAGGTTGAGCCCGTCGCGGGCCTCGGTGGGCAGGCCGCGCTCGGTGAGCCGGGCGGCGAAGGCGGCGTTCCGTTCCGCGTAGTGCCGGCCGGCGGCGGCGACCTCCGCCAGCACCGCCTCGTCGGTCAGCTGGGCGAGCACCAGTCGCTGCAGGATGTGGCTGACCCACGTCGTGCCGGGGCTCAGGCGCATCGCGAGGCGGTCCGCCGTCTCCGGGTCGGTCGCCGCGACGGCGAGGCACATGTCGGGTCCGAGCGACTTCGAGACCGAGCGGACCAGGGCGTACCGCCGGTGCTCGGGCCCGATCAGCGTCTCGTAGGGCCGCTGGGACAGCATCGAGAAGTGGTCGTCCTCGATCACCAGGACGTACGGATGCTCGGCCAGCACGGCCCGCAGGGCCGCGGCGCGAGCGGGGGAGAGCGTCGCGCCGGTGGGGTTCTGCGCCCGCGGCGTGCAGATGACGGCGCGCACGCCGGACTCGAGCGCGGCACGCAGACCGTCGACGGTCATGCCCTCCGCATCGACGGGCACCGGCACCGCTCGGTAGCCGCCCAGCCGGACGGTGTGGATGCTCGCCAGGAAGCACGGGTCCTCGAGCGCGACGGCGTCGTCGCGGAGCAGGGCCTGCGCGAGCAGCCGCTCCACCGCATCCACCGCGCCGTTCGTGACGGTGATGCGCACGGGGCGGCCGGGAAGGTCGGCGCTGACCCAGGCGAGGGCGCGCTCCTCCAGGGCCGGGTCGATGACGGGCTCGCCGTAGAGCACGGGGCGCCCGACGGCGGTCGCGAGGGCGCCGGAGAGGTCCGGGATGCGTCGCGGGTCCGGGTTCCCCGTCCCGATGTCGCGGAGCACACTGTCGGGCGCGTAGCCCTCCTGGGCGACGGCGGTCACCCCGGCGACGACGGTCCCGGCCCGGCCGCGGGCGGTCACGACGCCGGCCTGCGCGAGCAGGCGGTACGCGGCGACGGCGGTGTTGCGGTTCACGCCGAGCTGGGCGGCGAGCTCGCGGACGGGCGGGAGCGCATCCCCGGTCCGCAGGGCGCCCCGCTCGTGCAGAGCGCGCACGCTCGCCGCGATCTCGGACGCGGTGCTGCCCGTGATGGTCTGCTCGTCCATGTCCCTCCGGTTTGCGAGTCTAGCGAGCCGCGGCGAGGATGCTATCGTTCGGCATAGGCCAAAACCGTTTTTGTACCACGAGAGGGCGATGATGACAGACAGCGAGCAGGGCACGTTCGGATCGAGCCGGGTCAAGCGCGGCCTCGCCGAGATGCTGAAGGGCGGCGTCATCATGGACGTCGTCACCCCCGAGCAGGCCCGGATCGCCGAGGACGCCGGCGCGGTCGCCGTCATGGCGCTGGAGCGCGTGCCCGCAGACATCCGCGCCCAGGGCGGCGTGGCCCGGATGAGCGACCCGGACCTCATCGAGGCCATCATCGCCGAGGTGTCGATTCCCGTCATGGCGAAGGCCCGCATCGGCCACTTCGTCGAGGCGCAGGTGCTGCAGGCGCTCGACGTGGACTACATCGACGAGTCCGAGGTGCTGTCGCCCGCCGACTACGTGAACCACATCGACAAGTGGCGCTTCACCGTCCCGTTCGTGTGCGGCGCCACCAACCTCGGTGAGGCGCTGCGCCGCATCAACGAGGGCGCGGCGATGATCCGCTCGAAGGGCGAGGCCGGCACCGGCGACGTCTCCGAGGCGACCAAGCACATCCGCACGATCACGTCGGAGATCAACGCCCTGAAGTCGATGACCAAGGACGAGCTGTACGTCGCCGCCAAGGAGCTGCAGGCGCCGTACGAGCTCGTGCGCGAGATCGCCGAGACGGGCAAGCTCCCGGTCGTGCTCTTCACCGCCGGCGGTGTCGCCACCCCGGCCGACGCGGCGATGATGATGCAGCTGGGCGCGGACGGCGTGTTCGTCGGCTCCGGCATCTTCAAGTCGGGCAACCCGGAGCAGCGCGCCGCCGCGATCGTGAAGGCCACCACCTTCTACGACGACCCGAGCGTCATCGCCGAGGTCTCCCGCGGACTCGGGGAGGCCATGGTGGGCATCAACGTCGCCGACCTGCCCACCCCGCACCGCCTCGCCGAGCGTGGCTGGTAACGGCCCGCGGGTCGGCGTCCTCGCGCTGCAGGGCGACTTCCGCGAGCACCTCGCCGTGCTGCGCGGTCTGGGCGCCGACGCCGTCCCCGTCCGCCGGCCCGCCGAGCTGGATGAGATCGGCGGCCTGGTCATCCCGGGCGGCGAGTCGAGCGTGATGGACAAGCTCTCGCGCTCGTTCGGTCTCGCCGGGCCGCTGCGCGAGGCGATCGCGGGCGGTCTGCCGGTGTACGGCACGTGCGCCGGGCTGATCATGCTCGCCGACCGCGTGCTCGACGGCATCGCCGGTCAGCAGACGCTGGGCGGCCTGGATGTGGCGGTGCGGCGCAACGCGTTCGGCTCTCAGGTGGACTCGTTCGAGACCGACCTCGACATCCCGGCGGTGGGGGAGGCGCCCATGCACGCGGTGTTCATCCGCGCCCCGATCGTGGAGAGCGTCGGCGAGAAGGCGACGGCCCTGGCCCGCGTCGGCGACGGCCGGGTGGTGGCGGTCGAGCAGGGCAACCTGCTCGGAACGTCCTTCCACCCCGAGATCACCGGCGACACGCGCTTCCACGAGTACTTCCTGTCGAAGGTGCGCGACGCGGCGCTGAGCGCGGCGTAGGGACGCTGCGTGAAGCTGATCGTCCTCCGTGGCGCCTCCGGTTCGGGCAAATCGACCGTCGCGACCCTGCTCCGGCAACGGCTCGGCACCGGCATCGCGCTGGTGGAGCAGGACTACCTGGGTCGCGTCGTCCTCGGGCTCCGGGCCACGGACGACGGCACCAGCGCGGATGCGTTGGATGCGCTCGCCCGCGCGGCGCTGCGGACCGCTCCCGCCGTGCTCGTCGAGGGCATCCTCTCGTCCGAGCGCTACGGCGCCGTGATCGAGGGGCTCCGCGGCATCCCCGGTGTGTCGTCGTGGCTGTACCGATTCCGCCTCCCCTTCGAGGAGACGGTGGCCCGCCACGCGACCCGGGAGAAGGCGGGTTCGTTCGGCGAGGACGAGCTGCGGCGCTGGTGGCCCGGCGACGACCTGCTCCGCGATCACGACGGCCGGCCGGTCGAGCAGCTGATCGGGCCCGGGGCCACGGCTGAGCAGGTCGCCGAGCGGATCATCGCCGACGCGGGCCTGGTCGCCGGCGACTAGCGGCCGCCCGCTGAGACGCGAGGCATGGCGCGCCGGGCCGCCGCGACCCTAGGATCGCGGCGAGTCCCTAGTCACCCGAGCCTGCGAGGACCGCATGACCGAGCGTCCGCCCTTCCGTGTCCCGGTCGGGAGCGCCGCCAACCCGGTGCTCGACCGGGAGTCCCTCGACCGCCTGCGTTCTCTCGGGACGACCGAGGAGGTCGCCGCGGGGGACACGCTGTTCCGCGCCGGAGACGAGAACCTCGACTTCTTCGTGATGGAGGCCGGCCGGGTGGACATCATCCGGGAGGCGACGATCGGGTCGCGCGCGCGGACGGTCGCGCAGTGGCAGGCGGGGGAGTTCCTCGGCGAACTGAGCATGCTCACCGGTCAGGCGTCGCTGCTCACGGCGCTGATCACCGAGCCGGGGAGGGTGCTGCGCATCCCGAACGCGCTGTTCAAGCAGATCATGGCGACGGATGCGGGGCTCTCGGAGACCCTGCTTGAAGCGTTCCGGGCCCGCCGGAGGCTGCTGATGGCCGCGGCGGACCGCACCCTCGAGCTCTTCGGCCGGGAAGGCAGCGCGGGAGCGCTCGCCCTGCGCCGCTACGCCGCGCGCATGGAGCTGCCGCACCGCTGGATCGACGTGGGGACGGACGTGGGCCGCGCGGCGCTGGCCGAGGCCGGCCACACTGAGGCCGACCTTCCGCTCGTCCTGACCCGGGGCACCGCGCTGCCGAACGCGACGCCACGCCAGCTCGCCGAGACCGTGGGGCTCGCCTTCCGCTACCGGGACGGCGACTCGTTCGACCTGGTCGTGGTCGGGGCCGGGCCGGCCGGCCTCGCTGCGGGCATCTACGGCGCCTCCGAGGGTCTCAGCACCCTCGTGCTCGACGCGCTCGCCCCGGGCGGCCAGGCCGCCGCCAGCTCCCGCATCGAGAACTACCTGGGCTTCCCCTCGGGCCTCTCCGGCGCCGAGCTGACCGAACTGGGGCTCATCCAGGCGCTCAAGTTCGGGGTCCGCCTGTCCGCACCCGCCGACGTCGTCGAGCTGCGCCACGAGGAGGACGGGATCGTGCTCGAACTCGGCGACGGCGACCGCCTCCGCGCCCGCTCGGTCGTCGTCGCGACGGGCGCCCGCTACCGGCGGCTGCCGCTGGAGAACTGGGCGGAGTTCGAGGGCGGCAGCATCTTCTTCGCCACGACGGAGCTGGAGGCGCGGACGGTCGCGCGGCGCCCGTCGGTCGTCGTCGGCGGCGCGAACTCGGCCGGCCAGGCCGCCCTGTACCTCGCCGGGCTCGGCGGCGACGTCGCGCTCGTCGTGCGCGGCGCGTCCATCGAGGCGAAGATGTCCACCTACCTGGTCGACCGGGTGGTCGCGCACGAGCGGATCCGGGTGCACGTCTCCTCCGACGTCACCGGACTTCACGGCGGCGAGCAGCTGGAGGAGGTCACCATCACCTCCTCGGCGACCGGCGAGACGGAGCGCGTCACCGCCGCGGCGCTCTTCTGCTTCGTCGGTGCGGAACCCGGTGCGTCCTGGCTCTCCGGGGCGGCCGTCGACGCGAGCGGATTCCTCCTCACCGACGTCGATCTGCCCGCTCCCGCGGACGGCAGCCGCGGCCCGTTGCCGTTCGAGACGAGCCTGCCCCGGGTCTTCGCCGCGGGCGACGTGCGTCACGGTTCGATGAAGCGGATCGCGGCCGCCGTGGGCGAGGGCGCGAGCGCCGTGGCGTCGGTGCACCGGGCGCTGGCGGTGCGCTGAGCCGCCGCGTCGTCCCGGGCCGAGCGCTGGCGAGGGCCTATTATGGACGGGTTCAGAAAGTGATCCGAGGGAGCAGCAGTGTCCGGGCATTCCAAGTGGGCAACGACCAAGCACAAGAAGGCGGTGATCGACGCCCGCCGCGCGAAGTCCTTCGCCAAGCTCATCAAGAACATCGAGGTGGCGGCGAAGACCGGCGGCGCCGACCTGTCCGGCAACCCGACGCTCGTGGATGCGGTGCAGAAGGCCAAGAAGACCTCGGTCCCCAACGACAACATCGACCGCGCGATCAAGCGCGGCGCCGGGCTCACCGGTGAGTCGATCGACTACACGACGATCATGTACGAGGGCTACGGTCCCGGCGGTGTCGCCCTGCTCATCGAGTGCCTCACCGAGAACAAGAACCGCGCCGCGGCCGAGGTGCGCACCGCGATGACCCGCAACGGCGGCACCATGGCCGACCCGGGCAGCGTGGCGTACAACTTCCACCGCAAGGGCGTCATCGTCGTCCCGCACGCCGACGGCGTCGACGAGGACACGGTGCTCGCGGCGGTCCTCGACGCCGGCGCCGAGGAGGTCACCGACCGCGGTGAGAGCTTCGAGGTGCTGACCGAGGCGTCCGACCTGGTCGCCGCGCGCACGGCACTGCAGGACGCGGGCATCGACTACGACTCCGCCGACGCCGAGTTCGTCGCGACGGTGAACGTCGAGGCCGACGCCGAGGTCGCCCGCAAGGTCTTCCGCCTCATCGACGCCCTCGAGGACTCCGACGACGTGCAGAACGTCTACACCAACCTCGACATCAGCCCTGAGGTGCAGGCGCAGCTCGACGAAGACGACGAGTAGGCCGCGACCGTGACGATCCGGGTGCTCGGCATCGACCCGGGTCTCACGCGCTGCGGCGTCGG
Organism: Leifsonia sp. 22587; assembly: GCF_052044215.1. Taxonomy (NCBI): domain Bacteria; kingdom Bacillati; phylum Actinomycetota; class Actinomycetes; order Micrococcales; family Microbacteriaceae; genus Leifsonia; species Leifsonia sp. 22587. The sequence continues at coordinate 1,309,799 of NZ_JBQENB010000001.1, forward strand.
CATCGTGGACGTGCGTCCCGACCGCCGCGCGGCGCTCGTCGAGGTCGCCGTCATCCGCACGCCTCCCGGCATGCCCCTGGAGGAGCGGCTGCTCGCCGTCGGGACGGGCATCGAGCGCCTGATCGACGAGCACGGCCCGGCCGTGGTCGCGATCGAGCGCGTGTTCGCCCAGCACAACCTCCGCACGGTGATGGGGACCGCCCAGGTCAGCGGCGTAGCCCTGCATGCGGCGGCGAAGCGCGGCCTCCCCGTGGGGCTCCACACTCCGAGCGAGGTGAAGGCCGCGGTCACCGGGTACGGGTCCGCCGACAAGAAGCAGGTGCAGGCGATGGTCGCGCGCATTCTGGGACTCGACGAGGCGCCCAAGCCGGCGGATGCCGCGGATGCGCTGGCCATCGCGATCTGCCACGCCTGGCGCGGCGGACCGGTCGCCGCGGATGCCGGGGGAGCGGCAGGCGGGCTGACCCCGGCGCAGGCCGCGTGGCGCGCCGCGGAGCGCTCCACCCGGGCGTCGGCGGCTCCCCGTAGGCTGGCACGGTGATCTCCTCCCTCCGCGGTACCGTGCTCTCGGCGAGCGGCGGAACCGCTGTCATCGAGGTGGGCGGCGTCGGCTTCGCCGTGCAGCTCACCCCCGACCATGTGCTCTCCCTGCGGGTGGGCGAGGAGGCGTTCCTCCACACCTCCCTGATCGTGCGGGAGGATGCGCTGCAGCTCTTCGGCTTCGCCGACCGCGAGCAGCTGGAGGTCTTCGAGCTCCTCAACGGCGTCTCGGGAGTCGGCCCCAAGTCCGCGATCGGCGTGCTCTCGGTGCTCTCACCGGACGACATCGCCGCCGCCGTGACGGCGGACGACGACGCTCCCTTCCGCAAGGTGTCCGGAATCGGGCCCAAGACGGCCAAGCTGATCGTCGTCTCCCTCACCGGCAAGCTGGCGGCGGTGCGCCGCCCGGCACCGGTCGCGAAGGCCACGCGGGCGCCGTCGTCCGTCTCCGACAGCGTGCTCGTCGCGCTGGTCGGCCTGGGCTGGCCGGAGCGCGTCGCGGCGGAGGCGGTGGCGGATGTCGTCGCCGACACCGACGAGGCTCAGCGTGACAGCGTCCAGACCCTCCTCCGCCTGACCCTGGCCCGCCTCGGTCCCGCGGCTCCGCAGGGAGCGCGATGAGCGACGACCTGACCGCGCCCGAACTCGAGTCGGAGTCGGAGCTCGCGTTCGAGGGCGCGCTGCGCCCGCGCTCGCTCGCGGAGTTCGTCGGGCAGGCGAAGGTGCGCGGCCAGCTGCAGCTGCTGCTCACCGCCGCACGCATGCAGGAGCGGACCGCCGACCACATCCTGCTGGCCGGGCCGCCCGGGCTCGGCAAGACCACCCTGGCGATGATCGTCGCGCACGAGAGCGAGCGGCCGTTGCGGCTGTCCAGCGGTCCGGCGATCCAGCACGCGGGCGACCTCGCGGCCCTGCTGTCGTCGCTCACGCCGGGAGAAGTGCTGTTCATCGACGAGATCCACCGCATGGCGCGCTCGGCGGAGGAGATGCTGTACCTCGCGATGGAGGACTTCCGCATCGACATCATGGTCGGCAAGGGGGCGGGCGCCACGTCCATCCCGCTCGACCTCGCGCCGTTCACGCTGGTCGGCGCGACCACGCGGTCCGGTCTGCTGCCGAACCCGCTGCGCGACCGCTTCGGCTTCACCGCTCACCTCGAGTTCTACGACGACGGGGAGCTGACCCAGGTGCTCAGCCGCGCCGCCTCGATGCTCGAGTTCGACATCGACCGGGAGGCGCTGGCCGAGATCGCGGGCCGCTGCCGCGGCACCCCGCGCATCGCCAACCGCCTGCTGCGCCGCGTGCGGGACTACGCGCTCGTGCACGGCGGCCGCGGCGATGTGGATGCGGTGCGCGCCGCCCTCGAGCTGTACGACGTCGACCCGCTCGGGCTCGACCGGCTCGATCGCGCCGTGCTCCATGTCCTCCTGGAGCGCTTCGACGGGGGACCGGTGGGTCTGAACACCCTGGCGGTCTCGGTCGGCGAGGAGGCGGAGACCATCGAGTCCGTCGTCGAGCCCTTCCTGGTGCGGATCGGACTGCTCTCGCGGACGCCCCGGGGGCGGATGGCGACCGCCGCGGCGTGGAGGCACCTGGGCATCCCCAGCCCGGCGAGGGATTCCTCCCAGCCTCCGTCGCTGATCGATGACATATAATCCAAGCTGGCCGTTCGGCCAACCCCCTTGCCCCCGATGAAAGGTTCGGCAACTCCCCATGGTCTTTGACCCGTTGACCATCGTGATGATCGTCATCCTGGCGGCACTCGTCTTCTTCATGTTCCGCAACAGCCGCAAGCGGCGCCGCGAGCAGGACGAGACCCGCTCGAAGATGGTGCCCGGCGCCGAGGTCATGACCAACTTCGGCCTCTACGGCACGCTCCTGTCCGTCGACGAGGACGACAACACCGCGCTTATCGAGACCAGCCCCGGCCACGTCGTGAAGGTGCACCGCCAGGTCCTCGCCCGCGTGGTCGAGCCGAAGGTGGCCGAGCCGGCCGCCGCGACCGAGGGCGACGTCGCCGCCGCCCCGGGTGTCGAGCTCAACCAGGACCACGCGATCGCCGCCGACGCCGACGCCACCACGCCGGAGTACGGCGAGCGGGTCGACGAGGCCAAGAAGCGCAAGAGCGACGACTGACACATTCCCTGTGACCCGGCGCTCTCGCTGAGCCGGTCACTCGTAGAAAGCTGAGTACCTAGGTGGCAAAGTCGACCCCGGTCAAGAAAGCCTGGCGTTCGCTGACATGGCTCGGCGTCATCGTGGTGGTGCTCCTGGGCACCCTCACGGCCGGCGTCCTGTTCAGCAACGCGACCTGGCTGCCCAAGCTCGCGCTCGACCTCGAGGGCGGCACGCAGATCATCCTCGCGCCGCAGGTCGAGAACGGTCAGTCCGTGCAGCAGGAGCAGCTCGACCAGGCGGTCTCGATCATCCGCCAGCGCATCGACGCGTCCGGCGTGTCCGAGGCGCAGATCTCCACCGAGGGCTCGCGCAACATCGTGGTGTCGCTGCCCGGCAAGCCGGACCAGGCGACGCTCGACCGCGTGAAGTCCAGCGCCCGCCTCGACTTCCGCCCGGTGCTCGTCGCCGGCGGCCCGACCAACGAGGTCGTCGGAGCCGACGGCAAGTCGACCCCGGCGCCGTCGCCGGCTCCGGGGCTCCAGTCCACGCCGTCCACCAAGCCGACCAACGGCAGCGACCTCGCGTGGGTGACGCCGAAGCTCCAGGCGGAGTTCGACGCGTACGACTGCAAGGCCAACGCGAGCAAGACGTCGAGCTCCGCGCCGACCGATGAGCCGCTGATCACCTGCGACGACCAGAACCAGGTCAAGTACCTGCTCGGTCCGGTCGAGGTGAAGGGCCAGGACATCAAGGACGCCAGCGCCGGGCTCGTGCAGAGCTCGCAGGGCGTGACCACGGGTCAGTGGGCGGTCAACATCGTCTTCAACGACGCCGGCACCAAGGCGTTCTCCGACGTGACGACCCGTCTCGTGGCCCTGCAAGGCGCGCAGAACCAGTTCGCCATCGTCCTCGACGGCAAGGTCATCTCCGCTCCGACCACGCAGGCGGCGATCACCGACGGCAAGCCGCAGATCACCGGCAACTTCACCGAGACCGCGTCGAAGGCACTCGCCGACCAGCTGAAGTTCGGCGCGCTGCCGTTCAGCTTCAAGGTGCAGAGCCAGGACACGATCTCGGCGACGCTGGGAACCTCGCAGCTGCTGAGCGGCCTGATCGCGGGCCTCATCGGTCTGATCCTGGTCGGCATCTACACCTTCTTCCAGTACCGACTGCTCGGCTTCGTGACGATCTTCTCGCTCGTGGTCGCCGGCGTGCTCACCTGGCTGACGATCTCGCTGCTGTCGTGGCACTACGACTACCGGCTGTCCCTGGCGGGTGTGGCGGGTCTGATCGTCGCGATCGGATTCACGGCCGACTCGTTCATCGTCTACTTCGAACGCATCCGAGACGAGTTGCGCGACGGGCGCGGACTCGAGTCCGCGGTCGAAGCGGGCTGGGGACGAGCGCGGCGCACCATCTACGCGTCGAAGGCCACCAACCTCCTCGCGGCCGTCGTGCTCTACGTGCTCGCCGCGGCGAACGTGCGCGGCTTCGCCTTCACGCTCGGCCTGACGACGATCATCGACGTCATCGTCGTGCTCCTGTTCACCCACCCGACCCTGCAGCTGCTCGCCCGCACGCGGTTCTTCAGCTCCGGTCACCCGATGTCGGGTCTCGACCCGGAGGCGCTGGGAGCCGTCTACCGCGGCGCCGCGAAGTTCCGCGCGCCGACGGTCCCGGTCCCGGTCGGCACCGCCGTCCGCAGCAGCAAGGAGGCGGCGCGCCGCCAGACCATCGCCGAGCGCAAGGCGGCGGAGCTCGCCGGCGCGACGACGTCCTCGGATCGCTCGACCGAGGGGAAGGACTCCTGATGGCCAGTCGTCTGGTGAAATTCGGCAACGACCTCTACACCGGGGCGCGGTCGGTCGACTTCGTCGGCCGCCGCAAGATCTGGTACTCCATCGCGGCCGTCATGGTCGTGCTGTCGATCCTCGTCCCCATCGTCAAGGGCGGCTTCAACTTCTCGATCGAGTTCCGCGGCGGATCGCAGTTCCAGATCAGCGACGTGTCGAGCACCGACACGTCGAAGGCGCAGAGCGCCGTCACGAGCGTTGTGCCGGATGCGGTCTCGCACGTCAGCGTGGTCGGCGACAACGCCGTCCGGGTGCAGACGGACCAGCTGTCCGAGACGCAGACGCGCGACGTGTCGGAGGCGCTGGCGAAGGCCTACGACGTCGACGCGTCGGAGGTGTCCGCGACGTTCATCGGCCCCTCGTGGGGTGCGGACGTGACGCAGCAGTCCATCCAGGGCCTCGTCGTGTTCCTGCTGCTCGCGTTCATCGCGATGGCGCTGTACTTCCGCACCTGGAAGATGTCGGCGGCCGCGATCATCTCGCTGTTCCACGACCTCATCATCACGGCCGGCGTCTACGCGCTGGTCGGGTTCGAGGTCTCGCCTGCGACGATGATCGGCTTCCTGACCATCCTCGGCTACTCGCTCTACGACACCGTCGTGGTGTTCGACAAGATCCGCGAGAACACCAAGGAGGAGCTGGAGCTCACCCGGCGGACGTTCCCGGAGGCGGTGAACCTCGCCGTCAACCAGACGCTCGTCCGGTCGATCAACACCGCCGTCGTCGCCGTGCTGCCGGTCGCGTCCATCCTGTTCATCGGCGCCTACGCGTTCGGTGCGGCGACCCTGCGCGACATCTCGCTCGCGCTGCTGATCGGCATCATCGTCGGCACGTACTCGACGATCTTCCTGGCCGCACCGATGTACTCGCAGTTCCGCGAGGGCGAGGCCGCGATCAAGAAGCACGACCAGAAGGTGCGCTCGATCCGGCCGAAGGCCGCGGTCAAGGCCGACGTCGTCGCGACCGCTGCGGAGTAACCCCGACGCATGACCGACGCCTCCGCACCTTCCGGCTTCCTGGCCGAGGACGAGGTCTCCGCTGCGCGCGCTCGCGAGCTGACCGAGCAGGACGCGGCCTGGCTGCTCGACGTTCGCGAGGGCTACGAGTGGGAGGCCGGGCACGCGCCCGGCGCCCACCACATCCCTCTCGGTGAGCTGAGCGAGCGCCAGCACGAACTGCCGGAGGACCGGCAGATCCTGGTGATCTGCCGCAGCGGCGCTCGGTCGCGGATGGTGACCGACGCCCTGAACGAGGCGAACTATCCGGCGGCCAACGTCGACGGCGGCATGGGAGCCTGGCAGGCCGGCGGCGGTCCCGTTCAGCGCGACGACGGTACGCCAGGAGCGATCGTCTAGTCCCGGCGACGTTCACCGTGACAGAACGGTGTTCCGGAACCGTCATAATGGACGACAGGAGGCGCGCGAATGGTTGATACGACGACATCGCAGAGCGCCTCTCTGCGCCGTCTGGTGCCGCGCATCTTCTCGCGCGCTCAGCCGACCGGCGCCATGGAGACCCTCATCCGCACAGTGCGCATGCACCACCCCAAGGCGGACCTCTCGCTCATCGAGCGCGCGTACGCCGTCGCCGAGCGGGCGCACCGGGGTCAGAAGCGACGCTCGGGGGAGCCGTACATCACGCATCCCGTGGCCGTGGCGCAGATCATCGCGGACCTCGGCATCGGCGCGAAGACGATCGCCGCCGCCCTGCTGCACGACACTGTCGAGGACACCGAGTACACGCTCGACGAGCTGCGCGACCAGTTCGGCGACGAGATCGCCATGCTCGTCGACGGCGTCACCAAGCTCGACAAGGTCAAGTACGGCGACAGCGCCCAGGCGGAGACCGTCCGCAAGATGATCGTCGCGATGTCGAAGGACATCCGGGTGCTGATCATCAAGCTCGCCGACCGGCTGCACAACGCGCGCACGTGGGGCTTCGTCCCGGCCGCGTCCGCGACCCGGAAGGCCACCGAGACCCTCGAGATCTACGCGCCGCTCGCCCACCGCCTCGGAATCCAGGCGATCAAGTGGGAGCTGGAAGATCTCTCGTTCGCGGTGCTGTACCCGAAGCTGTACGCCGAGATCGAGAGCCTCGTGAAGCAGCGCACGCCGGAGCGCGAGCGCCTGGTGCAGCAGGTGATCGACACCATCAACGACGACCTCAAGTCGGCGAAGATCCGCGGCAAGGTCGTCGGCCGCCCGAAGCAGTACTACTCGATCTACCAGAAGATGGTGGTGCGCGGGCGCGAGTTCGACGACATCTACGACCTGGTCGGCATCCGGGTGCTGGTGAACACCGTGCGCGACTGCTACGCCGTGCTCGGCCAGATCCACGCGCGCTGGACGCCGATGCCCGGCCGGTTCAAGGACTACATCGCCACCCCGAAGTTCAACCTGTACCAGTCGCTGCACACCACCGTCATCGGCCCGCAGGGCCGTCCGGTGGAGATCCAGATCCGCACCGAGGAGATGCACCAGCGGGCGGAGTTCGGTGTCGCGGCGCACTGGAAGTACAAGGAGCAGACGACCGGCAAGAGCTCCGGCGGTCCGGCCAAGGTCGACACGGACCTGGCCTGGCTCGCCCACATCTCGGACTGGCAGGCCGAGACGGCCGACCCGAGCGAGTTCCTGGACTCGCTCCGCTTCGAGATCGGCGCCAAAGAGGTCTACGTCTTCACGCCGAAGGGCCGCGTGATCGGACTGCCCGCCGGCGCCACCCCGGTCGACTTCGCGTATGCGGTGCACACCGAGGTCGGCCACCGCACCATGGGCGCCAAGGTCAACGGTCGGCTCGTGCCGCTGGAGAGCACGCTGAACACCGGCGACGTCGTCGAGATCTTCACGTCGAAGAACCCGGACTCCGGCCCCAGCCAGGACTGGCTGAACTTCGTCAAGAGCCCGCGTGCGCGCAACAAGATCCGCCAGTGGTTCACCAAGGAGCGCCGCGACGAGGCGATCGAGCAGGGCAAGGATGCGATCGCGCGCGCGATGCGCAAGCAGAACCTGCCGCTGCAGAAGCTGATGACGCAGGATGCGCTGGTCGAGGTGGCCTCGTCGCTCAAGCACCCGGACGTCTCCGCGCTCTACGCGGCCGTCGGCGAGGGCCACATCTCGACCCAGTCCGTGATCGAGAAGATCGTGGCGTCGTTGCAGACCGAGGCGGAGTCGGACGGGGAGCTCGAGATCCCGGTCAAGGGCCGCCGGCAGCTGCGCAACAGCGACTCGGGCGTGCTCGTGCGGGGTGCGCCGGACATCCTGGTCAAGCTGGCCAAGTGCTGCACGCCCGTGCCCGGTGACCCGATCGTCGGCTTCATCACGCGCGGCCAGGGCGTCTCCGTGCACCAGGCCAGCTGCCACAACGTGCAGTCGCTGCTGCAGGAGCCGGACCGCATGATCGAGGTCGAGTGGGCGCCCAGCTCGAAGAGCGTCTTCCTGGTGCAGATCCAGGTCGAGGCGCTCGACCGCTCGGGGCTCCTCAGCGACGTGACGCGCGTGCTCTCCGAGCACCATGTGAACATCCTCTCCGCGACGGTCACCACGTCGAGCGACCGCCTGGCACTGAGCCGGTTCGTCTTCGAGATGGGCGACACGACACACCTCGACCGTGTGCTGAACGCCGTGCGCCGCATCGACGGCGTCTACGACGTGTACCGCGTCACCGGCGGCTGACCGACGCACTCAGGCCGCCCGGACGGCATCGGGTGCCGGCAGCCGCGTACGCGCCACCGCGGGCAGGCGGCTGCGCGCCAGTGCGCATCCCTTGCGCCGTCGGGACCGCAGGGCCGCATCGAGCTGCGCCGGCGTCAGCTCGGCCAGCGCCAGCAGGTGACGGATCTCGAGCGCGGCGGCGTCACCGAAACCGCTGGGATCGCTCAGCAGATCGATCGCGGTGCGGAGCGGCGTGGTGACGCTGATCGGCCCGACCGTCATGACCTCGTCCGGCAGCAGCGAGCGGTGCCAGGCGTCGAGGCCGGCCGCGCCGAGCCCGCCGCGATGGTGGGGCGGGATGCAGACCTGCGGGAGCGGCGGCATCATCGCCCGGGTGCCGTGCACCCAGGCGGCGGACCCTCGGTCGGCGATCGCCCATCCGGGCAGTGTCGAGCTCAGAGAGTGCGCGCGCAGCTCCGGCACATCGGGCTCACCAGGAGGCGCGAACGCGTCGCCCACCCGGTAGAGCTGGCCGTCCAGGCACAGGGAGAGGAGTTCGGGCAGAGGAAGGACGCTCGAATCGAGCAGGGGCGCCGTGATCGTGGTCATGCCTCCAGCCTCGCCGAGGCGTGGGCGCGGCCGGGTCCCTCCCCGGGATCGGGGGAGAAGTCGTCAGAGTCTGGCGTTGTGGACGATTCCCAGGCGGGTCAGCCCAGCGCGTCCAGCCAGATCTTGCGTGCGTCGAGCGCCTCCTGGGCCGCCTTCACCTTCGCGCTGTCCCCGGACGCCTGCGCGTCCGCGAGCTCCTGCTCCAGCTTGGCGATGGCCGCATTGAGCTGGCTCGCCAGACCCTCCGAGCGGGCCTTCTTCTCCGGGTTGTTCTTCTCCCAGTGCTCCTCGTCGAGCCGGCGCACGGCCGCCTCCACGCGGCGCAGGCGGTCCTCGATGGGCCGGACCTGCTCGCGGGGCACGCGGCCGATCTGGTCCCACCGCTCCTGGATCGAGAGCAGCGCCGCACGCGCCGACTCGCGGTCGGTCGCCTTCAGCAGCGGCTCCGCCTCGCCGAGGAGGGCCAGCTTGGCCTGGAGATTGGCCTCGTACTCCTCGCTGTCGCGCGCATCCACCTCGGCCTTGGCGGAGTAGATGGCGTCGCCGGCCGCCTTGAAGCGGGCCCACAGCGCGTCGTCGTTCTTCTTTCCCGCGCGGCCGGCCGCCTTCCACTGGTCGAGGAGGCGGCGGTACTCGGGCACCCCGTCGGCGCCGAGCGGGATGAGCTTCTCGGCCTGCTCGATCAGGGCGGTCTTGCGGTTGCGCACGTCGCGGTGCTGCGTGTCGAGCTCGGCGAAGAACGCCTTGCGGTTGTGCTCGATGGTGGAGCGCGCGGCACGGAACCGCTTCCACAGCTCGTTCGCCTCGTTCTTCGGGAGGCGCGGACCGTCGTGCTGGTGCGCCTGCCACCGCTGGAAGAGGGCGTCGAGCGCCGTGCTGGTGGACTTCCACTGCGTCCGGGCCGGGTCCTGCGCGGCCAGCGCCTCGGCCTCCTCGACGATGGCGGTGCGCTCGGCGATCGCCCCCTCGAGGGCGGCCTTCGCCTCGGCGCTCTGCTGCTCGGTGAGCTCTTCGACCGTGCCGCCCAGCGCATCCAGCCGCTTCTGCAGCGAGGCGAGGTCGCCCACCGCGTTCGCGCCCTCGACCGCGGAGCGGAGGTTGGCGACCGACTTCGCCACGTCGGCGGCCGGTGCGCCGCGCCGGGCGCGCTGCTCCAGCAGGCCGACCTGGCCGGCGAGATCGTTGTACTTGCGCTCGAAGTACGCGAGCGCCTCCTCGGCGGAACCGTCCGGGTACTCGCCGACGACACGCTCGCCATCGCCCTCGCGGACGTACACGGTGCCGGTCTCGTCGACACGTCCCCAGGGGTGCTGTTCAGAAGTAGCCAAGAGCCTCACCTTGCTGCTGCGCGTTATGGGCGGGATGCCGCCCCACGTTTGGGAATCAGCCTATTGCACGTGCTGGGATCACTGCAGGCTGAAGCTGTCGATGGTGGTCGCGACCGCGGGCTTGCCGTCGGTCCCGCCGCCCTGCACGCCCTTGTCGGTCACCTGCGTCTTCAGCTGGTCGAGCCCCGAGGTGACCTCGCCGATCACGGTGTAGCCGCCCGCCTGGTCGGCCGGGATGGGCGTGTCCTCGTAGACGATGAAGAACTGGCTGCCCTGGCTCGAGGCGTTGTTGCTCTGGCGTGCCATGGCGATCGTGCCGGCCTTGTAGATGTTGTCGGACGGCGCGTTCTCGATCGGGCCGTAGGAGTACCCGGGGCCGCCGCTGCCGTCGCCCTTCGGGTCGCCGCACTGCAGCACGTAGAAGCCGCCGTTCGTGAGGCGGTGGCAGGTCAGGCCGTCGTAGAACTTCTTCTGCACGAGCGACACGGTCGAGGACACCGCCTGCGGTGCGGCCTTGCCGTCGAGGGAGACGCCGAGGGGGATGCCGTTGATCGTCATCGTCCCGGTCCAGGTGCGGTCCTCGGCGAGCGTCTTGGGCGGCACGGCGGCTGCCGACGCCGACGCGGAGGGGGACGCCGACGACGAGGCCGAGGCCTTCGCCGCGCCGGGGCCCGCGGAGAAGTACAGCACCTGGGTGCCGACCGCGAGGGCCACGATCACCACGGCGGCGATTCCGGCCACCCAGTTGTCACGCTTGCGGCGCTTGACCTTGTGCTCGTGGACGGTCTGGCGCGCCTGGTACGCGCGGAGCCGTTCCCGCGCCTGTCGCGCTTCGCGGTCGTTCTGCTTCGGTGCCACGTGTGTCCTCCGGCGGTCCGTACGGGGGATGTCCGCGAGGCGTCGCCCGCTGGATCATGGAGAACCCTATCCGTCGCCGCTATGCACGACCAACTCGCCGTTCCCAGCATTCCGCCCCTCCCAGCCGGAGTGTCGGTGGCCGCGACTACGCTTGTCAGGTGGTCGACGTGCAACCTGGGCTCCGGACGGGAGCGACTCCGCTCGCGGTGCGGATGCGCCCCAAGTCGCTCGACGAGGTCGCCGGCCAGCGCCACCTGCTGAAGCCCGGCTCGCCGCTCGTCGCCCTGGCCTCCGACAAGGAGGGGCAGTCGGGATCGGTCTCCGTCATCCTCTGGGGCCCTCCAGGCACCGGCAAGACCACGCTCGCGCAGGCCATCGCGCACTCGTCTGGGCGGCGCTTCGTCGAGCTCTCCGCCGTGACGGCCGGGGTGAAGGATGTGCGGCTCGTGATGGACGAGGCCCTCTCGACCCGCGATCTGTACGGCGTCTCCACGGTGCTGTTCCTCGACGAGATCCACCGCTTCACCAAGGCGCAGCAGGATGCGCTGCTCCCGGGCGTGGAGAACGGCTGGGTCATCCTCGTGGCGGCCACGACCGAGAACCCGTCGTTCTCCGTCATCTCGCCGCTGCTCTCGCGCAGCCTGCTCCTGACGCTGGAGACGCTGAGCGACGACGACCTGGGCGTGGTGATCGACCGCGCGGTCGCCGACGAGCGCGGGCTCGGCGGGCAGTACACCCTCGACCCGGAGGCGCGCGCGGCGCTGATCCGGCTGGCGTCGGGCGATGCCCGGCGTGCGCTGACGGCGCTCGAGGCGGCATCCGTGACCGCGGCGTCGTCCACGCCCGCCACCTCGAAGAAGAAGCCGGTCATCACGGCCGAGCTGGTCGCCCAGGCCGTGGACCGCGCGCTCCTGCGCTACGACCGCAACGGCGACGAGCACTACGACGTCATCAGCGCGTTCATCAAGTCGGTCCGCGGCTCCGACGTGGATGCGTCGCTCCACTACCTCGCCCGCATGATCGAGGCGGGGGAGGACCCGCGGTTCATCGCCCGGCGCATCATCGTGCTGGCCTCCGAAGACATCGGGATGGCCGACCCCCAGGCGCTCGGCGTCGCCATCGCCGCGGCGGACGCCGTGCAGTACATCGGGATGCCGGAAGGACGCATCCCACTGGCCCAGGCGGTCGTGCACCTGGCGACCGCGCCCAAGTCGAACGCGGCCTACATGGCGCTCGACGCCGCGATCGCCGACGTGCGCGCCGGGAAGATCGGCCGCGTGCCGAAACACCTGCGCGACGCGCACTACCCGGGGGCCAAGCGCCTCGGCCATGGGAAGGGCTACAAGTACCCGCACGACGACGCCCTCGGCGTGCTCGAGCAGCAGTACCTGCCCGACGAGCTGCAGGGCACGACCTACTACACGCCGACCGAGCACGGCAACGAGCGCGACGTCTCCGCACGCCTCGCCAAGCTCCGCCGCATCGTGCGCGGGCGCTGACCGCGATCTGTTAGACTTTCTGCGCCTAGAAGCGTGTCCGAGGTGCGGCTGCCGCGGACACGACTCGACGGGAACGGCCCTGTAGCCGGGCTTCCCTGGCGACAATCCCTCTCTCTGCGGCGCACTGTGCCTATGAACAGCGCGTGTGCGCCCGCATCCATCACTTCAGAGAGAAAACCGAAAGGAAACCGTGTCTTCACGTTCCCGCAGCAAGACCCGCGAGTCGCGGGCCCTGGGCATCCCGCTCACCCCGAAGGCGGCGCGCTACATGGAGAAGCGCCCCTACGCTCCGGGTGAGCACGGCCGCACCAAGCGCAAGGCCGACTCCGACTACGCGGTGCGTCTTCGCGAGAAGCAGCGCCTGCGCGCCCAGTACGGCATCCGCGAGAAGCAGCTCCGCATCGCCTTCGAGGAGGCCCGTCGCACCCAGGGCCTGACCGGTGAGAACCTGGTCGAGCTCCTCGAGATGCGTCTCGACGCCCTCGTGCTGCGCGCCGGCTTCGCCCGCACCATCACGCAGGCCCGCCAGTTCGTCGTGCACCGCCACATCCTCGTCGACGGCAAGATCGTCGACCGTCCGTCCTTCCGCGTGAAGCCGGGCCAGCTCATCCACGTCAAGGCCCGCTCCGAGGGCACCGAGCCCTTCCAGGTCGCGGCCGCCGGCGGTCACCTGGACGTGCTGCCGAAGACCCCGGGCTACCTGGACGTCGAGATCGACAAGCTCCAGGCCCGCCTGGTGCGTCGCCCGAAGCGCGCCGAGGTCCCCGTGACCTGTGAGGTCCAGCTGGTCGTCGAGTACTACGCGGCTCGCTGACACTCGCAGCACCGGCGCTCAGCGTCAACGCTCCCGGAACGGGGTCGCGGCATCACGCCGCGGCCCCGTTCCGCGTTCCCGGCGGCGCCTCTTCCGGCTACGCTTGAGCGGTATGCCCGTGGCGGAATGGAAGGAGTCACCGTGTCCGGTGGAGACATCGCAGGCCTGATCGCGGCCGTCGTGTTCGCGGTCCTGGTCGGTTTCATCGCCATCCCGCTGATCAAGCTCGGCCGCGTGCTGGACTCGACGCGGGACGCCATCAAGGAGGCGAGCGACGGCATCACGCCGATCCTCGACGAGACGGCGACCACCCTGCAGGAGACCAACAAGCAGCTGGCGCGGGTGGATGTGATCACCAAGAACGTCGCGGATGTCACCGGAAACGTGTCGGCGCTCGTCGCGCTGTTCGCCGCGACGGTCGGCGGTCCGCTCATCAAACTGGCCGGATTCAGCGCCGCAGCGCGGGCCGCGTTCATGGCGGCCGGGGGCTTCGCCTCGCGCACGTCCTCCACAGGCGGCGGGTCGTCCACCGGTTCGTCCCGCTCCCGGAGACGTCGCACCGACTCCCACTAGACTTGGGTACCGTGCGCCGGGGCTCGCCCGCGGCGGCATCCAGAGAGGGAGGATCAAGCATGAAGAGTTTCCTGTGGCTGCTCGTCGGGGTCGCCATCGGCTTCGCCGTCGCCCACAAGGTCAACGAGACCGCCAAGGGTCGCGAATTCTTCAGCAACATCGACCAGAAGGCGCGTGACTTCGGCGAGGCCGTCTCGGACGGCTACCGCCAGCGCGAGGCCGAGATCCGCTCGGCCATCCAGGGCGACTGACGCCCTTCTCCCACCTCGCAGACCTCGATCGACCGGAACCCATGCAGACCGCTGAAATCCACCGCCGCTGGCTCGACTTCTTCGCGCAGCGCGGCCACACCGTCGTCCCCTCCGCCTCCCTGGTCAGCGACGACCCGTCGCTGCTGTTCACGGTGGCCGGGATGGTGCCCTTCGTGCCCTACCTGACCGGTGTCGTGCCGGCGCCGTTCCCGCGCGCCACCAGCGTGCAGAAGTGCATCCGCACGCTCGACATCGACGAGGTCGGCAAGACGCCGCGTCACGGCACGTTCTTCCAGATGGCCGGCAACTTCTCGTTCGGCGACTACTTCAAGGAGCAGGCCATCACGTTCGCGTGGGAGCTGCTCACCACCTCCGAGGACGAGGGCGGCCTCGGCTTCGACCCGAAGGACCTCTGGGTCACGGTGTACGAGGAGGACGACGAGGCGCGCGAGATCTGGACCCGCGTGTCAACCCTCCCGCCCGAGCGCATCCAGGACCTCGGCAAGGACACGAACTACTGGTCGACCGGACAGCCCGGTCCCGCGGGTCCGTGCTCCGAGATCTTCTTCGACCGCGGCCCGGCCTACGGCGCCGACGGGGGACCGGCGACCGACGACGACCGCTACGTCGAGATCTGGAACCTCGTCTTCATGCAGTACCTGCGTGGTGAGGGCGACGGCAAGAAGGACTTCGAGATCCTCGGCGACCTGCCGAAGAAGAACATCGACACCGGCCTGGGGCTCGAGCGCGTCGCGTTCATCAAGCAGGGCGTCGACAACATGTACGAGATCGACCAGGTGCGTCCGGTCCTCGACCGCGCGGCCGAGCTCGCGAAGAAGCCGTACGGCAACCAGGCGCACGAGGACGACGTGCGGCTGCGTGTCGTCGCCGACCACGTCCGCAGCGCGCTCATGCTGATGGCCGACGGCGTGACCCCGTCGAACGAGGGCCGCGGCTACGTGCTGCGGCGCCTGCTGCGCCGCACGGTGCGCGCGATGCGCCTGCTGGGCGTCGAGACCGCGACCTTCCCGGAGCTCTTCCCGGCGTCGCGCGACGCCATGAAGGCGGCGTACCCGGAGGTCGAGACCGAATTCGACCGCATCTCCCAGCTGGCGTACGCCGAAGAGGAGACGTTCCTGCGCACGCTCGCTGCGGGCACGACCATCCTCGACACGGCGGTCGCCACCACGCAGAAGGAGGGGCGCAAGCAGCTCGCGGGCGACACCGCCTTCCTGCTCCACGACACCTACGGCTTCCCGATCGACCTCACGCTCGAGATGGCGGAGGAGGCCGGCCTCAGCGTCGACCGCACCGCATTCGACACCCTGATGGCCGACCAGCGCGCCCGCGCGAAGGCGGACGCCAAGGCGAAGAAGACGGCGCTGGCCGACCTCTCCGTCTACAGCGCCTTCCGCTCGCTGGGCGAGACCGTGTTCACCGGCTACACCGAGCTCGAGACCGAGTCGAGCGTGCTCGGCCTGATCGTCGACGGCCGTTCGGTCGACCGCGCCCGCGAGGGTCAGGTCGCCGAGATCATCCTCGGCGCCACCGCTCTGTACGCGGAGTCCGGCGGTCAGGATGCGGACGCGGGCAGCATCGTCGGCCCGGGCTACGAGCTCGACGTGCTCGACGTGCAGAAGCCGGTCAAGGGCCTGATCAGCCACAAGGTGCTCGTGCGCAGCGGCGAGGTGGGCGTCGGCGCGCCCGCGACCAGCCTCGTGGATGCGGACTACCGCCGCGGGGCGCGACAGGCGCACTCCGGCACGCACATCATCCACGCGGCACTTCGCCAGGTGCTCGGCCCCAACGCGCACCAGTCCGGCTCCTACAACAAGGCCGGCTACCTGCGGCTCGACTTCTCGTGGAACCAGGCGCTCTCGGCGGAGACCCGCAGCGAGATCGAGGAGATCTCGAACAACGCGATCCGTCAGAACCTCGAGGTCACCACGCGCGAGCTGCCGCTCGCCGAGGCCAAGGCGCTCGGTGCGATGGCGCTGTTCGGCGAGAAGTACGGCGACGTCGTCCGCGTGGTCGACATCGGCGGCCCGTGGTCGCGCGAGCTGTGCGCCGGCACGCACGTGGCGACGAGCTCGGAGATCGGCATGATCAACCTGGTGAGCGAGTCGTCGGTCGGTTCGACCAACCGGCGCGTCGAATCCCTGGTCGGCCTCGAGGCCTTCAAAGACCTGGCGGTCGAGCGCACCATCGTGTCGCAGCTCTCCAGCTCGCTGAAGACGCCGCGCGAGCAGCTGCCCGAGAAGATCGCCGACCTCATGGCGAACCTCAAGGCGGCCGAGAAGCGCATCCAGGCGTTCGAAGCGCGCGGGTTGCTCGACAAGGTGCCCGGGCTGCTCGAGTCCGCGTCGCGTCGCGGTGCCGTGACGGTCGTGGCCGAGGACGCCGGGACGCTCAACACCCCCGACGACCTGCGGCTGCTCGCGACCACGGTCCGCGAACGGCTCGGCTCCGACCCGGCGGCGGTCGCCCTCGCGGCGCGCGCCGGCGGCAAGCCCGTCGTCATCGTGGCGACGAACCAGGCGGCGCGCGACGCGGGCGTCAACGCAGGTGCCCTCGCGAAGACCGCGGCCGGCGTGCTCGGCGGTGGTGGCGGCGGCAAGGCCGACCTCGCGCAGGGCGGCGGCACGGATGCCGAAGCGATCCCGGCGGCGCTGACTGCGGTCGTGTCGGCGATCGGATAGTCCCGTGCGCAGCGGGGTGCGGCTGGGCATCGATGTGGGCAAGGTGCGGATCGGCGTGAGCCGGTCCGACCTGCACGGGATGCTGGCCACACCGGTCGAGACGGTCGCGCGCTCCGAGGATGCTGCGGATCGCCGCCGCATCACGAAGATCGTGAGGGAACTCGGAGCGTTCGAGGTTATCGTCGGACTGCCGTTGGCGCTCTCGGGCGCGCACACCGCCTCCACGGCGGACGCGATCGGTTTCGCCGAGGCGCTGGCCGCCGAGGCCGGCGTCCCGGTCCGGCTGATCGACGAGCGCCTCACCACCGTGTCGGCGGCCTCGGCGCTCCGGGCGTCGGGCAGGAACGCGAAGAAGGCGCGTCCGGTCGTCGATCAGGTGGCCGCCACGATAATTTTGCAGCACGCCCTCGATGCGGAACGGGCCACAGGCCGTCCGCCGGGTGACCCCGTCGAAACGAGCATTGGACAGTAGCGTGTCTCAGAACCCCGAGCAGCGGCCCGAGCCGCCCGTGTTCCCGGCGGTGAACCGTCCGCCGGTGCCGCAGGAGCAGCGGCCGGCGGGCGACCAGCATGAGCCGGCGCCGCAGCAGGGCCAGCCGGCCACGGACCGTCCGCCGATGACCCGTCGCGAGGCGCGTGCCGCCCGGGAGGCGGCTGAGAAGGGCGGGCTGCGCGAACCCATCTCGTCGCCCACGCCGACCCAGGAGTCGCCCTCCGACCTCGCGGCCCTGGCGGGTCTGGACTTCGACGCGGTGATCACCGGCCCGATCGCGCAGGTGGAGGAGCCCGCCCCCGTCGGCGCGGCCGTGCGGCACGAGGCCGAGGAGCCGTCCTCGCATCACGATCATCCTGCGCGTACTGTGTTCGGAGTGCTGGAGGACACCGAAGACGAGTCCGTCGACGAGGGGCATCCCCTCGTCTGGCGACAGCAGAACTACCTGTCGCACGACGAGCCCCCGAAGAAGCGCCGCTGGGTCAAGCGCCTCATCGTCACCATCGTCGTGCTCGGCATCCTGGGCGGGATGGCCGGTGGCGCGTACGCCATCTTCCAGCCCCAGATCGCCAAGGTCCACGACGCTCTGTTCCCGCCCGCGAACGACTACAGCGGCAGCGGCACCGGCGAGGTGATGTTCACGATCAAGTCGGGCGACGACGGCTCGACCATCGCGAACAACCTGGCCAAGGCGGGCGTGGTGAAGACGTACGACGCCTTCTACTCGCTGCTGCTCCGGCAGAAGCCGGAGGCGCAGTTCCAGCCCGGTGTGTTCAAGCTCGCGAAGAAGATGAGCGCGGCCGCAGCGCTCGCCTCGCTGCAGGATCCGTCGTCGCGCGTGGAGAACACCGCCGTGATCCCGGAGGGGACGCCGGAGAAGGACATCCTCCAGACGGTGTCCGACGCGACGAAGATCCCGCTCGCCGACCTGCAGGCGGCGGCCGCCAACCCGGCCGCGTACGGTCTGCCGGCGCAGGCGAAGTCCCTGGAGGGCTTCCTGTTCCCGGCCACCTACACGTTCGCGCCGGGGACGACGGCGCAGGACGCGATCAAGACGATGGTCGACCGGATGTTCCAGGCGCTCGACGACGCCGGTGTCGCCCCGGAGAACCGGTGGAACACGGTCGTCCTGGCGTCGGTCGTGCAGCGCGAGGCCGGCCTCAAGGACGACTACCCGAAGGTGGCCCGCGTCTTCCTCAACCGCCTGGCGCAGGGCTGGGACCTCCAGTCCGACGCGACGGTCGCCTACGGCACCGGGCACACCGACCGGGTCGAGACGACGGACGCCGAGCGCGCCGACGCGAACAACCCGTACAACACCTACGTGCACCCCGGACTGCCGGTCGGACCGATCTCGAACCCGGGCGACCTGGCGATCAACGCGGTGCAGCATCCCGCCGACGGCACGTGGATGTACTTCGTCACCTGGAACCTCCAGACCGGCGAGACGATCTTCTCCACCACGCAGGCGGAGCACGACGCCGCGGTGGAGAAATGGCAGCAGTGGATGAAGGACAACCCCGGCTATGAGTGAATCCAGCGCGCGTCAGGGCGACGACGAGACGACCGACGCGGCCGTGGAGGACGGCGTCTCCGAGGCGTCGGCGGAGGCGTCGATCGCTGAGCTGGTGGAGCGGGAGCGCGAGCTCGAAGCCGAGGAGGCCGCGGTCGCCGAGGCCGAGGATGCGGCGGAGCGCGAGGAGCCGGAGGACGACGAGGAGCCGGCGGACGAGGAGCCGGCAGCGGTCGACGCCGCCGCGCCCGACGATTCGGCCACGCCCGACGATTCCGCCGAGGCCGGGGATCCGCTCGAGCCCGCGCCGTTGCAGGCGGAGAAGAAGCCGGCCAAGCCCGCCGCGAAGCCGGCCGCCAAGAAGGCGTCGCCCGCCAAGCCGACGGCGAAGAAGGCGCCCAGCCGGCGGCTGGCCGTCCTCGGCTCGCCCATCGGCCACTCCCGGTCGCCCGAGCTGCACCGTGCCGCGTACGACGCCCTCGGGCTCGACTGGGCGTACGAGGCCGTCGACGTGACCGAGGAGGCGCTGCCCGGTTTCATCGGCGGCCTCGGACCCGAGTGGCGCGGCCTGTCGCTCACCATGCCGCTCAAGAAGGCCGTGCTCCCGCTGCTGAGCGAGACGGACCGGATCAGCGACCAGGCCGGCGGCGCGAACACCGTGCTGCTCGACGGCGACGAGCTCCGCGGGTTCAACACGGACGTGCCCGGCATCGTCCGCGCCCTGCAGGCCGCCGGGCGCGAGCAGGCCCGTTACGTCCACATCCTGGGTGGGGGAGCGACCGCCGCCTCGGCCCTCGTGGCCGCCGCCGACCTCGGCGCCGAGCGCGTGGACGTGCACGTCCGCGACCTCGCTCGCAGCGCCTGGATCGAGCCGCTGGCCTCCGACCTGGGTCTGCGCGTGCGCATCCGCCCGTTCTCGCAGGCCGACCGCTCGCTCGACGTCCCGGATCTCGTCATCAGCACCCTCCCCGGAGGTACCACGACGGAGGCCGTGTACACGGACTCCACCCGTCGCCGTTCGATGCTCTTCGACGTCGCGTACGAGCCGTGGCCCACGCCGCTCGCGCGCCAGTGGGAGTCCGTCGGCGGCCGCGTGGTGTCGGGGCTGGCGATGCTCGCCCACCAGGCGCTCCTGCAGGTGCGCATCTTCGTCTCGGGCGACCCGCTGCAGCCGCTCCAGGACGAGGACGAGGTGCTCGCGGCGATGCTCGAGGCCGTCGGGATCGACGAGCAGGGCGCACCAGTGGAGGTCTGACGGCCGTTGCCGTTATGCCAGAATCGAAGAATGCTTCGTTGGCTCACGGCCGGGGAATCCCACGGCCCCGAACTCATCGCCGTCCTGGAGGGACTTCCCGCCGGGGTCCCGGTGTCGCTCGACGCCATCCGCGCCGATCTGGCGCGCCGCAAGCTCGGCTATGGCCGCGGAGCCCGCATGAAGTTCGAGCAGGACGCCCTCGACATCTCGGGCGGCGTCCGCCACGGGCTCAGCCTCGGCAGCCCGATCGCTCTGCGCATCGGCAACACCGAGTGGCCGAAATGGGTCGACGTGATGAGCCCCGAGCCCGTGGACCCCGAGGTGCTGAACTCGGGCCGCGGCGCGGCGCTGACGCGTCCGCGTCCCGGCCACGCCGACCTGGTGGGCATGCAGAAGTACGGCTTCGATGAGGCCCGTCCCGTGCTGGAGCGCGCGAGCGCCCGTGAGACCGCCGCGCGCGTCGCGCTCGGCGCCGTCGCCAAGTCGTTCCTCGACGAGCTCGGCATCACCCTCGTCAGCCACACGCTGTCGATCGGCCCGGTGCGCGTCCCCGAGGGCTCGCCGCTGCCGCGTCCCTCGGACGTCGACACCCTCGACGCCGACCCGCTGCGCTGCTTCGACCCGGCGACGTCCGAGCGGATGGTCGCCGAGGTGGACGCCGCGCACAAGGACGGCGACACGCTGGGCGGCGTCGTGGAGGTGCTCGCGTACGGCCTGCCGCCCGGGCTCGGCTCGCACGTGCACTGGGACCGCAAGCTCGACGCCCAGCTCGCCGCCGCCCTGATGGGCATCCAGGCGATCAAGGGCGTCGAGATCGGCGACGGCTTCCTCACCACCACCCGCCGCGGCTCCGAGGCGCACGACGAACTGGTCGCCGACGACGGCACCATCCTCCGCACCAGCGACAAGGCGGGCGGCACCGAGGGCGGCATGAGCACCGGCGGCGTGCTGCGCGTGCGCGCCGGCATGAAGCCCATCGCGACCGTCCCGCACGCCCTGCGGACGGTGGATGTGGCCACCAGCGAGGCCGCACCGGCCCACCACCAGCGCTCCGACGTCTGCGCGGTGCCCGCCGCCGGCGTGGTGGCGGAGGCGATGGTGGCGCTCGTGCTCGCGAACGCCGTCCTGGAGAAGTTCGGCGGCGACTCGATCGCCGAGACGTCGCGCAACCTGCAGGGCTACCTCGACGCCATCCCCGCGAACCTCACCACCGAACGCGCCAGTGCTCCCTACGCCTGAGCCCCGAGCGTCTGAGCCCCGAGCGTCTGAGGCCGGAGCGCCTGAGACCGGCGCAGCCGGCGGATCGCCCGCGACGATTGCTCTGATCGGGCCTCCTGCGGCGGGCAAGTCCCGTGTCGGAAAGCGGCTGGCGAAGCTGCTCGGGCTGCCGTTCGTGGACACGGACGCCGTGGTGGTCGCCGAGCACGGACCGATCTCCGAGATCTTCGCGACGCACGGCGAAGCCCACTTCCGGGTGCTGGAGCGCGCGGCCGTCGCCGAGGCGCTCCGCCGTCCGGGCATCGTCTCCCTCGGCGGAGGCGCGGTGCTCGACCCGGCGACGCAGTCCGACCTGGCCGGGGCGCGCGTCGTCCTGCTGACCGTCCGCCCGGAGGCGATCGCCAAGCGGATCACCAACGGCAAGCGGCCGCTGATCACCGACCTCGAGTCCTGGAAGCGGCTCGTCGCATCCCGAAGCGAGCTCTACCGGTCGCTCGCGGACTACACCGCCGACACGTCGTCCCGGCCGATCGAGACGATCGTCGAGGAGATCGCCCAGTGGGCGCAGAAGGAAGGACACGCATGACCGACGCCCCCACCGAGATCACCGTCTCCGGAGCGCACCCGTACCCGGTGGTGGTCGGTCGCGGCCTGCGGTTCCAGCTGGCGGACCACCTCGGCACCGGGGTGAACAAGGTCCTGCTCGTGCACCAGCCGAGCCTGGGCGCCGCGGCGGCGGAGCTGCGGGAGTCGCTGCTCGGCCGCTACGAGGTGCTCCTCGCCGAGGTACCGGATGCGGAGGCCGCCAAGCGCGTCGAGGTGGCGTCGTTCCTCTGGCAGATCATGGGGCAGGCCGACTTCACGCGCTCGGACGCGGTGATCGGCTTCGGCGGCGGCGCTGTCACCGATCTGGCCGGATTCGTGGCCGCGACGTGGCTGCGCGGTGTGCGGCTGGTGCAGGTGCCGACGACGCTGCTCGGGATGGTGGATGCGGCGGTCGGCGGCAAGACCGGCATCAACACCGCCGAGGGCAAGAACCTGGTCGGGGCGTTCTACGCGCCGGCGGCAGTGGTCTGCGACCTGGACACGCTCACCTCGCTGCCGCGCAACGAGCTGCTGGCCGGATTCGCCGAGGTCGTGAAGTACGGCTTCATCGCCGAGCCCGAGATCCTCGACACGATCGAGGCCGACGTCGACCGGGCGACCGACCCGGAGACGCCGGAGTTCCGGCGCCTGGTGGAGTTGTCCATCGGCATCAAGGCGCGCGTGGTGGGGGAGGACTTCACCGAGCAGGGCCTCCGCGAGATCCTCAACTACGGCCACACCCTCGGGCACGCGATCGAGCACGCCGAGCGGTACCAGTGGCGCCACGGCGCGGCGATCTCCGTGGGCATGGTGTTCGCGGCGGAGCTCGCCCGGCTGAGCGGACGGCTCAGCGACGAGGTCGCGGACCGGCACCGCCGCATCCTGGAGTCGCTGACGCTGCCCGTGAGCTACCCGCTCGGGCGCTGGCAGACGCTGCTCGCCACCATGCAGCGCGACAAGAAGGCGCGGGGCAGTATGCTGCGCTTCATCGTGCTCGACGACGTGGCGCGTCCGACGGTGCTCGCCGGCCCGGACCAGAGCCTGCTGTTCGCCGCATACCAGGAGGTGGGTTCGTGACCGACAAGACCGTGCTGCAACGGTTCCAGGCGAAGCCGGGCGACGGCGTCGCGGTGGTGGTCGCCCAGGACGGCGACCGCGACCTCCTCGGACCGCTCCCCGACGGCGCGACCGAAGCGGGCATCGCCGAGGCGGCTGTCATCGCCACCGTCGTGCGCTCGCGCGAGGAGCTGCTGGCGCGCTACGCCGAGCAGCTGCCGGTCGCGGAATCCGCCCGCGCGGTGTGGGTGGTCTACCCGAAGGGCGGACGCGCGGACGTGAACCGCGACGTCGTCGCGAGCGAGGCCCGCGCCTACGGGTGGCGCGGCATCAGCAACATCTCGGTCGACGACACGTGGTCCGCGGTCCGCGTGCGCCCGCTGAAGGACGGCGAGGAGTGATGGCGGACATCCTCGTCCTCAACGGACCGAACCTCGGCCGGCTGGGAACCCGCGAGCCCGACGTCTACGGGTCGGGGACGCTGGACGACCTGCGCGCACTCCTGCAGGACGACGCCGGCGACGACCGGATCGACCTCCGCCAGACCGACGACGAGGCGGAGCTGCTGCGCTGGCTGCACGAGGCGGCCGACTCGGGCGCCCCCGTCATCCTGAACGCCGGCGCGTGGACGCACTACTCGTACGCGCTGCGGGACGCGGTGTCGCTGGTCACGAAGGCCGGCGGCACGGTGGTCGAGGTGCACCTGTCGAACCCGCACGCCCGCGAGGAGTTCCGGCACACCAGCGTCATCACCGCGGTGGCGACCGGAGTGATCGCCGGGTTCGGGTTCGAGTCGTACCGGCTGGCGCTGGCGTTCATTCGCCGAAACGCCCGCTGACGTCTAGAATCTTCTGGGACCGCCGCGCGGTCCGCCGTGGGCCGCATCCGCTCCGTCTCCCCGAGACCGGCGCGTGCGGCGTCCACCCGCATCTTCTCATCGAACGAACGGAACATCCCCTTGGCTTCAACCGCTGACATCAAGAACGGCGTCGTCCTCTCGATCGACGGCCAGCTCTGGACCGTGATCGAGTTCCAGCACGTGAAGCCCGGCAAGGGCGGCGCGTTCGTCCGCACCAAGCTGAAGAACGTCACCACCGGCAAGACCGTCGACCGCACCTACAACGCGGGCGCGAAGATCGACATCACCAACGTCGACCGCCGCGACTACCAGTACCTGTACCAGGACGGCGCCGACTTCGTCTTCATGGACACGTCGGACTACGACCAGATCACCATCCCGGGCCCGATCGTCGGCGACTCCGCCAACTTCATGCTCGAGAACCAGAACGTCACCGTCGCACTGCACGAGGGCCTGCCGCTCTACGTCGAGCTCCCGGCCTCCGTCGTGCTCGAGATCACCTACACGGAGCCGGGCCTGCAGGGCGACCGCTCCACCGGCGGCACCAAGCCGGCGACCGTGGAGACCGGCTACCAGATCCAGGTCCCGCTGTTCCTCGAGACCGGCACGAAGGTCAAGGTCGACACCCGCACGGGCGACTACCTCGGCCGCGTCAACGACTAGATGAGCGCGCGGACCAAGGCACGCAAGCGCGCGCTCGACGTGCTCTACAGCGCCGACCTGCGCGGCATCCCGCTGCGCCAGGCGCTGGCGACCGAGGCCGAGCGCGCGGCGACCCAGCCGGCGCGCGAGGCGTCGTGGCTGTACGCCCGCGACATCCTCGACGGCGTGATCGAGCACCAGGACGAGATCGACGAGCAGATCGAGACGTACGCCCAGGGGTGGACGCTCGCCCGCATGCCCGCCGTCGACCGCGCCATCCTGCGCATCGGCGTCTGGGAGGTGCTGTTCAACGACGAGGTGCCCGACGGCGTCGCCATCTCGGAGGCCGTCGAGGCGGCGACCGTGCTGTCGACCGACGACTCTGCGGGCTTCGTGAACGGGCTCCTGGCGAAGATCGCGCAGACGAGGACCGCGTGACGGGCCGGCGCGGGACGGGCCGCATGCGGCGGATCGCCGCGGCGACGGCGCTCGCGCTCGGCGTGGTGTTCGCCGCAGCGGGATGCTCGCTGCTCGGCGGCGCCTCGAACGTCCCCGTGGCGACGGACGCGCCCCCGAAGGGCACCGACGGCGCCGTCGACTTCGACGGCGGCTTCATCACGGTCGGCGACGGGCAGAAGAAGGTCGACATCTGGTTCGACGCGATGTGCCCGGTGTGCGGCGCGTTCGAGAAGGCCAACGGCGCCACGCTGGCGAAGGCCGTCGACGACGGGGCGATCACGCTTCGGCTGCACCCGCTGACGTTCCTCGATGCGGTGTCGAACGGGACGGGCTACTCCACCCGGGCGGCCGCGGCGCTGACGTGCGTCGCCGTGTCCGACCGCACGGCCATCCTGCCGTTCTACCAGGCGCTCTTCACCGACCAGCCGGAGGAGAACTCCAACGGACTGACGGACAAGGAGCTGGCGTCCCGCGCGTCGAAGGCGGGCGCGAGCGACATCTCCGGCTGCCTGTCGGACAGCGGCCCGTACCAGGCGTGGGCGCAGGGCAACACCGCGAACTCGCAGAAGGGCCCGATCGAGGTCGACGGCAAGAAGGTCCTCGACACGATCAAAGGAACGCCGACCGTCCTCGTGAACGGCGAGCAGTACCCCGGCGGCGTGGACGACGCCAAGGCGTTCTCGCGCTTCCTCGCCGACCACTGAGCGCAACGAGGGGTCGCAACACGCCGTTATCGGCCCGCCATGACGGCGTGTTGCGACCCCTCGATGGCGTCTGCGGGGGCGCGGGCACGTGGCCTGGTAGGGTGAGAAGCGTTAGGCATCCTTTAATAGCCGTCCTGTGAGGCGGGGAAGGAGGTCGGCATGACGGCGCGTACCGTGCTGCAGCAGGCTGACATCGCCCGGGCGTTGACTCGGATCTCCCACGAGATCCTGGAGTCCAACCGGGGAACCGACGATCTGGTGATCCTGGGGATCCCGACCCGCGGCGTCGTGCTCGCGCGGCGGATCGCCGACACCATCCAGCGCATCGAGCCGGCCGCGGTCGGCTCGCCCGCCGACATCGTGGGCGCGCTCGACGTGACGATGTACCGCGACGACCTGTCACGGCATCCCACGCGCACCCCGCAGCCCACGTCGCTCCCGGGCCCGATCGACGGCAAGACCGTCGTGCTCGTCGACGATGTGCTGTTCTCGGGCCGCACGATCCGGGCCGCGCTCGACGCGGTCAGCGACATCGGCCGGCCGCGGGCCGTGCGCCTCGCGGTCCTGGTCGACCGCGGCCACCGCGAACTGCCGATCCGCGCGGACTTCGTGGGCAAGAACCTCCCGTCGGCGGCCTCTGAGCGCATCTTCGTGCGTCTCGCCGAGGTCGACGGCACTGAGGCCGTCACGATCGAGGAGCCGGGGGCCGACGCATGAGGCACCTGCTCTCGACCCGGGACCTCCCGCGTGAGGACGCCATCCAGCTGCTCGACGTCGCCGAGGACATGGCGGATGTGCAGGAGCGCGAGGTCAAGAAGCTCCCGACGCTGCGCGGCAAGACCGTCGTGAACCTCTTCTTCGAGGACTCCACGCGCACCCGCATCTCGTTCGAGGCGGCGGCGAAGCGGCTCTCCGCCGACGTCATCAACTTCTCCGCCAAGGGCTCGAGCGTCTCCAAGGGCGAGAGCCTGAAGGACACGGCCCAGACGCTGCAGGCGATGGGGGCGGATGCGGTGGTGATCCGCCACGGCTCGTCGGGCGCCCCGCAGACGCTCGCGGCGAGCGGCTGGATCGACGCGGGCATCCTGAACGCCGGCGACGGGACGCACGAGCACCCGACGCAGGCGCTGCTGGACGCGTTCACGATGCGCCGTCGCATCCACGGGACGGCCTCGCGCGGCCGCGACCTCGACGGGGTGAGCGTCGCGATCGTCGGCGACATCCTGCACTCGCGGGTCGCACGCTCCAACGTCTGGCTGCTGCGGACCCTCGGTGCGCACGTCACGCTGGTCGCGCCGCCGACGCTGCTGCCGGTGGACGTCTCCGGCTGGCCGGCCGAGGTGGGCTACGACCTGGACGCGGCGATCGCCGCCGGTCCGGACGTGGTGATGATGCTGCGCATCCAGGCCGAGCGGATGAACGCGGCGTTCTTCCCGACCACGCGCGAATACACGCGGCGGTGGGGGCTGGACGAGGAGCGGTTGGCCCGGTTGAAGCCCGATAGCATTGTGATGCACCCGGGACCGATGAACCGCGGGCTGGAGATCTCGGCCGCGGCCGCGGACTCCCCGCGCTCGACGGTCCGGGAGCAGGTCGCGAACGGCGTCTCCGTGCGGATGGCAGCCCTGTACCTGCTGCTGTCGGGTGCCGGTTCCGAGCAGGTACGGCCAGGCGGTGTGAGGTGAGTGTGGACGAGAAGTTCCTGATCCGCGGCGCGACGCTGGCCGACGGCTCGCGGACCGACCTGCTGGTCGACGGCGGCGTGATCGCCGCGACCGGCGCCGGGCTGAGCGCCGCGGGTGCGACGGCGATCGACGCGGACGGGCTGCTCGCGCTGCCCGGTCTGGTCGACCTCCACACGCACCTGCGCGAGCCCGGGTACGAGCAGAGCGAGACCGTCCTGACCGGCACGCGCGCCGCCGCGGCCGGTGGATTCACCGCGGTGTTCGCCATGGCGAACACGTCGCCGGTGGCGGACACGGCCGGTGTGGTCGAGCAGGTGCTGAGCCTCGGCGAGGCGGCCGGCTACGCGGCCGTGCGGCCGATCGGCGCCGTCACCGTCGGGCTGGCGGGGGAGCGGCTGGCCGAGCTGGGCGCGATGGCGCAGTCCCGCGCCCGCGTCCGGGTGTTCAGCGACGACGGCAAGTGCGTCTCCGACCCGCTGCTGATGCGCCGGGCGCTGGAGTACGTCAAGGCGTTCGACGGCGTCATCGCGCAGCACGCGCAGGAGCCGCGGCTCACCGAGGGCGCGCAGATGAACGAGGGCGCGCTGTCCGGCGAGCTGGGGCTGGCGGGCTGGCCGGCGGTCGCCGAGGAGTCGATCATCGCCCGGGATGTGCTGCTCGCCGAGCACGTCGGCTCGCGCCTCCACGTGTGCCACGTCTCCACCGCGGGCAGCGTCGACGTGATCCGCTGGGCGAAGGCCCGCGGCATCGCCGTGACCGCCGAGGTCACCCCGCACCACCTCGCCCTCACGGAGGAGCTGGCGACCGGATACGACGCCCGCTACAAGGTCAACCCGCCGCTGCGGAGCCGCGAGGACGTGGAGGCGCTGCGCGCCGGCCTCGCCGACGGAACGATCGACATCGTCGCGACCGACCACGCGCCGCACCCCATCGAGTCGAAGGACTGCGAGTGGGACGCCGCCGCGTTCGGCATGGTCGGGCTGGAGTCGGCGCTCTCGGTGGTGCAGGCCAGCGTGGTCGACAACGGGATGCTCGGCTGGGCCGACATCGCCCGCGTCCTCTCGGCCACCCCGGCCCGGATCGGCCGGCTGGACGGCCACGGCGGTGCGCTTGCGGAGGGCGCCCCGGCGAATCTCTTCCTCTACGACCCGACGGCCTCGCGGACGTTCTCGACCGCCGACCTCGCCGGCAAGGGCGTCAACTCGCCCTATCTCGGGCTCACGCTGCCCGGCCGGGTCGTCGCGACCTTCCACCAGGGCCGTGCGACGGTGCTCGACGGCGCGGTGCGCGACGCCGAGGAGGTGGGCGCCCGTGGATAAGGTGCTCCCCACGATCGGAATCCTGGCGGTCCTCGCCGTCGTCATCGGGCTCGCCGTGCTCGGCTGGCGCCGGCGCGTGCGCCGCGACAGCCCGGCCGGCGGCGGGTACTCGACCCCCGGCACGCTGAGCGCTCCGGTCGCCGAGGTGGAGGCGCTGTACGTCGCCACCACGCGCGGCGGCGAGCACCTCGAGCGGCTCGCCCTGCCGGGGCTGTCGTTCCGCGGCAACGCGACGGTCGCCGTCCGGCCGGAGGGCGTGTCCATCGCCGTCACCGGCGAGCCGGCGGTCTTCGTCCCGGCGTCCGTCCTCACCGGAGTCGGCGTCGCGAGCGTCGCGATCGACCGGGCGGTCGAGCGCGACGGCCTGGTCCGGCTCGGCTGGACCACCAGCGGCGGCACGGCCGCCGACAGCTACTTCCGGGTCGTCGACCCGGCCGGCCGCGCGCAGCTGATCGCGGCCGTCGAAGCAATCGTCCCGCGGGCGGATGCCCCGGATGCGGCGGGCCCGTCCCGCCCGAACGACAAGGAGGTGTGACGTGCTCGCAACAGAACCCGCGGTGCTCGTCCTCGAAGACGGAACCCGTTACGTCGGCCGGGCCTACGGCGCGCGAGGGCGCACCCTCGGCGAGGCGGTCTTCGCCACCGGCATGACCGGCTACCAGGAGACACTGACCGACCCGTCCTACGCCGGCCAGATCGTGCTGCAGACGGCGCCGCACATCGGCAACACCGGCACGAACGACGAGGACATGGAGTCCCGGCAGATCTGGGTGGCGGGCTACGTCGTCCGCGAGCCCAGCCGAGTCGTGTCGAACTTCCGCGCGCAGCGCAGCCTCGACGACGACCTCGTCGCGCAGGGCGTCGTCGGCATCAGCGGGATCGACACCCGGGCGGTAACCCGCCACATCCGCTCGGCGGGCGCCATGCGCTCGGGCATCTTCTCCGGTGAGGATTTCGGGCTGAGCGACAGCGAGCAGCTCGACCTGGTGCTCGCCGGCGCGCCGATGAAGGGCCGCAACCTGTCCGCCGAGGTCTCCACCGTCGAGCCGTACACGGTTCCCGCGGTCGGCGAGAAGGTCGGCTCCGTCGCGGTGCTCGACCTGGGCGTGAAGAAGTCCACCCTCGAGAACCTGGCGGCGCGCGGGCTCGACGTGCACGTGCTCCCGCAGCAGGTCAGCGCTCAGGATGTGCTCGGGCTCGGCGTCGACGCGCTGTTCTTCTCGAACGGGCCCGGCGACCCGCAGGCCTCCGGCAAGCACGTCGCCCTGCTGCAGGAGACGCTGCGTGCAGGTCTCCCGTACTTCGGCATCTGCTTCGGCAACCAGCTGCTCGGCCGCGCGCTCGGGCTCGACACCTACAAGCTGCCGTTCGGCCACCGCGGGATCAACCAGCCGGTGCTCGACAAGCGCACCGGCCGGGTGGAGATCACCGCGCAGAACCACGGCTTCGCCGTCAAGGCGCCGATCGACGCCTCCTTCGACTCCCCGGCCGGCTTCGGCCGTGTGGAGGTCAGCCACTTCTCGCTCAACGACCAGGTCGTCGAGGGGCTCAACTGCCTCGACCTGAACGCCTTCAGCGTGCAGTACCACCCGGAGGCGGCGGCCGGCCCGCACGACGCCAACTACCTCTTCGACCGCTTCCTCGACATGATCCGCGCGCAGCACGGCGCCGCCGATCCGTCCAACTCGAACAACAGCCAGGAGAACGTCTGATGCCCAAACGCGACGACATCCAGTCCGTCCTCGTCATCGGCTCCGGACCCATCGTCATCGGCCAGGCGGTCGAGTTCGACTACTCGGGCACGCAGGCCTGCCGGGTGCTGAAGGCGGAGGGCGTGCGCGTCATCCTCGTCAACTCCAACCCGGCGACGATCATGACCGACCCCGACTTCGCCGACGCCACCTACGTCGAGCCGATCACCTGGCAGGTCATCGAGACGATCATCGCCAAGGAGCGCCCCGACGCCATCCTGCCGACCCTGGGCGGCCAGACCGCGCTCAACGCGGCCATGCAGCTGCACGAGCACGGCATCCTCGAGAAGTACGACGTCGAGCTGATCGGCGCGAAGTTCGAGGCCATCCAGAAGGGCGAGGACCGCCAGATCTTCAAGGAGCTCGTCGTGGAGGCGGGCGCCGAGGTCGCGCGGTCGCACATCGCGCACACCGTCGAGGAGGCGCTGGAGTTCGCGGAGGACCTGGGCTACCCGCTCGTCGTCCGTCCGTCGTTCACGATGGGCGGCCTGGGCTCCGGCTTCGCGTACACGCCGGAGGAGCTGCGCCGGATCGCCGGGGACGGCATCCACCAGAGCCCCACCAGCGAGGTGCTGCTGGAGGAGTCCATCCTGGGCTGGAAGGAGTACGAGCTCGAGCTGATGCGCGACACCGCCGACAACACGGTGGTCGTCTGCTCGATCGAGAACGTCGACCCGGTCGGCGTGCACACCGGCGACTCCATCACCGTCGCGCCCGCGCTGACGCTGACCGACCGCGAGTACCAGAAGCTGCGCGACATCGGCATCGACATCATCCGCGCGGTAGGCGTCGACACCGGCGGCTGCAACATCCAGTTCGCGGTGAACCCGGAGAACGGCCGGATCATCGTCATCGAGATGAACCCGCGCGTCTCCCGCTCCTCGGCCCTCGCGTCGAAGGCGACCGGCTTCCCGATCGCGAAGATCGCGGCGAAGCTGGCCATCGGCTACCGGCTGGACGAGATCCCGAACGACATCACGAAGGTGACGCCGGCGAGCTTCGAGCCGACACTTGATTACATCGTCGTCAAGGTGCCGCGGTTCGCGTTCGAGAAGTTCCCGGCCGCCGACCCGACGCTGACCACCACCATGAAGTCGGTCGGCGAGGCGATGGCGATCGGCCGCAGCTTCAGCTCGGCGCTGCAGAAGGCGCTCCGCTCGCTGGAGAAGCGCGGCTCGTCGTTCCACTGGGGCCCGCCCAGTGCCGACGGGTCCGGGCGCACGGTGGATGAGCTGCTCGCCTCCATCGCGACCCCCACCGACGGCCGCATCGTCGACGTGCAGCAGGCGCTCCGCCTGGGCGCGACGCCGGAGCAGGTCTTCGAGGCGACCAAGATCGACCCGTGGTTCATCGACCAGATCGCGCTGATCAACGAGGTGGCCGATCAGATCCGGGATGCGCCGACCCTCGACACCGAGACGCTGCGGTTCGCGAAGGACCACGGCTTCTCCGACGCCCAGATCGGCGAGCTGCGCGGCTTCGGCGAGGCCGACGTGCGCGAGGTGCGCCACATCCTCGGCGTGCGTCCGGTCTACAAGACGGTCGACACCTGCGCGGGCGAGTTCCCCGCCCTCACGCCGTACCACTACTCCAGCTACGACCTGGAGACCGAGGTCGAGCCGAGCGACAAGCGCAAGGTCGTCATCCTCGGCTCGGGCCCGAACCGCATCGGCCAGGGCGTCGAGTTCGACTACTCGTGCGTGCACGCGTCGTTCGCGCTGCACGACGCGGGCTTCGAGACGATCATGATCAACTGCAACCCGGAGACGGTGTCGACCGACTACGACACCAGCGACCGGCTCTACTTCGAGCCGCTCACGCTGGAGGACGTGCTCGAGGTCATCCACGCCGAGTCGCAGACCGGCGAGCTGGTCGGCGTCGTCGTCCAGCTGGGCGGCCAGACCGCGCTCGGGCTCGCAAAGGGCCTGGAGGCGGCCGGGGTTCCCATCCTCGGCACGACGCCGGAGGCGATCGACCTCGCCGAGGAGCGCGGACTGTTCTCCGGCATCCTCGACGAGGCGGGTCTCGTGGCGCCGCGCAACGGCACCGCCGTCGACTACCCGAGCGCCGCCCACGTCGCCGAGCAGATCGGCTACCCGGTGCTCGTGCGCCCCAGCTTCGTGCTCGGCGGCCGCGGCATGGAGATCGTCTACGACAACGCCTCCCTCGCCGACTACTTCGAGCGGGTCGCCGGGCAGGGCATCGTCGGCCCGTCGCATCCGCTTCTCGTGGACCGCTTCCTCGACGACGCCATCGAGATCGACGTCGACGCGCTCTACGACGGCGAGCGGCTCTACATCGGCGGCGTCATGGAGCACATCGAGGAGGCCGGCGTCCACTCCGGCGACTCGTCGTGCACCCTGCCGCCGATCACGCTCGGCCGCCGCGAGATCGACCGGGTGCGCGAGGCGACCCTGAAGATCGCCGAGGGGATCGGCGTGCGCGGCCTGCTCAACGTGCAGTTCGCGATCGGCGCGGGCGTGCTCTACGTGCTGGAGGCCAACCCGCGCGCCTCCCGCACCGTGCCGTTCGTGTCGAAGGCGCTCGGCATCCCGCTCGCCAAGGCCGCATCGCGGATCATGGTCGGCGAGACGATCGAGGGCCTGATCGCCGAGGGTCTGCTGCCCGCGCAGGACGGCTCGCGCATCCCGATGGACTCGCCGGTCGCCGTGAAGGAGGCCGTGCTGCCCTTCAAGCGGTTCCGCACCAAGGAGGGCACGGTCGTCGACTCGGTGCTCGGCCCGGAGATGCGCTCCACCGGCGAGGTGATGGGCATCGACAAGGACTTCCCGACCGCGTTCGCGAAGAGCCAGTCGGCCGCGTACGGCGGGATGCCGCTGGGCGGCACCGCGTTCGTCTCTGTCTCCGACCGCGACAAGCGCGCCGTCGTCCTCCCGGTCCTCCGCCTGCACCAGCTCGGCTTCGAGATCGTCGCGACAGAGGGCACCGCCGAGGTGCTCAACCGCAACGGCATCGCGGCCCGCATCGTGCGCAAGCACAGCGAAGCGCAGGAGAGCGGCGGCGACTCGATCGTCGACATCATCAACCGCGCCGAGGTGGATGTGGTGATCAACACCCCGAGCGGACGGTCGGCGCGTGCCGACGGCTACGAGATCCGCGCGGCAGCCGTCGCCGCGGACAAGCCTCTGTTCACGACCATCGCGGAGCTGAGCGCGGCCGTGGCGTCGCTGGACGCCATCCGCGAGGGCTTCGACGTCAAGTCGCTGCAGGTGTACGCGCAGGAGAGGGCCGCCCGCGTATGACGCCGGCGTTCGGCGACCGGCTCGCGCGCGCGTTCGCCGAGCGCGGGCGGCTGTGCGTCGGCATCGACCCGCACGCGCACCTGCTCGAGGAGTGGGGACTGCCGGCTTCGGCCGACGGCCTCCGCTCGTTCGGCCTGACTGTGGTCGAGGCCGCCGCCGGCCGGGCGGGCATCGTCAAGCCGCAGGTGGCGTTCTTCGAGCGCTTCGGCGCGGCGGGATACGCCGCCCTGGAGGAGGTGCTCGCCGCCGCGCGTGCGGCCGGGCTGCTGGTGATCGCGGACGTCAAGAGGGGCGACATCGGCACCAGTGTCACCGCGTACGCCGAGGCCTGGCTGACGCCCGGCTCGCCGCTGGAATCGGACGCCATGACGGTCGCCGCCTACCAGGGCGTCGGCTCGCTGGCGGAGGCGATGGCGCTCGGTGCGGCCGCGGGGAAGGGCCTGTTCGTGCTCGCCGCGACCTCGAATCCCGAGGCGGCGGCGGTGCAGCAGGCCATCGTGCAGAGCGGGCCGCGGACGGGCCTGTCCGTCGCTCGTGCGATCATCGAAGACGTGCATTCGTTCAATCAGGAGCAGGACGCGCGTGCCGCGTACGGATCGGTCGGGCTGGTGCTCGGCGCGACCGTCGAGCTCGCCGACTACGGGATCGATGTGGCGACGGCGGGGGAGCGCACCCCCGCACTGCCCGTGCTCGCGCCGGGCTTCGGCCACCAGGGCGCCCGGGTCGAGGACGTGTCGCGGCTGTTCGGCTCGCTCGCGTCCGGCGTGATCGTCAGCGAGTCCCGCGGGCTGCTCTCCGCCGGTCCCTCCGGCCTCGCGGACGCGATCGGCCGCCGCGCCGAGGAGGTGCGCGCCAGCCATGGCTGAGACCTCGAGCCGCCCCGCACCGCCCGAGGTCGACCGCCAGGCCGCGTCGCAGGCCGCCGTCGCCGCGCGCCGTGCCCGTGCCGCCGTGAAGGCATCCATCGCCTCCCGCGAGGTGTCGCCGCTGACAGTGCTCGACCGCGCCACCGCCGATCCGGAGGGGATCGAGGGCCGGCTGCGGGTGACGGAGTTCCTGCTCAGCGTGCCCGCCATCGGCACCACCAAGATGCAGGAGGCGCTCGACCGGCTGGCCATCTCGCCCGCCAAGCGGCTGGGCGGTCTCGGCCGCCACCAGCGACTGCGCCTCCGCCAGTTCCTGATCGAGCGGGAGAACCGCACCGGCCGCCAGCGCAACCGCCTGGTCGTGCTCGCCGGTCCCACGGCCGTGGGCAAGGGCACGGTGTCGTCGTACATCCGCGAGCACTACCCGGACGTGCTGCTCTCCGTCTCCGCGACGACGCGCAAGCCGCGCCCCGGCGAGGTCGACGGCGTCAACTACTACTTCGTCGACGACGCCGAGTTCGACCGGATGATCGTCGAGGGCGAGCTGCTCGAGCACGCGACCGTGCACAACGCGTACCGCTACGGCACGCCCCGCGCCCCGATCGAGAAGGCGCTGGCCGCGGGCCGGAGCGTGCTGCTCGAGATCGACCTGCAGGGCGCCCGCCAGGTGCGCGCGTCCATGCCGGAGGCGCGGCTGATCTTCCTGCTCCCGCCGACGTGGGAGGAGCTGGTGCGGCGACTGATCGGCCGCGGCACCGAGGACACCGCGGAGCAGCAGCGCCGGCTGGAGACCGCCAAGGTCGAGCTGGCCGCCCAGGACGAGTTCGACTACAAGGTGGTCAACCACGACGTCGCCGAGGCGGCCCGCGAGGTCGTAGACTTGATGAAGGTCCGCGCGGCGCCGTCGCGTCCGTGAGCCGTCTCTCCGCGCCGTCACCGGCGCGCCCACTGTCCCCGGCCGCCTGACGCGGCCGTCGATCGGGCCACCGCGCCCGGTCGCCCAGAACAAGGAGCACCCCGCATGGCAACCAGCAACAACGGCATCATCGACCCGCCCATCGACGACCTCCTGTCGCGCGTCGAGTCGAAGTACGCCCTCGTGATCTTCGCGTCCAAGCGGGCGCGTCAGATCAACGACTACTACGCCGACCTGCACGAGGGCAGCCTGTTCGACAACGTGGGCCCGCTGGTCGACTCCTCCGTCGACGACAAGCCGCTCTCGGTCGCCCTGCACGAGATCAACGAGGACAAGCTCGTCCTGAAGCCGATCGCCGCCGCCGAGTAGGCAGCAACCGCCGCACGCAGCAGTAGAGCCGCAGACGACCGCAGCCGGGCAGCGCCCCGGCCGAGGAGAGGTGCCGCCGTTGAGCCCACGATTGACCATCGTCGTCGGAGTGACCGGCGGCATCGCCGCGTACAAGGCCGTCGGAGTCATCCGGGCCCTGGTCCTCGAAGGCCACTCCGTGCACGTGGTCGCGACCGAGGCGGCGCTGCGGTTCGTCGGGCGTCCGACGCTGGAGGCGATCAGCCGCAACCCCGTCGCGACCGACCTCTACGAGGGCGTCGCCGAAGTGCGGCACGTGGCGATCGGGCAGTCGGCCGACCTCATCGTCATCGCCCCGGCCACCGCCAACACGATCGCCAAGCTCGCGGCGGGAATCGCCGACGACCTCCTCGGCAACACGGTGCTCGCGTCCACCGCGCCGCTCGTGATCGCCCCGGCGATGCACACCGAGATGTGGCGCAATCCGGCCACCGTCGCGAACATCGCCACCCTGCGCAGCCGGGGCGTCACGGTGGTAGGCCCCGCCAGCGGCCAGCTCACCGGCACCGACTCCGGCCCCGGCCGGATGGAGGAGCCGGAGGTCATCGTCCGGTCCGCGCTGCGCGCCGCCGGGATCGTCCCGCGCGCTGTGGAGCCGCCCGCGCCTGCGGCGCTGACCGCATCCGACGCCGCCGTGAACGACGTCGTGGTGCTCTCCGAGCGCCGCCGCGCGAACGAGGCGGCCAAGCGGCCCCGGGGCGGCGTCGACCTGGCGGGCAAGCGCGTCGTGGTCACCGCCGGGGGCACCCGCGAACCGCTCGACCCGGTGCGCTTCCTCGGCAACCGCTCCAGCGGGCGTCAGGGCGTCGCGATCGCCGCCGCCGCGCAGGCCCGCGGCGCCGACGTCGTGCTCATCGCGGCACATCTGGAGGTGGAACCGCCCGAGGGCGTGGAGCTCATCCCGGTGCAGACCGCGCTCGAGCTGCAGGAGGCGGTGCAGGAGGCCGCCCGCGCGGCCGACATCGTCGTCATGACGGCCGCCGTCGCGGACTACCGCCCCGCGGAGACGCGCGACGCGAAGATCAAGAAGTCCGAGCACGGGGACACGCTCACCCTCGAGCTCGTC
Source organism: Leifsonia sp. 22587 (assembly GCF_052044215.1). NCBI lineage: Bacteria > Bacillati > Actinomycetota > Actinomycetes > Micrococcales > Microbacteriaceae > Leifsonia > Leifsonia sp. 22587. The sequence continues at coordinate 1,346,649 of NZ_JBQENB010000001.1, forward strand.
GCCAACCCGGACATCCTCGCCGGGCTCTCCGCCAACCGGCGGGACGGCCAGGTTGTCGTGGGCTTCGCCGCCGAGACCGAGCCGGACCCGCAGGCGCTCATCCACCTCGGGCGCACGAAGCTCGAAGCCAAGGGTAGCGACTTCCTCGTGCTCAACCAGGTGGGCTGGTCGCAGGGCTTCGCAACGGAGAGCAACGAGGTCGTCGTCCTGCGAAAGGGCGGCGATATAGTGATGGAGGCCTCGGGCAGCAAGCTGTCGGTGGCCGACCGTATCCTCGACGTCATCGCCTAGCCGGCGCGTCCGAGACGATCCGGCCGCGACTCTTACGCCCGTCGTCGACCAGGGAGAACCATGGCAGATCTGCGTCTCTTCACGTCCGAGTCCGTCACCGAGGGCCACCCGGACAAGATCTGCGACCAGATCTCCGACAGCATCCTGGATGCCCTGCTCACCGTCGACCCGCACAGCCGCGCCGCCGTCGAGACCCTGGTGACGACGGGACTCGTCCACGTCGCCGGCGAGGTCACCTCCAGCGGCTACGTCGAGATCCCCGCGCTGGTGCGCAACAAGCTCGTCGAGATCGGGTACGACTCGTCCGACGTCAGCTTCGACGGCACGCAGTGCGGCGTGTCCGTCTCGATCGGAGCCCAGTCGCCCGACATCGCGCAGGGCGTGGACAACGCGCTGGAGACCCGCGCCGAGCAGAGCCACGACGACCTCGACCGCCAGGGCGCGGGCGACCAGGGCATCATGTTCGGCTACGCCACCACGGAGACGCCGCAGTACATGCCGCTGCCCATCTGGCTGGCCCACCGTCTCGCCGAGCGCCTGGCGTCCGTGCGCAAGGACGGCACGCTCGACTACCTGCGGCCCGACGGCAAGACCCAGGTCACGATCGGCTACGAGGGATCCGTTCCCAAGTCGGTGCAGACCGTCGTGCTGTCGACGCAGCACGCCCCGCAGGTGTCGAACGAGCAGCTGCAGGCCGAGATCGTCGAGGAGGTCATCAACCCGGTGCTCCACACGGCCGGGCTCGAGACCTCGCACATCCGCACCCTCATCAACCCGACCGGGCGCTTCGAGATCGGCGGCCCCAAGGGCGACGCCGGGCTGACCGGCCGCAAGATCATCGTCGACACCTACGGCGGCGCGTCCCGCCACGGCGGCGGCGCCTTCTCGGGCAAGGACCCGTCGAAGGTCGACCGCTCCGCCGCGTACGCGATGCGCTGGGTGGCGAAGAACGCGGTCGCCGCCGGCTTCGCCGACCGGCTCGAGGTGCAGATCGCGTACGCGATCGGCAAGGCCGCTCCGGTCGGGCTGTACGTCGAGACGTTCGGCACCGCGAAGGTGCCCGAGGAGCGCATCATCGCCGCCATCCGCGACGTGTTCGACCTGCGGCCGGCCGCGATCATCCGCGACCTCGACCTGCTGCGCCCGATCTACGCGCGCACCGCGACCTACGGCCACTTCGGCCGCGAGCTGCCCGAGTTCACCTGGGAGCGGCTCGACCGCGTCGACGACCTGCGCTCGGCCGCGGGGATCTAGCGGTGGCGGCGGCCGCACGGGTCGCCCGGGTGGTCATCGACTCGCCGCTCCCGCAGCTCGACCACCTCTTCGACTACGCCATCCCGGAGGAGCTCGCCGCCGACGCGGTGCCCGGTGTGCGCGTGCGTGTGCCGCTGCGCTCCGCGGGTCGCGTGGCCGACGGGTATCTCGTCGAGGTGGGCGACCCGGACGACGGGTTCGAGGGGACGCTGAGCCCGCTGGAGGCGGTCGTCTCGCCCGCGCGCGTGCTCACGCCGGGCGTCTGGCGGCTGGCGCGGCGCCTGGCGGACCGCAGCGCGGGGACGGCGAGCGACATCCTGCGCCTCGCGGTGCCCGGCCGCATGGTGCGGGTCGAGAAGGCGTGGCTGGCCGCGCGCGCCGCCGCGCCCGCGGCGCCTCCCGGAGCGTCGAGTCGTGAGTCGTTGTCGGAATCGGGCGCGAGTCGTGAGTCGATGTCGCCACTCGGCGCAGCGGCGCAGGATGCGGCGGCGGCGCCCGCGGCGGCGGCGCCCGCGGCGGCGGCGCCCGCGTCGGCGGCGCATCCCGCGCCCGTCGCGGTGCGCGGGTACGGCGAGCGGGTGCTGGAGGATGCGGTCGCGCGCGACGAGCGGATCGCGCTGCGCGCCATCCCGCGCCTGGTCCCGCTGCCCGACGGCACGTGGGTCGGGGAGTGGGCGGTCACCCTCGCGACCCTGGCCGCCGACTGCTGGCGCGGCGGCCGCACGGCGATCGTCGCGGTGCCCGACCATCGCGACCTGGAGCAGCTGGCCGCCGCCCTTGCCGTCATCGCCCCGCCGGCCGCGGTGGTGCGCGCGGACGCCGGGCAGGCGAACACCGAGCGGTACCGCGGGTTCCTGGAGGCGCTGTCCGGCCCGCGCATCGTGATCGGCAACCGCTCCGTCGTCTACGCGCCCGCCGAGCGGCTGGGGCTGCTGGTGGTCTGGGAGGACAGCGACCCCCTCCACGCCGAACCCCTCAGCCCGTACGTGCACACCCGCGACGCCGCCCTCGTGCGCCAGGAGCTCGAGGGATGCGCGCTCGTGCTGAGCGGCAACATCCGCAGCGTCGAGACCCAGCGGCTGGTGGAGCTCGGCTGGCTGCGGGATGTCGGGCCCGAGCGCGTCACCTCGCCGAAGGTCGTACTGACCGCGAACCAGCAGGCACCGGAGCCGATGGCGCGGGCCGCGCGCATCCCGTCGCCCGCCTGGCGCGCCGCGCGTGAGGCGCTGAACGGCGACAGCGGCCGGCCGCGCGGCCCGGTGCTCGTCCAGGTGGCGCGTCCCGGCTACGCGCCCGTGATCGCGTGCGCGAATTGCGGCCAGGCCGCCCGGTGCATGAACTGCAAGGGGCCGCTGCACCAGACGCGCGCCGGCTCCCCGCCGTCGTGCACCGTGTGCGGGCGGATCGGGACCGACTGGCAGTGCGAGCACTGCGAGCACCGCCGGTTCCGGATGGTGACGGTCGGCTCAGGCCGGACGGCCGAGGAGCTCGGGCGCGCGTTCCCGGGCACGCGGGTCATCCTCGCCGACGGCGACCACCCCGTCCAGCGCATCGGATCGGCGCCCGCCCTGGTCGTAGCCACCCGCGGGGCCGAGCCGATCGCGGAGGGCGGGTATCAGGCGGTGCTGCTGCTCGACGGCGAACGGATGCTCGCCCGCGAGAGCCTGCACGTCGCCGAGGACTGCCTGCGCTGGTGGCAGAGCGCCGCCGGTCTTGCCGCTCCCGGAGCGCCGACGGTGCTGGTCGGAGTGTCCGGGCCGCTCGCGCGGGATTTCGCCACCGGCCGCCTGGTCGAGTTCGCCCACGAGGAGCTGGTCGACCGGCGGGAGCTGCGGTTCCCGCCCGCCGTGCGCCTGGCATCCGTCACCGGCACGGAGGCGACGGTGAACGAGGTGGTCGCCGCCGTCGATCCTGCGCTGCTCGTGGATGTGCTGGGTCCGGCCCCGGTCGAGCCCGCCTCGCGCACGGCCCGCTCCGGACCCGACCTGGTGCGCGCCGTCCTCCGGTTCGAGTACGCCCACGGCGTCGACGTGGCGGCGGCCGTCCGGGCCGCCGTCGTGAAGAACGCGACCCGGCGGCGCCGCGCGCCCGCAGGCAAGCCGGGCTACCGGCCGGCGCCGACGCTGCGGGTGCGCTTCGACGACCCCGAGATCCTCTGACCTCCGGTCGACCTCAGCGGTGGATGGACGCGCGGGCGGAGTAGGCTGGATCGCCGTCCCGACCGAAAGAACCTTCCCCATGCGCATCGTCTTCGCCGGCACCCCCGCCGTGGCCGTCCCGTCGCTCGAGGCCGTCGCGGCCCGACACGAGGTGGTCGCCGTCATCACCCGCGAGGATGCGCCGCTCGGCCGTAAGCGCGTGCTCACGCCGTCGCCGGTCGCCGAGGCGGCCGAGCGTCTCGGCCTGCCGGTGCTGAAGGCGAACCGGCTGCGCGAGGAGGTCACCGAGCGCATCGCCGCGCTCGAACCGGACCTCGGCGTCGTCGTCGCCTACGGGGGACTGGTGCGCGAGCCGCTGCTGTCGCTCCCGCGCCTCGGCTGGGTGAACCTCCACTTCTCGCTGCTGCCGCGCTGGCGGGGCGCCGCGCCGGTGCAGCACGCCGTGATCGCGGGCGACACGGAGACGGGCGCCGCGGTGTTCCACCTGGTGCCCGAACTGGACGCGGGCGACGTGTACGCCGAGCTGCGGCGTCCCATCGGTCCGGAGGAGACCGCGGGGCACCTGCTCGACGCGCTGGCCGTCGACGGCGCTGCCCTCCTGGCCGACACGACGGATGCGCTCGCGGCGGGCACGGCGCGGGCGACGCCCCAGGCCGGGGAGGTCACCCTCGCGCCCAAGCTGACGATCGAGGATGCGCGGCTCGACCTGACCCAGCCCGCCGACCGGGTGCACGCGCGCCTTCGCGGCGTCACGCCCGAGCCGGGCGCGTTCGTGCTGCTCGGGATCGAGCGGTTCAAGATCCACGAGGCGCATGGCACGACAGGGGAGCCGCCGCTGCCGCCCGGAGCGGTCGAGGCGCGTGACCGCCGCGTCCTCGTCGGGACCGGCACGGACCCGCTGGAACTGATCACGGTGCAGCCCGCCGGCAAGCGCGCGATGCCCGCGGCCGACTGGCTGCGCGGCGCGGCCGGCGCCTCGGGCGCTGCGGTGGTGCTCTCGTGAGCGCGCAGCAGCGGCGCGGACCATCCCGGCCGCAGCACACCGCGGTGCAGCCCGCCCGTCGGGTCGCCCTGGATGTGCTCACCGCCGTCCGCGAGTCCGACGCCTACGCCAACCTGCTGCTGCCGACACGGATCGCCCGGGCGGCGCTGTCGACCGCCGACGCGGCGCTCGCGACCGAGCTCACCTACGGCACCCTGCGCATGCAGGGCTACTACGACCGCGTGATCGCCATCGCCGCGGGCCGTCCGGTCGACCGCATCGACCCTCCGCTGCTCGACGTGCTGCGGCTCGGCGCGCACCAGCTGCTGTCGACCCGCGTCGCGGCCCACGCCGCGGTGAACGAGTCCGTCGGGCTGGCGCGCGAGGTGGGGAGCCGCTCCGGCACCGGCTTCGTCAACGGCGTGCTGCGCGAGATCGGCCGGCACACGCCCGAGGAGTGGCGCGACCAGGTCGCGAGCCGGGCGAAGAACGAGGACGACCGCATCGCGGCGCTGGCGTCGCATCCCGTCTGGGTCGTGCGCGCACTGCGGCGGTCCCTCGAGGCGGAGGGACGCGTCGAGGAGCTCGAGGAGCTGCTGGAGGCCGACAACACGGCTCCGCGGGTCAACCTGATCGCACTGCCCGGGCTCGCGTCCGAGCCGGACGATGCGCGCCCGGACCGGTTCTCGCCGCCCGGGTTCACCGTCGGCGGCGGCGACCCGCAGGGGCTGGTCGAGGAGTCCGGTGGCCGCATCCGCGTGCAGGACGAGGGGTCGCAGCTCGCGGCGCTCGCGTTGACGCGGGCGCAGCCGGTGCTCGAGGGGGAACGGTGGCTCGACCTGTGCGCCGGTCCCGGCGGCAAGGCCGCCCTGCTCGCCGCGGAGGCGCTGGCCGGCGGTGCGACCCTCGTCGCCAACGAGCTCGTCCCGGCGCGGGCGGAGCTGGTGCGCCGGGCGCTCGCGCCCGTGCCGCTCGATGTGCCGGTGTGGGAGCTCGACGGCGTCGTAGTAGGTACCGAGCATCCCGAAGCCTTCGACCGCATCCTGCTCGACGCGCCCTGCACCGGCCTCGGCGCGCTGCGCCGGCGCCCGGAGGCGCGCTGGCGCAAGACGCCGCGCGACGTCGCCGAGCTGACCACGTTGCAGACCGCGCTGCTCGACTCCGCGATCGCGGCGCTCAAGCCGGGTGGACTGCTCGCCTACGTCACCTGCTCCCCGCACCTCGGCGAGACCCGCGGCATCGTCGCGTCCGCGCTGGAACGGCACGGCGACGTGCTCGAGCAGGAGGCCACGGCCGAGACAGTGCAGGCGCTCGCGAACGAGCGGCTCGACTTGGCGGGCGACCCGGCGACGGTCCAGTTGTGGCCGCACCGCCACACGACGGACGCCATGTTCATCGCGCTGCTCCGCAAACGCGCCGCGTAGCCGCCGCCTAGGCTGGGGGCATGGGACACGTCCGCATCAATCCGAGCATCCTGGCCGCAGACTTCGTCAACATGCAGAGCGAGGTGGAGCGCATCCGCACCGCCGATCTGGTGCACGTGGATGTGATGGACAACCACTTCGTCCCCAACCTGACCTTCGGCCCGCAGATGGTGGGCCGCATCCAGGACGTCAGCCCCATCCCGCTGGATGTGCACCTCATGATCGACGACCCCGACCGCTGGGCGCCCGGCTACGCGGAGCTCGGGGCGTACTCGGTGACGTTCCACGCGGAGGCGGCGCACGATCCAGTGGCCCTCGCCCGCAAACTGCGGGCGATCGGCGCCCGCGCCGGCATCGCGGTGAAGCCCGGCACGGGCGTCGAGCGCTACCTCGACCTCCTGGAGGAGTTCGACCAGGTGCTCGTGATGACCGTCGAGCCCGGGTTCGGCGGCCAGTCGTTCATGCCCGAGACGATGCCGAAGCTGCAGGCGCTGCGCGCCGCCGTCGAGGCGCGCGGGCTCGACGTCTGGCTGCAGGTGGACGGCGGGATCACCGAGGAGACGATCGTCACAGCCGCCGCCGCGGGCGCCGACACGTTCGTCGCGGGCTCCAGCGTCTTCCGCGGCGAGCCCGCGGAGCGCATCGCCGCGCTCCGCGACGCCGCCTCCGCCCACGCGCACTGACCCGCGCCGGCCCTCCAGCCCGTTCAGCCTCTCCCGCGCCTCCCCCCGGCGCACATTCGTGCTGAATGCACCGAAATCGCGCCCCGCATCCCACATTCGTGACGAATGGCGCTTCCGTGACGTGCGCACATTCGTCACGAATGTCGCGTCAGCGACGGCGGGAGGCGACATTCGTCACGAATGTCGCCTCAGCGACGGCACGCGCCCCGGGCCGCGCGGCGCGCGGCGCCGCGGGCGGGGACGGTAGGGTAGCAGGGTGAAAACCTTCGACGACCTCTTCGCCGAGCTCACCGAGAAGGCCCGCACGCGTCCGGAGGGCTCGGGCACCGTCCGCGAGCTCGACAGCGGTGTGCACGGCATCGGGAAGAAGATCGTGGAGGAGGCCGCCGAGGTCTGGATGGCCGCCGAGTACGAGTCCGACGAGGCCCTGGCGGAAGAGGCGTCGCAGCTGCTCTACCACCTGCAGGTCCTGCTGCTCGCCAAGGGACTCACCCCGGCCGACGTGTACCGACATCTGTGATGGCCTGACCCCATCCCGTCGTCCTCTCACGTCACGAAAGATCCCCCCATGCTGAAGATCGCCGTCCCCAACAAGGGCTCCCTCTCCGAGACCGCGGCGCAGATGCTGCACGAAGCCGGCTACGTCGGCCGCCGCGACCCCAAGGAGCTCATCGTCACCGACGCCCGCAACGGCGTCGAGTTCTTCTACCTGCGCCCGCGCGACATCGCCACCTACGTCGGCTCCGGCGCGCTCGACGTCGGCATCACCGGCCGCGACCTGCTGCTCGACTCCGGATCGTCGGCGGCGGAGATCAGCGCGCTCGACTTCGCCGCGTCCACGTTCCGCTTCGCCGGTCCGGCCGGCGTGTTCTCCGAGCTCGCCGACCTGGAGGGCAAGCGCGTCGCCACCAGCTACCCGGGACTCGTCGGCGCGTTCCTCGGCGAGCACGGCGTCTCCACCACCCTGATCAAGCTGGATGGCGCGGTCGAGTCCGCGGTCCGGCTGGGCGTCGCGGATGCGGTCGCCGACGTGGTGGAGACCGGCTCGACGCTCCGCAAGCAGGGCCTGGAGATCTTCGGCCCGGTGATCCTCGAGTCGGAGGCGGTGCTCATCTCGTCGCCCGCGCCGGCGTCGGGCGTCGACACGCTGGTCCGCCGCCTGCAGGGCGTCATGGTCGCCCGCCAGTACGTGCTGGTCGACTACAACCTCCCGGTGGCGCTGCTCGACCGGGCCGTCGCGCTCACGCCGGGCGTCGAGTCGCCGACCGTGTCGCCGCTGGGCGAGCCCGACTGGGTGGCCGTCCGCGTGATGATCAAGCGGGAGCAGACCAACCGCATCATGGACGACCTGTACGAGCTGGGCGCCCGGGCCATCCTGGTCACGTCCATCCACGCTGCGCGGATCTGATGAGCGTCTCGGTCCGGGTGATCCCCTGTCTCGACGTGGCCGCCGGCCGCGTGGTGAAGGGCGTCAACTTCCAGAACCTGCGCGACCAGGGCGACCCTGTCGAGCTGGCGCGCCGGTACTTCGAGCAGGGCGCCGACGAGCTGACCTTTCTGGATGTGACGGCCACCGTCGACGACCGTGCCACCACCTACGACGTGGTGCGCGCCACGGCCGAGCAGGTGTTCATCCCCCTGACCGTCGGCGGCGGCGTCCGCAGCCCCGAGGACGTGGCCAAGCTGCTCGGCCACGGCGCCGACAAGGTGGGCGTCAACTCGGCGGCCATCGCGCGTCCCGAGCTGATCGCCGAGATCGCCGACCGCTTCGGCGCCCAGGTGCTGGTGCTGTCGCTGGATGTGAAGCGCTCGGCGGCGACGCCGTCCGGTTTCGTCGTCACGACGCACGGCGGCCGCACCGAGACCGACCTCGACGCCCTGGAGTGGGCGGCTCGCGCGATCGAACTGGGGGCGGGGGAGCTGCTCGTCAACTCGATCGACGCCGACGGCACCAAGGAGGGCTTCGACCTGGAGCTCATCCGCGAGATGCGTGCGATCAGCAGCGTCCCGGTGATCGCCTCGGGCGGGGCCGGCCGCGTGCAGGACTTCGTGCCCGCGATCGAAGCGGGGGCGGATGCGGTGCTCGCCGCGAGCGTGTTCCACCAGGGCGAGCTGACCATCGAACAGGTGAAGGATGAACTGGCCGCGGCCGGGATGGAGGTCCGCCGATGAACGCCACGAACGGCGCGAACGCCAGCGGGACGAACGCCACGAACATCACCGACCCGGAGGCCGTGCTGGAGCGCATCCGCTTCACCGACGCCGGTCTGGTGCCCGCGATCATCCAGCAGTGGGACACCCGCGAGGTGCTCATGATGGGGTGGATGGACGCAGAGGCCTTCCGCCGCACGATGAGCGAGGGCCGCGTCACCTTCTGGTCGCGCTCCCGCAAGGAGTACTGGCGCAAGGGCGACACGTCCGGGCACGTGCAGTACGTGAAGGGCGTCGCGCTCGACTGCGACGGCGACACCCTCCTGGTGACCGTCGACCAGATCGGCGCCGCCTGCCACACCGGCACGCGGACGTGCTTCGACGCGGATGTGCTGGAGCCTGCGCTGGGCGCGAGTCCCGAGATCGAGGCGGCCGACCTGTGACCGGCGCCGCGATCGACACCGACGCCGCGACGACCACCCGGGCCGCGTTCGACGCCCTGGTCGCCGACCACCGCGTGGTCCCGGTCGTCCGCGAGCTCTTCGCCGACGGCGAGACCCCCGTCGGCATCTACCGCAAGCTCGCGGCCGGGCGTCCGGGCACGTTCCTGCTGGAGTCGGCCGAGCAGGGCGGCATCTGGTCCCGGTTCTCGTTCGTCGGCGCCGCCTCGTTCGGCGTGCTGACGCAGCAGGGGGACGACGTCCGCTGGCTCGACTACGGACTGCCCGCCGAGCGCGCGCTCGGGAGTGACGCCGTCGGGACCGATGGCGCGCTGCGGCCGCTGGACGCCCTCGCGGCGCTGCACGCGCGCTGGCAGACTCCGCGCATCCCGGGCCTGCCGCCGCTGACCGGCGGTCTCGTCGGCTTCATCGGCTGGGAGGCGATCCGGCAGATCGAGCGCCTGCCCGACGCCCCGCCGGCCGATATGGACGTCCCGGGTCAGGCGCTGGCGTTCGTCGCCGACCTCGTGGTGATCGACCACCGCACCGGCACCGTGAAGCTGATCGCCAACGCCCTCGCCGACGGTGCGGAGCAGACCGATGCCCTGTGGCGGGATGCGCAGGAACGGTTGGACCGCATGCAGCGCGAGCTCGCGCAGCCGTCCGAGGCCTGGCTGGCGCACGTCGACCTCGCCACGCCCGCGGACCCGGTGTCGCGCACCCGGCGGGAGGACTTCCTCGCGTCGGTCGTGACCGCCAAGCAGCGGATCGTGGACGGCGACATCTTCCAGGTCGTCATCTCGCAGCGGTTCGAGCTGGAGTGCACTGCTCCGGCCCTCGACGTGTACCGGGTTCTGCGGGCGCTGAACCCGAGCCCGTACATGTACCTGCTGTCGCTGGAGAAGCCGGACGGTGAGCGGTACGAGATCGTCGGGTCGTCACCCGAGGCGCTGGTGAAGGTGCAGGAGGGACGCGCGTTCACGCATCCCATCGCCGGCTCCCGGCCGCGCGGCGCCACCCCGGAGGAGGACCTCGACCTCGAGACGTCGCTCCTCGCCGACGACAAGGAGCGTGCGGAGCACCTCATGCTCGTCGACTTGGCCCGCAACGACCTGCTCAAGGTGTGCGAGGCCGGCACGGTCGAGGTCACCGAGTTCATGCGCATCGAGCGGTTCAGCCACATCATGCACATCGTGTCGTCCGTCGAGGGCGACCTGCGGCCGGACGCCACAGCCGTCGACGCCTTCCGGGCAACGTTCCCCGCCGGGACGCTGTCGGGTGCGCCGAAGCCCATGGCGCTGCGCATCATCGACGAGCTGGAGCCCGCCCAGCGCGGCGTCTACGGCGGCGTGATCGGGTACTTCGACTTCGCCGGCGACGCCGACCTGGCCATCGCCATCCGCACCGCCACGATCATGGGCGGCGTCGCGCGCGTCCAGGCGGGCGGGGGACTGGTCGCCGACTCGGTGCCGGAGAGCGAGTTCCAGGAGTCGCAGAACAAGGCGGCGGCGCCGTTGCGCGCGGTGGCGGTCGCCAACGCGATGCGCCCGGTGCCGCGGGACGGGGACCGGTGACCGGCCGCCGCGCCAAGTACTCGACGATGCTGCTCCTCGTCGTGGGGAGCGGTCTCGCCCTCCTCGCGGCGACGCAGCCGTGGTTCACCATCCGGCTCAGCGACACGGCCGAGCACTCGAGCACGGTCGCCGTGGCCGGGTCGACCGCCGCTCCGGCGCTGACGGCGCTGGCGCTGGCCGGTCTCGCGCTGACTGCCGCGCTGGCGATCGCGGGGCCGGTGTTCCGGATCGTGCTGGCGCTGCTGGGGGTCCTGCTCGGCGTCTCGGTGCTCATCTCGGCGATCACCGCGGTGTCGGATGCGGTGCGCGCGTCCGCGTCGGCGATCACGACGGCGACCGGGGTGGCGGGCGACGCGTCCATCCGCCGCCTGGTGCACTCCGTCGACACCCAGCTGTGGCCGTGGGTCGCCGTGGCCGGCGGGGTGCTCATCGTGCTCGCCTCGGCGGCCGTGGTCGTCTTCTCCCGGCTCTGGCCGGGCGCGTCGCGCAAGTACCAGACCCGGTTCGCCGGCGAGGACGGCCGCTCGGTCGAGGAGATCGTCGCCTCCAGCGGTGCCGGGGACGCCGACGAGACGGCGGATGCCGCCGGCCGCGATCGCGCCGCGCACCCCGCGGAGGCGCCCGCGCGCGGCGACGACGAGACGGACGCCGACACGCCCGACGAGCCCCGGACGCTCGACCGCGACACCGCGATCGACAGCTGGGACGAGCTCACCCGCGGCGACGACCCCACCAAGTGAGCCCCGCCGCGAACCACTAGACTGGACGCGTTCCATCCCCTCGTGCGTGCCGTCGGGCGCGCACCCGACATGCAGGAGTCCCATGAGCAGCGAGTCAGTCGAGCCCGGTCACGGTCACTCGCCGGCGGCATGGACGGCCGTGATCATCATGCTGGTCGCCTTCACCATCGGCGCCGTCGCGTTCTTCTTCGACGCGCCGATCATCGTGTGGGCGGCGGCCGGTCTCGCCATCATCGGTCTGATCGTCGGCTGGATCATGAAGCGCGCAGGCTACGGAGTGGGCGGCTCCAAGTACACCCCGAAGGGCCACTGATCCGTGCTCGCCGACCTCGTCGCCGGCGCGCTCGAAGACGCTGACCGGCGCCGCGCCGAGCGGCCGCTGGCCCAGGTGGAGGCCGAGGCGCTCGCGCGTCCCGCGGCCCTCGACGCCCTGGCGGCGCTCGCTCCGGCGGACCGCGTCAAGATCATCGCCGAGGTGAAGCGCGCGAGCCCGTCCCGCGGGTCGCTCGCCGACATCGCCGACCCGGCCGCACTGGCCGTCTCGTACGAGACCGGCGGGGCCAGCGCGATCAGCGTGCTGACCGAGGAGCGCCGCTTCCGCGGCTCCCTCGCCGATCTCGAGGCCGTCCGTGAGGCGGTCTCGATCCCGGTGCTCCGCAAGGAGTTCGTCGCCGATCCGTACCAGGTGTTCGAGGCCCGCGCCGCGGGCGCCGACCTGGTGCTGCTCATCGTCGCCGCACTCGACCAGCAGCGGCTCGTCGAGCTGCACGGGCTGATCACCGAGCTCGGCATGACCAGCCTGGTGGAGGCGCACACGGCCGACGAGCTCAGCCGTGCGCTCGACACAGGCGCCGGTCTCGTGGGCGTCAACGCCCGCGACCTCACAACGTTCGAGCTGGATCGGGACCTGTTCGGCCGCCTGGCCGACCGCATCCCGTCCGGCGTCATCCGCGTGGCGGAGTCTGCCGTGAAGACGGCCGGCGACGTCGCGCACTACCGGGCGGCGGGCGCCGATGTGGTGCTCGTCGGCGAGGCGCTCGTCACGAGCGACCCCGTCGCGACGCTCGGAGAGTTCCTGGGAGTCTGATGTCCCTCCGCACTGAGCAGGGTCCGTACTTCGGCGACTTCGGCGGGCGGTTCGTCCCCGAGTCGCTGGTCGCAGCGCTCGACGAGCTGTCGGCGGCGTGGGAGGAGGCGAAGGCCGACCCCGCGTTCCACGCCGAGCTGGACGAGCTGCACCGCAGCTACACCGGCCGCCCGTCGATCATCACGGAGGTGCCGCGCTTCGCCGAGCATGCGGGAGGTGCGCGCATCATCCTGAAGCGCGAGGACCTCAACCACACCGGGTCGCACAAGATCAACAACGTGCTGGGCCAGGCCATCCTCACCAAGCGCATCGGCAAGACCCGCGTGATCGCGGAGACCGGCGCCGGCCAGCACGGCGTCGCCACCGCGACCGCGGCCGCGCTGTTCGGCCTCGAGTGCACCATCTACATGGGCGAGGTCGACACCGAGCGCCAGGCCCTCAACGTCGCCAGGATGCGCCTGCTCGGCGCCGAGGTGGTGGCCGTCAAGACCGGCTCGCGCACCCTGAAGGACGCGATCAACGACGCGATGCGCGACTGGGTCACCAACGTCGAGCACACCAACTACATCTTCGGCACGGTCGCAGGTCCCCACCCGTTCCCGGCGATGGTCCGCGATCTGCAGAAGATCATCGGCGAGGAGGCGCGCGAGCAGGTTCTCGCTCTGACCGGCCGGCTCCCGGACGCGGTCGCCGCGTGCGTCGGCGGCGGCTCGAACGCGATGGGCATCTTCCACGCCTTCCTGGACGATGAGGATGTGCGCCTGCTCGGCTTCGAGGCGGGCGGCGAGGGCGCGGAGACCCCGCGCCACGCGGCCACGATCACCAAGGGGCGCCCGGGCGTGCTGCACGGCGCCCGCTCGATGCTGCTGCAGGACGAGGACGGCCAGACCATCGAGTCCCACTCGATCTCGGCGGGCCTCGACTACCCGGGCGTCGGTCCGGAGCACGCCTGGCTGGCCCAGATCGGCCGCGCGGAGTACCGCCCGGTCTCGGACGCCGACGCGATGGAGGCGCTCCGCCTGCTCAGCCGCACCGAGGGCATCATCCCCGCCATCGAGTCCTCGCACGCCCTGGCCGGCGCGCTGGCGCTCGGGCGCGAGCTCGGCCCGGACGGAATCGTCCTGGTGAACCTCAGCGGACGCGGCGACAAGGACATGGAGACCGCCGGCCGCTACTTCGACCTCCTCGACGCCGGCGCGGTGCAGTCGTGAGCGCGGTCGTCGGGAGCCGTGTCGCCGACGTCATCGCCCGGCGCAACGCCGAGGACGCCGGCGCCCTCGTGGGCTACCTGCCCGCGGGCTTCCCCGACCTGCGCACCAGCGTGGACGCGGCGGTCGCCCTGGCGGAGAACGGCGTCGACGTCATCGAGCTCGGCCTCCCGTACTCCGACCCGGTGATGGACGGCGCGGTCATCCAGGCCGCAACCCAGCAGGCGCTCGGCGCCGGCTTCCGCCTGCGCGACGGCTTCACCGCCGTGCGCGAGATCACGGCCCGCGTCGACATCCCCGTCCTCGTGATGACCTATTGGAACCCGGTGCTGCAGTACGGCGTCGACCGGTTCGCCGATGACCTCGTCGAGGCCGGGGGAGCCGGGCTGATCACGCCCGACCTCATCCCGGACGAGGGCGCCGACTGGCTCGCCGCCTCCGACCGCGCGGGGCTCGACCGCGTCTTCCTCGCGGCGCCCAGCTCGACCGACACGCGGCTCAAGCAGGCCGTCGACGCGAGCCGCGGCTTCGTCTACGCCGTCTCGACCATGGGCATCACGGGCGCCCGCACGGATGTGGATGCGGCGGCACGCACCCTCGTCGGCCGCCTCCGCGAGGCGGGCGCGACCAGCGCGTGCGTCGGGCTCGGTATCTCGTCCGCGGCGCAGGTCGCCGAGGTGCTCGAGTACGCCGACGGCGCGATCGTCGGATCGGCGCTGGTCAAGGCGCTCGGCGACGGCGGCGTCGCGGAGGCCGGCCGCGTGGCCGCGGCCCTGGCCGGTGGCACGAGCCGCTCCTGACCGCGTTCTAGACTGAACGGGCGACGCGCGACGTTCCGCGTCGCATCCCCATGATCGAAAGGTAGTCATCCGGTGGCCCTGACCATGAGCAGCTGGTTCGCCAGCATCCCCAGCCCCGGGCCGGAGTGGCAGCAGATCCCGATCGACATCTTCGGGCTGCACTGGCGCATCCAGACATACGCCATCATGATCCTGATCGGCATCGTCATCGCGGCGATGTGGACCTCCCGCCGCCTCACAAAGCGCGGCGCCGAGCCGGGTGTCATCCTCGACATCCTGATCCCGGTGGTCGTGCTCGGCATCGTCGGAGCCCGCCTCTACCACGTGGTCACGCACCCCGGCGACTACTTCTACCCGGGCGCCGACCTCTGGAAGGTCTTCGCGATCTGGGAGGGCGGCAACGCCATCTTCGGCTCGCTGCTCGGCGGCGCCGTCGGCGCCTGGATCGGCTGCCGCTGGACGGGCATCCGCTTCTGGACCTTCGCCGACGCCCTCGCCCCGGCGCTGCTGCTCGCGCAGGCGATCGGGCGCCTCGGCAACTGGTTCAACCAGGAGCTGTTCGGCCTCCCGACCGACCTGCCGTGGGGGCTGCAGATCGACTCCGGCAACAAGGCCATCCCGGTCGGGCTGCCCGACGGCACGCTGTTCCAGCCGCTCTTCCTGTACGAGATCATCTGGAACGTCATCGGCGTCGTGCTGCTCGTCCTGATCGAGCGGAAGTGGCACCTGCAGTGGGGCAAGCTGTTCGCTCTGTACCTGGTCTGGTACGGCGTCGGCCGGTCCTACCTCGAGTCGATCCGCATCGACCCGAGCGAGTTCTCGCTCCTCGGCATCCCGACCAACGTCTGGGCCGCCTTCGTCGCGGTCGTGCTGGGCCTTGTGATCTTCTACGTGCAGTCCAGCCGTCACCCCGGAATGGAGCCCAGCCCGTACCGGCCGGGTCGTGAATGGGTGCGGCCGGATGCTGAGGTAGACTCTGACGACACGGACCTGGACGAGAAGGACACCACCGACGACGACGGTGTGCCTGCCGGGTCCGCTTCGGCCAAGGCCACAAGCCCCACGAACGGATGAAACCCGACGGCTCGAAGTAACCACCGTCGAGGCGATCCCACGCACCTGACCGCACCGGACGGGGCCACACACGGCCCCCGGCGAGCGGCGGAATCCACAGCCCGGGCCGATGGCGTCCCCGCACCCAACATCCCCACATCCACGACACTGTGAGGACGGTCGACAGATGGCGCTCACGCCTCCCCATTCCCGCTTCGGGACCGTGCCAGGCCCGCAGGGCCTGTACGACCCTGCCCACGAGAAGGACGCCTGCGGTCTCGCCATGGTCGCGACCCTCCGCGGCACGGCCGGGCACGACATCATCGACGCCGCGCTCGAGGCGCTGCGTCACCTGGAGCACCGCGGCGCGGTCGGCTCCGACGCCGGCACCGGTGACGGTGCGGGCATCATCACCCAGGTCCCGGACGCGTTCCTGCGCGCCGTCGCCGGGTTCGAGCTGCCGGCCGCCGGTCGCTACGCCGTCGGCAACGCGTTCCTCCCGAACGACGACGCCGAGCGCGCCGAGGTCAAGGCGGCCATCGAGTCGATCGCCGGCGAGCACGAGCTGACGGTGCTGGGCTGGCGCGAGGTGCCGGTCCGTCCCGAGGAGCTCGGCACGCTCGCGCGCCAGGCCATGCCCGCCATCGAGCAGCTCTTCGTCGCCTCCACGCGGGTGGGGGACGACGGCGAGCCGGTCTCCGGCATCGCGATCGATCGGCAGACCTTCTTCCTGCGCAAGCGCGCCGAGCGCGAGCTCGACCTGTACTTCTCGTCGCTGTCGAGCCGCACCCTCGTCTACAAGGGCATGGTCACGACGCTCCAGCTGGAGCCGTTCTACCCCGACCTGTCGGACGAGCGCTTCGCCTCCAAGCTCGCGCTGGTGCACTCCCGCTATTCCACGAACACGTTCCCGTCGTGGCCGCTGGCGCAGCCGTTCCGGATGATCGCCCACAACGGCGAGATCAACACCGTGCAGGGCAACCGCAACTGGATGCGCGCGCGCCAGTCGCAGCTGGAGAGCGAGCTTCTCGGCGACCTGCGCCCGATCTTCCCGATCGTCACGCCGGGCGCGAGTGACTCGGCGTCGTTCGACGAGGTCGTGGAGCTCATCTCGCTGAGCGGCCGCCCGCTGCCGCACGCGGTCATGATGATGGTGCCGGAGGCGTGGGAGAACCAGACCGAGATCGACCCGGTCCGCCGCGCGTTCTACGAGTACCACTCGATGCTCATGGAGCCGTGGGACGGTCCCGCCGCGATCGTCTTCACCGACGGCTCCCTCGTCGGCGCGACCCTCGACCGCAACGGGCTGCGTCCCGGCCGGTACGTCGTGACGAACGACGGGCTCGTCGTGCTCGCCTCCGAGATCGGCGTGCTCGACATCGACCCGAGCCGCGTGGTCCGCAAGGGCCGCCTGCGGCCCGGTCGCATGTTCCTCGTCGACACGGTCGCCGGCCGGCTGATCGAGGACGAGGAGATCAAGTCGGAGCTCGCCGCCGGCGCGCCCTACGGGGAGTGGCTCGACGAGGGCCGGATCAACCTCAAGGACCTTCCGGAGCGCGAGCACATCGTCCACACCCCGGCGTCGATCGTGCGCCGCCAGCGGACGTTCGGCTACACCGAGGAGGAGGTCCGCATCCTCCTGAAGCCGATGGCGACCACCGGCGCGGAGCCGCTCGGCGCGATGGGCTCGGACACGCCGGTCGCGGTGCTCTCGGAGCGCCCGCGCCTGCTCTTCGACTACTTCACGCAGCAGTTCGCCCAGGTGACGAACCCGCCGCTCGACTCGATCCGCGAAGAGGTCGTCACCTCGCTCAAGCTGGGCCTCGGCCCCGAGCGGAACCTGCTGACCGCCGGTCCCGAGCACGCCAAGCAGGTCGTGCTCGACTTCCCGGTGATCGACAACGACGAGCTGGCGAAGATCCAGCACATCGACCCGCGCCCGGGCAGCCGCCTGACCACGACCGTCCGCGGCCTGTACCGGTCGGACGCCGGACCGGACGCGCTCGAGCGCCGGCTGGCCGAGATGTGCGACGAAGTCGACGAGGCGATCGCGGCCGGCGCGCAGTTCATCGTGCTGAGCGACCGCGACTCCACGAAAGACCTGGCGCCCATCCCGTCGCTGCTCATGCTCGCCGCGGTGCATCACCACCTGATCCGCTCCGAGACCCGCATGAAGGCCGGTCTCATCGTGGAGGCGGGTGACGTGCGCGAGGTGCACCACGTCGCGCTGCTGATCGGCTACGGCGCCTCGGCGATCAACCCGTACCTCGCGATGGAGACCTGCGAGGAGCTCGTCCGCAGCGGCATGATCACCGGCGTCACGCCCGAGAAGGCCGTCAAGAACGTGATCAAGGCGCTCGGCAAGGGCGTGCTCAAGATCATGTCCAAGATGGGCATCTCGACCGTCTCGTCGTACGCCGGCGCCCAGGCGTTCGAGGCCGTCGGCCTCAGCCAGGAGTTCGTCGACCAGTACTTCACCGGCACCACCAGCAAGCTCGGCGGCGTCGGGATCGACGTGATCGCGGCCGAGAACCTGGCACGCCACGAGAGCGCCTACCCGGCGGAGGGCGCCGCGCTGGCGCACGAGCGCCTGGCGACCGGCGGCGAGTACCAGTGGCGTCGCGACGGCTCGCCGCACCTCTTCAACCCGGAGACGGTGTTCCGCCTGCAGCACGCGACGCGCACCCGGCGCTACGACGTCTTCCGCGAGTACACCCGGCTGGTCGACGACCAGGCCGAGTCGCTGATGACGCTGCGCGGGATGTTCTCGCTCAAGACGGGCGAGCGGCCCCCGGTCCCGATCGACGAGGTCGAGTCGGTGGAGTCCATCGTCAAGCGGTTCTCCACGGGCGCCATGAGCTACGGCTCGATCTCGCAGGAGGCGCACGAGACGCTCGCGATCGCCATGAACCGGCTCGGCGCCAAGTCGAACACCGGTGAGGGCGGCGAGGACCTCGACCGCCTGCTCGACCCGGAGCGCCGCAGCGCGATCAAGCAGGTCGCGTCCGGCCGGTTCGGCGTGACGTCGATGTACCTGACGCACGCCGACGACATCCAGATCAAGCTCGCCCAGGGCGCGAAGCCGGGGGAGGGCGGCCAGCTGCCGCCCACCAAGGTGTACCCGTGGGTCGCCCGCACCCGTCACGCGACCGCGGGCGTCGGCCTGATCTCGCCGCCCCCGCACCACGACATCTACTCGATCGAAGACCTCAAGCAGCTCATCTTCGACCTGAAGCGCGCCAACCCGGGCGCCCGCATCCACGTCAAGCTCGTCTCCGAGTCGGGCATCGGCGCGGTCGCGGCGGGCACCGCCAAGGCGCTGGCCGACGTCATCCTGGTCTCCGGGCACGACGGCGGCACGGGCGCTTCGCCGGTGAACTCGCTGAAGCACGCGGGCACGCCGTGGGAGCTGGGCCTCGCCGAGACCCAGCAGACGCTGATGCTGAACGGGATGCGCGAGCGCGTCGTCGTGCAGGTCGACGGCCAGCTGAAGACCGGCCGCGACGTCATCATCGGCGCGCTGCTCGGCGCGGAGGAGTTCGGCTTCGCGACCGCGCCGCTCATCGTCTCGGGCTGCATCATGATGCGCGTCTGCCACCTCGACACCTGCCCGGTCGGCGTCGCCACCCAGAACCCGGAGCTCCGTGCCCGGTTCTCGGGCAAGCCGGAGTTCGTGGTCAACTTCTTCGAGTTCATCGCGGAGGAGGTGCGCGAGTACCTCGCCACCCTCGGTTTCCGCTCGCTCGACGAGGCGATCGGCCACGCCGAGCTTCTCGACGTGGACCGCGCCATCGACCACTGGAAGGCGTCCGGCCTCGACCTGTCGCCCATCCTGCACGGTCCCGCGTTCGGCCCGGAGGCGCCGCGGCGCAACGGCCGCACGCAGGACCACGAGCTGGAGCGGCACTTCGACGTGCAGCTGATCGAGGCGGCCCACGACGTGCTGGAGCACGGCGGCCACCTGGAGCTGTCCCTCCCGATCCGCAACACCGAGCGCGCCGTCGGCACGATGCTCGGCCACGAGGTGACCCTGCGCCACGGCGAGAACGGGCTGCCGACGGGATCGATCGACATCACGCTGACCGGCTCGGCCGGCCAGTCGCTCGGTGCATTCCTCCCGGCGGGCATCACGCTGCGGCTGGAGGGCGACTCCAACGACTACGTCGGCAAGGGCCTGTCCGGCGGCCGCATCGTCGTCCGCCCGCCGCGGGACAGCGTCTTTCCGGCCGAGCGCAACGTCATCGCGGGCAACGTGATCGGCTACGGCGCGACGCAGGGCAGCATGTTCATCCGCGGCATCGTGGGCGAGCGGTTCCTGGTCCGCAACTCGGGCGCGACCGCGGTCGTCGAGGGCGTGGGCGACCACGCGCTCGAGTACATGACCGGCGGCCTCGCCGTGATCCTCGGCGGGACCGGCCGCAACCTGGGCGCCGGCATGTCCGGCGGCACGGCGTACGTCTACGACCTGAAGCCCGAGCGCGTGAACCGCGACGCGCTCGCGAGCGGCGAGCTGGAGCTCCTGCCGCTCGGCAGCGCCGACATCGAGATCGTGCGCGACCTGCTGGAGCAGCACGTCGCGGAGACCGGCTCGGCGCTGGCGACCGGGATGCTCGAGGACTTCGACGCGACCGTCGCGAAGTTCGTCAAGGTGCTGCCGCGCGACTACGCGGCCGTGCTGCAGATGCGTCAAGAAGCCGTCGACGAGGGACTCGACCCCGACGGCGACATCGTGTGGAACAGGATTCTGGAGGTGACCGGCGGATGATTCTGCCTGACCCCGAAGGTTTCGTGATGTTGGAGGTGACCGGTGGCTGACCCAAAGGGCTTTCTGAAGGTGACCGAGCGCGAGCTGCCGAAGCGCCGCCCGGTCTCGGTCCGTCTGATGGACTGGAAAGAGGTCTACGAGGCCCAGGACCCGGCGCAGCTGCGCCGGCAGGCGGGCCGCTGCATGGACTGCGGCGTCCCGTTCTGCCACTCGGGCTGCCCGCTGGGCAACCTCATCCCCGAGTGGAACGACCTCATGTGGCGCGGGGAGGGCCGTCAGGCCATCGACCGCCTGCACGCGACCAACAACTTCCCGGAGTTCACGGGCCGCCTGTGCCCGGCGCCGTGCGAGTCGTCGTGCGTGCTCGGCATCAACCAGCCGGCCGTCACGATCAAGCAGGTCGAGGTCTCGATCATCGACCAGGCGTGGCAGAACGGCTGGGTGCAGCCGCACCCGCCGGAGCGCCTGACCGGCAAGACCGTTGCCGTCGTCGGCTCGGGCCCCGCCGGCCTCGCCGCCGCCCAGCAGCTGACGCGTGCCGGCCACACGGTGGCCGTGTACGAGCGTGACGACCGCATCGGCGGCCTGCTGCGCTACGGCATCCCGGACTTCAAGATGGAGAAGAAGCACCTGGAGGCGCGGCTCAACCAGATGATGGCCGAGGGCACCCGCTTCCGTGCGGGCGTCGACATCGGCACCGACATCAGCTGGGACGACCTGCGCGCCCGGTACGACGCGGTCGTCGTCGCGACCGGCGCCATGGTGCCGCGCGACCTGCCGATCCCGGGGCGTGAGCTCTCGGGCGTCCACTTCGCCATGGAGTACCTGGTGCAGCAGAACAAGGTGGGCGCCGGCGACCAGATCGCCGACCAGATCACCGCCGACGGCAAGCACGTCGTCGTCCTCGGCGGCGGCGACACCGGCGCCGACTGCATCGGCACCGCGCACCGCCAGGGCGCCGCGAGCGTCACCAACCTGGCCATCGGCAAGCAGCCGCCGGCGGAGCGCCCCGAGCACCAGCCGTGGCCCACCACGCCGACGCTGTTCGAGGTCCAGTCGGCGCACGAGGAGGGCGGCAAGCGCGAGTACCTCGCGTCGACCGTCGAGTTCGTGGCGAACGAGTTCGGCGAGGTCCGCGCGCTGCGCGTGGCCGAGACCGAGTACCTCGACGGACGCCGCGTTCCGAAGGCCGGCACCGAGCGCGAGATCCCCGCCGACCTGGTGCTGCTGGCCCTCGGGTTCACCGGCCCGGAGCAGCAGGACCTCTCCTCGCAGCTGGGCCTGCCGTTCGACCAGCGCGGCAACGTCGCGCGCGACGGCCAGTACCAGACGGAGCAGGAGGGCGTCTTCGTGGCCGGTGACGCCGGGCGCGGTCAGTCCCTCATCGTGTGGGCAATCGCAGAGGGCCGGGCAGCGGCGGCCGCCGTGGACCGGTATCTTGAAGGGGAGACGCAGTTGCCGTCTCCGATCCGTCCCACCGACCGCGGCATCCTCGTCTGAGCGAGGCGATGCCCGCACGACCGGGCGCCACCACGAAATCACGCGCCGTCGGCGCAGAATCACGGAGCGAACAGAAAAGCATGAGAAGGGCCAAAATCGTCGCGACCCTCGGGCCGGCGACCTCCAGCTACGACAACATCCGCGCGATCATCGACGCGGGTGTGGACGTGGCCCGCATGAACCTGAGCCACGGCAGCTACGAAGTGCACGAGGCGGTCTACGCGAACGTGCGCAAGGCCGCCGATGACGCGGGCAAGCCGGTCGCTGTCCTCGTCGACCTCCAGGGCCCGAAGATCCGCCTCGGCAAGTTCGAGGCCGGCCCCTACGAGCTCGCCGAGGGCGACATCTTCAAGATCACCACCGAGGACATCATCGGCACGAAGGAGATCTCCTCGACCACGTTCAAGGGCCTGCCCGACGACGTGAAGCCGGGCGACTACCTGCTGATCGACGACGGCAAGGTCCGCGTCCGCGTGGTGGAGGTCGAAGGCCCGGTGGTCACCACCGAGGTGATCGTCGCCGGTCCCGTCTCGAACAACAAGGGCATCAACCTCCCGGGCGTCGCCGTGAACGTCCCGGCGCTGTCCGAGAAGGACGAGGCCGACCTGCGCTGGGGCCTCAAGCTCGGCGCCGACCTGATCGCCCTGTCGTTCGTGCGGAACGCCAAGGACATCGAGCGCGTGCACGAGATCATGGCGGAGGAGGGGCGCAAGATCCCCGTCGTCGCCAAGGTCGAGAAGCCGCAGGCGGTGGATGCGCTGGAGGAGATCATCGAGGCGTTCGACGCCATCATGGTCGCCCGTGGCGACCTCGGTGTGGAGCTCCCGCTCGAGGCGGTCCCGATCGTGCAGAAGCGCGCGGTCGAGCTGGCCCGCCGCGCCGCCAAGCCCGTCATCGTCGCGACGCAGATGCTCGAGTCCATGATCTCGAGCCCCGTGCCGACCCGTGCCGAGACCTCGGACGTCGCGAACGCGGTGCTCGACGGTGCGGACGCGGTCATGCTCTCCGGCGAGACCAGCGTCGGCGAGTACCCGACGGTCACCGTGCAGACCATGGCGCGCATCGTCATGTCCACCGAGGAGCACGGTCTGGAGCGCATCCAGCCGCTCGGCACCCGGCCGCGCACCCAGTCGGGCGCGATCACGCTGGCCGCTGTCGAGGTCGCGGACTTCGTCGAGGCCAAGTTCCTCTGCGTGTTCACCGAGTCGGGGGAGTCGGCCCGTCGCATGGCCCGCCTGCGCAACAAGATCCCGATCCTGGCGTTCACGCCCGAGGAGTCGGTCCGCCGCCGCATGTCGCTGTTCTGGGGCGTCGAGTCCTTCGTCGTCGGCCGCGTCACCCACACCGACCAGATGGTCGCGCAGGTGGACGAGGCGCTCAAGTCGACCGGCCGTGCCGTCGACGGCGACAAGGTGATCATCATCTCCGGTTCCCCTCCCGGGATCCCCGGAACCACCAACGACATCCGCGTGCACAAGGTCGGCGACGTCCTCTAGCACCGGTCGAAGAGGCCCCGCTCCGTGCGGGGCCTCTTGCGTGTCGTCCCCAGGTATGACGCGGCGTCCGACCAGGGGATGAACTCCCGTTCTCCCATGGAACCCGGAGGGTCGGCGGGGGTGCTTCGCGCGTATCCTCGGGCTATGGAACACCGTTGGATGCGCTGGGCGCCCGCCGTCGTCGTCCCCGTGGCGATCGCCGCGGCCGTGATCGTCGCGCCCCTCGCGGCGGGGGCGAGCGACCTCCCCGTGAAGTCGCCGGCGGACGTGCTCCGCCTCGTCGCCGCGAGCGACACCCGCTCCTTCTCCGGCACCGTCGAGCAGAGCTCCGAGCTGGGGCTGCCGAGCCTGCCGTCCACCTCGTCGTCCTCCACGTCCGACGACGCGAGCGCTGCGAACCTCCTCGAACTTGCCCTGGCGGACCACACCGCGAAGGTGTGGGTCGACGGTCCGACGCGCGTACACGTCCAGGTGCTCGACAAGCTGGCCGAGCGGGACGCGATCCGCAACGGCTCCGACGTGTGGCTGTACCAGTCGGCCAAGAAGCAGGTCGCGCACGCGACGCTGCCCTCCCGCTCCGCGGAGTCCGCCACCCCGGACGCCACAACGCTGACGCCCTCGGCCATGGCCCAGCGCTTCCTGGATGCGGTCGACCCCTCGACCTCGGTGACGCTCGGTGACCCGGTGCGGGTCGCCGACCGCGACGCCTACGACCTGGTGCTGACACCGAAGACGGACGCGACCCTCGTCGGATCGGTGTCGATCGCCGTCGACGGCAAGACCGGCATCCCGCTGAAGGTGTCGGTGCTCGCCCGCGGGGCGACCACTCCGGCGTTCGAGGCCGGCTTCACGGCGTTCAGCACCGACAAGCCCGACGCCTCCCTGTTCTCCTTCACGCCGCCGAAGGGCGCGACCGTCTCGGAGCACAAGCTCCCGACGCGCGATGGAGCCGCACATCCCTCGGTCGGGCACCCGAAGCCGACGGTGACGGGCAGTGGATGGTCGACGATCGTCGCCCTCCCGGCCGGCTCCGCGCCCGCCTCGCTGACGGACGACCCGCTGGTCGCCCAGCTGACCCAGCCGGTCGACCGAGGGGGTGCCCTCAGCTCGTCGCTGGTCTCGGTGCTGGTGACCCCGGACGGGCGCGTGCTCGCCGGCGCGGTCCCCGTGTCTGCCCTGCAGGCGGCGGCCGCCGCACCCGCGCGGTGACCGACGCGGCGATCGCGACCAGCGGCCTCACCAAGCGCTTCCGGTCGCGGGCGGTCGTCGACGGCCTCGACCTGAACGTGCCGCGGGGGTCCGTGTTCGGCTTCCTCGGCCCGAACGGCTCGGGCAAGACCACGACCATCCGGATGCTGCTGGGCCTGATCGCGCCGTCGGCGGGCGACATCCAGGTGCTCGGTGAGCGGATGCCCGACCGCGGCTCCCGCATCCTGCCCCGGGTCGGCGCACTGGTCGAGGGCCCGGCATTCGCGCCGTACCTCTCCGGCACCGCGAACCTGGTCCGCCGCGACACCGCCGACCGCTACGCCCCGCGCGCGACGCGCACCGCCCGGGTGACGGCCGCGCTCGACCGCGTCGGGCTCGCGCACGCGGCCGGCAAGCACGTCCGGGCGTACTCGCTCGGCATGAAGCAGCGGCTCGGCATCGCCGGCGCGCTGCTGACCGACCGCGACCTCCTGGTGCTCGACGAGCCGACCAACGGCCTCGACCCGCAGGGGACGCGCGAAGTGCGATCCCTGGTCCGCTCGCTGGCGGACGAGGGGACGACCGTGTTCGTCTCCAGCCACCTGCTCGCCGAGATCGAGCAGGTGTGCACGCACGCCGCGATCATGCGCGCCGGGCGGCTGGTCGCGCAGGGCTCGCTCGACGAGCTGCGGCGCGGCTCGGGCCCGCGCGTGGCCGTCGAGACGCCGGACACCTCCCTGGCGATCGGGGTGCTGAACCGTCTCGGACTGGACGCGGTGGCGACCGGCTCGGGCGTGGAGGCGTCGCTGTCCCATCCCGGGCCGGCGGCGGAGGACCTGTCGGCGGCGCTCGTCCGTGACGGCGTGCGGCTCCGCGGGTTCGCGGTGCGGTCGTCCAGCCTGGAGGAGCGGTTCGTCGAGCTCACGGGGGAGGGATTCGATGTCGAGCAGTGACGCGGTCGGAGGGTCCGGCGCGGCCGTGGCGGCGCCGTCCGCGGCTGTCGAGGCGCGGGTGGATGCGTCCCGCCGGGAGCGCCCGTCCGCCGGCTGGGCGCTGCTCGGCTCGGAGCTGTCGGTGATGTTCCGCCGCTGGCGCACCTACGCGATGCTCGCGGCCCTGGCGGCCGTGCCCATCCTGATCGCCGTCGCCGTGCGGCTCACGGGCGGCAGCTCGCGCGGGCCCGCGTTCCTGAACGAGATCAGCAGCAACGGGCTCTTCGTCGCTTTCACCGCGCTGGTCGTCTGCGTCCCGCTGTTCCTGCCGTTGACGATCGGCGTGGTCGCGGGCGACACGATCGCGGGGGAGGCGAGCCACGGCACCCTGCGCTATCTCGTGATCGCGCCGGCCGGACGGCTCCGGCTGCTCGCGGTCAAGTACGCGGGCAGCGCGGTGTTCTGCATCGCCGCGGCCCTGGTGGTCGGGGTGGCGGGGGCGCTGATCGGGACGCTGCTGTTCCCGATCGGCCCGGTGACCCTGCTGTCGGGGGTGCAGGTCAGTCTGGGGGATGCGTACCTCCGACTGGCGCTGATCGCGCTGTACATCGTGGTGTCGCTGCTGGGGCTGTGCGCGATCGGGCTGTTCCTGTCCACGCTGACCGACGTCCCGGTCGGGGCCATGGCCGCCACCGCCGTCCTCGCGGTGATGTCGCAGGTGCTCGACCAGCTGCCACAGCTCGACGCGCTGCACCCGTGGCTGTTCAGCCACTACTGGCTCGGCTTCGGCGACTTCCTGCGCCAGCCGCTCGCCTGGGACTCGTTCACGTCCAACGCCGTCCTCCAGCTCGGCTACATCGCCGTCTTCGGCGCCCTCGCCGTCGGCCGCTTCACCACCAAAGACATCCTCAGCTGACCCGCGGCCTCCCCCCTCCGTCGAGTACACGAAAAGTGCCCGCTCCGACCGCCTTTTGCGTGCACTTTTCGTGTACTCGACGGTGGGCGGGGAGCGCGGGGTCAGGGGACGGATTCGGCGGTCTGCTCGAGGGGGGAGCGGGGCTGCTCGCGCTGGGTCGCGATGGCGGTTCCCGCGGCGGCGCAGACGATCAGGATGCCGAACAGCTGCACGAGGGAGAACCGCTCGCCGAGCACGATCACCCCGAAGATCGTCGCGACCACGGGGCCGAAGCTCGTGATCACGGCGTAGAGGCGTGGGGTGAGCCGGCGCAGGATGAACGTGTCCAGGCTGTACGGCACCGCCGACGACAGCAGGCCGAGAGCCAGCAGCAGCAAGAGGACGCGCAGGTCGAGGGCGCTGTAGTCGACCACGAACAGGGCCAGCGGCACGGTGAGCACCGTCGACACGATGCTCGCGACGCTGAGCCCCTCGAGTCCGGGCAGCCGCGTGGCCACTTGGCGGGTGAGCAGGATGTACGCCGCCCAGGCCGCCGCGGCCGTCAGCGCCAGCACGACGCCGATGGGGTCGATGGCGCCCTCGGTCGCGGTCAGCAACAGGACACCCGCGGCCGCCGCGACCGCGCATCCGGCGTCGAGGAGCCGACGCGACCCCACGAGGGCGAGCGCGAACGGCCCGAGGAACTCGATCGTCGCCGCGATCCCGAGCCCGAGCCGTCCCACGGCCTCGTAGAAGCTCAGGTTCATCGCCGCGAGCACGACGCCGAGGGCGAGGGCCGGCCACAGCCGGCGCCAGGTCAGCTCGGCGCGGCGCGGCCGGTAGAACGGGAGCACCGCGACGGCGGTCACGATCTG
Organism: Leifsonia sp. 22587; assembly: GCF_052044215.1. Lineage (NCBI taxonomy): Bacteria > Bacillati > Actinomycetota > Actinomycetes > Micrococcales > Microbacteriaceae > Leifsonia > Leifsonia sp. 22587. The sequence goes on from NZ_JBQENB010000001.1 coordinate 1,374,146, forward strand.
GCGGGCCGCCACGACGACGATCGAGCCGACCACGGGGATGAGCAGCCCGGCGAGCGCCGAGCCGAAGTTGATGCTGACCTCCGTCGCCACCTGGGTGCTCGCACCGACGATGCGGTCGCGACGGGTGGAGCTCACCGTCCGAGTCTATCCGCGCATCCACCCCGTCCCCGCCGCCCGCGCGCATCCCCACGCCCCCTCCGTCGAGTACACGAAAAGTGCACGCGACACGCCGCGGGAGCGTGCACTTTTCGTGTACTCGACGGGGGGACGGAGGGCGCAGGCGCGCAGACGCGCGCAGCGCGCAGCGCGCGGCGCGCGGCGCGCAGCGCGCTCAGAGCGCGCGGCGCATGAGAGCGCGCGTCGCTCTCGGGCGCCGCACCACCTCGAAGCCGCCGTCGCGGAACAGCGAGACGGTCCCGTGGAAGCGCTCGGCGTTCGAGAGCGACGGCCGCACCTCCGGGTCGACCGGGTAGCCCTCGACCACCTCCGCGCCCTGCGCGCGGGCGTGGTCGACCGCGCCGCGCAGCAGCGCCCGCGCGACACCCCGTCGGCGGAAGTCGATCCGGACGACGAAGCACGTCACCGCCCACGGATCCGCGGGATCGCCCTCGAGCCGTTTGGTGATCGGCGAGCGCGCCAGGTTGGGATACGCCGAGTACGGCTCCACGGCCGCCCAGCCCGCGGGCTCGCCGTCCACCCAGGCGAGGACGCCCGGGGAGCCGGCCCGCACCTGGTCGTGCAGCCCGTCGCGGCGCTCGTCCACCGACAGTTCGCCGAAGCGCTTCCCCGGCATCCGGAACCACTGGCACCAGCATCCCGCCGGGTCGCCGCGCGTGCTGAACACCGTCTCGAGGTCGCCCCACAGGCCGTCGTCGACCGGCCGGACCACTGTGTCGCTCATGCCCCGACGCTAGCGCGCGCCTCCGACACCGGCCAAGGGCTGTCCGTGAGCGCCAGCCGGGCCACCAGCGACGGATGCTCGACGTGGGCGAAGTGCCCGGTCGCGGGCAGCGTCACCGACCGCAACCCCGGAACGATGCGCGCCAGCCGCCGGTGGTCGGCGGCCGGCACGAACACGTCCCGACGGCCGCGGATCGCCAGCACCGGGCAGTGGATGCGCCCCCAGCGCTCGCCCGCCGGGTACCGGCGGGCGCACGCCAGCGCCCGCGCGAACGCCGCCGGGCGCAGATCGCGCGCGAGCTCGTGCACGACACCCGGCACCCTCCGTGCGAACAACGGCGCGGCGAGCACCGCCAGCACCCCGGCGCGCTGCAGCCACCGGACCAACCGCGGACCCCGGGGACCGAGCGCCGCGAGCACCCGCATCCCGACGCCCAGGAGCAGCAGCGGCGCCGCGCCCGCGAACAGGCGCAGCGGCCCGAGCGCATCCGCCCTGCCGCCGAACGTCGTCCCCGAGACGAGCACGACCGACTCGGTCGCCGCGGGCTCCTGCGCCGCGAGCTCCAGGGCCACGAATCCGCCCAGCGAGTGCCCGACCACGCGCCAGCGCCGGTACCCCAGGGCGCGCATGACCTCGACCGACGCCCGTGCGAGCACTTCCGCGTCCAGCGTCGCGACCTCGGCGGGCGAGTCGCCCCAGCCGGGCAGGTCGGGCACGACGAGGTCGGGTACCGCGCCACCCCGCTCCGCCGAAGCGGCGGCGATCATCGGCAACCAGATCGTCCACGAGCCGGCCGCCCCGTGCAGCAGCAGCGTAGCGACCGCATCCGGCGCGGATTCACGTGCTGTTCGGCGCACGGCCACCGGCCCGGCACCCGTCTGGACGATCGTCTGTTCCACTCCTGTTGTTCGGAGCGGACCGGCCGTAGGATGCGCGACAAGCCACCCCGCGTCCGGAGGCACCCGCGCGCGACAGGCCGACCGGAGGGAGCACGATGACCGACACGACGACCACGCCCGCGCAGTACGGCCTCAGCGAGGAGATGCTCGACCGGCTGGACGCCTGGTGGCGCGCCGCCAACTACCTGTCGGTCGGCCAGATCTATCTGCTGGACAATCCGCTGCTCCGCCGGCCGCTCTCCCGCGACGACATCAAACCGCGTCTGCTCGGCCACTGGGGTACGACGCCGGGCCTGAACTTCATCTACGCGCACCTCAACCGTGCCATCCGGGAACGCGACCTCGACACCCTGTTCGTCGCGGGCCCGGGTCACGGCGGCCCCGGAGTCGTCGCGAGCGCCTACCTCGACGGCACCTACAGCGAGATCTACAGCGCCATCGACCAGAGCGAGGACGGACTGCGCCGGCTGTTCCGGCAGTTCTCGTTCCCCGGCGGCATCCCGAGCCACGCCGCGCCGCAGACGCCCGGCTCCATCCACGAGGGCGGCGAGCTGGGGTACGCGCTGTCGCACGCCTACGGCGCCGCCTTCGACAACCCGGACCTGCTCGTGGCGGCGGTCGTCGGCGACGGCGAGGCCGAGACCGGACCGCTCGCGACCGCCTGGCACTCGAACAAGTTCCTGAACCCGGCCCAGGACGGCGTGGTGCTGCCGATCCTGCACCTCAACGGCTACAAGATCGCGAACCCGACGGTGCTGGCGCGCATCCCCGAGTCGGAGCTGCTCGACCTGATGCGCGGCTACGGTCACGAGCCCTACATCGTCTCGGGCGGTTTCGACGGCGAGGACCCGCGCGAGGTGCACAAGCGGATGGCGGCGACGCTCGACGAGATCCTCGACCGCATCGCGGCGATCAAGGGGGCCGCCGCCACGGGCGAGCTCGACTCCCGCCCGGCGTGGCCCATGCTGATCCTCCGCACGCCGAAGGGATGGACGTGCCCGGCCGAGATCGACGGCCACCCTGCGGAGAACAACTGGCGGTCGCACCAGGTGCCACTGGCCGACGCGCGCGACACCGAGGCGCACACCCGGCTGCTGGAGAAGTGGCTGCTCTCGTACCGGCCCGAGGAGCTCTTCGACGAGCACGGCAGCCCGGTCGAACTGATCAGATCGCTTGCGCCGGAGGGGGAGCGGCGGATGAGCGCCAACCCGGTCGCGAACGGCGGCCTGCTGCGCCGCGACCTGCGGTTGCCCGACTTCCGCGACTACGCGGTCGACGTCGAGGTGCCTGGCGACACGGTCGCCGAGGCGACGCGCGTGCTGGGCGACTGGTTCCGGGATGTGATGATCGCGAACCCGACGGACTTCCGGCTGTTCGGCCCGGACGAGATCGCCTCCAACCGTCTGCAGGCGGTCTTCGAGACGACCTCGAAGCAGTGGAACGCCGAGTATCTGCCGATCGACGACGACAACCACCTGGCCCCGCAGGGTCGCGCGATGGAGGTGCTCAGCGAGCACCAGTGCCAGGGCTGGCTCGAGGGCTACCTGCTCACCGGCCGCCACGGCGTCTTCACGTCGTACGAGGCGTTCGTGCACATCGTCGACTCGATGTTCAACCAGCACGCCAAGTGGCTGAAGTCCGCGAGCGAGGTGCCGTGGCGGCGGCCGGTCGCCTCCCTCAACTACCTGCTCAGCTCGCACGTCTGGCGGCAGGACCACAACGGCGCCTCCCACCAGGACCCGGGCTTCATCGACCACGTCGTCAACAAGAAGGCCGACGTGGTCCGGGTCTACCTGCCGTTCGACGCGAACACGCTGCTGTCGACCTACGACCACTGCCTGAAGTCGGTCGACTACGTGAACGTGGTCGTCGCGGGCAAGCAGCCGTCACCGCAGTGGCTGAGCATGGAGGAGGCGATCGCGCACTGCACGCGCGGGATCGGCATCTTCCCGTGGGCGGGCACGGAGGTGGAGGGCGAGGAGCCGGATGTGGTGCTCGGCTGCGCGGGCGACATCCCGACCCTGGAGGTGCTGGCGGCCGCCGACATCCTGCGCCGCCGCCTGCCCGACCTGAAGGTGCGCGTGGTCAACGTCGTCGACCTGATGCGCCTGCAGAGCGAGGGCGAGCATCCGCACGGGCTCGACGACCGCGAGTACGACGCGCTGTTCACCGCCGACAAGCCGGTCATCTTCGCCTACCACGGCTATCCCTGGCTCATCCACCGCCTGACCTACCGCCGCAACGGCCACGCCAACCTGCACGTGCGCGGCTACAAGGAGGAGGGCACGACCACCACGCCGTTCGACATGGTGATGCTCAACGACCTCGACCGCTACCACCTGGTCATCGACGTGATCGACCGGGTGCCCGGGCTCGCCTCCCGCGAAGCGGGGCTGCGCCAGGAGATGCAGGATGCGCGGCTCCGGGCGCGCCAGTACACGCGCGAGCGCGGCGAGGACATCCCCGAGGTCGCGGAGTGGAAGTGGGGCGGCGGCGAGCGGACGACCCGCATCGACACCACCGGCGGGGACAACGACTGAGCGCCGGGGTGTCCGGGCTGCCGGCGCCGGCCGTCAGAGCGGGCGAGCGGTCTCCGGGTCGACGACCGTCAGCTCCGCGATCTTGGCGGCGCGTCCGTCGCCGGACGAGCGTCCGGTGAGCCGGCGTCCGATCCACGGCAGCACGTAGCGGCGGTAGTAGTCCGCGGTGCGGCGCGTGCGCTCACCGGCCGGCGCCGAGGCGACCTCCTCGACGCCCCACTCGGTGGGCACAGGGACGCCGAGAGCGGTCAGCACGTTGCTCGCGACGCGCGTGTGGCCGAGCGGTCCGAGGTGCAGCCGATCGGCGGACCAGTAGCGGATGTCCTCCAGGCCCTCGTCGGCCCAGTTGTCCACGAACGTGATGCCGTCGCGGGGGAGCATCTCGCGCACCGCGATGGCCAGCTCCTCGCCGCGCCGGCGGATCAGCCCGCCGAGGGGGAGGTGCGCGCTGGGGTTCGCGCCGCTCAGCAGCAGCATGTGACTGCCGGAGGCGACGACCCGGTCGGCCGCATCCATCAGGGTCTTCGCGACGCTCTCTATCGAGACGCGCGGCCGCATGATGTCGTTGCCGCCGCCGTTCAGGCTGACCAGGTCGGGATGCTGCGCGATCGCCGGCTTCACCTGCTCGGCCACGATCGGCCCGAGCTTCCTGCCGCGGATTGCGAGGTTCGCGTACCGGAACGGCCCGTCGGAGGCGGCGGCCATCCCGAGCGCGACGAAGTCGGCCCAGCCGCGCACGCGCCCGTCGGGGAGGTCGTCTCCGACGCCCTCGGTGAAACTGTCGCCGATGGCGATGTAGCTGGTGAATCCGGCGCTGCTCGACACAGGTGCAACGCTACCGCGCGCGGCTACCATGGGCGGCATCGGCGACGACGCCCGGAGGGGGATCCCATGCAGAAGGTCAGTCCGTTCCTGTGGTTCGAGCACGGCGTGGAGGAGGCGGCGGAGCTGTACACGTCGCTCATCCCGGATTCGCGCATCCTGGAGGTCCAGCGGTTCGGGGAGGGGATGCCCGACGGCCTCGTCGTGCTGCGCTTCACCCTCGCGGGCGTCGAGTACCAGGCGATGAACACGGGACCGGCGGACGGGTTCACGGAGGCGTTCTCGCTCTCGGTGCTGTGCGACGATCAGGCCGAGGTCGACCGGCTGTGGGAGGCGCTCACCGCCGACGGCGGCGAGGAGAGCATGTGCGGCTGGCTGAAGGACCGCTGGGGCGTCAGCTGGCAGATCGTGCCGCGCCGGCTGGTCGAGCTGCAGTCCGACCCGGATCCGGCACGTGCCGCGCGCGCGAATCAGGCGATGCTCGGGATGCGGAAGCTCGACATCGCCGCGCTGGAAGCGGCCGCGGACGGGCGCTGACGGCCGTCGACGGTCCCTGACCGTCGCTGAAGCGCGGGCGTCAGCGCGCGATCAGGTCCTGCCAGCTGAGCAGGTGCTCCACCGTCACCCCGCCGTAGCCGCGCAGCCCGCCGAGCGCCGTGCGCACCTTCGCGGTCTCGCTCTCGAGCAGGGCCGCGCTGTCGTCGCCGAACGTCGCCGCCGGGCCGCCCGCGACCTCCGGGGTGTCGGTTTCGACGCCGATGCTGAACGGGATGCGCTTCGCGGCCGCCGCGCTCGCGGCGGGCTTCGCCAGGGCGATGATCCCGTCGGTGCCCGCGGCGTGGTCGCTGAACGCGACGATCGCCACCGACTTCAGGTGGGGGAGCAGCGCGTCGAAAGCGGTCCCGCCGCCCGGCTGCGGCTTGGCCGCGAGCCACCAGGGCAGGTCGGCGCCGATGGGCACGGACCCGGCCGCGGTGCGGGCCGCGTCGTACATGGCCTGCAGCTGCGCCACCACGGCGGGAAGCTGGTCGTCGGAGGAGACCACCCAGGGCTCGACGTCGAACTGCACCGCGTCGAAGGGCGCGGCCCGCAGGGCGGCGGAGGTCCAGGTCGCGGCCAGCGACGGGTCGTCCGCCCAGGCGGGGTCGCCTCCGAGCGCCGCGACCTTCGTCACGCCCGCCGCGTGCAGCGCATCCACCGCGTCGGTCAGCCAGGTCGAGAACGGACCCTCGTCGGCCGCCCACGGGACCGACAGGAAGACGGTGCGCAGGTGGTGCGCCGCCGCGAAGTCGGCCAGCGCCTGCGGCTCGAACTGCGGCAGACCCTCGCCGCGCGCGTCCTCGGTCGGGTCGATGGGGTTGCCCCACGCCCACATCCCCGTGATCGCGGAGCTCGGCGTCGTGCTGTCCGTCCGCTGCGTCACCGCGCCCGCCGGCGCGGCGGCGACCAGGGACCCGCCGACCACGAGCGCGAGCGCGGCCGAGGTGATCGCTGAGCGGAGAGTCGGAGCTCGCATGGCACACCCTTAGAACGCGGAACGGAAACGGTCACCGCAGATTCGGGTGTGCGGTACGACCATCATCGCAGTCTCCGCGACGGCGTCTATGCCGCATTCGGGGTACAGGCGTTCGCTCAGCTACCCCCGGACGTCAGTCGCGCCAGCCGAGCTCGGGGGCGATCCGGGTGACGATCGTCTCCAGCAGATGCGCGTTGTACTCGACGCCCAGCTGGTTCGGCACGGTCACCAGGAGGGTGTCCGCGTCCGCGACCGCCGCATCGTGGCGCAGCTCCTCCACGATCCGCTCGGGCTCTCCCACGTAGCTCTTGCCGAAGCGCGCCAGGCCGCCGTCGAGGTGCCCGACCTGGTCGTGCCGCTCGGTGAGGGCGGAGGCGCCGAAGTAGCGGCGGTCGAGGTCGGTGGTGATCGGCAGGATGCTGCGGCTCACCGAGACGCGCGGCTCGCGCTCCCAACCGGCAGCGGCCCACGCGTCGCGGTACTGCTGCAGCTGCTCGGCCTGCAGGTCGGAGAACGGCACGCCGGTGTCCTCCGTCAGCAGCGTCGAGCTCATCAGGTTCATGCCCTGCTCGGCGGCCCACACCGCCGTGGCACGGGTGCCCGCTCCCCACCAGATCCGGTCGCCGAGGCCGGGGGACTGCGGCTCGATGGCGAGCGCGCCGCGCTGGCCGCCGGTCATCGCCGGGTTCGCCTCCGCGACTCCGGCGCCGGCGATCGCCGCGCGGAACAGCTCCGTGTGGCGCCGGGCCATGTCCGCATCCGTCTCGCCCTCGGCCGGCACGTAGCCGAACGACTCCGAGCCGCGCAGCGCGGTCTCGGGTGAGCCCCGGCTGACGCCCAGCTGCAGCCGGCCGCCGCTGATCAGGTCGGCCGCCGCGGCATCCTCGGCCATGTAGAGCGGGTTCTCGTAGCGCATGTCGATCACGGCCGTGCCGATCTCGATGCGCGACGTGCGGGCGCCGATGGCCGCGAGCAGCGGGAAAGGCGACGCCAGCTGCGGCGCGAAGTGGTGCACGCGGAAGAAGGCGCCGTCGGCGCCCAGCTCCTCGGCGGCCACGGCCAGGTCGATCGCCTGGTGCAGGGCGTCCGCCGCGGTGCGCGACACGGAGCCGGGGATGGGCTGGTAGTGCCCGAAGCTGAGGAACCCGATGCGTTTCACATCCAGTCCAAGCGACCCTGGGCGCGGCGTATTCCGCGCGCTAGAGTCCCGGTGTGGCGGAGTGGCTGTGCGCGACATGCGCGGTGGAGTTCGGTGCAGGGGAGCAACCGCCCGCGTCCTGTCCGATCTGCGAGGACGAGCGGCAGTACGTGCCGCCGACCGGGCAGGAGTGGACGACGCTGCAACGCCTGCAGCGCGACGGCGAGCGCGTCTCGATCACCGAGCTCGAGCCGGACCTGTACGGCCTCCGCAGCGAACCTCGGGTCGGCATCGGGCAGCAGGGGCTGCTGCTGCGGACCCCCGACGGCAACCTGCTCTGGGATCCGCCCGGCTACGTCGACGAGGCCGCGGCCGCCGCGGTGCAGGATCTGGGCGGCGTCGCGGTCATCGCGACGAGCCACCCGCACATGTTCGGCGCGCAGGTGACCTGGTCCCGGATGCTCGGCGACCCGCCGGTGCTCGTGAACGCCGCCGACCGGCACTGGGTGCAGCGGGAGGACCCGGCCATCCAGTCCTGGACCGGCGAGGTCGAGGTGCTGCCCGGCGTCACCCTGCGGACGGTCGGCGGCCACTTCCCGGGCAGTGCGGTCGTGCACTGGGATCGGGGCGTCGTGCTCAGCGGCGACACCGTCTTCCCGGGGCCGTCGCAGCGCTGGGTGACGTTCCAGCGCAGCTTCCCGAACGACATCCCGCTCTCCGCGGCGGTTGTCCGGCGGATCGCGGACGCGGTGTGCGACCGGCCGTTCGACCGGATGTACGGCAACCTCGGCAACGTCGTGCCGAGGGACGCGCGGGATGCGGTCCTCCGCTCGGCCGACCGCTACATCGGCTGGGTGAGCGGGGCGTTCGACCACCTCACCTGAGGCGGCTCAGCGGATGGACGCGTCAGAGGAACGGCGCGAGCTCCATCTCCATCGCCGGCTTCGGCTTCGCCCCGACGATGGTCTTCACGACCTCGCCGTCGCGGAATACCTTCATCACCGGCAGGGCCAGCGCCTTGTAGGCGACGGTCGTGTCCATGTTCTCGTCCGCGTTGATCTTCACGATGCGGATGCGGTCGCCGTGCTCGTCCTGCAACTGCTGCAGGATGGGCGACAGGGCCCGGCACGGACCGCACCACTCCGCCCAGAACTCGACGACGGTGGTGCCCGGGGCGGCGAGCACATCCTCCTGGAAGCTGGCGTCGGTGACGCTCTCGATCGTGGTCATGGCGGCACGCTAATCCCTGACCCTCGGGGCAGAGTCAAGGGGCGACACGCCGAAGCGGTGCCCCGCCCATCCTGTGCGAGCATGGATGCAGGAGGTGCGTATGGAGATCCTGAGCCCGCAGCAGATCCGCGAGTCGTTCGTCAACTGCTCCCGCAGCGAAGCCGAGGAGCTGCCCCTGCCTCCCGGCCTGCACGAAGTCGACTGGGCGAGGCGCGAGTACCTCGGCTGGCGCGACCCGCGGCTCCCGCAACGCGGCTACGTGGTCATCCCGACCGACGACGGCCCCGTCGGCATCGTGCTGCGCGCGTCCGAGGCGTCGATGCGGTCGCACGCGCCCTCGATGTGCGGCTGGTGCCAGGATGTGCACCTCACCAACGACGTCTGGTTCTGGTCCGCGCGCCGGGCGGGCGCGGCCGGCCGCAATGGCGACACCGTCGGCACGCTGGTCTGCGGCGCGTTCGAGTGCAGCGCCAACGTGCGGCGCACCCCGCCGCCGTCGTACGTCGGCTTCGACGCCGACCTGGTGGTGGAGGAGCGGATCGCCGGCCTGGCCCAGCGGGCCCGCCGTTTCGCCGCGACGGTGGTCGGCGCGCGCATTTGACGCGCGCGCATCTGACGCGCGCGCATCCGACGTCGTGCCGCCGGTGGGACTCGAACCCACACGCCCTTCCGGACAAAGCATTTTGAGTGCTCCGCGTCTGCCATTCCGCCACGGCGGCGCACAACAACACCTGAACAATACCGTAGGCTTTTGTGCGTGACTGACCAGGAGAACACCGCCACCGCACCCCGCCGCGTCGTCGTGGCGGAGGACGAATCGCTCATCCGCCTCGACATCGTCGAGATCCTGCGCGACAACGGTTTCGAGGTCGTGGGTGAGGCCGGCGACGGCGAGACCGCCGTGGCCCTGGCGACCGAGCTGCGTCCCGACCTGGTCATCATGGACGTCAAGATGCCGCAGCTCGACGGCATCTCCGCGGCGGAGCGCCTCTCGAAGGACCACATCGCCCCCGTCGTGCTGCTGACCGCATTCAGCCAGAAGGAGCTCGTCGAGCGGGCCACCGAGGCGGGCGCGCTCGCGTACGTCGTCAAGCCGTTCACGCCGAACGACCTGCTCCCGGCGATCGAGATCGCCCTCGCGCGCTACCAGCAGATCATCGCCCTCGAGGCCGAGGTCTCCGACATGGTGCAGCGCTTCGAGACCCGCAAGCTGGTCGACCGCGCCAAGGGCCTCCTCAACGAGAAGATGGGCCTCAGCGAGCCCGAGGCGTTCCGCTGGATCCAGAAGGCGTCGATGGACCGTCGCCTCACCATGCACGACGTCGCCCAGGCGATCATCGAGCAGCTCGCCCCCAAGAAGTAGCCGCCCGGCCCGCCCCGCCCCGCTCCTGGGGCGGCGTCCTGGGGCGAAGATTTGCGCCAAATCGCGGTTATCCGCGTGCCATAACCACTATTTGGCACAAATCGTCAGCGCGCCGGTCGCGTCACACGTCCTTGATCAGGTTCGTGATGCGGATGGTCGAGCAGCGGCGGCCGCGGTCGTCCGTCACCGCGATCTCGTGCGTCGTCAGCGTGCGGCCGAGGTGGATGGGCGTGCACACGCCCGTGACGTAGCCGCTCGTCGCCGAGCGGGTGTGCGACGCGTTGATCTCGATGCCGACCGCGAGGCGTCCCTCGCCCGCGTAGAGGTTGGCCGACATCGAGCCGAGGGACTCGCCGAGCACCACGTACGCACCGCCGTGCAGCAGGTCCGCCGGCTGCGTGTTGCCCTCGACGGGCATGCGGGCCACGGCCCGCTCGACGGTGAACTCGAGCATCTCGATGCCCATCTTCTCGGCCAGCCGGCCGAGCCCCCTCTGCTGCACATACGTGAGTGCGTCGTCGGTCATCCTCGGCCTCTCCTGACGGTCGTCTGCACTGTCACCGGCCCCTTGTAGGCTTGCCTGGTGTCAGACTCCGAAAAGCCTACCCTTCTCGTCATCGACGGCCATTCGCTGGCATTCCGGGCCTTCTACGCGCTTCCTGTCGACAGTTTCGTGAACCGCGAAGGGCAGCACACCAACGCGATCCACGGCTTCATCGCCATGTTCATCAACCTGCTGCAGCAGCAGAAGCCGACCCACCTCGCGGTGGCCTTCGACATCTCCCGCTACTCCTTCCGCACGCGCGAGTACCCGGAGTACAAGGGCACCCGCGGCGAGACGCCGTCCGAGTTCGCCGGCCAGGTGCCGCTGCTCGAGGAGGCGCTCCACGCGATGAACGTCACCACCATCGCGAAGGAGGACTACGAGGCCGACGACATCCTCGCCACCCTCGCCCGGCAGGGCGTGGAGCAGGGCTTCAAAGTCCTCCTCGTCTCGGGCGACCGCGACACCATCCAGCTCGTCAACGACGACGTCACGCTGCTCTACCCGAACGTCCGCGGTGTGTCCGAGCTCAAGGTGTACGACCCGGCGGCCGTGCGCGAGAAGTACGGCATCGAGCCGCACCAGTACCCCGAGATCGCGGCCCTCGTCGGCGAGACCAGCGACAACCTGATCGGTATCGACAAGGTCGGCGAGAAGACCGCCGTCAAGTGGGTGCAGCAGTACGGCACGGTCGAGAACATCGTGGCGCACGCCGACGAGATCAAGGGCGTCGTCGGGCAGAACCTGCGCGACCAGAAGGAGAACGCGCTCCGCAACCGGCGCCTCAACCAGCTCCTCGACGATGTCGAGCTGCCGATCGGTCCCAGGGACCTCGAGCGCAAGCCGCTCAACGAGAACGCGGTGCGCGACATCTTCGCGCGCCTCCAGTTCAAGACCCTGCTCGACCGGCTCATGAAGACGGCGGCCGAAGAGGGGATGCTCGACGGCGCCGTCTCCGTCGCCGAGGTGGGCGACGCGGGCGCGGTGAGCGCACCCGCCGTCCGCACCATGGTCGACGAGGAGCTCGCCAACTGGCTGTCGAAGGCGTCGGCCGACGGAGCCGCCATCGCCGTGCAGCTCGAGCGCGGCCCGGCCGGTGTCACCGGCTTCGGCCTCGCGACCGCCGACGACAGCGTCTACGTGCCGTGGGTGGCCGGCCGGCCCGACTACGCCGCACTGGAGGAGTGGCTCGCGAGCAGCGCGCCCAAGTACTTCTTCCACGCCAAGCCGCAGTTCAAGGCGCTCAGCCGCGCCGGTTTCGTGGTCGACGGACTCGCCTTCGACACGCGCATCGCCTCCTGGCTGGTGAAGCCGGGCGCCGCGGCGCAGTCTCTCGCGGAGCAGGTGTACGAGGTGCTCGGCGAGACCCTGCCGGTCTCCGACCCGAACCAGCTCGTCCCGATCAACGACGCCGTCAGCCCGGCGACCGAGGCGTGGTACATCCGCCGCGTCGCCGAGGGTCAGATGATCGCGCTCGACGACGGCACCCGGGGAGTGCTCGACGACATCGAGCTGCCGCTGGTCGCCGTGCTCGCCGAGATGGAGCTGAACGGCGTCACGATCGACTCCGAAGTGCTCGCGCGCCTCCGCGGACAGCTCACCGACAAGGCCAACGACTTCGCCGCGCAGGCGTACGCGCAGATCGGTCACGAGATCAACCTCGGCTCGCCGAAGCAGCTCCAGCAGGTGCTCTTCGAGGAGCTCGGGATGCCGAAGACCCGCGCCACGAAGACCGGCTACTCGACCGACGCCGGATCGCTGGCGGACCTGCAGGAGAAGAACCCGCATCCGTTCCTCGGCCTTCTGCTGCAGCACCGCGACGCGACCAAGCTCAAGCAGATCGTCGAGACGCTGGAGCGGTCCGTCGAGAGCGACGGCCGCATCCACACCACGTACGACCAGACCGGCACGAGCACGGGCCGTATCTCCTCGAACGACCCGAACCTGCAGAACATCCCGATCCGCACTGAAGAGGGGCGGGAGATCCGCTCGGCCTTCACCCAGGGCGAGGGATTCGAGACGCTGCTCACCGCCGACTACTCGCAGATCGAGATGCGCATCATGGCGCACCTGTCGGAGGACCCGGGGCTGATCGAGGCGTTCAACGCGGGGGAGGACCTGCACCGGTTCGTCGGGTCGCGCGTGTTCGGCGTCCCGCCGGCGGAGGTCACCCCGGCGATGCGGACCAAGGTCAAGGCGATGTCGTACGGGCTCGCCTACGGGTTGAGCGCCTTCGGCCTGTCCAAGCAGCTGCGCATCGAGACCTCCGAAGCGCGTCAGCTGATGAGCGACTACTTCGAGCGCTTCGGTGCGGTGCGCGACTACCTGCGCAACGTCGTGGAGCAGGCACGCGTCGACGGCTTCACCGAGACGATCTTCGGTCGCCGCCGTCCGTTCGCCGACCTCACGTCGACGAACCGCGTGCTGCGCGAGAACGCCGAGCGGCAGGCGCTCAACGCCCCGATCCAGGGGTCGGCCGCCGACATCATGAAGGTGGCCATGCTGGGCATCGCGGGCGACATCATCGATCAGCGCCTCGAATCCCGGATGCTGCTGCAGGTGCACGACGAGCTCATCTTCGAGGTCGCGCACGGCGAGTGGGACGCCCTGGAGGCGATCGTCCGCGCCCGGATGGCGGGCGCGGCCGACCTGCGGGTGCCGCTCGATGTGCAGGTGGGCCGGGGCGCGAACTGGGACGCCGCCGCGCACTGAGCCGTTCCCTCCACAGGCAGCGGGTTGTCCACAGTGTGCGATTTCCCCTGCCTGCGGGGTGGACCGATCGGTAGGGTCGGAGCATGACCAACGATCAGAAGCGCGAACCCACCCCGGTCGACACGATCGCCGAGGAGTGGGTGGACACCCAGCTCGAACTGTTCCCCGAGTACCACGTCTGGCTCGGTCGACCCGGCCGCGAGGGCGAGTACGCCGACTACTCTCCCGCGGGCGCCGAGACCGCCATCGCCAAGGTGAAGGAGGCTCTGGCCCGCATCGAAGCGGCGGAGCCGGTCGACGACATCGACCGCATCACCAAGATGGACCTCGCGCGGGAGCTGCAGCTCACCGTCGAGAAGCACGACGCCGGCTTCGCGCAGCGCGACCTCAACGTCATCGCCTCGCCCGCGCAAGAGCTGCGCGACATCTTCGACCTGGTGCCGACCGACACCGAGGACGACTGGGCGAACGTCGCCAAGCGCCTGCACAACCTGCCCGCCGCGATGAACGGCTACATCGAGACGCTGCGCAGCGGAATCGCGAACGGGAACGTCCCCGCGATCCGCCAGGTGCGCGAAGTGCTCGCCCAGGCGCGCAAGCAGGTCGCCGACAGCGGCTTCTTCTTCGAGTTCACCGGCGACGCACGGCCACTCAACGGAGTGCTGCCCGAGTCGCTGAAGTCCGACCTCGCGGCGGGCGCCCAGGAGTCGGCGCAGGCGTACGCGTCGCTCGCCGACTTCCTCGAGAACGAGTTGGCGCAGCACGCGCCCGAGAAGGACGCGGTCGGCAGGGAGCTCTACGCCCTGGCGTCGCGCGGCTTCCTCGGCGCTACGGTCGACTTCGACGAGACCTACGAGTGGGGCATCGAGGAGCTCGCCCGCATGCGCGCCGAGCAGGAGTCGATCGCGCGGGAGATCAAGCCGGGCGCCACCGTCCTCGAGGCGATCGAGTTCCTGGACGGCGACCCGAGCCGCAAGCTGCACGGCACCGACGCGCTGCAGCGCTGGATGCAGGAGACCAGCGACCGCGCGATCGAAGAGCTCGGCAAGTCGCACTTCGACATCCCGGCCGAGATCCGCCGGCTCGAGTGCATGATCGCGCCGACCCAGGAGGGCGGCATCTACTACACCGGCCCCAGCGACGACTTCGCGCGCGCCGGCCGGATGTGGTGGAGCGTTCCCGAAGGTGTCACCGAGTTCGACACATGGCGCGAACTGACCACGGTCTACCACGAGGGCGTCCCGGGTCACCACCTGCAGATCGCCCAGGCCACCTACAACAAGGCGCAGCTGAACTCGTGGCGCCGCATCGCGGGCACGTCCGGCCACGCGGAGGGCTGGGCGCTCTACGCCGAGCGGCTGATGGAGCAGCTCGGCTACCTCGACGACCCGGCCGACCGGCTCGGGATGCTCGACGGCCAGCGGATGCGCGCCGCGCGCGTCGTGCTCGACATCGGCGTGCACCTCGAGAAGCCGTTGCCCGACGGCTCGCGTCCGTGGACGGGGGAGGACGCGTTCCCCTTCCTTCGCGAGAACGTCAACATGAACGACGGCTTCGTCCGCTTCGAGGTGAACCGCTACCTCGGCTGGCCGGGGCAGGCTCCGTCGTACAAGATCGGTCAGCGCATCTGGGAGCAGCTGCGCGACGAGTACGCGCGCCGCGAGGGTGCGTCGTTCGACATCAAGGCGTTCCACAAGAAGGCGCTCGACATCGGCGGCGTCGGCCTCGACACCCTGAAGGCGGCGCTGCTCGACTGAGCGGCAGCCCCCGCACCCGGTGACCTCGCCCTACCGCGCCGTGCTCGGCGCGGCGTTCGACGACCTGCATCCACGGCTGCAGGCGTACTTCGACGCCATCCCGTCCGGCTCCGTGGGGCGAGGAGCCGGTGTGTTCGACACGGTCGGCACCCCGAGACGCTGGCTGTGGCCCGTGCTCGCGCTCTTCGCGCGGTCCCGGGTGCTGTTCCCGGTCTGGCAGCGCGAGGTCCCGTTCACGGTGGCGAACCGTCCGGTCGTCCGGCCGGACGGTTCGCCGGCGGTCGCGGCGGAACGGGCGTTCGCGTTCCGCGGGCGCTCGGCGGTCATGGTGGATGAGATCGGCGTCTCCGAGGTCGGCGTGGGCCGCCGCGGCGGCAGCGAACTCGTCGACCGGCTCGGCGACCCGGTGCGCGCCGAGGCGCGCTTCCGCGCCACCGTCCGCGACGGAGGTCTCCGCCTGCGCTCGACGGAGGTGCACGTGGTTCTCGCGGGCCGGCGGGTGCGCATCCCGTCGCCGATCGCTCCGGTCGTCGTGCTGACCGAGCGGTGGGATGAGGACGCCGGGCAGCAGCGCGTGTCCATCACCGTGACGCTCCCGGTCATCGGCCGGATCTACCAGTACGGCGGACTCTTCCGCTACGACGTGACACCCGAGGGGGACCAGCAGCAGTGAGTGAGCGCATCGTCATCGCGGGGGCGTCCGGCTTCATCGGCCGCTACCTCGCACAGCACTACCGGGAGGCCGGCGCGGACGTGGTCCTCGTCGGGCGCGACGGCCCCGACGTGCGCTGGGACGACGCGGCCGGGCTCCGGGAAGCCGTCACCGGCGCGGCGGCCGTGATCAACCTCGCGGGCAAGAGCGTGAACTGCCGTTACAACGACGCCAACCGGGCGGAGATCTTCCGGTCGCGCCTGGTCACCACGCGAGCGGTGCGCGAGGCGATCGCGACGAGCGACGCGCCGCCGCCGGTCTGGTTCAACGCCTCGACCGCGACCATCTACCGGCACGCGGAGGACCGGCCGATGACGGAGGCGACCGGCGAGCTGGGCACGGGCTTCTCCGTCGAGGTGGCGAAAGCCTGGGAGCGCGAGCTCTTCGAGGGCGACCTCCCCGGCACGCGCCGCGTCGCCCTGCGCATGGCCATCGTGCTCGGCGACGGCAGCGCGCTCGGCCCGCTCGTCGCACTGGCCCGCTTCGGGCTGGGCGGCCCGCAGGTCGACGGCCGGTGGTTCGTCACGGCGGCGCGCCGCAACGCCGGCACATTCCACGAGTTCCGCGCCCGCGGCGGCCGCCAGCGCTTCAGCTGGGTGCACATCGCCGACGTGCTCGGCGCCATCGAGTTCCTGCGCGCGCATCCCGAGCTCGACGGCACCGTGAACGTCTCATCGCCGCATCCCACCGACAACCGCATGCTCATGGCGACACTTCGCCGGCTGCTAGGCGTGCGCGTCGGGCTCCCGGCGTACCGGTGGATGCTCGAACTGGGCTCGGTCGCGATCCGCACCGAGACCGAACTCGTGCTGAAGAGCCGCTGGGTGGTACCCGAGCGCCTCCTCGACGCGGGCTACGAGTTCGCGTACCCGGACCTGGAGCCGGCACTGCGCGACATCCTCGCCGGCCGCAGGTTGCTGCACGCCTCCGCTGCCCGGTAGACTAGAACGTCACTTGTGTGACACCTCTATCCGCCTGCCGTTCGCGGAACATCCAGAAACAACGACGCGACCGGCCTGATTCCTGTCCATAACGGAGCACCCACTACATGACAACCGCAACGACCGACAAGGCACCCAAGCAGGTCGCCGTCAACGACATCGGATCTGCTGAGGACTTTCTTGCCGCGGTCGAAAAGACGCTGAAGTTCTTCAACGACGGAGACCTGATCGAAGGCACCGTCGTCAAGATCGACCGCGACGAGGTCCTCCTCGACGTCGGTTACAAGACCGAGGGCGTCATCCCCTCGCGCGAACTCTCCATCAAGCACGACGTCGACCCCACCGAGGTCGTCGAGGTCGGCGACACCGTCGAGGCTCTCGTTCTCCAGAAGGAGGACAAGGAGGGTCGCCTCATCCTGTCCAAGAAGCGTGCGCAGTACGAGCGCGCCTGGGGCGATGTGGAGAAGATCAAGGAGGCCGACGGCGTCGTCACCGGTACGGTGATCGAGGTCGTCAAGGGCGGCCTGATCGTCGACATCGGCCTGCGTGGCTTCCTGCCCGCGTCGCTCATCGAGCTGCGCCGCGTCCGCGACCTCACCCCGTACCTGGGTCAGGAGATCGAGGCCAAGATCCTCGAGCTCGACAAGAACCGCAACAACGTGGTGCTCTCGCGCCGCGCGCTGCTGGAGCAGACCCAGTCCGAGTCCCGCACCACGTTCCTCAACAACCTGCACAAGGGCCAGGTCCGCAAGGGCGTCGTCTCGTCGATCGTCAACTTCGGTGCGTTCGTCGACCTCGGCGGCGTCGACGGTCTCGTCCACGTGTCGGAGCTGTCCTGGAAGCACATCGAGCACGCCTCCGAGGTCGTCGAGGTGGGCCAGGAGGTCACCGTCGAGATCCTCGAGGTCGACCTCGACCGCGAGCGCGTCTCCCTGTCGCTGAAGGCGACGCAGGAGGACCCGTGGCAGGTCTTCGCCCGCACCCACGCGATCGGTCAGGTCGCACCGGGCAAGGTCACCAAGCTGGTCCCGTTCGGTGCGTTCGTCCGCGTCGCGGACGGCATCGAGGGCCTCGTGCACATCTCCGAGCTGTCTGGCAAGCACGTCGAGCTGGCCGAGCAGGTCGTCTCGGTGGGCGACGAGGTGTTCGTCAAGGTCATCGACATCGACCTGGAGCGCCGCCGCATCTCGCTGTCGCTCAAGCAGGCGAACGAGGGCGTCGATCCGGAGGGCACCGAGTTCGACCCGGCGCTCTACGGCATGGTCACCGAGTACGACGACCAGGGCAACTACAAGTACCCGGAGGGCTTCGACCCGGAGACCAACGAGTGGAAGGAAGGCTTCGAGGCGCAGCGCGACGAGTGGGAGCAGCAGTACGCTGCGGCCCAGGCGCGCTGGGAGGCGCACAAGCGCCAGGTCGCCAAGGGCCTCGAGGAGGCTGCCGCCGACAGCGGTTCGTCCTCGTACTCCTCCGACTCCGGCGCCGGCGGAACGCTCGCCGACGACGAGTCGCTCGCGGCTCTGCGCGAGAAGCTCAGCTCCAACTCCTGAGCATCCTCTCTCAGAAGCGGCCGGTCCTTCGGGGCCGGCCGCTTCGGCGTTCCCGGGGGAGCGGCCGGAGCCGCGACGGCGACGGCTGCGGCGGTTCGTCACGACTGCGGGGCGTCGCGCAGGCGCAGACGTGACCCGGCACCGCAGTCGCTCCAGCGGGCGGCGGGCGGCGGGGGACGGGCGGCGGACGGGGTGCGGATAGGCTGGGCGCGTGCAGCTGATCGGACTCACCGGGGGAATCGCCTCCGGCAAATCGACCATCGCCTCCCGTCTCGCCTCGCACGGCGCCGTCGTCGTCGACGCCGATCGCATCGCGCGCGAAGTGGTCGAGCCCGGCACACCGGCGCTGGCAGAGATCGCCCGCCGGTTCGGCGACGCCGTGATCGCCGCGGACGGCAGCCTCGACCGCCCGGCGCTCGGCGCGATCGTGTTCGGCGACCCCGCAGCGCTGCAGGACCTCAACGCGATCACCCACCCCGCCGTGCTGCAGGCCTCGACCGCGCGCTTCCGTGCCGCCGCCGAGGCGGACCCGGACGCCATCGTGGTCTACGACGTCCCCCTGCTGGTCGAGTCGGCCAACGAGTACCCCTTCGACCGGGTCGTGGTCGCGCACGCCGACGCGGCGACCCGCATCCACCGCCTCGTCACCCTGCGCGGGATGGACGCGGGGGAGGCGGAGCGCCGCATCCGCTCGCAGGCGTCCGACGACCAGCGGCTGGCCGTCGCCGACGTCGTGATCGACACCGGCGGCACGCTGGAGTACACGCTGGAGCAGGTGGATGCGCTCTGGGAGGAGCTGCGCGGCACCGCACGGTGACGCCCGTTCCGCTGTGAGCGAGAGCCGGCCGAAGTGTCGGTGGTCCTTCCTAGACTGGAGACATGCTTCCCACGCGCTCCGTCCGTCCCTTCGAGGTCGTCAGCGAGTACAGCCCGAGCGGTGACCAGCCGCAGGCGATCGCCGAACTCGCCGGGCGCATCAACGCCGGCGAGACGGATGTGGTGCTGCTCGGCGCGACCGGTACCGGAAAGTCGGCGACGACCGCCTGGCTGATCGAGCAGGTGCAGCGCCCGACGCTGGTGCTGGCGCACAACAAGACGCTGGCGGCGCAGCTGGCCAACGAGTTCCGCGAGCTGCTGCCCAACAACGCCGTCGAGTACTTCGTCTCGTACTACGACTACTACCAGCCCGAGGCGTACGTGCCGCAGACGGACACCTTCATCGAAAAGGACAGCTCGATCAACGCAGAGGTCGAGCGTCTCCGGCACTCGACCACGAACTCGCTGCTCAGCCGTCGCGACGTCGTCGTCGTGTCCACCGTGTCCTGCATCTACGGCCTCGGTGCGGCCGAGGAGTACCTGGAGGCCATGGTCGCGCTCCAGGTCGGCCAGAACGTAGGGCGGGATGCGCTGATCCGCCGCTTCGTCAACATGCAGTACGAGCGCAACGACGTCGACTTCTCGCGCGGCAAGTTCCGCGTGCGCGGCGACACGATCGAGATCATCCCGGTCTACGAGGAGCACGCGATCCGGATCGAGCTGTTCGGCGACGAGATCGAGGCGCTCTACTCGCTGCACCCGCTGACGGGCAACGTGATCACGAAGATGGATGCGGTGTCCGTCTTCCCGGCGACGCACTACGCCGCGAGCCCGGCCACCATGCAGCGCGCGATCGGCACCATCCAGGAGGAGCTGCACGAGCGCCTCCAGGAGCTGGAGCGCGAGGGCAAGCTGCTCGAGGCGCAGCGGCTGCGGATGCGCACCCAGTTCGACCTGGAGATGATGGAGCAGATCGGCTTCTGCTCCGGCATCGAGAACTACTCGCGCCACATCGACGGCCGCGCCCCAGGCGAGGCGCCGCACTGCCTGCTCGACTACTTCCCGGACGACTTCCTCGTGGTGATCGACGAGTCGCACGTGACCGTGCCGCAGATCGGAGCCATGTACGAGGGCGACGCGTCGCGCAAGCGCACCCTGGTGGAGCACGGCTTCCGCCTGCCCAGCGCGCTCGACAACCGTCCGCTCAAGTGGAACGAGTTCAAGGACCGCGTCGGCCAGACCGTCTACCTCTCCGCGACCCCGGGCAAGTACGAGCTGGGCATCGCCGACGGCGTGGTCGAGCAGATCATCCGCCCGACCGGCCTGATCGACCCGGAGATCGTCGTCAAGCCGACGAAGGGGCAAATCGACGACCTGCTCGAGGAGATCCGGCTCCGGGTGGAGCGCGACGAGCGCGTCCTCGTCACCACCCTGACCAAGAAGATGGCGGAGGAGCTCACCGACTTCCTGGCGGAGGCGGGCGTCCGGGTGCGCTACCTGCACTCCGACGTCGACACCCTGCGGCGCGTCGAACTCCTCTCCGAGCTGCGGGCCGGCGTTTACGACGTCCTCGTCGGCATCAACCTGCTGCGTGAGGGACTCGACCTCCCGGAGGTGTCGCTGGTCGCCATCCTCGACGCCGACAAGGAGGGCTTCCTCCGGTCGTCGACCTCGCTGGTGCAGACCATCGGTCGTGCCGCCCGAAACGTCTCGGGCCAGGTGCACATGTACGCCGACGTGCTCACGGACTCCATGAAGAACGCGATCGAGGAGACCGACCGTCGCCGCGAGAAGCAGATCGAGTACAACCGGGTCAACGGTATCGACCCGCAGCCGCTGCGCAAGCGCATCGCCGACATCACGGACGTGCTGGCTCGCGAGGAGGCCGACACGGCACGGATGCTGGCCGGCCGCGAGCAGAAGCGGAAGAGCCCGACGCCCAACCTGCGCAACGGCGGCATCGCCGCGCAGGGTGCCGCGGAGCTCGAGGGGCTGATCGCGGACCTCAACCAGCAGATGCTGGCGGCCGCGGGCGAGCTCAAGTTCGAGCTGGCCGCGCGGCTGCGCGACGAGCTCTCCGACCTGAAACGCGACCTGCGGCAGATGGAGAAGGCCGGCCACCTGGGCTGAGCGCCCGTCATCGAAGTGCACGCTGTTGCGCAGCCGTACCGCGTGTCGACCGCAACAACGTGCACCTCGGGCGCTGCGTGATGGCCGTCGTCGAGTCGTGAGTGGATGTCGCAACTCGCGTCAGATTCGCGCATCTACTCACGACTCGGGCGCCGGCCAGGCGCCAGCACCGCACCGGGCGCACGCGCGCATCCCTTCTCGCTGAGGTGCACGTTGTTGTGTGCCCGAGCGGCGTGTCGACCGCAACGACGTGCACCTCGGCGCGCGGGCGCATGCGGCCGCGCCCTCGAGTGGTGAGTGGATGTCGCAACTCGCGGGAGATTCGCGCACCTACTCACGACTCGGGCGCCCGTCGGGCGCTGGCGCCGGGCACTTCCTCCGATTCGCACGAGCGGTGGCGAGCGCGCGCTACGGTGGCAGGGTGGCTTCGACGGGGACGGGACAGCGGCGGTGGACGCTCGCCGTGTGCGCCGTGCTGGTCGGGATCGCCGTGGTGGCCGTCGCGTTCCAGGGGGTTCCCGCCTTCACCGGGCCGCGGGTGTTCCTTCCGCCGGGACCGGTGGTGACAGACCGGCCGGAGCAGAACTTGACCGGGACCCCCGAACCGCAGCGGCCCCAGCAGCAGCTCCGCATCGACCTCTCCTGGCTGCTCGTCGCCCTCATCGTGCTCGCCGTGATCGTGGCGCTCGCCATCCTGTGGCGGTACCGCCGGCGAAGCCGCCCGGCGCCCGAACTGCCCTCGCTGGCCGGGCTGGCCGAGACGGAGCTGTCGGCACCCGCGCCCGAGCCCACCGCCGAACCGGAGCCCGAGCACGTCCGCCGCGGTCTCGACCGCGCGAGTGCGGAGCTCGCGGCGCCGCGCGAGCCCCGCGACGCCATCGAGCGCGCCTGGCTGGGGCTGGAGGAGGGCGCTGCCGACTCGGGCGTCCAGCGCCTGCCCGCCGAGACGCCCGCCGAGTTCGCCTCCCGGGTCGTCGCACGGGTGGCAGCCGATCGGGACGCGGCCCAGCGGTTCCTCGGACTCTACGTCCGCGCCCGGTTCAGCACGGCACCGGTGACCGATTCCGACGTGGCCGCCGCACGGGACGCGGTCGCGGCGCTCCGCGCATCCTGGAGCACCACCTCCTCGAGCACCACGGCGGGGAAGCGCCGATGAGCGCGCGTCGCGGCGGAGGGCGGGTGAGCACCCGCCGCCGCCTCCCACCGCGCATGCTGCGCCGCCTGATCCTGTCCGCCGTCCTCGGCATCGCGCTCGGCGCCGCCGCCTGGTATCTCGGCATGGATGCGCCGCACGCCATCGGTCTGGGCGCCGCGGCGTTCGCCCTGTGCGCCTGCCTCTCCGCGCTCGGCGAGGCCGCCGACGTGGTCTGGGCCGTGCCGGCTCCCGAGCCTCGACCCGGCGCCCGGCGCGACCTGGTGCAGCTGGGCTGGTCCCTCGGCTCCCGTGGTGGCCGCGCATCACCGGAGGGCGTGCGCCGGGTGCGCTCCGTCGCCGAGCGTGCGTTGTCCCTCCAGGGCCTCGACCTCGAGGACCGCACCGCCGACGAGCGGCTCGAGGGCCTGCTCGGCGCCGACGGCCTCCGGCTGCTGCGACGGGGGACCGGGGTCGCACCGCCGCGCACCACCGAGGTCGCAGCGGTGCTCGCTCGCCTGGAGGCGCTGGCCGCCTCCGCCGCCCCGCCGAACGCCGCCCCGCTGCCCGCCGACCCGCCGATCGCTGCCCGGCCGTCCGCCGCCCCGCCGTCTGTCGACCCGCCGAACGCCGCCCCGCCGTCCGCCGCCCCGCCGAACACCCGCTCGCGCGGCGCCTCCACGACACCCGCACCCACCCACAAGGAGCCGCACCGTGCCCGCTGACCCGAGCATCCCCGCCCCGAACTCCACCCCACCCGCCGACGCGGCCCCAGTAGCGGCTCTCCCCGTCCCCGAGGTCGCCCGGCTCGGCTCCGAGGTGCTCGACCGCGTGTCCACAGTGGTGGTGGGGATGCGCGACCCGCTCCGGATCGCCTTCGCGACCATCCTCGCCGGCGGGCATGTGCTCTTCGAGGACGTTCCCGGTCTCGGCAAGACGCTCGCCGCCCGCAGCATCGCCGCGGCCGTCGGCCTCGACTTCCGCCGGCTGCAGTGCACGCCCGACCTGCTGCCGTCCGACATCACCGGCTCGTTCGTGTACGTGCCGCGCACCGCGGAGTTCGAGTTCCGCCCGGGTCCCGTCTTCACGGGTCTCTTCCTGGCGGACGAGATCAACCGCACCTCGCCGAAGACGCAGTCCGCGCTGCTGGAGGCGATGGCGGAGGGCCAGGTCTCGGTGGAGGGCCGGAGCTTCCCGCTCCCCACACCGTTCCACGTGGTGGCCACGGCCAACCCGATCGAGTCGGAGGGCACGTACGCGCTGCCCGAGGCGCAGCTCGACCGCTTCATGGTCCGGCTGAGCGTCGGCTACCCGGATGAGGCGGGGGAGTCGCGTGTCCTGCTGGCCCGGGTGGCCCGGCGGCATGAGGTGGCGACGGTGGAGCCCGTGATCGACGCCGCCACGCTGTCCGCGATGCAGGCCGGGGTGGAGGCGGTGGATGTGGACCCGGACATCGCCGACTACTGCGTCCGGCTGGCCGCCGCGACCCGCCGTCACCGCTCGGTGGAGGTCGGCGCGTCCCCCCGCGGCTCGCAGGGCCTCCTCCTCGTCGCCCGCGCCCTGGCCGTGCTCGACGGCCGGGACTTCGTGCTCCCCGACGATGTGAAGGCCGTTGCCGTGCCCGTCCTCGCGCACCGGCTCACGCTGACGGTCCAGGCGTGGACCAGCGGCGTGGGCGCGGAGCAGGTGGTCATCGAGGTCGTCAACAGCGTGGCCGGACCGCCCGCTGTGGGCGCCGCGCAGCGCGCGGAGGCGGCGCGCGGATGACCGGCACCGGGGAGCCGCGCCGATGACCGACCGCGGCCCGACGCGTGGCGCCACCCGGACGACGACCGGATGGACGCTGAGCCCCGCCCTCGCCGGAGCCGTGATCGTCGGCGTGCTGGCCGTCGTGGCCTCGTTCGTCATGTCCCGGGTGGAGCCCGCGCTGGTGGGCGCCCCGCTGCTGCTGACCGCCGCTCTCGGCTGGGATCGGCGCCCGTCGCCGCCCGCGAAGGGGCGACCGGGCGAGGTGACCGTGAGCGCGGACATCACGGTCGACGACACGGCCGTCCCCGGCGACCCCGGCCCCGACGCTCCCGCCGCCGCCCCCGCCGCCGCCCCGCCGCAGGCGACCCTCCGCATCCACACGGACGCCACCCAGCGCCCCGACGCCCTGCAGCTCCGCCTCGCACTAGGCGGGAGCGCGCCGGTGGATGCGATCCTCACCCCATCCGCCGCCGCCGACGCGTCGGGCACGGTCCCGCTCGTGCACTCCGGGCCGCAGCGGCTGGGAGCCGTGGGCGTCCGCGCGATCGGCCCCGACGCCGCGTGGGTGAGCGACCCGGGAGAGGAGGCGGCGGTCGAGCGCGTGATCCGCCCGCGGCGCGCGCCCGTCCGGACCTTGCCGCTGCCCGCCCGACTGCTCGGGCTCACCGGGCAGCACATCTCGACCCGGCCCGGGGACGGCGGCGAGTTCCGCGACATCGACCTGTTCCATCCGGGTGACCGGCTCCGCCGCATCGACTGGCGCGCCACCGCGCGCGCCGGCCGCGACGGCGAGTTGTATGTGCGCCGCACGACCGCGACCTCCGACGCCGCCGTCCACCTCGTGGTGGACGCCCGCGACGACCTGACGGGCGTGGTCGCGGACTGGTCGCGCGCCTATCCGCGGCCCGCCGTCTCGTCGCTCGACCTGGCGCGCGAGGCCGCGTCGTCGCTGGCGGCGGCGTACGCGGCGGCCGGTGACCGCGTCGGCTTCGACGACCTGGGGGAGTACGGGCGTGTGCTGCCGCCGCGCG